>NZ_FRCP01000006.1 GCF_900142955.1 Anaerosporobacter mobilis DSM 15930 | reverse complement strand
CGTAGCCCATACGAAACATTCAGCTTTTATCATGGAGAAGATGTTTTAGAAAAGCTTGGATGTAAGCCGGTAGCCGCCGGCGACATCATGCTAAAACCTGCACTTCTCAAAAAATAATTATTAACGTGCCGCCAACCATTTATCTGTCTAAGGAATAAAGGGGTGGATTCTCCGATTACAAAAAAATCGAGAGGGAGTCGACCTCCCTTTGGCATGCCTATAATTATCATCATACAGCAGAAAAAGCTGAAAATCAAACTGCATTTAGATTACAAATATGGCTTCTCAGTTACAAAACTCTACATTTCACTTGCAAAAGTGGCTTTTCGTTTACAAAGTCTTACTTCTCGAATACAAAAACTGCGTTTCGAATTACAAAGTGGCATCTCGTGCTACAACTCAGTCTATAGTAGTTTTAGTATGTATTTTACAATAAAAATATATCGTAAAACGATAAAAAACTATTGACATTCAGAATGGTAGTAGTATAATTAAGGAAAATGAGTTGGAAATCAGGAGGTTTGTTATGAATCAGCAAAAACTATCAAAATGGCTAAAATGCATCACGATACTAGTGACGGTTATGCTTACCATTATATTGTTTCTAGTTATACCAGCCTATGGAAGGGATATTGTATGTTTGAACTCAAGATATTCGGGGTGGTATATGCCATGGTTGTTATTTATATGGGTATTAGGAATCCCTTGTTATGTTGTATTAGGTATATTCTGGGGGATTTGCAATGAGATTAGGAATGACAATTCTTTCTCTATAAAGAATGCGAAAGCATTAGCGATCATTAGTAAGTTAGCAATCGTAGATAGTTTCCTATTGTTTTTAGGCATTGTACTCTTTAGTGTGTTCCAAATGATGCATATAAGCATTCTTGTACTAGGTATCCTTGTTGTTATTGAAGGAATCGCAATTTCTGTTATAGCGGCAGTACTGGGACATTTGGTACAAAAAGCAAGTAAGATGAAGGACGAGAATGATTTAACCATATAGTTAGGAGGAACCAGGAGGAGAATTCATGGCAATTATTGTTAATATTGATGTTATGCTAGCGAAACGTAAGATGAGTGTAACAGAGTTATCAGAGCGAGTAGGAATCACAATGGCGAATATATCTATTTTGAAAAATCAAAAAGCAAAAGCCATACGCTTTGATACATTGGATAAGATATGTGAGGTTTTGCAGTGTCAGCCAGGTGATGTGCTTGAGTTTGTACCTGACGAAAAATAAAAGAGGGTCATATAAGATAGATGTATGAGGTAGAAAGGAGCTGCTTTTTATTATGGATATGCAATCAGAAGGTAATAAGGTTTCCATAGAGGCGAAGGATCTCTGGCAACAGGAAGCGCTTAGAAGAAGTGAAGAGCAAAAGAAAAGAATCGAGAAATTAAATTCCATAGCAGCAGAAGCAGGAAAATACTTAGTGGGGGCAATCTTGCTTGGCCTACTATTCTATTTCTGTTTCTATGATTTCTATATTAATATAGCAGGATTCGTGTATCCGTTGTTTCTAGTGGGTTTGTATGCTATTACATGGAAGACGATGAAGAGCCAAGGAATACTGTTTAATAAACATTGTGCGGGATATGTAGCTTGTTCTTTTTTACTAGCGATATCAACGGTTCTAACAACTAATTTTTTAATAATCTTCCTTAACACAGTTGGAATTATTATTTTATATCTGATTACCTTATGTAGATGTTATCTTGCAGATAAAGTGATGGGAATACAAGGTTTTATAATGACCATTGGTAGATGTGTCTCAGGCACCTTTGTCTGTTCTAGATACTTCTTTAAACATTCAAAGGGGAAGATTCGATTTAAGAGAGGCAACTTTGAGAAGAGTAAGAGTATTACGTTAGGAATTGTACTTGCAACAGTATTTCTAGGAGTAGTTTTGCCGCTGCTTTCACAGGCGGATGCCGTTTTTGGTAATATATTACGCTTTCCTTTCCAAGCAATTAATATTACCAATGGATACCAGATTATTAGGGGTGCATGTTTTATATTCATACCAGCAATTCTATTCTATGGTTTAATTTGTTCGTGCTATATCCGATATATGGAGACAGAAGAGAAGCAATATAGACTATGGAAGCCAGATGCGATTCTTATTATGACGGGTATCATCGCTGTTACGTATATTCTATTCTGTAGTATTCAAATTGTTTATTTGTTTGGGGGGCTATTCGAATTGCCAGAAGGAATTACATACGCAGAGTATGCTAGGCAAGGATTTCTACAACTACTATGGGTGGCTGTAATTAATATTGGATTAGTTCTATTGTTAAAGATTAAATGTATGCCAAGTAAGATATTAAATCATATCCTTCTTGTGTTAAGTATATGTACAGTGGTCATGATAATCTCATCGGCCTATCGTATGATTCTATATGTGAAGGTATATGACCTGACAAGGCTACGTTTTCTAGTACTATGGTTCCTTATCTTTTTAGTGTTTGTTGTGGGACAGATGATGTATTATGTCTACCATTCTAAGTTCAGAATTGGCAAATGGCTTTTTACCACTGCGTTAGTTGCTTATATGATCTTGAGTTTTGGAAGAATGGATTACGTTATAGCCAAATATAATATTAATGCAAATGAATATATGACATCAGATAATTTCAGGTACCTTACGTATTTATCGTTAGATGCAACACCAGCTATTGCAGAGTTATCAGAAGATCGACTTTTAGTAGATCAAGAGGACAACGAATACGACTATGGATATGAGGAGGATAGTAAAGAGAATTATGAATTGTATTTTCAATGGATTGTGAACGAATATAATTCATCTATTCGAGGTTTCAATATAAGTAACTATATAGCATACCAAAGTGCACTCGATAAATTGGCAGAGTTAAAGTAAAATTATAAGTGCTCTACACACTATTAGAAAGACAATCTTCATGGTTTGTATGCGGATAGCGAATATATAATATTCGAGAATATATATATTCGCTATTCACACGCAACCTATGAAAGATTGTCTTTTTAACACTTTATTCTATTCATTAGAAACTTCTTTACTTTCTGAAGGGTCTTTGAAAAGCGAATCCAACACTTCGTTTTCTTTTGCTTCGATTTCAACTTGCTTGCTACGACATTTAGCATCCGTATAGATTGCATCCATTATACGCTTTTGATCTGCTGGAACAAACATACCTATTGATTTTGCTAAATCGTCAAGGTTATTACGATTTACAAGCAAGGTATCTCCAGTTGATAAGGGAATGCTTAGAATGTTATCTTCCTCTTTCATATCGCCAAGACATAGACAGTTAGTTGTAGAAGAATATTGATAAGTAACACCATTGTAAGCAATAAGATTAGAAGCATTAGCCATAGCTCCATAGGGAGATTGCCTGGATAGATTGATTACATTGTTATAGATTAGATTGGTGTACACATCAGAGGTAGCTGTAACGTTGGTAAAAGAGCTATTAGTTGAAGTATAGGTGTCTGTTTTGACTGTAGATAGGAAGTTCTCTTTCTCTTCCTTAGTTAACGTAAAACCAGATCCAGTAGTATCTACCTGTTTTTTTAATAATTCGTTACAATAGGAAGATACCGTGTTTAAAGAATTAGTAGTTGCAATCATAATTATACTCCTTTCAAACCATACAAGAATTTGAAAAGGACAAAATCCATTCTGTCTATACCCATCCATGAACCGAATTCAATAAATTGTATCAAGAAGTCTCGACAAAATTTTTTATATTCGGATATCTTTTCTATAATGAATATCGGAAAGAAGAAGTAAAAACATTAACAGATATACAAAATCCTACCAGGACCAAAGCGTCGTTCTAATTCATCATGAATGAAAATCTCTCCCTCTGACCGTAGGGTATTCCGATAACAGTATTTTCCCATTCCACGTCCAGTCATCTTCTCCTGATCAAAGAGTTCGATAGATTCAGGAAATGCCTCAGCATTAATTTTTCTATGAACAAAGCTGTACGTCATAAAAATCACTTCAATGAACATTTGTTTTTTCATCTTTTCAGAAAGTTCGGCTTCTAAACGATCGAATAACTGGGAATATATCGCTTTCCAGTTATCCACCATAATAACAGGTGCGACGAGTATACCTACTTTGTAACCTGCTTCGGCCATTTTATTAATTGCTTCGATACGTTTATCTAAGGAAGAAGTGCCAAGTTCGATATTCCGAATTACCTCCTCCGGGTTAACGGACATACGAAAGATTACTCTACCTTGATGATTCAGAGGTAATAAAGGATCAACCATACTGAATTTACTTGGGAACGTAATGCTACCCTTTTTACATTTTGTAAAATTATCTATAGTCCAAGGTAAGTTACCTGTAACCTCGTTCTCTAAAATCAAATCACTATTACTTCCTATCTCGAAGGTGAGTTCCCTATCGCTACGGGTACTATATCGAATTAAGCGATCCATCATCTGTTCTCGATTAACAAAAAGACGAAGGTATGAACATTTATTATAATTACAAACGAGATAGCAGTAAAGACACATGGCAGTACAACCAGATGAGGTATAAGGCACTAAGTAATCGGAAACTTTGTGGTTTTCAACATATTTATGAGTTTTACGTGTACCAATAATCAATAACTGTTTCAAGTTACGAAATTCCGAGTTTTCTTTTGAGCGTAATTCTTCGATATTGTTATGATTTTCAATAGGAATCCAAGGAATATCAGAGAATTTTTCTTTTAGTTCTTTTCCTAAAGTATATTGCTCTATATTTGGTTCATAATAGATTTGTGTGGGACGCATAAGATTCTCCTTTGAGTAATTTATAATAGTATGTGCAGAAATATCTAATTTCACTATAGATACTGTCACAAAAGGTAAAAAAAAGAATATGAAACATGGTAGATTTGAAGAAGTTAATAATGCTATAATAGGGACATAAGTAACATCCTAATAATGGTAATTTGTTAACTAGGTTTCGTAAATGACGAGAACAATTATTATAGGAAGGAGAAGAGGAGGTAGTATGAGCAAAAAGCCATTCATTCTTAGTTGTATGGTGGTATTGCTTATTTTGACTTTCGGTGGTTGTGGAAAACAAAATAAACAGTATGGCTATATACCTATGTTTGACAAGCTTACTTGGGGAATGAGTCTTCAGGAGGTTGTTAATACTTTGCAATTAACAACACAAAATGCAAAAATCATTGAACCGAAAGAAAACTCCGCTTACACCATAGTCCGCTTAAGCGATGCTTATGAGGCATATGGGATGAAGGGGATCGTGAATCTGTTAATTACAGATGGAGAATTAAATACGCAAGATGAACATAGTTACCCTGTGAATGCATTATCAGCAGTTGTATTACAATATGATGATTTTGATGCTGATACTCTGAAAGCGAATATGGAGAAGGAACTTGGTAAACCAAAATCAGATAAGACAGAAAATTCAGGAGAGGTAATTACCTGGAAAAGTAAAGACAGGATATCATCTCTTTCTAAATCAGAACAAAAGAAATTATATGCGTATTGTGAAGAGTTAGAAGCAAGGGGTAATAAGAATCTGTCACCAAAAGAAAAAAGTGCTATTAATAAAATTACATTAACGATAACAAAAGACGGTAAGAAAGCGGTTATTACCTATTATGGGGATTGGGCAGTCTACATAAATTACAGTAGGAATTTGCAGAAGTAATTATCAGAGATATTAAGAAGGTAAAAGAGACTCATAAAATTAATATTGGCATAGTTATAGTCAGATAACTTATGCTAGTACAGTTTTTAAGTGGTAAAACCCCTTGACATTTACCAAATCCTATACTATGATAAAAAATAATAAAATATAGCACCAAAATACGTTGATGGAGACAGTAGCAATTAAGAGAAACCAAAAGCGAGTTCGGGACAGTGGAAGCCGAATGGGAGTAACAGATTGTGAATATCACTCCGAAGTAGCAGACTGAAAGAATGTATCTCAGATAGAGGTAGAACGCTAAGGTGTTCTTAAATCAAGTAGGTCGTCGCCGGATTCCGCCGTTATCGGAGCACATATAAAAGTCTTAGACGGAGTATGTTAAATAGGTGGTTTCATGAAAGCATAGTGCTCTCATCCTGTTTAAGGGTGGGAGTTTTTTTATTTTAATCATAATTTAGGAGGGAAATCATGTACGATAAAGTATCCACGAATCTTAACTTTGTTGAGAGAGAAAAAAACGTAGAGAAGTTCTGGAAAGATCACGAGATCTTTGAGAAGAGTATTGATTCAAGAAAAGAAGGAGAGACTTATACATTCTATGATGGTCCACCAACAGCGAATGGTAAACCACATATTGGTCACGTTCTAACAAGAGTAATCAAGGATATGATTCCTAGATATAAGACAATGAAAGGTTACAAGGTTCCTAGAAAAGCTGGTTGGGATACACATGGACTTCCAGTAGAACTTGAAGTTGAAAAATTATTAGGATTAGATGGAAAAGAACAAATTGAAGAATACGGTTTGGAACCATTCATTGATAAATGTAAAGAATCCGTATGGAAATACAAAGGTATGTGGGAAGATTTCTCAGCTACAGTTGGTTTCTGGGCAGACATGGAAAATCCTTATGTAACTTATGATAATAACTTCATTGAGTCTGAATGGTGGGCATTAAAGCAAATCTGGGATAAAGAATTATTATACAAAGGGCACAAAATTGTTCCTTACTGTCCGAGATGTGGAACTCCGTTATCTTCACACGAAGTAGCGCAAGGTTATAAGGATGTTAAAGAAAAATCAGCAATTGCAAAATTCAAATTAAAGGATGTAGAAGACGAATACATCTTAGCATGGACAACAACTCCTTGGACATTGCCATCAAACGTTGCGCTATGTGTTAACCCAAATGAAACTTACGTTAAAGTAAAAGTTTCTGTTAACGCAAAAGGTGATGTTGTTAAAGAAGGCGAAGAAGATACTGCTGTTAAAACAGAATACTATATCTTAGCAGAAGCGTTACTTTCTGTAATCGATGGCGTATATGAAATCGTAGAAAATTACGTTGGTACTGACTTAGAATACAAAGAATATGAACCATTATTTGGCTACGCAGAACCAACTAAGAAAGCTTACTATGTAGTATGCGATACTTACGTTACATTATCAGATGGTACCGGTGTTGTTCATATTGCACCTGCATTCGGTGAAGACGATGCGAAAGTTGGTCGTAGATATGATCTTCCATTCGTTCAATTAGTAGACGAAAAAGGTGAAATGAAACCAGAATGTACAGATATGGCAGGCGTATTCTGTAAGAAGGCTGATGAAATCGTATTCCGTCTATTAGGCGAAAAAGGATTATTATTCAAAGCGCTTAAATTCGAACACAGCTACCCATTCTGTTGGAGATGTGATACTCCATTAATCTACTATGCAAGAGAATCATGGTTCATTAAGATGACCGCTGTTAAGGAAGACTTAATCCGTAACAACAACACAATTAACTGGATTCCAGAAAGCATCGGTAAAGGTCGTTTCGGTGACTGGTTAGAGAACGTACAAGATTGGGGTGTTAGCCGTAATCGTTACTGGGGTACTCCACTTAACGTATGGGAATGTGAATGTGGACATATGCATTCTATCGGAAGCATTGCAGAACTTAAAGAATTATCGAGCAATTGTCCTGATAACATTGAACTTCACCGTCCATTCATCGATGCTGTTACGTTCCCATGTGAGAAATGTGGTAAGGAGATGCAACGTGTACCTGAAGTTATCGACTGTTGGTTCGATTCAGGAGCAATGCCATTCGCACAACATCACTATCCATTCGAAAATCAAGATTTATTCGAACAACAATTCCCTGCTGACTTCATCTCAGAAGCAGTTGACCAAACAAGAGGTTGGTTCTATTCCTTACTTGCAGAATCAACATTATTATTCAACAAAGCACCTTATAAGAATGTTATTGTTCTTGGTCACGTTCAAGATGAGAATGGGCAGAAGATGTCCAAATCAAAAGGAAATGCAGTAGATCCTTTCGATGCATTAGACCAATACGGCGCAGATGCAATCCGTTGGTACTTCTATGTTAATAGTGCACCATGGTTACCAAATCGTTTCCATGGAAAAGCAGTTATGGAAGGTCAACGTAAATTCATGGGGACTCTATGGAATACGTATGCATTCTTCGTATTATACGCTAATATCGATAACTTTGATGCAACAAAATACACATTAGATTATGATAAATTATCTGTAATGGATAAATGGTTATTATCTAAATTAAATACAGTAGTTAAGACAGTAGATGAAAACCTAGCGGCGTATAAGATTCCAGAAACAGCAAGAGCATTACAAGAATTTGTTGATGAATTAAGTAACTGGTATGTAAGACGTTGTCGTGAACGCTTCTGGGCAAAAGGAATGGAACAAGATAAGATTAATGCTTACATGACTCTTTACACTTCCTTAGTAACACTTTGTAAGGCAGCAGCACCAATGGTACCTTTCATGACAGAAGACATCTATCAAAACTTAGTAAGAAGTATTGATAAAACAGCTCCAGAAAGTATTCATCTATGTGACTTCCCAGCGTACAATGAAGCTCACATTGATAAAGAACTTGAGAAGAATATGGAAGATGTACTGGATATCGTTGTACTTGGCCGTGCTTGTAGAAACACTGCTAACATCAAAAACCGTCAACCAATTGGCAACATGTATGTAAAAGGTGATGTTTCCTTATCAGAATACTTCCAGGAAATTATCGAAGAAGAGTTAAATGTTAAGAAAGTTACTTTCACAGATGATGTAAGAGACTTCACTTCTTATAGTTTCAAACCACAACTTCGTACCCTTGGTAAGAGATTTGGTAAACAATTAAATGCATTGAAAGAAGTATTAGCAAACCTTGATGGCAATGCAGCTATGGATTCTCTTAACGAAACAGGCAAACTTACGATTACACTTGATGGTGTAGAAGAAGTTCTTGATAAAGAAGATTTATTAATAGACGCAGCACAGATGGAAGGTTATGAATCAAATTCGGATTATGGTATCACAGTAGTACTTGATACAAACCTTACGGAAGAATTAATCGAAGAAGGTTATGTACGTGAAATCATCAGTAAGATTCAAACAATGCGTAAAGATGCTGGCTTTGAGGTAATGGATCATATCGTTGTATACCAAGACGGTAATGATGTTATCAAAGAAGTAATCAAGAAGAATGCTGACCAAATCAAATCAGAGGTTCTTGCAGAAGAAATCCATATCGGTACTATGAGTGGATTTACAAAAGAATGGGATTTGAATGGTGAGAATACTGTACTTGGTGTTGAGAAGGTAATGTAATTTTATAAAGGAAGGCTACTCTTAACCTGATAATGGGTTGGGAGTAGCCTTTTATCTATTATTAGGAAACTTCTCAAATCGGAAGAAATACTATAAAGGAAAAAAGAACCCCCTTTTAATTTTTAGTAAAATGATTTGGACTTTCCTCCTGTTGCAAGAACATGTTGATGTTATTATGCATATGATTTAATGTGTATAAAAAGTAATGATTAGGAGATTTATGATGAAGTATGAGGATTGTGGACATATTAGTGAACAAGAATTGCAGCAACCAGTTAAGCAAGTTCCTATAATGCCTATTAATAGAGATGGTTTTCGAGATAGAGACCGAGATAGAGACCGAGATAGAGACCGAGATTTCTTCAGAGACCGAGACAGGGACCGAGACCGAGATTTCTTCAGGGACCGAGACATGGATAGGGACCGAGATCGGGATTTCAGGGATGAAGATCGAGACTTCTTTAGAGATCGGGATTTCAGGGATGAAGATCGAGACTTCTTTAGAGACCGAGATTTCAGAGATGGTGTTATAGACTTCTTTAGAGATCGAGATTTAACAGACCTTTTCAGAGACCGCGAGTTCTTTAGAGATCGTAATCGTAGATAAATACACGTATTTAGTTTAGATTAAAATTCAATAAAGTGAGATGTAACAGTAAAACGACAATCTTTTAAAGGCATGTGTAGAGTGCGGATATGTATTATGCGTAAATCTATAAAATACCATAAAGATTGTCTTTTTACTGGTGTGTAAACGTATTAAAAAAACATATTTCAACAATCCCTTTTAAAATTCCTTAAAAAAGGATAGAATATGGGATATAAGTATTATCAATTGATACTATAAAACCAATGAAGTATATTGGGATACTAACTTGGAAATAAGTAAATGGTATTTTAGCATTCACCTAATTTTTATCAGTATGGAGGGTTATATGAAAAAGAGAATCGTATTTCTATTAAGTTTATTGATGGTATTAAGCTTAATGGGCTGTTCGAAAAGTAAGGAAGCAACGAAAAGTGTTGATCCAGCAATCATGTATGAAGAGGCAGCAAAGAAAATGGCTGATTTAAAAGACATGGCTGCAACGGCAAATTTGAAAATGGCAATGATTCAAGGCGAAGAAACCATGGATATGAGTATGGATATGGACATTAAAATGACTGGAGCAGGTACAGAAGATATGAAGTATCTTGCTGATACTAAGATGTCTATGTTGGGCATGGATTTGGATATGAAAATGTTCTATACTGACGGATATTATTATGTTGAAACTTTCGGGCAGAAGATGAAGTACGCAATGAATTACGCAGATATGCTCGATAAAGTTAATGAGAGTACCATGCAGACAGGTGACTTATCGAAGTATATGAAAGACATTGTAGCTACTAAGGAAGGTGATAATACAATTGTTACCTTTAAGTTAGATGGTGAAAAGATGACAGAATATATTAAGAATATGTTGGCAGACTTAGGTACTGATATTGATAGTGGTTCATACTCGGGAATTGAGGGAAATGTAGAGACAACAATTAATAAAGATGGATATTTTTCAGCAGTTAAGATGAGTCTTGTACTTGATCTGGATGTAGAAGGCCAAGCAATGAAGATGAATATGGACATGGATATGGTTTATCGTAATCCAGGGAAATCAGTAGAAGCAATTGAACTTCCTGACTTAGAAGGATATACAGAAGTTGATCCGAGTGAGATATATTAAGAATTGTATATGAGAGAAAAAAGGGGTATCCAAGAGAATAAAATGGATAGCCCTTTTAACAATGGATTATTAAGCTAATACGAAATAGGAAAGACTTAATAATCCTTATAAAGACCTTATAATCATAATGTAGACTTTCTTTAAGTCGGAATAATTAAGTTCTTAAACAATATTAGAAACTTAAGTATTCATAATAAAGGGAAAACGGGTTAGTAGGTGAAAGAAGATTGTATAGATGCTTTGTTTCTGATACTATACTAAGTAAGAGAATTATTTACTATTTCAATAATGATATCAATATTATAGGAAGGGAATCAAAGTGAAACAGAATTTAGGAACAGAAAAAGTAAATCGGTTATTATGGCAACTTAGTATTCCAGCTATTCTTGGAATGCTAAGTAGTGCTATATTTAATATTGTAGATAGGATATACGTAGGTAAGATAAGCTCATATGCATTGACAGCAGTGGGTATAACAATGCCTATACAGATTCTACAGATGGCATTTATATTGTTAGTTGGCGTTGGCTCATCTTCACTCATTTCTATTAAGTTAGGTGAGGAGAAAAAGGAAGAGGCAGAAGCTATATTATATTTAGCATTTAAGTCCATCATAGTGTTTTTAATTGTTTTTGCCGGATTATTTATGATTTTTCTTGATCCGATTTTAGATTTGCTAGCTATATCAAAAGAAGTATATCCTTATGCGAAAGAATATATTGTAGTTATAATTGTTGGTTCCATAATTGGAATACCGGGCTATTGTTTAAACAATTCATTACGATCCATTGGTCAGGCGAAAACATCAATGAATATCATAGTCGTAACGTCGATTCTTAATATCATCTTAGATCCAATTTTTATATTTGTATTTAAACTTGGTATTGCTGGAGCGGCAATTGCAACGGTTATTTCTCAGGCGACACTAACCATATATGTGGTTTACGTATTTATGAAAAGAAAGGATTTCATGATTCATCTGAGAAAGTGTAAGGTCAATCATGAAGGTCAATTGCTTATAGAAGCATTTAGGATGGGGCTTCCATCTTTTTATGTACAAGTACTTGCTACAGTAGTGAATGTTTTTATAAATAATAGTTTGCTACGTTATGGTACGGATCTAGATATTGCGGCAGTTACAATTATGGCGAGTATATTTAGTTTTTACCATATGGTCATATTCGGAATTGTTCAGGGGAACAATGCAATATGTGGATATAACTTTGGTGCAAAGAGATATGACCGAGTAAGAAGATCCTTAGAACTGGCACTCTTGTATGGATTTGTGTTATCAGCAATTTTGTTTATAGTAATACAGGTCTATCCAAGTGGGATAGTAGGTATGTTTTCCGATGATCCGATTTTAGTAGAGAATGCATCGGTAGGTATTAAGATATATTTATGTATGTTACCACTGATCGGTTTACAGACCGTAAGTTCACAGTATTTTCAGGCGGTTGGCAGGGCAAAAAGAAGTAGTATGTTGTCTTTTTTGCGTTATGGAGTAATTATAGTACCAGCAATACTTGTTCTTGCACCTAAGCGTGGAGTAAATGGTATCTATATTAGCAATGCGCTATCAGATGGATTAGCATCAATCATTGCATTAATATATATTATAATAGAAGTAAAAAGATTGAAGAGACTAGAACAATAAAGACTAGTTGGCTTGGCATATCCACAAACCTATTCGCATATGCATAAATGTATGAATAAGGGCAGTGGGAGAAGTTATGCAAAAACCAATTACGGAGTCAACCTTCCAATCAATTGTATGTGTTCTACTTTTTTTATTTGCTGTAATTTTATGTACGGCAGACTATATGGAACAGAAAAAAGTAGAGACGCTTTCAATGGAAGCAGTTTCAGAAGAAGATCTTAAGTCACAGACAATAGTAGCGTTGTTACGTAATAATATTGAAAAAGATTTGAGTGAATACTATGATAAACGATTCATAGTACCTTTAGAGTATTTTTTATATGAGATGAAGTTGATGCATCTTAGGCCGATCCAATCCGGTTATGAGATGTTGGTGGGTATCACTCCCGTAATCGGACCACATGATGCTGTTGGATATGATGAACTAACATATGTTGTGGATTATGCAGGTGATTTAACCTTGAAACAACATAAACATATTAAGGACTACGAACTTCCTGATCGATATAGAGATATACAAAAATAAACGAATTTACTAAGTATCATTTGACCAAATATATACAAAATGATAAAATATAATCAATAAGATCGTACTGATGGTAAGGATACGTTCCAAATCAAAAGACGTGAGTAAAAACATAAATCGTATGTTAATACCCTTAGTGCGCTTATGCAAATTAAGGGTATTTTTATGTAGTATTTATTCCCGGAAAGGAGATGTTTATTAACGTGGAAACTAGAGTAGCTGTCATTGGAATTATAGTGGAAAGTAATGATTCTATTGAAGAGATGAATCAGCTTCTTCATGAATATGGTACATATATTATTGGACGGATGGGGATACCGTATCGAGAAAGAAAGATTAATATCATCAGTATAGCAATTGATGCACCACAAGACATTATAAGTGCATTAGCAGGAAAGATTGGAAGATTATCAGGAGTTAGCGCTAAGACAGCGTATTCTAATGTTTAATATAGGAATTGAGATACATTCGTTAATATAAAGAGTTTCTCAAATCCCTAAAATTAATATATTGTGAGGTGGCTATGAAGAATATAATCAATCGTTTAGCAGAGAATCATATGTTATCAAGAGATGAATTTCAAGAGTTATTAACCAATATTACTGAGGAGGAACAAGAGTATCTCGCACAAAAGGCTAGAGACGTGAGCCATCAGATCTACGGTCATGATGTCTACACAAGAGGGTTAATTGAGTTTACAAATTATTGTAAGAATGATTGTTACTATTGTGGGATACGGAGATCGAATCAGAATGCTTCTAGGTATCGATTAACTGAGGAGGACATCTTACTATGTTGTAAGACCGGCTATGAACTGGGATTTCGAACCTTTGTCTTACAAGGAGGAGAGGACAGCTACTTTACAGATGATCGACTTGAGGAGGTTGTTCGCTCTATTAAGAAGGAATATCCAGACTGTGCAATTACATTATCTTTAGGAGAACGTAGTTACGATAGCTATAAACGTTTATTTGATGCAGGGGCAGACCGGTATCTACTAAGACATGAGACAGCGAATGAGGAACATTACGGTAAGTTACATCCAAGTGAGATGTCACTGAAGAAGAGGAAGCAGTGTCTTATCCACTTAAAGAACATAGGATATCAGGTGGGTTGTGGATTTATGGTTGGTTCACCGGAGCAGACTGTGGATAACTTAATTGATGACCTAGAATTTATTAAAGAGTTAGAACCACATATGGTAGGAATAGGACCATTTATCCCCCATAAGGATACTCCATTTGCTGACCAGATACAGGGAACGCTAGAGATGACACTACGGTTATTAAGTATTATTAGACTTATACATCCACATGTGTTGCTACCTGCAACGACTGCACTTGGAACCATTCACCCACTAGGCCGAGAAAAAGGAATTTTAGCGGGTGCTAATGTAGTTATGCCAAACTTGTCGCCAACCGATGTTCGGAAAAAATATATGTTATATGACAATAAAATCTGTACGGGAGATGAGGCAGCAGAATGTCGTATGTGCCTTGGGAGACGTATGGAGAGCATCGGGTATCAATTAGTGGTAGATCGAGGCGACTATAGAATATAGACTAATGGGAAAGCGATGCGTTATCACAGACCTACCCCAGAAGAAAGGATGAATGACATGTATGATGTAAAATCTTTTAACGCGGAGGAGTTTATTAATCATGAGGAGATTAATAAGACTCTTCAGTACGCGGAAGAAAACAAGAATAATGTAGAGGTTATTGATGCAATTCTTGCAAAAGCAAGATTGAGGAAAGGGTTATCACATCGTGAGGCAGCGGTTTTGCTAGATTGTGAAATTCCTGAGAAAGTTCAAGAGGTCTTTGAGTTGGCAGAACAAATCAAGAAAGATTTCTATGGAAATCGAATTGTTATGTTTGCGCCATTGTACTTATCCAATTACTGCGTGAATGGTTGTTTGTATTGCCCATACCATTTGAAGAATAAACATATCGCTAGAAAGAAATTGACTCAGGAAGAGGTAGCCAAAGAAGTAATCGCGCTACAGGATATGGGGCACAAACGTCTAGCAATTGAAGCAGGCGAAGATCCTGTGAATAATCCTATTGAATATATCTTAGATTGTATCAAAACCATATACAGTATTAAACATAAGAATGGTGCAATTCGTCGTGTAAATGTGAATATCGCAGCGACCACAGTTGAGAACTACCGTAAACTTAAGGAAGCAGGAATTGGTACATATATATTATTCCAAGAGACATATCATAAGGAAAGTTACGAGAAATTACATCCAACGGGACCAAAACATAATTATAACTACCATACGGAAGCCATGGACCGCGCCATGGAAGGTGGAATTGATGATGTCGGAATTGGTGTGTTGTTTGGGCTTGAATTATATCGATATGAATTAGTGGGATTATTAATGCATGCAGAGCATCTTGAAGCTGTACATGGGGTTGGACCTCATACAATTAGTGTTCCTAGAATACGTCGTGCAGATGATATTGATCCAGATGTATTTGACAATGGTATAACGGATGAGATGTTTGCAAAAATCGTAGCATGTATTCGTGTAGCTGTTCCATATACCGGTATGATTGTATCAACAAGAGAGAGTAAAGAAGTACGTGAGAAAGTGTTACATGCGGGTGTTTCGCAACTTAGCGGTGGATCAAGGACAAGTGTAGGCGGTTATCATGAAGAGGAAGCAAAAGAAGATAATTCTGCTCAATTTGATGTTAGCGATCAGCGAACATTAGATGAGGTGGTTCATTGGTTAATGGAAATTGGATATCTACCTAGTTTCTGTACGGCATGTTATCGTGAAGGCAGAACGGGGGATCGATTTATGAGTCTATGTAAGAGTGGGCAGATCCAAAACTGTTGCCATCCGAATGCATTGATGACATTAAAAGAATACCTAGAAGATTACGCAAGTGACCAAACGAAGAAGTTAGGCTATGAATTGATTGCTAAAGAATTAGAGAATATACCGAATGATAAGGTTAAGAAGATTGCTACGGAACATATCTATGATATCGAACATGGAAAGAGAGATTTTAGATTCTAAGGAGGTTCTCAATGAATAGTAATTTGAATAATACGCCAACAGCTAATCGTGTACACATTGCATTCTATGGTAAAAGAAATAGTGGTAAGTCTTCTGTAATTAATGCAATTACAGGGCAGACCGTATCAATTGTATCGGAGGTAGCAGGTACTACAACAGACCCCGTCTATAAAGCAATGGAGATCAGTGGAATTGGACCTTGTATGTTAATAGATACAGCAGGATTTGATGATGTTGGAGAACTTGGTCAAATTCGCGTACAAAAGACAGAAGGAGTTCTGGAAAAGACAGATATAGCAGTGTTATTGTTTTCTGAAACAGACATGGAACAGGAACTACAATGGTATGAGCAATTGCTGTCGAAGAATACTCCAGTTGTAACCGTAATTAGCAAGAGCGATGAAAAGGAGAATCTGTTAGAAATCGAAGAAGCCGTTAAGAAGAACACGGATACGGAACCAATCTTAGTGAGTGCTAAGACAGGAGATGGGATTTCACTTCTAATGGAAGAGTTAATTAAAAAGGTACCAGATGACTTTGAGAGGGAAAGCATAACAAGAGATCTCATTCAGGAAGGCGAAACGGTACTTCTTGTAATGCCTCAAGATATCCAAGCACCAAAAGGTCGATTGATTTTACCGCAAGTCCAGGTACTGCGAGAATTACTGGATAAGAAATGTCTTGTAATGAGTGTTACAACAGATAAACTAGAGGAAGCTTTAGCTTGTATGAAAGAAGCACCAAAATTAATTATTACGGATTCACAAGTATTCAAAACCGTTTATGAGAGTAAGCCGGCGGAAAGTAAATTAACTTCTTTTTCTATGTTATATGCAGCATATAAAGGTGACATTGATTACTACAAAGAGGGAGCAAAGGTAATTGACACCTTAACGGAAAATTCCAAAGTGTTAATAGCAGAGTGCTGTAGTCATGCGCCTCTTAAGGAAGATATCGGACGTGAAAAACTACCACGAATGCTACGTAACAAGATTGGAGAAAATCTTACTGTTGATGTGGTAAGTGGTATGGACTTTGGAACAAACTTAGAACAATATGATCTGATTATTCAATGTGGTGCTTGTATGTTTAATAGAAAGTATGTTATGTCAAGAATTGGGCAAGCCATGGAAAAGCAAATACCAATGTCTAACTATGGTGTGGTGTTAGCATATCTTAGTGGGATTTTAGAGAATGTAAGTATATAATGAGCAACACCTATTTAGATTTTTTTCTAAATAGGTGTTGCTTTATTTGTGGTTAAGAAGTATAATCTATTTAGAATTAATTCTAAATAGATGCAGAAAGAAGGTGTAAAATGGGATTTGCAGAGACATTCAAAGCGTTATCCGATCCTGTTCGTCGTGAAATTCTAGTTATGTTACGAGAAGGTAAGATGTCTGCGGGGGAGATTGCTAAAAGATTCGATATGACAGGTGCAACGATTTCATACCATCTATCACAATTAAAGAAGGCGGATTTAATACGAGAATCTAAATATAAAAACTATGTTTATTATGAACTGAATGTATCTGTCTTTGAAGAAATTATGCTTTGGTTTTCGCAATTTGATAAAAGTAACGAGACATAACAAAAGACGGTCTTATAACACAGTTGTGTTCTCGAGATGGGGTGGGTTTTGATTTATAAGTATAGAAGTATAGAAGTATAGGAAGATGAAGGGAGTGTTTTATATGAAGCACATAGAAAGATCTGTAAAGCTAACGGTGATACTAACTACTATTATATGTTTACTTCCAATTATAATTGGAGCAATTTATTATAAGGAACTGCCTGAACAAATGGCGATACATTTTAATAATGCTGGAGAAGCAGATAACTATCTGAATAAAAATTTTGTTCTCTTTGGTTTACCTACGCTGTTAGCGGTGTTGAACCTTTATCATCAGTTTCGTTTGATGACAGAACCTAAAAAAGCAAATTATTCTAAAGTATTATTGGGATTATCACAGTGGTTAATACCAGTTATTTCAGTAGGTGCAATGACATATACAATCCTTGTGGGACTTGGAAAAGGTTTTAATATAAGTAACATTGGAATAATTATTGCTGGAATACTAATTATCATTCTAGGTAATTACTTACCAAAGTGTCATTTTAACTATACAATGGGTATTAAACTGCCTTGGACTCTTAGCAGTGAAGACAATTGGAACAAAACCCATCGTTTTGCAGGTTTTATCTGGGCGATTGGGGGAATTAT
The DNA here is from genome assembly GCF_900142955.1 of Anaerosporobacter mobilis DSM 15930. Taxonomy (GTDB): domain Bacteria; phylum Bacillota; class Clostridia; order Lachnospirales; family Lachnospiraceae; genus Anaerosporobacter; species Anaerosporobacter mobilis. Next base: position 448,679 of record NZ_FRCP01000006.1, on the reverse strand, counting down.
TATCTTAAGCAGTGCCTTTTGGCCCACAGATTATGTTGTGCTTGGAGTTATTGGTGCTATAGTAATTATTCCAATGGTCTATTCTTTCTTATTATACAGTCGTGGAATTTAATATGCTTGTTATGAATAGCAACTGCTTATCAGAGAATTTTGTGATAAGTTGGTTGCTATTCATTGCGTTAAATACGAAAAATCCAGTTGTTTATATATAACTATAAGCCCTTCTTTTGTTTTCATTTCATACAGATTCCTCCAATGAAAGATATGCTTGGTAATAGCGTACAAAATTAAAAGGTTATTTATATAAAAAACATAATACAATTCCCAAAATCATTTTACATATAATAATAAACATACACGAATTACACAATGTTTGGAAAACAAAGTATATCAATAGATTCCATTTATTATACTATAAAAGGAAGATTACTTGCGACCTATGGAAACATACGGTATAATGTAACTTATCAAGGGCAAATCAAGCACGAACGAGGTTCGTATTTGATTTAACTTGATAAGTTAGCGATAGAACGAAGTTCTAGAGCGAAACTCCGTAAGGGGTCATAAGTTAACAAGGGAAATTACGAAGTGATTTCTCGAGTGTAATTGAAAATAGAACGAAGTTCTAGACCGATACAAAGTCAAGAAGCTTGACTTGTAAGGAGTCCTAGGTTAATGAGTAGCAACTCCGTAAGGAGTAGTAATATAAGTCAAGAAGAAAACAAAGACCAAAATTCATGAAGGGATTGACTTAGTATACTCTATGAGGAGGAGTATTATGGAAGATAGACTATTTAGTCCAAATGAGAAAACAGGACAGCTAAAAACCTGTAAACGATGCAAAAAAGCATTTACCTACTACGGGTATGGGTATGAATATTGTCCAATGTGCAAAGAAATTGATACAGAGAATTTTCAAAAAGTTAAAGAGTATATTTACGAACATGGAATATCAAAACTGATTGATGTAGTTGAGGCAACAGGTGTAGAAGAAAAGACAATTACAACTTACCTTAAAGAAGGACGCCTTGAGATTCCAGAGGGATCAACCTATTATCTAAGGTGTGAACGGTGTGGAGCGAGCATATGTTCCGGGCGTTTTTGCCAACCTTGTGCTACAGTATTAGTTAAAGAATTCAATACGTCCGTTGCCTATAATGAAATTGGTAATAAGCCAATGAAAGAAGTTACAGGAAAGATGAGATATCTAGATAGCAATTCGTAATGTAACAAAAGATGAAGTTTGCCTTCTAAGGTAAAATATGATCGATCAATAAAAAAGGCTTGGAGGAAATCGTATGCAGAATATTAACAAAGAGGAATTTAAGAAGAGCATAGAAGATTATACGAAAGTACTATTTCGAAAATCGGTGAGCGAAGCATCGAAACAACAATTGTTTCAAGCAGTATCCTATTCGGTAAAAGATTTAATAATAGATCAATGGATGGCTACACATAGAGAATATGAAGATAAAGACGTAAAAACAGTATATTATCTATCAATGGAATTCTTAATGGGTAGAGCATTAGGAAATAATATTATTAATATGAAAGCTAATAATATTATCAAGGAAGCGCTAGATGAACTTGGGATTGATTTGAATGTAATCGAAGATCAAGAGCCAGATCCAGCACTTGGTAATGGTGGTTTAGGGCGATTAGCAGCATGCTTCTTAGATTCCTTATCAACTCTAGGATATCCTGCATATGGTTGTGGAATACGTTATAAATATGGTATGTTTGAACAAAAAATCGAGAATGGGTTTCAAGTGGAAGTGCCAGATAATTGGTTAAAAGATGGAAATCCATTCGAGATGAAGCGGTCAGACTATGCTGTTGAAGTTAAATTCGGTGGTTATGTTCGCATTACAAAAGATAATAACGGCAGAGAGAAATTTGTACAGGAAAATTACCAATCGGTACTTGCTGTGCCATATGACCTTCCTATTGTTGGATATGGTAATAATGTAGTAAATACATTGCGTATCTGGGATGCAGAAGCAATTGATAATTTTAATTTGGATTCCTTTGATAAAGGGGATTATCAAAAAGCTGTAGAGCAACAAAATCTTGCACGTACCATATGCGAAGTACTGTACCCTAATGATAATCATTATGCAGGTAAAGAATTACGATTGAAACAACAGTATTTCTTTGTATCTGCTAGTATACAAAGAGCAGTAATCAAATATATGGAGAAACATGAGGATATTCATAACATTCATGAAAAGGTATGTTTTCAATTGAACGATACCCATCCAACGGTTACCGTTGCAGAATTCATGAGAATTCTTATGGATGACTATGATCTATCATGGGATGAAGCTTGGAGTATTACGACAAAGACTTGCGCATATACCAATCATACAATTATGTCAGAGGCTCTTGAAAAATGGCCACTTGAATTATTCTCAAGATTATTACCTCGTATCTATCAGATAGTAGAAGAAATTAATAGAAGGTTTATAATAGAAATCCAAGCAAAGTATCCTAACGACTACAAGAAGATTGAGAAGATGGCGATTGTCTATGATGGCCAAGTGAAGATGGCACATCTTGCTATTGTAGCAAGCTTTTCTGTAAATGGTGTAGCTAGATTGCATACGGAGATATTGAAAAATCAACAATTGAAAGAATTCTATCAGATGATGCCAGAGAAATTTAATAGTAAGACGAACGGTATCACCCAGAGAAGATTCTTATTACATGGAAATCCGTTACTTGCTGATTGGGTTACAACTAAAATCGGGGATGACTGGATTACGAATTTACAACATATAAGCGAATTGAAAGTATATGCAGATGATCTTAGGTGTCAGAAAGAGTTTATGCAGATTAAGTATCAAAACAAAGTGCGACTAGCTGCTTATATCAAAGAGCATAACGGTATTGAGGTTGATCCTAGATCGATTTTCGATATACAGGTTAAGAGATTACATGAGTATAAGAGGCAACTTCTTAATATTTTGCATGTAATGCACCTTTATAACCAGTTAAAGAAGAATCCAGAGATGGAATTCTATCCAAGAACATTTATATTCGGAGCGAAAGCTTCTGCTGGATATCGCAGGGCGAAAGCAATCATTAAGTTGATTAATAGTGTTGGAGATGTTGTGAACAACGACAAATCCATTCAGAATAAATTAAAGGTAGTATTCATTGAAAATTATCGTGTATCCAATGCAGAGATGATCTTTGCAGCAGCGGATGTGTCGGAGCAGATTTCAACGGCTAGTAAGGAGGCATCAGGAACCGGTAATATGAAGTTCATGCTGAATGGAGCATTAACACTCGGAACAATGGATGGTGCCAACGTGGAAATCGTTGAGGAAGTGGGAGAAGAGAATGCATTTATCTTTGGTTTAACTTCTGACGAGGTAATTAAGTATGAACAAGAGGGCGGATATAATCCTAAGGATATCTATAACATAGATCAAGACATTCGTACGGTGATAACACAGTTAGTGAATGGTTATTATTCACCTGAAAACCCAGAATTATTCCGTGAGATCTATAATTCGTTACTTGATAGTAACGGAGGAGAGAGAGCAGATCAGTATTTTATATTAAAGGATTTCCGTTCCTATGAAGCCGCACAAAAGCGTGTGGAAGAAGCATACAAAGATCAAGCTAGATGGGCAAAATCCGCAATCCTTAATGTAGCAAGTAGTGGCAAGTTCACTTCTGATCGTACAATTGAAGAGTATGCGAAGGAAATCTGGCATCTAGATAAAGTAAAGGTAGAATTAGAATAGTGGCAAGACGGTGGTTTTGATTTTCAAAATCGCCGTCTTTTTATTGTAGTGCGCCTGGCGGCGCACGTTTCTAGGCAGTGAAGTCTGCGTAATCCGCCCGGTAGTAGGAAGGATATAGCCGAAGGCAAGGGTGTCCACCGTGAGGTGGAATCTGAAGGAAGCTGGATGTGAGGAACATACTAACTCACGGGCGAATCTCTGGTCTGACGAACAGAAATCACATAAGAGGCTATTCATGAGGGTAAGGCTGCTACACAAGTTAAAGCCCAATAACTACACGGATTCATGGATGGTAAATGTGGCAGATAGATGGAGAGGAAAGAAACGTGTGGTACCCAGGGAGGCCTGTATAGAATGCTCTGAAAGGAGTAACCATTGTTGTAAGGCGGTGCTGAACATACAGAAGTCAGCAAAGGTCATAGTAGTCGAGAGATGAAGGGCCGAATCAATAGGAGTTCTTAGTATAGCAGAGAAAGGAGAGAATGACCAAATGAATGCAGAAAACATTGATACTAATGGCTGTTCGCAAAGAGATAATGCGGAACATGAAGGGTATGCGAAAGCGCATCGGTCATTCAATTCGATATGGAAAGAAAGGAACAGTGCACAGCCCGAACTCTTAGAGAAGATATTGTACAAAGATAATCTAAACAGAGCTTTTATGAGAGTTAAGGCAAACAAGGGAGCACTCTTAAATTTGTTACGCCGAAATGTAAAAGATGAGAGAGTAATACAGTGGATAAAGAGATATTTAAAAAGTGGCGTTATGGAAAATGGTGTAGTCATGGAAACAGAAGAAGGTTCGCCACAGGGTGGAAACATTTCGCCACTGCTAGCGAATATCTATCTGAATGAGTTCGACCAAGAGTATGAGAGACGTGGGGTGAAATTTATCCGCTATGCAGATGATATAGTTCTGCTGGCAAAGAGTGACAGAGCCGCAAAGCGATTACTCGAAACAAGTACGAAATATCTTGAAGGGACATTGAAACTGAAAGTGAACCAGAAGAAAAGTCGCGTGGTCAGTGTGTTTGCAATCCGAAATTTTAAATACCTTGGCTTTGCATTGGAAAAGAACGAAAAGGGTATTTATATCCGAGTTCATGAAAAGTCATGGAAGAAGATGAAATCAAAGCTAAAAGAACTTAGTTCCCGAAGGTCTTGTCAGAGCATTCGTCCTGCGCTTGAAAAGATAAAGGTATTCATGCGTGGGTGGCTGAATTATTACGGAGTTGCAGATATGAAGAACAGGATAGATGTCTTAAACTCATGGCTATATCACAGAATTCGCATGTGTATTTGGAAACAATGGAAGTTACCAAGAACAAAAATGAGAAACTTGATTAAGTTGGGAGTAGCAGAGCACTATGCTGCAACTATTGCGTATAGTCGTAAGAAATACTGGTATATTTCCAACAACAAGGCGGTCATATGGGCATTAAGCAAAGAAAGACTGATAAACAGTGGTTTTTATGATTAAACCACAGCCTATCAGTCTGTGCACGTCAACTATTGAAAGCGCCGTGTACCGAACGGTACGCACGGTGCTGTGAGAGGACGGGAGTTAATCACTCCCTCCTACTCGATTAACAGTAAAATAAACTACCGGCTCAGCCGGTGTGTCCCCAGCTAGCTTTAGCTTCAAGTAAAAAACCTCCTATGTTACAATAACGTGGGTTTGCCAACCACATTAATTGTATATAGGAGGTATCCAAAATGGATATGAATAGTTTAGCCCATAATTTTTTCTAAAAATACTTAATTACAGGTCTTTAGATTTATTATATACTTTTATCAATAGAATATGATAAATATTTTGTTGGCTCTTTAAAGGTACCTGTTTTTGTTGTATCTTTTCTATCATAGATAGTTCCATAATAATGATAACATATTTCACCTGTTTGAGTGTAAGTTCCTACGTTTTGATAAAATTTCATTCTAAATTCACGTGTATTATATTTTGAATCATTATTTGGGCCATAATAACGAGTACCTTTCGAATACTCTCCTGTAACAGTAATGTCTACACCTATTTTACTAGAATCTAAAACTTCACCACTATAGCTTCCTTTTAATGACCCTGTATATTTGGTTGTAAGTGTTACTTCTTCACCACGAGCTACTGAAAATTTAAACTCATCTTTGGCTACCTGATTGTAAGTTTCAACTGTTTTTCTTGTAGATATATTTTCTATCGTAGTATAATATCCAATTGGATCGAGAATCCTTGCATCCTTTGATGGAAAATTATAATTATCATTATATGTTTCCTCAGGTATGTAATCATAATTAATAAGACGAATTACACCTACATCAGGATTATCTCTTATAAGGTCTTCGATGATATCATTTGGAACATCTTCTGCACCTTGTTCAATAATAATTTGAGGTTGTTCGTCATTACCTGATTGAGCTTGTACATTAAGTGATGAAAATAAAATTGTTGTAGTTAGTATAGCCACGGTTAATAAATTAAATTTTTTCATTGTTTTCTCCTCTTAAAATATTTTTTCTAATATTGATTATTTTTTACAAATATAGTATACTTTACAATCAAATATAAAGCAAGGGAGAAATACAAATTATGCATAAAAATGGTAATAAATTACTATGTTTGATGTTTTTTATCTGTTTTCTGTTGATATTAGAGATAACTATGAATAATACTAATCAGAATAATACCATTAGATATTTAACTGCTCTACCCAATATTAATAATATTTTAAATAATACAGGTCAAACATTTAAAACTTCAAATAATGAACAATATAAAAATGAAATTAATATATCAATTAATGGTAAGCCATTATTATTTAAAAAAAAGTCAATACTTGTTAATTCATCAAAAAAATCATATCAAATAAATTATACTAATAGTGACAATATTATTTCTCTATTAAAAGTCAAGCTAGATAAAAATATCAGTATAAATAATTATAATAGTTTAGATGAACTTAATACACCCATTACCATCATTCAAAATAAAAATGTAAAAATAATAATTTGTGATAATTTAGAGCAAAAAGAGAGTAGAAATTTTTATTACTATGATATAGACAATGATATAGTTTCAATAAGATGTACAAGAGCAAATGAAATTATTTTCTCTTACGGAGAAAGTCTTTATTATCTTGGAGTGAATTTTAAAATAGATAACAATCAATTATTTGAGTTGATAGATTATTTTATTGCTCTAGAGTAAGTGAAGAATATTCTAAACTTTTGTACTACATTCAACATACAGTCTCCTTACATATTTTTGTCTACAATTAATATCATAAAGAATAACTGTATGTTTGAATGATGGATTTGTATTCCTTTCATGCTAATGTTCTATAAGAGAGTAGACATTGCTGACTTTATTATTCCTTTGTATTAGCTTTTTCTTCCCCAGCTAATACTTCATCCCCCTTCGTATCCAATTATATACTGTTCAATAATTAGATTAAAAGCAGTCCCAGCATTAAGAAAGAGCAGTGATGCATTAATGAATGGTTCTTATAGGGCATATGAACTGAAAGATTCGCAGATTATGGCGTATGAAAGAGAAAGTGCGAACCAAAAAGTACTTGTGGTTCACAATTTCTCTGGTAAGAAAAAGAAAGTAACGATTGACGGGATTAAGACAGGAACTGTATTGTTTGATAGTAATGGAAAAGCAACTTGTGGAGAATATGTAATGGATTTTGAACCATATGCAAGTATTGTTGTAGAATATCAATAAGATTTTAGAGGTTGTTGCAAAATATAATTTAAATATCTATAGCATATTTTTTAGATAGAATGCATTGATTGTTTTTTGGTTGGTGTATGAAAGTATTCCGTCTGAAAATATGCAAAGATAGAGTTTGCAACAGCCTCTTTTTTTATATTTATAAGGATTTCTCCCATTCGCCAACGCTTAGAACTTTGCTAAACATTGAAGATTGTACTTTAAGTACGGTTTCATGAAGGGAGCGACTATCAATTGTCCCAAGTGGTGTAGTAAGATTAACGGTGCCTGTTGCATCTTTTAAGAATTCAACTTGGTATCCTTTGTGAAAAGCTTCTCGAGCAGTAGTATCACAACACATGTGAGTCATATATCCGGCAATTACTACCGTATTGCAACCAATATCCATTAGAAAGGATTCTAAAGGGGTATTATGAAAGCAACTTGGTTTATGCTTTTGTATCAAGAGATTATGAGGAAGCAATTGTACGATTTTCTCTACTTCTACTTCATGACTATCTGGAACGAAAGCAGATGGTTCAATCTCGCCTACTTCGCTAACATGTTGTACAACAACAACCGGAATTTGGTGCGCATTTGCTATACGAATGGACTGATGAATAAGGGGGAGACTTATGCTGGAATCCACAATTGGAAGGCAGCCATCAAGATATTCATTTTGCACATCAATTATTAGTAAAACTCTGTTATTCATAGTTGTAATACCTCCATTTGATTTGATATACTAATTATAAACAATATAGAATTTACTCGGAGAAACATTATAGGGGAGTTGAGTTGATGAATGAAACAATTTGAAGAAATTCAGTTGGACGAGATTGACGAGTTAATTTTAGATTTACTAAAAGAAGATGCCAAAGTACCAATGAATAAGATTGGTGAAGAAGTGCATATGACAGGACAGGCAGTTTCTAAACGTATTATATCATTACAAAAGAGAAATATTATAAAGGGATATACAATTAGAGTTGACGAGAATATCTATGGAGAGTATACGTTGTCCTTTATTCGGATATTTATGAAGTCAACGAAACATGCAGAACTAAGGGAATTATTGTGTAAGAGACAAGAGGTACTTGAGATGCACAGGATAAGTGGAGAGGGTTGCTATATTATTAAGACTAAGACGTACAATCAGGAAGCGTTAACATCGTTACTAGATGAGATTCTTAAGTATGGCAATTATCAAATTAGTCAATCAATTGATCAAATAAAGTAGAACTTAGGCCAGTGACATCAATTAATGTTTATTAAGCAAGAGGAAGGAATCAAATGCGCTTAAAAAATCTATTAAAGCACGATAATATAGTAATACAAAGTCATGACAATCCAGATGCAGACAGTCTAGCGTCAGGGTATGCATTGTATAGTTATTTCAAATCAAAGGAGAAGAAGGTCCGCTTTATCTATAGTGGGCGTTACAAAATACAAAAGAGCAATCTATTACTCATGATTGAAAAACTTAATATACCAATTGAATATGTGGAGAAATCAATAGAAATTGATCTTCTAATTACAGTGGATTGTCAGTATGGAACAGGAAATGTTACTAGACATGAAGCGAAAGAGATTGCAATTATTGATCATCATCAATTAGAAATTAATCCGGATCAATATAAGTATTCAGATATACGTAGTTATCTTGGTTGTTGTTCAACTCTTGTATGGCAATTATTGCAGAAAGAAGGCTTCGATGTGAATTCTGATGTAAAGATTGCAACAGCATTATTTTATGGTTTATATACAGATACAGGGCAACTTGGGGAGATATTCCATCCGTTAGATCGCGATATGCGGGACATGCTTCATTATGAGCAAGCAACCATATTGACACTACGAAATTCTAACATCTCACTGGAAGAGTTAGAGATAGCAGGCTTAGCATTATTACGTTACATCTATAATGATAAGTTTCGCTTTGCCGTAATTAAGGTTAAACCTTGTGATCCGAATATATTAGGTTTAATAAGTGATTTCTTATTACAAGTAGATTGTATTGATACTTGTATTGTGTACAATGAAGTACACGATGGGATTAAGATATCTATACGTAGTTGCATCAAGGAAGTGAAAGCTTGTGAACTAGCAAGTTATCTAACAGCAATTATCGGATCTGGTGGAGGACATAATGAAAAAGCCGGTGGTTTCATACAACGTCGATTGTTTGAAGCGCAATATAATAATATGATTCTTGAGGCATACTTTACAGAGCGAATGAATCAATATTACGAAAGTTTTGAAGTTATTGATGCTACACAATATACCGTTGATTTAACACAGATGAAGAAATATCGCAAGACCAGGGTGCCAATCGGTTATGTTAAGTTATCAGAGCACATCAGGGAAGGGACACCTGTACTAATTCGAACATTAGAAGGTGATATTGATATTATAGTAGAGGATAGAATATATATTATTCTTGGAGTATATGGAGAAGCATATGTAATGGAGGAGGAGAGGTTTCTACAGACGTATCGACCTGTCACAGCGAAGATAAACTATTCTACTCAATATATGCCAATTATCAAAAATCAGCTTGATGGCACATCAATATCTCTTGATAAGTTTGCACAAGCATGTGCCGCTAAGGAAGATGAAGATGTCTATGCGAAACCAGTCAATATAATAACAAAATTATTCACAAGATGGGAACCAGATAATTATATGTATGGTGATGTTGGTGATTATATAGCAGTTAATAAACAGGATATGAGTGATATATTCATTATAAACAAGGATATATTCCATCTATCTTATGTAGAGGTTGATTAATTGAATGGAGTATGAAGGATGAAGAGGCGCGTATGAACAAAATATTAATAGTAGAAGATGATAGTGATATAGGTGGAATGATGAGGGAGCTGTTAACGCATCATTGTTATGAAGTTGATAATGCATACTCTGGAACAGAAGCGTTGTTTTGGATTGAAAAAGAGAAGTACGACTTAGTACTTCTTGATCTAATGCTTCCTGGGCTGAGTGGAGAAGAAGTGTTACAAGCAATTAGAAAAAAGAGTGACATACCAGTAATCGCAGTGTCAGCAAAAGACGATAAAGATACAAGATTATCTTTATTAAAAGTTGGTGCTGATGATTATATAACAAAACCATTCGATACGGATGAATTACTTGTAAGGATTGAGGTGGTTTTACGCCGTAAAGGTCATATTGCTCAAACCAGTGAGAATTCTATATTGCGATTTAAGGATATTGAGTTGAATGATACGGAATTCACTTGTACAGTTAATAACATGTTGATTTTGCTAACAAAGTTTGAGTATAACTTACTTCATCTCTTAATGAGTAATCCTAAGAAAGTATTTACGAAGAATAATATCTTTGAGTCAGTTTGGGAAGAAGATTTCTTAGGAGAAGACAATGCTATCAACGTACATATTTGTAATATCCGCTCTAAGTTAGCAAAAGGAAATCCAAAAGGCAAATATATTCAAACCGTATGGGGAATTGGATTTAAGATGCAGCTGGAGGAGTAATATCATACTCTTAATACTTTCTTTATATTTGAAAAATGCTTACTAAATAAAGCTACCATATAATAAAATCATCAAAAGAAATGTTTTGAATTAAAGATAGAAAGAAAGTGTAGGAGGATGACAATGGAGTATGTATTACAAACAAATAATCTAACAAAGTCATATGCTGGAAAATGTGTTGTCGATCATGTCAATATGAATATCAAACGCGGTGATATTTATGGATTCGTTGGTAAGAATGGAGCAGGTAAGACAACATTAATCCGTATGGTGGCAGGTTTGGCATTACCAACGCAGGGAGATATTAAACTGTTTGGAAGTAAAGAGTTGAGTGAACAGCGTAGAAGAATTGGAACTACAATTGAAAACCCTGCATTATATCCGCATATGACTGCAAGACAAAATCTTGAGTATTATGTAAGGCTTTATGGAATTCCAGAAAAAGATGTGATAGACAATCTTCTCAAATTAGTAGGACTTGAGAACACCAATAAGAAGAAAAGTAAGAACTTTTCATTAGGTATGAAGCAAAGACTTGCTATTGCCATTGCCTTACTTGGAAATCCTGATTTTTTAATGCTAGATGAACCAACGAATGGATTAGACCCATTTGGTATCAAGGAGATGCGAGAGTTACTTCTTGAATTGAATAAAAAAGGCATCACAATTTTAATTTCAAGCCATATCTTAGGTGAATTATCAAAGATTGCCACTGCATATGGGATTATTAATAACGGAGTTTTAGTTGATGAGTTTAATAAGAATGAACTAATGGAACGCTGTAAGCGATGTATCAAGATTAAAGTTGATGATACAAAGAAAGCGATAGCAATAATTGAAGATAAATTCGGCACAGTAGAATATGATGTTCTTCCAGATGATAGAATACGATTATTTAGTCATATCAACAAAGTAAGTGATGTGAATAAGCAACTTGTACTTGGCGACATAGCAGTGGAGAGTATTCGGGTTGTTGGCCAAGATCTTGAGGGTTATTTTGTAGAGTTGATGGAGGGGAAGAACAATGATTAATTTATTACGTGCGGATTTTTATAAGTTATTTCATACAAGAGTGTTATATGTTTGTACATTCGTATTATTGTGCTATGTAGGTATTGTAGCAGCAGCTTTTTATAGTTTAGATCATATGCCACAAGAGAAGAAAGAGATGTTACAAGCGGGAAATCAAGCGGGTGAAGGAGTTAGTTTAACAGTAGACGATGAGACTGACTTATCAGAACAATTTCTACAAAGTGGTACGCAATTTGTTGGAGGGGTTATTGAAGAAATAGGCGTTATTGTAATGATTATTGGCATCATGATAGCGATATTGGTCGGTGGCGAATTCAAAGAACGTACTATAAAGAGTATGGTTGCCAAAGGGTATAAAAGGGAGCATATTGTAATAACGAAAGTTATTGTAAGTGCGATTGCTACAATAATAATGGTAACTTGTGCAGCGTTAGTGGCTTTTTTAGTCGGTTCAGTTTTATCGGGAAACGTAAATAACTATAATAATAGTGAGTTATTAGCAAAGGCTCGCTGCATTTTAGGAGGGCTGGCTATATTTGTTGCATTCTCAAGTTTATTTACGTTAATAGTAATAGCAATTCGGAATGTTGAAATATCAGTGGTTCTTAATATGATAATTATTATGATGCTACCAAATATCCTTGGAGTGATCGAAAGTACTTGGAAGATTCCGTTCTCTAAAATCCAACTTACGGAAGGATTTAATAAAGTAATACAAAGCAATGCTAGTATAGTAAATATGGTACATCTAGGAATATTGTTTGTTGGCTATGTTATAATATCAACAATTGTAGCATGTTTAGTATTCAAACGAGCAGATGTAAAATAGGAGGAATTACGAATGGTAGTTGGTATCTTAATCCTAATTATTGTAATATTGTCGTTTCGATTGTACCTATACCGAAGACAATTATCGTCCATAAGGAAACAAGTGGAATTTATTCGGGAGAATGAGACAAATATGGAATTATCAATTACCATTCATCAGAAAGAATGGAATTCTTTGATAGTATCCCTTAACAAGCTTTTGAAGGATATTAAAAGATGCAAATATGTGACCCTCAACCAAGAGAATTTATTTAAGCAAACCATAACAAGCGTCTCACATGATTTGCGTACACCATTAACCTCTGCATCAGGGTATATACAGATGTTGTATAAAGGTGGGCTTGACGAAGAGAAACAAAAAGAATATATTCAAATTATACAAAATCGAATTAATTCTGTAACTGTTATGCTAAATCAATTATTTGAGTATACGCGATTAGAATCTAACGTGTATGAACTTGATTATGAGCGAATTGATTTAAATGGAATCGTATGCGATACCATTTCTATGTTTTATGATGAATTAGTGCAAAGTAAGATTGAACCAGATATTCAAATTGAAGAGGGACCAGTTTGGGTATTTGGTGATTCTTTGGCTTGGATTCGTATAATAGAAAACATAATAAGCAACGCTATTAAATATGGGGAGAATTGGATAGGGATTTTGCTACAGAAGGAAGACAATGGGATTTATCTTAGAATTAGCAATCGAACAAGTACAATTGAACAAAAAGATGTGGAGTATATATTTGAACGTTTTTATACAACGGATTTATCAAAAACGAAGAAGTCTACGGGCTTAGGACTAGCCATTGCAAAAGAATTTGCAATAAGGATGGGCGGAACAATTGAGGCGGAGCTTAATGACGACATATTTGCAATTAGTATCCGAATGAAAAGTGCCTAGTTAAGTCTTATGGAGTTCTTAAGAATATCTTAATCATTACGATAGAATAAACTTAATATATGTGTGTTATAACTATAGTAGACAAGATTAATTAGGAGGTTAAGTGAATGTTAAAGAAATTATTTGTTTTAGTGACTTTATTCGGATTGGCAGGTGCTTACATTAAACAATGTAGCAAAAAAACGTATTGTACAGTGGGTTCAGAGAACAGTGAAGACAGATAATATGGATGAACAGGAAAGTAATAGGAGACAGTAAAAAGGGTATCGATTCTAGAAGAAGAATTGGTACCCTTTTTTCTTGTTATTGTTAATGCTGTGAGTTAGAATAGAAATAGGATAAAATGGGGGTTGGAAAACACCTAATAGAGAGGAGTGTAGGTATGAAAGAGATGTTAAAGAAAAAGAGAATCTGGTTGCTTAGCTTGTTTCCATTAGGATTAATCGTTTTAATAATAGTTAGGCATAACGAATATATAGCAGAGTTTTGGTTTGCAAGGGGAATCTACCGATTCTTTGCACAGAGTATGAGTTTTATAACGGGGTTAATACCGATATCCATAGCTGAAATTGGACTGTATTGCGGCCCGTTTTTAATTCTATATATTGTCTTTCGTATGGTGAGGCGGCTAGTACGTGATAAGGAGAATCGCAAGCAGACGATTGCACGTTATGTAGTGAATGCACTGTGTGTTGCTAGTACGGCTTACTTTCTTTTCATGGTGTTTTGTGGAGTGAATTATTACCGTTATCCATTCAGTAAGATTTATGGTTTAACCGTTGAAACGTATTCTATAGAAGAGCTATATGGTTTGTGTGAGGAGCTTGCAATTCAAGCCAATGATTTGAGAGCGCAGATTACAAGTGTTGATGAAGACGGAGTATTCAGGTTATCTACATCAGATTATGAGACTGCCAAGGAAGCAAAGAGAATCATGAGCGAGTTTGGGAATAAGTATGACTCTTTATCTGGTTATTATAGTAATCCTAAACCCGTATTAGCTTCTAGAGCAATGTCATATACAGAAACAACGGGATTGTTCGTTGCAATTACAATGGAATCGAATGTGAATGTTGATGTGGCAGACTATGGGATACCAGCAACCATGTGTCATGAACTAGCACATCAAAAAGGATATATGAGAGAAAATGAGGCAAATTATATCGCCTACTTAGCATGTACAGATTCTGACAATATTGAGTTTAGGTATAGCGGAGTTATGGATGCATTATCCTATGCAACAAGGCAATTATACGATCATGATCTAGAACTCTATAAGAAAATTAGAGATATGTATAGTGAGGAAGTGTTAGCAGACCGTATTGCGAACTCTGAGTATTGGAAGACGTATCATAACGAGGTAATTAGCGCTGTTTCATCAAAACTAAATGACACATATCTAAAGGCGAATAATCAAGAAAGCGGAGAACAAAGTTATGGAGAGGTGGTAGATTTGATGCTTGCTGAGTATCGAGCACGTAAAGCGAGTGAGACAACGAATTAGATGGTAATGATTAGATATCATCTGCGAAGGTTTAGAGGATGCTTTATATAGAATTGCTCAAACATATTTAACATAACGAATCGAATTGGTTATATAATAACAATCAATTCGGTTCGTTATGTAACAACATTATTTTTTAATAAGGACTTTTTCGATTTCAGCTATATATAATTCGTGGTAATCCCTATTAGGATACCATTTTTCAATTAATGAGGTATCAAGAAAACTGTTTTCATTTAAAGGTTGAACAAACATCTTTTTGCAGATAAGTACAAGTTTTGCTTCTTCAAAGTATGGAGTATCAAGTTCTTCTGCTACAGTAAGACCTGATTTGATGATTTTGTCTTCATCACGCCCAGATACTTTACCTAAGTATGACAAGGTATCTCTATATTTATTATCGTAGAAAGATAGAGAAAAATGAGTCGAGCCATCTATGAATTTTTTGGTGAAGCGTTGAGGTCGAATAACAGTGAAGGCTACATCTCTACCCCACATAACACCGAGTCCACCCCAGGAAGCGGTCATGGTATTGATTTGGTTATCTTTCTTTGCGGTTACAAGCATCCAGTCTTTTCCGATTAATTTACAGACATTCTCGTCTAGTTCAGTCGGTTTAATTGCTTTAAATTCTGACATATAATACTCCTTTCGATATAAATCTTATTATTAGTCAATTTACAAATCGTATCACTTTACATTCTATGTGAAACATCATATTTAGTATATCATATTTTTTATTTTTACATAACTATGTAAGGTATCCGGCATAGTTATGTATTATACAGAATAATATATAGAAAAATACATTTTTTACTTGACAAAATTATACACACTCGATTATAATCATAACAATATAACGTTTTGACACGTTACTACGAAAAACTAAATAAATCAATAAAGCAATGACGAGGAGGAGTACATACTCACCTAAAGCAAAGAGAGAAGATGGTTGGTGTGAATCTTCATGAAGGAAGTATGGAAGTAGCCTTTGAGCTGTGAACTGAAAGAAACGTAGTGAGTTTTAAGTAAGCTTCAACGGAATATTCCACCGTTATAAGGAAAACAGTATCAGCTGTATATACATATGCAACCCGTACTGGTAGAGTGCAAAGCGCAAGCTTTGAAATTAGGTGGTAACACGGAGTATATTCGCCCTAAGTAAGATAATCTTACTTAGGGCTTTTTTATTATTAAAAGTAAAAACAAATTAAAATAGGAGGTAGAGATATGATTAAAGGAACCGAGTTGTTTGTTAAAGCATTAAAAGAAGAAGGTGTTGATACACTATTCGCTTATCCAGGTGGATTCATTATGGATTTACTTGACCAATTATATGGGGAAGATGATATTGAGCTAATCCTTCCAAGACATGAGCAAGCACTAATACATGAGGCAGATGGTTATGCACGTTCTACAGGTAAAGTAGGTGTATGTCTTGTTACCAGCGGTCCTGGTGCGACTAACTTAGTTACGGGTATCGCTACTGCTAATTATGATAGTGTACCACTTGTATGTTTTACAGGGCAGGTACCAACAGGAGTAATCGGTAATGACGCATTCCAAGAAGTTGATATTGTAGGTATTACAAGAAGTATCACTAAACATAGTGTTATGGTAACGGATCGTAAGGACCTCGGCAGAATTATTAAAGAAGCTTTCTTTATTGCTAAGACTGGGAAACCGGGCCCTGTACTTGTAGATTTACCTGCGGATATTATGAAGAAGTTGGGAGACGAAAAATATCCAAGTAGTGTTAACATTCGTAGTTATAATCCTAATACTGCAGTACATGCAGGACAAATCAAACGTGCCGTTGCTATGCTCGAAAAAGCAAGGAGACCATTATTCTTAGTAGGTGGTGGTGTTAATATTGCTCATGCAAGTGACGTATTTACTAAGTTGGCAGAGACTACAAAGATTCCAGTAGTAACAAGCATTATGGGGCGTGGATCTATTCCAACTGATCATGAACTATTCATTGGGAATATAGGTATGCATGGATGCTATGCCGGTAACAAGGCAATTGAAGAATGTGATGTATTATTCTCAATAGGTACTCGTTTTAATGATAGAATCACAGGTAAAATCAGTGAGTTTGCACCAAAGGCTAAGATTATACATATTGACATCGATACGGCATCTATCTCAAGAAACATACATGTAGATATCCCCATTGTTGGAGATGCAAGGAATGCAATTGAAAGTTTACTAGAATGTGACTTTAGTGGATTACATGATTATTCTTCTTGGGTAGAAGAAATCAAGGCATGGAATGTAAAGTATCCAATCGGAGCAGAGCAGCAAGAATTTGAAGGATTAACTCCTCAGCAGATCTTAACAAGTGTGAATGGAGTAATTAAAGAAAAGGAAGCGGTTATTGTAACAGATGTTGGGCAGCATCAAATGTGGACCACACAAAATATCCACATAGATGCTACGAAGAAGTTAGTTACTTCAGGTGGACTTGGAACCATGGGATTTGGTTTACCAGCGGCAATTGGGGCGCAGCTTGGTAATCCTGATAAAGCTATAATCTGTATAACTGGAGATGGCGGTATGCAGATGAATATTCAAGAGATGGCAACAGCGGTTGCACAGGAACTACCGATTATCATCCTTATTGTGAATAACAGTTATCTTGGTATGGTTCGTCAGATGCAACAATTGTTCTACGACAAACGTTATCCAGTTACTTGCCTGCGTTATCGTAAGAGCTGTAATTATTCTTGTAGAGATGGAGAAAAAGCCTGCCCACCATATTCTCCAGACTTTGTTAAACTAGCAGAGAGTTATGATGCAGTTGGTAAGAGGGCATTGAATAGAGAAGAGCTAGAAGCTGCTCTTAACGAGGCTATGAAAGAAACGAAAAGACCAACAATTATTGAATGCATGATAGACAGTGACTTTATCGTATTACCAATGGTTCGTTCGGGTAGTGCATTTAAAGACATAATACTTGAGGTATAGAAAAGGAGGGATAGGTATGAAGAAGAGATGGATTGCATTATATGTAGAGAATAATGTAGGTGTATTAGCTAAAATCGCAGGCTTATTCTCTGGAAAAGGTTATAATATGGAGAGCCTTACGGTAGGGACCACAGAGGATTCAACGATATCTAGAATTACAATTGGAGCTAATTGTAATGATGAGGTTTTTGAACAAATCAAGAAGCAATTGAATCGAATGGTAGACGTAATTAAGGTAATGGATTTAACAGACATGTCAATCGTTAAGAAGGAACTTCTCTATATCAAAGTTAAAGAATGTAACAAGACAGATCGTAGTGAAATTCTTCAGATTGCCAATGTATTTGAAGCCAAAATCGTAGATTATAATACGCAAGGATTAATTATTGAATCCACCAATACAGAAGAAAGAAATAACGACATTGTCGAGTTAATGAAGAAATTCCCGAAAGTGCAAGTAGTAAGGGGTGGAAATGTAGCCATCGAAGTGTTATGATATAACTTATGAGAATCAGCACAGCTGATTCTAGGACTTGAGCATAGCGAGAGTCCGTAGCTCCGTTAGGAGTCATAAGTTAACGAGGGAAAATACGAAGTAATTTCTCGAGTCTAACGTATAGAGAACGAAGTGCGTATTTGATTTCACTAGGTAAGTTAGCGATATGACGAAGTTCTAGAGCTATAGATTTAAATGTAACAAAAAAGGAAGTGTGAGATGTTAGCCAGGAATAAGAAGAAAATAATTAAAACAATTATTTTCTTGCTAATACTTTATGTAATCTACATGATTTTAGGTGCTACGTTACCTTTTGTTTCCCATAAGGAAGTAAGTGATTCTGTTAAGGAAAAACTAGATGTGAATCGGTTCTTTGGGGATGGTGTTTCTGTTGACCGAGCAGCAGTTGTTGAGGATAGTAATGAAGCATTAGATATTCGACTACGTATGTTGAATGATGCGAAAGAGAAGATAATTATGTCTTCCTTTTCATTTAAGACAGATAGAAGTAGTAGGGAGGTATTTGCTACGGTATTGGCAGCTGCGGATCGGGGAGTTAAAGTAGAGATTATAGCCGACGGATTATCAGCAGGAATTGATATGAAGAGGGATCCAATGTATTATGTGTTGGCTGCACATGATAACATTACCATTAAGTATTACAATTTGTTTAGTCTCTTGGAACCATGGTCATTCAACGGCCGACTTCATGATAAATACGTAATTATTGATGATCGTATGTTAATTCTTGGAGGGCGTAATACATCCAATTATTTCTTAGGAACTTATAACACGAAAGTATTAAGTTATGACCGTGACATCTTCGTGTATAATACGGCAGCTGGAACAGATCGTTCTGGGGAAAGCGTGATTCATGAAGTAGAAGAATACTTCTATACTTTATGGAATTATAAGGATAGCGAAATTGTTTTTGACAAAGTCCCACTCTCTCGTAGAAGTAAGATAGCTTCTGCAAAGAATATGTTAGAAGAGACATATCAGAACTTATTAGCAGAACGTTCGGATATTATGTCAGAGGAATTTGATTATATGGCTTATACCGTTCCAACGAATAAGATTACATTGATTACGAATCCCATTCATATAATGTCCAAAGAGCCATACATCTGGTATCAGATTAATGAATTGATGCAGAATGCAAAAGAGCGTGTAATTATTCAGACACCATATGTGGTGCTTAATAAAACAATGGAAAACGATCTGAGTAAGTTAAAGGGTAAACTAAAGCAATTTGATATATTGATTAACTCCGTTGAAGTAGGGGATAATTATATGGCCTCATCGGATTATCTTTTTAACAAGCAAGATGTATTAGACACAGGAGCTACGATTTATGAGTTTGCAGGAGAACATTCCATGCATGATAAATCCGTGTTAATTGATGATGATATCTCGATTATAGGTTCTTACAATTTTGACATGAGAAGTGTGTACCTAGATACAGAGACAATGCTTGTAGTACATGGGGAAGAGTTCAATGAAGAGTTAGAGAATGTAATGAATTCTATGAAAGAGCAATCCTATGAGGTAGATAGTAAAGGGGAATATGTAGCTGGAGAGGATGTTGCTCTTCCTGAATTACCTTGGTGGAAGAAGATTGCATTCCGAGTGACTTCTGTGTTGTTCCAAATTATAAGATATCTATTATAAGTCAAACAACCTTCGTTCAACGCATTGAACGAAGGTTGTTTTTTTATGTAATAGGATTCGGGTGTTAAAACTTTTTTCAATTCGTCAGTTTACATATTTGAGAATTTAATACAAAAAAAATAGAAGATAACCAATCCTCAAGTTAGATAAATTATGTTAAGATATAATGTGATGGATTTTATGATTATCAAGGAGGATAAAAGATAGCGATGAATAAGTGTATGATCAGAAGAATGAATGAGCTAGATTGGGACCGTGTTAGTGAAATTTACATACAAGGGCTAGAGACGAATTTGTCAACATTTCAAACAGAATGCCCATCTTATGAAGAATGGAATGCGTCCCATCTTGAGGATTGTAGACTAGTGGCGGTAATAGAAGATCAAGTTGTTGGTTTCGCAGCATTAGCACCAACTTCAAAGAGAGAAGTATATAGAGGTGTAGTGGAAGTAAGTCTATATGTAGATGCAGGCTTTAAAAACTGCAAGATTGGAACCACCTTATTAAAGACCTTAATTGTAGATTCGGAAAAGAAAGGATATTGGACATTATGTTCTAGTATCATTGCAGAGAATGTAGCAAGTATTCGTGTACATGAGAGATGTGGATTTCGCCAGGTGGGTTATAGAGAGAAGATTGCAAAAGATCGTTTTGGGAGATGGCGCAATACTATTGTGATGGAAAAACGAAGTAATTTAGTATAAAAACCAGCAGAAAACAAAGTTAAATCTAGTTAATACTTTGAATCAAAGTTTAGTAAATACTTTAAAACAAAGTCGGCAGAGATTGTCGGCTTAATTTATCATGGGAAGGAGAGAGGCTATGAAACAGAAAAACACCCTGTTTTACTATATAGGTAAGTACAAGTGGAAGTATATCGCGGGTACCATAATTCTATTGGTTGTTGATATACTAAACTTATATATACCACAGTTTACAGGAGAAATCACAGATGGATTGCAAAGCCATTCTATGGGGATGGAAGGCGTTGTACAAGGTATCATTAAGATATTACTCGTAGGACTTATATTAACAGTTGGAAGGTTTTGTTGGAGATATTTTATCTTTGGCTCTGCAAGAAGAGTTGAATATGAAATAAGAAATGATATGTTCGCTCATCTCGAAACGCTTTCTATGCGTTATTTTAATGAGAATAAGACGGGCGAACTTATGTCATATTTCACAAATGATTTGAATGCTGTTCGTATGTCCATTGGCCCAGCAGTTATCACTACATTTGATGCAATCATATTAACAGTTCTTGTTCTTGGTAAGATGATTACCCATGTTGACTTGCGACTAACAATCATGGCAGTTATACCACTGGGAATTATAGCAGGTGGTGGAATCTGGTATGGAAAGCAAGCAGAGAAACGCTTTAGAGAGAAACAACAAGCTTTTTCTGATCTGACGGACCAAGTGCAAGAAAGCATCTCAGGAGTCCGCGTCATCAAGGCATTCGTCCAAGAAAGAAAAGAGATGCAAGCGTTCGCTAAATCTAATAAGAATAACAAAGACAAGAACATGAAAGTAGTAAAGTTGCAAGCTACCGTTATGCCATTACTTGATGTAGTGGTTGGATTTAGTAGTTTAATTACCTTATTCTATGGCGGATATCTAACTATGACTGGTGAGATTTCACTCGGACGGTTTATTGCATTTAACCAGTACATCAATATGTTAGTTTGGCCAATGATTGCAGTTGGAGATAGTATTACGTTCTTCTCACAAGGACGAGCATCTTATAAGAGAATACAAAGTGTGTTTAAGGAAGAGGCAGACATCTTTGATAAGGTTTCATTAGAAGAATTCATGAAAGAACAAGAAGGAAAAAGTGACCTTCAAGGAGAAATACAATTCAAAGGTCTATCCTTTGCATATAACAAGCAAGACAAACCAGTACTTGAAGATATTAATCTTACAGTGGAAAAAGGAAGTACACTGGCTATTCTAGGACGAACTGGTAGTGGTAAGACAACTCTTGCGAACCTACTTCTACGTATGTACAACACAGAACATAATAGGATTACCATCGATGGTATAGATATAAGAGAGATTCCGCTAAAGGTATTAAGGGAAAGCATTGCTTATGTTCCACAGGATAACTTCTTATTCTCTGATACCCTTGGCAATAACATTGCATTCGGTAGTGAATCGGATAAGAAAGAGCAAATCGAGGAAGCAGCAAAGCAAGCCTGTATCCATGATAATATAATGGATTTCCCATTCCAGTATGAAACCATTGTGGGTGAGAGAGGTGTTACCCTATCTGGTGGACAAAAACAGAGAAGTTCTATTGCAAGAGCCTTGATGAAAGAAGCACCAATTCTAATATTAGATGATGCACTTTCAGCAGTAGATACGGATACAGAGGAGAGGATTCTTAAGAATCTTAAGGATAATCGTCAAGGTAAGACAACAATTATTATCGCGCACAGAATATCTACAATACAGAATGCAGACCAAATTCTTGTGCTTGAGGAAGGTAAGATGGCAGAGTACGGTACCCATGACACATTACTAGAGCGAGAGGGCATCTATGCAGACTTATATCGAAAACAACAACTAGAAAGACAGTTAGTAGCACAGGAATAGGAGGTGACCTTATGAAACAGAAGATTGATGAAGATTATGAAAAATCGATGAAAGGAAATGTACTTCGAAGGTTACTTCGCTATGCAATACCTTACTGGCATACAATTATAATTGTATTTGCTTTGGTTCTAGCAATTACAGGATTTGATTTATTACGTCCAGTCCTTGTCGGAGATGCAATTGATGATTATATAGATGGTTATAACCGTCCTTACGTTCAAGTTGACGCAGATAGCAAGGGTGCAGTCTCATATAGAGGAATCCATCTAAGCAAAGACGGAGTGAAGAATGCTTCCCCTGATGCTAACAAACAGAACTATTACCAAATGTTTTTATATGAAGAGAAGTACTATATGTTTGATAATGTTGATTCAAAGGTACAGAAGAATCTAATGGAAGGTTCAAAAGAATTAGTAGAATCCGTTCAGGTGAGTCATGAAACACAAGAAGATGAATTCATTAAAGTAACCATTGAAGGAAAAGAATATACAGGTACGTTACTAAGTAAAGACGAACTAAAACAGGTCCGTAAAGGGGATTTTGATGGAATTAAGAAAATTGTAGTAGTGTATCTGCTTATCTTGCTCGTAAGCTTTGTCTGTAATATTCTGCAGACATGGTTATTACAATTAACTGGTCAGAATATTATCTATAACATTAGACAGGAAGTGTTTGAACATATCCATAGGCTTTCTCTGCGATTCTTTGATGTAACCCCGGTGGGACGTATCGTGACAAGGGTTACCAATGACGTGGAAGCTTTGAATGAGATGTATACGAATATTTTAGTTAAACTGTTTAAGAATATAGTGAAGATTATCGGTCTTGCAGTCGTTATGTTAAGTATTAATGTTCGTATGTCTATGTATGCTTTTGTACTATTACCATTCATTGTATTCTTAACTTTCTTATTCAAGAAGATATCAAGAGCAACCTATCGTATTGCCAGAACGAAGTTAACTGCTATTAATACGTATCTATCAGAACATATTTCTGGTATGAAATTAATTCAGATATTCGCAAAAGAACAAGAAAAGTTTAAGGAATTTGAAGGGAAAAGCAAAGAGTTATACCGTGCCAATTACCGTGAGATGATGGTGTTTGCTATCTTTAGACCAGCAATCTATATGCTATCTGTTTTAGCATTAGTGATTATTATCTGGGTTGGAGGTAGTTCATACTTTAGCGGGATTTTATCAATTGGTACGTTATATATATTTATCCAATACATTGGTTCCTTCTTCGAACCGATTCAGGAGATTGCGGAACAATTTAGTACCTTACAATCCGCAATGGCGTCCGCAGAGAAGATTTTCACAATCTTAGATGAAGAGATTGTGGTGGTGAATCCTGAAACACCATTAGACTTACCAGAAATGAAAGGTCGTATTGAATTTAAGAATGTTTGGTTTGCTTACATTGGAGAAGAGTGGATTCTTAAAGATGTTAGTTTTGTTATAGAACCAGGACAAAAGGTAGCCTTTGTCGGGGCGACGGGAGCAGGTAAATCCTCTATCTTAAATCTAATAGGTAGATACTATGATATTCAAAAGGGTGAAATCTTAATAGATGGTGTCAATATTAAAGCATTGAATACGGATCAGCTAAGGGCAGCAATCGGGCAAGTACAGCAAGATGTCTTCATATTCACAGGAGATATTAAGAGTAATATACGTCTTCGTAGTGAAGAGATTAGCGATGAGACGGTTAAGGAAGCTGCAGAGTATGTGAATGCTGATTCCTTTATTCGGAGATTACATCATGGATATGATGAAACGGTAACAGAGAGAGGGGCAACTTTATCAGCTGGTCAAAGACAATTGCTATCCTTCGCAAGGACATTAGCCTTCAATCCAAGAATTCTTGTTATGGATGAAGCGACGGCTAATATTGATACGGAGACGGAACAGCTCATTCAAGAAGCTTTGGAGAAGCTAATGACCAATCGAACAACAATTATGGTTGCTCATCGTTTATCTACTATTCAGCATGCAGATCAAATTATGGTTATGCATAAGGGACGCATTCGAGAGAGTGGTACGCATCAAGAGCTATTAGGAAAAGACGGAATCTATAAGAAACTATACGAATTACAGTTACAATAAGGAGAGAGACAATATTCATTCGATTGAGGAATGGGTATTGTCTCTTTTTCTATTGTTACCTTATATGCGATGAATAAAGAGAGGAATTCAAAAAAAGTTTAACACTCTAGCAAGAATGTGGACATATTGTTCTTAGTAAAATAGTAAATTAGTATAGAAGGTCTAATAGTGGCTAGACGCAAGTGGAGATTCTGAAGAGTTTGGTAAGATTTTAACAGTGAATTAACACAACGTTTATCCATGTGGAATAGTAGGCAGTTATTATGTATGAAGTACTAAAGGGAATATAAGCTATGTTTTCAAAAGGAGGACAAGGAATGTTAAAACATGCAGCAAAGAAGCCAATGGCATTATTATTAGCATTGGTTATGGTTGTGACTACAGTATTATCTGTGGTTCCAGCTTCAAGCAGTTATGCAGAAGAGGCGGCGAGGTTGAATATTGCTTCATTAAAATTCGGAGCAACTACAGATGAGACGACAGGGACGATCGAGTTCCCTAAGTCATTACCATATACAGATGGGCAAAGCGGTGTAAGCATAGATACCAGCGTGCCAGGTAAGTATTCAGTAAACATAAACAAGAATGCAAACACAATGAATGCAACTGGCTGGGGATCTGGGGATTATTGGAGTTTTCGGTTTCCGGCTAGTGGATATGAGAATTATACAATTTCCTTTTACCCTAGATCATCTAACACTGGAGTAAGAGATTTTGAAGTGCAGTACAGTTTTGATGGTACTATATGGACTACAATTGATGGTTCTGCATTCCGAGCAACTAATTCCTATACGGTTGAAAAAACATACAGCTTACCAGTAGAAATCAGTGATATTGCTAGTTTGCACATAAGAATGATAACCACAACCAATATCTCTGTTCGTGCAGGAACAGGCAGCTATGCCGCAGATGAAGCCGCCGCCGCAGGTGGAGTTACGAATATAGGTTCAATCACTCTTTCAGGAACTCCAATTGACGGATACGTGCCAGTTGCAGTACAACCTGTAACTGCTACTTATGAAAGTGAAACGGTTGTAGATCCATCAGCACAAATCACATTATATTCGGAGTCTGTAACAGAGGAAACCATGGCTGCATCTGGAGCAGCTATTATGATGCAAGTAAATGACCAAGTTGATTATTCCCAGTATACAGGACCATTTACATTAGCTGATTACGGTGCTGATGATGACCATACAGAATTTACAATCTCAACTTATGCAGAGGTAGATGGTAAGAAGAGTACATATTCTGCTTATAAGTATTATACAAAAGAAGCTACAACAATCCCAGTTGCAGACGCTAGGAATAAAGCAGATGGTACAGAGAAAGTCAGGGTAGAGGGTGTAGTTAATTTTATAGATGGAAAGAATGTCTACATTGAAGACGGTACAGCTGGTATCAATCTATATCTTAGTACTGCTCCAAGTGATATTAAGATTGGTGACAAGGTAAGTGCAATAGGCATTAAGGGGACCTTTAATGGACTAGAACAATTAACCTCCGTTACATATACTGTCCAATCTAGCGGGAATGCGTTATATTCTACGGACGCAACAATTGCGGAACTGTTAGCGAATCCGAATACGTATGAAGGACGTCGTGTTCATATTAAAGATGCAGTTATAGGGGCAATTAATACAAATGGAAACACAACCTTAAAACAAGGGGATAGTTTGACGAATATCTACAAAATTCCTGCTATTACTGGAATCGAAGGGAACGCAACCGTTAAGTTAGATGCGGTAGTTGGTTATTATAATAGTTTACAACTTCGTATTGTACAGGCTAGTGATATCGTCAAGACGGCAGATGCCCCAGAAGGTGGCGGAGACCAAGAAAATGACAAAGATGATTTAACAGGTGTAGTTGATCCGATATCTAAGGAAATGATCGAGAAGTATAGTGCTAAGAGTATAGCAGACATCTATAGTGATACAGCTGGTGGTAGCGTTACTGTAATTGGCCAAGTAGCTTACCAATTTGGCAATGTATATAATAATGCCAATAGTATTAATAGTGTTATATTACAAGATGTTATTAACGATCAAATTATGGGTCTTCAAATCTATGACTTTACAAATACCTATAAAACAGGTGATATTGTTTTAGTAACAGGTACCATTGGTACGAATGGTGGTGTTCGTCAAATCTCTGGTGTAAGTAAAGTGGAGAAAGTAGGGGAGGTAACCTTATTCAAACCACAAGAACTTACAATAGGGCAGTTACAAAAGGGTGGAGACCGTTATCTATCAGAATATATCCTAATTAAGAATGTTACAATAGGAGCTTATAACGCAACAGGTGCAACAACAATTACGGATGCAACAGGATCTACTACATTATTTAAAGGTGCTCTCTTACCAGATGGAATTGCAGAGGGGAGTGTGGTAAATCTATATTGCGCCTGGTCAAAGTATAATGCTACCTATCAAGTAAGAAATGGTGCATCTACTGATTATATAGCCATGAATGCGGATGGATCAACGGTAGATACGTCTATTACCTTACCAATTGCTAGTTGGGCGGGTACAGGTGAGATTACATCTCCCACCGTTTATGCTGACAAATATACATCAAATGACTACCTGAATAAGGAGGCTTATCTTACACACTCATCAGGGAAAATCCCAGTAATCTCAACAACCAGTACCTCCACAGGTAGTACAAACTATTATCTTGGGACAAAGGGCAGTACGAAAGGTGATTACTATGAACTTGTACTAGATAGTGAACTACTTGGTAATATCAAATTGAGTTACTCCATGAAAGGATCGAAATCAGGACCAAAGAACTTTGAAATATTATATAGTACAGATGGTGTGGCTTTCTCTAGCGCAGGAAAAAAATCCATTACTACAGATAGTACGTATGAAAAATTCGCTGTAACGATGCCAAGTGGAGCGAATAATGCATCCAAACTCTATATTAGAATTCAAGTTGCGGATACTGTTTCAATTGGTAATACCACAATTGGAAGTAGTGGAACCAACTATTTGAATGAGATATCCATTACAGGAAGTCCGATCGTAGCAAATAATATTGTGCACTATCCGGATATAACACCAGATGCGGGAGAAGCTCGTCTTGGAGAAGAGATTAGCATAACAACTTCAACAGTAGGTGCGACCATTTATTATTCTTTCGATGGCGTTTCCTATGAAGTTTATGATCCAGCGAACAAACCAACATTTAAAGAATTGCCAGCAACAGTAACTGCTTATGCAAAGAAAGATGGTTTGCTTGATAGCGTATCCATCACTTATGGATATACGCACGAGCAAGTAGCACCAGTAAAGGCAAGTCCAAACGGTGGAGCAAGAACAATTGGAACGAAAGTCTCCTTAACATGTGCAACAGAGAATGTGACCATTAAGTATTCTATGGATAACGGAGCAACATGGTTGAATTATAATCCAGATGTGAAGATATCACTTGATGTATTGCCAGCCACAATACTTACAAAAGCAGTTTTAGAAGGATGTAAAGATAGTGAGACCACAACATGTAATTATACCTTACGTGAGAATGAGAATTACAATATATACTTTGGGCAACTGCATGCACATACAGCATACTCAGATGGAGCAGGTACTTGTGATCAGGCATTTGAATATGCGAAGAATACTGCAAAACAAATTGATTTCTTAGCGATAACAGATCACTCTAATTCATTTGATAATGCGGATAAAGCGACTATCCTAGATGGCTCTATGAGTACCGAATGGGTAGAGGGACACGATTTAGCTGATAAATATACGGACTCTAGCTTCGTTGGCCTCTATGGTTATGAGATGACTTGGTCTAACGGACTTGGACATATGAATACCTTTAACACAGCTGGTTTCCAAAGCCGTACACAAAAAGATTACACAACCTATTCAACGGCACTTAGCAATTATTATACAACATTAAAGACAGATACTGGTTCGATCAGTCAATTTAACCATCCGGGAACAACATTTGGTGATTTCAGTGATTTTGCTCATTATGATGAAGATATCGATAGCTTAATATCTCTTATCGAAGTTGGTAATGGGGAAGGCGCAATTGGAAGTGATGGATACTTTCCATCTTATGAGTATTATACACGTGCTCTTGATAAAGGTTGGCATGTAGCACCAACAAACAACCAAGATAACCACAAAGGTTACTGGGGGGATGCGAATACTGGTAGAACGGTAGTATTAGCGGATAGTTTAACAAGAGAAAATGTATACGATGCACTTAGAAACATGAGAACGTATGCAACTGAAGATAACGATCTTGAGATTCAATATACGTTGAATGGAGAAGCCATGGGTACTATCCTTGATCAAACTCCAGACAGTGCGAATATCAAGGTATCATTAAAGGATCCAACAGATGCCTCTATTGGTAAAGTTGAAGTAATCGTTAATGGTGGTTTAAGTATAGCGACACAAAATGTAACCACTAATGTCGCTGATGTAGAATTCGATTTACCAGCGGATTATTCCTACTATTATATTCGTGTAACGCAACCAGATAAGAATACAGCAGTTACTGCACCTGTTTGGATAGGCAAAGTAGAGGCAGTTGGTATTTCAGCTGTTTCAACTACGGCTGCATTACCAATCAAAGATGAGGCTTTAGATGTAAATCTAGGTCTATACAACAATGAAGCTACAGATTTAGAGGTGAATGCAATTGAATTTTCGGCTGACGACAAAGTAATCCATACAGTGGACTTAAACAAAGCTGGATTAACGAGTGTTCCAGCTTATGGTACGAAGGAGTATAGCTTTCATTATACCCACAATGGTACAGGTGGAGTAACGATTAATGTTACAGTGAATGCAACACTTAATGGCGTGGATAAAGTGTATAAGGGCGTTTTACAGTTAACTTATGTAGCTCCAAGTATGGTTACAAATGTAGTAATTGATGGTACACATAGCAATGATTATGTAACGGGATATTATGGTGCTAACATGGGGAACTTCACTAAGATTGCCTCCGATGAGAATGTAAAGGTAACAATTGTTAAGGAGAAGATGACAAAAGAGATCTTAGAGAGCTGTGATCTGTTAATTATCTCTGCACCAGCGAAAAAGACAGGGACAGCCAATGCAGGAGCATATACAGTTAGTCATTATGAAGACGAATTCCTAGAATTAGTGAAAGAATATACAGACCGTGGAGGGGAATTGATTGTATGTGGTATTGCAGATTATCAGGATACTTCAGATGGTCAGACATCAACACAACAGAATAAGTTGCTATCGTATATTGGAGCAACAACACGGATAAACAGCGATGAGGCCATGGATGATGTAAGTAATGGTGGGCAAGCATATCGTCTATATCCTACCGATTACAACACAGAATCTGCTTATACAAAGGGAGTAGTAGAGGGACAAAAATACAGTGCATACAGTGGTTGTACCGTATTATTAGATGAGAACGCCATTGCAGATGGAAAAGCAGAATATATCGTAAAAGGCCATGAAACAACATACTCTATTGATAGTAAGAGCTTAGACAATAATTATGTAGAAATACAAAAAGGAAATGCCATTCTACTAGCAAGAGAAAGTTTAACTGGTGGTGGTAATGTATTCGTATCGAGTACAGTTTTTATGTCGGATTTTGAAGTGAAGGCTGAACAAGATAATATGTGGGATTTACCTTATATCAATAAGAATGTAATAGTTAATATCATGAACACAGTTAAGAAACAGATGGATATCACAAGCATCTTCGAAGCAAGAAAAGGTGAGATGGGTGAGATCTATTGTGTAGAAGGAACTGTTACGGCTGGTACGGTATCAGGTAATGCATTCTTTGATACCATCTATATTCAAGATGAAACAGGTGGTATTAACATCTTCCCGATTAACGAGGGACTAATTGAAGTAGGACAGAAAGTACAAGTGGTTGGAGCACTTGATCAATATCTAGGAGATAAAGAATTAAGAGTAATCACAGCTAAGGTAGTTGATGAGAAGAAGGACGAGATTGCGCCTACTAAGGTGACAACAAAAGAAGCAATGAATTATGAAAGCAACGGTGGTAAGCTTGTTAAGGTAGAAGGGGTTATCACAGACGTAATCCTTAAGAATGACGTTGTTGAAACACTTATGGTTAAAGATAGTTCTGGTGTAGAGGCTAGAGTATTTATCGATGGTTATATACTATACTCCGATAGCACAAGTAAAGCTTTAGAGAGCTTTGCTAAAGTAGGGAATACTATTTCCGCAGTTGGTTTAGTTTCTTATGATCCGGATGGAGAAAGATTACGTGTTCGTGACCGTTCAGAAATCATTCTTGTTAAGAGCGGATCAAGCAATGAAGGTGGCAGCTCTTCAGGGGCTACAGATAATAATACCAATACGGGTAATGGTTCAACGTCTGTGACAATTGATAAAGAAAACAATACGAAGACAATTACAGCGGTTACAACAGAATTAGATGTGAATAACAATCCTGTTGAGGCAAAGACAATCATTACTTATGATGCTACAACAGGAGAAGTAAAAGCAATTAAAGTGCAAGTTACAATAGACAGCCCATTGATTATAACTACAGAGGGTACTAGTACAATCAAAGCAGAGTTGATGGAGAAGGCTATATTAGAGGCAGCAAAGAATGCTTCTAAAGAAGTTCCCGTACAAGTAACTGTAAATATTGCTTCGACTGAGATGAACAAGCAATTAGATCGTGCTGGGATAAACAAATTAGAGGTAATTGTGGCAATTCCAACAAGTGTATCAGATAATAATGCGATTGCAATCAACGAGTTGAATCTTCCAAAATCAGTTATTAGTAAGGCAAAAACAAGTAAGAAGAATCTTGCCATAACTATCACGAATGAAGCGGGTAAAGTAATGTATTCATGGAACTTTGATGGAGAGACACTGAATAAATCAAACAAGAAAGTGACAGACATGAATACCGCAATTCTATTCGGTAAGATAGTTGATAATAGTAAGGTGAATGAATCACTTCAACAATATATATCTTCTTCTACTAGAAAACAAGGTATCATACTTGATTTCAAACATAGTGGAATCCTACCGAGTGCAGCATCTATACGTGTATATGTAGGTGATAGCAAGGGTATGGAGGCTGGTAAGAAGGTCTACCTATATTACTACAATGAGAAAGCGTCTACAGGTTCTAAGCTTAAGAATAAAGCAAGATTAGAAGAAGGAAGTAAAGTTGTTTATACAGTAGATAAAGATGGTTATGTCACGATAGATATTAGGCATTGCTCAAGTTATGTATTACTCCCTTCCAAAGCAAATTCAAAAGTAGTAGCTACGCTATTTGAACAAATTCAAACAGTATCTAAGAAAACAATAGCGGTGAAGCAAACAGCAAGTCTTGGTATTAATTTACCTATTGAAGCAGAGGAGGCAAAGGTTGCGTATACTTCATCAAAGAAGTCTGTTGCAACAGCTTCTCAGACAGGGAAAGTAACAGGGGTGAAAGCAGGTAAAGCAACAATTACGGCAAAAGTAACTATAAATGGCGTTACTAAGAGTTATAAAACAACTATTACGGTTAAGTAGATAACAATATAACACGAAACACGCTATGTGTACCGAACCGCCAGCAACACGACGTCCTTGTTGTGTTGCTGGCTGTCTCGGCATCCATAAGTTCCTGTAGGGTTTTTGGCTTTCGAACCCTATTAGTCAAATTTATAAATTGTGGTAAGGAGCGTAGGTTGTTATTATGGAGAAGTGGAAGAAGGAAAATATGAATAATACAAAAAAGAATACGAATAACAATAGAATAAATAAGACAACATGGATAAAACTAATAACATTTCTAGTAGCTATTCTCATTATTGGAGTTCTTATTCTAAGTATAGATAGTAGCGACATCCGAAGTGAGGAAAAGAATATTCGGTATGATAAAGGTGTCGTGGAAAAGGTATTATCAGATAATACACAAAAAGATTCGGCGACAGAAGGAATACGTAGAGGTTCGCAAGTTCTGCAGGTGAAGATGGCAAATGGCCCATATAAAGGACAAGTAGTTACGATGGATAATTACTTAAGTGCCCAATTTAATGTGTATGCGAAAGAAGGAACTAGAATTATGGTTCGTGTAACTGTCTATGAAGAAGGTCCGAATTTTTCTGTATATAATTATGATCGTTCCTTGTTATTATACGGATTCATTGGCCTGTTCATGGTATTGTTATGTGTTATTGGAGGCAAGAAAGGGTTCTCTGCCTTAATTGGTTTGATTTTAACCTTACTTGTAGTAGTAAAGATTTTGCTACCACTATTATTAAAAGGGTTTCCACCATTGACGACTACCATTGGAGTAATTGCATTTGCAACGATTGTTGGGTTTATACTAATTGATGGAATTAGTGTAAAGACAAGTTCCGCAATTATTGGAACAATAGCAGGTGTTGTATTAGCTGGATTACTAGCCCATCTGGCGGGTATCTTCGGACATATTAATGGATACCAGATGGAAGAGGCAGAGTCCTTGTTTTTGATTGCAGGTAGTGGTAGTGGAATTAAGATTACCAATTTATTAACTGCGGGGATATTAATTGCATCTCTTGGAGCAGTGATGGACGTAGCAATGAGTATCGCATCATCCCTTCATGAATTACATGAGGTAAACACTTCTCTTACCACGAAACAATTATTTCGATCTGGTATGAACATTGGTAAAGATGCTATGGGAACCATGGCAAATACATTAATCTTAGCATTCACAGGTTCTTCTTTGAACCTATTGCTTATGATCTATTCGTATGGGATTCCATATACGCAGTTAATTAACACAGATAGTATTGCAATAGAGATTATTCGAGGGATTGCAGGAAGTATCGGTATTGTATTGACCGTACCAATTGTGGCGCTCATTAGTGCGAATATGGAGAAGCGTAAGCAGTAAGAAGATATAGTTGCTAATAAGACACACCGCTCTTTTGAATTTGTAATCCGAAGAGCGGTGTGTTTTCAGTGAATTCTAAATCAGCTCGAATGTAAAATCAGCTGATTAGGAATTATATTGTGAATAAGTTTGCTGTAGGAGGTTATTTCCATTATAATTATAACAAAATAAGTGTAAAGCGGTGTAATAGTATGTGAAAGGGAGAGAATATGCTATGATGATTACTGTTATATTATGTGATGATGATCGATTTATTTTGCAATTAGCAACAGAAAGAATAAATGAGGTAATAAAGCAATATAAACTAACTGCGCAAATTGGGTGCATTGCTACAGATCGGGTAGAGATTTTGCAATATATGAAAAAGAATAATGGACCATATTTGGTTTTTTTAGACCTAGACTTGGGAGTAGGAAAACTAAATGGTATAGATGTTGCTAAGCAGATTAAGAGTCAAGAATACAATGCCAAGATTGTATTTACAACAAACCATCATGAGATGGCGATGCAGGTGTTAAAGAGTGGCGTTGAACCCTTTGGATTTTTAGAAAAGACCACTGATTTAGATAGACTAAGTGATGGATATCGACGATATATTCAGATGGCTATCTCCGCTGGGGATGAAGTAATAAGGCAAGAAGAAAGCATTGAACTAGTAGTAGGAATTGATGAGACCTTACTTATTCAAAAGAATCAGATTCTATATATTAATTCGGAAAAAACAGTGTCTCATGGTGTTACCTATCATACCGTGGACGGTTCTTGCATAACGGTTCGGGATACAATGGAACATATAGCAATGGAAATGGGTGAAGAGTTTGCAAGGATACATCGTTCCATTATTGCCAATCGCAAACACATCATAGGGCTTGATGGTATGGAAGTACGTTTATCCAATGGGGAATGTATTCCGTGTGCAGTACGAATGAGAGCTGAGGTGAAAAAATGGCTGAGGCGTTGAATTCAGTTGCCAAATCTGTGATAAATAATTTTGGATTCGTAACCTTACTAATAGTAATTATAGCAGTTTGGTGTTATGTATTTTATAGAATCGAAAATAATAAAGCAGTGGCAAGTGAAGGTAAGAAAAACTATCTAGCAAAGATTGAAAGATTGGAACTGAGTTTATGCGTGCTAATTGGGAGCAGTGTTCTACTCTTTTACTATCCAGGTTTTGTGTATCAGAGGTGGGGTGGTAGTGCGCTTGCAGTATCGATATTAAAGATTGTTGTTATGGTAGTTACCATACAAGTAATCGGATATGTCACGCTCCATCTTTCAGATCTAGCATTGCTTGTTTTTGTTATGTCTGTTATCCAATACTATATGCAATTCAAAGTGTTTAACAAAAGCATTTTATTCTTTAGCACATGGTTTTTGTTATGTATTCTAGTAAAGCGAAGATATGGAAGAATACAAGTCCTGGCATTGCAGACATTGATATCCTTCCTATCGGCTATACTTAGCTACTATCTATTTGACTTTGTATTCCAAAATGGTGTTAGAGAGATGTATTATTTCTATTCCAATCGATGGGAACTTAGTAATGTGCAGAAAATACTGTTTTTAAGCATTGTAACGCTGGTATTTATTGCTGTTTTTGCAGGTGTGTTATTAATTACCAAGAGATTATTGGATATGTATATCGAGAATATCAGAACCTTTAGTGAAAAGTATAAGGAGATTGGGCGGTATTTATTAATGATGCCACTATTCTTTGGTTTGGTGTTACTCCTATTAGATTTATTCCAATATGAGAGGATGTATTTCTTAAATAATAGAGAGTTTTTAGTTACCGCCGTTTGT
Organism: Anaerosporobacter mobilis DSM 15930; assembly: GCF_900142955.1. GTDB lineage: Bacteria > Bacillota > Clostridia > Lachnospirales > Lachnospiraceae > Anaerosporobacter > Anaerosporobacter mobilis. The sequence goes on along the minus strand of NZ_FRCP01000006.1, from coordinate 412,894 downwards.
TTTGTGTTCTTCATAGGAATACAAATATTCTATATTCGCTTATTGATGCAAACCGTCCGCCTGAAAGAACATCTGCAGTTTCAGGAACTTGAGAAAGAGAGTATTGAAAGTTATCAGCAAGATATGGTTAGAAATATGAAGGAAATACGTGAGATGAAACATGACCTGAAGAATGTCTTTCTAACAATGGGAGGATATGTAGCAAGAAGCAATGATGAAGAGTTGAAGGCGTATTATTATGAAAACATTGCACCTTTTGCGGGAAATGAAATTCGCAAGAATGATTTATATGTATCCCTGCAAGAAATTGCAAATGAGTCTTTAAGGGCTTTTTTGTATTATAAATATCTAGAAATACAAAACTATCACCAAGAGTTTCAACTTATGACTTTTTCAGACCAGAGCTTTTTACCATATGTAACGAATACCTCAGATATTATTCGAATCTTAGGAATATTCATTGATAATGCAAGAGAAGAGTGTGCGCATATAGAGGCGGGAAGTGTCATACTCATAATAAAAGAAAAAGAGGGTGAATTGCAAATCTGTGTGAAGAATACGGTAAGAAAATCTGTTTTACAGAGTGGAATTCACGTAGGGACAACCAGTAAAGGTTTAGGACGAGGAAACGGCCTAGAAATTGTTGGTAAAATAATTAAAAAACATGATGATATCCTATGGAATTCTTACTTTAAAGAAGAGATGTTTATTCAAAGTATAAATATGAAGCGTAGAATTAAGAGTCAATGAACATGTTAATGGCTTGAACGTAGCTCATATTGCCTGAACGGATTAAGTAAAAACCGATACGTGCCAAAATGCATGAGATGGAGCAAGAATCAACATTGCTCCATCTTTTTGTTATATAGTATGCCTAATAAGTGATTAGCGATAGGTGAAAACCTATTAGTATGATAGGAAGAGGTTGATTGAATGTTAGGTTATATATTAGATGCTACGGGATATTTGGGGAACGGTATGGTTGCAATAGTTGTATTCCTACTTGTACTTGAAGGTATTTTATTCTGGAAAGGTAGAAGAATTAGTTGGATGGAACGAATCTTCTTGGTGCTGTTTGGAGTTTATCTTACCGTAATTTTTGCAGTTACGGTTTCTCCTATATATGGATTCTATACTAAGTTGAATGAATTAGAGATTAATTTGAATGCATTTGCAGTATTAGTAAATGGGCATTTAAATCCGATGAATCTATTTGGTAATATTGCAATGTTCATACCAATTGGCTTCTTTTTACCATTCATCTCAAGAAAGATGCAACATGGTATTCGTGCTATCTTAGTAGGAGGTATACTATCCACGTTAATTGAATTCTTACAAATATTCTTAAGGAGAGGAACTGATATTGACGATGTGATTTTGAATACAATGGGTACTGCAATTGGATATGTAATAGCAAGTGTATTCTTGTATATATTCCCAAGTATGAGAAAAATGATTGGGATTGAAGAGTTAAAGACTGGAAGGAAACTTAGACGTGATTTGTTTCCGACCGTTCTTCTGACCACTATGGTATTAACGAGCGTAATAATTACTGGCTTTGAAAAAAGACGACAGTATGCGAGTGACGGCTTTGAATATACCCTTGAACAAGGGGAGGCTAAGGAGTCAGAAGATGCTAGTAAGCACAATTTTAGTGTGAGTAAGGGAGGCAATAAAAAAGAAGAGGGGGTAGAGTTACCGAAGAACATGTTAGCGAAGAATGTCTTCTTTATCAATGTAACGAAGAATAAGGTGATGAGCTCTTATCGTGAAGAGGATAAAATAGCACCAGCGAGTACAACTAAGATGCTTACAGCGATGACAGTGCTAGACTATTGTAATACACAAGAGATTGTTACCGTTGGAGATGAAGTTTCTCTAGTGCCAGCGAATGGGTCACGAGCAGGGATTTATATGGGAAATCAAGTGACGGTGGAACAACTGTTAGAAGGTTTACTATTGCCATCTGGTGGAGATGCAGCGTACGCGTTAGCAACCTACGCAGGTCGAAAGATTTTAGGGGACACATACGTAAGTGCAGAAACGGCAATTAAAGCATTTGTAGGTATGATGAATAAAAAAGCAAAAAATCTTAACGCTACGAATTCCCACTTTACAACGCCAGATGGATATGATGAGGAGGGGCAGTATAGCACAGCAAGAGATTTGGGGATTATAGCCGCAGCTTTCTTATCATCCACAAAGGAAGATGGTATTCTTAAAACAATTGTGGGGAAGGAAAGTAGTCGCGTATGCTTTCCAGATGGCACCGATCTTACATGGGAAAATACCAATCTATTACTTGTTCCTTCCAGTGAGTATTACTATGATAAGGCAATTGGACTTAAAACCGGAAGTACTGAGAATGCAGGAAAATGCTTGATTTCGGCAGCCATAATCCATGATAATCTCTATATAGCAGTTGTAATGGGAGATACAGAGGAAGGAAGATATCTTGACTCCATTGCATTATATAAGTCAGTAGAATAATTATGGGAAAGAGAGCTTTTTCCGTCCCACTCAAATCAAAATTCCAAAACACTCTCATTGCGACATTTATATAATGTTTCATCTTGATAAGCAAAGAACCTATAATAACAGTCATAGTAGAAAGCTATAAGCAATAAACGCATTAACAACCAAATTACAAAATTTTACTGGACAACCCTTATGATACACGATAAAATACAAATTAAGCACATAATACTGTTTTGTTCGTAAAAATATATTAGATGTTGATGAAATAAGGGCAAAGGATAAATGCGCTAGCATAGGTAGGGGTATGAAGAGAGTAAAAGAGGTAGGAGTTAAATTATTAAAATTAATGTTTAGCAGGCTTGTTATTGTAGGAATAATTCTTGCACTTCAGGTGGGATGGTTTGTGTTATTCCTTGTTAAACTAAGTCAATATAGCGCAATTATATCTTTATTGTTTAATGTACTAAGTATTATTGCAGTATTGTACATCGTCAATAAACAGGATAATCCGGCTTATAAATTAGCCTGGGTTGTACCTATATTGTATTTTCCATTACTAGGTGGATTGCTGTATGCATCAATGGGGAATAAACAACCTTCCAGAAAGTTAAGAGCAAAGCTTGATAAACAATATCAAATAACAAAACCATTATTAATACAGTCGGATGAGGTAATCAAGGAAATACAAGAATCAAACAAACAGGTTGCGTTGCAATCTACCTATATTCATAAAGTAACTAATTTCCCAATCTATAAAAACACAGTAGCCGAATATTACAAGTCGGGAGAAGAGAACTTTCCAGTTATTCTAGAGGAGTTAAAGAAAGCGAAACACTATATCTTTCTTGAGTATTTTATTATCGAGGAAGGAAAGATGTGGGATAGTATATTAGAGATTCTTGAACAAAAGGCAAAAGAAGGACTTGACGTACGTTTGATCTATGATGATTTTGGTTGCTTAACAACATTACCTTATCCATATTATCAAAAGATGCAAAAGATGGGGATCAAGTGCTTTGCATTTAACCCGTATATACCAATATTTTCAGTTGCTATGAACCATCGTGACCATAGAAAAATACTTGTAATTGATGGACATACAGCGTTTACCGGTGGAATTAATTTAGCAGACGAGTATATTAATCACATTGAACGATTTGGGTATTGGAAAGATGCAGGACTAATGTTAAAGGGAGAGGCTGTTTGGAATTTTACAATTATGTTCTTGCAGACATGGAATGCAATGTTGCCAACGGACAAGGATATCTCAATTTTTTATCCACATATACATTTTGAGGATATATTTGAGTCAGATGGTTTTATTCAACCATATGGGGATACTCCCCTTGATCAGGAAGTGGTGGGTGAGAATGTATATCTCAATATGATTAACGGAGCAACGAAGTATATCTATATGTATACGCCATATTTAATTATTGATAATGAGATGATCACAGCTCTCTGCCTTGCCGCTAAGAAAGGTGTAGATGTTCGAATTGTGACGCCTGGTATTCCAGATAAGAAATATGCATTCTGGTTAACGCAGTCTTATTATGGACAGTTAGTAAGAGCTGGAGTGAAGATATTCGAATATACACCAGGATTCATACATTCTAAATGTTTTGTATGTGATGATGAAGTTGCAACAGTTGGCACAATCAATATGGATTATCGAAGTTTATATCTTCACTTTGAGTGCGGCGTATTCTTATATGGCTCTAAAGTTGTAAAACAAGTAAAAGAAGATGCATTAGAAGTTTTCAAGGTATGTAAACAAATAACGATTGAAGATTGCAATAGAAGATTGCCAATGAGACTTGTACAAGCAGTACTAAGGTTGTTCGCACCGCTAATGTAATTTGTTAATATATAATAGTATTAAGGCTATTCTACAGCATGGAAAGTGCCGTTAGAATAGCCTTTTTTTGAATCTAAAATGCATATTTTGTGGAAAAAAGTAGTTTAAAAGAAAGGTATTAATGAAAAAAATTCTTGACAAACAACACTTCAACCAATATACTTTGGATATCAAAGTAATTTGTAAAAAATGTTTTGACTTAATAGAAGGATACTGTCATAATGGGTATGTATCGGATCAAGGGTTATCTATTAAGCGATGGCAGAAAGGCATGGTACATGGCATGGAGATGAGATTTGTCAGTACAGGAAGTTATCTACCAGAGCATGTGGTCGATAATGAATTCTTGTCTCGAATCGTTGAAACAAGTGATGAGTGGATTAGTAGCCGAACGGGTATTAGGCAACGTAGAGTCACTTTATGTGAAGGAACAGCGTGTATGGCGGTGAAGGCAGCAGCTAAAGCTATTGCGAGAACAGATATTAATCCTTTGGATATTGATATTATAATTGTCGCAACAATGTCACCAGATAATTCTATGCCGAATACCGCTTGTGAAGTTCAAGCGGAAATAGGGGCGATGAATGCAGTTTGCTACGATCTTAGTGCCGCTTGTTCAGGGTTTGTTTTCGCACTTAATACGGCATATTCATTTATAAAAGCAGGAATCTATAAGACAGCACTTGTGATTGGTTCTGAGGTGTTATCAAAGATGATTGATTGGAATGATCGGTCAACTTGTGTGCTTTTTGGTGATGGAGCTGGAGCTGCGATTGTGCAAGCCGCAGAAACTGGAGTGTTTGAATCAATACTTGGTTCAGATGGGACGAGAAAAGATGCATTGACTTGTGCGAGTCGATACATAAACAATCCACTAGTTTCAAGAGAAAGCATGAGCTCTGACGAAAGTTCACTTGATTATATCAAGATGGAAGGACAAGAAGTTTTTAAGTTTGTTATCAAAACCATACCACTTACGATACAACAGGTTATTGAAAAAACCGAGTATACAAAAGATGAGATTCGATATTATGTATTACATCAAGCGAATCAACGAATACTAGAGTCAGTAGCAAAGAAACTAAAAGAACCAATCGAGAAGTTCCCAATGAATCTTGATAAGTACGGGAATACATCAGCAGCAAGTATTCCGATTTTACTTGATAAGATGAATAAAAAAAATATGCTGAACCGAGGAGATAAAATCATCCTTTCAGGATTTGGCGGTGGTCTTACATGGGGGACCACATTAATTGAATGGTAGTTTAGGAGGAATTAATAATGGATTTAAATGAATTAAAAGAATTAGTAGCAGATCAATTAAATGTAAGTGTTGAAGAATTAAAAGATGAAACAAACTTTATTGAAGATTTAGGTGCAGATTCATTGGATTTATTTGAACTAGCAATGGCTATGGAAGAAAAATTCGATATTGAAATTCCAAGTGAAGATTTACCACAAATCAGAACTGTTGCAGAGGCAGCTAAATACATTGAAGCTAAAATAGCGTAAGGATTGTACTTACAATATATGATGAAATTGCCCTATAATCAATATAAGTCTACCAAAGATATTCCATCTGATGAATGGGGTATGGGGGGGACTTAGTTGGTTAACTAGGGCATTTTTATAAGCAAATTACAGTAATAATGAATAAAGAAAAGGTCGTCGGCACTCATTTGAGACGATTCAAATGGAACCTGAGGACTTAAGTATATAAGAAAGGACATATGGTGTTTGTATGTATAAGACAGCGTTTCTATTTCCTGGCCAAGGGGCACAATATGTGGGTATGGCAAAGGATTTCTATGAGCAAGTTGAGGAGAGTAAAGAAGTTTTTGAACGTGCCAACAAAGTCTTAGATTTTGACGTGATTAAGATGTGCTTCGAAGAGAATGAGGAACTTAATCAAACAGAATATACGCAAGCAGCAATGGTTACTGCATGTGTAAGTATTCTTGAAGCCGTTAAGAAGAAGGGAATTAAAGCAGATATCACAGCTGGTTTATCTCTAGGCGAATATGCTGCATTAGTAGCAAACGACGTACTTTCTTTTGAAGATGCTGTTGCCTTGGTTCGTAAAAGAGGAATCTACATGTCAAATGAAGTTCCAAATGGCGAAGGAAGTATGGCAGCAATTTTAGGACTTGATGTAGAGACAATCGAACGTATCTGCAAAGAAGTAGAAGACGAGACAAATATGTGTGTACAACCTGCAAACTACAATTGTCCAGGACAGATTGTTATATCTGGTAAGAAAGAAGCCGTACTAGCAGCTTGTGATAGATTAAAAGAAGCAGGTGCTAAGAGGGCATTAGAACTTAAAGTAAGTGGACCATTCCATTCTGCTTTATTAAAAGGAGCAGGTGACAAACTTTCAGAGGAACTTAAGAATGTTGTAGTGAATCCAATGACGATTCCATATGTTTGCAATGCGAAAGCAGAGATTGTTTTAGATGTTTCGCAGACGAAAGAACTACTTGAGAAGCAAGTATATTCGCCAGTTCGTTGGCAACAGACCATGGAGCTTATGATTGCTAATGGAGTAACAACATTTGTAGAGATTGGACCCGGTAAGACTTTAAGTGGATTTTTAAAGAAGATTGATAAAACCGTTACGGTTATTAATATAGAAAAGATGGAAGATTTAGAAAAATTGGAGGGTATTGTATGCTAGAAGGTAAAGTTGCGTTAGTAACAGGAGCGAGCCGTGGGATAGGTCGAGCAATTGCAGAAGAATTAGCGAGTCAAGGCGCATATGTTATTATTAATTATAGCGGCAATGAACAAGCAGCTGGTGAAGTGCTTAATACAATAACTAAGATGGGTAAACGTGCTTCGCTATATAGATGTAATGTAGGAAACTATGAAGAAGTAAAAGAGATGATTGATACAATCGTGAAAGAACATAAAACAATTGATATCATTGTTAATAATGCGGGTATCACAAGAGATAACCTATTACTTAAGATGTCAGAACAAGAATTTGATGATGTTATCACAACAAACTTAAAAGGAGCATTCAATACCATTAAGCATGCTTCCCGTTATATGTTAAAACAACGTAGTGGTAAGATCATTAACATTTCTTCTGTTTCCGGAATCATAGGAAATGCAGGACAAACAAACTACAGTGCTGCAAAAGCAGGAATTATTGGTATGACAAAAGCAGTTGCGAAAGAACTTGCTTCAAGAAATATTACTGTAAATGCAGTTGCACCTGGATTTATCCAGACTGACATGACAGAAGCACTTCCAGACGCAATGAAGGAAAAAGTATCGGATTCTATCCCACTTAAGAAGATGGGCCAACCGGAAGATATTGCAAAGATGGTTTCATTCCTTGCTTCAAGCCAAGGCGATTATGTTACTGGTCAAGTATTTAAGGTTGATGGTGGAATCGCTATATAAATTAATAATTAAGAACATTAGAAAGGATGTCACGCAGGCTTAGGTAAGTCGTTTGTATGTGACCATATCGCTAGCGATATGAATAGGTAGATACAATGAAAAAGAGAGTTGTTATTACAGGTATGGGTGCAGTTACACCGATTGGTAATTCTGTAGATGAATTCTGGACAAATGCGAAAGCTGGTACGGTTGGTATTGATGAGATTACGAAGTTTAGTACTGCAGATTATAAGGTTAAGTTAGCAGCAGAATTAAAAGACTTCGATGCGACAGCTTATATGGATCGTAAAGAAGCAAGAAGAATGGACCCATTTTGCCAATATGCAATTGCAGCGTCTATTGAAGCTATGAAGGATAGCGGTCTTGAAGTAACAGAAGAAAATGCAGACCGTATCGGCGTTATTATTGGTTCTGGTATCGGCGGTCTTGGTACTATTGAAGCTGAGACTAAGAAATTATTAGAAAAAGGACCAGGTAGAGTTTCACCTCTTATGATTCCTATGGCAATTGGAAACATGGCAGCGGGCAATGTTGCAATTCGTCATGGATTAAAAGGTAAATGTACAAGTGTTGTAACAGCTTGTGCAACCGGCACACATTCAATTGGTGATGCCTTCCGTACAATTCAATATGGTGAAGCGGATGCTATGCTAGCAGGAGGATGTGAAGCTGCTATTACACCACTTGGTTTAGCTGGATTTATGAACTTAACAGCGTTAAGTGAATCAACAGACAAGAACCGAGCTTCTATACCATTTGACGCTAAGAGAGATGGTTTCGTAATGGGTGAAGGTGCTGGTGTTGTAGTTCTTGAAGAACTAGAACATGCAAAGGCTAGAGGAGCCAAGATCTATGCTGAAATCGTAGGATATGGTGCAAGCTGTGATGCATTCCATATTACTTCTCCAATGGAAGATGGCAGTGGTGCAGCCAAAGCAATGGTAGAGGCTATAAAAGAAGCTGGAATTGAAAAAGAAGAAGTTGACTATATTAATGCTCATGGAACAAGTACTCCATACAATGATTTATTCGAAACAAGAGCGATTAAACTAGCTTTTGGTGAGTACGCAAGCAAACTTGCAATCAACTCTACAAAATCAATGATAGGGCATTTACTAGGTGCAGCTGGCGGAGTAGAATTTATTATTTGTGTGAAGTCAATTAATGATTCCTATGTTCATCCAACAGCTGGATTACAAGTAGCGGATCCAGAATGTGATCTTGATTATATAGCTGGTAATGGTAGAGATATGGAAGTAAACTACGCAATATCAAATTCATTAGGATTTGGTGGACACAATGCTAGTGTAATAGTAAAGAAATATAGCGAATAAATTAAGTAAACATTTGGCATTAAAAAGTGCATTGACATGCGGTTTGTAACGCTAAAGATAAATTGGCTGAAGGCAAACCGTATTCCTTGTATGCTAGGATCAGGAGGATTAAGAAGTTATGTTAGGAATTAACGAAATTAAAAAGATCATTCCACATAGATTTCCAATGTTGTTATTGGATCGAGTAGAGGAATTAATCCCTGGAGATACAGCGACTGCTTACAAGGCAGTATCGTACAACGAGCCATTTTTCCAAGGACATTATCCAGAAAAACCAGTTATGCCAGGAGTATTAATTATTGAGGCGCTTGCACAAACTGGAGCAGTAGCAATCTTAAGTTGTGAGAAATACAAGGGGAAATTAGTTTACTTTGGTGGAATCACGAAAGCTAGATTCCGTAAGCCAGTAGAACCAGGCTGTATACTTAAACTGATTACAAAGATAACCAAGATGAAAGGTCCCGTTGGTGTTGGAGAAGCAAAAGCATATGTAGGGGACGATTTAGTAGCAGAAGGAGAATTAACATTCTTCTTACAATAAGATAAAGTAGTTATCCATAGGGTATTCGCTAAGAAAAGTGAATGCTCTTTTTTATATTTTTTGTAACGAAACGTGAAATTGTGCTATTAATTATAGAAAACGTAAGGAGAGGAGGATATAGTTTGAATGATAGCAAGGATTCTATGGAACGGATTTATATAGAATACTCGAAGATGGTATATAAATATCTTTTCTCTTTCACACATAATGAAAGTATAGCAGAAGAATTAATGCAAGAAACGTTCTATCAGGCCATTCGTTGTCAATCAAGGTATGATAGGAGTTGCAAGATTACCACATGGTTATGTGCGATAGCGAAAAATCAATGGCGTAATTATTGTAAGAAGCATCATATGGAGGAATCTCTGGGTGAAGAATTAATAGATAAACCAGTACCATCTTCTGAAGATATTGTGTTAAGTAATATGAATAAGATGGAGATTATGAAAGCCTTACACGGGCTAAAGGAACCACAGCGAGAAGTAATGTATCTGAGATTATCTGCTGATCTCTCCTTTCGTGAGATTGGAGAAATCATGGGACAGTCAGAGAACTGGGCAAGAGTAACATATTACCGCGGTAAGGGAAGAGTATTAGAGGAGGTAAGAAACAATGGATCGTAGGTTAAGATGCGAAATAGTTCGTGATTTGTTACCAACTTATATTGATGGATTAACAAGTGAAGTTACAAATGAAGAGATGGAGTCACATCTATCTTCATGTAAGGAATGTGAGATGTTATACAATGAAATGAAGATACCAATAGAAACCCCTATGGAAACGAAGGAAATGGATTACCTAAAGAAGGTAAAGCAACGAACGAATAAAAGGATTATCACAGGGGTTGCACTGATTGTAGGAATGTTCTTGCTGTTTATAGGAATACGCATGTATATAGTCGGAGATGATGTTAATAACGTTGCAAACTATGAAGCTTTCTTGTCTAGGACAGGTGAAGGAAAAGAAGTGTTAATTGTTCAGGGAGAATTAACAAATCGTGCAAGAGTCTATAAGAAACACAAGATAACAGTGAAAGAGGGGACGGCTACTATTGATCTAGTTGAACGGGCCGCCTTACCATGGGAAGACAATAACAAGTATTATGTAGGTTATGAGATACCAAGTGGAGTAAAACGAATTATTATGAATGAACAGGTTATATGGGAAGATGGCATACTAATTAGAGAAGACACGAATGAGATTTATGATACCAAACATGCATACGTAGGGGATATGTCGGCTAATGGTAGAACAGCAGGTGCGTTACAGATTGGAAAGTTTGGACAATTTCTCAGTTCTCTTCAAACGACAGAGGAGCCATATGGTTGGACAATGGAATTTACTGATACGATAACAAAAGATACTATATTTAATGGACGCATGACACAATATGCGTATGTAATTCTATCTCTAATTGATAATCTTGGGGAAGTATCGTGGGAGTATAACAATGGAAGTAAGGTTATCACTAAGACGGTAACAACTGAGGAGGCTACCAAAGCACTAGGGAAGGATATCAAAGAGTATTCAAAGAGTATAGGCCAATTTCAAAATTTGTTAGACCAATTGTATCTCTAGATCGACAGCATAAAAAGAATTTAAATAACGGAGGTAAAAGAATGGGTAACGAGAATGAAGTAAATACGTATCTGCAAAAATTAACAGGGAATGAGAAAGAATGGATGGAGTTTTTTGTAGATTACATGAGAAAAGAACATCCGGATCTGGAAGAGGTAATTTCATATCAAATACCAACATATAAACTTGGAACGGGTAAACAACGCAATTATATAGCGTTTTCCCTTGCTAAAAACCATTTCTCTATGCACTCAATAGATTTTGAATATATTGCATTACTTAGAGAGAAACTCACGAAACCTGGGAAAGGAAAAGGGTGCGTTACTATTCCATATACGAATATAGAGGAGAGAGATATTGTTATTAGCGGAATCGAAGAAATAATAAAACGACATGAATTTAGATAACAGAAGAGGTCCTATGTGTGATAGTTTATTAACACATAAGACCTCTTTTGTTATGGAATTGATGATTTGTTTTAATATTATTTGGGAAATATCCAAATATGCATTTAATGTGTCCAAACCGACAATAGTTACTGCAGGTAATAAGTTTTGATAATCGGTTGTAAGGTGTGATAACAATAGGGTACTAGGGATAATCTAATTAACTGGCAAGATAAAATACCATTGAAATGATATATTTAAAAATTGCAAGATAAAATTTAACTAAAAATTATTGTTATTTTTATAACAAAATAATCCTTGTACAACAAACGAAATAGAGTATAATTGGTAGGGTATACAGATAATTATAATTACGAAAGAAAGAAGGAACAGTATGGCAGTTTTAAAATTACTCCGCGCACCATCAAAATATGTACAAGGCAAGGGTGCATTGTTAAAGTTCTATGAGGAAACAAAGAATTTAGGAGATTCTTATCTCTTTATTTGTAGCAATAGTGGTTATAAGATGTGTCAGGAAAAGATTGAAAAGAGTTTTGAAGGAAGTAACGGTAAACTTCACTTTGAAATCTTTGGAGGTATTAGCTCGAACGGTGAAATTAGCCGAATGAGAAAGATAATACAAGACGAGAAGATTAATGTTGTTGTTGGTGTTGGTGGGGGTTCTGCCATTGATACAGCAAAAGCCTGCGCATATTATGAGAATCTGCCAGTAGCAATCATTCCTACTGTTTGTGCAACGGATGCACCATGTACAGGACTTTCTGTAATATATAATGATGATGGTACTTTCGATACATATATCTTCTATCCTAAGAATCCAGATGCAGTACTTGTTGATTCAGAAATCATTGCAAAAGCACCAGCCAAATTTCTTGTTGCTGGTATGGGTGACGCATTAGGAACATATTTTGAGGCAAGGGCATGTGTTAGAACAGATTCTCCAAGTCTTGAAAATGGAGGTATTTCATTATCTGCTATGGCATTATGTGAGTTATGCTATAAGACACTTTTAAAATGTGGATACCAAGCAAAAAAAGCTTGTGAAAATAATTTGGTTACACCAGCATTAGAGTCAATCATTGAAGCAAATACATATTTAAGTGGTGTGGGTGCAGATAATGGTGGATTGGCAGTAGCACACTCTGTTTATAATGGGTTTACTGCATTGGAAGAATGTGAAGCTACAATGCATGGCTCAATCGTAGCGTATGGAACGATTACACAATTATTAATTGAGAATGCGCCAAAAGAAGAAATTAAAGAAGTTATGGATTTCTGCCACAGCGTAGGATTACCAATAACATTAAAAGAAATGGGTGTTACAGATGTTAAAAGAGTAATGATCGCAGCAGAGAAAGCGTGTGCTCCTGGTGAAAGTATTCATAATATGGCTGGAGATGTTACTCCAGATCAACTTTATGATGCATTATTAGCAGCAGATTTATTAGGACAAGATTATTTGTAATCTTCCAGAGTCATGCAGAATAATTTGGACATGTATGTTAAAGGCTTATATTCAGAAATGTATTCAGAGATTTGGAAGATATGTAGCATTAAGGGAAAACATGTTTAATAATGCTTTGGACAGTTAAAATAAATATTGTAAGTAAAGAGCCATTCCATCGGTGGAATGGCTCTTTTTCTCTTTATTAACTTGTACCTTGACTCGAACAAGTTAAAAAGATATTGCTTTTATCATATTATATGCTTAAGATAGAAGAAAGGTAGCAATTGGAAAAGTCATATAATCTTTGGAGGAATCATATGAAGGTGTTTTTGGTAGAAGATGAAGTGATTGTACGTGAAGGAATTAAGAGAAATATAGATTGGGGCAGGGAGGGGTATGAATTCATAGGAGAAGCTAGTGATGGGGAACTCGCGTATCCTATGATTCAGAAATTAAAGCCAGATATAGTGATTACGGATATTAAGATGCCCTTTATGAATGGCTTAGAGTTAAGTAAGTTAATAAAGAGGGAGATGCCTTGGATACAGATTATCGTGCTTAGCGGTTATGACGAGTTTGAATATGCAAAACAAGCAATAACTATAGGAGTAACGGATTATATTACAAAACCAGTGACGGGAAATGAATTGTTAGTGGCAGTAAATCGCGTCAAAGAAATTATAGAAAGCCAAAAGAAAAAGGAAAAACAAATCCTTATGATGCAGCAAGATATGCAGGAGATTCAGATAATTAAAAGACAAAGATTTTTCTATGACTTAGTAGCAGGAAAGCTGTCCTTATCAGAGATTCATGAATTGTCAGCAAATCTAGAGATTAAACTTGCCTCCAGTAAGTATAGTATTATTCTATATAAACTCTACGAAGGGGAGGAGGAGAATCATAATTATTCAAAGGTCGCAAATGAAATGAAGAACCGATTGAATGAAGACTTCTCGCATGAGCCTTCCATTGCAGTGTTTGAAAGGGAGAATGAAGAAACGGTACTTGTGGTGATGCAACAAGAAGGGGGGAGTTTACATAGTAGTATTAAGGCATATGTGAATCGAATTGTTAGCACGGTTACTAATACGACTCCTGATGCGAATCTAAAGTATTTTGTAGCTATTGGTAAAGAAGTCCAGAGATTGAGTGAACTACCAAAATGCTATGAAGAAGCATGCAAGGCTTTTGCATATCGTTATATTCTTAGTAAGAATCAAGTTGTGGATAGTGATAAGCTAGTGAATTATCAGATTATGCAGGATTCAGGGATTGATATGAGTACACTAGATGTGAATAAGATGGACAAATCAATCGTGATGAATTTCTTAACCTGTGGAGAAGAAGAGGAAGTGGAACATTTTATTGAGGAGTATTTTGCTAGTCTTGGTAAGAGTTCAGTTACTTCTCTTCTCTTTCGCCAGTATATAGCAATGGACATGTATTTTTGTTGTAAATCATTGTTGGAACAATTGGGGATAAGTATAACCATATTGAAGGAGTTTGGGGAAGGATTGAAAGAATCTTCAATTATCTTTCAATCTGTACATGAAACAATTTCATATATGAGTCAAATATTTCATCTTACAATTCAATCAAGAAACGAGTTAGCAAAAGGTAAGTATAGAACGTTAATAAAAGAAGCTAAGGATTTCATTCATGATAACTATTCCAATGAAGATATGTCTTTAAATATGATTGCTTCTCATGTTAATGTTAGTCCAAGCCATTTTAGTAATATCTTTAGTCAGGATATGGGAGAGACGTTTATTGAATATCTAACGAGAATGCGTATGAAGCGTGCCAAGGAATTATTAAAGTGCACGAGTATGAAAAGTTCTGAGATAGGATATGAAATTGGATATAAGGATCCTCATTATTTTAGTTACTTGTTTAAGAAGACACAGAACTGCTCACCTAAGGAATATAGAGAGAAGGGGACCTATGAAGGCAACACTAAAATCTAGAATTAGAATGATGATGTTTGTTATGTTAGCCCCGTTGACCATATTCAGTACATATCTGCTGTATAGAATGAGTTCTTATGCAAATTATTACGATGCAATCTATCAAAACATCTCGGTTGCCAATATCCTAGGGCAAAACTTTAAGCAAGAATTAGATTATAGTATGTATCGTATCGTAATCGGATCAAGTAATTATGACGATGAAAAACCTTATGATCAGATCCAAACGGCAAAGGACATGGTTGCAAAGATGAAGAGCGGCACAAAGCTTAGTGAGAATAAACGAACCGTTAAGAAGCTAATAGGGTTTTTAGATAGTTTACATAATAGTATTCAAATTATAGAGGAGAACTTAGGCAAAGACGGACCGAAGTACGATGTGAATAATACGATTCTTGATAATGACATATACGGAACAACAACCTTGGTTGTTGAGAGTGCACAAGAATATGTATATTATGAGACGCTTCAGATGAAAGAATTACGTTCAAATTATGTTCATGAAATCTATACTACGATTAAGTTTGGCTTAACCATCTTAGGAATTATGTTACTCGTTATTATATTCTGTACAGAGATTATATCTAGAACCATAACGGAGCCAATCAAGAAATTATGTGGGGCAATTAAGAAAGTGGAGACAGGTGACTTTACCGCAAGAGCAGAGCTTGCATCAGATGATGAGATTACTACATTGACGCAGAGTTTTAACAGTATGACGGAAAAGATTGGAGGGCTCGTGGAGGATGTGAAATTAGAGCAGACCAATCTTAAGAAGATGGAACTTCGGTTATTACAGGCACAAATTAATCCACATTTTTTGTATAATACATTTGATACAATTATATGGTTAGCAGAGGATAATCAGAATAAAGAAGTTGTGAGTATGGTAAGTTCATTGTCAAACTTCTTTCGAACTAGCTTAAGTAAAGGAAGAGATTATATTACATTAGGAGAAGAACAGTTGCAAGTAATGAGTTATCTTCAGATACAGCAAACTAGGTACAAGGATATACTTAATTATTCCGTTGAGATACCTGAAGAACTTAATGATTGTATTGTTTTAAAATTAATTTTACAACCAATTGTTGAGAATGCACTGTACCATGGAATAAAGAACAAAAGAGGAATGGGTATGATTCGTGTGTGGGGGGAACAGAAGGAGGATAACTTATACTTTCATATTCAGGATAATGGTATAGGCATGAGGGAAGAGGAGCAAAACAGAGTTCGTATGTTGCTAGCAGAGAGAGCAAGGGACTATGAAGATACATACTCGGGTTTTGGATTGGCGAATGTAAATGAACGTATCCAGTTAAGCTATGGTTTAGAATATGGTATATCGTTTACATCTATATATGGAGAAGGAACTACGATGGTGGTATGTATTCCTGCCAAATCTAATAAAAACTAACTTTTTAACAAAATTATTAAAACTTTTTAAGAAAAATAGCAATTTATATTATTAGCATCTAAAATTCATAAAAAAGTCAAAAAAATCAAAAAATAATGCATTTCTATATTGCATTATTTTTTTTATAATAAGCACATAACAAGTGAAGTAACGGTTGAGGTGATTTACATAAGGCAACTACCTAGTAGTTTCGTGTTGGGGAACTGGGAAGTTATATACCTTGTTATCAAAGTTATACCATTGTTATAAATATATATACCAATGTTATAAAGATCTATGCCATTGATATGAAAAAAATAACAGGGTATGAAGCAAAAATAGGAGGAGATAGATTATGAAAAGAAAAGTGTTTGCGTTACTAATGAGTGTACTATTAATCGGGGCAATGGTAGTAGGTTGTGGAAGCAAGAATTCCACAGATTCAAAAGACACTTCTGGAGATGCTTCTTCGGATGCAAGTCAAAGTGGAGATCTTATTACAATTGGATTCTCGCAAGTTGGCGCTGAAAGCGATTGGCGTGTTGCCAATACGGAATCAATGAAATCCGCATTATCCGAAGAAAATGGTTTCAAGTTAATATTTGCAGACGCACAGCAAAAACAAGAAAATCAAACAAAAGCAGTTAGGGATTTTATTTCACAAGAGGTTGATATTATCGTAATCGCTCCTGTTACAGAAACAGGTTGGGAGACGGTTCTTGGAGAAGCAAAAGATGCAGGAATCCCAGTAATTATCGTGGATAGAATGATTGATGTTTCTGATGATACCTTATATTCCTGTTGGGTTGGTTCAGACTTCAAACAAGAAGGTGTTGATGCAGCAAACTGGTTAGTTGAATACATGGATAAACAAGGAACTGGTGATGCGGAACATAATATAGTTGTTCTACAAGGAACCATTGGTTCATCAGCAGAAATCGGACGTACACAAGGTTTTGATGAAACAATTGCAGCTCATGCAAACTATAAGATACTTGAAGAGCAAACAGGTGAATTTACACAAGCAAAAGGTCAAGAAGTAATGGAAGCATTCCTAAAGAAATATGACAACATTGATGTAGTTATAGCACAAAACGACAACATGGCTTTTGGTGCAATTGATGCATTAAAGGCAGCAGGTAAAACACCGGGGAAAGATGTTACAATTGTATCCTTTGATGCTGTAAAGGCAGCATTCGAATCCATGATTGCAGGGGATATGAATGTTTCTGTTGAGTGTAATCCACTTCATGGACCAAGAGTTTCAGAGCTTGCTAAGAAGTTAATGGCTGGTGAGTCCGTTGAGAAGATTCAGTATGTAGACGAAGGAGTATATCCTGCTGAAACAGCAGAGAAAGAATTACCAAACCGTCAATATTAATTAAGACATATTTAATAACAATATATAGTCAGGTGTGAGCCATGGAAAGCCACCAAGTGGTCGTGCCTCATACCTGACTTTTTATTAAGTATGAAACTCTGGATATGTTCCGTATCATTTAATAATGCGGTGTACACGCATAGAATACTTAGGGGAGTAGCGTGTTTTGTATTATAGACCGTTATTAAAAAGATTTGAATAGCATAACTTGAGTTTGATAAATATGAAAGGATGGTCCACATGGAGAAGGAAAAAAACATTGTGTTATCTATGCGGCATATATATAAGAATTTCCCCGGAGTAGTAGCTCTATCGGATGTGGATTTTACGTTACGTTCTGGAGAGATACATGCACTAATGGGAGAGAATGGGGCAGGGAA
The DNA here is from genome assembly GCF_900142955.1 of Anaerosporobacter mobilis DSM 15930. Classification (GTDB taxonomy): domain Bacteria; phylum Bacillota; class Clostridia; order Lachnospirales; family Lachnospiraceae; genus Anaerosporobacter; species Anaerosporobacter mobilis. Next base: position 394,719 of record NZ_FRCP01000006.1, on the reverse strand, counting down.
ATCAACTTTAATTAAGGTGCTTACTGGTGTAGAAGAATTTGAAACAGGGGAAGTCCGTACTGATGGAAAAGCAGATCTAGTTATTAGTCGTTCGCCACAAGAGGCACAGAAACATGGAATCAGTACAGTGTATCAAGAAGTAAATCTTTGCCCAAACTTATCTGTTGCAGAGAATATATTTATCGGAAGAGAGCCTATGAAGTTTGGGAGGATTAACTGGAAGGCGATGAATGTAAAGGCAAAAGAGTTATTAGATAGCCTTAATATAGAGATAGATGTTACAAGAGCACTTGAGAATTATTCAGTTGCAATTCAGCAAATGGTTGCTATTGCAAGAGCAGTTGATATCTCGGCAAAGGTATTAATCTTAGATGAACCAACATCTAGTTTAGATGAATCAGAGATTAGGAAATTGTTCGGGGTAATGAAGAAGTTAAAGGAGCGGGGAACAGGAATTGTATTCGTAACACATTTTCTTGAGCAAGTATATGAAGTATGCGATCGTATTACTGTGTTGAGGAATGGGAGATTAGTTGGAGAGTATGAGGTGGATAATTTACCAAGAGTACAATTAGTAGCTAAGATGATGGGAAAAGAGTTCGATGACCTAGCATCAATAAAAAAATCTTGTTCAAATCAGGCAGAGAATGTGGAGACAGAAAAAGTAATTGATGCTAGAGGACTTGGGCATACGGGAACGATAAAACCTTTCGACCTAGCAGTTCATAAAGGGGAAGTGATTGGTTTATCTGGGCTTCTTGGTTCTGGGCGTTCTGAACTTGCCAAGGTGATCTATGGGGCAGATAAAGCCGATGCGGGTTCTGTGTATATGAAGGGGAAGAAATTAGTATTGAAAGCTCCAATTGATGCAATGAAGGTAGGAATGGCATTTTGTCCGGAGAATCGTAAAGAGGAAGGGATTATAGCAGACTTGTCTGTCAGGGAAAATATGATTCTAGCGCTACAAGCAAAACGTGGTATGTTCCACTTAATCAACAAAAAGGAACAAGAGGAATTAACGGATCGATACATCGATATCTTGCAAGTTAAGACTGCAAGTAGAGAGACACCAATCAAGCAGTTAAGCGGCGGTAATCAACAAAAAGTTATACTTGGTCGTTGGTTAATGACAAATCCAGAATTTCTAATACTTGATGAACCGACAAGAGGGATTGATGTGGGTACTAAGACAGAAATCCAGAAGTTAGTTGTTAAGCTAGCAAGTGAGGGAATGTCCGTTATGTTCATCTCATCGGAGATTGAAGAAATGCTTCGTACTGTCAATCGAATGGCGATTCTTCGTGATGGACGTAAGGTGGGAGAACTTGTAGAGGAGGAGCTATCACAAGACAATATCATGAATGCGATTGCAGGAGGTGGGGAAGTTGAATAGAAAAAAAATAAAACATATTACAAAATATCGCTTATTCTGGCCTATTGTTTGCTTAATCCTTGTGCTGCTGTTCAATCTTATTAAAACACCTACATTCTTCAAAGTGTCAATCAATTCCAATGGAGTCTTGTATGGGTATATTATTGATATTATTAATCGTTCCAGCGAGTTAATTATATTAGCAGTTGGTATGACCTTATGTGTGGCCTCTTCAGCAGGAACCGATATATCAGTGGGAGCTACCATGGCGGTTGCAGGGGCAGTATGTTGTTCTATCTTAGGAAGTGGAGAAGCTTATAATGCACCATATTTTGTAGGAATTCTCGGAGCACTATTAGTTGCTGTTTTGTGTGGGGCATGGAATGGTTTCCTTGTAGCAAAATTAAAGATTCAGCCGATGGTAGCAACATTAATACTATTCACAGCGGGCCGTGGTATTGCACAGTTGATTACAGGAGGAAATATCTTATACATTAAAGTAGATAATTTCAAATACCTTGGTTCAACACTACCTCATGTGCCTGTACCTACTCCTATATTCGTAGCGATTGGTGTTGTTATACTAACCTATCTGTTACTTAAGAAAACAGCTTTGAATATGTACATACAAAGTGTTGGTATCAACTCAAAGGCAAGTCGTCTATTAGGCTTAAATTCTACGCTCATTATATTCCTGACGTATATGTTCTGTGGTTTGTGTGCAGGAATCGCAGGAGTAATTGCCACTTCTAGAATCTATTCTATTGATGCTAATAACGTAGGCCTAAATCTTGAACTAGATGCAATTTTAGCGGTTGCACTTGGTGGAAATAGTTTAGGAGGAGGTAAATTCTCTTTAGCAGGAAGTGTAATTGGTGCTATTACAATTCAAGCACTTTCAACATCTCTATACGCAATGGGAGTATCAGCTGATCAGTTGCCAGTGTATAAGGCGGTGGTAGTAATATTGATTGTTACATTGCAATCACCTGAATTTAAGAAGTTTGTTAATCATCAAAAACAAAAGAGAGTCGAGAAGATAGGAGAGAAGGTGGCATAATGAATATAGCGAAAAAGACAAAGGAAAAATTGGACGGTAATAACTTCTTATTGATGATAACAATCCTTCTGTTTTTTGCATTATACCTAGCTGGAATGTTTGCATTTCATGAGAAAGGGTTTGGTAAGCCACAGGTATTCTTAAATCTATTCATCAGCAATGCAGGCTTGTTGATTGCAGCTGCTGGTATGACAATGGTGTTAATTACAGGTGGAATAGATATATCCATAGGCTCGGTAATTGGTATGACCTGTATGTTACTTGCATGGATGATGGAGAAAAAGGGAATTAGTGCTGGTGCTAGCATTGTGATTGTATTAATCGTGGGTACGGTATTTGGGCTTGTACAAGGATTTTTGATTGCATATCTTAAGATTCAACCGTTCATCGTTACTTTGGCGGGTATGTTTTTTGCCAGGGGTATGACCGCAATTATTAGTAAAGATATGATTACTATAACGAATGAAACATTTCTAAGGATGGCAGGAGAGAAGATTAACTTTAACTTTATTACCACCTATAATAAAAAAGGTATGGCAATTCACCCGTACATCTATGTGAGTGTAATCATAGCGATTATAGTTTTTATTTTGATATTTTTATTTCTTAAATACACTAAGTTCGGACGTTCTATCTATGCGGTGGGTGGTAATGAACAATCTGCTTTGCTTATGGGACTTAATGTTAGGAGAATCAAGTTACGGGTTTACGTTATGAATGGCTTTTTAGCGGCTCTTGCGGGTTTTGTATTCTGTCTTAACTCCAGTGGTGGTTTCGTAGAACAAGCCCGTGGTTTTGAGATGGAGGCGATTGCATCTTCTGTTATAGGTGGAACTCTTCTAACAGGAGGTGTGGGTAATGTCATTGGTAGTCTGTTTGGTGTTTTAATTAAAGGAACGATTGAATCCATTATTACGTTCCAAGGCACATTGTCTTCGTGGTGGACAAAGATTGCAATTGCAGCTTTATTATGTTTCTTTATTGTAATGCAAAGTCTGTTTGCGGCTGTTAAGAAGAAAAAATAGTATAGTCAAACAGGAGAAAATTCTGAGTAACTACAATTAAAAGGTATTACAGGGCAACGATATTTCCATTGTATGGACGATAGCGTTGCCCGTTTTCGTTTAGCTGATCTTTATGAAACGTTTGCAATCATAATATAGAAGTAGTAACGCTTCTATGTGGAATTATATGGGGAAATAGAGTATAATAACAAGAGATTTGATTATAATATAGTTCTACATTCCTACTATGGAACAATAAGAAGAAGGGTTTTGAAGAAAAGAGGTAGACAACATGTACGTACTAGAAAAAGGTAGACCTTCTAACGAAGAAGGTAGATTATCTAAAGAAATTAGAGTATATGACTTACTTGATAGGTTGCATATTGAATATGAAAGAGTCGATCATGAAGAAGCAAATACGATTGAGGCATGTAAAGAAATTGATGAGGTTTTAGGTGAGGAGACAAGTATTTGTAAGAATTTATTCCTGTGTAATTCACAAAAAACAAAATTTTATCTACTAATGTTACCAGGAAGCAAGGTGTTCAAAACAAAGGATTTATCAAAGCAGATAGGTAGTTCCAGATTATCCTTTGCTAACCAAGAATTTATGGAAAATTTTTAGATATAACGCCGGGATCTGTAAGCGTTATGGGTTTAATGAATGATATAGAGAATCAAGTACAATTATTAATTGATAAAGAGGTTGTAGAACCTGAGTTTTTTGCATGTCATCCATGTATCAATACGTCTAGTATTAAGTTGAGATGTAAGGATATCTTACAGGTCTTTTTACCAGATGTTCATCATGAGCCAATCTATGTAGAATTATAGATAGGAATCTGGAATGATATCTTGGGCTGGGGACTGACAGTCTTCGGCGGAGCCACACCAGGAAGCCACTAATCGATGTGAGCGTTTCATGGCAGCCTAGGTTTTTTAGAGGAAGAAAGGAGAAATTAATAATGTTCAATACATATATCTTTGATTTATACGGAACACTTGTAGATATTCGTACTGATGAGGAATCGTTAGAATTATGGGGAAAGATGAGTTTACTTTATGAATACAAGGGTGCTAGTTATACACCTTCAGAGCTTAGAGATGCTTTTGAGCAGTCTATAGAGAATGCATTTGATGAAGCAACAAAGAAGGATAGATCGTTAACGAATACACAGATGTTAGATAGCATTTCGAAAACAACAAAGCTTGAGATTCAAATTGAGTATGTATATCAAGAACTATTTCGGAACAAAGGGGTAGAAGTAACCATCGATGTATGCGTCCAATTAGCAGAGGTTTTCCGAGCATTATCTACGCGATATGTAAAATTGTACAAAGGAGCCGTAGAATTGCTACAAAGTTTAAAGGAAAAGAATAAGAAAGTATATCTCTTAAGCAATGCACAGGCGGTATTTACAAGAGGAGAACTACAATTATTAGGAATCTTGCCATACTTCGACGGAATTTTATTATCATCAGAGGCGGGATATATGAAACCTGATCGTAGATTTTACCAACGTTTATTAGATACGTATCATATCGATCCATCAACTGCGATTATGATTGGTAATGACTATAGAGCAGATAGTATGGGTGGTGCTAACGTAGGATTACATACCTGTTATATTAATTCTAATCTTTCACCTAGTGAAGATGGGAATAGTATTGGTGAAATGAAGGCAGACTTTATTCTTAAGAGTATGGATTTAGGAAAAGTGAAACAGTTAATATTGAGATAATAAAACAGTTATTAATGAGACATTACCCAGTTATTACATTATTCATAATTGGGTGATTAGTGGGAGAAGCATGGTTTATGAAAAAGTCATTGACCATGCTTTTGTTATAAGAAATAATACAAATAAATTATAAAATAAATTTGAAAAAATTGAAGACATATTGCAAACTCATTCGTTATAACTAATGGAGAGTAACAAAAAAGGTAACAGTAAGATAACTAGAGCGTTACTAAGAAGTTACTTGTTTTCTCGCGAGGATAGGTCGACGGCGCCGTCGCCCTGAAAACCGGTTCATAAAACAAACAAGGGGGGTGGATAAAATTCGTGCGCAGGAGTATATTGCAGATTGGATTGAGACGTATCAGAACTTGGTCTTCTCGATCTGCTGTAAGATGACAAGGGATTATTTTATTGCGGAAGACTTAACACAAGAAACGTTTTTATCCGCTTACCGAAACGCAAATTCTTTCGACGGAGAGAATGTGAAAGCATGGCTATGTAGAATCGCAACGAATAAATGTATTGATTATCAAAGGCAGGCAGCAAGAAGAGTCACCCCAGAAGATGATGTGGAGCTTGAACATATAGAATCTAATAGCAGTTTACCAGAAGAGTTGATTATGGAGAAGGAAGTAATCAAGGAATTAAGGAATAAATGCCAACAATTAAAACCGCCATATGACGAAATTGCAATTTTGTATTTTTGTCAAGAGAGAAAACCAGAAGAGATTGCTACAATGAAACAGAAGAATCTTAAGACGATCCAGACACAAATCTATCGTGCAAGGGCGATGTTAAGGAAATTGTATGGAAAGGAGCGATTATAGGATGAAAAACAATATTGTTAGAATGCAAAAAGATAAACAAGATTATCTATCGGAAAAAGAGTTACAGAGTCTGATTGACAGCATTGAGCAAGAAGAGATGGTTCATGCGCCACAGTATCTAAAGGAATCTATCCTAGATAAAATTATGAGTGAAGAGCGTATCAATGCCAGTAGTTCCCATCGCTCCAGCAAAGTACAGCTAATTACGTATGCAATGAAGGTTGGAGCAGCGGCAGCGGCAGCGATTGTTCTCTTGGTGTTAATTCCGGTTAAAGATTATGGTAGTTTCCCGGATGAAGAAACTAGGTATGAAGAGTGGTTGGACTATCAAAATCAAATAGATGATAAGGAAAGATATGAAGAAACTTGGGATAAGGAAAATTCTGAATATTATAAGGGAAATAAAAGCATATATGAAACTACGAACGAAATATGTAGCAAAATATTAGAGAAAACAAATAAATTATTCGGTAAGGAGGATAAATAATGATTCGTAAAAAAAGTAAGTTTTGGACCTTTTGGTTCTCATTTATTCCAGGAGCGGCAGAGATGTATATGGGATTTATGAAGATGGGACTAAGTTTAATGACGGTGTTTTTTGGTCTATTTGCGTTAAGCGTTATATTGGAGTTAGGCCCGGTGATGGTTTTTACGGCCATATCATGGTTTTATAGTTTTTTCCATGCACATAACTTAGCTAGTATGCCTGAACAAGAATTCTACGAAGTTGAAGATACGTATCTCTTTACAGTTGCAGATGCAAAACAAGGTAGCGACTTGATCCGTACGTATCGAAAAACCTTTGCAGTAGTACTGATATTTATAGGTGTTGTATTGACATGGAAAACATGTATGTCCATGCTTTATGGAATCATTCCTTATGAGATATATAATGCATTAAACCATATGATGTATCGTTTTCCACAACTTGTTGTTGGTGTTGCTATTGTTTATCTAGGGGTGGCAATGATTCGTGGAAAGAAAGTGGAACTGGATGAGCAAGCCAGTTATAGTGATTCTAAGGCCGACAACAATTCTATGAGTGATAATATGAATAATAATATGAATTACAACACTATGAATCAAGATATGAATAGTAATGTTGAAAATGATCCATATAGTTCAACCGTTCATGTGAATGCAATTGAGGATAAGAAAGAAGGAAAATAGGATGAATGAGATGGGAGAAATAAAGGAGCTAAGAAAGCATAGAATCGGTAGTTATACGTTCGGTCTAACGCTTATTGTATATGGTGTGTTATTTCTTGTGCATATAGTTGCGCCTGCAATCAGCTATGATTTTATTTTTCGGTTATGGCCGCTATCTTTTATTTCATTAGGTATTGAAGTAATTATAGGATCTCGCAGAGAAGATACAAGATTTGTATATGATAAGGCAGCAATTTTATTACTAATTCTATTGACGTTATTTGCTGTATTTATGGCAGGAGTGGATTGTTTTATGAGGGATTATGAGTATTGGAGAAATATAACTTTTAGCTAAAGATGAATGGATATGAAGGAAAAGGGAAGGCTATAAGACTAATGAACAACCGATAAGATTTTAATATAATAAAGTTGAAAATTAATATATAAGTATTATTAGAGTACTACCTCGTTGAAAATAGCTAATTAAATAGCTAGTTTTAACGGGATAGTGCTCTTTTTTAGTTGGATTTTATTAATATTATACAATATAATGTGATAATCGGTTGTCATAAAAATAATAAACAGACTAATTAGAACTGTATATATCATATAAAAGCAAGCAGAGAATATATATAAAAAATGAATAAAAGCGCATGGAATCAGAGCTTTTGTAAAGGGAATTTATAAAATATAAATAATATAAAGCTTATATCAATTTAAAAATTATAAAAAATGTATATCAACCGATTGACATAACATACAACATATGATATTATACATACATAGCAAAGAACAAAAGCATAAAACAGTCAACTTGCACAAAGACTAACATCCGACATGGCAGATAGAGATAAATACATAAAGAGTCTATTAGTCGTTAGCATGTTGATTGAATAAGGAATTCATTTGGAGGGTAAATTTATGAGAAAGATGAAAAAAGTTATCTCAGCATTACTAATTGGTTCAATGGTAATGACATCACTAGTTGCTTGTGGAAAAAAAGATTCAGGAGAAGGTACCACAGCTAAAAGTGAAGTAGCAATCACATTACTAAATTCTAAAGGTGAAATTCAAGAAGGTCTTGAAGCAATGGCAGAAAGATATGAAGCCAAAACTGGTGTTAGTATCGAAGTTATGGCTTGCGGTTCTGGTGAATCACCATTCCAAAGGATATCAAGTATGTACAGTGCGGGAAATCCACCGACATTAGCAATTCTTGATACTACTGATGTTAAACAATTGGCAGAAGAAAAAGCAGTTGACTTGTCAAACGAAGACTGGGTTAAAGAAATGAACGGTCTTACAGCGGATGTAAATGGTAAAATATATAGTTTCCCATTGTGTATTGAAGGTAGAGGTATTATCTACAATAAGACAGCAATTGAAGAAACACTAGGTAGAGAATTCGACCCATCATCAATTAATTCTTACGATTCTCTAAAAACTACCTTTGAAGAGTTAAGAGCAGCTGGTATGGAATATCCAATCGTAGTTTCGAAAGAAGACTGGTCTTTAGGTGCTCACCAATTACAATATGTATACGAAGTAAAAGATGGTAACTTAGGTTGGGAAGAGGTAATTGATCAATTAAAATCTGGAGAGTTAAAACTTGCAGATTACGATCGCTTTGATCAATTTGTTCAAACCTTTGATTTATTAAAAGAATACAATATCAACAATCCAGAACCTTTAGCAGCAACTTATGAACAAGATCCAATATTCTTAGCTGAAGGAGAAGCAGCATTCTGGTTTAATGGTTCTTGGGCGTGGCCAAACATTGTAGAAGCTGGCGGAGAAGATAATGAATATGGATTTATTCCTTATGTATTCGGTAATGACACATCCGATTTTGCAAACAATAAAATTCAAGCTTGCGCTTCAAAACAAGTTATGATTGATAAAGAAAAAGCTACGGATGAACAAATTCAAGCAGCAAAAGATTTCTTAAACTACTTAGTATACGATGATGAAGGTCAAAAAGCTTTAGTAGAAGATTGTAGTCTTATCCCTGTGGCTTCAAACAACGCTTATGAACCAGCTGATCCACTTGGAAAAGCAATCAAAGCAGCAATGAATGAAGATAAAGTATACACTGCAGCAGCAATCGTTCCTGGTGATCACTGGTCAGTTCTTGGAGCAGCAATGCAAAAGTACCTTGCTGGAGGAAGTACTAAAGACGAGTTAGCAAAATCAATCGAAGACTACTGGACTTCTCAAAACTAACAAAGTAGGATTTAACTAATAAATTAGGAAGAAGATGGGGAGGGGGCTTAATGATTTTGAGCACTCCCATTTTCTGTTTTAGGATTAAGTTTCTTTTAAAGTGGATCTGATAATTAAGAAGAAAGAAGAAAGAAGGAAGAAAGCAATGAGAATTAAAGATAAGAAAGAAGGGCTCAAGGTATTTGGGATATTTGCATTGCCTGGATTATTTGTTTTTGTGGCAGTGGTAATTATTCCGTTTCTATATGGACTATATTTGACATTCACAGATTGGAATGGAATCTCAAGTGCGACAAATCTTATAGGATTTAATAACTATGTTAATGTATTTAAAGATGCAGAATTCTGGAAATCATTACTTCTTACATTAAAATATGTAGTGTGCAGTGTTGTTTTAGTTAATGTTGTAGCATTCTTCCTAGCATATGTGCTAACGAGTAAGCTTAAGGGAGTTGGATTTTTTCGTACAGGATTCTTCACTCCAAACTTAATCGGTGGTGTTGTATTAGGTTTTATATGGCAATTTGTGTTCTCAAGAGTACTTGTTAATATTGGTAGTACTACAGGCATTGGCTTTCTATCAAAATCTTTCCTTGCAGATCCAACAAAGGCATTTTGGGCATTGGTTATTGTTACAGTATGGCAAACTTCTGGTTACATGATGTTAATCTATATTGCAGGTTTTACTGGAATTTCAGCAGATGTACTTGAAGCAGCAAGTATCGATGGAGCTACAGGTTTCCAAAAATTAAAGAGAATTACAGTACCTTTAATGATGCCATCATTTGTAATTTGTATTTTCCTTACGTTATCAAGAAGTTTCATGGTTTACGATTTGAACTTATCATTGACGGGAGGAGAACCATACGGTACGACAGTAATGGCTGCTATGCATGTATACAATAAAGCGTTTACATCTAGACAGTACGGGGTAGGTCAGGCAGAAGCGTTAATATTATTCCTGATGGTTGCAATTATTAGTGGTATTCAGATTTATTTGGGTAAGAGAAAAGAGGTGGAGGCATAATGGCAGCAAATAACATTGGCGGAACCAAAGCAAAGATAAAGAATATTGGTACGTATGTAGGACTTACTTTGGTATTTCTACTATACATGTTTCCATTTATCTTTATACTAATTAACTCATTCAAAACGAAAAAAGAAATTATTAAAACACCTTTAAAACTAATAAGTGATGTTGGGTTGAACTTTGATAACTTTATAAAAGCATACGAAAAGATGGACTTTACAAAAGCGTTCACTAACTCGATGTTCGTTACTATATCATCTACAGTTATTGTAATTACCCTAGCAGCAATGACAGCATATTATTTCGTTAGAATTAACAATAAAATAGCTAAAGTATTTTTTGCATTAATGGTGGCTTCTATGATTATTCCGTTCCAAGCAATCATGATTCCATTAGTTTCTATCTATGGTGCAAAATTAGGTATGTTAAATAGCCGTGTTACATTAATATTCATGCATGTTGGATTCTCCATCAGTATGTCAGTATTCATATTCCATGGATTTATCAAGAGTAATATACCGATTGCATTAGAAGAAGCAGCATACATTGATGGTTGTACAAGAACAAAAACGTTCTTCAAGATAATATTCCCATTATTAAAACCTACAACTGCAACATTGGTTATTCTTAATGTATTAGCGTTCTGGAATGACTTCTTATTGCCATCGCTTGTATTAACAAAAGAAAAACTGTTAACATTGCCATTGTCAACGTACAAATTCTATGGTACGTATTCCGCAGATTTGGGTACCATTATGGCCGCACTTGTATTAACTGTGGCACCAGTCCTTGTCCTTTACGTATTTCTTCAAAAATATATTATTAGCGGTGTTGTTTCAGGTGCAGTTAAATCATAATAGAGAGATTAAATAGCTGGGAGAATAAATATGAAATTTAAGATTAATTGTGAAAAATCCTATCTATGGATTCCTGTGCAAGTGCATGGAGAGCAAACAGAAATTACTTTTGAGATTGATGATGAAAAAGTTATGGAATTTAAGGTTCCGATTGGAAATGACTCTAGTATAGATTTCTATGCGTCTATCCCTATTGATGATTTTAAAGGTAAGACGTTCGTGCTTTCGGGAACGGATGGAATAGACTTTTACAATGGAATAACCCAAGAGGACGTTCCGTATCAAAATAAACAGATTACTAGGCCACAGATACATTTTACAGCGAATACAGGATGGATTAACGATCCGAATGGTCTTGTTTATCAAGATGGTGTGTACCATATGTATTTTCAATATAATCCTTTTCACGTTGAATGGGAGAATATGAGTTGGGGACACGCTACAAGTACAGATTTACTTCACTGGAAACAGGAAGATACAGTATTGTGGCCAGATGAATATGGAATGATGTTTTCTGGTTGTGGTTTACGTAACGATAAGAAATTGCTTGATTTACCAAAAGATACACTAGTATATTATTACTCTGCAGCTGGTGGAACAACTACTTGGTCAAAAAATAGAGAGTTTGTTCAAGGAATCGCTTATAGTACAGATAATGGGAAACATATAACAAAGATGAAAGATGTAAACATTCCTACAATAGAAAAAGAAAATCGTGATCCTAAAGTGTTCTGGCATGAGAAGAGCCAAGCTTATATTATGGTTCTGTGGTTGCAAGAAGATGAGTTCGCGGTACTAAGAAGTACAGATCTTAAGGATTTCACAGTTAGTCAACGACTTCGATTAACAGATGCTTTTGAGTGTCCGGACTTATTTGAGCTACAGGTCGTAGGAGAAGAAGAAACAAGATGGGTGTTTTGGTGTGCAGATGGATATTATTATATTGGCGATTTTGATGGATATACTTTCACAAATCATTCAGATAAACTAGTATCTTATGCTAACAAGCTTCCATATGCGGCACAAACAATTTCAGGACTTGATAACCGCCACGTATCAATTCCATGGCTTCGTGCTAGATTTGAAGGCAAACCTTATACAGGTGCAATGGGAATTCCAAGAGAATTTTCATTACTAAGAACAGATGATGAATTACGTTTACAACATAATCTATGTAAAGAATATAAAGATGCTAGACAACTTATTGGGACAACTTCTTTGACAGATCGAATGGTTATTACCAGATCGCAAGTTCCGATGGAAATAGAAATTACATGGGAAGGCGAATGTAATGATGAACTCACAATTGAGATTGGAGAAGAAATAATTAAAGTTGACTTTATAGGTAGACAACTTAACTACAAAGAGGAAACTAGTTCGTTATTCAATGCTTCAACAGGAGAATTATTATCTATTATTATTGATGAAAATGTAATTGAAGTAACAGCCCAAGATTCTACTATATATGCGGTTTATGAATTGCCAGGACAATCATTTACTGGTAAAATAGGAGTGTATTCCAACAAGTCGGAGAAACATTACAACATAAACATATATGAGATAGAAATGGGGAGTTAGATGGCAACGTTAAAAGACGTAGCCGCAAAGTCAGGAGTTACTGTCACAACGGTATCTCGGGTACTTAATAATCGCGGTTATATTAGTGAAGAAACTAGAGATAAAGTATATTTAGCAATGAAGGAACTTAATTACCAACCTAATGAGATCGCGAGATCGCTTTCAAAACAAAAAAGTAACAATATTGGGATTATTGTTCCTCACATTGAGCACCCATATTTCGCGAGATTAATTGGGTATTTGGAAAGAGAAGCTGTAAAAAAGAATTATAAAATAATACTTTGTAATTCACATGCAAAATTTGAAAAAGAAATAGACTATTTAGAAATGTTTCAATCGCATCGAGTTGCTGGAATTATTTTATGCTCAAGGTCGGTCGATATAGGAAAGTTTGTTTCCTTAAATATTCCTGTAGTGAGTATTGAAAGACCAGTTGATGTAGGGACGACAAGTGTGGAATGTGATAATTATCAAGGAGGTATCCTAGCTGCTAAGCACCTTATTGCTAGAGGATGTAGGCATTTGGTTCATTTCTCAGGTATTGAGAATGAAGCGATGCCAGCGGATGCACGTAGTAAGGGATTTATTAAGGTATGTGAGGATAACAATATCTTACATAAAGAGGTAGAGAGTAAAGCAGATGATTATCTCAATATGGAATATCATTCGTTAATAGAAAGTGTTCTTAAGGAGAACCCAGAGGTAGATGGAATCTTTGCTAGTAGTGACTTAATTGCTGCGCAAGTAATTCAAGTAGCTAGAAAGATGAACATTCAGGTTCCCGATCAATTAAAGATCGTGGGATTTGATGATGTTAGTATTGCCTCTTTGGTTAGTCCGACTATTACAACCATACACCAGCCAATAAAAGAGATGGCACAGGAAGCTATAAACTGTCTGATTAAATGTACTGAAGATAGTGTAGTTCCTTCCCGAATTCAATTACCTGTATCGTTAATTAAGCGAGAAACAACATAGAATAAGTAAAACAGTCTATTTTCTTTTGATCAGAGAAAATAGGCTGTTTTTTTATATAGAAGGGCTCTATAGACTTTTTTGTCAAATACTGTTCAATAACCAAATAGTGCTCTTTTAATCTGGTCTTAAGGAGGAAGTTTAGAATGTATGATGTAGTAACTTTAGGAGAATTATTAGTAGATTTTACACCAAACGGTATTACTGAGAATAAAAACCCAAGCTTTGAAAGAAATCCGGGTGGAGGTCCAGCTAATATGGCGTGTACAGTAGCTAAATTAGGTGGAAAGGTTGCGTTCCTTTCTCAAGTTGGTAATGATATGTTTGGCCAAGCTTTACGAAAAATTGTTGCTAATGAGAACGTAGATTGTACACAAGTTAGATTATCAAACGAGTATAAAACCACATTAGCATTCGTTGGTTTAGATGAATCAGGAGAACGTTCATTTAGCTTTTACCGTAAAAATGGTGCAGACACAATGATGAAGACGAAAGATTATGATTTATCTGTATTAAAAGATACAAAATATTTTTTCTTAAGCAGTGTTTTAATGGCAGAGGGGACAAGTCGTGAAACTAGTTTTGAGATTTTAGAGGAAGCAAAAAAAATTGGTGTACCAGTTGTGTTTGATCCAAATCTTCGCTTTAACCTGTGGGAAGACCATAATGAATTAAAAGAATGCGTGCGGAAAGCATTAACATATGCAGATATCGTGAAAGTTTCAGATGAAGAGCTTGCATATCTAATGGATAGTAATAATTTATCGGAAGCAGCGGTAAAGATGAAAGAAGAATTTAATATTGGAATCCTTTTAGTTACACAAGGGAAAGATGGTTGCGTTGCATATACAGATAAAGGAATTGTAAGACATGAAGGGTTTTCAGTTGAAAAACCAGTTGATACAACAGCAGCAGGGGATTCCTTCACAGGTGGATTTATAAACACTTTAGCACGTTATGATAAAAACTATGCTGAACTATCATTAGATGAGATTAAAAGATGTGTAGAAGTCGGTAATGCAGTGGGAAGTTTAACAGTAACAAAGCGTGGTGCAATCTCAGCGCTTCCTACTTGGAATGATGTGAATAAAATTATTCATTAAAAAACGGATAGTTACTTAATTAGAAACAACGATATGTTTAAAATGGAGTTTTTGCTATGTACAAAGACTCCAGACGTTAAGAATAGGCATGTTTATTATTTGGAAAGCGAGGAATCACTTATGGGACAGAAGAATGCAATTGAAAAGTCATGGTGGAAAGAAAGTGTAGTATATCAGATTTATCCAAGAAGTTATCAAGATAGCAACAGAGATGGAATTGGAGATTTACAAGGTATTATAAAAAGACTACCATACTTGCAATGGTTAGGGGTAGATGTAATTTGGTTAAGCCCAGTTTATAAATCACCTAATGATGATAATGGATATGATATCAGTGATTATAGAGATATTATGACTGAATTCGGTACAATGGAAGATTTTGAGTTACTATTAAAAGAAGCCCATAATCATGATTTGAAGATTATGATGGACTTAGTTGTTAACCATTCTTCTGATGAACATGCTTGGTTTGTGGAGAGTCGTAAATCAAAAGATAATCCTTATCGTGATTACTATATCTGGAGAGAAGGTAAAGATGGAAGGGAACCAAACAATTGGGGAGGTAGTTTTGGAGGTTCTGCATGGAAGTATGATGATGCAACCGATATGTATTTTCTCCATACTTTCTCACCGAAACAACCGGATCTGAATTGGGATAATCCAGTTCTTCGTAATGAAGTATTCGATATGATGAGTTGGTGGTTAGATAAGGGCGTTGATGGATTCCGTATGGACGTAATCAACATGATTTCTAAGGTGCCAGGATTACCAGATGGAAATCAAGAAGGACGTCTATATGGAGACTTCACTCCTTATGTCATGAATGGACCTCATGTACATGAATATCTTAAGGAGATGAATCAGAAAGTTCTTAGTAAATATGATGTAATCACAGTTGGGGAGGCTCCAGCTGTTTCAGTAGAAGAAGCAAAGAAATATGCAGGATTTGATTCAGGTGAACTCAACATGGTATTTGAATTCGAGCATATGTGTGTTGATGAAGGAAAATATGGAAAATGGACGAAGCTTCCACTTGATTTAGTGAAGTTAAAAGAAATACTAACAAAATGGGAAACAGGACTAGACGGACTTGGTTGGAATAGCCTCTACTGGAATAACCATGATCAACCGCGCATCGTAAGTCGGTGGGGAAATGATGGTGAGTACCACAATAAATCAGCTAAGATGTTAGGAACTTGTCTTCATATGTTGCAAGGAACTCCATATATCTACCAAGGTGAAGAGATTGGTATGACAAATGTTGATTTTACTTCCATCAATCAATTCCGTGACATCGAATGCCTGAATCAATATGATGATTTTGTTAATAAAATCGGAATGGACAAAGAAGAAGCATTTGCAAGAATTAAGAAATCTAGCCGTGACAATGCAAGAACACCAATGCAATGGGATTCATCAGTAAATGGCGGTTTCTCAGAAGGAACGCCATGGATTGAAGTAAATCCTAACTATACGAATATCAATGTAGAAGCACAAATAAATGATGAGGATTCCATTTTGCATTTCTACAAGAACCTAATTAAATTCAGAAAGAATCATGAAATCGTCGTATACGGTTCTTATGATTTATTATTAGCAGATGATCCGAATGTATTTGCCTACAAGAGAACTTTAGGTAATCAAACATTATATGTATTATGTAACTTCACAGAACAGTCTGTTGATGTTGAAATTCCAGGATATGAAGAAGATAAGAATCAATTAGTGATTCATAATGACACAGAGTGGACAAAAGGGACATTACACCCTTATGAAGCTAGAGTTTATCTAGTTAATTAACTAATTTGGGGAGCAAAAGCCCATTTATATTTTGATTCGTCCATTTGCACAACTATATGCTAAGTATGTAATGCAAGACATAGTTTATTCGCAACGCGCTCTCGCTTGGATGAAGTTCGTAGTGGTACGTAAGGCTCTAAAATACAGAGCCTAAGTACCAACGACTTCATACAGTTGCTCATCAAACTATGTTCTGCATTACATGAGTTAGGTTAATGTTTGTGCAAATTGACGAAGGTAAGTTTTTGGAGGGCTTTTGAATCTAATTAGTAGTTAATAGGTAATTGAGAAACTTAATATATAATTTTCTTAGTTTCTTAGATGACCTATTATAACACGAAACACGCTTCACATCTAAGCACTTCTAATGAAACAGTTAAATGTAATGAAAGTTTCGAAATTGTATAAAATAACCATATAAGCAAAGAGGAGAGATACCATGCCAATACAGTTTAATGAACCTACAAGAGTATTTACATTGCATACAAAGAATTCGACGTATCAGATGCAGGTAGATAAACATGATTATCTACTACATCTATACTATGGAAGTAAGATTGAGAATCAGGACATGTCTTATCTACTTCAGTATAACGATAGGGGTTTTTCAAGTAATCCAGCGGAAAGTATTAAAGACCGTACCTACTCACTAGATTTTCTTCCGCAGGAATTTAGTGTATTCGGTATGGGAGATTATAGAGAAAGTGCATTACAACTTGTTAATACAGATGGTAGTTTTGATGTTCAACTTAAATATGGATCTCATGAGATATACAAAGGAAAACGTAAGCTAGAAGGTCTTCCTGCTTCCTACGGTACAGAAGACGAAGTGGAGACACTTGTGATTCATCTTGTAGATGAAGTAACGAAAGTAGCAGTAGACTTGAGTTATTCCGTATTCGAAGCACTAGATACGATTACAAGAAGTGCTACCATTATAAATGGTGGAGAGGGCGATGTATATCTAGAAAAAGTCATGTCATGTTGTATTGATTTTATGAACCGAGGCGACTTTGATTACATGACATTCTACGGAAAACATACCTTAGAAAGACAAGTAGAACGTACACCGATCCGTCATGGTAAAGTTAGCGTAGAAAGTGTACGTGGTTGTTCAAGTCACCAACAGAATCCTTTCGTAATCTTATGTGACCAAGATGCAAATGAAGTACATGGAGAATGTTATGGTTTTTCATTGGTATACAGCGGAAACTTCAAAGCAACGGTAGAAGTGGATCAAATCAATCAAACAAGATTTGTTATGGGTATTCATGATACAGGATTTAGATATCTATTACAATCCGGAGAGCATTTTGTAGCCCCAGAAGTAATGATGGTTTATAGTGAGCAAGGATTAGGAGAAATGTCTCGAAACTACCATGCATTAATTCAGGAGCATATCTGCCGTGGTAAATACAAGAAGGCAAGAAGACCTGTTTTAATTAATAACTGGGAAGGAACATATTTTGATTTTACATCAGAAAAATTAGCCAGCATTGCAAAAGATGCCGGTGAACTTGGAATCGAGATGTTTGTTATGGATGATGGTTGGTTTGGTGTAAGAAACGATGACTATGCAGGCCTTGGAGATTGGTTCGTTAATACTGATAAAATACAAGGTGGACTTAAAAAATTAGTAGATGAAGTGAATTCCTATGGAATGAAATTCGGTATCTGGTTCGAGCCAGAGATGGTAAATGAAGATAGTGATCTATACCGTGCTCACCCAGACTGGTGTTTAAAGACCCCTACAAGAGAAGGAAACCGTAGTCGTTACCAATACGTACTTGATATGAGTAGAGAGGATGTTCGTGAATATCTATATGAAAGTATTACAGTAATTCTTAAAGAAGCCAATATTGAATATATCAAATGGGATATGAATCGTCATCTAACTAATGTCTATTCACTTAACCTTCCAGCGAATAGACAAGGCGAAGTTTACCATAGATATGTACTTGGTTTATATGATTTGTTGGAGCGCCTTACGACAGAGAATCCAGAAGTATTATTCGAAGGTTGCTCAGGTGGCGGTGGAAGATTTGATGCGGGAATGTTATATTATTCACCACAAATCTGGACTTCTGATAACACAGACCCAATCGACCGTCTTCGCATCCAATATGGAACAAGCTTTGGTTATCCAGTATCATCAATGGGGGCGCACGTATCAGCCATTCCAAATCATCAGACGGGTAGAATTACGCCACTGAATACACGAGGTGTTGTTGCAATGTCTGGTACCTTTGGTTATGAGTTAGATATGAATAAGATGACAGAAGAAGAGAAGGAAGTCGTTAAAGAACAAGTTGCAACGTATAAGAGAAATTATGACACCATCAATTATGGTAAATATTATCGTTTAACAAATCCTTATTCAAAAGAAAGATTTGTAGCATGGCAATTCGTAGCCGATGACGGATTAAGATCTCTTGTAAACTTCGTTCTTACAAAACCAGAACATAATCCACCAATAATCAATATTAAATTACAAGGGTTGCAACCTGATAGAAAGTACCGTGTGGCTGGTACCGATGAATGTTACACAGGTGCGGCATTAATGAAAGCTGGATACCATCTAAAAGAGCAATTTGGAGATTATACAGCAGTTCAAATTGAGTTGGAACTTTGTGATTAGTGGGACGCACTTTTGTGAAGGGTATTATGGATTGCGAAACTCCTTAGGGGTGTCTACATGCTTCTGGTTTCGTACTATGATACGAAACACGCTTTGTAGATTAGTACTTCTATAGTGCATGCAGTACGTATTTCGCTGAAAGTGATAAATCAAAGATTAATAAATCAATACAAAATAGCTTGTAAAAACATGATGAAGAGACACAAATGAAAGGTTGCCATGATGATAAATAAGGCAGTTCAGGAGGAGTTAGTATGAAAAAGATAGAAAATAAAATTATGTTAATCACATATGCGGATTCTATGGGTAATAATCTTAAGGATCTAAAAACAATTTTAAAAGACCATATTGGAGATGCAATTGGAGGTGTTCATTTACTTCCTTTCTTCCCATCTAGTGGGGACCGTGGTTTTGCTCCTATGACATACCGTGAAGTTGACCCTACTTTTGGCGGTTGGGAAGATGTTATGAGCCTTGCTGACGATTATTATCTTATGTATGATTACATGATTAATCATATCTCAGCACAAAGTGAATATTATAAAGACTTCTTAGCAAAGAAAGATGATTCGGAGTATAGAGATTTATTCATTCGCTATAAAGACTTCTGGAAAAATGGTGAGCCAACGCAAGAAGAAGTAGACGTTATCTATAAGAGAAAGCCTCGTGCACCTTATGTAGATGCAATTTTTGCGGATGGGACTTCAGAAAAGGTTTGGTGTACATTTGATGAAGAACAAATTGATATCAATTGTCCACATGAAGCTGCGAAGAAATTCATTCGTGAAAATCTTCGTTATTTATGTGAACATGGTGCAGCAATTATTCGTTTAGATGCATTTGCATATGCAACGAAGAAAGCTGGTACAAGCTGTTTCTTCATCGAACCAGAGGTATGGAACTTGCTTAATGAATGCGAAGATATTCTTAAAGAATATGGAGTAGCTATTTTACCTGAAATTCATGAACATTATACAATGCAACAAAAGATTGAAGAGAAAGATTTCTACGTATATGACTTTGCTCTTCCAATGCTCTTAATCAATGCATTATATTATGGAAATAGCTCATATTTAAAGAACTGGTTAAACATTTGTCCAAGAAAACAATTTACTACATTAGATACTCATGATGGAATTGGTGTGGTTGATGTTCGTGACTTACTACCAGATGAAGAAATTGATCGTACAAAAGAGGATATTTTCAAGTTCGGAGCTAATGTTAAGAAAATTTACAACACAGCAGCTTACAATAACTTAGATATCTACCAAATTAACTGTACTTACTATTCAGCACTTGGTGATAATGATGCGGCTTATCTTTGCTCACGTGCAGTTCAATTCTTCGCACCTGGAATCCCACAAGTATACTATGTAGGTATGTTAGCAGGTAAGAACGATCTAGAATTATTAGAAGAGACAAAAGTAGGACGTAACATTAACCGTCACTACTATTCAGTAGAAGAAGTAGCCAAAGAAGTAGAACGTCCAGTTGTAAAACGTCTTCTTGAGTTAATGAAATTCCGTAATAGTCATAAGGCATTCGATGGAGAATTCATTCTTAATGAAAGTCCAGACAATATCATAAGCATTACAAGAAGATGTGGTGAAGAAGAAGCTAATCTTGTAGTAAATCTTGTGGATAAGGAGATGAAGATTACTTATACGAAAGATGGAGAGATGGTTGAGTTATAAAATATAGAATTATAATTAAGATAGTAAATTAAAGTTATATATGTTAATAAAGATCGTCTCATTCACGGTGTATGTGGATAAGATGATCTTTTTTCCTGTGTTATAACGATACCTAAGACTGCGGCGACTTCTACAAAGAACTATAATCTACAGCGTGGTAAAATCCTCTTTAAACACACCTTAGTAGAAAGAGTATTAACATTGACAATTCTGACTACATATTGTAGACTGTAAGTGACTACAATATGTAGTCAGAACTGTGTTAGAAAGGCTGGTATATCAAATGGAAGAGTTTTCACTAGGAACAATTGAAGGAAGATTTGCAGATATTATTTGGGAGAAGGAGCCGATTTCTATGAATGAATTAATTAAGATTTGTGAGAAAGAATTTGGTTGGAAAAGAACCACTACATATACTGTTTTAAAGAGATTAAGCCAAAAAGGAGTATTTCAAAACGAGAGCGGTACGGTTACATCAATGTTATCGAAACAAGATTTCTATGCATGTCAAAGTGAACAATACGTAGAGAATAGTTTTGGTGGATCGTTACCTGGATTTTTAGCTGCTTTTACAAGAAGGAAGAAGTTAAGTAAGGCGGATATCGAGAATTTGAAGAAGATAATTGAGAGCTGTGATGAGAATTAAGGAGGAGGGTCTATGACACAAGATATCTTTATTAAGCTGTTGAATATGAGCTACCAAGGCGGTATTGTCATATGTTTTGCTTTATTGGCTAGATATATCTTACGCATAATAAGAGCTCCAAAGAAGTTTGCCTATTATCTATGGCTAATTGCATTTGTACGGTTAATCTGTCCTTTTTCTTTTGAGAGTGTGCTAAGCATCTTGCCAAAGGAGATAGAACCAATTAAACAAGAAATTATATATGAACAGGTACCTGAGATACATACAGGAAGTACCGTAGTTAATCAAGTTGTAAACAACGTACTTCCAAAGGCAGATACGGTATCCAGTATCAATCCTATACAGAGAATTATGGGTATTATGCAAGTAATTTGGTTAGTTGGGATTGGAATAGTTTTTATCTATAGCTTTGTATCTTTTATTCGATTGAAGAAGAAATTAATCGGCAGTATAAGTTTTAACACATTATCAAGTGAACAAAACGGTCTCGATACAATATACCTATCCGATCATATTGCCACACCATTCGTATTGGGCTTTCTAAAACCACGTATTTACTTGCCATCTATAATTAACGAAAAAGAGATCTCTTATATACTAATGCATGAACAAGCTCATATAAAACGAAAAGATCATATGATTAAATTGATCGTATTCGTTATCACGGTTATTCATTGGTTTAATCCCCTTGTTCTAATTGCATATGCAATACTGAATCAGGATATGGAGATGTCATGTGATGAATATGTGATGAAAAACTATAAAGAAGATATTCGAAAGGAATATGCAACCTCTTTACTGAACCTATCTGTGGGGAGAAGATTAATATTAGGAGTGCCTTTAGCATTTGGAGAGGGGAACGTAAAGGGACGTATTAAGAATGTAGCCAGATATAAAAAACCTTTGATATCAGTAGTAATCTGTACAGTAATTGGCGTAATTATATTAGGAATCGCTTTGCTAAGTAACCCCTTATCAACTACTACATTTAATAAAATAGTGGAAGAAGTTAACAGTATAGATGAGGATCAAATCGACTCTATAACAATACGTATGTCTGATAAAGAACAAACATTTCCAGCAGCCTATGGTAATGAATTTATTGAATTTTTCAAGACATTAAGGGTAGAGAAGAAGGAGATTAGTAAAGATCGTAGCGAAAATCGAGATAAAGATATTAGTATTACTATTTCCTATGGAACAGGATATGACAAAAGTTACGCTTTCTATATTACGGGGGAGGAGATTTGGTTTGATAATGAAGTGAATTCTTCGTTTTCGTATCGGATTGTTAATACGAAAGATGTGGAAGATTTCATAAAGAGATTACTTGGTAGTATAGAGGAGGCCTTGCCAGTTACAGAAGATAATGAATTACCATCGCAAGTAGAGGAGTTTTCTGAACAAGAGATGAACGAGGTTGAAGTAACCATCCCTACAATAAATCTAGATGGGAATCTAGGAGCAGATGGAGCTATCCTTGATTATGCAGATGGTAATAATATAATCTTCCATGATTACTTTGGACTTTTTGTTTACGATTTGAATATACAGGAATTTGTTAGAGCCGTTGATCTAGAGGCAATTGGCTGTAACTACACACAAGGGGATAATTATTGTGAAGTATCGGTTTCAGCAGATGGTACTTCTGTGTATCTACACCCACTAAGCGAGAAGGATATGTATGTCTTTTATGTACCCACAGGAAAATTATATAAAACTACCTATGACCTTACAGGTATAACGCTGTTTGATGAACTTGTTGATAATGATTTAGCCGGTAGTGGGAATGGTGTTTATTCAATACAGAAGGTTATATTTAAGACAAATGACCTCACTTATTATGGATATCTATACGCTGGTGGAGAAGCAACGATTAGAGACCTTGCATATGTCGAGGATGATATGATATTTAGTTTATTCGAATCTTTGGAAGATGAGAGTATAGTTCCGGAGGGAATATCCATGTCTGTACAGGTGTATTCTCTAACTAAAAAAGGTGCTGTAATTACATTGTTGAACAAGGCAGATAAGGATTACCAATATGGAGATCAATATTACTTGCAAAAGTATGAAGATGGAAGATGGTATGATGTACCTTATGTTATTGAAGATTTTGGATTTAATGACATTGCGTACGGATTGGAAAAGAATAAAGAAAGTGAATTTATAATCGACTGGAATTGGTTATATGGAGAATTAAAGCCAGGAAAATACCGAATTGTCAAAGATATAATGGATTTTAGAGGTACTGGTGATTATGATGTATATACACTGACCGCAGAATTTATTATTGAATAACAGAGATATATAGACTTCTTTCCCACATTCATTCCTAATGTAGAGATCGACATTGTACGCTATTCATTTTATATAAAATATGCTATGATTACAGATGAAATATATTAGGAATGAGTAGTATTTAATTATGAGTAGGTAATAAATTATGGAAATAGAGAGGTAAACAATGGATAATCAAGAACAACAGCATAAAAGACGTGTTCGTTATAAAGGAACACATCCTAGGAGCTATAAGGAAAAATACAAAGAACACCAACCTGAGAAATATAAGGATACAATAGAGAAAGTAATTAGTAAGGGAAGTACACCAGCAGGGATGCATATATCCATCTGTGTGAATGAGATTTTAGAATTCTTGCAGATTAAGCCTGGACAGATTGGACTAGATGCTACACTTGGTTATGGTGGGCATACTTCACATATGTTAAAATGTCTAGAAGGAAAAGGTCATATCTATGGGCTTGATGTAGATCCTATTGAGTCTGCGAAAACGAAAGAGCGTCTAGAGGGTTTGGGATATGGGACAGATATATTAACGGTTAAATTACTGAACTTTGCAAATATTGATCAAATAATTGCAGAATCAGGACCACTTGACTTTGTATTAGCGGATCTAGGTGTATCCTCTATGCAAATTGATAATCCGGATCGAGGATTTTCATACAAAGTAGAAGGGCCATTGGATCTACGATTAGATCCTAGTAAAGGTATCTCGGCAGCAGAACGTTTGAAAAACATTTCACAACCAGAATTAGAAGGAATGTTAATTGAGAATTCGGATGAACCATATGCAAGAGAGATCTCTCGAGCAATTGTATCTGAAATTAAAAAAGGAAGAGCAATTGATACAACTACTAGACTAAGAGAAGTTATTGAAGGGGTACTTACCTCTGTCCCAGCTTCTGAGAGAAAAGAAATCATTAAGAAGACTTGCCAAAGAACATTCCAAGCACTTCGTATTGATGTAAATAGTGAATTTGAAGTATTGGAGCAATTTATGGAGAAACTCCCTAATGTTCTAGCCAAAGGCGGACGTGTTGCCATATTGACATTCCATTCGGGCGAAGATCGTCTTGTAAAGCAATATTTTAAACACTTTTACAGAGAAGGAATATACAGTGATATAGCAAAGGACGTAATTCGACCATCTTTAGAAGAATGTAATATAAATAGCCGTGCCCGATCAACTAAGATGAGATGGGCTATTAAGGCGTAAAGGCTTATGATTTTGAAGCTTTATTTCATGCCAACATATTTATGTTTTGGTTTCCGTTACGATTTTAGGAAAGTTATAACACTGACATAAAAACATTGATATGTTTGTCGCCATTACAAAGTGTATAACAATTGTCTACACTTTATTATTATGAGAGGAGTCATGCGTAACTTTCTTCATATGATTTATTCTAGAAAAGTCACAAGCAAGATTGTAAGATGCATGGAAATTATTATGAGAATTAGCAAGAATAGAAAAAACAGTCTAAATAAAAGACGAGTTAGCTTGATTATTGCAGCGGCAGTAGTGATGTTTGGATTAAGCGCATGCACAGATGATAATAAAGAGCCAGAGAAGAATTCGACGGAAATTGATGCTCCACAAGAGTCTGCGAAGACAGGAGTGATAGAAGATGAGATGAAGGGCTATGACAAGGCAAAACCAATTATCTATAATGAAGGATACAATATTTACTCGGGGTTAATTGGTGCTAAGAATTCGAAAATCGCCTTATACCGCGGTGATAATGGTGATCAAATGGTTTACGTAGTAATTGATGGAGAGGAAATATCTGCAAATATCACAGCTAGTGAGAATGAATTTAGAATTGACGATTCTGCTGATATAGGTATGATTCTTGTGAAAGAACCCTTTGAATTAGGAATCGTATATACGAACACATTAGGTGGAGATGGCATTATTGGTAAGTTCAATAATGGTGAAGGGTATCAGGAAGTTGAGATGCAATTAGACTCCATCGTAACATATCCAACAGAAGGTTTATCAAGAGAAGAAGTTCAAAAATCAATACAAACCATACGAGATCATATTATCAACAAGGAATGGGATCAAGTGGCAGACTATGTTGAATATCCATTGATTGTTAATGAGAATGGTGAGATAACAAAGATTACTGACAAGAAGGAGTTCCTTGCCACTGTAAATGATGCATATTTTTCAGAGGAGTTTCTTGCGGTATTAGAAAAAGAGGATTGTATATTCCCGTTTTATAATTACCAAGGCTATATGATTGCGAATGGCGCAATATGGTTTAATGAAGTGGATAATGAACTAAAGATTTTTGCAATTAATAAATAAGTATAATAATGCAGAATAGTAGGTAAATTTCCTAATGCATAAATAATAAATAGAGGAAAATCATTTGAATTAATAAATCAATGATTTTCCTCTTTTTCTATAACTATATTACCACAAAATCCACAATTTTTCAAGACTTGTAAATAAAAGGGCGTAGATTTACAATAAATAAATTAATAAATAAATAATTTAAACTAAGTGTTGCTCAGATAGTTCTTCTAATAAATATAGCAACCACCCACTTGAAATGGATTTTTTATGTGCGAAGTTTGAGTAAAGATTCAGGTGCCAAAGCCTTTCGCAAAACTTGCGTTCGTCAATTTGCACATATAACAGTCTCACACATTAATTTGTTCAAATTGACGAGATCGAAATCATAATTGGCCTTTGACACCCCAAATTAGTAAAAAATAGGAGGAAGGTAAAAAGAATGGATGAAGATAAAATCTTTCAATATCTAATAGGCCAGCAAGAAAACAATCAACTGACAATACAAAAGCAGATGAAGGACCTAATGGCTTGTAATGACTACACGAAACAATTTGGGATTCAACTATCAGAGAAAGAGGCGCTGGATTTAATCAAGGAAAGAAGAGAAAACCTTATTAGGCAAGAACGGATTGAGTTTGGGGAAGGGATTATTACTAAGCTAATTTTTACATTCTGTGACTCAACCTATATATATCAAGATAATTATGTGGAAACTATTCAAAGACTTCAAGAGATCTTCTATCTCTACAAGAATGAGTCCCTAGATGAATTGACGGATGATGAGTTATTAGAGTATATGAAAGAACAGCTTGATGGTAAGTGCCAAGGTGACTTGGACTACCTAGAGGATACAGCTTTGGAAGCATTTGCACGGAAGATTCGATGCGGGTGGGATGACTAAAGGATATTACGTATTGAGGTATAGTGAAAAGAATAATGGAGTGTGCTTATGTTAGAGTATGAGATGGAAGAGTTAGTACCAATTGTAGCGAAACTTACTGAGCAATATACGAGTAAGGAAAGTAGTTCAATCCGGTTTGAAACAGCCAGACAATTGATGGAGGCAGCTATATACTGTATTCATCATTCTGAATATATGGTTGACAACAATGAAAAAAGTTCAGCATATGTTATGGTGAATAGAGCCGAGCATTTGTCGGCAAAAGAAGCATATGAACATGGATATCATATTCTTGTAGAGAAAGTAAAACGATTGAACGTAAAGTATTCATCACTGCTATCGTACTTTAATTCGTACAGAAATCAGGCATATTATGATACGATTGTAAAGGGAATGCCAGCTTTCTTTTTGTATTATGATGCTAAGTTTGCACCACAGAATCATATCCTTACACTGGATTATCCGACCTTACGGTTTATAGGAGACGTACAAGGGGTAGATGCAATCGAATTATATCTGAATTACACAGAATATGAGCAGACATTTCTCAAAGCGTTTCCAGAAGAGTATATATTGAAGACCTTGGAATTATATCATACAGACTATGAGGAGCTATTAATCAATGTATGTAGTATTGTTTTGCGTAACGTGTTAGTATGTATGTGGATAGACAAACCGATTTCTGGAAATAGATTCACTAAGAATGAGATTAATTATATTCAGGATAAAATCCTTGAGAAGGGGCAGTTGGAGATTGAAATAATTATAATGAATCTCTTACAAAGCTTAATTAGGATGGGATTTGAAGATAATAAGGAGCTACTAGAATACTTAAGTTATGATATTCATGAATTTAGTACTGAGTTATGGAATGCAGCACAGTACAATAATGTGAATATATTGCTTGGTGGAGAAAAAGCATAAGATATATAAGGGGGAGAGTAAACAAATGACGGTAAATAATGTGTCAAAGAATAAGGAGCAACTGGGCTATCAAGGTATAATTGTTACCGTAGACTTGGATTAGGAACAGAGATTTGTAGACAGATTATCAACGAAGGTAAGAAGTATGGTGCTAACGAGGTGTACCTACAAGTGGCGTCAGTGAACGAGGGTGCTATAAGGCTATATGAGAAACTTGGATTTACAAAGGCATATACTTATTGGTACAGAGTGAAAGGTGGAGAGGAAAATCAATGAAGACATTGTATGTAACAGATTTAGATGGAACCTTATTGAATACCAAAGATCGTGTCAGTGAATATAGCATACGTACAATTAACAGATTAATGGAGAAAGGGATGCTATTCACTTATGCAACAGCACGTTCCCTTGTTTCTGCTTCTGTTGTCACACAGGGCTTATCAATTGACATGCCTGTTATTGTCTATAATGGTTGTTTGGTGATTCAACCAAGAACGGGTAAAGTTCTGTCGTCAATTCAATTTACGAGGAAAGAACGAGAAAAAGCAATAGAAATCATAAAAGGTAATCAGATTTCACCGTTAGTGTATTCATACATAGGGGGGAAAGAATGTGTATCTTGGAATCCAGATAAGGAAAACGAGGGTG
Source organism: Anaerosporobacter mobilis DSM 15930 (assembly GCF_900142955.1). GTDB lineage: Bacteria > Bacillota > Clostridia > Lachnospirales > Lachnospiraceae > Anaerosporobacter > Anaerosporobacter mobilis. Next base: position 365,942 of record NZ_FRCP01000006.1, on the reverse strand, counting down.
TGCAGAGGTATCTGAGTTTACGAAAAGGTGATAAACGGCTACGCCCTGTTGAAGATAATCAACTCTATGATGGAGAGAGTTTTTACTATACCTGTATTGGTGAGAAGGAAAAGCTCCTACCAATCTATGAAGCATTATGTCTTGATAATCGTTATCGTTGTACCTTGGCTCAGGAATTATATCGAGAGGAATACTGGTGTGAAATTATGCCGAGTGCCGCAACCAAGGCGAATGCAATCAAGCAAGTAAAAGAGCTTTTTAATTGTGACAGAGTGGTTGCATTTGGTGATGCAGTTAATGATATGAATATGTTTACGATAGCAGATGAATGTTATGCAGTAGAAAATGCGGTATCCGAACTAAAAGAGGTGGCAACGGGAATTATTGCTTGTAATGATGAAGATGGTGTTGCTAGGTGGCTTGAGGAAAAGGTGAGTAAAGAATTCGGCTGATTTATAGACACCTAGAAAAGCTGTATTAATTAGTAAGGCCAAGGCAATTTAATCGGCCTTGACTTACTAATTAACTAAATAAGCTTTACACTGTGGCATAGTTCAATATATTTTATTAATGCCTTTGGTTTTCAATAGATAAGTAAATTTTATTTTTGAATATTTATTAATGAGTTTTTTATATCTTCTTGATATACTCCACCGTGATAACATATGATTTTTTGGATATCATAATTTAGCAATTTGTTAATAGATTTTATGGCTTCACTCATGTCTAATGTATATTGTGGATTTGCGACTGCTAATTTGCCATTCAAGATAACTAAAGCATCGCCAGCTATTAAAGTTTTACTTTCCTTGAGATAAATTGATATATGCCCTGGCATATGTCCTGGTGTTTCAACGATTTCCATACCATCGCACCAATCAAATATATCACCATCATTTAGTGTTATATCTACATCAACATTATCTACTGATTCTAATAATTTCTGGAATGATAGTGCGGCTTCCTTTTGGTCATCGGGCAAGTCATTGTATATCGATTCTGCTTGTTGAAGCCTTAAAGATTTTTCCTTACCATTGATATATTTTGCATCTTTTGAGGAGGCTAATATTTTTATATTAGGGTATTTGGACTTGAAATCAGCTGCTGAACCCATATGATCAAAGTCATGATGAGTGATGATGAGTTTTGTTAATTTCTCTAAATCTATAGTATTCTTACTTGCACATTCTTCTATTAATTGAAGAAAATTAGGATAACCACAATCAATTAAAATCATTTCATTTTCATCTTGTAATATAACAGGATATATTGAATCTATGGCTCCATTGAGTTCAAAATCTATTTCTAATACATATAATTTATTCATATAATGCCTCCATAATTAATAACCTCTGATCTGATTATAAGTATATCACTAATTATCTAAATGAGCATGTCCATAAACAGTTCTGTATTATTCTTGATAATATATAAGTCAATTATCCCTTGATTTTTCTGATCTTATTATTCTTCTTATACTACTTTCTGTTAGATAGTATTCACCTATTAGCTGACTAATTGCCATTCCTCTTTGATATTTATTATAAATTTCTCTATTTCTATCGCTAAGCTCTTTTTTAAATCCACTTTTTTCACCCCAAGATTTTTTGGAATTGTTCTTAAGTGGTATATATAGATATTCACCATCAACATATTCTTGAAGTAGCTCCAGTACATGCTTAGGTAAAATATCTTGTGCTTTTTTATATTTCATACTCTTTGCTCCTAAACTATTTGAGAATTTAATAAATAGTCCATGCAAAGACTGTATTAAGCATAATATTCTATAGTTAATTACGGCTCCAAACAAAATGTTACTATAATGTTTTACAGTCTTTGCTTGGAGCCTATTGCGATTACCAATTTTGATTTATTTAACATTGTTACATTGCCCTTTCTAGAATAGGTTAAGGTGTAAAACCCTCTCGTAATACTTTCCTTCGCCAATTTGCACATCCTTATGGCCCTCTACCAACTTCAGCGGGGCGAGAGAGCGTTGCGGGTGAACTACGTTGACATAATAGGTTCACACATAAATTTGTAAAAATTGACGAGACCTAAATTAAACTGACTTATGACAAACTGGCCAAAATAATAATATCATAAAATTAAAACCCATATTGACAATTCTGTCAATATGGGTTTCATAAATTTCACTGGTAAAGATGGGGAGATAGTGGATTATTAATTCATTAATCTTCTTAAGTTTTCAATCTCACTTCGAAGCTCACCAGTGACCCAGTTAAAACGCCCTTCATCAGCGAATTGACGATACGGTGTCTCAATTGTCATGGCAAGACGACGCCATATTCGGTACAGGGAGATTCTACGTAGCTCCATCTTGGTAAATGTGTTTTTACCATAGCCGTCTAAGAAGTTTTGATCGATTTCCCCATATCCGGAGAAATCATCTTCTAATAGATAATCACCCCATAGACAGCGCTCGAAATCAATGACTCCTGATAGCGTGTTATTATGAATCATGATATTACCATCCCAGATATCGTTATGAATTAGACATGGCTGTTTACAGTCGTCAAAAGCCTCTTGATTGGCAAGGATTAAATTCCAAAGCTCATCATAAGAGACATATGGAATATCAAGATTCTTAGCTAAGCCATCATCAAGGAGCAATCGGAAAACTCCAAGCATGAATTCGCTATTACTAGATGTGAAGGAATCTGGTAATTGGGGTCTTCCAAACTGTGTGTTTGATATGGTGTTGATTTTGGCTGTAATCTCACCAACTCTGTGTTTCACCTGAGCGCGTTCCAGCTCAGATAAATCCTGAATTACTTTATCATAAGAGATGCCATTAATTTTGCTAATGAATAGGTAGGGTGCTTCACAGATGGTACAACTGGTATCATGTAGTATAACACTGGGGATAGGAATAGAGAGTTTTTGATTAATGAAGGTTAGCATTTGTGCTTCGTTTAATAATAGATTGTTCTCGTCTGACAACATTTCAATATTCTCGTGAGGTGCAATTTTTAGTACCATTTCTTTATCATTTGCAGTAATTAAATATACGGCATTACAGAAACCACCATCTAATGGTTTGGCTAAGAAGGAACGGAGTTGTTCTCCTAGTGCCTTCGCTGTCATTTGCCTCAATGTAGATTCTGTTTGCCAGAATTTAGATACAGCGTCCATCTTGTTACCTCCAATATTTTTTGGAATAAGGGGCTACCCAAAATAATCCTTTTGATTTTATTTGTTTATCGGATACATTTACATACTAGTAAAAAAACAATCTTCACAGTTTATATGCGGCTTCACGGATATTACATATCCGTGTTCCACATACGAATCAGTCGAAAGATTGTTTTTTCAGGTACATTTATTATATTTTAAGCTAAAACGGAATTAGTTAGTTATTATAGTGTAATACTTACAGAAGTACTACCAGAAACTGCAGTAGCTTTCTTATCTGTACCAGCAACAGCTACAGTGAATGACTTGTCTGTCGCAGCATAAGAAACTTCGATTACATTACCATTACGAGTAGCTGTGATATCTGTGAGTTTGTTTGCTTCGCTGTCATAAATCGTAGCAGTAGCAGTTTTACCATCTTCAAGGTTGTAAATAGTAGCTTCTGCGTTGTTAAGGTAATCATAAACCACGTTATTTGATGCAAATTCACCAAAAGTAACGATTGAGTTTGGTCTAGCAAGGATTGGCATCTCGAAGTAATTACATGTTCTTGTGTAATATCTGCCACCTTCGTATACATCGTTAGTTATGATATCATACCAAGTTCCTTCTGGTACATAGAACTCAGCAATTCCTTCTTCGTTCATAACTGGAGCGATTAGAAGATTATCACCTAACATGTATTGTGCATCAAGATATTTACATGCAGGATCATTAGAGAATGCTATAACCATAGAACGCATCATTGGCACACCAACTTCGTGAGTTTTGATTGCTTGTGACCATAAGTAAGGCATTAATCTACCTTTTAATTTGGTGTAGAAGCGAAGTACGTCACATGATTCTTCATCGAAGCTCCATGGAACACGGTATGAACTTGAACCATGTAAACGGCTATGTGTAGACATAAGACCGAATGCGCACCATCTCTTGTATACATCAGCTGGAGCCGTAGCTTCAAATCCACCAATATCGTGGCTGAAGAAACCAAAACCAGTTGAGCATAGAGAAAGTCCACCACGAACTGTTTCTGCCATTGCTGAGTATTCAGCGTAGCAGTCACCACCCCAGTGTACAGGGAATTTTTGTCCGCCAACAGTTGCACTTCTTGCGAATAGACAAGCTTTATCTTTTCCGTAGAATTCTTCTAATGCTTCGAATACACATTTATTGTAAAGGTAAGTGTAGTAGTTATGCATCTTAACAGGGTCCATACCGTTATAATATTTACACTTTGTTGGAATTCTTTCACCAAAGTCTGTTTTGATGTTGTTAACACCCATTTCGAATAATTGTTTTAATAATCCTTTGTACCAATCCCATGCTTCTGGATTTGTGAAGTCAACGATTGCCATTCCTGGTTGCCAGAAATCAGTTTGGAATACGCTACCATCAAGGTTTTTGATGAAGTAACCCTTTTCTTTACCAATATCGAATAACTTAGAACGTTGGCCAACATATGAGTTAATCCATACACATACTTCTAAACCTTTATCGTGAAGTCTCTTAAGCATTGCTGGTGGATTAGGGAATTGTCTGGTATCCCATTCGAAGTTACACCATTCGAATTCTTTCATCCAGAAGCAGTCAAAGTGGAATACTTGAAGAGGAATATCTCTATCAGCCATTCCATCGATGAAAGAGTTGATGGTTTCTTCGTCATAATTAGTTGTAAATGAAGTAGATAACCATAAACCAAATGAATATGCTGGTGGAAGAGCTGGCTTACCAGTTAAGTTTGTGTAGTTCTTTAATACGTCTTCAAGGTTTTCTCCACCGATTACGAAATATTCTAATTCTTCACCAGGTACAGTGAAAGTAACACGAGATACCGTATCAGACATTACTTCGAAAGATACTTTATCAGAACTATTTACTAATACACCGTAGCTCTTTGATGAGATATAGAAAGGAATATTCTTATATCCTTGATCCGTACAAGTACCGCCATCGCTGTTCCAGATTTCAACGTTTTGACCGTTTTTAACGAATGGAGTGAATTTTTCACCAAAACCATAGATACATTCGCCGATATCTGTCTTTAATTGCTCTCTTAGATAGGAAGCGTTATCAGTTACTGGGTAATCGAAGAAGTCATTATCTTTGTTTAATTCCTTTTTAGCATCTACGCTGTATTGATTCTCTGTGATGTAAGAAGTAGCTCTCCATGTATTACCAGTTAAATGTCTGTCTTTATAGTAGAATTGTACATTCCAAGAAGTACCTTTAGCGATTACTACCTTTGTATTACCTGAGATCATCTCGATATATTCTTCAGTATCATTAATGATAGGTTTGAAGTTAGCATCTTCGTTTAATTCGTAGTGAGGTGTGTTATCAAGACCACCCTTATAATGAACGGTACTTACCTTAATGGTATCTTCACAAGTTGATGAGTACGTAACTTCAAGATTTGGGCCTTGAAGAGTCATACCACGGTTTTCGATTACTGCTGATGTTACTAGAACAGTAATGCTATTTTGTGTAGTTGTAATTTCATATGGTTGAGATGCGAACTTCACATCATAACCTTTTTGTGTAACCCAGAATCCGTTTGCGAATTTCATAGCTTTATATCCTCCTTTTAGATGAATGTATATTTTGGTGTATTCAATCTCTGTTGGTGTTTTTTGTATTTACTTTATATTGATATAATAGTATTATATTATTATTGGAACGATTAATATTTAACTAAATAAATAATTTATAACATTATTTTGATAATATCATAGTTAGTTAAATGAATTGTAAGAAGAGGAGCAGAGTAGTAATTACAATTTGTAGTATACAACCTTAAAACAAGGGTTATACACGAAAAAGAGATATGCAATTGTCTACAGGTATTATACAAGTGGAGAGTCTGGATAATATATTGAAAAAAAGAAAGCAGGAGGTGAGAGGATGGATACAATTCAAAAAAGTGGAATAAAAGCCCAAGATAAAGCCAAAGATTATGAAGAGAAGATTAGTCATGGTACGGCAGAAATACCCATTGCATTGCATAAACTAGAATATCCCAAGGGCACGCAGAATGTATTCTATTTGCATTGGCATAGAGAGATAGAGATATTAGTTGTAACCAGGGGAATAATCGAGATACAAGTTGAAGAAACAAAATACGTTCTTGAGAAAGGAGATTGCATCTTCATTAATTCTAATATGTACCATAGTGCAAGAGCAGTAAATACAGATGGTTGTGCGTTCTATGCAGTGGTATTCTCTTATGAGTTCTTGCAAAATGACCTACATACACATTTTAGCAAGCATTATATACGACCAGTTCTAAAAGGTAAGTTATTGTTTACGCCAGTGATTCGTAGAGATAACGGATGGCAATCAAAGATTCTTGACTGGCTTGATGAAATCAATGAACTGGATCATCTAAAACTACTGGATAGCGAATTAATGCTGAAGACACGTATGTATGCTATCTGGGAGCTGTACTATAAACATGGGAAGCTTAATGATGTAATGGAAGATGATAATTCTCTGAATCAAGAAAGAATTAAACCTGTTCTTGCTTATATCGAGGAGAACTATTCCTATGAGGTGACGTTATCAGAATTAGCAGCATTGATTCCTATGAGTGAAGGTCAGTTTTGCAGGGTATTTCGTCAAACGATGAATCGAACTCCAATGCAATATATCATGCGTTATCGTGTTATGCAGAGCTGCCATCTTCTTACGGAGACCAACAAGAAGATTGCGGAGATTGCGAATCTGTCTGGATTTAATAATATCAGTTATTACAACAAGGTGTTCCTTAGTATAGTAGGATGTACACCAAAACAGTATCGAAATTCTAATTTTTAGTTAGTAGGATATAAGGGGTGGAACCTTTTTCTGTTATATGTCGTCAAATCTATGGAAGTAACTATTACGTAAAATAGAATAAAACATAGGAAAGGGGTATTACTATGATTAAGGTTAATAAGCTTTATGTAAAGAGGATTGTATCTATAATTGCTATGACAGGAGTTGTATTCTCTACGACAGGATGTTCTTACAAGATTAAGAGTGCGAATTTAATGAAGAATGTGAAAGCAAGTGTTGTAGAGAAAAAAGAGCTTGATGAAAATTTTATCAAACAAACAGCAAATTTTTCAGTGAAGTTGTTTCGAGAATCGGCAAAGGAGAATGAGAGTTCAATGATTTCACCTGTTTCTGTTATGATGGCGTTATCTATGACGGCAAACGGAGCGGATACTGGTACGAAAAAAGAGATGGAGCAACTATTGGCTGGTGGTGGGTCTATTGATGAGTTGAATGAATATTTATATGCTTATAAAAATCAATTACCATCAGACTCAGATAATAGATTAAGTCTAGCCAATGCAATATGGTTTCGAGACGATAAAGATCAATTAAAGGTAGAGTCTGATTTTCTACAGAAGAATGCAAATTATTATGGGGCAGAAGCTTATGAATCGCCTTTTGATAAAACAACAGTAGATGATATTAATCAATGGGTAAAAGATCATACAGATGGTATGATTGACAATATGGTAGATAGGATTAATAAGGATTCAATTATGTATCTGCTTAATGCAGTAGTTTTTGATGCAAAATGGGAAAACCCATACACGAAAAATGATGTTAATAGTGGAGAATTTTCTGCCTGGGACGGAACAATACGAAGTGTAGATATGATGACTTCAGATGAGAGTATGTATCTTGATGATGGGACTGCTACGGGAATTATTAAAAATTATAAAGGTGGGCAATATAGTTTTGTAGCATTGTTGCCAAATGAAGGAACCAATGTGAATGGTTATCTAGAATCCTTAACAGGAGAACATTTACTTTCTGTTATTGAAAATGCACAATCAACTACGGTAGTAACAAGGATTCCTAAATTTAGCTATAATTACACAATAAAGATGAATGATGCATTAATAGAACTTGGGTTACAGACTGCCTTTGATTCAGATGCAGCGGACTTTTCAAAGTTAGGAAGTTCATCTGATGGAAACATCTATATAGGTGAGGTTCTACATAAGTCATATATCTCAGTTGATGAACTGGGAACGAAAGCTGGAGCTGTCACAAAAGTTGAGATGGTAACGGAGTCTGCTATGGTAACAGGATATGAGGTTTTTCTGAATCGACCTTTTGTATATGCGATTATTGATAATAACACAAAGTTGCCATTATTCTTAGGAACGGTAATGGACATTAATTAGATTATGTTAAGTATTGAAAGGGGTGTGGGAATGATAGACAGAGGAAAAGCAATTAGTACATTACTCATTATAGTTCTAATTGTGATTAGTATTTCTGGCTGTACGAAAGAGAAGAATACATCATCGGATAAATTGAATGTAAATGAAGAGCAGATAATAACAGATGCAAACGAAGAGGGGGTAAAAGAGGAGAATCAACAAAAAAACGAAGAGCTTGATTATGATGAAACTACAACAAAAGATGTTGATAAACAGGAATCTACAAATTCTCAAGGAGAAGATAGCCTAGATGACGACCATATGGGGCAAGAGGCTTCCTTTATCAATTCTAGCGGGAATACAGTAGAGACTAGAATACGAACACCAGAAGGGTATTCTAGAATAGAGGTTACGGATAACAGTTTTGGTGATTATCTTCGTAACTTTGATCTTAAGGAAGATGGTTCCCCTGTTTTATTGTATGATGGAAGAGAAAAGGGAAATCAATCAGCGCATATAGCGGTTTTGGATATGAGGCTCTCGAATAAAGATCTGCAACAGTGCGCAGACTCTGTTATTCGTATGTATGCAGAGTATTATTATGCGAATAAACAGTATGATAAAATTAACTTCCATTTTGTGAGTGGATTTTTGTGTGAATATGAAAAGTGGCAGAAGGGATACCGCGTTAAGGTGGAAGGAAATACTGTTAGCTGGCAAAAGACCAAAGGGTACGATGATTCTTATGAAGCATTTGAAAAGTATCTGGATACCGTGTTTTCCTATGCAAGTACACTTTCTTTAGACAAGGAGTCTTCAAAGATTGATATAACGGATTTACAAATTGGTGATATCTTCTTAAAGGGAGGAAGCCCAGGGCATGTCGTTATGGTTGTAGATATCTGTGAGAATGAACTTGGGGATAAAGCATTTTTATTAGCGCAAGGGTTCATGCCAGCGCAGGAATTTCATGTTTTGAATAACCCATCATCTGAAAGTGATCCTTGGTATTATGTGAATGAAGTGAAGTATCCTTTTCGAACGAGTGAGTACTCATTTGATGAGGGGAGTTTGAAAAAGTTGGAGTATTAGTTTTTGGAGGAGGATTCTTTAGATTTACAAAATATTTATACAATGATTTTAAGCAAAGAGGGGAGTATTTATAGTATGAGATATCTTGTAATTAATGGTAGTCCACATAAGGGAAATACATGGAGGCTAGTTGAGTATGCGGTTTCTTATGTTAGAGAACACGATAAAAGTGCTGAATTCAAAGAGTTTCAATTAATGGATCTGAATCTTCCTTTTTGTACTGGGTGTAGTAATTGTTTCCGAAAAGGAATGGAATTCTGCCCACACTATGAGAAGGTTGGAATAATATATAATGCACTTGAATGGGCAGATGGATTAATTCTATGTAGCACGACATTTAATGTAAGAGAAACCGCGTTATTAAAGAATCTAATAGACCATTTCTGTTATCTAATGCATCGACCACATTTTTTCACAAAAAAGGCGCTCTTTATTACATCGGTTGGAGGAGTAGGAGCAAAAGGTGCTGTAAAGAGTATAGATGGAAGTCTAAGGGCAATTGGATTCAATCGGTGTTATTCTTATAAAGTAAGGACAGTTAGTTGGAATGCGTATAATCCAAACGAAAAGGTACAGAGACAACTTAGTAAAGTTAGTGAGAAGTTCTGTAAAGATGTTATGGAAAAGAAAATGCATTGTCCGAAATCAAACATTTTAATTCCCTATAATCTGTTTCGTGGAATGTGTAGATATTATGCGCCAGGGACAGAATATGAATCTACTGATGGAGTTTATTGGACGGATAAAGAACGTATGACAAGGGCTTATGATAAGGCGGTGCCATTGCATCTCTATCAAAGGGTGCTTGGTGGAATATTCTGCTTTATCGGTAAGACTGCAGGAAAAAAGATGATTGTTACATATAAAAAATAATATTATAATTGTTATTGACTCTCATCTTAGGCTAAGGATTTCGCTAATGTTGATGAAGTAGAATCCTATGGATACGTTATAAAACATGTACAGATTGACGAGTTGATATGGATGGTTGTTGGAAGTAAAGTATAATTGGAGGTACCGATATGAAAATTGCAATAGTTTATAAAAGTATAACAGGAAATACGAAATTAATTGCAGAAGCGATAAAAGAAGAATTAAAAGATAATGAGGTCGTATATTTTGGAGAACCTGCAGAATCCATAGATGCAGATTTCATCTTTTTGGGATCTTGGACAGATAAGGGAATGTGCTGCAAGGAAATTACAGACTTTTGCCATACAATAAGTAATATGCAAATCGCTTATTTTGGAACAGCAGGTTTTGGTGGCTCGGAAGAGTATTATAAGTCCCTTTATAATAGAGTTAAAGAAAGCATACCTTCAAACAACACCGTTGTGGATTACTTCTTCTGTCAAGGTAAAATGCCAATGGCTATTAGAGATAGATATAGTAAGCTAATAACTGAGCACACAGAGGATTCGAATTTAAAAGTTAGTATCGAGAATTTTGATAAAGCTTTGTCCCACCCAGATACTACAGATTTAGAGAACGTGAAGATATGGGCGCGTAAATTAATTAAATAAAACATTAAAAAGTGTCAATTATTTTATTCTATTAGGAAGGTCTTTATGATCAAAGGTATACCTTCCTATAGAAAAAACATGAGGATGTTGCAAAAAATTAAAATGTCTATTTTGCAACATCTTCATGTTTGTCCATACATATGCAATATGTTTTTGGCACCATTAACTAAATCATCTTGAAGATCTCTTGGAGCTAATAATTCAACCTTATCCCCAAAGCTAAAGAGCCAATTTAATACATGTTCTCTGTTTGAAAAATTAAATTTTAAGAGAAGACGTCCATCTTCTTGAGGAATAAGAGAATCTGGTCCATACTCATCGATCAAGCGCCATTTAACACAAGGATCAAAGAGTGCAGTTACTTTAATAGATAATGGTCCAAATGGCTCAGGCTGAACAGGAAGTTCAGGAAGTGTCCTAGGTTCATATTCTTGATGTAGGTTCTCGAGCATTAGGATTCTATGTAATTTATATAATCTAAAGTCTTTGTTCTGTAGACAATATCCCCAAACATACCAAGAAGACCATTGAAAAATCAAAAAATACGGTTCAGTTCGTTTAACACTTTCTCCTCTTGGAGAGCAATAGGTAAAGGAAATCAATTCTCTTTGTTCAATCGCATTCTTAATTAATTCCATCTTAGGAGCAAGCGAAGATTTGTACCAAGAGGAAAGGTTAATCAAAACAGAATTGTTGAGAGCAAGATTAGTTGTACTTTCAACAGATAGTTTATTCATTAGTTGTAGATACTGATTTGATCCGCTAACAGAATCAAGGGTCTGAAGTCCAGTAAGAATTGCCTTCATATCAGCAGAGCTTAATAAGGTTCGCTCAATTCGATAACCCTCCATTATTGAAATTCCACCGTTTTGCCCTTTTGTTGTGACTATCGGAATACCTGCCTTACAAAGGTCTTCAATATCGCGATTAATTGTACGTCTGGACACTTCGAATTTTTCAGCTAGATATGGTGCTGTAACTTTATCTTGTTGTAGTAGGATAGATAGAATGCCGATTAAACGGTCGATTTTCATGGGAGAGTTCCTTTCTGCCAATTATGATAATTAATTCATGGATTTCTGTTATTTTATCATCTGAAAGGTACATAAGTCTAGTATCATGAAAAGTGAATTTGAATTAAAATAAAAGCTAAAATTTAATATACTTACCAACTTTATCACGCAGTGCAAGTAACATACCAACATATTTGTTATGATATTGAGCATGTTAATAGTAAAGGGACGGAGTCTAAATTAGCGCCGTCGACTTAACTGGAATATCAAATTTTGAACTGCTTTTTGCCTTTTCAAAAGGAGGTTATGATGGTAAGAGTAAAAAATAATTTTATAAAGTATATTCTTCTATTTTTTGTAGGAGGTTATGCATATTGTGGTATTGAAATTTTATCAAGAGGTTATTCCCATGTTTCAATGTTAATTGCCGGAGGAGTTTGCTTTATATTAATAGGTTTACTGAATGAAAAATCTCCTTATCGAATGTCATTTGTTAGTCAAATGGTGGTTTCATCTGTTATAATAACAGGAGTAGAATTTGTAACTGGTTTAATTGTTAATGTGTGGTTGGGATTGCATGTATGGGATTATTCACATCAACCATACAATGTATTAGGACAAATCTGTTTATTATATGCTTTTATCTGGTTTTTCTTATCACCGTTGGCAATTATAGCGGATGATTATCTTCGTTATTGGCTCATGGGTGAGAGAAAACCTAGGTATCATTTTTGGTAGTTATTTTGATTTTGTTATGTAGAGAAGATAGCTTGCATGTATGCAGTCATGATGTTTCGCAAACGCTTATAAAACATTTTAAGCAATTGCGAAACTCTTCTCTATGTTGTGAATCAGGTTCTACTAAAACATTTGTATTTGAAAGGAGCTCAATTTGGAGTACTTATATGATAAATTAATAAAATATAGAGAAGAAGATATCTATCCCATGCATATGCCTGGTCATAAGCGTAATCTAGAATTAATGGATATGGTAAATCCATATGCCATTGATATAACGGAAATCGATGGATTTGATAATCTTCATGATGCAGAAGAGATTTTACTTGATAATATGGAGGAAGCAGCGCAGTTATATCATGCGGAACATACACATTATTTAATTAATGGAAGTACGAGTGGATTGCTTGTATCTATTGCAGCGTGTACCAAGAAGGGGGATACCGTCCTTGTGGCAAGGAATTGCCACAAGGCTGTCTATCATGCCATTTTCTTGAATGAGTTAGTTCCAATCTACTTATATCCAGAAGTGGATGACGACTATGGAATTCATAAGGGAATTACGCCTGAGCAAGTTAAGAAGGAATTAGAAGAAAATCCTGATATTAAGATGGTGCTACTTACATCACCAACTTATGAAGGTATCGTTTCTGATATTAGAGAGATTGCTAGTGTAGTCCATTCTTATAATATTCCACTGATTGTAGATGAAGCACATGGAGCACATCTTGGGTTTAGCAAGGATTTCCCTGAGAATTCCGTAACCTGTGGGGCGGATCTGGTTATTCACAGTGTTCACAAAACACTACCGGCATTTACCCAGACGGCACTATTACATAGTAATGGAAGTTTAGTGGATTATGATAAAATAAAGATGTATCTGCAGATTTATCAGACAAGCAGTCCTTCCTATGTGTTGATGTCCGGGATAAGTAATTGTATCCGTATCATAAAGGAACAAGGAAGGCAATTATTCGAAGAATATTATCAAAATTTAAGAGAGTTTTATCAAGCTTGTAATAAACTGAAACATTTAGAAGTCTATCAACCAATAAAATTACAAGAAGAGAAACGTCCATTCGCATTTGATCCTTCTAAAATCTTGATCTTTACGCATCATAGTTCTATAAATGGTATCGAATTGTATGAGATGCTTCTAAATCGTTATCGAATTCAATGTGAGATGGTTTCTAAGAATTATGTATTGGCTATGACAAGTTTAGCTGATACGAAAGAGGGATTCAATCGGCTACTAGCGGCACTTTTAGATATTGATAGGAATATATCAAGAGAGAATAAACAAGAGCAAACCACCCTGTTTTATGTAACGGATTTAAGGCTTGCCTTAACACCATATGAAGCTTATAATCTTAGAAAAGAAAGTATAATAATAGATGAAAGCATCGGTAATATAGCAGCCGAATATATCTATCTATATCCACCAGGAATTCCACTGGTAGTTCCAGGAGAAGAGATAACAAAAGAGATTATTAGTAGAATCAAAGAGTATAAGAAGGCAGGATTGCATATAAAAGGTATGAAAGATCATGATAATGAGACGATTCTTGTAGTAGGAGAAGAATAATATGGGTAAGATATATGTAGTTATTGGAAAAAGTGCTTCGGGAAAAGATTCGATTTTCAAGTACTTGCGGGAAGATGAGACACTTAAGTTGAAGACAGTAGTAGGATATACAACTAGACCAATTCGCATTGGTGAGCAAGATGGTGTTGAATACTTTTTTGTAAGTGATGATAGATTTGAATGCTTAAAGGTAGAAGGGAAGATTATTGAATATCGTACGTATCAGACAATCAATGGTCCTTGGAATTACTTTACCGTTAATGATGGACAGATTGAGCTAGAAAAATCAGATTATTTGTTCATTAATACTCTTGAAGCGTATAATCAGATTAGAAAATACTTTGGAGAAGACAAAGTTATACCGATATATATAGAAGTAGAAGATGGTGAACGTTTGAGTAGAGCACTTAAGCGTGAGAAGAAACAATTAACTCCAAACTATGCTGAATTATGCAGAAGATTTCTTGCAGACAGTGAAGATTTTTCTGAAGAGGAGCTTAGAGAGAGCGGAATAGAGAGAAGGTTTAAGAATAACGATATTCAAGAATGTATTGAAGAGATCAAAAAGTATATTAATAACGACCAAAAGAATGAAAAACTTTAGTGTAATAATGTATATATTTATGATATAATGTAACTTATGAAAGTAGCGAAGCTACTTTTAGGGCTTACACGAAGTGAAAGACCGCAGCTCCGAAGGAGCCATAAGTTAACGAGAGAAAGCACAGAGTGATTTCTCGAGTTTACTGGACCTTAAGGAAAAGCAAAATATGAAAGTAGCGAAGCTACTTTCATAAGTTACTAGTAATTGATTTTTAAACTGCGTCAGGGGGGATAAGAGTGGACATTAAAGTAAATCAAATGCAAAATGTAAATCAAGTAGAGACAAGAAACCAGATTACCGAGAATGATGGTTCTTTTAAATTTACATTGATTAGTAATATAGAGGAGCAAGATTTGCAGTCTCGCTTAAACTTCATGATGAAAGAAATTATACAGCATGGAAACAAATTGGCCAAGCACATGGACATTCGTGACATGAAGAAGTATCGACAATTGATTAAAGAATTCATGAATGAAATTGTTAATCGATCACATAAATTCAGTCGTGAGAATTTCCTTGATAAAAGAGGGAGACATCGTGTCTATGGTATGGTTAAACTTGTGGACAAAACGTTAGATGAACTAGCCACTGAATTAATTAAAGATGAAACAGATCACATTAGTATTCTTAATAAGATAGATGAGATAAAAGGTTTATTACTGGACATATTGGCTTAGTAAGATTAATAAAGGTTACTATGAGGCAACACGAAATAGTAACGAATAGCGGCAGATTGGAGTAGGGATGATGTACGATTTTGGTAGTATTGTTGGACACGAACAGATTATTGAACATTTACAAAGTGCTATTAAGATGGGGAAGGTTTCGCATGCATATATCATTAATGGTGAGAAAGGTATGGGAAAAAAGACCATTGCGTATACCTTTGCAAAGACGTTACAATGTGGAGAGGCTGCAACGAATTCATGTAATACGTGCAAATCCTGTTTACAGGTAGAGTCAGGTAATCACCCCGATGTTATTTCGGTAACTCATGAGAAGTTAAGCATCGGTGTTGATGATATTCGAGTGCAAGTAAACGGAGATATAGCAATCAAGCCTTATAGTGGTCCATATAAGATCTATATCATTGATGATGCAGACAAGATGACAGAACAGGCACAGAATGCACTACTTAAAACAATAGAAGAACCACCTGCCTATGCTATCATTATCCTACTTACCACCAATAGTAGTAAACTACTACCAACAATTCTATCGCGGTGTGTAATGTTGAATTTAAAACCTGTATCTTCAGATGCAATTAAAGAGAATCTAATGAAGGAATATAACGTTCCTGATTACATGGCTAGTATGAGTGCAACATTTTCACAAGGTATCTTGGGACGAGCAATCAGGTATGCATCTTCCGAAGAATTTACACAGTCAAAAGAAGAAGTACTCCATCTATTAAAATATATCGATGATATGGAATTGTACGAGATTATGGAGGCAATTAAGAAGTTGTCAACACATAAGCTTGAAATTAATGATTATCTAGATTTAATGATATTATGGTACAGAGATATTCTTATGTTCAAGGTAACAAAGAATCCAAATCTCTTACTGTTTAAAGAGGAATATAAGTTTATATCAGAACAAGCAAGAAAGAAAGACTATGAAGGTATTGAGAATATCATCATTGCAATGAATAAGGCGAAGATCCGTTTAAATGCGAATGTAAACTTCGATACCGTTATGGAACTTATGTTGCTTACACTAAAAGAGAATTAAAGGAGAGGCATATGATCGTTATAGGAGTTCGCTTTAGAAAAGCGGGGAAAATCTATTTCTTTGACCCAGCAGGGCTTAAGGTTGAGCAAGGTAATAATGTAATTGTAGAAACAGCCAGAGGCGTAGAATACGGATCAGTTGTAATTGGTCCTAGAGATGTTGAAGAAAGTAAGATTGTTCAACCATTAAAGGCAGTTATACGAATTGCAACACCAGAAGATGATGAGATAGAAAGTAAGAATAGACAAAAAGAAAAAGATGCTTTTGGAATCTGCCTAGAGAAGATAAAGAAGCATGGTTTAGAGATGAAGTTGATTGATTCCGAATATACTTTTGACAACAATAAAGTATTATTCTACTTCACCGCAGATGGAAGAATTGACTTCAGAGAATTAGTTAAGGATTTGGCCAGTGTATTCAAAACAAGAATTGAATTACGTCAAATTGGTGTTAGAGATGAAACTAAGATTGTAGGGGGAATTGGTATCTGTGGTAGAGCGCTATGTTGCCATACCTACCTTTCAGAATTCGCTCCTGTTTCTATTAAGATGGCTAAGGAGCAAAATCTTTCATTAAACCCAACTAAGATATCTGGTGTATGTGGAAGACTAATGTGTTGCCTTAAGAATGAAGAAGAAGCTTATGAAGAGGCAAATAGCAAACTTCCTAACCTAGGTGATTTTGTTACAACTAACGATGGTCTGAAAGGCGAAGTACAAAGTGTAAACGTACTAAAACAAATTGTCCGTGTAATCGTAACTCTCGAGAATGATGAAAAAGAAGCGAGAGATTACAAGGTAGATGATTTAAGATTCAAACCACGTAAGAAGAAAGAAAAGATTGCCATTGATGATGAATTAAGAGCAT
This sequence comes from Anaerosporobacter mobilis DSM 15930, assembly GCF_900142955.1. Classification (GTDB taxonomy): domain Bacteria; phylum Bacillota; class Clostridia; order Lachnospirales; family Lachnospiraceae; genus Anaerosporobacter; species Anaerosporobacter mobilis. Next base: position 348,468 of record NZ_FRCP01000006.1, on the reverse strand, counting down.
TAGAGTTGCTTGAGAAAAAGGAAGGAAAGTCCCTCTTAGATGATGAATAAGGAACAGTTACTACCAGATGAACGAATCGATGAGTTACATCGAAATGGATATCAAATTATTCAAAATCCAAATAAATTTTGTTTTGGAATGGATGCCGTTTTGCTGTCTGGGTTTGCGAAAGTAAAGCAGAATGAGACATGCCTCGATCTTGGTACGGGCACAGGCATAATTCCAATATTATTAGAAGCTAAGACTCCGGGCAAACAATTTGTAGGTCTAGAGATACAAGAAGAGAGCGCTTCCATGGCAAGAAGAAGCGTTCTCCTTAATAAACAAGAAGAAAAAGTTCAGATTGTAACTGGTGATATCAAGGAAGCATCTTCGATTTTCGGAGCTGCTTCCTTTGATGTGGTTACGTCTAATCCACCATATATGACCAATCAACATGGATTACAAAATCCAAATCTGCCAAAAGCAATTGCTAGACATGAAGTATTATGTACATTAGATGATGTAGTAAGAGAAGCGGCGAGAGTTCTAAAACCAAATGGAAGATTCTATATGGTGCATAGACCATTTCGCTTGGTTGAGATTATATCTTGTATGACCAAATATAAACTAGAACCAAAACGAATGAAATTCGTATATCCCTATGTAGATAAAGAACCTAACATGGTACTAATTGAAGCAATCAAAGGAGCGAAATCTATGGTTAAAGTGGAAGCGCCTCTAATTGTTTATAAAGAACCGAATGTGTATACAGACGAGATTTATGATATATATGGGTATTAAAAGGTTCATTTAATCTATTTGCAACTGTAAATCAAAAGACCAATATTACGTAAAATATAGTTTATTGCGAAACTCTTTAAACATTAAATTGCTTCTTGGTTGATGTACGATAATTAAGAAACAATAGCGTAACACCTATAGTACTTCTTAGTGTGTACTTAGTAACTTAGGAAGGCGAGGCATGGACGCCGAGCCAGCCTGAGCTGAGGCGCAGGAGGCCGAATCGAGGGCGGTTCCGTACCTACTGTACAAACTTGTTGTACACACATAGAAGTACTTAGGTGAGTAGCGTGTTTTGTATTATCGTACGTCAACTAAGAAGCTCTAAAAATAAAATGAGTTTCGCAATTACCTAGCGTAGTAATCAATTGAAAGGAGAACTTTATACATGCCAGGAACACTATATTTGTGTGCGACTCCAATTGGTAATTTGGAGGACATTACATTTCGCGTAATTCGTACACTGAAAGAAGTAGATTTGATTGCGGCAGAAGATACTAGGCATAGTATTAAACTGCTGAATCATTTTGAGATAAAGACTCCGATGACGAGCTATCATGAGTTCAATAAGATAGATAAAGCGAGATACCTGGTAAATCAGTTGCTTGAAGGCGTGAATATAGCAATAATTACAGATGCAGGTACTCCGGGGATCTCTGATCCTGGTGAAGAATTGGTACGCCAAGCGCATGAGGCTGGAATTACTGTTACTTCATTACCAGGCCCAGCAGCCTGTATAACAGCCCTGACGATGTCTGGATTATCAACTAGAAGATTTGCATTCGAGGCGTTTTTACCATCGGATAAAAAGGAAAGACAAATTATTTTACAAGAACTACAAAAAGAAACGAGAACAACGATACTCTATGAAGCGCCACATCGACTATTACGCACGCTTAGAGCGCTATTAGAGACATTGGGGGACCGAAAGGTAACAATATGTAGAGAGTTAACAAAAAAATACGAGACGGCATTTTTAACAACTCTAGAAGGGGCTATAGCACATTATGAGGTACAAGAACCAAAAGGAGAATGTGTTATTGTAATGGAAGGGATTAGCCATCAGCAAATTGCAGAGGAAAAACAAAAAGAATGGGAAGAAATGACTATCAGGGAGCATATGGATGTCTACCTACAGCAGGGCATAGATAAGAAAGAAGCTATGAAATTAGTTGCAAAGGATCGTGGAGTACCAAAGAGAGATATCTATCAACAATTAATATAAAAAAGAACCGATACGATTGGGAGAAAGTATCGGTTCTTCTTTATTGCTCACTGAGGAACATAATCTCAATTTTCATCTATAAGCTTGGGAGTTGCTTATATAATACTTATATGTATTATTCGATGATTCCTGCTAATTTAGCAAGTTGAGAAATTGATTCTTTAGAAACTTTCTTTCCGCAGAAGTCAAATAACTCGTTTTTGTCGCCAGTGAAGATATCAGTTGGCTCGTATTTTTGAAGAATGATTCTGTCTTCTTCAACGAAGATTTCTAGAGGATCTCTTTCGCTTACTCCTAGAGTTCTTCTAAGTTCGATTGGAAGTGTGATACGACCAAGTTCGTCAAGTTTTCTTACTATTCCCGTACTTTTCATAATTAATTCTCTCCTTTACTTTTCTCGTTGACAATAGAAAAAATGTGGCTCTACTGTATGTTACAACAAGTATTTCTGTCTGTTGATAAAGTTATTTGCACCCCCGAAATATGTAATATTTTCCTTATTCATGGAAAAATATATAGGATACTAATATAAAATAACACACCACCTAGATAATGTCAATTCATATTATTATCAAATTATAGCACAAATTTAATATGTAAAATTATAGAAAAACAAAAAAATAAAAAAAATTACCAATAATGATTTATACAAAATAAGTAAAATTTTAGAGAATCGTTAATTGTCATGCGTTTACACACAACAATTTAGTAAAATAAAGTAATAAATTGTTTTATAATAGTTGTATCAATTGAAGCAAAATTTACACACAATTATTTGCAGATTTAATAAAATTTTAATTTTTAGATGAAAAATATGCTATGGAATAAAAAATGGAATCTTATAATATATTAAATATAATCAAACATATATACATAAATTTTGTTTTCAAGAAGTATATAGCTTGCGAAAAGATAGCATTTTTTGTAGGCTTTTGAAACAATTTGGATAAGGAGGATACTTGTTAAATTATATTTGGGGATTTTTAATTATAGCGGGAATTGTTGTTGGTGTTTTTACAGGCAATATAGCAAATGTTAGTGAGGCGGCGCTAAGTTCAAGCAAGGAAGCTGTTACTCTTTGCATAACAATGCTTGGTATCATGGCCCTTTGGACTGGAATTATGCAGATAGCTCGTGCAACGGGGCTGATTGCAACACTCACAAGAGGTTTGCTTCCAATTATACGGCTTTTATTTCCTGATTTACCAAAGGGTCATGTAGTTAATGAGTATATCGCTTCTAATATGATTGCTAATATATTAGGGCTTGGTTGGGCAGCAACACCAATGGGGGCTTGTAGAGTTATAATGACTAAAGCAGGATACTCTATAGAATAGAGGGGAGGTTATAGAGAATTATTATCAAGTAGCTAGTATCGCTAAGAGATTTGAAGAGATTGAGGTTTAAAAGTGTTAAGAAATATGATATGTTATAATCAGATAAAAGAATGTAGAGGGGGGATTAAAATAAGAAAAATACGAATGAATCGGATTAGAGATTTAGATTATATAAAATTAATGAAATATGGAGTGGGAGCCCTACTGGCATCGGCCATAGCAACTGCAATTAATGTCCAATATAGCTTAGCAGCAGGAATAATAACTCTTTTGACAATACAGGATACCAAGAAGGAGACAGTAACTGTTGCACTTAAAAGAATAACAATATTTTTTATAATGACTGCTTTATCTGCAATTATATTACCTTCCTATGGATACAATCTAGTTTCGTTTGGAATTATTATGTTTCCATATTTGTTTTTCTGTCTAGTATTGAATATGAAAGAAGCCATAGCACCGATAGCAGTGCTATGCACGCATTATATTTCATCGAAGAGCTGTTCTTTAGAGATGATATATAACGAATTCTTAATCCTTGTAATTGGTTGTGGAATCGGAATTATCTTAAATCTTTTTATGGTAAATAGTTATAAACAGATTCGAAGTATACAAAGAGAGATTGACGAAATAATTTTAAGTATCATAGGAAGAATGGCAATTAATATTAAGGAAGAAGACAAAAGCAAATATACGGGAAATTGCTTTGAAGAATTGGAAAACTTATTGGATAAAATGAGAAAAGAGTCATTAAATTACATGAATAATCATTTTTATGGTACTAATGATTACTTTTATAAATATATGCAGATGAGAACGGAACAATGTTTAATACTTAAGAGGGTATTTGCGGATATTAAGAGGCTTGAATATACAACAACACAAGCAGTAAAATTATCCGAGTACCTATACAAAATCTGTGATGAATTTGATGAAGCCAATAATGCAGTTAGTTTACTTGAGGGATTGAACAAGTTATCTGACTCCTATAAAGACGAAAAGCTACCTGTGACAAGAAGCGAATTTGAGAATAGAGCAGTTCTATATAATATATTATCGGAATTGAGGGAATTTGTAGAAATCAAGAAAGAATTCACCGAAGGACTAACAGAGTCTGAAATAGCAAAATATTGGGGAGGAAAATGAGGTTTCTAAAATTAAAAGAAGAACTAAAACTAGGGCTATTGTAAGGAGTCTTTGTATTGTAGATGAGGAATTCATCTATAAAACAAAGGCTCTTTTGTCATACTTATCTATCGGATGAGGTCTGGGAATAGGGGATGGGACGTGCATAATTTGTCTTTACAATTAATAGATTGGAAAGAATGTAAGTCTTATCAGGAGGGATTTGATGATATTACCTGAAGAACTAAAAAGGATGAGCCAGATTGATGTATCAAGCGTTAATCCAGATGAATTAGTTGATGTAAGGGATGTACAGATTGATAAGAATCTTAATGATGAAGAAAGAATTGAGGATTACATAGAGAAAATAAAAAACCCATATGTATATAAATACGGTGATTACATAGTAAAACTTGAATTCGATAATGAATCAGGAATTACCTTAAATGAACTGCTAGAGGAAATGGCCAAAAAGATAGCAGAGGGGATGACTTTGTAGTATGAAATCCTCAATGAACAAAATGTATTATACAGCCGTGTATCTTCGATTATCCAAAGAGGATAGCGACATGTCTTTACATGACAATAAGAAGGAAAGTAATAGCATTACCAATCAGAAGTTAATAATCAAAGAATTCCTTAAAGCAATGCCGGAGGTTGAGATATATGATTATTATATTGATGACGGTTATAGTGGTTCTAATTTTGAACGACCAGATTTCAAGCGAATGAGGGAGGATATCTATGAAGGAAAAGTAAATATGGTTATTGTGAAAGACTTTTCTAGATTTGGTAGGGAGTATATCGATACCGGCAGATATATTCAGAAGATATTTCCAAGGCTTGGTATAAGGTTCATATCTGTAATTGATCATTTTGATTCGGATGCAGCAACTACCAATGATATGCATCTATTGGTGCCAGTTAAGAATTTTGTAAATGATAATTATTGTAGAGATATTTCTCAAAGAGTGAGGACACACCAAGAAGCTATGAGGAAAAACGGTTTATATATTGGGGCTTATGTTGCATATGGATATAAGAAGGATTCCGATGATAAGAATAAGATTGTTATAGATGAACAGGCGGCAGATATTGTGAAGAAGATCTTCGCATGGCGCTTGAGCGGAATGAATGTATACTCTATAGTTAGGAAGCTAAATGCATTAGGAATTCCGTCGCCAATGGCGTATAAGAGAATGCAGGGCATTAACTTTAAAACGGGATTTAGCGAAGGCAATCATACTAAGTGGTGCGATTCAACTGTGTATGGAATACTGAAGAATAAGATATATGTTGGGGTATTAGAGCAAGGGAAAAAAAGTAGAATCAGTTACAAGGTTAAAAAAACTGTCAATAAACCCAGAGAAGAATGGGCAGTTTTAGAAGAAAATCATGATGCAATAATATCAAAAAGTGATTTTAAGAAGGTTGAACAATTATCAAAAAGAGATACAAAACGCTCGAAAGAGGAAAAGAATGTATATCTATTCTCGGGAATGTTGTTTTGTAGGGATTGTAAGAAGCAGATGACAAGAAGGTGTACAAAATATAAAGGCAAGCAGTATGTGTCCTATATTTGTTCCACCTATAATAAGCAACAAGGATGTACAAGGCATGGTATTAAGGAGGAAAAAATAACAGAAATTGTATTGACAGCACTACAAGAACAGATTGAATTCGTTGGTAAGCTTAAAAACGCGCTAGACATAGCTGTGTTTACTAAGGATCATACGGAAGATCCTACCAAAGATCTTACCAAAGATCCTACCAATGATCTTGCCAATTCAGTAAGAGAGGATTTGATAGCATATGATATGCGAATAAAAGAAAAAAAAGATGAGCATAGCCAGTGTTCGGGTATCATATCTTCCTTGTATGATGATTTGCAGGAAGGAATTATTAAAGAGGAGGAGTACGTTAGCTACCGAGGGATTTATGAAGAAAAGCGACGACTCTTAGAGAGTCAAATTGCCTCTATAGCGAAAGAAATGAATATGCTTATGGAGAATAAAAAAAAGTCAAGGGACTGGATAAGGCAAATGTATGATCTAGGCAATCTGACAGAACTGAATAGGCTAATTCTTGTTAGTTTAGTGGATAGGATATGTTGTGGTGAAGATAATCAAATCCTCATTAAGTTAAGGTATCAGGATGAGTTAATTCAAGAGGAGGTAATATAATTGGCAAGACCTTCTAATAGGGGGATGGAGCGAGTAGTCAAGGAGAACATAGGAAACGGTAGTAATTATTTCTGCACAGCCATCTATATAAGATTGTCATATGAGAGTGATTATACAGGTAGTGAATCCATAGAAAATCAGAAAGTATTGTTAAAGGACTATCTGCAAAGCCATAAAGAGTTCGTGTTGTGCGAACAATTCATTGACGATGGAAAGACAGGTACGAATTTTGAGCGTCCTGCTTTTGAACGAATGATAAAAGAGGTTAAAGAAGGTTCCATTAACTGTATTATCGTTAAAGATGTATCCCGCTTTGGAAGAAATTATGTGGAGGTTGGAGACTATATCGAAAGAATATTTCCCTTTCTTGGAGTAAGATTCATCTCTATTAATGATGGATACGATAGCTTTAATCCGGCTTGCGATAAGGATCAGTTACTATTATCAATTAAGAATCTTATGCACGAGATGTATGCACGAGATGTATCAAAGAAAATATCCAGTTCTATAAGGATAAAGCAAAAGACAGGAAAATTCTATCGAACGGCAATCATTCCATATGGTTATAAAATGGGGGCGTCAGAGTACGAGATAGATGAACAAGCAGCTTCTGTTGTAAGAAGAATATTCAACAGTTTCGTTTCAGGTGATACGGTGTATCAGATATGCGCTCTTTTAAACAAAGAAGGAATCGCATCACCAAAAGACTATACTACCAACAAGTTATTATATTCAAAGGAGAGTTCAGATACTTGTTGGCTTGTTTCCACTGTTAATCGGATGCTGAAAAATGAAGTGTATATGGGGCATATGGTTCGACATAAGAGAGAGCAAGAGTTCTATAGTAATAAGAAAGCAAGAGCGGTAGAGGAAAAGGATTGGTTGAGAGCGCAGTATACCCATCCGGCAATTATAGATAAGATAATCTTTATGGAGGTACAAAGAAAATTCCTGCAAAGAAAATACCAGCAAAGTAAATTTCAGCAAAATAATAAGACGACTAAAAGCATAGTGGACCCCAAACACCGCAAGAAGTATTGTTATGATGAGAATATATTTAAGAATAAGATATTCTGTGGGGAATGTAGGACAGCTATGATAAGAGTAAATGTTGAAACATTTGCTAATACGAATACCCTAAACTATAAGGGATTTTCCTGCGGGTTACATAGAAATTGTTTGAGTAAGTGTAGCCATAAAGAGACAATAGCGGAAGACGTATTGTGTAACCTAGTAAATAGAATTGCCGTAGTTCAAGCTAAGTTGTATCAAGGAATACTCTCACTAATTAGAAGAAAAGGGGAAGATATCTTCAATAAAGAACGTGATTTAATTGCAGCGGATAGAAAAGCAATTATTTCTACTATGAAAAAACATGAAGAAGCAAGATTGGCTGTCTTAGAAGAATATCATCAAGGCAAAATTGACAAGTCCCAAGTAATGATGAGAAGGAGTGAAATACAAAATCTTATTACGGAATGGGAAGAACGGGATAAATTGCTTGAAAAACAGTTGCTACAGGTTGAGAGCTTAGAGAAGGCATATGTTGATTTGATGTATGCATGGTTTAAGGATGCACAATATCCCAAGATAACGAAAGAAGTGGTTGCATTATTTGTTGAAAGGATTGATGTGTACTCAAATAAACGTGTTGTACTCAAACTACAACATATAGATTATGTAATGGCGATCATCGCATTTGCATAGGAAGGAGGAGAGAATAACGGGAGTGTTAGCAACATATTTGAGGTTGTCGAAAGAGGATGAGGATATTCTGTATGAACGAAAAGAGGAAAGTAATAGTATACGTACACAGAGACTACTATTGCAGGGCTATATTAGTCAATGTGATGATCTTAGAGAATATCAGATCATGGAGTATGTAGATGATGGTTATAGTGGGAAGAACTTCGATAGACCGGAGATAAAAAGGTTGTTAAGTGATGTTCGTAACAACAGAATACAATGTATTATGGTCAAGGATTTTTCGAGATTCGGAAGGGATTACGTGGAGGTTGGCAATTACATTGAAAAGGTATTTCCCTTTATGGGTATCCGATTCATTGCAGTAAATAACCATTTTGATAGTATTACGATGAAAGCTGGAGAGGTACCAGATATGGATTTTTCTTTCCAGAATCTAATCTATGATTACTATAGTGTTGAGAATTCAATCAAAACAAAAAAGGTGCAGGAAAAAAGAAGGCAAGAAGGTAAATACATGTCGGTCTATGCACCCTATGGATACCTGAAAGATCCACAAGATAATAATCATCTTTTAATTGATGAAGAAGCGGCTATGCATATAAGAGATATCTATGCGTGGTATCTGGAAGGAAAGACAAAAGCGGAGATTGCAAGGATATTAGATGCAAGGAAGGTACTTACTCCTGCAGAATATATGACAGCAAAAGGAAGTAATTATAATTGGCGATACAAAGAATCACAAGGTAAGTGGTGTGGGGCTATAATTGGTAGAATATTAAGAAATAGAATATACACAGGAACGCTTGTTAGTGGGAAAACGGAGTCTATAGAAATCGGTGGAAAGCGGGTGAGATATAAGAAGAAAGAGGAATGGTGTAGTATCAAGAATACGCATCAACCGATTATCTCTAAGGAGCTTTATGAAGAGGTTCAGAACTTAGCAATAAATTATAAAGGAAATAAAAATAATAGAGGTAGTAAGAGCAATAAAAACAATAGAAGTAATATAGGTAATATAAGTATCATAGGTAATACAAGTAATAATGATAATAAGCATAATAAAGATAATTATATAAGGGAAGTCAACGATGCACTATTAATAGGATATTTACAATGTGGAGGTTGCAAACACAAACTTACAAAGAGAGATCGGTTGAAGGTCTCATTCTATTGTAGATATTATTATGAGCTACATAATGAAAACTGCATTAGAGGTAATGTTTATCAAGATAAAATATTCGAGGTTGTACTAGATACAATTAGAAAGCAGGTGCTTCTGACAGGTAATAGTAATTACCTTTTAGACATGAAACGTCATGTGGAGCAAACTAGAGAACGTGCATGGAAGAATAGTAGACGCAGAGTAGAAGATGAGATGGATAAACTAAAACAGGATAATTTCCGCAAGTATATATTGTTTCGAACGGGTGAGATGGAGAAAGAACGGTATCTGGCTGGAAAGCAGAATAATGAAAAATTAATAAAACAGCTAGAAGAGAGATACATAGAATATAAGGACAACGCAGATGCTTCACATAATATTTCCGAAAGGCAGACATTTTTAGATGTGCTAGAACCATCGGGAAATATTAAGTCACTTACCAAAGATCTTATAGACGCTTTGATTGAATCAATCGAGGTATATCCAGGGAATCGAGTCATTATCCGCGTTAAAAATAAGAGCATTTGGTCATTAACACCTGACAAGCGGGACTAATGGCAATGAAGGAATTGGCTACATTGAATGATAACAAAGAGAGAGCCAGTTGCGATATGTGTACATTCCTAATAATTAATATCTCTTCCTTGCAGCTAATTCCAGTTAATATTATCGCATATCGAAGTCAATATGGTTCTGTTAGACCGACGGAGATATTGGGTCTTGCAATTGTGGCAACCTTGTTCTCAACGATTGTTGGAGTAGTATTCTCAATCGTTGCAAGAAAGAGAGGTAGAAGATGACATTTCTCTTATATCTATCAGACTATATGATACCGTTTGTGATTTTTTATGTAGTAGGCTATGGCATTCTTACAAAGACTGCAATCTTTGATGAATTTGTAAAAGGTGCAAAAGATGGCTTTAAGGTAGTTATAGATATCTTGCCGACATTAATTGGACTCATGGTGGGTATTGGAATTATGCGTGCCTCAGGTGCATTTGATATGCTTGCCAATCTATTAAAACCTCTTATGGCATTGCTGAGATTCCCAGCAGAATTAGTTCCATTAGTAATCGTGAAGATGTTCTCTTCTTCAGCCGCAACGAGTTTAGTATTAGATATCTTCAAACAGTATGGTCCAGACTCCTATCTAGGTACACTTACTTCCTTATTGATGAGTTGTACAGAGACTATTTTTTACACAATGGCAGTTTATTTTATGACAGCTAAAGTTAAGAAAACTAGATATACGTTAGCAGGTGCCTTGATAGCAACGTTATCAGGTGTAATAATTAGCACAATTCTGGCTAATCTAATGTGATGTGCAACCGTTAGTCAAAGTGGTAAAGAAAAGCTGCACACGGATTCTACTGTGTGCAGCTGATTGATTGAGAATATTCAGGTTGACTAACGTGCTGTATTGCGTGTAGAATATAAGTAATTAATTACATATTCATATTGGAATACAAGGGATTGAGGAGGATTATTTTTGTGAAGATATCAACAAAAGGAAGATATGCGTTAAGGCTTATGCTTGATCTAGCGTTAAACAATACGGGAGAACCAGTTAGAATTAAAGATATAGCTAGCAGACAAGAAATCTCTGATAAGTATCTGGAACAGATTATATCGGTACTTAATAAAGCGGGCTATGTAAGAAGTTTAAGGGGACCACAAGGGGGGTACAAGCTAGCTAGGGATCCAAAAGAATATACAGTGGGTATGATTTTACGATTAACAGAAGGTAGTCTAGCACCCGTAGCATGTTTAGAAGATGAAGAAAATCTATGTGCAAGACAGGATGAATGCGCAACTTTAATTTTATGGGAAAAGTTATATGATGCCATTAAAGAGGTAGTAGATGGGTATACATTAGCTGATTTAGTAGATTGGCAAATGGAAAAAGTGGACCATTATATTATCTAGATTCGCGGGGAAGAGAGTAGTGAGTATATGATAATACAAATTGATGGGTTAGATAGGATAATTCATGGAAGAGAAGGTGAAAATCTTCTTACTGTATTAAGAGAGGAACAAGTTGATATTCCTGCAATATGTGGGGGACGTGGAACTTGTGGCAAATGTAAAGTACAAGTGCTCTCGGGTGAAGTTACACCAATAACTTCGAAGGAGATGGAGCTTCTTACACCATCAGAAGTAGAGCGTGGAGTGCGGTTTGCATGTCATCTTACTGTACAGAATGATATTAGAATTCGCTTGTTTGGAAAAACGAAGGATACAGATAGAAAGAGTAAGTTAATGAAACTTCCTCAGTGGTGTTTAGATACCATTAATACCTATGCGGATAAGCACTCGGAGAATGGTTATGGAGTAGCGTTTGATATTGGGACAACCACTGTTGTTGGTCTTTTGTGGAATCTAAGAACGAGCGAATTGATTCATGTAATAGCCAAGACGAACCCGCAAAGAGTGGTTGGCGCGGATGTAATATCTAGAATTCAATATAGTATGAAATCAGAGGATAATAAGAATCATATCTATCAATTAATTATGGAATGTCTGAATCAAATGTTATACGAATTTGGTAAGATAATAAAAGAGCATTCGTTAATAAAACGAGTATGTATAGTCGGCAATACGGCTATGAGTTTAATTGCACAAAATATGGAGGTTAGTCAACTTGTAAAACCACCTTTTCCCAAAGGAATATATAAATCACAACAATGTAGTGGTATAGAAACTGAATTTTCTGTGTCTGATGAGACGGTCGTTACTTATCTGCCGGGAATTGGTGGACATATTGGCTCCGATATTACGGCTATGATTGTAGCGACGGATATTAAAAACCATGCAGGAGTAACGCTGGCAATTGATATCGGAACGAATGGTGAAATTGTACTTGCTAAAGATGGACAATTGGTATCTTGTTCCACAGCAGCCGGCCCTGCTTTCGAAGGTGCTAGCATACGCTTTGGTATGCGTGCAGCGAAAGGGGCAATAGAAGGAGTTGTAATACATGGTTCGTTTGTGGAGCTACAGATTATAGAAGAGGCAGAAGCGGAAGGTATCTGTGGTTCGGGTTTAATAGATGCTATAGCAGCGATGTTAGACATTGGCGTTATAGATGAAACGGGCCGAATCCTTGAACTGGCGGAGGCTGTGGCAGCTGGGGTTTCTAAAGTGATTGCCACAAGATTACAAAAGACTCCTAATGGTATGCAATTTGTACTGCAATATCGATATGCAAAAGAACCAATTGTAATCACACAAAGAGATGTGCGTGAAGTTCAACTTGCGAAAGGTGCAATTTCTGCAGGCATGCAAATCCTTATGAGAGAGATGGGAATTACGAAAGACTCCCTTGATCGTATATTTCTAGCGGGCGCTTTTGGTTCCTATCTCAAGATTTCTAGTGCAAGAAGAATTGGATTATTGCCTAATGTTCCATTAGAGAAGATTCATTCCGTGGGTAATGCTGCTGGTGTAGGAGCGAGTATGTCGGTACTAGCAAAGCCATATGAGGAGGAATGTCAAGTAATTGCACAAACTACAAGACAGATAGAACTATCTATGCATGATTCTTTCCAAGAAGAATTCGTTCAATGTATGAATTTTGAAAAAATGAAGAATGAATAAAAAAAAGACAACGATTCGATTAATATTGAATCGTTGTTTTTTGATGGTGCGAATAAACTGTGTTTTGCATTACATACTGATATAAAAATTGTGCAAATTGACGATTCAAAATATAAAAGTGGCTTTTGACACCCTAACCAAAAATAAAATAACAAAATAACCTATTGACAAAGTATGAAAAGTAGGTTATTATATCGAAAATATCATAGTAAACTTATATGAAATGTATGTTAATAACTGACTGGAGAACCAGAGGTTTTAAATAGCACAGTAAATCCGCTATTTAAAACCTCTTTTTGTTCTTAATAAAATGAAAAGCAGTTTTATTCTAGGAAAGAGGGTGGGAGTTATATGCTACAAGTTACAAGCAACAATTATCATAAGATATTATCCAGTCATGATACGATCCATGTGTTTGAATTCTATAGCAAATTATGTGGTCATTGTAAGATGCTTCAAAAGGAACTAGAGGAATTATCAAGAGAGTCGGAGGAAGATATTATTTTTGGGAAGGTAGATATAGAAGAGGAGCTATTTCTTCTTCAAAAATACGATATTAGCTCTGTTCCTACAATCTTATTCATAAAAAATGGTGAGATGAAAGAAAAATTAGTCGGTTATTATCCAAAAGTTATTATTAATGAAAATATTAAAAAAATAAAATAAGAAAGTTATTAGGAGGAAAAGAATATGGGGCATCCAACAATTTATCCAACAGGGGTTACTTATTATAACAAAGAAAAGGCCTTCAACGGTTATACAATCTATCCATCAGCAAAAGGAGCGTTACTTATTGATATGAATGGAAATGAAGTGCAGCTATGGGCGGGACTTGGTGGTTTTCCTAACAAAATATTACCAGGAGGATTTGTATTCGGAACAACAGGTGCCAGAGAATCCAAATATGCTTTTCAAGACGAAAACGACTTAGTACAGGTAGACTGGGAAGGAAAGATTGTTTGGAAATTCGACAAGACAGAATTAATTGCTGATCCGGGATCTGAGCCAAAGTATATCGCCAGACAACATCATGATTTTCAACGAGAGGGTTCATCGACTGGGTACTATGCACCAAACTCTGAGCCGTATACAGACCACGGGAGTACATTGATTTTGACCCATGAAAATATTTATAATCATGATATTTCTGATAAAAGATTAATTGATGACAAGATTATTGAAGTAACCTGGGAAGGAGAAATCGTATGGACATGGAAAGCAAACGAGCATTTTCAGGAACTAGGTTTTGATGAGAGTGCAAAGAATGTATTGTTCAGAGACCCAGGACTTCGAGGTGATTTAGGTGGTGACTGGATGCACATTAACAGTATTTCCATATTGGGGCCTAATAAATGGTATGAATCGGGAGATGAGCGCTTTCATCCGGATAATATAATTTTTGATGCGAGGAATTCCAATATTCTAGCAATTATAAGTAAAAAGACGGGTGAAATCGTATGGCGTATTGGCCCGGATTTCAATGAGAGTGAGGCTACTAAGAAATTAGGTTGGATTATTGGTCAACATCATTTACATATGATACCGAAAGGACTTCCAGGTGAGGGTGATTTGTTAGTTTACGATAACGGTGGAGCTGGTGGTTATGGAGCACCAAATCCAACATCGACATATGGAATTGATAATGCAAAAAGAGATTATTCTAGAGTGTTACAGTTCAATCCAGTTACACTAGAGATTACTTGGCAGTATACGCCACAGGAAGCGGGAGCAATCTTATTCACAGATGGATCCAAGTTTTACAGTCCATATATTAGCTCTGCACAAAGGCTTCCAAACGGAAACACTTTAATTACAGAAGGTTCAGACGGTAGAGTGTTTGAAGTAACACCAGAGCATGAAATTGTGTGGGAATTTATAAACCCATATTACAGAACGTTCTTTGGTAGATTTAATAATAATATGGTTTACCGTGCTTACCGAGTTCCATATGAATGGATTCCTCAATTAGATAAACCAGTAGAGACTTCAATTGAGAGGATAGAGGTATCAACATTCCGTGTTCCAGGTGCATCGATAGGAGAAGGCACTGGTAAGGTTACGGTAGTTGAAGGGGTAGATCCTAACAAAAAAGTTACCACCGGTACAGGAGATGATAAGGATGAACCAGTCAATTTCTGTACAGCTACAGTAACTAAGGACTCATTAGATAAGGAGTAGATTAATTGTGGAATGGGCATGTCTTTTTGCATTACCAAGTGTTTCAAAAATGACTAAGTAATAACATTATGGGAGGATTGAGAAAATGTATGTTGAACTGAAAAATATTAATAAATCATTTGGAGATTATAAGGCCTCCGATAATGTGTCATTCAGTATAGAAAAGGGAAAACTGATTGGATTGTTGGGACCAAGTGGAAGTGGAAAGACAACTATTCTTAGAATATTGGCGGGACTTGAAAAACAGGATTCTGGTGATGTTTACATTAATGGGGAACTGGTTAATAATCAGCCATCTAGCAAAAGAGAGATCGGATTTGTGTTTCAAAATTATGGACTTTTTCCATATATGACAGTCTATGATAACATTGCTTATGGTTTGAAGGTACAAAAGAAGAATAAAGATTTTATCAAAACCAGAGTTACGGAGCTACTTAATCTAGTGGGGCTTCCAGGGCTGGACGGAAGATACCCATCGCAGTTATCCGGAGGTCAAAAACAGCGAATTGCTTTTGCAAGGGCATTAGCGCCGAATCCACAACTGTTATTACTTGATGAGCCGTTTGCTGCTATTGATGCAAAGGTACGCCAAGAACTACGAAGCTGGTTACGAGAGATGATTAGCAAGATTGGAATTACTAGTATATTTGTTACACATGACCAAGAGGAAGCAATTGAAGTTGCAGACGAGATTGTTATAACTAATCTGGGTAGGATAGAACAGATGGGTTCCCCAGTAGAGATTTATAAAAACCCTCAAACCGCTTTTGTTGCAAGGTTCATTGGAAACTCTACGATAATTGAAAATTATTCTAGGTTAAAGGGATTTGCTGAAGTGGCAAGGAAGGATAAGGCTGTTATCAGACCAGAATTCGTTAAGGTGTTTCAATATGGGACTCAGGAGCAGTATACGAGTGTACTTGAAGAAGGAATCGTAATAAACTCCATATTTAGAGGGAATTTCATTGAACTTGAGGTAGATGTGCAGGGGATTTTCATAAAAGCCCTATGGGCGTTAGATGAAGAAATAATAAAAGCTGGTGATAAGGTTCAATTATTAATAACTAAGCTATATGTATTTGATGATAAGGGGACATACCGATTGATCAATAAAGGTTTAGATACGTCATCTATATTCTATATTTAGAAGGGGGAGAAAAGTAATGGCGGTTAAGATCAAAAAAAATGACGTAAAATTATCTGGATTTTTTAAAAGGATAATAAAGCATGGTTTATTTTCTTGGGTATTATTGATGGCCATCTGGCAGGTAGGTTCCTTATCTTATTCCGATTATTTCTTGCCAGGTCCACTATCGGTGTTAAAGGGGTTTAAGCAGCTTGTAGAAAATGGAGTCCTGTGGACGGATATTGTTGTGAGTGTGGAAAGAGCGGGAAGAGGTTGGTTTACAGGAATAATAATGGCGGTACCATTAGGCTTGTTAATTGGGCATTTTGATAAAGTCAGATGGCTTGTAGAACCAGTGCTTAATTACTTTAGATTTGTACCTGTTTTGGCATTAACAAGTCTTTTCCTTATGTGGTTTGGCGTTTTGGAGGGCTCTAAAACGGCACTTATTGCGTATGCTACTTTCTTCCCAATGCTTATCAATACAATAGCGGGAGTAGCTTCTACAGACAAAACATTAGTAGAAGCGGCTCAGTGTATGGGGGCATCAAAATTCAAGGTGTTTTTTACTGTAATTGTGCCATCCGCAGTACCATCTATATTTACGGGAATTAGGTTGGGACTTAGCGGATCGATTCTATGTGTTGTTGCCGCAGAGATGTTAGTATCAAATAATGGGTTAGGATATCTTGTGTATAGCTCTAGATTATACTATAGAACTAATTGGATGTTCGTAGGGATTATTACACTTGGCCTTCTTGGGTTTGTAGCGGATCGGTTGATATCTTACACAGGTAAAAGGTTATTAAAACAATTTGGAGTTAAGTAGAAAAAGGCTTTTTGGCTAATAAAATAAAGAGGGGTAGAAGAATATGAATAGAAAAATAATTAGTTTAGCCATCATTATAATACTGGGTACAATGTTATTAACAGGTTGTAGAAATGAAACGGACTCTGTTGACAGCAGTTCTAAAAATGGATTAACAACAGTGCGTGTTGCTGTTATGACTGGAAATTTTACACAATATACAGCATTGATAGGAAAGCAGCAAGGGATTTTTGAAAAGAATGGAATCAACTTGGAGATTACTGAATATGCAGCAGGTGTAAATACCATTGACGCCGTAGTAGCTGGTCAGGCGGATATTGGGAATATGGCGGATTATGCTGCAGTAAACCGAATTGGTAATACATTAGATACGAATAATCTAGTTATAGTGTCAGAAATTCAAGGAGGAGATGTAAACGGATTCTTATACACGGCTCCTGAGTATGCAGACGATCTTAAGAAGTTAGATGGAAAAGGATTTATAAATTCAGTTGGAACGGTAAATGAATATTATAATAGTCAAATATTTGGATATCTTGGATTTGATGAAGGCAAGCAAAATCTTGTGAATTCCGATAGTACTACAACGAGTTTAGCTCTGGCCCAGTCTGGTGATGTAGCAGCAGTATTTTCATCTGGCTCTGGTTCAACCTACTTTGAAGGTATTGGTTGGAAAAAAGCCATTGATGGAGCTGATTTAGGTATTGAAACCTACAGCTATTATATGACAACGGAAGAATTTAATAGTAGTCATGTACAGGTGCTAGCTGATTTTTTGAAAGCAACACAGGAAAGTTATGACTATATTATGGAGCATCTTGACGAAACCGCAAAGTACCTAGAAACAACACTTGGAATCTCTGCGGACAATTTTAAGAGTGACTGGTCAATTGCAAAGTCTAGAATTGGATTCAGTCAAGAGGGTGTTGAGCAATTGATAGAAATTGAAGACTGGGCTTTTAATAATGGAAGGTATGAAAAAAAATACGATATTAGTAATTATATCAATACGGATGCTTTGGAAAAGATATATCCAGATAAAGTTACTGTAAAATAATAAAATGCTGAAAAATAGTTGACAAATCCTAAAATTATGTTAAAACTATAATATACTATTCTTATATGAATACAATGAAAAGGAGGGATATAATTGAAGATATCTACAAAAGGGAGATATGCGTTAAGGCTTATGCTAGATCTAGCGCTCAATGATACGGGGGAAACCATTCGTATTAAAGATATAGCTGCACGTCAAGAGATATCAGAGAAATATCTCGAACAGATTATTGCAGTTTTGAATAAAGCAGGATTTGTGAGAAGTGTAAGAGGTCCACAAGGGGGATACCGTTTAGCTAGAAAGCCAAAAGACTATACAGTTGGTATGATTTTACGGTTAACAGAGGGAAGCCTTGCACCAGTTCCTTGTTTAGATGATGATCCGAATGAATGTAATAGACAGGAAGATTGCGTGACGATATTCATCTGGGAAAAGCTATACGAAGCAATTAACAGTGTAGTAGATGGATTTACTTTAGCAGATTTAGTAGAACTAGAATTAGCCAAGGCAGACCATTATGTTATCTAGTGATAGTATTCTAATATAGCAGTTAGCCACTTATCGTAATCTTCAAATGTGAAGTTTGAGTTATTGGTTAGAGTATCAAAAGCCATTTTAATTTTGATTTCGTCACTTTGCACAAATATATGTGTGAGCATGTTAGGTCAAACGTAGTTCACTCGCAACGCGCTCTCGCCCCGCTGAAGTACGTAGTGGTACATAAGGCTCTAAAATACAGAGCCTAAGTACCAACGACTTCATACAGCTGCTCATCGAACTATGTTCGACATAACATTAGTTAAGTTTTATATGTGCAAATTGACCAAGTAAGTTTTACGAGAGGCTTTTGACACTATAACCAGTTATAAAATTACAATGATACGCACACCAGAAAAAACAAATTTTCTTTGCTTGCCACCTAGTGAACAGAAATGTTCACATATGACAACAGCTTTGTAAAATTTGTTTTTTTATGTTGTTTTTCGTATATATTAAGTCATACTCAAATAATAAAAAATTAGAAGTTATAAATAAAACATATTGACAAAGTATGGAAAGTAGGTTATTATACTAAAAAGCAAATCATAGTAATACAATATGAAATATATGAAAAGATTAGTAGGAATTTAATACAGAAGAAAAATAATAAAGAAAGGGGAGGAATAGAGAGGGGGATTCTGTGAGAAAGCTGAAAGATATTGGAATTCAATTAATTATTCCAATTATAATCGTATTGGCCTGGCATTTTACTACCACGTATACAGATACACCATCGAGTATCTTACCGAGTATATCTAAGGTGAAGAAAGCATTCGGAGGCATGGTACAGACAGGACAATTGCAAGAAGATTTGCGTGTTAGTTTTACAAGAGTTACGAAGGGATATGCGTATTCCATTTTGTTTGGTGGGATACTGGGTATCTTAATGGGGATGTTCCCTGTTGTTAAGAAGCTATTTGGATTGATAACTACGGTTATCCGTCAGATTCCAATGATTGCGTGGATACCACTTGTTATACTATGGTGTGGTATTGGCGAAGAATCAAAGATTGTTATTATAGTGATTGCCGCTTTCTTCCCTATTATGATAAATACATTGAATGGTGTTGAAAGTACACCAACTGGGTACATAGAAGTTGCAAGGTTGTATAAGTTAGGTAAGATTAAAACATTTGCGAAGGTGTATTTGCCACATGCATTACCACAAATGTTGGTTGGATTAAAGTTAGGTTTGGGAGTATCCTGGATGGCAGTTGTTGCTTCCGAGTTAATAGCAGCTACCGCAGGAATTGGCTATCGTATGAGTGATGCAAGAAGCTTAATGCGATCGGATATCGTAATTGTCTGCATGTTAGTCATTGGCTTGGTTGGCATTATTATGGATAAGGGGTTATCTCTATTATTCAAAGCACTCACTCCATGGGAGAGAAGAAGTGGAGGAAAGGCAAATGGCTAAGGAGATCTTGCAAATCAAAAACTTAGATAAAAGATTTATTGTCAATAAACAAGAGGTTCCCATTCTAAAAGGTATTAATCTTACTGTGGAAGAAGGAGAATTCATCACCATAGTTGGTCATAGCGGTTGTGGTAAGAGTACTTTGTTGAAGATTATTGCTGGATTGGTTGACTATGAGGAAGGTGAGGTTATACGTAATGGTAAGAAAGTAGTTCAACCAGGTACCGATTGCGGTATGGTATTCCAGGAACATCGATTATTACCATGGTTAAAGATTAGAGATAACGTGGGATTTGGAATTAAGAATCTTGATAAGAGGGAAAGAGAGAAGTTGATCGAGAAACATATTGAACTAGTGGGACTCGAGGGCTTCGAGAAGGCGTATCCAAGTCAATTATCTGGAGGGATGTCACAAAGAGCGGCAATAGCGAGAGGGCTTGTGGCAAACCCAAGTATCTTACTACTAGATGAACCTTTTGGTGCATTAGATGCATTAACGAGGATTCAGATGCAAAAAGAGATTCTACGAATACAAAAGGAAGAGAAGACGACAATGATTATGGTTACCCATGATATTGATGAAGCTATATACCTTGGAAGAAGAGTTATTGTAATGTCAGCAAGACCAGGTGAGATCAAATCTATATTGACAATTGAATCATCCGTTGCTAAAAACAGAGGTGGTGCCGAATTTAGCTATTATAAGAAAAAGATATTAGACCACTTCTTTGAAGAAAGCGAAGAAGCAATTGAGTACACGATATAGGCTATTGGTACATATAACAGAACGTATTGTAGTATAAGGAGGAGAGTTATGAGCGCATATAAGAAGAATGCAATTAGTGATACTGATATGAATAAAATAAGGGAATTCCTTGAGACGATTCAATACGGTTCGGTTACGGTAATAGTACAGGATGGAAAGGTCATTCAAATAGAAAAGAATGAGAAGGTCCGAATAAAATAAATATATGATGTTAAACTGACTAGAAAACTAGAGGTTTCAGATGGTGTTATACCATCTGAAACCTCTTTTCGAGTTTTAGAGAATGCCATAGATACAACCTGATTAGGAGGTGTCAGGTCACATTTGGCTTTATAATAATTAAAAGAGACATTAAGAATGGAGGATTTATTATGGGAAAATTATTCACATCAGAATCAGTAACAGAAGGGCATCCAGATAAGATTGCAGATCAAATCTCAGATGCAATCTTAGATGCATTATTAGAGCAGGATCCATATTCAAGAGTAGCAGCAGAAACAACAGTGGCAACAGGTTTAGCACTAGTAGTTGGTGAGATTACCACAGATGCCTATGTGGACATAGCCAAGGTAGTCCGAAAGACAATAAGGGATATTGGATATACGAAGAATGCAGGAGGATTTGATGCGGATTCCATTGCAGTTCTTACCTCCATAGATGAGCAATCTGCGGATATTGCACTGGGGGTGGATAAAGCATACGAATCAAAGCAAGAAGGAGTAGAAGAAGACTTCGGAACAGGAGCAGGCGATCAAGGAATTATATTTGGCTATGCAACTAACGAAACATCGGAGTATCTACCACCAGCCATATCGTATGCTCATCGTTTGACAAGAAGATTAACAAAAGTAAGGAAAGAAGGACTTTTACCTTATCTAAGACCCGATGGTAAATCGCAAGTTACGGTGGAGTTCGATGAGGAAGGTAAAGTGGCCAGAATCGATACAATCGTTATCTCAACACAACATAGCGAAGTTGTAACGTTAGGACAGATTAAGCAAGACGTAATCAGATCTGTTATCAAAGAAGTAATACCTCCCCAGTTATTAGATGAGAATACGAAGTATTTCATCAATCCTACGGGAAGATTCGTAATTGGTGGCCCACAAGGAGATGCTGGATTAACAGGAAGAAAGATTATCGTAGATACATATGGAGGTACCGGTAGACATGGAGGTGGTGCATTCTCTGGTAAGGATCCAACCAAGGTTGACCGATCGGCAGCATATGCAGCAAGGTGGGTAGCTAAGAACATTGTTGCAGCGGGAATTGCTGATAAGGCGGAGATAGAACTAGCCTATGCGATTGGAGTAGCAAAACCTGTATCTATCGCTGTGGATACTTTTGGTACTGGTAAGTATTCAGATGAGAAGATTGTTGAGGTAATAGAAAAGGTATTTGATCTACGTCCCGAGGCAATTATTAATGCATTGGATTTAAGAAGACCAATCTATAAGCAAACAGCGGCTTACGGTCATTTTGGCAGAACTGATATAGAACTTCCTTGGGAAGAGTTAAACAAGGTTGATGAGATCAATGAATTGATAGATGAATCTTTTACACGCAACTTTGTGCCTGCGGCCCAAAGTTTACAGGCTAAGGAAGGGCATGGTTATTAATATGAGTAAGAAAATAGGAAAACATATAGCTATTTATGGTAAAGGTGGAATTGGAAAATCAACCACCACCTCCAATATCAGTGCCGCTTTAGCAGAGGCGGGATATCGAGTAATTCAGATAGGGTGTGACCCAAAGAGTGACTCAACAAATACTTTACGAGGTAATAATTATCTACCCACTGTACTTGATAGTTTAAGAGAAGGGAAGAAGATTCATCTAGAGGATATATCGGTAGTTGGTTTTAAAGGTGTCTTATGTATCGAGTCGGGTGGCCCTGTTCCTGGGGTTGGCTGTGCAGGACGTGGAATTAATGCAGCAGTTAATTTGTTACAAGAGTTGAATCTATTCGAAGAATTCAAGCCTGATTATGTATTATATGATGTTCTTGGAGATGTTGTATGTGGCGGATTTGCCGTTCCAATCAGAGATGGAATTACCGATCGGGCATATGTTGTAAGTTCCTCCGACTTTATGGCAATATATGCAGCGAATAATCTTTTCAAAGCCATTAACAAGTATGCCCCTTCAGGCGGGGCAAAGCTTGGCGGCGTAATCGGGAACGGCTTATCTGCTGGTTATTCTAAATCTATTATTAATGATTTCACAGAAAAGACAGGAACAAAAACGGTTGGCTATATTCCACGTTCACTAGTTGTATCACAAAGTGAGTTGTTTGGAAAGACAGTGATAGAGGCACATCCAAGAGATCCACATGCTGGGATTTATCGTAACTTATCTACGTATATAGCAGAAAGTGAGGATTTGGTGATACCAAATCCACTGGGGGTGACGGAACTAAAGGATTGGGCAAGAGAGTGGGGAGATAAGATCTATGACCTTGAGACAGGGGTAATTAGTGGGTCGGAAGCTATCTAGAAAGGAGGCGTTCATGGGGGTTTTAGATGAAAGGAAATTAGTAGCGAGAGAAAAGAGAAATTCTACAATTACAGCGTACTATGGCCAGGTAGAAAACTTACGAGAAGACTTAGAAGTTTCAGAGATACGCCAAAGGATACGAACCTTCTCGCAAACTACATCGGATGAGTTAATCGTGGCCCTTGATCTCTTAAGCACCATACAAGACATAGCGGTTGTGGTTCATGGTGCGACGGGTTGTAGTGCATCGATGATCGGTTACCAGTTTAGAAACGCTAGACAATTTAAGAAAGATGGGGCAATCTCAAGTGATCGGTCTACCTGGTATTCAACTAATCTAGATGAAAGAGATACCATTATGGGTGGAGATGAGAAATTAAGAATCGTCATAGAACGTGCGTATAATGATCATAAACCGAACGTGATATTTGTTGTTGGAACTTGTGTTGTGGCAATCAATAATGATGATATGTCCTCTGTAGTATTAGAATTACAAGAGGAGTTAGAGATTCCCATTATAGTAATTGATACAGATGGATTTAAGTCAAAGGCTGGCATTAATGGAAGTGATATTGTGCTACATGGTATTGGAAAATATTTGATCTCTCAAAACGCTACCGATAAACAGATTAGACAGGTCAACATCATTAGTACCACGTTGAATTACAAAACTAAAAAAGAGCTACATCGTATATTTGATAAGCTAGGACTAAAAGCGAATGTAATTCCAAGGTATGCAACAATTGATGAAATTCAGAAAGCAAATAAAAGTATCGCCTCTATGGCATTAAACGGTGAGGAAGCAGAAGTTCTTCTACAAGGTTTGGAGGAGATAGGCATTCCCGCAATCACAGCACAAGCACCCATTGGAACACCCGCAATTAGTAAATGGCTCAATGAATTAGGGAAACATCTAGAAATCCAAGATGAAATTGAGATATTCATTAGGGAAGAGGAGAAGAACGTACAAAGTTACATAGCAAGTCAACCTCTAAAGGGAGAAAAAGTATATATTGATCTGCCTGCGAGTCTAGCAAAAAGTATAGTTGAATTGGTAGAAGATCTTGGTGGTGAAGTGGTTGGAATTACAATACCTTTTGTCGATGTGAGTAACAAAGAGAGTCTGAAGAGCTTGAAGAAAGAGGCATATATACAGGTGGGAGACGGTCAGCTATTTGAATTAGCCAATATATTTAGTAAGAACCAAGTAACTTTTTATATAGCAGAGAAGGCAATTGGGGACTTTGTTTCCAAGCAAGGAGTTATTCCCATACCGATTGGCAATAAGAATATCTTCTTCTATCAAGGAATTAAGACCTTTGTTAATAGTATTCACCGCGCAAAACGAAGCGTGTCTTATACAAGGTATATTAGTGAGGATGCAGTTAATCCTTATGCAAATACGTGGACGAAAAAAAGCACGAATTGGTATATTAAGCAGGAGGTGAAGTAAGGTGTCAAAAAGCATTGAGAGAGGTCGTTATGGGTGCAATCTACACGGTGCGATACAAACCATAACTCAGATTCAGGGAGTTGTACCGATATTGCACACTACACCAGGCTGTGGATTGCAACACGATATTGCTAAGAAGGTAGGGAGCGCCTTTGCAGCTTACGTTCAGGGGTATGAAATACCAAGTTCTAATGTCTATGAGAAGCAAGTCATCTTTGGTGGGACATCAAGATTGCGTGAACAGATTAAGAATACCGTCAAGGTAATGAATGGAGATCTATACGTTACTTTGTCCGGATGTGAGTCTGAGATGGTTGGAGATGATAGTATCTCCATGACGCAGGAGATTGTGGATCAAGGTGAGAAAGCAATCAATTACAGAGCTCCAGGGTTCAAAGGAGATCAATATATTGGATATGAAGGAATCGTCAGCACGTTGATTGATAAACTACCAAGTGTATATGAAAACGTAGAGGAGGAAAGTAGCGATAATCGTATTAAGGTCAATATTCTAGGGATAATTCCAGTGCAGGATATCTACTGGCAAGGTAATTTAGATGAGATACAGCGAGTATTGCAACCACTAGGAATCAAAGTCAATAAACTCTTGGGATACAAACAATCCATTGATAATTGGAGAAGAATGAATACGGCTAATTTGAATATTGTAGTTTCTAAGTGGGGAATTGAAGCCGCGAAGAAACTTAAGAAGCTATACCATACACCGTATATAGTAGTTGATAATCTTGGAATGGGACCTGATGCCATGGAGTTGTTGGTAGATCAAATAGCGAAGGAAATACCAATCAAAGTAGAGATTGCTAGAGACTTCTTCCGTGCAGGAAAAGAACGATTCCGCTATGCCTTAAAACAAATTACCGAATATTACTACGATTATGATTTTCAGAAAAGCGTAGTCATAGTAGGCGATGAAAGCACGACAATTCGATATGCCGATTTTTTAACTAGGTATCTTGGTATGGAGATTCTAGCGATTATTATTACTGACTTTGTTGGAGAAGAGACGAAACAGGAACCAAGTGAATATCTAAGGTCACTGGCATATGACATTTACTATAAGAAGGATACAAGAGAAATCAGTCAGCTCATTGAAGAAGCAAATCCAGAGCTAGTATTAGGAAGCAGTTTGGAAGAAGAGATAGCAAGGAGCCTTGGTGCTTATCACTATACAATCTCCTATCCTGCATATAACAAGGTAATTATTAGCAGTTGCAATGTTGGATATGAAGGAGGAATTGGGCTGATAGAGAATCTAAGCAGTGTTTTATTACAGTGAATCGTATGGTATGTCGTCTGTTGACATTACAAGGAGATTAGCTGTGAAGATCTATTATATTTTGAAAGGGGTAAGTATATGCGTAATCGAAAGGAAGCTTTGTATAAAGAAATTGAGTTAAGAAGTAACATAGGTGTAGAAGGTGTTCGATTTGATCCAAACATCTTTAAGAGTGTACTTGAGAAAGATGCCAACATAGCTGCATCCCATAACTGCATGGACTTCTCACTTGATGATACGACTAATGTAGAGATACCAGGTGGATTTCGATTAGACCATGGCATTGGTGTTCAATTGAATAAGAATTATCGCTCCCCCTATTATCTAGAAGAGGAAGATGGAACCATCTATCTGAAGAATGATGGAGTAGTATTATCAAAGATAGAGGTTACGAAGGCTTCACCAATCTATGGTAAGAATACTTCTGATGGAACATCAATGAAAACAATTGTTGCAGCGGGGGACGGACAATATGGTGATAAACAGATTCTAGTTGCTTACAGTAATGAATGTGCACTGAAAGATAAGGGCCTTGATTGTTTGTTCTGTAATATTAATGCAACGAAAGATCGTTTCGCTGAGAAAGAGAAGATTGAGTGGAAGAATCCAAAGCAAATCGCTGAAACAGTAAAAGCAGCGTATGAATTAGGATATAATCATCTAACCATTACAGGTGGCTTCATTCCTGAGCGACGTGAAGTGGAGTATTACTTAGATACGGCAGAGACCATACGTGAATATCTAGGAACAGATACTTTCAATGGAACAGCTTGTATTGGTGCACCACAAGATATATCGGTACTTGAGAAGTATAAAGAGGCAGGCTTTAGTACAGTAGGCATTAATCTAGAGGTATGGAATAAAGATTTCTTCAAAGCGATCTGCCCCGGTAAAGCGCAATTATGTGGCGGATATGATAACTGGATCAAAGCGATTGATTATGCGATTCAAGTGTTTGGAGTGGGTAATGTTCGTAGCAATTTCGTTCCAGGATTAGAGCCAAAAGAGTATCTGTTAGAAGGAATAGAAACCTTAGCAGAGAAAGGTGTTGTAGCAACAGCGGCGCTAAGTTGGGTACCGAATATTGGATCGAAATTAGAAGGGCATAGAACCCCAACGCCAGAATGGCACTGGGATGTTCAACAGAAGATTTATCGTATTCTTAGGAAATATGGACGCACCTTTGAACAAGTATATAATGCAACACCGGGAGCAATTCTATTACATGATTTTTATAAGGTTGAGGATGGTTTATTGCTCCATAAGAATGTGTAAGATAACGCAAGAGAAATATGGTGTCATAGCCAAGGGGAAAGGCAAGAGTCTGCAAAACTTAGATTACCGGTTCGAATCCGGTGGGCACCATTTAATCTATCAAGATAAGGTATGATGATAGCTAACTAGATAACTGGAGGCTAATGTATACGTATAATTACGTTACATTAGCCTTTTGTAGTTCGTGTAAAAAAGTGATAGTGCAGGTTTTGAGAAAGGCAGGGTAATTTATATGAAGAGATTAAAACAGCGATGGAGATGGCGTTATGTAGCAATTAGTTTTTGTCTTCTAACTACTGCGTTTTTGTGCGTTGCATGTAGTGGTAAAACAAAGAGTAAAGAAGTAACCAGTGAGAGTATTGTACCGGAGAGTAAGGAAGAAAAGGATCTCAAAGAATTACGTTTAGCATTAACATCAGAAAATAATGATTTAACAGGAATCTTATTGCTTGCGGATCAGCAAAATTACATTCAGGAGGAACTAGAAGCAGTTGGTTATAAACTTGAGGTTTATGGATTTGCACAGGCGGGCCCTGCTATCAATGAAGCGTTTGCAGGGAAGAGTATTGATATTGCCATCTATGGGAATCTACCACCATTGGTTTTGAAATCCAACGGTATTGATGTATCAGTAGTTGCTTTAACGGATTCGGAATTAGATCAATGTATTATTGTTCCGAAGGATTCTACGATTCAAACTGTGAAGGACTTGAAAGGTAAGACCGTAATTAGTGGAAAAGGTACAATATTAGATGAATATTTTAAAAAAGTATTGTACGCCAATGATTTGAAAATTGAGGATATTAATGTGATTAATGATGTAGCTACCGCAGCAGCTACCTTCACAAGCAACAATGCGGATGCTCTGGTAATAAGTCATACACAGGCACTACTGATAGATGAGCAATTTCCTATTCGATTTATTGAGTCAACGACTAATAGTCATCAGGAGTTAGTTGGTCAGTTAGTACTAGTAGCAAGGAATGAATTCTTGCAAGACCATCCGGAGGTTATGACAGCATTCTTAAGAGCATATATCCGTGGTTATCAATATGCTATTAGTAATGAGGAAGAGGCATTTGATGCATTTGTGAATGACAAGGTTAGCCGGGAGCTGGTTGAAAAGGTATATGGTAGTAAGGAAAAAGTATTCTCTAATCTATCGGGTGAGATTACACAAAAAGATATTAATCGATTACAAGAAGTAGATACCTTCCTCTTAGAAAATGGATTAATAAGTAAAAGTGTTGATTTGAAGGAATTTGTTAATGATAGCTTCTATAAAGAGGCGTTACAAGAAGTATCTAAGTAGATGTAATTGAGCACTGCATTGACGTAATTCGGGTTTGGGAATTGTAACGGTTCATAAAACACATGGATATATTTGTCGTTGTTACGAAGAGTTTAGCAATTACGTGTTGTGTATAGAAAGGAGAACAAGATGAGTAGTATAACAAGGAAAGAAATAAAAAGTAAAGACGAATTATATGAGGAATTAAAATTAACCCTACAACTTCCCATAAAAGGAATATCTTTTGAACCGGATACCTTCAAGGAGATAATCGAAAAACACCCAGAATTACAGTTGTTACATCTATGTATGAACCCATCGAAAGATTCTACAGTGGGATATTATATACCAGCTTCTTACTATACAGAAAGCGGTTTTCAGGTATATGGTGGACTGAACAAGAGAGGAGTATACCATATCGAGAAAGAACAAGGGGGTTTATTATATAGCGGATAAGAAATAACGGTTTGCTAAGCTTCAAGTGCGAAGTGTGAGTTAAATAATACATAATAACAGATAGGGAGATGAAGATGATGAAAAGGATAGAGAGAACAAGTAGGATAATTCTTATTATGGTGGTAGTAGTGTTAATGAGTGGCTGCTTCAAGAAATCCAACGAGGAAAAAGAGAAAGCCGCAGACGTTGTTGCACAAACAGAGCCTGTGGAGAGTACGGTTTTACCTACTGGACATAAGGTAGATACGGTAAAGATTGGCTACGTTGATGTGACTGGTGGCGGTGTCTTATCTGATATGTTAGGAGTCGCAAGGGATCAAGGCTTTATAGAAGAAGAACTAAGTGCAATTGGTGTAAAGGCAGAACTTGTGCCCATGACAGGTGCTGGTCCAGCAATTAATGAGGCCCTAGCTGGTGAACATCTAGATATTGGGGTGCTTGGAGATGTTCCAGCAGTGATAGGTAAGGCATCGGGAATTGATACGCAAATTATTGCATACAGTGGTTTGAATAATGGTGCTTCCTTGGTTGTAGGTAAAGATGCAACGTATGATTCCTTAGAGGATATGAAGGGAAAGAAAATCGCAACACAACGTGGAGCATTTATGCATCGGACCCTACAGTATATGCTAAATGATGTAAGCTTGAAAGAGAGAGATATAGAATTCGTGAATGCGAATGCACAGGATAGCGCAGAACTTTTGGTAACTGGCAATGTAGATGGTGCGGTAGTAGGTGGGGTTACTCTGACACGCTTGGTAGAACAAGGATTTAAGGTCATATGTGATTATAGAGAACATCCAGAATGGACGGCTGGAAGCTATGTAATTGCACGCACGGAATATATTGAGGAAAACCCGGATATCATTCTGGCATTTGTTCGAGCTTTAGTTAAGGCAAAGGAACTGTGTGAGCAAGAAAAGGATACACTATTAGATCAATGGGTAAGCACAGGGGAAAGTGAAGCTTCCTATGAATATCTGTATCCAAATTATGATAATTATTATACTCTTGGAAGCAGCGAGGCAACTATACAGAATGGAAAGAATACATTGCAGTTTTTATTAGATAATAAATTAATCGTGGAAGGTTTTGATATTGAAAAGTGGGAGAATGCTACCTTTTATACGGAGGCATTTAAAGAATTAGGAGAAAAACAATAGAATATTAAGTAAATTCGGGAGGAAAACGTCATGAGTAATAATAACCAAAACAATAGAACAATCAAGGAGTTAAAGCAACAATTGTATAAAGAAGTTGAACTCAAATCACAAATCATTGTTCATGGAATTAAGGTTAATCCAACGATTTTTAAACATCTTGAGTTAGGAGAGAAGGTGCAAGAACAGATTCATGGCCTCTTTGAGATGGACCATAAAGAACACGCAGGTGTTGCCTTCCCATGTAGTTTCACATCACCTAGTGGTATTAACTATAGTTTCACATGGGACCCTGACTCTGATATTACAATTGATTATGTAGAGAATCAATATATTCTATATGATCGTGGGGAAGAGAAGTTTCCAATTACATTTACGGAGCGTCCGAAGTATTATAAGTTACTTACCTCTGATCAGGTGGAGATGTCTCATGTAGCTAGTTTTAATCCTACTAAAACAGTTGGAGTGGCCTATAGCAATGAATGTGCGTTAAAGGATAAAGGATTAGATTGCTTGTTCTGCAATGCCAATGCAACGAAAAATACCTATGCAGACATAGAGAATATTAAGTGGAAGAATCCAAAGCAAATTGCAGAGACGGTGAAAGCAGCATATGAATTAGATGGAGGGCTTCATGTTAATATAACGGGAGGATTTATCCCCGAACGAAGGGAAGTAGATTACTATATTGATGTTGCAGAGGCAATCCAAGAGGAACTCGGTCAAAAGGACTTTAATGGAACGGCGGTTATTGGTGCTCCGGAAGATCTCTCGGTAATTGATAAGTATAAGGAGGCTGGATACCGAACATTAGCAATTCAAATCGAGATATGGGATAAGAATATATTCAAGACGATTTGTCCGGGGAAGGAAAAAGAGTGCGGTGGCTGGCAACACTGGGTAGATGCTTTGGAATATGCAGTTAAGGTATTCGGATTTGGAAAAGTAAGAACTGGGTTTGTAGCAGGAATTGAGCCGAAAGAAAAAACATTAGAAGGCGTAGAGTATCTTGCGAAAAGGGGGATTCTAAGTTTGACCAATGCATGGAATCCAAATCCAGGATCGAAATTAGAAGGACATAGAACTCCATCACCAGAGTGGCACTTCGATCTTGCCAAGAAGACATATGCCATCTTTAAACAAGTAGGCTTTACATACGAGCAATATTTTGATGTATCACCATCAGCGGATTTTCTTGTTCATGATTTGTATCGTATTGATGAAGAACGTTTACCTATTTATTAATTTTATTAATGGATGAACCTTTTGGAGCACTCGATGCACTGACGAGAGAGGAACGTACAAGATTTCACTTGCAAAATCTGGTGGGATACTGGCAAAACAATAAACATTCTGAACAGATATTTTGTCTAGTAATAGAGATATCTGTTCTTTTTTATTTAAAATATATTGACTTTTATAAACAGGAGAGGTATACTCTTAATCATATAATCCATATTGTATTAGTATGAATAAGAGTGAATAAGAACTGACTGGAAAACCAGAGGTTTTAGATAGTATAGAAGTATACTATTTAAGGCCTCTTTTTGCGTTTTTTTGGTGATGATGTTAGCTATGTTGCTGGTTTAGGGAATACCAGAGGATTTAATAATTATCAATCAAAAAAATAAAAAAATGAAAAAATATACTAATCCTATTGACATAGTATGGAATAAGTGGTATATTTTAGAAAATTATTTCATATTAATCCAATATGAAATATAAGAATAGGTTTATACGTCAATCTAAAACGGGGTAGCAGATTGGTGTGAGAGAAAAAGGGAGGACGTTATATGAAGAAAAGAATGAAGAGAATGGTTGCACTAAGTTTTGTTTTGTTGTTAGCAGTTGAGGGATTATCAGGCTGCAAGAAGAATTCCTCTTCCTCAGATGGTTCCGTTGAGATAACCAATGTATCTTATGATCCTACTAGAGAATTTTATGAGGAATATAACGTAGAATTCGCCAAGTATTGGAAGGATAAAACGGGGCAAGAAGTGACCGTTACTCAATCACATGGTGGTTCGGGAAAACAGGCACGTTCCGTTATTGAAGGTAATGAAGCAGATGTTGTTACACTGGCATTAGCACATGATATTACAGCAATTGAAGAGGCTGGATTAATTGAGGAAGGTTGGATTAATGAATTTGAAAAGAATAGTTCTCCATATACTTCTACAATTGTTTTCCTTGTTCGAAAAGGAAATGATAAGGATATTAAAGACTGGTCAGATCTGATTAAAGACGGTGTGAATGTAATTACGCCAAATCCAAAAACTTCAGGTGGAGCTTGTTGGAATTTCCTATCTGCATGGGCCTATGCAAAGAATCAATATAATGGGGACGAAACCCAGATTAAAGATTTTGTTACGAAGTTATATAAGAACGTAAGTGTATTAGATTCTGGAGCAAGGGGAGCAACGACAACATTTGTTGAGAATGGTCAGGGAGATGTTTTAATTGCTTGGGAGAATGAAGCCTATCTTACACTTGATGAACATCCGGATGAGTTTGAGATTGTGACACCTAGCATCAGTATCCTTGCAGAACCTTCTGTAGCAATCGTTGATTCCGTAGCTAAGAAACGAGGAACGGAGGAAGTAGCGAAAGAATATCTTACGTATCTGTACTCTGATGTTGGCCAAAGATTAGCTGGAGAAAATTATTATCGCCCTACAAATACTGATATTCTAAAGGAATTTTCTGATGTATTTAATTTAGACCTCAATATGGTTAGTATAGATGATTTTGGTGGTTGGAATGAAGCGTATGAAGTGTATTTTCAAGATGGCGGTATATTTGATCAAATCTATACACAGTAAATCACTAACACCTTGTGTTTGTTCTAGATACGTATCTAGAGTACTAAGGTATAAAAAGGTATTGAATTATCTAGGCAATTGGATATTTAGAATCATCATGGAAAGGGAGAATTCAACATGGAGTATAAATTGAAACGAATAAAGAGAAGAAGGGTAATACCTGGATTCCCCTTATCAATGGGGATTACATTAGCAATGGTTAGTATGATTGTGCTGATTCCCATGGCATCTATTATAATCTGTGCTTCCGACCTTTCTTTACAGGAGTTTATACAAATAGTAACGGCAAAGGATGTAGTATCGGGATATGTAGTTAGCTTCTCTTGTGCACTTATAGCAGCGATTATAAATTGTATATTTGGAGTTATTCTCGCTTGGGTATTGGTTCGATATGAGTTCCCAGGGAAGAGGTTCCTTGATGGATTAATTGAGCTTCCCTTTGCGCTTCCAACAGCAGTTGCAGGTATATCGTTAACGGCATTATATTCGGATCAAGGTTGGATTGGAGGTATATTCGCTAAGTTTGGAATTAAAATTGCCTATACGAAAGTAGGGATTACCATTGCAATGATTTTTATAGGAATTCCTTTCGTGGTCAGAGCGATTCAGCCGGTTTTAGAAAAATTTGACCCACAGTACGAAGAAGCAGCCTCAATGCTTGGAGCAAATGGTAGTAGAACATTCTTCCGAGTAATCTTCCCGGAGATTTTGCCAGCTATGCTAACTGGATTTGGGTTAGCATTGGCTAGGGGAATTGGTGAGTATGGAAGCGTTGTATTCATAGCAGGTAATATTCCATATAAAACACAGATTGCACCGCTACTTATTATGTCGAAGTTAGAGCAACTGAAATATACCGATGCAACAGCCATTGCGCTAGTTATGCTAGTGGTATCCTTTCTAATCTTGCTTTTGCTTAATATTATTCAGGTTCATGCAACTAAGAGAACAACATAGAAAGTAGAGGTTGATATGAGTATAAAACAAGATTCAGTAGATTTAAAAAAAGGTGCCAAGATTACAAAGACAGTATTAATTACAGTAAGTTTATTATTTGTCATTATTATGCTTGTAATACCAATGCTTATATTAATTGTCTATGCTTTTAAAGATGGATTTACAAAGTACATAGAGGCGATTACAGATACCTATACGATTAAGGCACTACGGTTAACTATAATAGCAACCATTACGGCAGTTGCGATTAATACGTTCTTTGGACTATTCGCAGCTTGGGCAGTTACTAAGTTTTATTTTAAGGGTAAGCAATTACTACTTACCTTAATTGATATTCCCTTTGCTGTTTCACCAGTAATAGCAGGTTTGATCTTCATTCTTACATTTGGCAGAATTGGTTGGGCACACGGATTTCTAGAGGCACACGATATTCAGATTGTTTTTGCAGTCCCAGGTGTAATTATCGCTACGATATTTGTAACATTTCCATTCATATCAAGAGAAATTATACCTGTTTTGAATGCGCAAGGAAAAGATGAGGAAGAAGCGGCGGCACTTATGGGAGCAAGTGGATTCCGCATATTTAGAAAAATAACGCTTCCTCATATGAAGTGGGCGCTGTTATACGGAATTGTATTATGTAGTGCAAGAGCTATGGGAGAGTTCGGTGCGGTATCTGTTTTGTCAGGGCATCTGCGTGGTAAAACCAATACACTTCCTCTACATGTAGAGATTATATACAATGAGTTCAAATTATCTGCTGCATTTGCAGTGTCGTCAATCTTAGTGGTGTTGGCGGTAATTATATTAATACTGCGAAATATAGTGGAATATAAGGCGAAGAAGGGAGGACGGTAATATGTACGTAGAACTAAAAAACATCACGAAAACATTTCAGGATTATAAAGCATCGGATAATGTCAGTTTTGGAATTGAGAAAGGTAAATTAATTGGTTTGTTAGGGCCCAGTGGGAGCGGAAAGACAACAATCCTTCGTATGATAGCCGGATTGGAACAGCCAGATTCGGGAGATATCTTCATTAATGGGGAAAGAGTAAATGATATTCCGGCAAGTAAGAGAGGGATAGGGTTTGTGTTCCAAAGCTATGCGCTGTTTCGTTATATGGACGTATTTGATAACATTGCATTCGGTTTGGAGATTCAGAAAAAGAATAAGAAAGAAATCAAAGATCGCGTCCTCGAATTGATTAAATTAATTGGATTAGAAGGGCTTGAACATCGTTATCCTAATCAGTTATCAGGTGGGCAAAGACAAAGAGTTGCATTTGCAAGGGCATTAGCACCAAATCCGCAATTGCTGTTATTAGATGAACCATTTGCTGCAATTGATGCTAAGGTAAGGCAAGAGCTAAGAAGCTGGCTCAAGGAAATGATTAGCCGAGTTGGAATTACGAGTATATTCGTTACACATGACCAAGACGAAGCCATCGAAGTCGCCGATGAGATCATCATAACCAACCAAGGGCGGGTTGATCAGATGGGTTCCCCTCTTGAAATATATAAGAAACCTGGGACTCCATTTGTTGCACAGTTTATCGGTCAATCTAGCATAGTTGAGGATTACAGTAGCTTAGTTGGATTCGATAAGGTAGAGTCGATGAATCAAGCAATTATTCGCCCAGAGTTTATAAGGATAGCAAAACGTGGGGAATTAAAGCAATATCTTAGTGCTGCTGAAGAAGGTGTCGTGGAGAGCATCGCTTTTAGGGGAAATAACTTAGAGGTTAAGGTTCAGGTAAATGGACAGAATTTCACCGCTACAAGGTCTCTTGAGAAGGAAAGCATTCAAGTAGGTGAGGAAGTAGACGTATTGATCTATCGCTTGTATGTATTTGATGAGGATAGAACCTATCTACTTGAGAATAAAGCAATGAAAGACGATAACCCTGTGTTTATATAAGGGGGACGGTAATTACGAAACCCATGTAGTCTGTATATATACTTCTTTCCTTGTAACTATGCACGAAACACGCTACGTAGATAAGTGCTTCTAAGTATGTGCATATAGTTGCTTAAAGTGAACGGAATCACTTTCAACACGACATCCTGTCGTGGTGAAAGTTGGCTCGGCGTCCATGCCTCGCCTTCCTACGTTGTCAAGCACATACTAAGAAGTACTAATTCTACTACGCTATCGTTTCTTAGCATAGTTACAAGGAAAGAAGTATAGGTTAAGGTTATGGAGTTTCGTAATTACCTGAGATTGAGGTATATGTACGTGTTATCAAGTATGGGAATAGATATATGATCACATATATAAGTATACGAATGCAGATATAGGAATTGAGGCAGAAAGGTAGGGTATGAATGAGTAAAAAAATTACAGTGAAAACCTATAAGACGGAGATCTTAATTATCGGTGGTGGTACAGCTGGATGTTATGCGGCGCTTACCATTCGGGAGAAATCAAATGCAAGTGTGATTATTGCTGAGAAGGCCAATATTAAAAGAAGTGGTTGTTTAGCAGCAGGAGTAAATGCCATTAATGCATACATCGTGAAGGGAAGAACCCCTAGAGATTATGTGGAATATGCTACGAAAGATGCGGCAGGAATTGTAAGAGATGACTTGCTACTTACGATGTCAGAAGGGCTTAACCGGGTAACGAAGAAACTGGAGGACCTTGGTTTAGTGATTTTGAAAGATGAGAATGGTGAGTATGTCGCTAGAGGTAATCGTAATATTAAAATCAATGGAGAGAATATTAAGCCGATTCTTGCGGATGCCGTAGATGCTTTGGAGAATGTAACCGTGTTAAACCGAGTTGCCGTTACGGAGTATCTAGTAAAAGACAATCAAATCTACGGTGCGTTGGCTATTGATACCAAAGAGAATGTGCTTTATGAGATTCATGCAAAGAAAGTAATCTGTGCTACTGGTGGTGCGGCAGGATTATATAGACCAAACAATCCGGGATTTTCAAGGCATAAGATGTGGTATCCGCCGTTTAACACAGGTGCGGGATATGCCATGGGAATTCTATCAGGAGCAGAGATGACTACCTTTGAGATGCGATTTATTGCCCTACGTTGTAAAGATACCATTGCTCCAACAGGTACCATCGCTCAAGGAGTGGGAGCAAAACAGGTGAATTCTATAGGAGAAGTTTATGACGACAAATACGGGAATACAACTTCGGAGAGAGTATATGGAACGGTACGAGAGAACCTAGAAGGGCGGGGACCTTGTTATCTAAGAACCGAAGGGATAACGCAGGAACAAGATAGAGAGCTTCTACGAGCATATCTAAACATGGCACCAAGTCAAACGCTTAAGTGGATTGAATCTGGTAAGAATCCAAGTGAGCAAAATGTTGAGATAGAGGGTACGGAACCGTATATCGTTGGTGGTCATACAGCAAGTGGATATTGGGTAGATACCAATAGACAGACCACAATACATGGACTATATGCGGCAGGTGATGTAGCAGGTGGATGTCCGCAAAAATATGTTACAGGTGCATTAGTTGAGGGCGAAATTGCAGCAAATGCAGTTATAGAAGCAATAGAGAAAGAGAAAGGTAAGAGTGAAAACATAGACCATATTTATTCAGATACTGATTTCATTAGAGATAAGAAAAAGGAAATAGAATCTATTCTTAACCGTCAAGATGCTATCTTTACAACAGAGCAATTAGAAGAGGCGATGCAGAAGGTTATGGACACCTATGCAGGAGGAATTGGCAGTCATTATCAATATAATGAAAAGCAATTAGACCTAGCGGAGGAAAAGATTGAACAGATTATTAAGTTAAGCGAACGCTTACAGGCTGCTACTATGCATGAATTGCTATTTGTATATGAATTACGAGAACGACTGGTAGTCTGCCAGAGCGTAATTGCACATCTTAAGGCAAGAAAAGAAACGAGATGGCATAGTTTTGCAGAAAACTTAGATTACCCGAATAGCAGTGAGAATTGGTTACGATATGTGAACTCAAAACGAGATGATGGTGAGCTTAAGATAATCTATCGAGACTTGGTAAAGCGAGGTGAAACTTATGAGCATAGCAATTAGTCAAAGCAAATGTACTGGTTGTAAGATGTGTACCACGGTTTGTCCAGGGAGTTTGCTATCAATAAATGAGAATAAGAAGGCATATATTGAGTATCCAAAAGATTGTTGGGGTTGTGCCTCTTGCGTGAAAGAATGCAAATTCGGAGCAATTTCTTTATATCTTGGAGCGGACATTGGAGGAAGAGGAAGTCATCTTTCTACAAAGTGTGAAGAAGATATTGTAACTTGGTTAATTGAGAACCCTAATGGAGAGAATCAAACGATTGTAATCAATCGTAAGGAATCTAATAAGTATTAGATAATAAGGAGGAATAATATGGATCATTTGGATACATTGGAAGCGGAAAGTATATTTATTCTAAGGGAAGCGTACAAGAAATTAGGAAAGCTTGGTATGCTTTGGTCAATCGGAAAGGATTCTACAGTTTTATTATGGTTAGCAAAGAAAGCATTTTTTGGACATTGTCCATTTCCATTCATTCATGTAGATACTACTTACAAGATTCCAGAGATGATTGCTTATCGTGATAAGGTGGCGAAAGAATTAAACTTAGACTTAATCGTACATACAAACTGGGAAGCAATTGATGCTGGAATGGGACCTGAACAAGGTAGATTAGTATGCTGTAAGGCATTGAAGACAGAAGGATTACAACAAGTAGTTAAGAAATACGAGTTTGATGGTTTGATCGTTGGTGTTCGTCGTGATGAAGAAGGTTCTCGCTCGAAAGAGAGAGTGTTCTCAGAACGTAATAAAAATGATGAGTGGGATTATTCTAACCAACCACCTGAACTTTGGGATCAGTTTAAGACAGATTTTCCAAAGGGTAATCATATCCGAGTGCATCCGCTATTGCATTGGAATGAAATTGATATCTGGGAGTATATCAAAAGAGAAAATATGCCTATTATCGATTTGTATTTTGCAAGAGATGGTAAACGTTATCGTAGTTTAGGTTGTGCGCCTTGTACAGGTAAGATTGATTCGAATGCAACATCAGTTGCAGATATTATAGAAGAGTTGAAGCACACAACAGTAAGTGAACGTGCCGGAAGAGCACAAGACCAGGAAGATTCTTATGCAATGCAAAAGTTACGCAAAGACGGATACATGTAAAAATTGTGTCTGCTTCAAAAGCAGGCGATAGAAAGGGTATGGTTATTAATATGGCTCAGATTGAAAATATAGATAGATTAAAGATAGTAGTTGTAGGGCATGTTGATCATGGTAAGTCGACGGTTATTGGGCGCTTATTATATGATACACATTCGTTACCACAGGGGACGATTGATAAGGTTAAAAAGATTGCTAAGGAGACAGGAAAACCATTCGAATATGCGTATTTATTAGACGCATTTGAAGAGGAACAAAAGCAAGGGATAACCATTGATACCACACAGATTCAGTTTCAAACAGAGAAGAGAGAGTATGTAATTATTGATGCTCCAGGTCATAAGGAATTCCTTAAGAATATGATTTCAGGTGCAGCCAATGCAGAAGCGGCATTTCTTATCATTGATGCCAAGGAAGGTGTACAAGAACAGTCGAAGCGACATGCATATATTCTATCCTTAATTGGAATCAAGAAAGTTTATGTTGTGTTGAACAAGATGGACCTGGTTGATTATTCGAAGGAAGTATATGAATCGGTTAAGAAGGACATGACGGAATTCCTTGATACGCTTAACATCAAACCAATTGATTATATTCCGATTTCAGCCTATTACGGGGAGAATATATTGGAGAAATCAGATAAATTAGATTGGTTCAAAGGGAAGTCTGTGATCGAGGCAATGGATAGTATCGAGAAAGAAAAAGGCCTTGATAAGAAACCGCTTCGTTTTCCTATTCAAGATGTTTATAAATTTGATGACCGCAGAATTATTGCAGGCCGTATTGAGTCAGGGACTCTACAGGTAGGCGATAAGATTACCATATATCCAGAGGGCAAGAAGACGACGGTTAAGACAATTGAATACTGGGCAGACAGGGATAAGACAGATGTTGTATCAGCAGGTCAGGCAGTGGGAATCACGGTTAGTGATGAATTCTTTAATAAACGTGGAGAAATAATTGCCTTTGAGGATAGTAAACCGCTTGTAACGAACTCCTTCCGTGCAAGTATCTTCTGGATGGGTAAGAATAATTTAATTAAGAATAAGACATATAAGATTAAGTTAGCAACGAGGGAAATTGAAGGAGAATTAGAAGAGATTATCAAAGTTATCGATGCTTCTAGTTTGGATTCAAGTGAACAGGTTCAAAAGGTAGCGCTCAATGATGTTGCTGAGGTTATTATAACCACCAAAGAGCCAGTTGCATTTGATCAATTCTCTCAAAGTCAGGTAACAGGAAGATTTGTAATCGTTGATGGGTATGATGTTGCAGGTGGTGGAATTATAACACAGGCAGAGGAAGAGAAAGAGAACAAAGAGTTAGAGACGTTCCGTAATGGTAAATTGAAAGCAAGAGGAGATATCTTCGAAGAATTTTACTATAATGTAGACCAATTTACAGTAAACAAAACAAGTGTGACATCGAATACATATACAATTGGAGATGCGATTCCACTAAAAGGGGAGAGTTACGAGTATCCAGGGAATTTTGATATCTTGGAATTACGTGATAAAGTAGCAATTCAAATTAGAGATGGAAAGATTGCTGATATTTTCCCATTACAAGAGTATCGTTATGGAGGTCATCCGATTACAAACGGAAGAGGCTTCGCAGCGAAAGTAAATTCTGAGGAAGAATTAAAACAATTCTTACAAGAATACAAAGAATTAGATGAAAGAAGTGAAGTTGCATTCTTGAATAAATGGTTATCTTTCGATACCTACCGCTGGGTAGTATTCCATGGTAACTACTGGGTGATATAAGTTTACAGCGATTGACCAGCGCTTGTGTATGATCAACGTAGATAAGCAAAACTCTTAGTAACATATTATTGATTCTATACTGGTGTACTTTGACTAAAAAACACTTAGAAGTACTTAGATGTGTAGCGTGTTTGGTGTCATAGTACGCCAGCATAGAAGCCGTGAAAATGTAGAAGAGTTTTCCAGCAAGTGCTATGAAATGGGGGGAGAATTATGGAAGAAACGATAAAGTTCAATACAGCTTTGCTACATAGTAATGTAGAAGGCGATAAGAGGACTGGTGCAACGCTAACTCCAATCTATCAAGCTAGTGCCTTTGAACAGGAATCGGCAGAGAAGCTAGAAAAAGTTTTTGTGAACGCTATGCCGGGTTATTCTTATACAAGAGTTAGTAATCCAACCAATACCTCCTTCGAACAACGGATTACGAATCTAGAAGGTGGAATTAGTACCGTGGCGTGCGCATCAGGAATGGCAGCAATCTTCAACGCCATTATGAATGTAGTGCAAAGTTCTGATGAGATTATATCGAGTATAGGAATATTCGGTGGGACAATTGGGCTATTCAAAGATTTAGAAGCATTTGATATACATACAAAATATGTTCTTCAGTTAACACCAGAAGAAATTGAGAAGAATATTACAGAACGTACCAAGGTAATCTTTGCTGAGATCATTGGTAATCCCAAGTTAGACGTACTCGATATTGAGGCAATTGCCGCGGTTGCTAAGAAACATAATATTCTATTCATCGTTGATAATACGATAGCAACACCGTATCTTGTAAAACCACTACAGTTAGGCGCGGATATCGTCATTCACTCCTCCTCAAAGTATATCAACGGTAGCGGCAATTCTATTAGTGGAGTAATAACGGATAGTGGTAAGTTTAAGTGGAATGAGAAACAGTATCCTCAGATTATGAAATATAAAAAGATGGGACCATATGCATATGTTGCAAAACTAAGAGAAGCACTATTTCGCAATACAGGTGCATGTTTGTCGCCGTTTAACTCGTATCTTAATTGCTTAGGACTTGAGACCTTAGGGCTTCGAATGGAACGTACTTGTGCCAATGCATTAGCATTAGCGAGATGGTTTGAAACTTGCAAACAGGTAGAATATGTGAACTATCCAGGATTAGAAAGTAGCCCATACCATGAGACTGCGAAGAAGCAGTTTCATAATGGATACGGTGGTATGGTGACCATAAGAATGGGATCAAAAGAAAAAGCATTTCAGGTTATTAATAATCTTAAATACGCATTGAAGGTATCTAACATAGGAGACACGAAGACGCTAGTAATCCATCCTGCGTCTACCATCTATCATTCAAGTTCTAGTACAGAGAAGGTAAATGCAGGGGTATATGAGGATTTGATACGTATTAGTGTTGGGATTGAAGATATAGAGGATTTGATTGCGGACTTTAAGGGGGCAATTGAAAACAGTTAATCGTGCTGGAATTCAGCATAAGGTGACGCCAAAATCAAATTAACATAAAGGAGAGAGTATAGTGGCAATTGATTATAGTGCTTTGAAAAAAGGTGGATTTATGCGCCAGAAGCAAAAAGGAAGATTCTCACTACGCTTACAGGTTGTAGGTGGTACGTTAACATCAGAGAATCTTCAAGTGATATACAAAGTAGCAGATAAGTTTGGTAATGGATATGTACATCTAACCTCCCGTCAAGGTGTAGAGATTCCTTACATTCGTGTTGAAGATATAGAAGAAGTGAAAGAAGAATTAGCTAAGGGTGGTTGTAAACCTGGAGTTTGTGGGCCTAGAGTTCGAACGGTTACAGCTTGCCAAGGTAATACGGTATGTCCAAGCGGTAATGTGGATTGCTATAAGATTGCAACAGAACTTGATCAGAGATATTATGCGAGAGAATTACCTCATAAGTTTAAATTTGGTGTTACAGGTTGTCAGAAT
This sequence comes from Anaerosporobacter mobilis DSM 15930, assembly GCF_900142955.1. Classification (GTDB taxonomy): domain Bacteria; phylum Bacillota; class Clostridia; order Lachnospirales; family Lachnospiraceae; genus Anaerosporobacter; species Anaerosporobacter mobilis. Next base: position 305,375 of record NZ_FRCP01000006.1, on the reverse strand, counting down.
AACTGCCTAAAGGCGGAAGAGAATGACATCGGTGTAAAAGGTGCTTTAGATATTCAATGGGAAAAAGACAAATGTATCTTCTGTGGAGTATGTGAGAAGGCATGTCGTGTAGGTGCGATTAAGATTGAAGGAGACAATATTCTTCTAGATGAAAGCAAATGTAATTATTGCGGTCGTTGTGCAAAAGCCTGTCCTACAGAAGCATGGGATGGTGAGGAAGCGTATATTCTTTCTTTTGGAGGTTTGTTTGGTAATACCATTAATAAAGGATCTAGTATCTTACCATTAGTTAAATCAGAAGAGCAATTATATCGTATAACCGATGCGGCAATACAATTTTTTAATGACAATGGAAAACCTAGTGAGCGATTCAAGTTTACCATTGACCGTGTAGGTTGGGATACATTTCAAGAGGTAGTAGAGGAGGCATATAATGGCTGAATTTAAGATTGATGATACCGTTGATATTACAGACGTGGTATGTCCACTGACATTCGTAAAAGCAAAGGTAGCTATTGAAGAGTTAGAGGACGGTCAGGTGCTATCGGTTAAGATGAATGACGGAGAACCAGTTCAGAATGTACCACGAAGTCTGAAAGAGGAAGGACATCAGATTCTAAAATTACTTGATAATGGTGATGGTACCTATAACCTTTTGGTTAAGAAGGTAGAAGAGTGAGAAGGCAATTAAATAGAAAACAGGAGGTGAGTTTATGGCAATCCGAGTGAATCAAGATAGTTTTGAGGTTGAAGTGTTGCAAGCCAAGGGACCTGTATTGGTGGATTTTTATTCGGATTCTTGCATTCCATGTAAACAGATGTCTCCAATTCTATCACAACTAGCAGAGGAATATGGTGAACAAGTTAAGATTGTTAAGGTCAATGTGAACTTCGATATGGAACTTGCGGATCGTTATCTTGTTATGGGAGCACCAACGTTCGTTGTATTTGTTGATGGGAAGGTTGTAAATCATAGCCATGGAGTAAAGAAAAGAGAAGAAATAAAAGAATTGATAGAAGAATTTATCCTTTAGCGATTATGATAGTAAGTTGACAATAGTAGAATACATATAAGAATAGATTGAATGGAGGTATCACATGAATATAACAGTTGCGGGTAAGAAAACAGAAGTAGAAGAGGGAATTTCAATTGCAAAGTTAATTGAAGTTGTCAAAGTAGAAAATCCCCTATATGTTACAGTGAGTATAAATGAAGAATTCGTCGATTCCAAAGCTTTTGAAGAAACCGTATTAAAAGAAAATGATTTTGTAGAGTTCTTGTACTTTATGGGAGGAGGGAGCTTCTAATGGCGTTTACGAATGAGCAGTTAGAACGTTATTCGAGACATATTATATTACAAGAAGTTGGTGCGAAAGGGCAGAAGAAGCTTCTTAATGCTAAAGTATTAATTATCGGAGCAGGAGGGCTTGGAGCACCGGTGGCTATGTATTTAGCGGCAGCGGGAGTTGGCACCATTGGTATTGTAGATGCGGATGAAGTAGATCTATCCAATCTACAAAGACAAATCATACATGCAACCAAAGATGTAGGAAAACCAAAAGTAACTTCTGCAAAAGAGACTATGAATGAGATGAATCCAGATGTTACAGTGAATACGTATCATACCTTTGTTACGTCTGAGAATATCCTTGATTTAGTCAAGGAATATGATTTCGTTATTGATGGTACTGATAACTTCCCAGCCAAATTTCTAATTAATGATGCGTGTGTTATGGCAAAAAAACCATTTTCTCACGCTGGAATTATAAGGTTTAAAGGTCAATTGATGACGTACGTTCCTGGTGAGGGGCCTTGTTATCGTTGCGTATTCCAGTCACCGCCACCAAAAGATGCAGTCCCAACTTGTAAGCAAGCAGGAGTTATAGGCGCGATGGGTGGTGTTATAGGAAGCTTACAAGCGTTGGAGGCATTAAAATACATATTAGGAGTCGGTGAGTTACTTGTTGGAAAACTATTAACGTATGATGCTCTTAAGATGGAGTTTCGAACAGTGAAGTTGCCGAATCACGGAAAAGGTTGTGCTGTGTGTTCAGATGCTCCAACGATAACAGAATTGATTGACTACGAACTTACAGAATGTGATGGAAAGTAGGGATTAAGTTGATACAGATTGGACAAGAAGAGTATAAGACAATCATTAAGCATGCCAAAGAGGGTCTACCGAACGAGGCCTGTGGTTTACTAGGAGGCATAGTTGTAAGCGGTGTAACTTATGTGAAGAAGATTTATTGCCTCACGAATACGGATGCTAGTAGGGAACATTTCTCAATGGATCCCAAGGAACAATTTGCCGCCATTAAAGATATTCGCAGTAATAATCTACAATTAATCGGAAACTTTCATTCGCACCCGGAAACACCTGCTAGGCCATCGGATGAGGACAAAAGACTTGCATATGATTCAACGTTACTTTATGGAATTGTTTCTTTAATGGCAGAAGATTCTCCTGTGTTTAAAGTGTTTCATATCAATGAAGCTAAGGAAGTATCGGAAGAGGAAGTTGTCATAATATAAAAGGATTAGAGAGTGGGGATAATTTTCTTCATCTCATCTATGGTATATCCTTTTACATCTTGTGGTCTGCCTATAATAATACAAGTGACACCGGCTTGTTTAGCAGCTTCGATTTTCTCGGCGAAACCACCTGGTAAGCCAGATTCTTTTGTAACAAGATATTTGGCATGGGTATGAAGTAGCATAGCGTAATTGAGCTCCACTGAGAATGGTCCTTGCATACCGATGAGGTGCTTACCTTGAATACCAAGCTCATAACACTCCTTTACCACACTTGGTGATGAAAGAGTCCTGGCATAGATACGAGTCTTAAAGTCAGGAAGTTGTGTATAGGAATATAATTCTTTACTTCCGGTGGTCACAAAGATATTACCTGAGGTTTCCTTGAGATAAGTAACCGCATCCTCAACAGATTCAACGAATACTGTGTGTGAACTTCTGACAAGTAACTCAGAAGATTCTCTAATTACACGATAGTAGATGGTGTTTGTTGCTTGGCAAGCTGATTGTATGTTGGCTGATACAATTGTTGCATAAGGATGTGTTGCATCAATTACAGCAGAAAATGCTTCCTGATTTATAAGTGAAATCATATCATCTGCTGTTAAGCGAGTGGATGTAGTTTCTACATATTCTAGATTTAGTAAAAGTTGTTCACCATATTCAGTGGCTACACATGCGTGTGTAGCTATTTTTAATGTATTAAGATATTCTGCTAGAATACGTCCTTCTGTTGTACCAGCGAAGAGTAAAATGTGTTTCATAAGACCTCCAATTTATAAGCTATTACGTTACCGTTTAAACCAATATTAGAATTAGTATAAACGGTAACGTGTAGAATGTATACATTAAATCTGTAGGCACATATATATGCAGTTAATACATATAATATTAAAGAACAAAAAGATGGGAGAAGTATATTGGAGATTCTTGATGAAAACTATTATGATCAAATAATTGATAATGTTTTAGTCCCTTTCTATGATACGGGTAACAATATTACATATATAAATGAAAGACATTCTTTGCTTCATATATTAGTTAATCAGCCAAATCCTTGTGATTTGGGTACAAATCCATATCATAGATTTCCATCTCTATTCACATTAGAATCAATGGAAAGTTTAGAAAAATCAAACATTAGAAGTGTACAGAGAAATCCTAATTTTGCACTATATGGGCAGGGGGTTGTAGTCGGTGTAATAGATACAGGAGTTGATTATACGCATCCAGCTTTTCGTAATACGGATGGTTCAACTAGAATACATTCTATTTGGGATCAAACCATACAAGGTGAAGCAGTACCAGAGGGATTTACTTTTGGTACAGAGTATGGAAGGGAACAGATTAATCTTGCGCTGCAATCTACAGAGCCGTTATCTGTTGTACCAACGGTTGATACGAACGGACACGGAACAGCTATTGCAAGTATTTTAGCAGGAACTCAAGATACAACCAATGACTTTAGTGGTGTGGTACCAGAAGCAGATTTGGTGGTAATTAAACTAAAAGAGGCTAAGCAAAATTTAAAACAGATTTTTTGTGTTCCTGCAGATGCCATCTGTTATCAAGAGTCAGACATTATGCTTGGAGCTCGATATGCGCTTTCTGTTGCATTGAAGTTAAATAAACCACTTGCAATATGTATAGCACTAGGAAGTAGCCAGGGAGGACATGATGGACGTGGTGCGTTAAGCAGCTATTTAGCCTATCTTTCACAGCTCTCTAGAACGGGAGTAGCAGTAGGAGGGGGGAACGAAGGAAATAAGAGAAGGCATTATTATGGAGTTATGACAACTGACATACAACATAAGGAGTTTGAGCTTAATGTGGATGGTAAAGATACCATGTTTTCTATGGAAGTATGGGTGGATACGCCAGGGCGGTTTGCGATTGCTATAACAGCGCCGACAGGAGAAACAACACAACTTATATATCCGAAGATAGGCGTATGTACCGAATACACTCTTATTTTTACAGATACTAGGATCTGGGTGAATAATATATTATTTGAAGAGGAATCGGGAGATCCATTAATATTAGTTCGATTTAGAAACATAATGCAGGGTATTTGGCGTTTTCGACTGCAGAGTATTGATAAAGAGAATACTTCATTCAACGTGTGGTTACCTTCGGAAAATTTATTATCAAGGGATACTTATTTTTTGGAGCCTGATCCCAACATCACAATCACCTCTCCAGGAAATGGAGTATTTCAGCTTACAGTAGCGGCATATAACCAGAATAATAACAGCATCATGCAGGAGTCCGGTAGAGGGTATAATAGATTGGGGGACATAAAACCTAATGTTGCAGCACCAGGGTATCAATTATCATGCGCGGTACCAGGTAATAGATATGGTGCATTAACAGGAACAGGAGGAGCCGCAGCGCACACAGCGGGAATAATAGCTATGATTTTAGAGTGGGCCGTGACGAGAGGGAATTATGGAACAATTACTGGAAACAATATTAATCACTTGATCATTAGAGGAGCGTATCGGGAGGTAGATTTGATATATCCTAATAATGTATGGGGATATGGTAGAGTTAATGTAAGTGGTATATTTGAACGACTAACCGTATAAGGATTAATTTGAGCCTTATATAAAGAGACAGAACATGTAAAATGTAGTAAGACAGGATTGTTAGAGAAACGTCATCCACACGATAGTAGAGTTCATATTCATTATAGATAAATAGAGTATCTATATAAAACATGAAGCTGGGAGCGTAGAAGTTATGAATAAAGTAGTTGATGAAAACTATTATGATTTAATTATTAATAACGTTATTGTACCGTCTTATGATACAGGGGATAACATTACTTACATTAATGAAACAAATTCGTTGCTTCATGTATTTAATGATAGAAATTCCCCTTGCGATTTAGGTAGGCAACCATATCACCGGTTTCCATCTATATTTACATTAGAATCTGATATAAGTATTCAAAAATCAAACATAGATAAAGTGCAGAGAAATACGCATCTAGGACTATATGGACAGGGGGTTATTGTAGGCATTATTGATACGGGGATTGATTATCAACATCCAGCTTTTCAGCACAATGATGGAAGTACTAGAATATTACACATATGGGATCAAAGCGTGCAGGATGGAAGGGTACCCGAAGGGTTCACGTTTGGTTCTGAATATAATGCAGAGCAAATCAATATCGCATTACACTCAACCGATCCCTTAACTATGGTGCCATCAGTAGATACGAATGGGCATGGAACTGCTATAGCAAGTATTATAGCAGGCAAGGAGAATGAAAGTGACGAATTTAGTGGTGTTGTACCTGATAGTGAAATCGTAGTCGTTAAGCTTAAAGAGGCTAAGAAAAATCTGCATAATGTATTTTTTTTACGAGACGATGCAGTATGTTATCAGGAATCTGATATTTTACTTGGTTTACGCTATTTACTTATGGTTTCAAAGAAACTAAATCGACCTCTTGCAATATGTGTTGCCCTTGGAACGAGTCAAAGTGGTCATAATGGTCGTGGAGCTACAAGTAGCTATCTAGACTATCTATCAGGTATTTCGCGTATTGGCCTTGCTATTCCAGCAGGAAACGAAGGGAATGCTCAAAGGCATTATTTTGGGGCATCAAATTCTACAGCAGTATATAATGAATTCGAACTTAGAGTAGATGAAAAGGATAAGCTGTTTTGGATGGAGATCTGGCCAGATCCGATAGCAAGACTTGCGATTGAAATAATAACTCCAACTGGAGAATCAACTAAATTTATCTATCCAACAAGGAATGATTGTGTTGAAAACAACTTTATCTATAGCCCAGGTATTGTATGGGTAAATAATATTGTTTTAGAAGAGGAAAATGGAAATCAGCTTATACTTGTTCGTTTTAGAAATCCCATTCAGGGAATTTGGCATTTTCGTGTTTTAAATATAGAAACGGAGGCCTTTTCCTTTAACGCATGGTTACCAAATGGCGAATTAATTTCTAAGGACACTTATTTTTTAAACCCAGATCCCAATACTACTATAACAGAATCAGGAAATGCACCAGGTCTTTTAACTGTAGCTGCTTATAATCAAAATACAGATAGCATTCTGTTAGAGTCAGGTAGAGGATATACGAGGTCCGGTATTGTAAAACCAGATATTGCAGCGCCAGGATACAATCTTGCTTGCGCATTACCGAATAATCGGTATGGTACAATAACAGGCACAGGTGCTGCATCAGCCCATACGGTGGGGATTATTGCCATGATCTTAGAGTGGGCAGTGGTACGAGGAAACTACACGTCCATAACAGGAAGTAATATTAATGCACTGATTATTCGGGGAGCAAGACGTAAGGATACCTTAGTATACCCCAATAATATATGGGGATACGGAGAGATAGATGCCTATGCAATATTTGTTCGCCTTAGCCTTTAAGAGCCACAAGGGTCAAAAAACAACATCATATGGGCAGATAACGGCGGCAATAGTTACACCATTTGCTGCTGTTTTTCTAATAAGTATAGTTCCAGTTGGTTCCAGATAAAGTGCAGCTCTTTCACATACATTGTCAATCCCAGTGACAGATTTCACGAAGGATGATGGTGTAAAATCTCCAGTTAAAGATGACAATTCTTTAGCTGAATGAACGATAAATGGAAGATCGTACTTTTGGCAGAAGTCTAGTAATCCTATTTCATTAACTTTTAGATCAATACTCGCCACTTGCTTCACTGCATGTATGGAGATGTGATGTTCGGCTAGCGTATGCTGGACCCTAGATTCAATAACCTCCATAGGAGTGTCTTTCTTACAACCAATGCCCAGGGTGATTATTCTAGGAATAAGATGAAGCGTTCTGTCGAAGGGAGAACTATGTTCGTCTAGAGTGATGGAAATACCTAAGGGGTACTCATTAGGTGTACGCATTGAAAGTCTATTTTGTGATTGTATAGGTAGTTCGGTTTGTAATTGTGCTTGTGGGTTGTCAGATACCAGAACTAACTGTTTAGGTAACTGAGAGTTGATCGGGAAATCGGTGTTCACCCCAACTTCTTTATGATTAAGTAATTCACTAGATACTTGTTTGGCAAGAGTCATGTTATCCATATACATATTATTCTTAGTTGCAAAAACATCAACCGCAAAGAGATTATTCAAATCTGTGGCAGTTGAGATAATTGGAGTAGCACCAATGAAGCCAGCCACATATTTGGTTAACTCATTACCACCGCCAATATGGCCTGACAATAAAGAGATAGCATATTGCCCAAGTTCATCAATGACGATGACAGCAGGGTCAGTTGTTTTACTCTCTAGGTAGGGTGCAATGGAACGGACAGCTATTGCGCAAGCACTTATAAAGATGATGGCATCTACGTTATGAAAGACCTCTTTCACTTGCTCTTTTAGTGGTATATTAAGTTTTATCAGGTGAGGAGGAAGTTCTGATTTTACGGTTGTATAAGAAGTACAACTATTGTTTTGATTGATAATATGACTATGCAAATGACTGCTGAGTGTGGCAGCTTTTGATGTAAATGAAAACATTACGTAACGCATGTTGTGTCCTCCTAAATTATTTGACTTTAGTATAGCCTAGATTTTATATAATGTATATGGATAAAATCAAAACTAGTGTTACCATTACGAAGAAAACTTTATGTATATTTATTTATAAATATCATATAATTACTAGCAAAGATTTTAATGTTGTGGAACGCAAGTTAAGTTTTTGTGAATTATGTGCATGATTACTGCTAATAGGTCATAGTTTTTAATAGGTCCAGAACCTAAGATAATATATATGTCATATGATTGACAAGTAAACATGCACATGCTACTCTATTAAAGTAAATTCAATATTGTTTTTGTTTTCAGGATTATTTATGGATTTTTCCATGAATGGGGAAGCAGGTTAAAATCCTGCGCAGTACCCGCTGCTGTAAGGGAATAGTAGTACTTCATTATGTCACTGTGAATAATGGGAAGACGAAGTACTATGTTTGACGCCTAAGCCAGAACACCCGACTGAAAACGAATTTACGAGGTTACGGGGATATAACCAGGTAGTGAACTAGAGAGTAAGGAATAGAATAATACCTCCTCTCTTTCTTTTCGTACCTGTTGTTGTATCAAGGAAGGTAAGAATTAGAAAGAGAAGGAGGATTTTTTATGTCGAAAAGACAAAAACTCGTGTTCAGAGCTTCTATACTAGTAGCTCTTAGTTTAGGTATTGCACCTGTAACATCAGCAATGCACATTATGGAGGGGTATCTCCCGCTATCCTATTGTGTTATGTGGGGTGTTTTATGTCTCCCATTCTTAGTTTATGGTGTGTTTTCAATCAAGAAGCAATTAAAGGATAACAGAAGATTGCTTCTCATCTTTGCAATGGTAGGTGCTTATGCATTCGTACTATCAGCACTTAAGATTCCGTCTGTTACAGGAAGTAGTTCACATCCTACAGGAACAGGTTTAAGTGCAATCTTATTTGGTCCAGGAGCAACTGCGTTAATCGGTATTATTGTATTGTTATTCCAAGCAATTTTACTTGCGCATGGTGGTTTGACAACCCTTGGTGCTAATACATTCTCCATGGCTATAGCTGGTCCTATCGTATCATTTCTTATATATAAATTAGTATTAAAATGTAAAGGTTCTCGCTATGTAGCAATCTTCTTAGCTGCATCTCTGGGAGACTTATTCACATATGTTGTAACTTCCTTGCAATTAGGTCTTGCGTTTCCAAGTACAGATGGTGGTGTATTCACTTCTATTGGAAAATTCATGGGAGTGTTTGCGGTTACTCAGATTCCACTTGCAATAATAGAAGGTATCTTAACTGTTATTGTAGTAATTGCTTTAGAATCATTTGCAAAAACAGAATTAGAGGATCTTGGGTTTGGAAGGAAGGTGCGTGAAGTTGAGTAAGAAAAAGCTTATTATTATATTATTAGTGCTTTGTGTATTAATAGCTACGGTTCCATTACTTATGAATAGAGAGAGTGAGTTTGGAGGAGCAGATGGTCAAGCAGAAGATTTAATTTCAGAGATTAATCCAGATTATGAGGCTTGGGCTGACCCTGTTATGGAACCACCGGGTGGAGAAACAGAATCGTTATTGTTTTGCCTACAAGCAGCTCTTGGTGCAGGAGTTTTTGGTTATGGCTTAGGGGTTTTAAGAGAAAGAAGCCGTAAGGAGAGTAAGTCTGCATGATCATGATGGATAAATGGGCATACAGTTCAAAGCTCAGAGAAAGAAATCCATATAGTAAATTACTCTTTGGAGTAGGCAACTTATTGATATGTGTTTTATGTAGGTCCAATGTGGTATCCTTATGCATATTCTTGATAATGTTAGCGTTGGTTGTTTTGATAGGGAAGATGCCGTTTCGGGCGTATCTACGACTATTATGTATACCATTAATTTTCTTAGTTATTAGTACAATAACAGTTATATTTGAAGTCGGACATGTGGAGTCAGCCAAGATACTTGTATCCTTGGCTGGCGGCCATATCTATATGACCAAATGGTCTCTAACTAGAGGAATTCAGCTGTTTTTGTCATCTTTCGCATCGGTTACTTGTTTATATTTTCTAGCAGTTACGACTCCTGTGATTGATATGATTCAAGTCCTTAGAAGTCTTCATCTTCCCAAAATCGTAATTGAGCTAATGTATCTAATCTATCGCTTTATTTTTCTATTATTAGAGACAGGAAATGCAATTGTAGTAGCGCAGGATTGTAGATTAGGATATAAGGATAGAAAGACTTCTGTGCAATCCACAAGTAAGATGGCGGCGGTACTATTCGTACGTGCTTACCAGAAAGCAGATGCATTATTTTGTTCTATGGAATCAAGAGGTTACGATGGGGACTTATGTGTACTGAGTACAATAGAGCGACCGCGTGTCCCAGAAGTGATCGTAATGCTTGCAATTACTCTATTGGAAGGAATCGTCTGTTATTATTTCTTAGGAAATATGCCTGCTATATAGAGCAAAGTTGAAAGAATTAAAAGACTATAAAGGGGGCCATGCATTGCGTACTTTCAACTTATTAGATGAGCAGTATCATAAACCAGTTTGTGATATGCATGGGGATACAATGATTGAAATAAAGAACCTTAATTATCAATATGAGGATGGAACTGTTGCCTTACAGAATGTGAATCTAACAATTAATAAAGGTGAGAAAATTGCTATTATGGGGCCAAACGGATCCGGGAAATCAACCTTATTTCTCTGTTTGAACGGCGTTTATAAACCGACTAATGGGAGTATTCAAGTGAATGGAGAGCCTGTTACTTATAATAGAAATGGACTCAAGAAATTAAGACAGATCATTGGAATTGTATTTCAGAATCCAGATAATCAACTATTTAGTGCAGATGTTTTTCAAGAGATTTCCTTTGGGCCAATGAATCTAGGACTAGAAAAAGAGGTTGTAAGAGAACGAGTAGAATCTGTGTTAGAATCTCTTCATATACAACATCTTAAGAAAAGACCTACTCATTTCTTAAGTGGGGGACAGAAGAAGCAGGTTGCCATAGCGGATATCTTGGCAATGAAGCCTGAAGTGATTTTGTTTGATGAGCCTACAGCTGCACTGGATTCGTATCACAGTCAATTAGTGAATGATTTAGTCGATGAATTATGTGAAGCAGGAATCACAGTGATTCAGGCAACTCACGACAGTGATTATGCTATGGCATGGGCAGATCGGATTATTGTTATTCAAGATGGGAAGGTATTAGTAAAGGATACTCCACAGAAGGTATTTGAGAATGTAGAGTTAAGGAAGAAGGCATATCTTGAAGAACCAAACGTCTTAAAAATGTATAATTGTTTATGTAAGGCTAATATAATAGAACAAACGAATAATCCAATATGTCCAAAATCGATAGATGAATTAATAAAGGGATTAGAATAGAGATATAAGAATAGAGAGATATATATAATCCTTCAGTATGAACGTGGCAGAAAAAGTTAGAAGGTTGGAAGTAGCGAAACACTTTGAGAAGCGTTTCGTAACTTCCCGATTTTGAGAGGAGTTATGTTAGATAATGAAAAAAGCAATCGTAGTAATTAGTTTTGGTACAAGTCATGAAGATACAAGAAAGAAAACAATAGAGGCAATTGAACGAGGGATAGCAGAAGAATTCAAAGATCATGAAGTATTTCGTGCTTTTACAAGTAAGATTATAATTAAGAAATTAAGAGAAAGAGATAACTTAATTGTACCAACAGTACAAGAGTTAATGGAACAATTGGTTGAAGACGGATATACAGATGTAATTATTCAACCAACACATATTATTAATGGAATTGAGAATGACAATATGTTAGAAGACCTATCGCCTTATGTTAAAAAATTCAGTAGTATTCGTATTGGAAAGCCACTCTTATCTGATACCGAAGATTATAAGCAATTAGTAAGTTGTATCGTTGAGGAAAATCATGTTGGAGAAAAGGAAGCAATTTTGTTGATGGGGCATGGAACCAGCCATCATGCAAATGCGGTCTATCCAGCAGTTGACTATACATTTAGAGCAGAAGGCTATTCAAACATCTATATGGCGACAGTGGAAGGCTATCCAACTTTAGACGATGCTATGGGACTTATGGAAAAGAATGAGTATAAGAAAGTATTGCTGATTCCGTTCATGATTGTTGCAGGTGATCATGCCAAGAATGATATGGCTGGAGATGAGGAAGATTCATGGAAATCAGTTCTTGAAAAAGAGGGATACGAAGTGGATTGTAAGTTACAAGGATTGGGTGAACTAAGAGTGGTACAAGATATGTTTATTCGACATATTAGGGAAGCAGAGTAACAATTTTTAGTTTGTATATTAAGTAGACAGTAAATTAGACAATTTATAAGCAAACTATCATTAATAGTTTGGTTTATTTAATCTCTTGCGAATGTGCAAGTAGATAAGGAGGAAGGTAGATGGAGGCAGTGCCTTTAGTGAATACAAAAAAGAAACTACGCAGTGGTTATACTACTGGAAGTTGTGCGGCGGCAGCGGCAAAGGCAGCGACAAGTATGCTATTGAGTGGAGTTATTGTTAATAAGGTATCCTTACTGACTCCTAAAGGTGTAACCTTGCAACTAACAATTGAAGATATTAATATGTCAAAGGATTCGGTACGGTGTGCCATTCGTAAGGATAGTGGAGATGATCCAGATGTAACTAATGGGATACTAGTCTATGCGAAGGTTAACAGAATACAGGGAAATCAAACAATAGTAGATGGCGGTATCGGAGTGGGTAGAGTAACGCTACCAGGATTATGGCAAAAAATTGGAGAAGCAGCAATTAATAAGGTACCAAGGCAAATGATTATGCAGGAAGTTACCACAGTATGTGAACAAATGGGATATGATGGGGGATTAAGAGTTATCATTGAGATACCCGAAGGTGTAGAGATTGCGAAAAGGACGTTCAACCCAAGGCTAGGCATTGAAGGTGGAATATCAGTTCTTGGAACTACAGGAATTGTGGAACCTATGAGTGAGAGTGCATTAATTGATTCTATAGCACTAGAGATTAAAGTTAAGAAGGCAAATGGACAGGAGATACTCATTCTTACACCAGGTAATTACGGTGCAGACTTTTTGAATGAGACCCTTCATATAGATATTAATAAGGCAGTAAAGTGTAGTAATTATGTAGGTGAGGCATTAGATACGGCAGTAGAAGTTGGTTATATGAAGATTCTTATGGTTGGACATGTCGGTAAGTTTGTTAAGCTTGCAGCGGGGATTATGAATACACATTCAAAACAAGCAGATGCCAGAATGGAAATATTTCTAGCAAATGCGGCATTAGAAGGAGCTAATCTAGAGACGTTACAAGCAATTGAGCAAGCTATTACAACGGATGAAATGATATCGATATTAAAACAATCCGGCCATCTAGATAGTGTTATGAAGAGAATTATGAACCGTATTCAGTTCTATGTACAGCATAGACTTGGTATGGATATCAAAGTCGGAATAATGGTGTTCTCTGTAGAATATGGTTTGCTTGGACAGACGGAAGGAACAGAGGATTTAATAATAGAAGAGATAGGAGATAACAGGGTTACATCATAGGGAATTGGAATGACGAACACACAATTCACCAAACAGTAACGCCAGACATAAAACACATTGATATGTTTGTCGGCATTACAAAGAGTTTCCAATTGCCTAAGGTTACATCATCATGAAAGGAGCCATGCGTTATAGTTTTTTTATTTATTTGTTTTATCAATGAAGAAAGTATTTAGTAAGCATGGGTATAGAATGAAAGGTATATTATACGGAATAGGAACGGGTCCAGGAGACCCTGAATTATTGACATTAAAAGCTGTACGACTATTAAAAGAAAGTGATGTAATTGCCATAGCGGTTACGGATAGCACATTAGAAGAACCATTCTTAGAGGGGCGTGAACAAGGATTAGATGTTGATAAGGATTGTGATTCTTATCGTCAGGGCTGCGTTGCTTATTGTATAGCAGTACAGAGTGTACCAGAGATTGCAGATAAAACAATCTTGCATTTACCAACGGTTATGACGAAAGATAAGAAGAAATTGCAAGAAGGATATGAGAAAGCAGCTAAGGCGGTTGAAGATTTACTTGAACAGGGAAAACAGGTTTCCTTTATAACATTAGGTGATCCAACCATATATTCAACGTACCTTTATGTACATGCACTTATCAAGGAAGCAGGATTTGATACCCAAATCATTAGCGGTATTCCGTCATTTTGTGCCGCAGCAGCAAGGATGAATCAAGGGTTGGTGGAACGTTCTGAACAGTTGCATATTATACCGGGTTCATATGGCGTCGAAGAAGCATTAACAATGAAAGGTACTAAGGTTTTCATGAAGGTTGCAAGTAAGATGCCTATGGTGAAGGAATATATTCGCAAGCATCATAATGATGTCGTTATGGTTGAGAATTGTGGTATGGATGGCGAGCAGGTTTATACAAGTTGTGAAGATATACCAGAGAATGCAAGCTATTATTCGCTGTTAATTGTGAAGGAGGATAAATAATGGTTCAATTCGTAGGAGCAGGTTCAGGAGCAGCTGATCTTATTACTGTAAGAGGGCAGCGATTACTTATGGAAGCTGATGTGATAATCTATGCGGGCTCATTAGTTAATCCAGAGCTATTGGAGTATAAGAAAGATTCGGCAGAAGTGTATAACAGTGCATATATGACTTTGGAAGAAGTGATTGAAGTAATGGTAAGTGCACATCAAGAGAATAAGAAGATAGTTAGACTTCATACAGGTGACCCTTGTCTTTATGGAGCGATTAAGGAACAGATGGACGAACTTGTGAAGCATGATATACCATATGAGGTTTGCCCGGGAGTTAGTTCATTCTGTGGGGCAGCAGCGGCTCTACAAGCTGAATATACCTTGCCAAATGTATCTCAATCAGTAATTATTACTCGTATGGCTGGTAGAACTCCAGTCCCAGAGAAAGAAGAGATAGCTAAACTGGCATCTCATCAAGCAACTATGGTAATATTCTTAAGTACAGGTCTATTAGAACAATTACAAGTGGAACTGATGAAAGGTGGATATCCAGCTGATACGAAAGCTGCGATTGTGTATAAAGCAACTTGGCCAGATGAAAAAGTATATCGTTGTACAGTAGACACATTGGCACAGACGGCTAAAGACAATAACGTAACGAAAACCGCACTCATTGTTGTTGGGAATGTATTAGAGGGAGAGTATGATCGTTCGGAACTATATAATCCTGCATTCGCAACAATGTTTAGGGAAGCAAGTAAGTAAAGTCTGGTTATGTTGGCTAGTGAATATGTGAATCTAAAAGGAGACAACTATGAATAAAATATATGTAGTAGGAATTGGGCCTGGAGCTTATGAGCAGATGACAATTCAGGCGGTTAAGGTCCTAGAATCTTGTGATGTCATTGTTGGTTATACCGTTTATGTTGATTTGGTAAAAGAACATTTTGCAGATAAGGAGTTCTTAACCACACCTATGAAGCAGGAAGTAAAGCGTTGCGAATTGGCATTCGAGGAGGCAAAGAAGGGGCAGATTGTTGCTATGATCTGTAGTGGCGATGCAGGAGTTTATGGAATGGCAGGATTAATTTATGAGGTTGGAGAAGCTTACCCTGAAGTTGAGGTAGAGATTATACCTGGTATTACAGCAGCACTTTCTGGTGCGAGTGTACTTGGAGCGCCGTTAATTCATGACTTTGCAGTAATCAGCCTAAGTGATTTGCTTACTCCATGGGAGAAGATTGAGGCGAGAGTAAGGTCGGCGGCTGAAGCTGATTTCTCTATCTGTCTTTACAATCCTTCAAGTAAGAAAAGAGCAGATTATCTTATGAAAGCTTGTGATTATATGTTAGAGTATAAATCCCCAGAAACGATCTGTGGAATTGTACGAAACATTGGAAGAGAAGGAGAAGAATCCGAAGTACTTACATTACAGCAGTTACGAGATACTACGGTTGATATGTTCACGACGGTATTCATTGGGAATAGCCAAACGAAAGTAGTTGCAGGTAAAATCGTAACGCCAAGAGGTTATACAGTAGAATAAGCAAAACTCATGCATGTTACCGAACGCTAAACCAACGTATCGTTTTATGAGACGAAGAACCCTCAATACGGCATCCTGCCGTGGCTCAGGTTGACTCGGCCGCAATGCCTCGTATTCCTATGTGTCCAGTACACTTGGTTTGCTAAGCATGGTATAGTTTTAAATCCCAAATTAAGAAAAGGAGGACTACGAGATGAATAGGAAGAAGGTTTATCTAATTGGAGTTGGAATGGGTTCTGAGAGTTCCTTAACCAAGGAAGCAATCGATATTCTTAGTCAGGTGCCAGTTGTGATTGGAGCTAGGCGTATGATTCAAAGTTTTCAGAATACGTCCATATGGATCACAAGAGAAGAGATGGGGAATCAACCAGAAGTTTATGTTGAGTACCATTCTTTAGAAATTGCTGATTATATAAAGGGGTTAGAACAATTTCCGGTTGCGATTCTTCTTTCTGGGGATGTGGGTTTTTGTAGCGGTGCGAAGAAGCTATTAAAGGCGCTAGAATTTTGTGAGGTTATGATGTTACCTGGAATTACCACTGTAGCATACTTGGCTTCGAGATTTAACCTTTCGTGGGATGATATGAATTTGACATCCTTGCATGGAACGGCCAATGCAATTGTTAATAGAGTACATCACAATGCTTATACATTTGCATTATTAGGAGGCAAGGACAGTGTGAACCAACTTTGTAATCTGCTCATGGAATATGGAATGGAGCAAGTCAAACTTCATGTGGGAGAATGCTTATCCTATCCAAGTGAGAAGATACAGACAATTAGCCCGTTAGAAGGATATATGGGTGGGCAACAAGAATTAGCGGCAGTAATTATAGAAAACCCTAATCCATGTAATGAGATTTCTTCTAGTATAGTTGATGACGACTTTATTCGTGGTAAAGTCCCTATGACAAAGGCAGAGGTTCGTGAAGTTAGTATAAGTAAACTTAAATTAACGAAAGATGCTATTTGCTACGATGTGGGCGCAGGTACTGGGTCTATAGGAATTGAGATTGCTTGTAAATCAACAGATATCCAGGTATATGCAATAGAGAAGAATTCAGAAGCAGTAGACTTGATTGAACAGAATAAACGAAAGTTCCGAGTTGATAATCTAAGCGTAGTAGAAGGGCTCGCACCACAAGCCTTAGAATCGCTACCGGCACCGACACATGTCTTTATTGGAGGTACGACTGGGAATTTAGAGAGTATTGTATATGCAATATGGGAGAAGAATCCTACGGTTCGTATTGTACTTAATGCAATTGCGCTCGAGACAGTAGCGCTAGCAGTCGATTTTGAGAAGAAGCACCCAGAGCTTCAAAGCGAAGTAGTTCAACTTCATGTGTCCAAGTCGAGAACATTAGGGGGCTACCACATGATGACGGGGCAAAATCCAATTTATATTATTACATGGCAAAAGCCGTGATATATGTATGTACTTTGCTATAAAAGCAGACAGAAAGGGGGGCTCATATTGAATTCAACAATGAAACGATTGGTTAAAGTTCCAAGAGTATTGATTACAGGGATCTCTAGTGGTAGTGGGAAGACTACAATGGTTTGTGCTGTCCTACAAGAACTAAAAAGACGTAACCTATCACTTGCTGCGTGTAAATGTGGTCCCGATTATATTGATCCTATGTTTCACAAAGCTATTACTGGAGCAAAAACAGCAAACCTGGATTTGTTCTTTACACCGCCAGAAGTAGTGCGAGAGATACTATATCAGAATAGTATTGATACAGACATAACGATTATTGAAGGTGTAATGGGATACTATGACGGAATGCAGTTAGGAAAAGATACTGCTAGTTCATATGATGTTGCAAAACAAACAAGGACACCTGTAATATTAGCTGTTTCTTGTAAAGGGATGAGTCTATCACTTGCTGCAATTATAAAAGGCGTTATGGATTTCCGTGAGGATAGTAATATTCAAGGGATTCTTCTTAATGGTATAGGTAAAGCCATGTATGAAAGAATTAAACCAGTTATTGAGGAAGAAACAAAGTTGCCAGTGGTTGGATTCTTACCTCCTTTAACAGATTTTAAGCTAGAGAGCAGACATCTTGGGTTAGTGACCCCTGATGAAATCGAAAACTTACAGAAACAACTAGATTATCTTAGTGAAATTGCTAGGGAGAGTATTGACCTTGATGCTATTCTTAAGATAGCTGAGAATGCTCCGGAATTCGAAGTTCGAGAAATAGATGAGGTACTTGATAATTCTACGGTTAAGAAAGAGGAGATAATTCGTATTGGCTATGCCTATGATAAGGCATTTTGTTTCTATTATCAGGAAAATCTACAATTACTTGCAAAGATGGGCGCAACGTTAGTACCATTCTCTCCACTAATGGATGCTACAATTCCCAAAAATCTGAATGGCCTATTATTAGGTGGAGGTTATCCAGAAGTGTATGCCAAGGAGCTTGAAGAGAATATAAGTATGAGAAAGTCGATACAGGAAGCAATACATTCTGGAGTGCCATGTATTGCAGAGTGTGGTGGCTTTATGTATCTACATGAACGAATGCAGGGCAAAGATGAAGAGTGGTATGAAATGGTTGGAGCTATCCCTGGGGAGTCTTTTAAAACAAAGCGCTTAGTACGTTTTGGATATGTAACATTAATAGCCAATGAAGAGACCGCGTATTCCACTAAAGATGAAGTAATACGTGGACACGAATTCCATTATTGGGATAGTACTGATACCGGATCCGATTACACAGCTACCAAGACCTCCTCAGCCATATCATATCCCACTACGCATGCTAGGGATAACTTAATGGCTGGATATCCGCATTTATATTATTATAGTAATCCAGATTTTGCGAGGCGTTTTATAGAGAGGTGTAAGGCAACTAGAGATATTTAGCTAGTCAGATCGGGTAATGGCAGGAATAAATATTCTTGATTCTTCGTAGAAACAAGGAAAATGTACCTTTTGACACTAGAATCTTATTGAATAGAGAGGAGTATGATTAAATCGAATGTTAGAACAATCATTACTAGCAATTCTTGAAGAGATAAAACCAAAAGATGAGACAGCAATGGAAGAAGCGAGAAAGCACTGGCTGAATATAGCGAAACCTCTATTTAGCTTAGGAAAGCTAGAGAATGCTGTAATAGATATGGCCGGCATGAAAGGAACCTGTGATTATAGAATTGATAAACGTGGTTTACTGATCTTCTGCGCGGATAATGGTGTTGTAGAAGAAGGAGTTACACAAACAGGTCAAGAGGTGACAGCGATTGTAGCAGATAATTTTACGAAGAATGCGACTAGTGTATGTCATATGGCTAATATTGCTAAGGCAAATGTGATTCCAATTGATATTGGAATGGTAGTTGATGTTGAAAGCATCACAAAGAAAGATTTGAAGGTGTCATATGGAACGAAGAATATGACCAAGGAAGCAGCCATGACGAGGGAAGAGGCTGTAAGGGCGATACTTATTGGAATTGATTCGGTTAAGAGATGCAAGGAAGCAGGTTATGATATCTTGGCCACTGGGGAGATGGGAATTGGGAATACAACAACAAGTAGTGCAATTGCATCGCTACTGTTAGAGAAACCAGTAGAGTTAGTTACAGGAAAAGGTGCAGGCCTTACAGGAGAAGGATTCGAGAGAAAAATTCAGGCAATTAAGAAGGCTATTGACTTGAATAAGCCTGATGTTTCAGATCCAATTGAAGTGCTTGCCAAAGTGGGAGGGCTAGATATTGCGGGACTTGTTGGTGTATTCCTTGGAGGAGCAAGATATCATATTCCAGTTGTGATAGATGGCTTCATCTGCGCAGTGGCGGCTTTGATTGCATCAAGAATTAACCCAGTCGCTAGAGAATATATGATGCCATCTCATGTCTCAAAAGAACCTGCAGGACAGATGTTGTTAAAAGCGCTTGAGTTAGAGCCCTACATAACATGTGATATGTGTTTGGGGGAGGGAACTGGCGCAGTTGCAGTATTACCGTTACTTGATATGGGGTTAGCGGTGTATCGTCAGATGAGTACGTTTGCAGATATTAATATTGATAATTACGAGGTATTTGATGAATGATGACGTTAGTTACAGGTGGCAGTGGAAGTGGTAAATCAGAATTTGCTGAGAATCGAACATTAGCATATAGTAGAGAGGATCTAGTATATATAGCGACGATGGTTGCCTTTGACGAGGAAGCACATCGTAAGATCGCAAGGCACCGCGAGATGAGAAGTGAGAAGAATTTTAATACGATAGAATGCTTTGTAGATTTGAAATCTTTAGCACTTGAGAGAGAGAATACGGTGTTACTAGATTGTATCTCTAATCTTGTTGCCAATGAGATGTATCAAGAAAATGGTGCGCATGATCATACAGTAAAACAGGTTATTGAAGGGGTAAAGAATATAAAAGAGCAAGTAAGAAACCTTGTTATTGTAACAAATGAAGTATTCAGCGATGGAATAACTTATGATGAAGAGACAAAAAGATATATAAATTATCTTGGAGCTATTAATAAAGCATTAGCCCAGATGTCTGACGAAGTAGTAGAAGTCGTGTATACCATACCTGTCTCTCACAAAGGAAAGGAGGAGAAAAGATGTTAGCATCCTGTATTATTGCGTTTTCCATGTACTCAAAAGTTCCGATGCCAAGAGTTGATTGGAATGATAAGAATATGAAATACGCATTCTGTTTCTTCCCATTGGTAGGTGCAGTGCTAGGAGTTATTGTGTATGGGATTGGGACTTTTCTTTTTCGTATTCATATTAGCAGTCTTTGTTTTGCGGCACTGATGACCATCCTTCCAATATTCTATACTGGAGGAATCCATGTGGATGGTCTTTTAGATACACTAGATGCACTGCATTCATATGGAGACAGAGATAAGAAGTTAGAGATTCTTAAGGATCCACATACAGGTGCATTTGCTATTATTGGAGCAGTTTGTTACTTTGTTCTATCACTTGGTGTATGGAGCGAGATTTCTGTTAAAGGACTCTCGATTATAGCAGTCGGCTATGTGCTAACAAGAGCATTCAGCGGATTAAGTATTGTAACTTTCCCCCTTGCTAAGAATACTGGTTTGGCAGCTACTTTTTCTGATATGTCCCATAAAAATCGTGTAAAAGTCGCAATGCTTGTGTATAGTTTTGTGTGTTCCATAGTTCTGTTGTGGATAAACCCATTCCTTGGAGCTGGCGTCATCATCGTTACATTACTTATGTTTGCTTATCATTATTATATATGCAAAAAACAGTTTGGTGGAGTCACCGGGGATTTAGCAGGATATTTCCTTCAACTGAATGAATTAGCCATTCTTATATGGATTGCGGTTGGTTGTAGGATTGGAGGGGTAGTGTGAAAGATGAATCTTTCACACGCAATTTTGTGCCTGCGGGCTAAAGTTTGCAGGCTATGGAAAGGCATGGTTATTACTATGAAACTTATAATAGGCGGTGTAGCGCAAGGAAAACTTGAAGTGGCAAAGCAATGTGCTAAGAGTGTAAATAGTGAGCTTGAAACATGGAATGCAAGTAAAGAACTAGTAATTGCTGATGAGAACTATAATTTTGTTGAAGAATTATATAGTGCAACAATAATTAACCATTTTCATCTTATAATCAAGAGAGTATTACAAGAAAAGCAAGAACCAGAATTAATCCTAGATGAAATAATCGCGAGAAATCCTAAAGTGTGTATTGTAAGTACAGAGATAGGATATGGAATTGTTCCCATGGATTCGTTTGAGAGGCAGTATAGAGAACGTACCGGTCGTATCTGCTGTAAGATAGCAAGCAAAGCGGAAGAAGTATATCGTGTATTATGTGGAATAACAACTCGAATCAAGTAACAAAAAGACTAAAAAAGGAGGTGTGAAAGAATGAAAATCTATATGATTAGACATTCCATCACATCAGGGAATAAAAGACATGCTTATATAGGTGCTACTGATGAACCTCTCTGCGAGGAAGGAATTGAATTGCTTAAGGAACGTATGTATCCAGAAGTAGAGATGGTTATAGCGAGTCCTATGAAGCGATGCATACAAACGTCCATGTGCATCTATCCGGATAAGAAACCTTATGTAATTGATGACTTGAAAGAGTGTGATTTTGGAGCATTCGAAGGAATGACCTACGAAGAATTAAAAGAGAATGTAGACTATCAGGAGTGGTTAACAAAAGAAGGAAAGATTCCATTTCCTCAGGGAGAAGACCAGTTAGAATTTCGCAAAAGATGTGTTAAGGGTTTTGAAGAAGCAGTTGAATATATTCATAATAGGAATATACAAAACGTAGCGATGATTGTACATGGGGGAACGATAATGGCTGTTCTTGAAGCATATGCTAAACCACAAGAAAACTTCTATCATTGGAAAGTCCAGAATGGAGAAGGTTACTTAGTTGAGGTCGATGATGCTAGTTGGTTTACAAAAACTGTTGATAGATACGTAACTGTAAGTGAAATTATTAGATAGTAAAGGGAAAGTGTGAATGGAAAGTATGAGATATGGTATCTATGCATGTATCATAGGATTTATCCTAGATTTGATAGTAGGAGATCCACATTGGATCTATCATCCGATACGACTGATCGGAAAATTAATTAGCAGTACGGAAAAACTAATTCGACACTGTTTTCCCAAGACAAAGACGGGAGAACGAATAGGTGGAATTGTATTAGCGATAATTGTAATGATTATATCAACTGGAATTCCGCTTGTACTATTGATCATCTGTTATAAAACGAATGTTTATCTTGGGATTATAATTGAAGGTATCTTCTGCTATCAATTATTGGCTACTAAGTCTCTTAAGGTTGAGAGCATGAAAGTATATAAGGCATTAAAGGACAAGGATATAGAGAAAGCAAGATATGCGGTGTCTATGATAGTAGGAAGAGATACGAAGAGTCTTGATGAAGTTGGGATAACTAAGGCAGCAGTAGAGACAGTAGCAGAGAATACTTCTGATGGTAGTATTGCTCCTTTGATAGCAATTATTATAGGTGGTGCACCGCTTGGATTCTTATATAAGTCTATTAATACTATGGATTCAATGATAGGGTACAAGAATGATAAATACATTGATATAGGTAGATTCGCAGCAAAACTGGATGATGTGGTTAACTATATACCTGCAAGATTTTCAGCCTACATGATGATCCTAAGTGCCTATATGTTAGGAATGGACGGCAAGAACGCATATAGAATCTATAAGAGAGATCGCTATAAACATGCCAGTCCCAATTCAGCCCATACAGAATCCGTATGTGCTGGGGCTCTACGTATTAGATTAGCAGGTGATGCCTATTACTTTGGCAAGCTTCATAAGAAAGAATATATAGGTGATGCTCTCCGGGAAATCGAGATAGAAGATATCAAAAGAGCAAACCGTTTGTTATATATGTGTGCGTTTTTATCATTTGTTTTATTAATTGGAATTAAGATTGGAGTTAGCATGGCTATTTAGCTATTAGAATTATGTATTCAATTAACAACCAATCTGTACTGATAAGGGAGGAAATCTGATGAATGTACATGGTGGTGATATCTATAAATACCAACCTAAATACGATTTTTCCGCGAATATTAATCCTTTGGGGGTTAATGAAGCAATATTAATGGCAGCAAGAGAGAGTTTACGAGAGGTTGCAAGTTATCCTGATGTTCGTTGTGGAAGATTACGAAACGCACTATCGTCAAAACTTCAGGTTCCTGAGGAGTACCTCTACTTTGGAAATGGAGCTGCAGATGTGTTATTCACACTGGTATTAGCAAGCAAACCTAAGAAAGCTTTGATCGTTAGCCCAACATTTGCCGAATACGAACAGGCTCTACAATCGGTTGATTGTGAAATCAATTATTATGAACTTGATTCTTCGAATGGTTTTTCTGTAACAGAGGATTACCTAGAGGCTCTAACTACGGATCTTAATATGGTTATTCTATGTAATCCAAACAACCCAGTTGGCAATACCATATCCCATGAGTTACTACTGCGTATTCTTAGGCGTTGTGCGGAACTTGATATTATAGTAGTAGTAGACGAGTGTTTTAATGATTTTTTAAAGAAACCTGAATACCATACGCTAACACCACAGTTAGCAGAATATAATAACTTGGTGATTCTACGAGCGTTTACTAAAATATATGCAATGGCAGGCCTACGACTTGGATACCTAATGACGGTTAATGTTAAACTGTTAGCTAAGATGAACAGTGTAAGTCAGCCTTGGTCTGTATCTATTCCAGCGCAAGCAGCAGGTGTCGTTGCATTAGGTCAAGAGGAATACGTAGCTAAGACAAGAGCGTATATTAAGAAAGAACAGGAATTTTTATGTGAGGCGTTATCAGATTTGGGGATTCAGTATTTTATACCAGAGGCTAATTATATCTTCCTCTACGATCAGATAGACTGGTACAAGAAGTTATTAGAAGAAGGTATATTGATTCGCGATTGTAGTAATTATAGAGGTTTGTCAAAAGGATACTATCGAATTGCAATACGTACTAGAGTAGAGAATGATGCTTTAATCAAGGCAATGCGAAAAATCAAAGTTGAACTTAAACAACAAGTGACGAAATGTAATATGAATATTCGTGATTATGCAGGCATAGGAGAGGATTAGGAGGTAAAGACAATGGCAAAATCAATTATGATTCAAGGAACAATGTCTAATGCGGGAAAAAGCATATTAGCAGGAGGACTTTGTCGTGTGTTCGCACAGGATGGTTATAAAGTAGCTCCGTTTAAATCACAGAATATGGCTCTAAATTCCTTCATAACCAAAGAAGGACTTGAAATGGGAAGAGCGCAGGTCATGCAAGCGGAGGCGGCAATGATTCAACCTTCTGTTCTTATGAATCCAATTTTACTAAAACCAACGAATGATACAGGATCACAAGTTATTGTCAATGGAGAAGTTGTGGGAACCATGTCGGCTAGAGAATATTTTGCATGTAAGAAGAAGTTTGTGCCCGCTATATTAGAAGCTTATCATAAACTAGAACAAGAGCATGATATTATCGTAATTGAAGGTGCAGGTAGTCCAGCAGAGATTAATCTTAAAAGCGAAGATATTGTGAATATGGGGATGGCTAAGATGGCGAAAGCTCCCGTGTTATTAGTAGGTGACATTGATCGTGGTGGAGTGTTTGCACAATTATTAGGGACTGTTTTACTTCTTGAAGAAGAAGAGCGCGCTATGGTAAAAGGACTAATTATTAATAAATTCCGTGGAGATAAGACGATTCTTGATCCGGGACTTCGTATGATTGAAGATAAGGTTGGTATCCCAGTGCGTGGTGTTATACCATATTGTCATCTTGATATTGATGACGAAGATAGCTTATCGGAACGATTTACGAAGAAAACTACAACTGGGTTAATAGATATTGCGGTTATACGTCTACCTAGAATCTCTAATTTTACAGATTTCAATCCATTTGAATATGTGGAAGAAGTATCTTTACGTTATGTTACGCAACCGAATGAATTAATGGACCCCGATATGATTATTATTCCAGGTACTAAGAATACAATTGAGGATTTATTATGGCTTCGCGAAACAGGTTTAGAGGCAAAGATTTTGCAACATGCTGCTAGGGGCAAAGTAATCTTTGGTGTATGTGGAGGGTACCAGATGTTGGGAAACACAATTGCGGACCCAGACAATATGGAGACGGATAAGATAGAATTTAAGAAGGTGAAGGGACTAGGACTACTCCCAATCGATACAGTATTCTTATCTGAGAAGACAAGAACTAGGGTACATGGAACATTCACAAGGGTGGAAGGTACTTTAAGTAATCTATGCGGAATCGACTTTGAAGGGTATGAGATTCATATGGGCGATACGGATAGTAAGGGGAACCCATTGACAAACTTGACGGATACCACGAAGAGTGATAACGTGAAAGAAGATGGCAATAATGTTGGGAATATTTATGGAACTTATGTGCATGGAATCTTTGACATGTCTGGGGTGGTAAATAGTATCGTAGAAGCATTATTAAAGGAAAAAGGATATGATGCAACCGACGTTCATGCATTGAATATACAAGAATACAAAGAAACGCAATATAACTTACTTGCAGATGCAATTCGTAAGAACCTAGATATGGAGGCAATCTATCAAATCATGGAACAAGGTGTGTAAGACAGGAGGGATATCTTTGAAGATAGAATTAGAAAAAGTATTACCGGCGGAGATTGAGAAACGTAGTTTTGAGATTATAACAGAAGAGCTACAAGGAAGAGTATTTTTAGAAGACCAAGAGTTGATTATTAAGAGGGTAATCCATACAACTGCTGATTTTGAATATGCTGATAATCTGAAGTTTTCAGAAGGTGCTGTAAGTAAGGCAATCGAGGCAATTAAATCAGGAGCTTGTATTGTCACAGATACGCAGATGGCGAAGGCTGGAATTAATAAGAAGTCGCTTGCCAAACATGGAGGTGAAGTATATTGCTTTATGTCTGATGACGATGTGGCATTAGAAGCTAAGGAATTAGGAACGACAAGAGCGACAGCAAGCATGAATAAGGCTGCTAGATTGGAAAAAGATGTAATATTCGCTATTGGAAATGCCCCAACAGCGTTGGTCCATCTATATGAACTGATTAATGAGCATAAGATTACACCAAAATTGATTATCGGTGTACCAGTAGGGTTTGTTAATGTAGTTCCATCTAAGGAGCTAATAATGAAGACAGATATCCCTTATATAGTAGCAAAGGGAAGAAAAGGTGGCAGCAATGTAGCTGCAGCAATTTGTAATGCACTATTATATATGATAAATAACGAACGATAGGAGGAGTCAGCATGGACATTCAAATGGTAGGAATTGACCATAGCAAGGCTTCCATAGAATATAGAGAAGGTTTTAGTTTTACTCGTCATGAGGCAGCAATGGCGATGAATCAGATTATGGAGTGGTACCAAGAGGAACTTACGGGCTGTGTAGTGCTATCCACATGTAATCGTACAGAATTGTACATCAGTTGTGTAGAAGAGAGCATGGATCCTTATGAGATTCTTTGCCGTGTCAAGGACATAGATGAGGAGGTGTATCAAGATCTTAACACACAAAGAAAAGGTAGCGAAGTAGTAGAGCATTTGTTTTCTTTGGCATGTGGATTAAAGTCAAAGGTATTCGGTGAAGATCAAATCATTACGCAAGTAAAGGATGCATTGGCGAATGCTAGAGAGGCAGAGTCGACAGATATCGTGCTAGAAAAACTGTTTCAGACTGCAATAACTGCGGCAAAAAAGGTAAAGACAAGTGTACATCTTACAGCAGTAAATGCTTCTGTTGTGGAGAATATGATTACAGTGCTAACAAGAGAGTTTAATACTTTACAAGATATTCCATGTTTGGTGATTGGTAATGGGGAAATTGGTAGATTGGCGGCTACAAGGTTATTACAAGTTGGTGCGAAGGTTACTATGACATTACGACAATATAAGAGTAGAGAAGTTGATATACCACTAGGAGTTCATTGCATTGATTATCAAGATCGCTATGGTGTTCTTTCTGATATGTCGGTTGTAGTAAGTGCCACAACAAGTCCTCATCATACGATAAGATATGAGGATTCACATGAAATCTTAGATGATGATAGGAAGAGAATTCTAATAGATATGGCAGTTCCACGTGACATCTCATTACGATTATCGGAATTAGACAATATTGAGCTCTATAATATTGATAGTTTAGGTGGGGTAGCTACCGATACAATTAATAACCAATCTGTTGCGGTAGCTATGGAGATATTAGAGGAATACCAAGAAGAATTTAATACATGGTATCTATTTAGAGAATACATTCCATTGATCCAAAGTGTTGGTAGAACCTCATCCATAAGTGTATTAAACCGTATTGATAAACAGATGAAGAAGATTATAGATGATCCAGAATCTGCAGAGGAGATCAGAAAGCTTGTGAAAGCCGCGTCTAATCGTGTAGTGACGAATCTATTATATGGATTGAAAGAGAGTCTTAATAAGGAACAATGGAGTAGTTGTCTTGAAGCAATTGAAAGTGCATCTAGCAAGAATGGGAATGAGGAAGTGTAATTATGGAACAGGCATATTTTCCGATATTCATAAATTTATTAAATAAAAGAGTAGTTGTAGTTGGTGGTGGTGTGATTGCTACAAGAAGAGTACAGACATTATGCTCCTTTGGGTGTAATATAGAGGTAATCGCACCAGAAATCTCAGAAGCACTAAAGAATTTAGCTAATGAGGAGAAGATTACTTGGCATGCCCGTTCTTATCAAGAGAGAGATGTTATTGGAGCCGCAATTGTGGTAACTGCGACGAATCAAAGGTTGATTAATTATAAAGTTGGACAGGAATGTTTGAAAGTATTAATTCCGGTTAGTGTAGCAGATAGCAAGGAAGAATCCACTTTCTACTTCCCTGGTATCGCGAAAGAAGAAGCTGTTGTTGTTGGAGTAAGCGCCAGTGGAACCGATCATAAAATGGCCAAAAGAGTTACAGATGGAATAAAGAATGTATTAAAATCCATAGTGCAGAAGGAATGAGATTCTATCGTTAACTTATCGAAGGAAACCAAATACTCACTTTGCTCGTGCTTAATTTCATTTGAATAAGTTAAATTAAGGAGGTCTATATGGAAGGAAGAATTAGAAAGAGAATTAGGATTGGGAGCAGAGATAGTAGGCTAGCAGTAACACAGTCACAGATTGTTATAGAGGCTATTAGAAAAGCCCACCCAGAACTTGAATTAGAATTAGTTACTATGAAAACTACAGGTGATAAGATTTTAGACAAAAGCCTTGATAAAGTTGGAGGCAAAGGCTTGTTTGTGAAAGAACTTGATATCGCTCTTAGAGAAGGTAGAATTGATTTATCTGTTCATAGTCTTAAAGATATGCCAATGGAGATACCCGAAGATTTACCGCTCATTGGATATTCGAAAAGAGAGGATCCAAGGGACGTGCTTATCTTAAAAGATGGCTTCCATATGGAAGAGGAATGTGGAATTATTGGGTCATCAAGTAAGAGAAGAGTGCTGCAATTAAAGAAGCTCTATCCGAACTTACAATTTGAGACGATACGAGGCAATGTACAGACTCGGATTAAAAAGATGGAGGAACAAAACTACAATGGTATTGTGCTTGCATTAGCAGGAATTAAGAGATTAGGGTTAGAAAGTATCGTTACAAGAGTATTGTCAACAGAAGAAATGATTCCTGCAGCAGGTCAGGGAATCTTAGCTATCCAAGGAAGAAGGGGATTGGATTACTCTTTCTTAGATACATTTCTTAATAAAGAATCAGAAATTATATCGACTTGTGAACGTGCATTTGTAACAGCACTTGATGGAGGTTGTTCTTCTCCAATAGCTGCTTATGCACAGATAAAAGGCAATGAGATAAGCTTACAAGGCTTATATTGTGAAGAAGATAGTGAAGATATTCGTATTGGAAGTATTCATGGTGAGGTAGAGAAAGCAGCAAAATTAGGAGAAACATTAGCGAGACAACTAAGAAGTGGTAGATAGTGTGAAGATATTTTCGCGTAAACAGTACATCTGTGTTTAAGGTTGTCACCAACAATTTGCTTAGAATCACACGACTTGGTATTCAATAAAGAGCATTGTATGTGACTGCAATTTAGGAAGGAGTTAGCCTGTTTATATGGTAGATAAAAAAGGTAAAGTGTGGCTTGTAGGAGCAGGACCAGGGGATATTGGATTGTTAACCGTGAAGGGAAAACAAGTGCTTGAGTCGGCAGAGGTGGTTGTATATGATGCACTTGTTAGTGATGAAATCGCATCGTTAATTCCGTCTTCTGCAAAGAGAATAAATGTAGGGAAACGGGCAAATCATCATCTAGTTCCTCAAGAAGAGATTAATAAAATTCTACTTATGGAAGCCTTGGAAGGAAATAGAGTAGTTCGTTTAAAAGGTGGAGATCCGTTTGTATTCGGCCGAGGTGGAGAAGAATTAGAATTGTTAGTAGAGAATAACATTCCGTACGAGATTGTTCCTGGAATTACTTCTGCTGTTTCTGTTCCAGCCTATGCAGGGATACCAGTTACACATAGAGACTACACCTCCTCTGTCCATATTATTACTGGGCATGCAAAAAAGGGTGGATCATCTAGAATTCAGTATGATGCTTTAGTTAAGATGAAGGCAACTCTTATATTTCTCATGGGGATAGGAGCACTTGAGGAGATTTGTAAGTCGTTAATAGAAGCGGGTATGAATCCACAAACTCCAGCAGCTGTCCTTGAAAAAGGAACAAGTGCAAAGCAAAGAAGAGTTATTGCAACGGTAGAAACACTTAAAGCGGCAGCAGATCAGGCAATTATACAAACTCCTGCGATTATTGTAGTTGGTGAGGTGTGTAGTTTGTCGGATTCTTTTGCATGGATTGAGAAACAGCCACTTGCAGGTATTCAGGTTGTAGTAACAAGACCAAAAGAAAAGAGTTCTACACTTACTGAAAAACTACGCGCACGGGGAGCTCATGTCATTGAGATGCCTGTAATTAAGACCATAACAATAAAAGAACAAGAAGAGTTAGAGAGATTTTCTAGGAGTTTTGATAAGATTAGTGAAGTAAGTGGCGAACAATGGATTCTGTTTACAAGTCCAAAAGGTGTGGAGAGTTTCTTCTCGCTATTAACAGTAACTAAGAAAGATATACGCCATCTGTATAGTATGGGTGTTAAGTTTGGGGTAGTTGGTAATGCTACAAGGAAGGAGTTACGACTACATGGTATTGAAGCAGATTACATGCCAGATATCTATTGTGGTAAAGAACTTGCGACAGGTTTAATTAAGGAGTTTGGTCAAAATCCTTATGTAACATTATACCGTGCAGAAGATGCCACAGAAGATTTAGTAGAAGTTTTAGAAGACAATAAGATTTCATATCAAGATGTGGCCGTTTATCGTACCCTGTACCTTATTGATGAAGAGCTTGCAACAAGGATTAGTACAGGTATTGAGAGCAAAATGATAGACTATGTGATGTTTACGAGTGCTTCCTGCGTTAAGGCATTTACATCATGTCTTACAGATATAGATTATACTAAGATTAAGGCAGTCTGTATAGGGGAACAAACAGCGGCGGCAGCTACTAAGTTTGGAATACAAGTGGGTGTTTCTAAAAAGGCTACGATTGATAGTATGGTAGAATGTTTGAGCAAATAAGGGCGTTCCAAGTCGCCTAAATTGGGCTCGGAGGTCATGTCAAAGCAAAATCCTAACAGTTATTTATAAGGTGCATAACGTGATTGGTATCATAGTGAGTTAGGCAAGAATTATAAGAAATCTGAAGCAGATTATGAAAGGAATAGTGATATAGATGGAATTACTTAATAGACCAAGAAGGTTAAGAGGAAGCCAAATACTTCGCGATATGGTTAGAGAGACTAGAGTTTCAAAGAATGGTTTAATCTATCCAGTATTCGTGAAAGAAGGGCAGAAGATTAGGGAAGAGATAGCGGCTATGCCTGGTCAGTATCGTTATAGTTTAGATACCTTAGCATATGAATTGGAACGTATTCAGAAATCAGGAGTGCGTGGAGTTTTGTTTTTTGGTATTCCTGAACATAAGGATGCGTGTGGTAGCGGAGCTTGGGCAGAGGATGGTATTGTGCAAAAAGCACTGGAACTTGCTAAGAGAGAATTTCCTGACTTATATCTAATTACGGACGTCTGTCTATGTGAATACACCTCCCATGGGCATTGCGGTATATTACACGATCACACGGTAGATAATGATAGTACCTTAGAAGTATTAGCTAAGACATCTTTATCTCATGTTCAAGCAGGAGCGGATATGGTAGCTCCATCGGATATGATGGATGGTAGAATCTTAGCAATTCGCAATACCTTAGATGGTGCAGGATATACGAATACGCCTATTATGTCTTATGCGGTGAAATATTCATCAGCTTTCTACGGACCATTTCGTGATGCAGCTGGTTCAGCACCAGCATTTGGTGATCGCAAATCCTACCAAATGGATTACCATAATAAAAGAGAGGCAATTAAGGAAGCAGAATTAGATCTAGCTGAAGGTGCGGATATTCTTATGGTAAAACCGGGTCTTGCGTACTTAGATATAGTCAAAGAGATTTCTGAACGTTTTCCAGTTCCTTGTGCGGTATATAGTGTTAGTGGAGAATATTCAATGATTAAAGCAGCAGCAATGGCAGGTTACATAGATGAGGCCGCGGTAGTTGGTGAATCTGCTGTCAGTATGTTTCGTGCTGGTGCAGATATTCTCATCTCTTATTATGCGAAGGAAATTGCAGGGTACATCGAGGAAGGAAGAATAGGGTAGAATTATAATTAGGTAATTGCGAAACTCTTCTCCATGTCGACAACATATCTGTGTTTTAAGGCTACCTACTACAATTCTCTTAAAATTGTGTTACTTACCCATACAATAGAAAGCATTGTATGGGACGTTTAACACAATGCAGAGAATTGTAACGGTAGACATAAAACACATTGATATGTTTGTCGCCATTACAAAGAGTATCGCAACTGTCTATAGAATTATAATAATAAGGGGGGGATTACAATGTTAGTGCAGGATTCCTTAACGAAGATAATTGAGGATCAGACAAGAAGGACATTGTGGGAAGTGAAAAATGTAATTGACTGTATCCCGAATGGATTATGGAATAAGATATATGGTGAGATGCCATTATGGAAGCATGTTTATCATATGCTACATTCGTTAGATTTGTGGTTTATTAATCCCCGTGATCTGAATTATCAGGAGCCATCAATACATGTGAAGGATCTGAATAATCTAGATGTTACTAGTGAGAAGAGGCTAGCAAGAGAAGATATTGAGTATTATTATAATCAAATAGCAGAGAAAATAATAAACTATGTAAATGGTTTGCTGGATAAAGAATTATTAGAAAAACCAGTTAATTGTGAATATGCAAAGTTTACTCTAATATTAGCACAGTATAGACATTTACATTCTCATATGGGAATGATTATGGGCTTTATAATTGACGATACGAATCAATGGCCACGGGTAGTTGGTTTAGAGAAAGAAATCCCACAAGGGGACTATAGCAAGTATTTTTAAGTGAAGTAAATGGCATTAATTTGTAAGATTAAAAATTGTCTTGAATTATGCATGGAGGTAAGAATGAAGACAGATAAATCAGAACGTTTATTTACAGAAGCAGTTGAGATTATACCAGGTGGTGTGAATAGTCCGGTACGTGCTTTTCAAGCGGTTGGTGGAAGTCCGAGATTTATAGATAGGGCAGAGAAACAATACATCTATGACGTAGATGGGAATGAATATATTGATTACATTGGTTCTTGGGGGCCGATGATTCTTGGACATAAGAATGAGCAGGTACAAGTAGCGGTACAAGAAGCAATTGATAAAGGTCTTAGCTTTGGTGCAGCGACAGAAATTGAAGTGGAGATGGCTAAGTTGATTTGTGATATAGTGCCTTCCATTGAGATGATACGAATGGTGAATTCAGGAACAGAAGCTGTTATGAGTGCAATTCGTGTTGCAAGAGGATACACGGCACGTAATAAGGTAATTAAGTTTGAAGGTTGTTACCATGGTCATGCAGATGCTATGCTAGTGAAAGCTGGTTCTGGTGTTATGACGTCAGGTGTACCGGATAGTGCAGGTGTACCGGCCGGTTGTGCAGAGGATACATTAACTGCAGTATATAATAATCTTGAAAGTGTAGAGAAATTATTTGTCGAGAATACAGGTGAGATTGCAAGTTTAATCGTTGAACCGATTGCAGCGAATATGGGTGTTATTTTACCACAGGAAGGTTTCTTACAAGGGTTACGAGAAATCTGTACAAGAGAAGGAGCACTTCTTATCTTTGATGAAGTAATTACGGGATTTCGTTTACAATTAGAAGGTGCATCAGGTTACTTTGGTATCAAACCGGATCTTATTACTTATGGTAAGATTATAGGCGGAGGAATGCCGGTTGGAGCTTATGGTGGACGTAAAGATGTGATGCAAGTTGTATCCCCAGTAGGAGCTGTATATCAAGCAGGTACATTAAGTGGAAACCCCGTAGCTATGCGTGCAGGGATTACACAACTTAGAATACTGAAGGATCACCCAGAAATCTATAGGAAAATTAACGGATATGGAGAAAGACTTCGTTCAGGTTTACGTGATTTAGTTAAGAAGTACGAAATTCCATGTGTAGTGAATGGAATTGGTTCATTAAGCTGTATATTCTTTACGAAGGAACCTGTAGTAGATTATGTGTCCGCAAAAACGTCTGATACTATTATGTTTGGTAGATATTTTAATCATATGCTGAATAAAGGACATTATATTGGACCAAGCCAATTCGAGGCAATTTTCTTATCTGCAGCTCATACAGAAGAGGATATTCATAGATTCTTAGAGGATGCGGAAGAGTTCTTTAAACAATGTTAGGATTAAAGGGCTGAATAGCTATAAAATAGAATATGTAATTAATAGTTAATATAGAAGGAAGACGTGATTGCTTTTAATCAAGATCAATCACGTCTTCCTTTTAGTGAAGCAAAGTTTTATTGTAGTCTTTTACATAAGTGGCTCACTATATAATTATTGATCAGAACAAAATTAGTTCTGTTCTTAAAGTAATAAACAATCACAATTGTCATTGCGTCTACAATTATTTATTGATTGCATGAACATTTTTATTAGTCTGCATGCGACCTAATACCTTAATACCAAGAATAAGAAGAATCGGGAATATAATCGCCCCTAAGATTCCTGCTTTCAAGTTATCAGAGAAGGTACTAGATACCAATCCCACAAAGGTTGGTCCACCAGAGCAACCAAGATCACCAGCTAATGCAAGGAAGGCGAACATGGCAGTGCCGCCTCCACGTATAGTAGCAGAGGCAATACTGAAGGTTCCAGGCCATAATATTCCTACCGATAATCCACATAAACCACAACCGATTAGTCCTAGGACAGGATATGGAGAAAGAGATATAATCAGGTAAGATAGGACGCAAGTGAAACCACTGAATAACATGAAGCGATTCAAATTAATTTTATGACCGTATTTTCCGTATATTGCACGTGAGGTTCCCATAAGGATAGCAAATAACATTGGTCCTGCGAGGTCACCAACCGTCTTACTAACATGTAGTCCTTTTTCTGCAAAAGTTGAGGCCCATTGACTTACCGCTTGTTCGCTTGCTCCTGCACAAACCATTAGCAACATAAGCACCCAGAAAACTTTCGTCTTTACTAAATCTTTCAATTTCAAACCAGTTTCATCATCGTCTATGAGTGGAGCAATTGGTACCTTAGTAAAGGAGATGGCATTTATAATAGGAATGATAGCCCAGAAGATAGCAAGTAACTTCCAGTTATGTATACCGAATAGGGCAAAGAATAAAGTGGAAAGTAAAACAACACTTACATGGCCCCAACAATAGAAGGAATGAAGTAAACTCATAGCCTTTTCTTTGTTATCTGTAGGGCAAGCTTCTACAATCGGACTGATTAGAACTTCGAGTAAACCACCACCAATTGCGTAAACCATTACGGATATTATTATTCCTATATAGGCATCCGACATCAAATCTGGAAGGATAGTTAATAAGATTAATCCTGCAGCGGAGAAGATGTGGGCAAGTAAAGCGGAGGCACGATAGCCTATTTTGTCTACAAAGCCTATGGATAGTAAATCAATTATAAGTTGTAATCCGAAGTTAACAGTCACTAGAAAGGTTATCTTGGATAAAGAGATCTGATAGGTTGATTGTAGGGTAAGAAAGAGTAAAGGGACGAAATTATTAATAATAGCTTGAACAATATAACCAGTAAAACAGGCATATATGGTTTTTTGGTATTTATTTTTCAATAGTAGAATCCTCCGTTATTCATTGATATGCTATCCAATACTACAGTGAAATTAAAATGTAAAGTGTAATTGAATAGGCAAACTAATATAAATAATAGCATATATAAAGTATATTTTCTTGCATTAAACGGTTTAATAATAACACAATAGTAAGATTGTGTTAGAAAAATATAGCAATGTATTGACAATTACTCAACGTTGGATATATAATATATCCAACGTTGAGTAATTGCTATGTCTATAGTACTGTAGACTAAGAAAAATTCATGACAATAGAAAGTTCAAAAACGTGCTTTCTATTGTTTCTGGAAAAGAGGAATTGTATGATAAGAGCGTTAATTCTATATTATCTTAGTATAAAGCCAACACACGGGTATGAGATTCAAAAATTCATTCAGCTGTCAGGTACGGATCAATGGATGAAGATTCAGTCAGGATCTATTTATTATGCATTAACAAAACTGGAAAAAGAAAAATGTATTGATGTTTTAAGGGAAGAGAGAACTGGATCAAGAGTGCGTAAGATCTATAAGATTACAGAACATGGTATGAAGGAGATGCATAAGGAGATAATGAGTGTGTTACAAACCCCAATTGCTGGTACAGGGTCACCCAAATTCATTATAGAACCTATGCTTTCATTACTTGATGAATCTGAATTAAAGGTAGCGATTCAAAACCATATTAAAGAACTAGAAGAAAAGCGCGAATATTGGAAGAGATGGTCCGACATAAAGGCAGGTAAAGATGCAACTAAATTGGTCCAGTTATCTTTCTCGATGACAATTAATGCGTTAGAGGATCAGATTCTTTGGCATAAAGAGCTATTAGATAATCTAGAGCTATATTTGAATGAAGGGGATGCCATGAAGAACTTCATTATACAGTTTGATGTAGATAGTGATGAAACAGAAGTAGAAGTGTCTGAAGTGGATCAAAAAATTAGCTATTTGAATAAAATAAAAGATATTATTAAGGATAATCCGAGTAAAGCTCTAGATAACCTGGACTTAATATTAGAAGAATTACAAAGACAGAAGTCATAACTACGCTCAAAAAGTATATAAGGTGCAAATGTTGAAAAGTCTTGAAGAAAGTATGGAATATCGTCTAAGATAGGAAGCCTAATGTGGATAACGCCATAGAAATTTCTTTGACTTTCAATGCTGCACCTAAATATATAAGCATATATCCAATGTTGGATAAACAATATTGGTCAAAAAATAATTAATAAGGAGAAAGAGGCTGTTATGTTAAAAGAGATTAAGAAGGAAAAAGAATGTATTATGGAATTACAGGATATGCAGAAAAGTTATAACAAGGTAGAAGTATTAAAGGAAATTAGTTTTAGAGTTCAAACGGGGGATATCATTGGACTACTTGGACCTAACGGTGCAGGTAAGAGTACATTGACTAAGGTTATAGCGGGAATTGAGAAGGCGGATAACGGTGTGGTTTTATTCCATGGAGAGAACATACAAAAGAATGCCATCAATTTTAAGAAAAGGCTTGGAGTTGTTCCGCAAGATATTGCATTATATGAGGACTTAAGTGCTTACGACAATGTTAAATTCTTTGGATCGTTATATGGTTATAAAGGGTTAGAGCTTCAAAACAGAATAGAAGAAGTTTTGAATTTTGTTGGGTTGTGGGATCGTAGAAAAGAATCTCCATCTAAATTCTCTGGTGGTATGAAGCGAAGATTAAATATTGCTTGTTCCGTCGTTCATTCCCCTGAAATCTTAATTATGGATGAGCCAACTGTAGGAATAGACCCGCAGTCGAGGAATCATATTATGCATTTGATTCGAACTTTACAAGAGAGAGGAACTACCGTCATCTATATATCACATTACATTGAAGAAATCGAAGAATTGTGTAATCGAGTGATTATTATGGACTATGGTAAGCTCCTTGTGGATGATGAGAAAGATATAATCAAGAAAAGGTACTATGATAAGGGGTGCGAAAACTTAGAGTCAATATTCTTGACTTTAACGGGGACAGATTTAAGAGATGGGGTGGAATAGATGAATATACTAAAGGTTTTAATTCGTTTTCAAACAGGAAGAAGAATAAAAGAAGGTTTTTCTATTGGCTATAACATTATATTTCCTATCTTGTTAATTAGTATATTAGGTGTGTTGACTAGGAATCAATTTGGTGATGTTATAACAAGTTACCAATACTATACGGTTGTAATGATTCCATTCTGTGCATGTATGGCCCTGATTACTGCTGCTTATGCTGGTAAAGAGGAAGCTTATGCAAAAACAGCTGTGCGTATAGTTATGGCGCCAATAAGTGAACGACAGATTGTTTTATCTAAGATATTCTCGTGTACAATCGTATTCAGTATCTGTAACTGTTTTACTTTCGTCATATGTGGCTTCATATGGCAATTACCTAGAGGAATAGAGTGGATCTTGATTTGTTTATTATTAGTGGCTATGAGTTTTTTAGTTGCAGCAATCGGCGTACTTCTCGGAACAGGTATGAAGAATTTTCTTTTCATTAAGAATCTTATCAATCTACCTGTGGGGTTGTGTGCAGTAGCAGCAGGAGTGTTTTTCCCACTTGGAACTAGTAATCCAGTAGTTCAAGGAGTCCTTAATTTATCACCTCTTACTCACGTAAACCGTTATCTTTTTGCTATGCTGTTCGATCATATGAAATCAGGAGTATGCATTCTAATATTGATTCATGTTGTGGTTGGTGTATTCATTTCGATTTTTGCTATAACAACATTTAAAAAGGAGGAATTTTTACATGGGGATTTACCTGGTTATAAAGAATAATATAAAGAGGGCAATGAGAAACCGCATGAATATAGTAATGGTTGTATTGGCTCCTTTGCTGATATGTGTAGTAACGGTTATTTCTCTACAGTTTAAGACTAATATAGTACGGGTAGGAATTCTAGACGATGCAAATACAACAAAAGAAGATATTAAGTATGTTATGGAACAACTAGATGGGTATCAGGGTATTGAAGTTCAAAGGGCTGAGTCAACTTTAATAAATACGAATCTTATAATGGGGAGATATCATAGATATATCGATACGACAAAACCTCTAGAACCACAGGTCCGAGAGATTAAAGCTAGCACAGTAATAGCAAAAAACGTTTCGAACTCAGAAAAATCATCGAAGACGGCAAAGCAGGCAGTGGGTTTATTAATAACAACCTTTTTAATATTAGCAACCGTTCATGCAACACAATATCTTAAGGATCAAAAAAGTGGAACTATTTCTAGATATATGATGTCTGGTCGCGTAAAAGGTAGTTATTTTATTGGTTACTGTGGATATACGTTCCTAATTACTGCGGTTCAGTGTGGAGTGTGTCTGGGGCTTATGACGGCAATAATGCCAAGGGTACGAATGGAGTTTACTCTGTTTATAACCATTGTATTAACCATTGCTTTATTAGCAGCAGTATTGTCCATGTGTATCGTCAAATTAAGTAAGAGTGATCTGAGGGCAAATCTAACCGCATCGTCTGTAGCAATTATCTTATCATTACTAGCCGGAACTTTTGTAGCGACAGAACATATGCCTAAGAGTATGCAAACACTACAAGTACTTAACCCGATAAATTGGATACTGAATCTATTGTAGGGGTTTGAAATAGCTCATAATGAAATTCTTGATTTATTAGTATTAGAATACCCGACTAATGTTATGCCGAACGTAGTTCGATGAGCAACTGTATAATGTCGTTGTTACTAGTACCACTACGAACTTCAGCGTTGCGAGTGAATTAACAAAAGGATATCCAATTGGATATCCTTTTGTTGTTATATTTTTTCTTTATCTTTTGTATCTATATTTCTTTATCCTTCGTATGGTAATCTTTTGTAATTTAATTCTTTATCGTTGGTAGTAATTATCATTCGTATTTTATTCCTATGTACTTTTGTTATTTATCATTTGTGTTTTGTTCTTTTGTGGCTTGTTTATGCATAACACAGCTAACGCTGTGATATTGCTATTATAGTAAACTATTCCTTGGTAGCTAAAGTACTGGTATATCTATGTTTCCTCAGTATTTTTCATCAATCATAAAATGATTATATGCTTTATCTTGTTTTATTATAATACTTCTTATCAAATAATGCAATGTCAATACAAGGAAAAAGTGATAATTAACACTCATATATTTCGCTATGTATTGACGTTATTATTTGAAATCAAAGAAAAGCTATGTTAAGATATTACTACAGATAATAAAAATGGGAGGTAGCATATGAAATTTACATTTGCACATAATAATTATAACGTATTTGATCTTGATAAATCTCTTTCATTTTATAAAGAAGCGTTAGGACTTGTGGAAACAAGAAGATTCGAAGCACCAGATGGAAGCTTCATTCTTGTATATCTTGGCGATGAAACTACACCACATCTTCTAGAGCTTACTTGGTTAAAAGAATGGGATCGTCCTTATAATTTAGGAGACAATGAATTCCATCTAGCTTTCCAAGTAGATGATTATGAAGCAGCTTTAAAGAAACACAAGGAAATGGATTGTGTATGTTTTGAAAATCCTGACATGGGAATCTATTTTATCAGTGATCCAGATGGTTACTGGTTAGAAGTTGTTCCATCTAAATAAATCGATGGTAGTCAAGGCTACACGGGGGGCATACACTTACGTTAACCTAGGCGATATAGAAATGAGGAAATAATATGGATGCATACAGCACGTTTCATGAAACGTTAGTCAATTTGTTTAACGATATAATGGAGTTGGAACAAAAAGCTATTATTACGGAACGATTTAAAAATATTACAAATAATGACATGCATATCATAGAAGCAATTGGAGACAAAGCAGCTAAGAATATGTCTTCTATAGCAAAAACATTAAAAGTAACAGTTGGGACGTTAACGATTGCGATAAACAGTCTTGTTAAAAAAGGATATGTGAATCGAACTCGCAGTGAAAAAGATAAACGAGTAGTGTTGATATCACTAAG
This sequence comes from Anaerosporobacter mobilis DSM 15930, assembly GCF_900142955.1. GTDB lineage: Bacteria > Bacillota > Clostridia > Lachnospirales > Lachnospiraceae > Anaerosporobacter > Anaerosporobacter mobilis. The sequence goes on along the minus strand of NZ_FRCP01000006.1, from coordinate 264,409 downwards.
CGAACTTGGTAAAGAGGCATATGCACATCATAAGAACTTCCATGAGAAGATGATTAAAGCAATGATAGAGGGATTAGGAGAACAAGAAACCACTACATTAGTAATGGCATTAACTAACCTGAATCAGTTCTTTAAGAGTTACCAGTGTGATAATTAATAATCTGGAGGTACAATGAAAGAGAAATATACACTTACCGCATCACAAGAAGATTATCTTAAGCAGATTTATATTCTAGCACGAGAGCATGAAGAGGTAAGAGTAACAGATGTAGCAAAATATTTAGGGTTATCTAAGCCAAGTGTAAATCGAGCAATTAATACCCTAAAAGAGGACGGATTTATCGTGCATGAACATTATGGAACAGTTAAGTTAACTCCAAAAGGCGAAAAAGCAGCGAATAATATCTATGAGTCATATAAGGTGATTCGTAAATTTCTAATAGAAGTTTTAGAAGTTGACGAAGAAACTGCTAATCTTGAAGCCGATCTTATGGAGCACCATTTAAGCAAATCAACTAGGAAGAAATGGAAGAAATACTTGAAAAAGCGAAAGAAGTAACTGGACAATTAACGTTAGGGTAAGAATGGGTAGGAGGAAAATAGGATGTATGTTAAAAAGCGGAGAACATTTTTACTATGTATCCTTTTAATGATTTCACTTATCTTTCCGCAGATTGTAACAGCAGCGACAACGAAAAATCGTGATGAATTCATCAATGAATTGTATAAGGCAGTTACAAATCGTGAAAGTAAAGTAATAATAACTTATATAGGAAAAGATGGGGATAAGATTTTTAAGGACTTTGATGATATGTTAACGGATGCATACCAGATAGACGATGAAAATACATCCAGTGATGCAGATTATTTACAAGGATTACTTAAATCATATACCGTATCTTCTAATGGAAGTTTATTCGTTATAAAATTTAGTTATTATGAGACATTAGAGGAGACCAATGAAGTTGATGCTGAGATTAAGAAAGAACTAGAATCTCTAGGTGTACGGAGCATGTCGCCATATGGAAAAGTGAAAACGATACACGACTATATTGTTGATCGTTTGGAATACGATACAGACTTAGAGAAATTCAGTGCATATGATGGTTTGTTTAATAATAGTACCGTATGTAATGGTTATGCCCTATTATATTATAAGATGTTAACTGAGGCAGGGATTCCTTGTAAAGTTATTACGGGACTAGCCGAGACAGATGGTGTACAGACGCTACATGCATGGAATATAGTTAAGTTAAAGAATAAGTGGTATTTTGTTGATCCTACATGGGATGATCCCATTGGAGGAACTAGGATCTATTATGATTATTTTCTAAAAGGTAGTAATACGTTTAATAAAGATCATATTGCTACAGATCAATTTGCTACGGAAGAGATATTGGAAGAATATCCGATTTCAGAAAAGAATTATAAAGTAACAACATCTGATATTAAGATGTTGTCGAAGTTATCCTTAAAGGTGAATAAGAGTAAGAAAATTACTCTACCAATTCCAGAGAAGGCAAGTGTACAATGGAAGAGTAGTAATAAGAAGATTGTAGTGGTGTCAAAGACCGGTAAAATAACTGCTAAGTCAAAAGGAGCAGCAACTATAACAGCCACTGTTACTATGCCTGATAAAACAGTGAAAAAACTAACTACAAAAGTTACCGTAACCAAATAAATGAATAACAGGGTATCACTAAGGATTACTCCTTATGTGATACCCTGTTTCTGTATTCTTTTGGTGTGTAGCCAGTTAGTTTCTTAAACTGTCTCATAAAGTGTACATCGTTTTCATAACCACAGAGGGCAGCGATTTCCTTAATCCGATAATTGGTTTGAGTAAGATGATATTTGGCGAATTCTACCTTACTAACAATCACATCCTGAATACAGGATATTCCAAAGGTTTTTTTGTATAAGGCGTGAAAGTGAGAAGGACTAAGGTCTAATCTACTTGCCAATTCCTGTGTGGTGTGCTTCTTATCTACGGAGTTATAGATATACGAACGTAATGAGAGCAAATCGTGGTAATATGGCGAATAAGGTGTAGTTAATTCATTGGCCTTGAGTTGTTCTTCGATTTTTAGAAATAGAAGTTTTACGATTAGCTGCATGGAATCTTCTTTTCTGCTATTTGCTGAGAGATGCTCAAAACTTAAATCACGAACCTTTCTCGATACCAACTCCATGGTTGGAATTTCATATAAAGTATCATAGGAGATAATGGAAGAAACATAGGATTGTTCAGCTTCGTCTTCAAAGTCGAAGTGTATGAAATCATTACAAAAGGGCTGACTAACGGCGCCATAATATTGTGGAGACATTTTGTTGAACAAAATCAAACAGTTTGGTTTCGTTAAGATGGTTTCACCATTAATCTTGAAGAAGCTAGGTGTTAAGGTGAGTAGAAGTAGATAATCACCTGACCCATGAGGGCGATGAATATAAAAGTTTGAATTTTCTCGGTAGTGATAACCTATGCTATGTAGTTTCATTTTAAGTCACTCCATTATGGGATTATTCATATAATAAAAAATAGAATATATCAGTTTTATAATAAGATATATCATTGTAATCAATTTGTCAATTATGTAACATTGAGATATAAAATTCATGAAAAAATATATGGAGATACTTTAGGAGGTACAAGATGAAACAAGCGAAACTATATGTAAACGCAGCAAATCGTAAGAGTAAAATTAACAAAGAAATCTACGGACATTTCTCTGAGCATCTAGGAAGATGTATCTATGAGGGGATTTATGTTGGAGAGAATTCTGCTATTCCTAATACGAATGGTATGAGAAACGATGTTGTAGAAGCCTTAAAAGAAATCAAGACACCAGTACTTCGTTGGCCAGGTGGCTGTTTTGCAGATGAATATCATTGGAAAGATGGTATTGGACCAAAAGAAGATAGAAAGAAGATGGTTAATACCAATTGGGGTGGTGTAACAGAAGATAATAGTTTTGGTACTCATGAATTCATGGAGCTATGTGAACAGATTGGCTGTGAACCATATATCTCTGGAAATGTAGGTAGTGGTACTGTACAAGAGCTTGCTGAATGGGTTGAATATATGACCTTTGATGGTATCTCTCCTATGGCGGATTTGCGTAAGAAGAATGGAAGAGAGAAACCATGGAAATTAAAATATCTTGGTATTGGCAATGAAAACTGGGGCTGTGGAGGCAGTATGCTTCCAGAGTATTATGCACACGAATATAGAAGATACCAAACGTTTTGTAGGAATTTTAGCGGAAACGAGTTATATAAAATCGCGTGTGGACCTAACGCAGCTGATTATAATTGGACGGATAAGCTTATGTCTATGTTGAATACGTTTCATACAAAGGCAATTAGTCTTCATTACTATACTATCCCAACAGGTGATTGGTCTAAGAAGGGTAGTGCTACGGAGTTCTCTACAGAAGAATATTATAAGACAATACAAAATGCATACCAAATCGAAGAACTGATTGTTAAACACTGTGAAATTATGAGTAAGCATGATAAAGACCATGAAATCGGATTAATTGTTGATGAATGGGGCAATTGGTTTGATGTAGAACCAGGTACGAATCCAGGATTCTTATATCAACAAAATACAATGAGAGATGCAATTACAGCCTCCATTAATCTGAATATCTTTAATCAACATTCCGACCGTGTGGTGATGGCTAATATTGCACAAGTAGTTAATGTATTGCAATCGGTTATTCTTACAGAAGGCGATAAGATGATTAAGACACCTACCTTCCATGTATTTCGTATGTACCGTGACCATCAAGAGGCTACTTTACTTGACAGTTATATAGACAGTTGTGAGGCAGGTGAAGAAGTGATTGTGCCTGCGCTTTCCCAATCGGTTTCTATAAGAGAAGATGGAAGTATTCTTATAACAATATCCAATTGTGATTTGCAGGAAGAGTATGAGGTTACGCTAGATCTTGTAGGTAAAGCGTTAGGCGATTGCTCAGCAGAAATATTACAATCAAAAATGGATGCCTATAATTCCTTCGAAGATGGACATGTAGTGGAGCCAGTAAGTTATGAGGGATATAGAGTAGAAGGAGATAAGTTAATTCTTACTGTACCTGCTTGTAGTGTAGTATCCATTAAGGTGAAATAATGACCTGGGCATGTAAGAAATGTTTGCTCTCAGAAATTGATAAGGACAGATATTATGCAAACATGTATGAATATATTGAATTACTTCCAATCGATATAAAGACAGAAGAGAATGAATACCAAAGAAGGCTTTCTCTTTGTAAGCAATGTGACGATCTAGAGAACGGTATGTGTAGAAAATGTGGGTGCTTTGTTGAAGTAAGAGCAGCTAAGAAAGTAAGCAATTGTCCTAGTGAAAAGCATTTTTGGTAAAAAATATGGGGATTACTATTGTGGAAGCGACAAAATACGACTAGAATGAGATAGAATAGATAAGTTCTATTTACTAAAGTAGAAGACGTATTGCAAAACGACAGTAGGAGATATCATGTTATTTTCAAAAAGTAGCTTAAAGAAATTAATAGTACCATTGATTATTGAACAGGTACTGGCTGTAACGGTTGGAATGGCCGATGTAGTCATGGTGTCAACAGTAGGCGAGGCAGCCATATCGGGTGTCTCGCTTGTTGATATGATCAATAATCTTATTATCGCAGTCTTTGCTGCATTAGCGACAGGAGGAGCTGTAGTAACAGCACAGTTTATTGGTGCAAAGAGAAAAGATAAGGCATGTAGGTCAGCAAAACAATTACTGTTGATTGCGCTAACCATTTCAACAGTTGTAATGATTCTTTCGATCTTATTCAGGAAAACCATACTATCCGTATTGTTTGGATCGATAGAGGAAGATGTTATGAGCAATGCATCAACCTATTTTATAGTAACTGCTTTATCCTTCCCGTTTCTAGCTATCTATAATTCTAGTGCCGCATTGTTCCGTGCCATGGGTAACTCGAAGTTATCAATGAAGGTGTCTATTCTTATGAATATAATAAATATAGCTGGCAATGCAATCTTTATCTACGGCTGCAAGATGGGGGTTGAGGGGGTAGCAATACCGTCGTTACTATCTAGGTCGGTGGCAGCAGGTATTATGTTTTTCTTGTTATGTAATAAAAAGAATGAGGTACATCTGGTGGGTAGAAGTATACGGCCCGATTGGTATATGATTAAGAGAATCTTATATATCGGAATTCCAAGTGGAATAGAGAGTGGATTGTTTCAGTTTGGACGTGTAATCGTAGTTAGTATAATTGCACGATTTGGTACGATACAGATAGCAGCTAATGGAGTTGCTAATACCATTGATAGTATGGGTTGTATAGCAGGTCAAGCTATGAGTCTTGCAATGATTACAGTAGTCGGGCAATGCGTAGGTGCCCATGACGAAAAACAGGTTAAATATTATACGAAGAAGATATTAAAGATTACATATGCAATAACAGCAGTGGCGAATACTTGCATCTTACTTGCATTACCTTTGATCTTGCAATTGTTTTCCTTATCACCAGAGACTAGTAAATTAGCGTATATATTAATTTTTATTCATAATGGTATGGCGATATTCTTGTGGCCAGCTTCCTTCACCTTACCGAATGCGTTAAGGGCATGTAACGATGTGAAATTCGCCATGATTCTATCAATCTTTTCTATGTTTGCGTTTCGTATTCTATTCAGTTATATATTAGGAGTATGGTTAGGATATGGAGCGTTAGGCGTATGGATGGCTATGGTTATGGATTGGATTTTCCGTGTTTGCTTCTTTGTGTGGAGATTTGCAAGTGGTAAATGGAGAGCCAAAGCTGGGTTTGTAGATGCATAATAAAACAGACAATCTTTATGATTTGTACGAATTTGCGGATATTTCATATCCACGAAACCGTATAAAACCATTTAAAAGATTGTCTTTTTATGTTGTATTTATTACCTACTGTTACTTATTGTGATTAAGGATTTAATCGCTTGATTTGATATACCATATTAGTAGATGGATATGCTTCAACTGAAAAGATAGTTTCTCCATTAATTGAGGTACCAGTAACTTCCCGTTCTCTTTCCAAATCATATAGGACAACATCTTCCTCGTTAATAACGATAGAGATGTTATGTATGAATGGATTGAATGAACGGACGATGAAAGTATCATTATCATACGTAAAGAGCGTTACGTTTGATCGTGATTGTAGACGTACACGCATCTGATCTTGAATGGATTCTCGTATTGTGTTAAGAATTGTTTCAGGGTAGTTGTATAAATCGCCAAAATCATCTGGAATAGTAACGATAAACATACGACCGTTTCCGTACTTGGTTTTTAATAGGATAGGGAAGTTGTTATCCGTTCCTAAACCTCCAATTAATTCCCACACATCGTTGGTAAAGAACTCAAGTTGAGGTATTAGAATCTTGTTAGAAGTCTCTACATGTCCGCCATAAGATACTCCGCCATTAGGGGAATATGCGTAGGAGTTTACAAGTGCTTTTCTAGAGGTATAAGTGACATGCATGAATTCAAGGAAGTCATCACCAAGTTTTTCTACAAAACCGGAAGTCACCATAACATCAGCACCATGCATCAAACTCTTCTTAACTTTCTCTATAATCTCAGGATCGCAAGCCGCATTTGCTGTTAATAGAATATTCTTAGCTTCGCTAGGGTATGTTGGATAAGGGTCAAGCGGAATACCACACATACCAATATAATTGTGTAAAAAGTCTTCGCCGTGGCTATGGTATGGAAGGTAGGTTGCCACACCTGTTGGAGTTCCTAATAATTGAAGATATCCGTCAACATCCTCCATCATTCGTCCTACTGCAGGTGCAAAGTTATGAAAGGTAGGATCTTTGGTTAAGGATGATAGATTGAATAACATAGCTTCCTTCGCTTTGGCAAATAGGGTAAGATAAGCCTGATCTAGATAAGAAGTCAGGTTATAGGTGCATTCATATGGATCAAACCAACCACCTAGGTTTTTTCCAGGCTTTACATGTTCTAAATAGCGAACGATAAAGTAACTAAGATATTTAGGTAGATGCTGCTGTGAATACATAGGGTTTCTGGTTTCTGTTCCAGTGTATATATAATCGAAGATAAGTGGTTCATCTTCTAGATTATATCCAGCATCTTGATAATGCTCATACCAGTTAGGGTATTTGATAATTGCTTTGACATTGGGATTTACTTCTTTCGCTGTCTTAACGATAGCATTTTCGGAGATATCTTTCATCAAATCTAGACGAAATTGTGTCCAAGAACGAGTTCCCTTTGTTTCGATACATCTTGGGCAACGACAGTTTGTAAAGTAGAAATCATCTAAGATAAACTCATCAAACAGTTTGGAAGTAAGCGTAACAATAGATTTGAGCTTCTCTCTTGTTTGGCTAGAAGTGTAGCAGAAAGGATGAAATCCACCATCACCATGGTCTTCATCTTCAGTAGTGATACCACCTGCAAGTTTCATACCTTTTGATTCAAAGAATGATTTCAGTTTTAGTAGTTCCTCTTCTATTAACATGTTACCGCCTCGATAAGTCTCGAGATAAACTTTGCCCACGTTAGTATGTTTTACAAGTTCATCGAAGTGTTTTTCAAATGTAGTAAAGTCCTGAATGTTAGCAATAGAAAACACAGGACAATACACACTTGAATTAAAATTTTTATAGCCCATTAGTATAATACCTCCTTAGTATGTACTTGGCAAATGAGTGATTGACAATATCAAATCCAACCACTTGAATTGGAGGGAAGTTGCTAACTCCAACCCATTGACCTTGTATAATAGTTATAACAAACTAGTCCGTACATAAATAGTGAGATATTTGGAGATAAAAGATGTAGAAAATGGAGATTATTAAATTCTAACAGATTATACACAAAAAGCACTTGAATAAGTAAAAATTAGTATTCTAATTACCAAATACTATGCTTTTACTTATTAAGTGCTTTAAGAAATTTTATATAGATTGAATCTTATTGCTATTTAGCGGAGTTTATCCACTTATCAAGATATTTATCGATTACAAAAAATTGACTTGGACCAGTCTTTAGAATGAATTCATGAAAGTCTTTTTCTGAGAATTTATCCTCTAATGCTTTTTCAGCTTTATTACGTAACTCCATCAGTTCAATATATCCAATTGTATATTGTAGATAGTTAGCGGGTTCTTCAACCATAGAGATATAGAATTGATCCAATGTTTCTTCATCTGTTATTCCGAGCATGCCTTTGAGATACTCATCAGATTCTTTTCTAGACCAACCTTCGTAGTTAATACCAATATCAGCTCTGGCATACATCATAAGAATAACAGCATTGTTTTCTTCAAGAAGGCTTGCTAAGTTATCATCGATACCAGCCATATGATAGGATATCATTTCAACATAAGTTGCCCAACCTTCTGAATATCCCCCAAAGTTCATAGTGCTACGGATTGGAGCGGGATTTTGCTGAGCATAATATACGTTTTGGAATAGATGTCCTGGGTACCCCTCATGTGCTAACGTTGTGAAGATTTGTGATAAGTCGAACTTGTCACTGCCATTGATATAGATTGAATTATCTTCGTAATTGTCAATAGCAGGAGTAAGGTAGAAGGCAGGGCTTATAAAATCTTCAAGAGATTTATGAACATATTTAATCGTGTAATTTACTTTATCCATATCAGGAAAACGATCCTTAATTGCATCTTGAAGATAAGTGAGAATCTCTTCAGGATCTGTCATTGGATAAGAAGGGTTACTTGCCTGATCTAGAAGAGAAGCATCCTTTGCAAGTAAGGTTTGCATACTTGCGATATTCTTATCCATGTATTTATCAAGAAGCTTGATTAATTCCTCTACACTACGATTCGATCCTGTTTCCGTACGAACTAATGATTTGTAATATTCTTTCCCTTTATCAAGATTGCATAAACCACCTTCGTTTGTACCGGTACCTTTTAGACTTTTTAATCCGTCAATAATTAGTTGATAAGCCGGAATTACATAGTTTATTACAGCGTCTTTGTTCTTTTCTTGATAAGTTTTGATTTCATCTTTGGTTAAGCCATCATATTGTTTCACCTTATCGTTGAAAACGGTAATAAGGAAGTTGTTTTCTTTATCGGCTATTAACGCTTCACATTGTTTAATAATATCATCTGCACTTCGATCACTCATGAAAAGACCAGCATCTGACTTTAGTTTCTCAAATTCAATTATTTGATTAAAGTAATCATATGTACATGGTAGTAATTCCAGGTATGCATCAATATCATCTTTGTCGTAGAAGCTATATTCGGCATATAAGATAGGAAGTTGTGCTTGTAATCCAACAGTTGGACTTAATACTTCATAATACAAAAGTAAATCTTCTGCATTATCATCGACCTTATAATAGTCCTTCATAACATCATAGGTGAGTTTTTGGTCATCAGTAAGTTTTTTGTAATCAATTGCTTTCAAACGTGCTGCGTAATTTTCGCTTTTGGCGAGGCTTTCCTTCATGGCTTCTAATGTAAAATCACCAAGGGTTGGTTTGTAATTGGTAATACCATATTTTTCGGGATTTGCTAACGTATAATTAAGAGTTATGCTGTCGCTTTGTACATTATCTAAGAAAACTTCATTCGATAAAGCGTCGAATTCCTCTTGTGTTTGAGCAGCACTCTTACCCTTATCACAGCCTGTCAAGGCGAATAAGAAAACAATAAGTGTGAGTAGTAGATACAATTTCTTGTATTTCTTCATAGTTACCTCCATGCCTACGCTGTTTTTCTTGACAAGTTTGTGGCGTAGACACAAACCTGTTCCTTACTATTAATAGTATCCACTCCTGATTGTAGTATGTCAGGAATTTCATTAAAACTAGACTATTCACAAACTTTTAAGAAAAGTCAAGCTGAATAGTTAGCAATAGATTAGCATACATAGTGTATATTAATATATTAGTAAAAGAAAGTAAATAGAAACAATTCGAATAGATATTTGTTTTTTACAGATACTAACAGGAAGGAAAATTATTTTGACATTAATGTATGGGAATGCTATACTACTTATTAATATGAAAATGCTGTGAAGAGAAGAGTACATGCGTAAATCATTAACAGAGAACCCTGTTAGCTGAGAAAGGGTAATTGCTAAGCGTATGGAAGATGGTCTTGGAGCTTCGTTTCTGAATGAGTTATACGGATTTTACGTGTATACTCTTTAGGGAATGACGGGAATCTGCAACCGTTACCATGCAAGACTGTTGCTAAGGCATCGACGCTAGTTTAACATTACTTAATGGATAACAAAGCCTGTATAGCGTAGTTAGCAGTTGTTAAGTTCTATTTTGTGAAAAATAGAAGAATTAAAGTGGTATCACGAGACTTCATCTCGTCTTTAAACGAAATCATAGGATTTCCTTAAGGGCGTATTTTTTTTGCCTTAAATAGATTCGTTAACAGCAAAACTCGATACACTTTAATAGAGCTTCTAAGCTAACGTACTATAACACAAAACACGCTAGCACTTTAGTACTTCTATGTGTGTACAGAGGTTTTTGCAATAGGTGCGGAAACGCCTTCGATTCGGCATCCTGCCTCAGCTCTGGCTGGCTCGGCTTCCATGCCTCGCCTTCCTAGACTATCTAGTACACACTAAGAAGTACTAGCAGTGCTTTGCTATCATTTTTTAGTTATAGTACGTTAGCTAAGAAGCAGTTTAACATATTGAGAGTTTTGCATTTACTACTTTGTCCATACACAAGCACAAGTAAGTTTATGAATAGTATTTTGCCTCTCCAATTAAAACAAAATTATTATTAAGTTATCAGGAGGAATGATTACATGAGTAAAAAACCGTATTATATTAGTACTGCAATTGCCTACACATCAGGAAAACCACATATCGGTAATACGTATGAAATCGTATTAGCAGATAGTATCGCAAGATTCAAACGTGCACAGGGATTTGATGTGTACTTCCAGACAGGAACAGATGAACATGGTCAAAAAATCGAGTTAAAAGCAGAAGATGCAGGTATCACACCACAAGAGTTCGTAGATGGTGTGGCTGGCCAAATCAGAGGAATTTGGGATCTTATGAATACTTCTTATGACAAATTCGTTCGTACAACGGATAAGGATCACGAGAAACAAGTACAGAAGATTTTTAAGAAATTATATGACAAAGGGGATATCTATAAAGGTTTCTATGAAGGTATGTATTGTACTCCATGTGAATCTTTCTTTACTTCTTCTCAATTAGTAGATGGGAAATGTCCTGACTGTGGAAGAGAATGTCAACCAGCCAAAGAAGAAGCCTATTTCCTAAAATTAAGCAATTACACAGACCGTTTAATAGAGCATATTAATACACATCCAGAATTTATCCAACCAGAATCAAGAAAGAATGAGATGATGAACAACTTCATCTTAGCAGGGCTTCAAGATTTATGTGTATCTCGAACATCCTTCAAATGGGGTATCCCAGTAGATTTTGATGATAGACACGTGGTATATGTATGGCTTGATGCACTAAGCAACTATATCACAGGGCTTGGTTATGATGTAGATGGTAACAATGAAGAGAACTATGGTAAGTATTGGCCAGCAGATCTTCACTTAATTGGTAAAGATATCTTGCGTTTCCATACAATCTATTGGCCAATCATGTTAATGGCACTTGAATTACCATTACCAAAGCAAATATTTGGTCATCCTTGGTTATTACAAGGTGATGGTAAGATGAGTAAATCCAAAGGAAATGTACTTTATCCAGATGATCTAGTTGATTTCTTTGGCGTAGATGCGGTTCGTTATTTTGTTTTACATGAGATGCCATTTGATAATGATGGTGTTATTACATGGGAACTTATGGTTGAGAGAATGAATTCTGATCTAGCTAACACACTTGGTAACTTAGTTAACCGTACGATCTCTATGTCAAACAAATACTTTGGCGGTGTAGTTACGAATACAAACGTAAAAGAAGATGTTGATGATGAGTTAATTACGCTAGCTTTACAAACTCCGAATAAGGTTGTAGAGAAGATGGATAAATTACGTGTTGCGGACGCAATTTCTGAAATCTTCACTTTATTCAAACGTTGTAACAAATACATTGATGAAACAATGCCTTGGGCACTTGCGAAAGAGGAAAGTAAGAAAGAAAGATTAGAAACAGTTTTATATAACTTAGTAGAATCTATCTGTATTGGTGCAAGTTTATTAGAATCATTCATGCCAGAAACAGCATCAAAGATTCTTAGCCAATTAAATACCAGTGTGCGTTCAATAGAAGAGATGAAAGAGTATGGTAAATATCCATCGGGTAATAAGGTTACTGATGCTCCAGAAATCTTATTTATGAGACTTGATTTAGAAGAAGTTATGAAGAAAGTAGAAGAGATGAAAGAAGCACAGTTGAAAGAGGTTTCTCCACAAAAAGAGGAAGAACCAGTGATTGATATTGAGGCAAAAGCGGAAATAGAATACGATGACTTTATGAAGATGCAATTCCAAGTTGGAGAAATCATTGCATGTGAAGAAGTGAAGAAATCAAAGAAACTACTTTGTTCACAAGTTAAGATTGGTAGCCAAGTAAAACAAATTGTATCAGGAATTAAAGCACACTACACAGCAGAAGAGATGGTTGGTAAGAAAGTTATGGTATTAGTAAACTTAAAACCAGCTAAATTAGCAGGTGTATTATCGGAAGGTATGCTTTTATGCGCAGAAGATGAGAATGGCGAATTAGCACTTATGATACCTGAGAAGAAGATGCCATCAGGAGCAGAAATCTGCTAATGTTAGTTTGTAATGAAAGAAGAGACTTATTAAATGGTCTCTTCTTTTTTCTGCTAATCTGCTTTGTTTCCTAATTTACTTGTAACTTATAGGTTACTTGGTTATAATAAGGAATGAAAATTACGTAGGAAAAGTTAACGAAGCTGTTGACCTAAGACGATGAATAATGGAACTTAGTGCCGTCAGCTAAAGTCGATGGAGGCTAATAATGATAATAGATACACATGCACATTATGATGATGAACAATTTGATATAGATCGAGAAGAGATTTTGAATTCAATGCAAGATAGTGGAATAGAGTTGATAGTGAATGTAGGCGCAGATATGAAGACTTCGGAGCAGACTCTTAAACTTACGGAACAATTTCCTTTTGTTTATGGTGCTGTTGGGGTTCACCCAAGTAGTACGATGGAATTAGATGAAACGAAAATAGAACGTTTGAAAGAATTAGCAAATATGCCGAAAATAGTTGCTATAGGAGAAATCGGATTAGACTATTACTGGGATGAACCTGATCGTGATACGCAAAAAAGGTGGTTTGATCGTCAGATGGAATTAGCAAGAGAAGTTAAATTGCCTATAATCATTCATAGTCGAGATGCTGCGAAAGATACATTCGATATGATGAAAGCAGCTCATGCGGGCGATATCTCAGGTGTAATTCATTGTTTCTCTTACTCCGTGGATATGGCGAGAGAATATCTTAATATGGGATTTTACCTTGGCATTGGTGGCGTGGTAACGTTTAAAAATGCTAGGATAATAAAAGAAGTTGTAGAGTATGCACCGATAGATAGTATTGTATTAGAGACCGATTGCCCTTATCTAGCACCAGAACCAAACAGAGGTAAGAGAAATTCTTCTCTATATCTACCCAATGTCGTAGAAGAAATCGCAAGAATCAAAGGTCTTGAGACAGATGAAGTAATTGAACTTACAAGGAAAAACGCAACAAAATTATATCGTTTATAAGAAAGCAAAGAGGATAATTGAATGGATCACAGTAACAAATTAGCAAATCCACAGAATACGATAGAAGCAATAAAGAAGTATAATTTCGCATTCCAGAAGAAATTCGGACAGAATTTCTTAATTGATACACATGTGCTAGAAAGGATTGTGACAGCTGCTGGTGTAACAAAAGACGATTTGGTATTAGAGATCGGACCTGGTATTGGATCTATGACTCAGTACTTATGTGAGAATGCCAGAGAAGTTATTGCTGTGGAAATTGATACAGCGTTAATACCTATTCTTAAAGATACGTTATCAGAGTATGATAATGTAACAGTTATAAATAAAGACATCCTTAAAGTTGATATTAATCAACTTGCAATGGAGAAGAACCAAGGAAGACCAATTAAAGTAGTAGCGAACCTACCATATTATATAACAACACCGATTATTATGGGGTTATTCGAAAGTCATGTACCAATTGACAATATCACAGTAATGGTACAAAAGGAAGTTGCGGATCGTATGCAAGTTGGTCCAGGAACAAAGGATTATGGAGCGTTATCCCTTGCGGTACAATATTATGCAGAACCATATATCGTAGCGAATGTGCCCCCTAACTGCTTTATCCCAAGACCTAATGTTGGTTCGGCAGTAATACGTCTTACAACCCATAAGGAAATACCAGTACATGTTGAAGATGAGAAGTTAATGTTTCGCTTAATTCGTGCATCTTTTAATCAAAGAAGAAAGACTCTAGTGAATGGACTTAACAATTCTCCAGAGATTCATCTACCAAAAGAAGTCATTGCACAAGCAATCGAAGAGCTTGGAGTTTCGCCGACAATTCGTGGGGAAGCACTTGATTTGGAACAATTTGCAGAATTAAGTAATATAATTAGTCGACTATATCGCAGTTAATTAATAGATTCCTAACATAAAGGACAACCTTTTTGAATATATATAAAGCATAAGTAATTGCGCTTTTCTTTATGATGGCCAAAAAGGAAGGATGAGTGGGATGTCAGAATATAAACGACTGATTTCGTATATTTATAATTATGAAAAGGGTATAAAAAAGAGTAATGTTGGCTTTGCTAAGATTGAACTCAGGAACGGTCAATGTAGGATTTCAATTAACATAAAGGCAGCCAGCCTAAATGGACAGAAGTTACGGATATATGCATTCTATCGTGAAAATAAGAAAATGATTCAAATCCTATTAGCAGAATCAGGGGTTAAGAATGGGGGATTTGAGTGGAAGGGAATCACGAGTGCAAGTAATATTATGAATACGGGACACAATTTTGACCAGTTAGGTGGGGTGCTTTTATATTACTCTAAGGATAAGTATTTTGCGACTGAATGGGACGACCAACCAATTATGCTGACACACCTATATGAATGGGACGAGATGGAAAGTTGGAAAACTAAAGGTAAGGATACTGTTACAGAAGAAAACAAAGACAACATGAAGATAGCAGAAAAAGAGAATTCTCTGAATGAAAAAGTTGTTAATATAGAATTTAATAAGGGAACAAACAAAAAAGTAATCAAAGAGGTAATGCCAGAGCCGAAGATTATTGAGGTTCCTAGAGATGAAATTACATATATTAGACAAAAAAAAGAAGCCGAAGACGCAATTAGTAAGAGCCAGGAAGAAATCGTTCAAAGTATATTGAAGAGTATTGATAGTGGGTGGGAACTTTTTTGTAATAGTCAGAATGATACGAAAACAAAACGAAAGACAAACACAAAAAAGAAAGCAAAATTAGAGTTGCAGGGAGCAGAGTTAGATGATGAGCCTAAGACTACGACGAATATAATTAATGAGATAGAGGATAGTATAACACCAGAGACAGCCAAATTAGTGGGGTATCGGTTTATCAATTGGTATCGGAGCCAAGAAACTGGATTTCCGGTTGTAGATGCCAAGGTTAATGTTGCGAATGCCGATAATCAATACCTTCAACAAGAAGCAAGAGTGACAGAAGGAGTTGATAATGAAGAAGGGGCTGTAGAACTAGTAGAAAATGTAGAAGTAGAAGAGAATATAGAACTTGAAGAGAATATAGAACTTGAAGAGAATATAGAACTCGAGGAAAATGTAGAAATCGAAGAAAATGTAGAATTTGAAAACGAAGAAATTCTAGTTAATGAAGCAAATGATATTGGTGCAAAGATGTATGAACAGGAAGACCAAAAAGAGAACGAAGAGGAAGAAGTCGCGGCAACATTGACTAGTGAGGAATATGGAAAAACTCTGTTTGAAGAGGAACAATCCTTCTATGAAGCGAATACTGAGAAGGAATGGAATGAGCGTCTTGAAGAGGTAGCGAAGAAGAAAACCTCAACAGCTGAAAGAATCTTACAGAAGTACCCAGCTATTTATCCTTTTGAGGACGATGAGATTGTTGCATGTGTTAGAATAGAGCCGGGAGATATTGGATTATTTCCAATAGAAAATTGGGTCCTTGGAAACAATAGTTTTTTACTTCATGGATACTATAACTTCCGCCACCTAATTTTTGCAAAGCGGAAAGTAATAGATGGTGAAGAATATATCCTTGGTGTGCCTGGAGTTTTCCAAAATCGTGAGAAGTTTATGGCAAAGATGTTCGGATTTGCACAGTTTAAATGTTCTAAGAATGTAGAACAAAAGACTGGAGAATTCGGGTATTGGTATCTCAAGATTAATATGTGATTAATGAGATGGATTGATCAGTGCGTAACGCAAATGATCAGTCCATTTGTTGTTTAGACGAATACAGGATTTTGCAATGCCTTCAAATTCAAAACCTAGTTTCTCGATTAAGTGAATGGAAGGAGCGTTCATCGGATGAATAAGTGCTTCTATTCTATGAAAATTGAGGTCATTAAAGACTACCTCAACGGCTTTTTCTAAAGATTCCGATGCGTAACCATATCCAACATAATCCTGGTCTAATTTGTACCCAACGGTACAAGTCATAAGGGAACCTTTTTGAAGATTCTGAAAACATACACAGCCAATTATATGTTCAGGATTGGACTTCTCAAAGATCCAAAAACGCAGAAAATGTAATTTAACCGTTTCATTATATTCATATACAAGATTTGCTCGTTGAAAGTCTTTTGTGTAGAACAAGCGAACGCGATCTGGCTCCCAATAGTTAAAAAAATTTTTATTACGTTCATAAAAATTGAGTACTTCAGCTGCGTAAGAGCTTGTTATTATTCTAAGTTGTAGACGTTCTGTTTCATAATATGACTTCATAATAATAGACTACTCCTTTATTAATTCGTTTCCATTCCACGAATTCCTACAGTATTAAAATATGGTTGTAAAGCTTCTTGATATTCTACCATTGTTTCCTGGGTAGGTGCATGAAGACCTGGCGATAGAATATCTCCACTATCTAAGAATAACTGAAGATAATATTCCTTGGAACCCTCTAACCATCTTCCAATAGCCAGCATGTCTTCTAGGGAATGGTATTCCTTAACAACTGTAGTTCTGAATTCATATGGAATACCGCTGTTTTGTATAAGTGAGATTGAAGCATCGATGGCATCTAAGGAGTATCCAGGGACACCAATTGTTTCTATGTATCGAGCGCGGGAATTCTTTATGTCCATGGCAATATAATCGAGTAATTGCTGTGACAATAAGTACTGCAACATAAGTGGATTACTACCGTTTGTATCTAGTTTGACCTTTAATCCAATATTCTTGATAACTTGTATGAATTCAGGCAAATCTTTAGACAAGGTTGGCTCGCCACCAGTAATGCATACTCCCTCTAAGATACTACTACGACTCTTTAAGGTATCAAGTACTTCAGAAACAGTAAGTGATGGTTGTGTATCTGTAGATAGTACAAGAGAAGAGTTGTGGCAGAAGGGACAACGGAAGTTGCAACATCCTAAGAAAATAGTTGCAGCCAGATGCTTAGGATAATCAAGCAAAGTGGTTTTGTTGAATCCATGGATTTGCATAGAAGTAAACGTGCTCCTTTCACAACAGTATATTTTATGTTATTATAATAGCATATATAATTAGAATAAACAAATTAGATTAGTACGTTTATTATTTGCCAAACTCTTTTCCTTGTCGCCATTACAAAGAGTTTGGCAATTTCCTAACTACTAGAATAGATTAAAGGAGCATGTTGGCTAAATATGGACCAAAAATATATGAGAGAAGCTTTGAAACAAGCGAAAAAAGCGGATAAAATCGATGAAGTGCCAATAGGTTGCGTCATAGTATATGAAGATAGAATTATAGCGAGAGCTTACAACAGAAGAAACACAGATAAGAATACTCTGGCGCATGCAGAATTGTTAGCAATTAAAAAGGCTAGTAAGGTGCTTGGTGATTGGAGACTTGAGGACTGTACCATGTATATAACGCTGGAACCTTGTCAGATGTGTGCAGGTGCAATTGTACAAGCAAGAATTAAGAGAGTGGTTGTCGGGAGTATGAATCCGAAAGCTGGATGTGCGGGCTCTGTACTGAATCTCTTGCAGATGAATCAGTTTAATCATCAGGTGGAATTAGAAACTGGTGTAATGGAAGAGGAATGCAGTCGAATGCTTAAGGAATTTTTCAAAAGACTACGAGAGGAAAAGAAAAAAGGATAATTGTAGCAGTCAAAATATATTGACAAGTACAAGGGATTTGTGTATACTGAATATCTGAATGCAGTACAAATTGTTACTGTGAATCATATAATTTCATAATAGATATATTTAATTTGTCATAAAATTTCCGTGCAGCCGGGGAGATAGCGGTGCCCTGTACCTGCAATCCGCTACAGCAGGGGTGATGTCTTGTCCGAGGGTATTCTATTGTAGAGCTGCCCTTTAAAAGTGATGTTGACGTCTGGGTCTTACGCAACAGGAATTCGTGAACCGTGTCAGGTCAGGAATGAAGCAGCACTAAGCGAAACCTCTTGTGTGCCGTAAGGGTGCCTGGGCCGAGTTAACTAGAAAGGTAACGTTTATGAAGAATATTCGAAGCGAGGCGCACGGATTAATATAATATAGATATTTTGCAGACCATTTTAATCGAATGGTCTTTTTTGTTTTCTTTTTTAGGAATATAGTCCCAAAACGCTTTAAATTCGCGCTAATTCTACAAAAGGTAAGAAATTTACTTTGATGTTAGACGCATTTTGCATTATAATAGATTCAATATATTTAGACAGTCTATAATGATAGGATAAAATTTGAATTTCGAGGTGATATAATGGGAGTGAGTCTTAATCCACACACAGTCAACCAGCTAATAAAAGGGACAGAAATCTATGGAGAGAACGAGAGTTTATCTACCATTTGTTTAGTACTTAAGGGGAGAGTATTAATTCAGAATGATGGATCTAGAGTGGTGGTTGGTTCGGGAAGTTTTATAGGGGTTACTGATTTATACGCGGGGAGATTTGTTAGTAGTTACATAGCTTTTGATGATGTAGTATTGTTCCCTTTTGAGGTGACGAATAAGGACAGTATCAAAGCAATTATAGAAGGGAATAAGGATTATTCAGGATTGTTAGTAGCTAGCTTATCAAGATATCTAGTTGAGGTAAGTAAGACCTATGTTGAATTTGATCTAAAAGCAAAAAAGTTGTATGAGTTTTTATGTTATGCATATTCAGAGTTCAAAACGTTAGCAGCGAAGGTAGGATTTCGTGTGAATCCTATGGACTCTTTAGAAACTCTTGAGCCATTCCCGGCAGAAGTATTACGAAATCGTGTTAATATGGACTATTACAGCGTGCTTAGTAAAGTACCTGTTGATATACAGAAAGCCTTTTTTGCCTGCGGCGAAGCACTTACGACACGTCATGTTAATGAAATCGCGGCAGATTTTATTACATACATCACAGAGACAAGAGAAAGAGCAGTTTATGTTAGTCAATTACTTGAATATATGATAAGTGAGACGGGGGATTCACTCTTCTACCAAGCAATTAATATTGCAATTGAAGTGCATAAACTTGGAAAGAAGAATGAGGAACTAGATGTATTAATTGATCAAATAATTGAAGAGATTAATAGCGCGGAGAAATTACTTTCAACTAAAACTGCTAGAGCATTATATATTAATCGCGATAGAATGGAACAGCTATATTCTGTTTTACTTACAGGGACATCGGTTGAAATCGATAAGAAGGATACGGATAATGATCAGTTGCAAGAAGTCGATGAGATGAAGGTAATGAATGAGTTACAAGACTCTATGAGAAAAATTATTGAGTATGCACAGCTTGGATCTGACGAAACGGTTGAACTTAAGAAATATGTTGCCATGTTTAGGAACCTTACAGATAAATACGATTCCTCAGATGAAGCAAGAGCAATTCGTAGAGGCATATCTAAGATGTTTTATCCGATGTATCAAACTGTGTTTTTAAGAGCCTATAATGAAAAGAATACAGATAAAGTAATTGATCTTTTCTTACGCTATGGTTTTTTTGATGAAACATTATTAACAAAACAACAATTAGTAGAATTATATTACCTAGATACTCAGATAGATGAAAGTATACCATGTAAAGTTTATAATATTAGAGATTGGTTGGTTGAGATCTATGAAGGACGTAGGGAGCCTTCAAAGAGTGAATTTGATTTAGACTATACAGAATCAATTCGTGAAATGAAGAGGTCTATTCGTATGTCTGCGGAAGAAGAGAAGGCATTGTTAAATGACTCCCTCAAAAAGTTAAATTATGAAATTATTAACATGTTCCAATGTAATAATCGCCTTGTTAATGGACAAGTTTATTCGTTCATACCTATTCTTCACCAAGATATGTTTGTAAAGAGTTTACGCTCAACCTATGTAACAGCAGCTAAGGTTAATTACGTTATTAATCAATTAAGAGAGATTGATTATTCCGTATTCTATCGTGAAGCTCTTTATTATGATGCGGAAAAGAATATAGAGAAAGAATATATTCAAAAGGAAGTTTTTCCGGATATTATTCTCTTACCAACAGCAGGTATTAACGGTGTTATGTGGCAAGAGATTTCAGGTAAGAAGAGAGACACTAGTGGTCGATTCCTATTACCTTGCTTTGCTGAAGTTGAATTAGAGGATATGCTAATTAAGGTTTTTGGAAGATTTCACTGGGAACTTTGCAGAAGTATTCAAGGAACTGCTTGGAATAATATCAAATACAAATCACTCACATCAGAGTATGTTGACTATATTCAGTTTTATAAGAAGAATCGTGATTTATCACCAGAAACAAAAGAGAGAATTAAGTCGCAGATTCAAAAAGGAAAGAGTAATTCTAGAGAAATCTTTGTTATTGATTATGTGAATTGGATTAAGAATGAATCAAAGGGTGCTATACGCTTGAATAAGTATGTAAGAGAATTACTTGCCATGTACTGCCCATTCAAGAAACCAATTCGCGAGCGTCTTATGAATCAACCTTTATTCGCAGAAGCCATGACGCGATTCAACAGAGAGAATAGTAAGAAGATCCATGAAATCGACCTTCGTTATAAAGCGTTAGAAAAAGAAGGTATAGAATTAACGCAAGAGTTAATTGAGACGAGAGCATACTATAATGAGTTATAATTATATTGGTTTAAAATATGCAAGTTTACTATAGTAGTAGCCTAGCGGGTTGAAACATCCGTTGGTAATAAGAGGACAATTTTTATCGACTGGAATGCGATAATAGTTGTCTTTTTATTATGTCTTGTCACATTTTGTTATATGCAGTTTGATAGAAATATGGTATGATAAAGGGCAGCATTTTAGATTAGGGAGGGATAAGTGTGATACAAGAAGTTGTAGATTTTCATTATGAACGTATGCAAAATCTAAAGAAATACTACCCGTTTTTTAGAATTAAAGAGTACTCCCTCACACAGTATAAAGAAGGGAAATATGCGGATATCGACATGGGTTATGTGCTAATGGCGGTATTACGCTTTTTTATAGAAGAGAATAATTTTAATAATATGGAAGTGACATATGCAAGATATGCTGCTTTTTTGGCCTCGTTATTAGAAAGAGATTTTGGTATACCTTCATTATCTGAAGAGACTAAGGAATTAATTGGATATATATTCGATAAGATTC
This sequence comes from Anaerosporobacter mobilis DSM 15930, assembly GCF_900142955.1. Taxonomy (GTDB): domain Bacteria; phylum Bacillota; class Clostridia; order Lachnospirales; family Lachnospiraceae; genus Anaerosporobacter; species Anaerosporobacter mobilis. Next base: position 242,588 of record NZ_FRCP01000006.1, on the reverse strand, counting down.
ACAACGAGGGAAAACCGTTCTATATGGATTATTATGATCCAGCCACGCGTAAGAAGAATGTAACTCGTGTAAAGTTAATTAATAGCCAGTTAGAGGGGGATCAAGTTACATATACCCTTACTTCTGATGCAATTGAATTCTATCTTGATACGAAGGAAATTAAAGATGAAAGTAAGATTAATATTGAACAACTATTATTAGAGAAGATGATTCGTTCGCAGGATTTTAGATCGGGAATTCAAGTTGTTCGTCGTATTAATCATGAAGTGAATATGCTTAGCCTTCGTAAGAATGAAGTGATTCAAGTACTAAGTAATGACGTATTCGAAGGTATGAAAGCCTATGATAGTTTCGTGAAGACGGGGATGAAATGGTTTGAAGAAGAACAAAGGTTGTTTTCAAAGAATACAGAATTGATTCGTAAAGCGGTAGAAAAAGCGGAGTTAGGTAATGACGAAGATGGGAAAACAGACTCTTATATACAATCTCTACAAGAGATACATGAGTTAGAGAAGGAGCTGTTAAAAGCGATTGGAAAACACAATGAGTTACTAGTAGATTGTATGGACCTGCAAAAGAAAGCGGATGAGATGCTTAGAACTGCCAAATTAGGTAGGTTACGAGCGTCTTTTGATTTTAGAGATTATGAATCTAAGATCCGTTTGAAGCAAGATACGAGTTTACTAAAAGCCATGATTGAACCGCTTTTATTACCGAATATACGAAAGACCTGGAATCTGGCTAGTATCGATGAACTTACTACGTATCCGCAGAGTGCAGAAGAACAGGCTGAGAAAGTAGAAGAAATTGAAATAACTACGTATGCATATGAAGATGAGAAAGAAGACGAACGTATTAGGAGCAATTTCATATCAATTGCCAGAACCTTATTTGAGTTGCTAATTGCAAAGAAACAATTTGATTTGGTTTCTTTTAACCGTAAGCTTGAAGTGAAATATTTTGATGAGATTTTCAAGAACAGTGATTACTATTCGTTCTTAGTGCATCTATGCCAGAAGAAAGAATATCGCATATGGGAAATCGAGAAAGAACCTGACACGTTCCTTGAAGGCATTATTTCCGATATGTTACGGTCACCAGAGAATGAAAAATATAGGAAGTTACATTTTGAAATTGTTATGTCAAAGGAATTAAGCGAAGAAATGATAGAGAACATTCAGATTGTATCTGGTGGAGATAAGGCTAGTTTCTTTACTTCGAATATTGAATTTGTAAGGAAGGAGTATGTGGATTAATATGGATAACCGTAGTTTAGAGAAAGCCATGGAGTTGTTCGGAAAACTAATTGCTTTAGAAGAGGTTAGTATGAGGACATCGAAGAATGTGGAACTATATCAAGAATACCGTGATCATGCTGAAGTAGCGAATCTATTAGATACGATGTTAACCCAGATGAATCTTAAGCTTTATGAATACAATGAGACTTTATTCATTACAGCAGGGAATCAAAATCGAGTGTTTGGATATACGAATGAGGAACTACGTCGTTTAATTGGTGTACGTTTGAATAAGGAACTATATCTATGTTATTTTATTATCTATCAGATTATCACCAAGTTTTATACGGGATCAGGTACCTATACGTATACGGAGTACGTGAGAATTGAAGATGTTATGAAGGCAGTCGATGCTGGGTTACATAATGTAATAGCTGGTATGGAACAGTTCCGCTTGAACGAACTGGAAGAAAATAGTTTTGAAGCAATAGCAAATCTGTGGGATGAACTTCCTAGTGTGTCTAATGAAGAGAATATGACTGGGAAGGCATCAAGAGGATCAAGATATGGCTATATGAAGCTTGTATTCAACTTCTTATTGTCGCAAGCCTTGTTTCTTGAGAGTGAAGAACGTTACTATATAACCGACCGTTTCCGTATTATTATCACTAGGTATTTTGAAGAAGAGCGTGGTCGCTTATATGAAATTATGTCAAAGGAGGATAACGACAATGCCTCATATTAATAGATTGCGTGTAAACAATGTTAAATATAATTTCGGTACGCAATATTATGATGATTTCATGATGAAGCCATATGGCAAGAATATGTTGTACGATCTTGCCAATGGCGGTGGTAAGAGTGTACTTATGCTGCTGTTATTGCAGACGGTAATCCCAAATTGTACATTAGATGATAAACAACCAGTGGAGAAGTTGTTCCGTACATCAGGAGGGAGTACAACCATTCATTCCTTGATTGAGTGGAAGTTAAATGATAACAACATAAAAGATGGTTTTCAGTACATGACAACAGGTTTCTGTGCAAAAAAAGGTACGGCGCAGGAAGAGAAAGATACTGCTTCCATTGATTATTTCAATTACTGTATCTTCTACCGTGAGTACAATGAGAATGATATTCGTAATTTACCACTTATCAATGAGAATGAGCGCGTTACGTATTCGGGTCTCAAACAATATTTAAAAGAATTACAAAGAAATCCAGGACTTCGTGTAGAAGTGTTCGATCGTAAGGGAGAATATCAACAATTCATAAGTAATTATGGCATCTATGAAAGTGAATGGGAGATCATTCGTGGAATTAATAAGACAGAAGGTCATGTTCGTACGTATTTTGAGACCAATTATAAGACAACACGTAAGGTGGTAGAAGATCTTCTGATAGAAGAGATAATTCAAAAAGCTTACAACCGTTATCTAGATGGTGGGAACGATAGTGAAGATTCCATGGCCCAGGCATTACTAAGTATCAAAGATAAATTAATTGAGTTATCGCAGAAGAAGGCGACTGTTAATTTCTATGATCGTCAGATCGAGATTATTGATGGATTAAAAGAACAGCTAAGTATACTTGACCATGTCTATACAAGAGATAAAGAACTAAAGACGAAGTTACACCAAGCGTATACCTATAATGAGAGATGTATTGCTAGTAAACAAGCACATTATGAGCAACTTTGTAAGGAACAAGATGATTTAGACCAGAAGATGAAGCATCTGGAGATTATTGTAGAAGCGGCAAAACTTCAAAAAAACGAAACACACCTTGCACAAATCAATAAGGAGATAGAACGACTAACAAGGGAAATTTTATTACAAGAAGATATGTTAGCACGAAAGCAAAAGGACATCTCGTTAAAAGAGAGTATGAATGATTATCTTGAATATTTGAGGGAAAAAAGTAATCGAGATGAATTAAAGGAGTCCTTAGAAGCAATTAAAGGTGGAAATAAAGTTGAGATTCAGGAACTAAATCAGCTTGCTTTTAATAAAAAGGTACATGTAGATAAGAAGGTACAGGACTTAGAAACTGCAAAGGCAGAATTACTTGATAAATTAAAAGAAGCAGACGAAGTTCTAAGTGATTCAGGCGAAGAGGAAAGAAATCTTGATATTGAACGTGCCATCAAAGAGAATGCATTTACAATGGTCGAAGAAAAGGTAGTAGCACTACAACAGAAACTAAACCAGATGCGTAAGAATGTAAGTCTATTGTTCTTTGAGGAGATTACAGAGGCAATCAGCCAAGTAGAAGAAGAGAACAAAGCTTCTGAAGGAAGGTTGCAGGCAATCAGACAGGAACTAGACTCTTGTCAAGAGACAATGGTAATGCTTAAAACCAGTCTACAGATCAAAGAAGAGAAGAAGACTAGGATAACTACTACAATTAAGGAATACGAGGATTGGCTAGAAGGTTATAAGATACGCCAGGCGGAGTATGAGAAGCTATTAGAGGTATACCATATAGTATCCAAAGATAATTGCTTACAAGAGTTAGAGGAGCAATATAAGGCACTTGTAACAAAATTAGTCAAGTGTAAAGAGCATATCCAGATAAATGAAAGATATCTGACGCAGCTTGTGGAGCGAAATCTTGATGTAGAGAGTGAAGGGTTAACCAAGGTAAAAGAATACTTAGAGAAGAGATATAAAGACAAAGTAATGACGGGAACCGCGTATCTTCATACGCTACCTGAAAAGGAAAGAGAACGTATATTACGTAAGATACCAATTCTACCATATGGATTGATTGTTATGGAAGAGTATGAGTCATTGTTGGAAGACCGTTATTTTAAGCGTAAGGATTTTGGTGCATATGCAATACCGATTTTAAATCTAGAAGAAATCAAGCAAGGAACCATAAGCTTCGCTAAGAAGTCTATAACCTTTGCAATGAGAGAAGAAGAGTTATTCTACCGTGAAGAGCGTATGGCGGAAGAAGAGAGTGTTGTTCGTGGAGAAGTAGAAGATGAAAAAGAACAGCTTAGAAGATTAGAACAGCAAGAAGAAATTCTCAAAAAGGATATGGACAAAGTCCGTTATTATCTTGGTGAAGATAGAAAAAAATGTGCAGAAGTGGAACAAAATCATATGAAGAGCAAACAGGAGCTCTCTTCTCTATCAAGAGAGATTCAGGAACTAGCTTCTGATTATATGAATAGAGAGCAGTCTGTGAAGCAGATGTCTGATGAAATCACTACCATCACTGCAACTATGAAAGAAAATGAACAAGAGCGCGTACGTTTGGTAGAAATCGAAGCTGTGACTACACAAAAGCGTGGACTAGAAAAAGAGAGTACGCAACTACGTAACGCGTGTGAGGAACTACAGAGTCGTTATGAACGAATCTGCCAATTACGAGACGAGTGGAAAACAAAACATGACCAGTGGAAACTGCAAGTGGATTCTGTGGATAAGCAACTGAAATTTTGCAAAGAGCAGTGGACAACTCTCTTCCTTCCGTACTACAAGGAGGGAGAATTTGATGTACTTTCTCTATTAGAAGAGGAATTAGATGCAAGATTCTTAGGGAAGAAGGATGCTTTCGAGAAGGAATACAGTGATTTAGGAGATAAGGAACGTCTTCTTAATTCTTATATCAATGCCATGAACCGAAGTTTAAAAGCAATCGCAAAACGTAAGATCAGCTTAGCTACGTTAGAAGAGATGAAGAATAATCATTCGCTAGTAGCTATAAGTGAAGATATTATACAGAGTGAGAATGCCGATTATGTTCATGGGGAAGCGATTCTTAGCAAGCTCCGAGAAAGTATGGATGAGAAGAAAGCACTGAAGCATCAGTTAGGTGGTAAAATAGAACAAGCCCGAAATGTAGCAGAAGAAAAGTTCGGTGATGTATTCAAAGAGACACTTCTACGAGTAACTGCAGATACGAATATCGAGGAACAAAAAGCTGCCCTTCAGGTTATACTACAGAAGAAGCAGAATATGAAAGAGGAGTTCGCACTTAGTGAAAGAGCTATTAAGGTCTGCGAGAATGCCAAAGACGATATGGAGAGAATCTATCGTCAGATGGAACTAGTTAAGTCCAAAGAAGTTGAAAGTATAGATATAGAGGATATAGAAGGGTTCGTGAAGATGCTTTCTAGAGATTTAGAGTCGATTGTAAAAGATACGAATAGAAAACGTGAAGAATTCTATCAGCAATTACAAAAGACTGCACAGACATTAGAACTTCTGAAGGCATATGAGCTTGCACAGGAGTTACGTACTGCGGTAACAGTGCCTGGAACGTTAGAAGAATCCAATGACTTAAAGAGCAATCTAGAGGGAGTATGTGATTGTATACGTTTGGAGAGAGCGCGTATAGAACAAGGCCTTGAGGATATGGAGAGAATTAAGCAAAGCTTTGAGAATCAATGTTTACAACGTTGTGATAATGTGAAAGCGGCACTAGAACGTCTACCAAAGCTTTCAAAGATTATGTTAGATAATGAACAGATTCAGATGATTGGTCTCAGTATTCCATATGTGAATGAGGAATTACAAGGACAGAGAATGTCAGACTATATTGATTCAATCGTAGCTGGTGTTGATAAATATGAAACACCGAACGAAAAGATTAAGTATATCAGAGAATCGTTATCTTTAAAACGTCTCTTCTCGGTTATTGTAACGGATATGAATCGAATCAAGTTGACGTTATATAAAAGAGAGCGTATCAAAGAACAAAGTAGACACCTTCGTTATGAAGAAGCAGTAGGAAGTACGGGACAATCACAAGGTATCTATATTCAGTTCTTGATCGCAATTATCAACTATATTACGTATATGAATTCAGGCAATATCGATAATAAAGGACTTCGTAAAGTTATCTTTATCGATAACCCATTCGGTGCTGCCAAAGACGTCTACATCTGGGAACCAATTTTTGAACTACTTAAGATGAACAAGGTGCAGTTAATCGTACCTGCTAGAGGTACGACACCTGCTATAACAGGTAAGTTTGATGTGAATTATATACTAGGACAATGTTTAAACGATAAGAAACAACAAACAGTAGTAGTGGAGTATCACAGCAATGTAGATACAACGGAGATGGAATATATTCCGCTACAGTATGAACAGACAAGCTTGTTCGAATAGACCGATGAATATAACTATTATTGCAAGTACAACATCTAGAATAACTGCAATATTCATAGTTGCCCCTCAATAGTATAATACATGTATAAATATAGATGAACTAAGAATTGGGGACACATTTTGTCATTCTAGGAGGTATTTTATGAGAAGTACAAAGGATATAGTACAAGCTATGAAAGCAGGTTGGAACCTTGGAAATTCTATGGATTGTTTTGGTGGAGAGACTGCATGGAAAAATCCGAAGACAACAAAAGAGATGATTGATGTAGTGGCAGCAGCTGGATTTAATACAATTCGTATTCCTGTCACTTGGCATGAGCAAACTGGCCCTTCACCTGAATATAAGATTGCAGATACTTGGCTAGCAAGAGTGAAAGAGTTAGTGGATTATGCGTATGATAATCAGATGTATGTAATTGTTAATATGCATCATGAAAACAAATGGATTAAGCCGGAGAAAGAGGGATTTGAACAAGTACTAGAACAGTATAAAATCATGTGGAAACAGATTGCATCATATCTTTCCTGCTATGATGACCATCTATTACTAGAGGCGCTTAATGAGCCAAGGATTGAGTTCAGTGAGAACGAATGGACTGGAGGTTCTAAGGAAAATCGTGAATATGTGAATCAATTAGATGCAGCTTTTGTGGAAGCGGTACGAAGTACTGGTGGAAATAATCAGGAGAGAAGTCTGCTAGTAACTACAGTAGGAGCTTCTGTATCAGAAGAAGCGATACAGGGATTACGTGTTCCACAAGATAGTCATATAGCGGTATCGCTACATCCGTATACACCGCATCATTTCTGCTATTCGAAAGATGAGATTGGAAGTCTAGAGGTTTGGGACGGCTCTCTGAATAAAGAAATTGATGAAGTTATGGGGCTAATCAATGATGCTTTCATTAAGAAGGGTATTCCTGTAGTCATTACCGAATATGGTGCTGTGAATAAAACTCATGTGAATGCAGAAGGTAAGGAAGTGTCAAATGAGGAAGAAGTAATCAAGTGGGCAACGTATTACTTAGAGAAGGCATCAGGCATTGGAGTACCTTGTATCTGGTGGGATAATGGATATTACAATAGTGGAGATGAATATTTTGGAATATTCAATCGTAGTGATCTCACATGGTTTACCCCTAATCTTAAAGAGGCAATTGTTAAGGCAGTTAACTAATATATAACTGAAATAAAGAAGTCTTCATCTACTAGTGTTGTAGAGTCGAAGACTTCTTTTGATTTAGAAGCTGGTTACTTTGGTAGTGTAAATTACTTCATGATGAAAATCAGTATATAGTATTTTATAATGAAATTTATAGTTGAATGAAATGCTATCTTGTCTTATGTAGACAAAAAATGCTATAATAACAAGGAGAACTATGAAATATATAAAATGGTAGATTTTGTTATACTATACAAGGATAGATGTAACAACGTGGAACATGTAGAGAAAATATACTAAATGACTGGTATGAGGTTCTGCGGTATGCATATGGAGGTGCGGGAAATGGAACGTTATGCTTCCAGTCTGAAAATCAAAGAAATAAAGAGACTTGCACAGGAAAAGCAGTACCTGAAAGCAATGAAGATTCTTGAATCTATGAATGTGGATAAGATTAGAAGTATGTCTGACTTATCTGTTATAGCAGAGATTCTTATTCACAATGATGAATATGAAGATGCCATGGAGATATTATTAAGGATTTACGAAAAATCTTGTTCTAGAAGGATTGTCGAACAGCTAATTGACTTGTCAATTGTGATGAAAAACATGGAGGAGACGAAGGAGTTTTATAATGAATATCTTCGTATTGCTCCAAGAGATCCCTATCGTTTGGTGTTACGCTATCGAATAGAAAAAGCGAATCATACGCCGTATGCACAGAGAATTGAAACACTTGAACAGCTTAAGCAAGAAGATTATATGGAAGAATGGGCCTATGAACTCGCCAAGTTATATCATAAAACAGGTCAAGTAGATAAATGTGTAGATGAATGTAGTGATATTATTCTGTGGTTTGGACAAGGAATCGTGGTTGAGAAAGCACGATTATTAAAGGAACACTATACAAGTGGATTTAACATTACGGATAATCTAGGAGCTGGTGAATTTGATGCTACTAGAAGTCTAGAAGAGGTAATAAGACAGGTAAAAATGCAAAGAGGTGTAAGCCAACCATCTACGGTATCATCACCAAGCGATATGGATAGTACTGTCCTAGGTAGCAGTCAAACGGATAGCGAAGCGTTATATTCTGATAATGGTAAAGTAACTAATATAGAAAGTGATTACACTAACTTAGCTGAAGTAGAAATTGAGCCTGAAATTAAGGAAGATGTGGTGGTAGAGACGCAATCTTTGGCAGAAGAAACTACTTTAGCAGAAGAAACTACTTGGGAAGAAGAAACTACTTTAGCAGAAGAAACTGCATTGGCAGAAGAAACTACTGCAGCAGAAGAACTTACAATAGAAGAATCTACAGTGGAAGAAGAATCTACAAATTATGTTCTTACACCAGAGGTGATTAATAAGGTCAGAGCACGAGTAAATGCACGTGAGAATGCAGTTGTGAAAGTTAAAGAGTATGAACAAGAACTTGAGAAGGCAGAGGACAAACTACAAGATACTGTTCAAGAGGAAAGTCCTGCGGATCTAACACAAGCCGTTGAAAGTGTACAAGGGTTAGAAGATGCAGTAACGGAAGTAGGAGTTATATTAACACCTACAGATATGAATGATTCCCAAGAAGATATTACTTCTGAGAAAACTAAGAAACTCGAAGAAGTTGGAGCAGAAGACAAAACGCTATCAGAAGAAGAAACGATATCGGAAGAAGAAAGGCTATCGGAAGACAAAATATTACCAGAAGATGAAACTCTAGTAGAAGCAAAAGAATTAACACAGGAGTCAACAGAGGAATTACCAGAAGATAATAAGGAGACGCCACAAACTGAGCCTGCACATACTCTTACTAAAGAAGAGTTGCATAAGATGAAAGAAAGAATGCGACAATTACAAGAGAATGATGTTACTAAGACTTACCGTCATGATTCCCAAGATATCTATGAAGATGGTGAAAACACATATGCATATGGTATTAATCTGAATACTATTTTTCAAAACTTCATCTATAATGAGTCCATCAAAAAACAATTACTTTCGATCTTAGAAAATATGGATAATAGCAAGCAATGTAATAACTTTATGGTTTGTGGAGATATCCAAACGGGTAAAACTTCATTAGCAAGAGCGATAGCAATTGCTATGTGGAAACTAAACCGTATTCCGACAAAGAAAGTGGCTAAGATTAGTGCATTGAAGTTGAATCAAATTAATTTGCTTGAGAAGATGGAACAATTAGCAGATGGATCTTTGGTTATTGAGAATGCAAGCGTATTGAATGCTAATTCAGTGAAGTCAATTATACAGATGATAGAACATTTTGATGGAAGAATTCTTGTATTGTTTGAGGATAGTACAAGAAATATGGAAGAATTAATGATGAAAGAAGAAACGCTTCGTAGATTCTTTACACATCGAATTATCATACCACGTTATAGTGCAGAGGATGTAACTGGTTTTGCTTATAGTATGGTAAAACAACAAGAGTATGAAGTAGAAGAAAATTCAAGAAAATACTTTGTAGAAAAGATAGAGCAAATCTGTCGTATAACACCATATGCAGAACAACTTACAAAAATTAAAGTTTATGTCGGTGAATTAATAAAGAGAGCCGAAACTAGAAACATGTTGTTACTGATGAAACAAGCGAAAGAAGGAAAGTTCTCACAGAAAGTAACAAATGTTATAACAATTGATGATATCGCCGGTTAGATGGCAGATATTAATCATAATCCATATTTAATGCATAATGCAAACATAACAATGGAAAAATGAAACTAAAAAGATTTTATATTTATAAGGAGTATTTATGAGTGAAGAAGAAAAGAACACGACAATATATGTAATAGGACATTGTAACCCAGATACTGACTCTATTTGTTCAGCAATTGCATATGCAGATTTAAAACGTAAATTAACAGGAAACAAATACAAAGCAAAACGTGCCGGTCAAGTAAATTCGGAGACAAAATTTGTTCTCCAACATTTTGGAGTGAATCCGCCAGGATATCTTCCTGATGTACGTGCTCAAGTAAAAGATATAGAGATTCGTAAGATCCAAGGTATTGATAGAAATATGTCAATAAGACGTGCATGGGAAAAGATGAAGGATAATAGCGTTGTGACATTACCAGTAGTGGAGTCTGATAATCAGTTAATTGGTCTCATTACAATCGGAGATATTACGAAATCGTATATGAATGTGTACGATAACAAGATTTTATCTACAGCTAAAACGCCAATTGTTAATATATTAGATACCTTACAAGGTGAATTGGTTGCAGGAAATCCAGATAAGATTATTGATTCCGGTAAAGCCTTAATAGCAGCAGCCAATCCAGACCTTATGGAGAACTATATCGAAGAAAATGATATTGTTATCTTAGGTAACCGTTATGAATCACAGTTATGTGCTATTGAGATGAATGCGAAATGTATCATTGTATGTGATGGTGCTCCTGTATCAAGAACAATCACAAAATTAGCACAAGATAAAGATTGCACAATTATTAAAACACCATATGATACGTACACAGTTGCGCGTTTGGTAAATCAAAGTATGCCAATTAGTCATTTTATGAAACAAGATAATTTAATAACATTTACAACAGAAAATTTCATTGATGATATCAGAGCTGTCATGGCTAAGAAGAGACATCGTGACTTCCCTATAGTCGACAAGAAAACTGGTGAATTCATTGGTATGATTTCTAGACGTAACCTGTTAGAGGCAAAGAGAAAACAGTTAATTCTTATGGATCATAGTGAGCGTTCACAAGCTGTAGATGGTTTGGAAGATGCTGAAATTCTTGAGATCATTGACCACCATCGTATCGGTAGTATTGAAACGATGAACCCAGTATACTTCCGTAATCAACCACTTGGCTGTACATCAACAATTGTATTCCAGATGTTCGAAGAGAATAACATTCCAATTGAAAAAGATATTGCAGGTTTATTATGCTCTGCTATCTTATCAGATACGTTAGTATTCCGTTCACCAACTTGTACACCAGTGGATGAGATGGCAGCTAAGAAGTTAGCAGAGATCGCAGGTATTGAGATTGAAGAATATGCCAAAGAGATGTTTACAGCGGGCAGTAACTTATTAAGTAAATCACCAGAAGAAATCTTCTATCAAGATTTCAAGAAATTCACTGCGAATGATTTAACATTTGGTGTTGGTCAAATTACTGCAATGAATCAGGATGAATTAGAAAAAATCAAAGATAAATTACTTCCTTATATGGAAAAGGCATTCAAAGACCATGGCGTTGATATGCTATTCTTTATGTTAACGAATATTCTGCAAGAGTCTACAGAGCTTATATACCAAGGTAATGGAGCAAAAGAAGTTGTGGCAAATGCATTTAATGTAAGTAACCCAGATGAGAAGGTTATTCTTGAGGGTGTTGTATCAAGAAAGAAACAATTGATACCACCATTAATGATGACATTACAGCAAGATAACAACTAAGCTTGGAGGAGAATTCTTTAATGAACAATAAGATACTACGTAATACAGCCTATTGTGTCATGATGGTTGTATTTGTCGGGATTATTTTAAGGATAGGGTTTCTACAGGTAACAGAATCAAAGGTTCCGAAGAAATTCACAGAGTCCACGATCTCGCTTGCGGACGTAGAAGAGAATGTAGCTTCACTAAACATGGTATTAACACATGTTAAGAATATCGGGAATACCATTCACAGTGCTGGAACAGCTGAGAATGGAGTAGTAAAAGATTATATTACGTCTGTGCTTGATAAGCAGCAGATTCCTTATGAAGTGCAACCCTTTACATTTGATGTAGAGAGTTATGCAAGGGAATCTAAGAAAACTTATGATGAAGCAATGAGTCAATATCCAGAGATAGTGGAGAAAAACAATGCCTTCTTAGCGGAGAAGGGATATGATGATTTTATTGATTACGCCAAAGATATTATCGGGTTACGTGATGAAACTACGGTAACAATGAATAATATTTTGGTTGAATTTGATGCACCTGATACCGAGGATGCTATAGTTTTCGTAACACATTATGATAGTAGACCAGATGTGGCTGGTTCGACTGGTTCTGCATTAGGGGTATCAGCATTCTTAGAGGCGGCCCGCTTATTGTCAAGTAGTGGTGAGTTGACAAATGATATCTATTTCCTATTCACAGATGGAAAAGAGATTGATTTGTTAGGAACAAAAGAGTTTGTAAGTAAACAAGAAGAGTTGATGAAGCATGTGAAAGTGGTCCTCAACTTTGATTCCCAAGGAACGGAAGGGGCACTTACGCTATATGAAACTTCTAACAATGATTATAACGTAGTTAAGCAATATAAGGAGGCTGTATCAAAGAATTCGGGATACTCTTTCTTAGCAAGTACTTGTAAGTTGTTACCTCATGATACTGATTTTAGGGTGTTTTCAGAAGCTGGGGTTTCAGCAATGAATTTCTCGGTATTAGAGGGAGCGAATGAGTATAGTCGTTCCATTGATACTTCTGAAAACGTAAATCGTGGTAGTGCATATGAATATATGAATACGATTAATGAGTTGATTTCTTATTATTCAACGAATAAGATACCGGTTGTAGAGAAGGAGCAAAGTGCTGTATTCTTTACCTTCTTACGTGGTAATATTGTTGTTCTACCAAGTGGTGTTGTTGGTTTTGTAACTTATATAACAAGTATGTTGGCGATTGGCGTACTTGTGTTCTTTAAGCTTAGAAAGAAGATTCGGTTCCGTTTTGTAGCGAGAAGTACAATCTTCTCAATCCTTGCTATGATTGTAACAGGGTTAGGTTCCGCAGTGGTATTAGCACCATCATTAAAGGCGCTTTCCTCAATAGATACGAAGGCAGAATGGAATGAATCGCGATTAATATTTTTAATTAGTATTGGAATGGCATTCTTATTTGTGGGTATATTTACATTTGTATCCATGAAGAGAAACAAGCATCAATTGTCTACGCTTATGGGGCAACTGCCTATACTATTAACAATGGGATTAATTATGGGGAATGATTTTATATCCCTATCCTATGTGTTTACGGTAGCGATTTGGATGGTGTTCCTCGCTATTATTGTGTGCATTGCACTAGAGAAGAAACCTGATATTCAAAAATGGTGTTATGTAGGAATGCTAGTTGTATTTGGAGTAATTCTGTCTATTTTATTCACACCAATTATTTATATGGCATATGTAAGTTTATCGATTCAGATAATCATAATTATGGCAATGATTAGTTGCATACCAATCTCATTATTATTTGTTTTGATAATTACTATATGGAAGGAATTGGTTGGTAAATAAAGTCAATAAGGTCAAGGCGCTAATGCGTATCTGTTTGGATTTTTATTAGTGCCGTTAGCCTGTTTAAAATGCATAAATTGGTAGGTTTTCAAATCTAAAAATATGTGATATATTGATATAAAGAGCCTATTCTTTTTTAGCTTAGAATTTTACAAAATATAGCAAGTGTGATGGTTTTATCAGTGCTTTATGATAAATAGTTGACTAAAATGGTAGGGTTTGTTATAATGCATCCGGTTGGGCACTTGTTAAATATTTAAAGGAGAATACAATGGAAAAACGAATTGTAGTTGTTGGTGCAGGATACGCAGGAATTCTGACCGCGAAAAAATTAGCGAAGAAATTTAAAAAACATGAGGATGTTAGTGTTACCATTATTGACAAGAATCCTTTTCATACCATGCTTACTGAGCTTCATGAAGTTGCAGCAAATCGTGTTGATGAGGATAGTATCAAGATTAGCTTAAAAAAAGTATTTGCAGGTAGAAAAGTAGACATAAAGCTTGATACCGTTACTACAATTGACTATGATAAAAAAGCGGTTGTAGGTAATCAAGAAACATACCAATATGATATTCTAGTTATGTCAGCAGGTTCTAAACCTACTTTTTATGGAGTTCCTGGTGCAGAAGAGTATTCACATCAGCTTTGGTCCTATGAGGATGCTGTTGAGTTAAGAGAACATATACATAATATGTTTAGAAAAGCGTCTTGCGAACCTGATGCTACAAACCGTAAAAAAATGTTGACTTTTTATGTAGTTGGTGCTGGTTTTACTGGTGTAGAGATGGTTGGTGAATTGGCGGAATATGTTCCTTTTCTTTGTGAAAAATATGACATAGAAAAATCAGAAGTAACTATGTATAACGTAGATGGACTTAGTAGACCAATCCCTAATCTACCAGAAAAATTATCAAATAAGGTAACGAGAAGATTGGAAAAAATGGGTGTTAAACTTTTGTTAAACACAACCGTTTCTGCTATAGGTGCTGATTTTATTGAACTTAAGAATGGAGACAAGATAGATCACCATGAGGCTTCAACAATAATTTGGGCAGCGGGTATTCAAAGTTCAGATATTACCCAAGCATCTGGCGAAAAGTTGGAATTAAATCGTGGTGGACGAATTCAAGTAGATACGTACCTTCGTTCTACAAAAGACGAAAATGTCTATGTTGTTGGGGATAATATGTATTATATACCTGAAGGAGAAGAACGTCCGGTTCCTCAGATGGTAGAGAATGCAGAACAATCTGCTGCTACAGCTGCAAATAATATATTCTGTGCTATAACAGGAATAGGTGAGATGAAAGAATATAAGCCTTCTTTCCATGGAGTTATGGTTTGCATCGGTGGTCGCTATGGTGTAGCACATGTAGGTTTACCAAACCACATGTTCAGTTTGCCTTCTTTCTTAGCAATGTTTGCAAAGCATTTCATTAATATTGTTTATTTTATTCAAGTATTAGGCTGGAATAAGATATTTAGTTATATAAAACATGAGTTCTTCACTATTAGAAATTGTAGAAGTTTTGTGGGTGGACATTTTTCAAACAGAACTCCAAGCTTTTTATTAGTGCCATTAAGAGTATGGCTTGGTGCAATCTGGTTATTTGAAGGAATTATGAAGATCGTTGAAGGATGGTTTACATCTCCAAAATTAACAGGCTTCTTTGGTGGAGCTAACGCTTGGTATGACAGTATTCTTAATGCTACAGCTGGTGGAGCTTCAGACGCAGTTACTGCGGCAACAGGAGCGGCAGCAACTGCCCCTGTAGCAGATGCTGTTTCATCAGCTACAGGAGTTGTAGCAGATGCAGCGAACACGGTTGCAGGAGCTATTGGACACGTGTTAATTAATTTTGATTTCCTAGGTATCTTTAGAGTAATTTTTGTTTCTGGTAAGGAACTTGCTGAGTCAACAATTAGTGACTTTGCGTTTAAACTTGATGTACCATTTATGAACTGGTTTATTGATAAGTTGATTTTACCAAGTGACACTGTTCAACTTGTTATGCAGATTTTCATTGTAGTAGCAGAGATTTTAATAGGCCTTGCCTTGATAGGTGGATTATTTACTACTCCTGCTTCCGGTGTATCTTTAGCATTACAATTTATGTTTGTATGTTCAACAGGTTTGTATCTAAGTACGTTCTGGATGATTTTCGCTGGAATAGCAGTGCTAATTGGTGCTGGTAGAACGATAGGACTTGATTACTATGCAATGCCTGCACTTAAAAAAGGTTGGAAACGATTACTAATAGTTAGAAAGTTGTATATTTATAATGATTAATAACAAAAAGAAAATAAAAGATAATACCAAACTTGTAAAGTTTGATGAGGCATTAGAACTTGTTAGAAGTGAAGTGGATAATTCATTATCCGCTTCACCACTTATTATTCGAGGTTATACAAAACATTTAACGGAATCTAAGGGCAAATTTATACGCGCAGTATCTGTATTAATATGTGCCGAGGATAAAGATGGACTTATTCACCCGAATGCTATAAAAGTAGCTGCATCGATTGAGATTCTACATTTAGCTACGTTGGTTCATGATGATGTAATTGATAATGCCGACCTGCGTAGGGGTGATGTTACACTACAAAAGAAATATGGAAGAAAGACTGCAGTTATATGTGGAGATTATCTGTTTTGTGTAGCTCTTAATTTAGCTACGAATATTACAGATAAAGAAGACTACTTAGATGTAGATATGCCAAACTACATGGGTAAGATTTGTTTAGGCGAGTTAAATCAACACCTGAATAATGGCAATTTGAATTTAAGTATGTACCAGTATCTTAAGATTATTTCTGGAAAAACAGCAGCATTGTTTGAAGCTTCCTTTTTTGCAGGAGCTATATTCGCTGGATGTAAAGAAGCTGAATGTAAAAAATACAAACAACTGGGACATTATATAGGAATGATATTCCAATTGATTGATGACTGTATTGATTTTGAAAATACAGTTGATGAAGCCAAAAAACCTGTTCAATCGGATTATGAACAAGGAGTTATTACATTACCGCTAATTAAAGCATTTGAAGATGTGTCTGATTTAAAAGAAAAAGCAAGTAGTGATCAGATGACGCGAGAGGATATTAATGAAGCAGTTGCTAAAGCAGGGGGATTGTCCTTTACCCATAGACTAGTAAAGAAATATCATTCGAAATCTATGAAAATTATTAGGGAATTAGAATTAACAGAAAATAAAAAAGCCAACTTAATTGAGATTTTGAATAAGGCTTCTCATTTATCTTAGGCGTTTATGACTCGTATATATGATAGAGTATAGAAAAATTGTAATAGAAAGAAAGATCAAGATATGGTTAAGCGATTTTTAGACTATGTAGAAATTAGGACTAAGATTACAAGCACGTTTGCATTTATAATGACAATTGCACTACTTGTTTATCATAAACAGAGCATTGATTGGAAACTAACATTAGTATTTTTTGCATCTATGTTCTTGTTTGATTTAACGACTACAGCTATTAACAATTATATTGATACGAAAACGAATAATCAAACGCTACAATTTAAGCGAAAGACAGCACTTATTATTATCTTAGTTTTATTTGGTATAAGTACTGTATTAGGTTTATATTTGGCTTATATGTCGGATATTGTAATATTCTTGATTGGTGGATTGTGTTTTTTATGTGGGGTATTTTACACCTTTGGACCATTACCAATCTCTAGAATGCCTTTAGGTGAATTTTTCTCTGGATTGTTTTATGGTTTCTTCATACCATTTATTATCTTGTATTTGAATACACCAAAAGGAACATTTTTATCGTTTGATATTAATAGCCAGTCAGTTTCTGTGGAACTAATGATTTGGCCAATAGCATCGTTATTGCTATTTGCAATTATACCTTTTTGTACAACAGCTAATATTATGCTTGCTAACAATATGTGTGATCTTAAGAAAGATATTCTTGTTAAAAGACATACATTACCTTATTATGTAGGAAAAAAATCAATTTACCTCTATGCGGGTATCTATTATATGACTTACTTGGCGACGATTGTTATGGTAGTGGTAGGAATATTATCACCGATATGTTTGTTATCATTATTCACAATCTTAATTGTACAGAAGAATATTAAACAATTTATGAAAAAACAAGATAAGGCCACTACGTTTATATTGTCAATAAAGAATTATGTTATCATCATGGGTGTTAACACGTTATTGATTTTTATTAGTGCTTTATTTAATTAATAGCTTCTATATTGACATAGGTTAACATGAGTGACAATACCGTAGAAAACATCATGTGGCAAGTTGGGTGTAGGTAGAAGTCATTGAGGGATACATTACCGAACTAGAAAGGCAATGGTTTAAATGAAGTTTGTTAAAAAAACGGATATGATTATTATAGGCGTAATTTTAGTCTTTGCTGTTTTATTCATGGTACTTTACCGTACCAAGTTTTCGGATCAGCCAGCAGTGGCAGAGATCTATTATTACTCAGATTTAGTTGAAACAGTAAAGTTAGATAAAAAAGTGGATAAGATTTTTTCAATTCCGCAAAATAGCCACGTAGTTTTTCATCTATATGAAGACGGAACCCTACGATTTGAAGAATCAGATTGCCCTGATAAGGTGTGTATCAATACTGGAAAGATTGGCATGGTGGGGCAAAGTGCAGCATGCCTGCCTAATGGAATAGTAGTAAAAATCGTTCAAAAATCAGGACGTACAGAGGATACTGTTGATATTATAGTTGGAAAATAGAAAGGTCTGTTATGGACAACAAGTTATATGAAGATCAGGCAACACGGAATTTAAAAAAAACACAAGGATTAGTTTTAACTGGATTATTATTTGCCATTGCCATGGTACTTTCTGTAGTTGAAAGCTCCTTTCCACCTATAATGGCAGCAGTGCCTGGAGTAAAGATGGGGCTATCTAACATTGCAGTGATGTACGCCTTGTTCTTTTTGAATAAACGGCAGGCTTATACGATTGCAATCTTAAAAGCTGGTTTTGTATTTCTTACAAGAGGTGCAGCATCAAGTTTATTAAGCCTATGTGGCGGATTATTATCCCTAACCATCATGGCGATTTTAATGATTGTCTTTAAGAAAAGGATATCTTATTTGATTTTAAGTATATTTGGTGCGGTTTTCCATAATGTTGGACAGCTGATTGCCATTTCCTTTATCTTTACATCAGTTTATATATGGGCGTACCTCCCAGTACTCTTATTTAGTGGGATATTGGCTGGTATTGCAACATCGATATTACTTAGGTTTATTCTACCAGCCTTACAAAGGGTTGGTTTGAAATAAAAAAAATTATTTAGTGGAGGAAAGTTATGAAAAAGAAAATAGCTTTAGTACTTAGTTTAGCATTAGTTCTTACAATGGCTACTGCATGTGGCAAGAAAAACACAAACACAAATGGTGGAGAAACTAAACAAGAAGAAACAACTCAAGAGGGTACAACTCAAGAAGAAACTACTCAAGAAGAAACTACTCAAGCAGGAGCAAAAACAGGTCTTGCAGTAATCACTTCAATTGGATCATCAGCAGATGCGACAGCTGACGCAGAAGGTTTAGCTCAAGTTGATTCAACAATCGTTGCAGTTTTAGTTGGAGAAGATGGTAAAATCTTAGATTGTGCTATTGATGCAGCTCAAACTAAAATCAACTTTTCTACAGAAGGTAAAATCACAACAGATTTAGCTACAGAATTCAAGTCAAAACAAGAATTAGGAACTGATTATGGAATGGCTAAAGCATCTTCAATCGGTAAAGAATGGTCTGAACAAGCAAATGCATTTGCTGACTATGTAGTTGGTAAAACTGTTGAAGAAGTAAAAGGTATTGCATTAACAGAAGGAGTACCTTCCGATGCAGATTTAACATCTTCAGTTACACTTCACGTTTCAGATTTCATCAATGGTGTTGAAAAAGCTGTTAATAATGCAAAAGCATTAGGCGCTAATGCTGATGACAAGCTTGGTCTTGGTGTAGCAACTAACATCGCTAAATCTACTGATGCTGGTGAAGAAGATGGTGTTGCTCAAGCATACACTAACTATTCAGTAGTTACAACAGATAAAGATGGTAAGATCACAAGCTCTATAATTGATGCTTCTCAAAGTGATGTAAAATTCTCAGCTGCTGGTGCTATCACTTCTGACTTAGCTGTTGCACCACAAACAAAGCAAGAATTAGGTGCTGATTATGGAATGGCAAAAGCATCTTCAATCGGTAAAGAATGGTTTGAACAAGCAGATGCACTTGCTCAATATGTTGTAGGAAAAACAGTTGACGAAGTAAAAGGAATTGCAGTTACAGAAGAAGGAGTACCTTCCGATGCTGATTTAGCAAGTTCAGTAACAATTCATATTGGTGATTATACTTCAGTTATTGATAAAGCTGTAGCAAATGCCAAATAATAACTACGTAAGTAGATTAGTCGTTTAGTAATCAAAGGATGATACTCTATTCATCATTTTGGTATATTGAGGGAGGTAGATTGCTACCTCCCTATTTTAAAGAGGTAATAAGAGTGAAAAAAAGAATACTAGCAGTTATACTAATGATAGTAACAATGTGTGTTAATCTCTCGGCTTGTAGCTTTAACAAAGAGAAACGATATGAGGCGGAATTTTTACTTCTCTTTGATACAGTAACTCAGATTGTTGGATATGCTAATACCAAAGAAGATTTTTCTGAATATGCCCAGGTGGTATATGATAATTTGAAAGAATATCACGAACTTTACGATATCTATAATGATTACGATGGAAAAAATAATATTAAAACAATTAATGATAATGCAGGAATCAAACCAGTTAAAGTGGATAAGAAAATTATAGATTTATTACTTTTCTCTAAAGATGCCTATGAATTAACAGACGGTAAAGTGAATGTTGCCTTTGGGGCAGTATTAGAAGTTTGGCATCAATATCGAGAAGAAGGAACAGAAAATCCTGACAAGGCTGCTTTACCGCCTATGGATATATTAGAAGAAAAAGCGATGCATACCGACATTAATAAAGTTATTATTAATGAGGCAGATTCTACGGTGTATCTAGAAGATCCGGAGATGTTACTTGACGTTGGTGCCATTGCAAAAGGCTATGCTACAGAGATGGTAAGCAACATTGCTTATGAACAAGGATATAAAAATGGAATGATAAGTGTTGGCGGAAACGTACGTACAACGGGTAGCAAAGGAAATAACAAACAAGATTGGAAGGTTGGTATTCAGAATCCCGATTTAGAGGATGAGAATAATCAGCTATATATCTTAAGTTTCAAAGACGATTCTCTTGTTACAAGTGGAGTTTATCAAAGATATTATACGGTAGATGGAAAACAGTATCATCATATCATTGATCCAGTGACCTTAATGCCATCCGATTATTTTACTGCTGTAACCATCCTGTGCAAGAATTCAGGAATGGCTGATGCACTATCTACAGCCGTATTTAATATGCCTTATGAAAAAGGAAAAGAATTTGTTGAGAGCTTACCAGATACAGAGGCACTATGGGTTTTTAAGGATGGTGAAGAAAAGTCTAGTTCAGGTTTTCAGGATTACATTGCAAAATGATAGAAAAAACCAAATTATATAGAATTGACCCTGTGGGTTAGGCACTTATGAAAAAGTGTCTAATCTGCAGGGTTATTTTTTATAGTTAAGGATTATTTAATAATTGTGATGTTAGAATTACCTCATGAAATGAGAGGAGTGAGGTATGTGTTCTTTAAGATATTGAAGAAAGATATGAAAAGAAAGAAAGTCATGAATATCATCTTGTTGTTATTTCTGATATTAGCATCTGCATTAATTGGTTCAAGCCTAAGTGTATTCTATTCAACGGTTTCAGCGATTGATTATACGATGGATAAATCAAATGTTGCGGACCTAATACAGCTAAACAGTGATTTCAATGAGGGAGAGGAGTTTATTAATAATATAAATCAATTAGAGAATCCACTTTTTGATGAGGTGATAGAGGAACCATATATAGTAGTATATGATTCAGATATTATAACCAATAAGAAGGAAAGAACGCTAGATCAAAGTGGCATATGGCTGTCAAACTGGTTACAGAAGATTCCCACAAGATATAATAAAGTATTTGATGAGAGGGATAGGCCACTTGTATTGAAGCAAGGGGAAATTGCAATACCTAGAACTGCTCATGATCGTAGAGATATTAAAATAGGGGATAATATACAAATTAGTTTAAATGGTCAAAAGTATGATTTTGTGGTAGCTCATATTGTTAAAGATGTTGCCTTTGGGTCAGATATGTTAAGTGTGAAGAGATATTTTATATCAGATGAGGATTATGAAGGTATTGATGGTAAAACGGAAAATGCGAATAGAGGATACCTATCTAGTTTGATAGCGAAAGAGGGATATAGTGATAATGATCTTTTGCAGCAAATAACGAATATGGATCTTGTAGCTACGCAAGGTTTTAATTTTACAAAATCGCTAGTGAGTTTAGAATATATCTTCAATATGTTGATTGCTGGAATTATGGTAATGGTTAGTATTATATTGATTGCCATAGCGTTCATGATTCTTAGATTTACAATATTATTTACATTACAAGAAGAGTATAAGGAAATCGGAATCATGAAAGCGATTGGTATTAAGAACAGGGCTATTCGTAAGATTTACCTTGTGAAGTACTTCTTTCTTGCATTACTTGGAGGTGGTATTGGTCTAGTGCTTAGTGTACCATTATCGTCGCTTATGTCCACCACAATAGAAGGGTATCTGATATTAGGGGATGGAAGGTTGAGGTTATTACTATCGACATTAGGGGTAATATTGGTGATTTTCTTGACAATAATATTCTGCTATCGTTGTACAGGTAAGATACGTAAGTTTTCTGCAATGGATGCCATACGTCAAGGAAGTACAGGAGAACGATTTAAAGGAATTAAGAGATTTCCGAGTCTTCGGAAAACAAAGATGCGTATACCAATATTCTTGGGAGTAAGTGATATATTTGCAGACATTAGGAAATTTCTTGTACTTACTATAACCTTTATTCTTGGAACTGTAATTATGATTATACCAATTAATGCAACTAACACTTTGAAATCAGATAATATGATGGAGATGTTAGGCCTTGCACGAATGGATAGTTGCATTAAGTTAAGTGATTATGATGAATCTGATGTGGAAGGATTTATAAAAGATATGAAAAATCAGATTAATGAAGTAGTACCGAATACAGACTTCTGGGCTGATTACAGTATTAACGTCAAACTAGCAAATGTATCCGATACGAAATCAAAAAGAGTAACAGGGTATCGAAGTGTCGGGAAAAAGGCTAGTGAATATAACTACTTAGAGGGAGTTGCTCCAGATCTTGAGAATGAAATTGCAATTACAAGGAGGTTAGCAACGTACCTTAATGTTGGGATTGGAGATACCGTTATAGTAAGTATCGATGGTAAGGAACATGAATTCATTGTAAGTGCATTGTATCAGACTGTAATGAATATGGGGGATGGATTCCGCCTATCTGAAAAGATGAGTATGAATATGCCTATTTCAAAAGCCTTTCTTTGGGCATGTAAATTCAATGCTAGTAATGACAACATTAGTGATAACATAGAGAAGTTAAAAGAAGCATTTCCTGCAATAGAATTCCAAACAACGCAGAAATTCTTATCCTCTATGTTAGGGAGTATACTAGATTCCATAGATGATATGATTTTAATATGCATAGTGATTATTGGTGGTGTAGTTTTCTTAATTACTTGCCTTTTGGTTAAGATGTTACTAACAAAAGAAATTCCGGAGGTTGCATTATTAAAAAGTTTAGGTTTCCGTAACTGTTCCATCAAGACATGGCAAATTAGTAGAATCCTAATCGTCTTGCTGGTATCCGTTATACTAGGAACTATAATAGCCAATACAGGCGGTAATTATCTGATAGGGCTAGTATTCAAGATGATGGGTGCGGATAAAGTAATGATGGAAACGAAAGTGTTGCAAGTCTATGTCGTTGTACCATTATTCTTGCTTGTTATTACAACGATAGCGGCACTATGCAGTATTGGACAGATTAAGAAAACAAAGATTTGGGAAATTAATAATCAGGATTAGTATAGAAAGTGAGGGAGTGAATTCATATGGATACAGTTATGAAAGTTAAAAATATTTGTAAAACATATATAACGAATAAGACACAGAATAACGTACTTACAAATGTAAACTTTGATTTGAACAATGGCGAGTTTATTGCTGTTATGGGACCTTCTGGATCAGGGAAGTCAACTTTGTTATATACGATAAGTGGTATGGACCGAATGACTGCTGGGAAAGTTGAGTTTAGTGGTAGAGATGTAAGTAATTTCAAAGATAATGAATTAGCAGACTTAAGATTGAATGACATGGGATTTGTGTTCCAACAGATGCATATGCTTAGAAATCTTTCCATCTTAGATAATATACTGGTCTCGGCATATAACTCGAAGAATGGTAGAACGAAGGAACAGAGAAAGAAAATCAAAGAGACAGCAATTGCATTAATGAAGAAGCTAGATATCATTGATATTGCAGATCACGATATTACAGAGGTATCAGGTGGAGAGCTACAAAGAGCTTGTATATGCAGAGCGTTAATTAATAATCCTAAGGTTCTCTTTGCTGATGAACCGACAGGAGCATTGAATTCCAAATCTGCGAAGGAAGTAATGAGACAGTTTAATCAAATCAATCAGTTAGGAACAACAATTCTGTTAGTTACCCATGATGTGAAAGTGGCAGCTAAGACGAATAAGGTGTTATATATGGAAGATGGGAATATACAGGGGGAATATGAACTGGGTAGATTCACCGATGAGTCAACCAGTAAAGAACGAGAACGTATGTTAACTAGTTGGCTCATGGATAGGGGTTGGTAGAAGAAGTTATATCGATTAGTATGTAAAGCCTATATATTATATTAATCCTAATATTCGTAATAAGTACACCCACATAGTTAGTGTAACCGATGAGAATAGAGTTGCAGTTACGACTATACTAGAGGATAATACCGCATCATTATGCATGTTCTTAGCCATTATGTAACAGGTAACGGTGGTTGGAGAGGCAAGCATGACTAAGATAGCAACCATCTTACTATCTCTAAAACCAAAGAGGTAAGCAAGCGGAAGGAACAAAACAGGTAGAAGAATCAATTTGATAAACGTAGCAAGTGCCGTTGGTTTGATTTTACTAATCGCTTTTTTTCCTTCAAAGGTTGCACCAACAACAAGTAGGGCAAGTGGAGTTGCAGTTGCAGCAACATTACTAACCGTTTTTAGCGCCATATCAGGAATAGGAATCTCTAGTAGAGCCACCACTAATGCCGCGAATATAGCGATAATAATAGGATTCTTTAAGATATTAATACATGCGGTTTTAATCATGTTTGTGTCCTTCGTAGCTTCGTTCGAATGGAAGGTAAGGATGATAACAGAGAAGATATTATATAGAGGAACAGATGCAACAATCATCATAGGGGCCATGCCGGAACTACCATAGATATTCTGAACGAATGCAATTCCAAGAACAGCGCTACTACCACGTACACTTGCTTGTATGAAAGCACCTACCATGGATTTATCTTTCATGAAGAGAGCGGTTAATAACCAGGTTGTAAGAAATATGATAGTGGTTACAATCATGCAAAAGAGCACGAATGTTAGATCAAAGGTTTCTTTTATGTTTGCAGTAGCAATATCTTTAAAAAGTAAGCAGGGGAGTGCAATTTTAAATACAAATTTATCAGAGACAGAGGCGAATTCTTTAGTTAACATATGTCTTTGCCTGAGAATCCAACCTAATAAAATAACAAGAAAAATAGGAACAGTTGCGTTCAAACTAAAAATAAAATTATTCATTCGTACCTCCAGTATGGTATATTGTATATATTAGTACCACGAAATAGTAATAAAGTCAAATTAAGGATTATCATGGAGGGGCATATGACACACTACATGGGCAATAAGGATTGGTGGGATAACCGATTTGTGGGACGTGAGAAGAAATTGCTGAAACCAGAAGCTAAGCTAGTTGAATGGGAGCGTTCATTTATCAAGGGAAATGTGCTTGATATAGCTTGTGGAGAGGGAAGGAATGCGTTATATCTGGCTAGTTTAGGATATGAGGTTACGGCTGTTGATTTTAGCGAAGTAGCGCTAACACATCTGAAAGAGTTCGCAGAGGAGTATCAATTGGATATTACAACAAAGCAGCTGGATTGCAAGAAAGCAGATGTATTTAGAGAGTTTGGATTGTTTCATACAATTATCGTGAATCACTATCTCTTGTCTTCTGAGGTGTTGGAAGAGTTGTTATTACATCTAAATCCACAAGGATACATATGGTTGAATGGATTTGTTACATGTCCAGAGAACAATCCGAATATAACTAAGAGCGATTTGTTACAACTGAATCAGTATAGAGAGTTAAGAGAGAGAGGATATGAAGTGGTGGCTGCGGAATATGAGACAGAGTTAGGTGCATTTGCGTGTGTCGTTATTTGTCAACGTGAAGATGCTACGAATGAAAGTAGATTAACCGACAAAAGTATATATGTCAAATAGGAGGAATTTCATGGTTGACATACTAATTATTGAAGACAACATAGAATTAGGAACGTTATTGAAAGATTTCCTTAAGAGAGAGGGATATACCACCTATCATGCACAATCTGGTGAAGAGGGGATGCGATCTCTCTCTCTCGAGTCGGTTAAACTTGTTTTGCTCGATATTATGCTACCGAACCTAGATGGGTTCGGCGTGTGCCGGATGATTCGAGAGAAGGGAAATACACCAATTATTATAATGAGCGCTAAAATAGATAAAGAAGATAAGTTAGCAGGGTTAGAATTAGGCGCAGACGACTATATAGATAAGCCATTTGATATCGACATTCTCCTAGCAAAGATTAGGGGATTGTTATGGAGAAGTTATGGCGCGAAAGAGCAACAGCAGATCTTAAACGATGGTAATATTGAGATAAACAAGGCTGCCATGTCGGTGAAAAAAGATGGTGAGAAGCTTACAATGACATTAAAAGAGTATGAACTGTTGGTTTTGTTTCTTGAGAATGCGGGTAAAACATTACAAAAAGATTGGCTGTTTAATAAAGTTTGGGGTCTTGATAGCTTTAGTGAACCCTCCACGTTAACGGTTCATATCAACAAATTAAGAGATAAAATCGAAGTAAATCCTAAAAAACCAGAACGTATCGTTACCGTATGGGGAGTGGGGTACAAGTATGAGAAGGTATCATAGAATTGTATTCTGGGTAATTGGTATTTGGTTGTTATTAACGGTAGCAGGAACGGTGTTCTTAGGTAATTATTATCAAGCATCACAAGGAAAACCATATCAAGTTGAGATGAATCGAATTAATTATACCTTTGCGAATACTGATTTAAAGAAGATACAGTCACAAGAGATAGATCTAGAGAAGTATCAATATGTTACAGACGTAAGATATCTCTCTGTAGATGTCCCAGAAAGTGAATTAGCTGCATTCTTAGGGGCTACGACAGGGAAGAGAGAGACAGAGTACATAATTAGACCCATTATTGGGGGAGGAAAAATTGTAGGATATTTACGTTATGAAGTCCTTATGTGGAAGGAATATAGTAATAGGTTTATCATTCGATTATGGTTAATAACAATTACACTAATCATGTTTGCAATAGATGTTTTGTTATGCTATATCAAGCGAGAAATTATACAACCTTTTAAGAATCTAACGGACATGCCCTATGATTTAGCAAAAGGACGTCTTAAGTCGGAGGTTAAGGAAAGTAAATATCGTTACTTTGGTAAATTCTTATGGGGTATTAATATGCTGAGAGAAACGCTTGAAAAGCATAAGCAAAGAGAGATGCAACTAGAGAAGGAGAAGAAAACCCTATTAGTATCCTTAGCCCATGATATTAAGACCCCACTTAGTATGATTATGTTATATGCACAAGCATTAAGAGAAAAGTTATATGATACAGAAGAGAAGAAGGAAGAGGCTATAGACCAAATTCTAGGTAAGGCGAATGCAATAGAAAACTATGTATCAGAGATTATTCATGTCTCTAAGAATGATATTTTCAATCTAGAAGTAAAAGAAGAAACATTTTACCTTAATGAGATTATGGATTCTATACGAGATAGTTATACGGAGAAATGTAAGCGACTCTATATTGATTTTACCATAGAAGCATACGAGAACAAATTGTTGGCTGGTGATTGCGGTAAGTTAATTGAAGTATTAGAAAATATTATGGAGAATGCTGTAAAGTACGGAGATAAGGGCTTTATTAAAATTACATGTTACGAAGAGGACTATTGTCAATTAATTAAGATTACAAATAGTGGAGAACCGATACCAAGCACCGATTTTGTACATATGTTTGAGAGTTTTTGGCGTGGTGAGAATGCGCATGAAAAACAAGGTTATGGCCTTGGTTTATATATCTGTAAGGGTATTATGCATCAGATGAAGGGAGAAATATTCGTAGAGAACACAGATGCTTCTATGAGTCTTGTGATTGTAGTGAGGGAAGTATAGATATGCAAGGACCTAGTAAATACATATACTAGGTCCTTGCCCATCCATATTCATAATAATCTACTCACTAGTATCAAACCATAATCCATTAAAATCACGTTCAAGAAAAACAATTTTCGGATTTTTATCCTTCTTGTTTACAATAAAGTAGGCATATCCTTCTTGTTTATTGTTAGGATACATGGTTGTTAATTTAGGTTCTAATCCGGAAACTGTAATAAAAGTATCATATTTGATTCCATCTTCGCTAACTAATTCAAAGTTAGCTGCGCTAATTTCAATCTTAGAATCATCGAGGGATTCTAGAGCGTCTACTTCAAACTTAGCAAGCAGGTATTCCTGATCCTCCTTGGGTATCTGGTTTAGGTTATTTGCATTTGCAATAATATTCAATGCAGTATCTCCACGAATTACTTCTTTTAACGTAATGTTTGCTTTGTACGTATCGAATAAAGTTTCCATACCATCAAAAGTTACGGTTGTTCCCACTGGATGAGGGTTTAATCTGGAGCCTAAAGCTGCATTCGTGGTATCTGGACTAGGAATGTTTTCTGCAGGAACATAAACGGTGCTACCATCCTCTAATTTAGCATTTGGGTCTGTTGAGAACCAGAGTCCATTATTATTACGTTCTAGGAAAACAATAGAAGGTTTTTTATCATCTTTATCTACCTCAAAACAAGCGTATCCTTCTTGAGAACCACCTGCATACATTTCTCTTAGAGTAGGTTGAATTCCACTAATCGTAGTAAAAGAATCATATGTCTTACCCTTTTCACTGACAAGCGTGAAAGAAGAGTTATTGATATCAATCTTTACATCATTTTCAGAGGACAAAGCTCGGATTCTAAATCTGGCTAAGAGGTACTCTTTTCCTTCGGCTGGTTCGGTATTGAATTGATTAGCATCTACTGCTATAGCGAGTGCATCAGAACCCCGAATGACATCTAATAAAGTAATCTCTACCTTATACGTATCATACATGGTGCTACCAGTACCATTGGTACCACCAGTACCATCATAGAGGATTGTGGTGTTGAAAGGGAGAGGATTATCCCTTGTGCCTATAGAGACAGAGTCCTCCTCTTTAGGAAGTGTTTCTGTAGGCGTGATATTGTTGGTAGAATTTAACTGATTATTATTATCTGTATTGGGGGTTATATTCGTTTTTCCATCGTTATTATTTATTCCATTGTCTTTATCTGTATTAGAACAAGAGCAAAGGGAGAATAATAAGAACATAAAAAAAAGGATACAATAACATTTCTTCCGAATCTTCATAGATTTCCTCCTCAAACTTTATCGTTTGTTATAGTCATCTACGGTTATTGTATCCATATATAGTTTGAATTATCAAAGAAATTGTGTTTAAAGACTATCCCATTTTAAATTTAATTTGAATAGGTGTACGAAGATTTTTTCCACCCTTTGATTGTACTTTTGTCGTCACATTAAGGGTATATGTTTCGGTTGATGAATAAGGCTCTAATGGTTCAACTTCAATGGTATTATTGGCTGCGTCATAACGTATCGAAGAACGTAACATCATTTGACTTTGGTTAGTAACGAAAAGGTTTACATTATTCACGGTTTTGGGATTTAAAGGGGAGTTAAACTTTACTTTCCATACAAACATATTGGTACGGAAACGAATGTCCTGACGAATTTTTCTCTGAAGATCTTCAGAGTTTGTCTCGATTTCTAAATAATTGGAAGCCATGGCATCACCTCTTTATATAAAAATTTATGTAAAAATGTATTATTGTGTGTTAAAATAGTTAATAAAATTGTAAGCTTTTTGAATTGAAAAGTCAATCGAATATAAGATTTAAAAGTAATTCATGAGTTTTAGTAAAAGATGAGAATTGGTTGAAAAATATTTTTTTCAACTGGAAATATGTATAAGCATACAACTCTTGTCTTAAGGAAGGAGCATGTTAGGGAATATGTCAAAAGAAGTTTGGAAAGCGGGAAATATGCTTTATCCACTCCCAGTAGTAATGGTAAGTTGTAAAGATGGGGAGGAAAAACCGAATATTATTACAGTTGCTTGGGCAGGTACCGTATGTACGAATCCACCTATGGTATCTATATCAGTACGCCCTGAGCGTCATTCGTATGCAATTATAGAACAGTCAAAGGAATTTGTTATTAATCTAACAACTAAGGACTTAGTAAGAGCCACAGACTACTGTGGTGTACGCTCTGGTAGAGAGGTAGATAAGTTTAAAGAAATGGGATTAACACCTCAGGAAAGTAGTAAGGTTCGTGCACCTGGAATTAAAGAAAGCCCAGTTAACATAGAATGTAGATTGAAGGAGATAATCAAATTAGGATCTCACGATATGTTTTTAGCTAATGTTGAGGCAATCCAAATTGATTCTTCATTATTGAATGAAAAAGGAAAGCTAGAACTTAGCAAATCAAATCCAATCGTATATTCCCATGGGGAGTATTATGATTTAGGTAATTTACTTGGGACCTTTGGCTACTCTGTAAGGAAGTCCAGTCCTGCTAAAACGAAGAAAAAACCAAGGAAGAATAAAAAAGCGTAAATAAAATAGAATAGGAGTGTTAGGTTATGAAAATAAGCTATCTTAGAATCCGTAATTTTAAAGTAATCAAAGATATGACCATTAATGAAGTTGAAAATGCCTTAATCTTAGTAGGTAAGAATAATGCTGGTAAAACGGTAGTCCTAGATGCAATACGTGCAATTACAGGGGATTATGTGGTTACGAAGCCGAATTTTGCACAACCTGACAAACCAATTCTAATTGATATAAAATTTGAATTCACAGAAGAGGACTTGCTAATTTTTCACGAAAAGGGACTAGTAAGTCGCTACAAACGTTATGATTTATGGGAGAAAGAATTCAAAACAAAACTACCTTCCTTTGCGGAAGGGGTCTTGTCTTTCCAGTGCGTTATAACACCAAATGGTGTTATGAAATACAACGATGGTGTAAAAAAGAACAATACATATATAAAATCGGTATTACCTAAGATTTATCATATTGATCATAGTAGGAATACAGATTTGATTCAAAATGATGTATTTAGTTTTTATGACAAGAAAGAATTAGCCAATCTAAGAGACAATATCTGTATGTTTGATACAGCAAAGCCTTGTAATAATTGTTTTCAGTGCATCGGAGTGATTTCCAAGAAAACGCCTACGGAATTAACGATACATGAAACTGCTAGGTTGCTAGAATACAAGTTATATAATATGAATCTTAGTCAATTTTCTGATAAAGTAAATAGGTATTTCTATCAAAATGGTAGCGTATCTCAGAAGATTCGTTATACAATTAATTTTAATGTAGAAGACATGTTAAAGATTGAAACGCAAATCTTTAATGAAGAACATGGAACACAGGGGAATCTAGGCATGCTTGGGGAAGGCCTTAAGAGCATCTATGCCTTATCCCTCCTACAAGCTTATATAGATGAGCCAACAACGCTTCCTTGTATTATCATGATAGAAGATCCAGAGATTTATCTTCATCCTCAATTACAAAAACAAGCCAGTGAGATTTTATATCAATTATCGAAGAAGAATCAGGTCATGTTCTCTACACACTCACCAAATTTAATTTTTAATTTTTCGCAAAAACAGATTAAGCAAGTTATTCTTGATGAGGAACATTATACCACTATACGTGAAGACGCAGATATTGATGAGATATTAGACGATCTTGGTTATACGGCCAATGATTTGATGAATGTAAGTTTTGTTTTCATCGTAGAAGGAAAACAAGATAGTAGCAGATTACCATTACTTCTAGAAAAGTACTATTCTGAAATCTATGATGATACAGGAAAATTGCAAAGAATATCAATTATAGCAACGAATAGTTGTACGAATATTAAAACATATGCTAATCTAAAATATATTAATCAATTATACCTAAAGGATCAATTCCTTATGATCAGAGATAGCGATGGTAAGAATCCAAAACATCTAGTGAAACAACTCTGTAGTTATTATAGTCAAAGGGCAGCAGAAGATGTAGATAAGTTGCCTCGTGTGACACCTAGGAACGTATTAATTCTAAAATATTATTCCTTCGAAAATTATTTCCTTGACCCTAAGATCATGGCGAAAATAGGTGTTGTGAAGAGTGAAGAAGAGTTTTATAATATACTCTATACCAAGTGGAGGGATTACTTATACAAACTAGGAAGTACGAAGCGATTGATTAAGAATTACAATCTTCGTATAAATAATAAAAATGATTTGAAACAGAACATGGAATTAATTAAGACATATGTCCGAGGACATAATTTGTTTGATATCTTTTATGGTCGTTATCGTGGTGATGCTCAAATCGAAATTTTGAAAAAATATATTGATTTTGCACCTAGAGATACCTTCAAAGATATCATGGATGCCATTGATTCTTTCGTATACTTTGAAAATAGAAAAAAATAGGATTTTTAACAAAAGAAAATAGCAATAGCTAGTTTTGTTTATGGTTATACTAGTATTACAATACAGAAGATTATAAGAATTAATAGAAACAATATTTGGAGGAAAATATGAAAAACATCATATTGGTAGGGATGCCAGGAGCGGGAAAAAGTACTGCTGGTGTTATACTAGCAAAGGTTTTAGGATATCAGTTTATAGATTCAGATTTACTGATACAAAAGAGAGAAAAGAAGTTATTGCATGAAATTATTGCCACAGAAGGATTGGAGGCCTTTATTGAAATTGAAAACCAAGTAAATGCCTCTATAGAATCCGAAGATTCTGTAATTGCTACTGGTGGAAGTGTAATTTATGGAAAAGAAGCAATGGAACACCTCAGGGAGATTGGAACTGTTATATACATAAAGCTAAGCTATGAAACATTATCAAAAAGGCTTGGTAATATAAAACAGAGGGGAGTGGTGCTCAAAAAGGGACAGGATTTAAAAGGGTTATATGAAGAGAGATGCCCATTATATGAGGAATATTGTCATTATGCAGTTGATGCTGAAGGTATGGATGCAGAAGGATTAGTAGAAGCAATTCGCAATCTTATATTTACAAATCAAGAGTTTATGGTATAATCATATATGTTGAAAAAACTAAGAATGGGAAACTGTGCCGAAAAATTACCTTTTATCGGTATTTTATAGGAAACAATAGAGGTGTGCGATGGAGCAATATATTATCAAAGGTGGGAAACCGCTTCATGGGGAAGTGACAATTGGTGGTGCTAAGAATGCTGCTTTAGGAATTTTATCAGCAGCTATAATGACAGATGAGACAGTTACAATAGAGAATCTACCTAATGTACGTGACATAAATGTTTTATTGCAAGCGATGGAAGGAATTGGGGCTAAAATCGAACGCGTTAATGAACATGTTGTTAAGATTAACGGAAGTAATATAAGCAGAATTAACATTGATTATGAATTTATACGTAAAATTAGAGCTTCTTATTATTTATTAGGAGCATTGCTTGGAAAATACAGTCAGGCACAAGTTGCTTTACCTGGTGGCTGTAATATTGGTAGCAGACCAATTGATCAACATATCAAGGGATTTGAAGCTCTTGGCGCATCTGTAAAGATTGAATATGGAATGATTCATGCACGGGCTGAAAAATTAGTTGGTAGTCATATCTATCTTGATATGGTTAGTGTTGGTGCAACAATTAACATTATGCTTGCTGCTTGTATGGCTGAAGGACAAACAACCATTGAGAATGCAGCAAAAGAACCACATATCGTTGATGTAGCAAACTTTCTTAATAGCATGGGAGCTAACATCAAAGGTGCTGGTACGGATATTATTCGAATCAAAGGTGTTGAGAAATTACACGGAACAGAATATTCGATTATTCCTGACCAGATTGAAGCAGGAACATTTATGGTAGCAGCAGCTGCCACTAAAGGTGAAGTCCTTATTAAGAATGTTATTCCTAAACATCTTGAAGCAATTACTGCAAAGCTTGTAGAAATAGGTGCTACAGTAGAAGAGTTCGACGATGCTGTATTAGTAAAGTCTAATTCTCGTTTAGGTAATACACATGTAAAAACTTTACCATATCCTGGATTCCCTACAGATATGCAACCTCAGATTGCAACATTGTTAGCGCTATCTAATGGAACGAGTATTGTTACAGAAAGTATCTTTGAAAATCGTTTAAAATACGTTGATGAACTTGCACGTATGGGTGCAACCGTCAAAGTAGAAGGTAATAGTGCGATTATAACTGGTGTAGAAGGATTCACTGGTGCTATTGTTAGTGCGCCTGATTTACGTGCGGGGGCAGCATTAGTAACCGCTGGATTAGTTGCGGACGGATTTACAATAGTTGATCAGATTGAATATATCGAACGCGGCTACGAGAATTTCGAGCAAAAGATGCAAAGCCTTGGAGCTAAGATGGAAAAAGTTGATGTAGAAGATGACAAAGCAATACAAAAATTCAAACTTAAAGTAGGTTAATTAAGTAGGTTAACCAATATTGAAAAGCTGTTATCTTGAGTAATTTCCCTAGGGAAATACTTAAGATAACAGCTTTTTTTTAGATAATTGCTTGAATAAATAGTGATTTGTTTTTGGAAAGATCTATGAATGTATTGCCTACCTGGACAACTGGTTCTGCTAAAGCATGCTTGTTTAACATAATAATTTTTCCCTCAGAACCATCGCTTAAGCGTACGGTATTGGTTACATATGTTTGAAACATCTGTTCAAAGAAAACAATTAAGTAGCTGGGATCATATTTAGTGTAGCCGTCTTTTTCGAATACGAGTAATACTTCAAAAGGGGACAGGGGATCGCGGTAAACACGTTTTGAAGTTAAGGCATCGTAAACGTCTACAATTGCAACAATCTTAGAGAAATCCTCAATCTCATCACCTGTTAACTGGTTAGGATAACCGGAACCATCTTTTCTCTCATGGTGCATAAGTGAAGCGTACTTAATACGATCATCAATCGCCCTGTCTTTTAATAAGTCATACCCTATTAGGGTATGTTGTTTTATTGTTTGATACTCATCTTCGGTAAGTTTATCTGGCTTCATAATAATGGATTGTGGGATCTCTAATTTGCCAATATCATGAAACAATCCACATAAGGTAAGAATACCTATCTCGGATTGAGGGAGATGAATCCATTGTCCAAATACGTGACAAATTAAAGAAACATTTACACAATGTGTATAAGTATTGTCATCATAATTTCTCATGCTGTTTATCATGTCAAATAGATGAATTGCATTTCTCGAATTATCTAAAACATCATGTATGGAACGAAGTAGGTTTGTTGTATCAAGAGGTTCATTAGTAGTAATTACCTCCTCCATGTAACTCTGGAAATTCTCCACACAACAGTTGAAATCCTTTTGGAACGTAAGGAACTCTTCCGTCTTACGAATCTTTGATAGATGTGATTCGTGTAGTGTTTGTTCTGAAGTAGCTGATTGGGTGTTTTCCTTAATAAGTTCACCATTCTTATTAACACAGATCATAAGGCTTTTAATAGAATGAAATTGTAATTTGGAAATAATTTTGTCTGTTAAGGTGGTACCTTTAGATACTAATATTTGACCTGAAAAATCTATAACATCTTTTGCAAGAATCATACCAGGCACGGTTTTGTTTATTAATACGTTCTTGGATTTCATTATTTGTCACCCCCATAATAAAGACATATTAGTTAATTCGAAATTTATGGCTGTCTACTATAGTTTGCTTGTAAATATCTATATGCACGATAAAAATGCTGAAATTTTTTATGAAGAAATTTTTTAAAATAATTAGGGAACACTATAACGTATAAACAAGATTTTGGTGATATGTGTAGATAAGTCAAATAGTACGTAGAAGATCAGTTTATGTATTAATTTGTTATATATAGTATAAAAATAATAAAAGAAAAAGTCAATATAAGGTAATTATAATCGAATTATAAAGTATAGGAAATTTATACTATTGCAAGTAGTGAATATTTGAACTTTTGCATGTAATGAATATTTGTAGTTGACGAATGATAAAAATTGAGGTATTATGAATATACCCCCAAGGGGTATACAAAATAAAAGAAAGGATTTATGCAAAAGCATAGGTGACATTATGAGAGAGATAACACTTCAAGTTGATGGAATGACTTGTGCTGCTTGTAGTAGCGGTGTGGAACGTACCGTTAATAAACAGCAGGGTGTAGAGACGTGTGAGGTAAATCTGACAACAGGCAGAGCTCGTATTATATATGATGAAAACCAAGTATCAATTGATGCGATTAAGGAGAAAATCGTTAAAGCAGGTTTTCAACCCAAAGATATAGAAAACAACAGTGAGGAAAAGGCTTTTGAACAAGAAGAAGAGCAATTACATGTTGCGAAGAAACGTTTAATAGGTGCAATTATATTTGCAATACCGTTACTCTATCTTGCTATGGGACACATGGTGCCATTTGAATTATACGTTCCTGAGATGATTAGTATGGAAAGACCATTAAACTTTGCCATAGTGCAGTTAATACTTACAGTGCCTATTCTTTATCTTGGACGTAATTTCTATATAGTAGGTTTTCGTACTTTGGTTAAAGGTAATCCTAATATGGATTCACTTGTTGCCATTGGAACATCTAGTGCATTCCTATATAGTTTAGTTATGACATTTTTGCTACCAACAGATGAACATGCAGTACACAACCTATATTATGAATCTGCAGCTGTTGTAGTAACTTTAATTATGTTAGGTAAGTATATGGAAAAGAGAAGTCGTAGTAAGACTTCTGGAGCAATTAAGAAATTGTTAGAGTTGACTCCAGATACGGCTTGTCGAATCGTAAATGGTGTAGAAGAAATTATACCAGTTGAACAGTTAAGAGTAGATGATATTGTTGTAATTAAGCCAGGTAGCAAAGTACCTATGGATGGTATTGTTACATCTGGAAGTAGTAGTGTAGATGAGTCCATGTTAACAGGTGAAAGTATTCCAGTAGAAAAGCAAGAATCTAATGAAGTAATTGGTGGAAGTATCAATTATAATGGTGTATTGTATGTAAAGATTACAAGAACGGGTGAAGACACTACGTTATCTAAGATCATTAAATTAATAGAAGATGCGCAAGGTAAGAAAGCTCCTATTGCTAAGATTGCAGATAAAGTTGCAGGGTATTTTGTTCCAGTAGTTATTGCCATAGCGGTTGTAGCAGCTATCGTATGGTTAATTCTTGGGTATGAATTTGCATTTGTATTAAAGATTTTTGTATCTATATTAGTAATCGCTTGCCCATGTGCCTTAGGTCTTGCAACACCAACAGCAATTATGGTTGGAACAGGTCTTGGAGCAAGTAATGGAATATTAATTAAAAGTGGGGAAGCATTAGAGACAACACATAAAGTAAATGTAGTTGTACTAGACAAGACGGGAACGATTACGAACGGAAAACCACAGGTTACAGATATAATTAGTAATTCCTATAAATCAAATGAATTGTTGGCAATTGCTGCGCAAGTAGAAGCTGCTTCTGATCATCCATTAGGAAAAGCAATTGTACAAAGAGCGAATGAAATAAAACAGGAGAACCCACAGCTGCAATCATTTTTAGAATCAGAAAACTTTATCGTAAAGGATTTCCAGAATATAAGTGGTAAAGGTTTAGAAGCAAGTTTTGCCAATGATTCGAAGATTATTATTGGTAATGAAAGAATTCTAACAGACTACAGTGTTAAAGTTGGTGATTATAAGAAGGAAGCGGATCGTTTAGCAAATGAAGCGAAAACTCCGATGTTTGTAGCGATTGACGGAATCCTAGTTGGAATTATCGGTGTCGCTGATACGATTAAAGATACAAGTGTTGAAGCAATTAAGCAAATTAAAAAATTAGGTATTAAAGTGTATATGCTAACAGGTGATAATAAGTTAACAGCCGAGCATATAGGAAAACAAGTTAAGGTAGATAAGGTAGTTGCAGAAGTATTACCAGGTGATAAGGCAGACGTGGTTACGAACTTGCAAAAAGAAGGCAATGTTGTTATGATGGTAGGCGATGGAATTAATGATGCACCAGCGTTAGTTCAAGCAGATATTGGTGTCGCTATTGGTAGCGGTAGTGATGTTGCTATTGAATCTGGAGATATCGTATTAATGAAATCGGATTTACGAGATGTATATAAGTCTATTCGCCTAAGCAAACTAACAATACGTAATATTAAGCAAAACTTATTCTGGGCATTCTTCTACAACCTAATTGGTATTCCGATTGCTGCAGGTGTGTTCTATGGATTAAATGAGACTCTATTAAGTCCTATGTTTGCCGGTTTTGCGATGTCTTTAAGTTCTGTCTGTGTAGTTGGTAATGCACTTAGACTTAGAATGAATAAACTATAAAGGAGATATGGAATGGACGAAAGCTGTTCATGTAATAAAGAATGTAGTTGTTGTAAGACAAAGCACAGAGACGAAGTTGAATATAAAAATCTAATGAATCGGCTAAATCGAATTGAAGGACAGATTCGTGGAATTAAAGGTATGGTTGAAAAGGAATCATATTGTGTAGATATCCTTACGCAGGTAACAGCCATACAGGCAGCCCTCAATAGTTTTAATAAAGTATTATTAAGCAATCATATTAAAAGCTGTGTTGTAGATAATATTCGTGAAGGTAATGATGATGTTATAGATGAGTTATTATCTACCATACAAAAAGTAATGAAATAATGATAAATAGCGATTGCGAAACCCTTTTCCACGTTGACAACATATCTGTGTTTTAAGGCTGCCTACTACAATTTCCCTAAAATTGTGTTGCTTACACATACAATAAAAAGCATTGTATGTGACGTCGACACAATTCGGGAAATAGTAACGGCAGACATAAAACACATTGATATGTTTATCAACATTACAAAGAGTTTTGCAATCACCCATTAATAAAAGGTAATGAAAGGAAGATAAAGATGACAACATTAAAAGTAAAAGAAATGAGCTGTAACCATTGTGTAGGTAGAATTGGTAAGGTGTTAACCGATGCAGGGATTGCACATACCATTCAATTGGAAGATAAAACAGTAACCATTGAAGATTCTAGCAATGTAGCAAAAGCAATTGAAGAGATGGACGATATTGGATTTACAGCGGAAGAAGAATAATTAATATTGAAAAGAAGATACACCAGTAATATGCCTAGATACACTAAGGTTTTTACTGGTGTATTTTTTTGATACTCTTATATCAGGGAATAATACCATATAACCATATAAATTGTTACAGAAGCCGATATGGCTTGACAAATTAAAAAAACTCTTTTACAATCAAAGTTACACAAAGTCAATGAATTTCTTGACCAAGTCAATGAATTTCTTGACTAAGTCAATGAATTTCTTGACTTTAAGACCGTGAAGAGGAATAGTATATTGGAATGAATATCGCAGAGAGAGAAAGGGTTGGTGTGACTTTCTTATATTCTATCAATAGAACCTACCTTGGAGTTCCATATGAAAGTATGGCGTATTCGCTGCGTTAAAGAGTGTAAAAGAGAACAACAATGGTAATAGATAATTACCAGCGTGGTTGTTAATTAGGGTGGTACCGCCGAAGTCTTTCGGTCCCTTGTGGACTTAAGGGCTTTTTTCTTTGCCCGAAAAGCCACTATCTATGATATTATTTTCTGATCGGGCTGGTTAGGTAATATTGAGTTAGTGGATATTGGTTTGGCAAAGGAAAATATGTTAATAGTATAGACATAAGTCCTTGAGTAATGTTGCAGTAGTCTGGCAAGTTAAATAATTGTAGTGACTTAAACACCTAGTGTTAAGAATGCTATAAACACAAAAAAGGAGAAAGAAAAATGGCAAAAGAAAAGAAATTAGTGGAAGCAATTACTTCTATGGAAGTAGATTTTGCGCAATGGTATACGGATGTTGTTAAGAAAGCAGAACTGATTGATTATTCAAGTGTTCGTGGATGTATGATTTTACGTCCAGCAGGTTATGCAATCTGGGAGAATATCCAAAAACAATTAGATGCAAGCTTTAAAGAAACAGGCGTTGAGAATGTATATATGCCAATGTTTATTCCAGAAAGCTTATTACAAAAAGAAAAAGATCACGTAGAAGGTTTTGCACCTGAAGTTGCTTGGGTAACTCATGGTGGATTAGAACCATTACAAGAGAGATTGTGTGTAAGACCTACATCAGAAACTTTATTCTGTGATTTCTATGCAAACATCATTCAGTCATACCGTGACCTTCCTAAATTATATAACCAATGGTGTTCTGTAGTACGTTGGGAAAAAACAACAAGACCTTTCCTTCGTTCTCTTGAATTCTTGTGGCAGGAAGGCCATACAGCACATGCAACTGCAGAAGAAGCAGAAGAAAGAACAGTACAAATGCTTAATTTATATGCCGATTTCTGTGAGAATGTATTAGCAATTCCTATGGTTAAAGGTCGCAAAACAGATAAAGAAAAATTCGCTGGAGCAGAAGCTACTTATACAATTGAAGCCTTAATGCATGATGGTAAAGCACTTCAATCAGGTACTAGCCACAATTTTGGTGATGGTTTTGCTAAGGCATTCGGCATTCAATATACTGATAAAGAGAATAAATTACAATATGTACATCAAACTTCTTGGGGTATGACAACTCGTTTAATTGGAGCTGTAATCATGGTACATGGTGATGATAGTGGTCTTGTATTACCTCCAAGAATTGCACCAGTACAAGTTATGATTATACCAATTGCTCAACACAAAGAAGGCGTGTTAGAAAAAGCAGCAGAATTAAAAGAACAATTAAGCAGTTTCTCTGTTAAAGTTGATGATTCTGATAAGGGACCAGGTTGGAAGTTTAGTGAACAAGAGATGCGTGGTATTCCTATTCGTATTGAACTTGGACCAAAAGATATCGAAGCGAATCAAGCTGTTATCGTAAGAAGAGATACAAGAGAAAAAATTGTTGTATCATTAGACGAAATCCATAGCAAAGTAGCTGAAGTATTAGAAGCAATTCAAAACGACATGTTAGAACGTGCTAGAAATCATCGCGATGCTCATACCTATGAAGCTCATTCTATGGAAGAATTTACAGATACCGTTGCTAACAAACCAGGTTTTGTGAAAGCTATGTGGTGTGGTGAACAAGCTTGCGAAGACGAAATTAAAGAAAAGACAGGTGCTACATCACGTTGTATGCCTTTCCATCAAGAACACATTAGTGATACTTGTGTTTGCTGTGGTAAGAAAGCTAAATCATTAGTTTACTGGGGTAAAGCATACTAATTTCTGAGGCAAAACTGTTGAAGCGAAACTCATTTAGGTTTTCTACTAAGTTTCTTATCCTCCATACTATGATACGAAACACGCTACGCAACTAAGTTCGGTCTAAGTGTGCGGGAGGAGGATTAAAAAGGATACGGACACGCCTTCAACATGACGCCTGTCATGTTCAGGCTGGCTCGGCATCCGTGCCTCGCCGACCTAGGTTATTCACCACACACTAAGATGAACTATAGTTGCTTTGCTATCGTTTCTTAGTCATTGTATGAAGGATAAGAATCTTATGCTAGGTTTCTAAGAGTTTCGCTATGGAAGGTTGTTTAACCACTTGAGCATGTAATTTTCTGACACGAAACTCAATTAGATTTTCTAGTAAGCTTCTTATCCTGTATACTATGACACGAAACACGCTACGCACCTGAGTTCGATCTAAGTGTGTGGGAGAGTGAGTTTAAAAGGATACGGACACGCCTTCAACATGACATCCTGTCATGTTCAGGCTGGCTCGGCGTCCATGCCTCACCGACCTAGCTTATTAAGCACACACTAAGAAAAACAATATAGATGTTACGCTATTGTTTTTTAGTCATAGTGTAAAGGCTAATAAGCTGTGATTAGTTATCAAGAGTTTTGCATTGAAATGTAACGATGTACAAGTGCATATAGTTTTAAAAATAGTTAATATTTTGGGGACTATAAGCATAATGGGTAGTAATAATATTGAGGAAAGGAAGCGTGCAAACTGTCCTACTTACTAGCTGAAGGTGAAGCGATTTAAACTATGCCAAAAGTAAGCTTGTAGGCAGTAGAATGACTATATTTTAATAAGTAGATGATAAATGATTTTATTAACTGATTCAGGCGTCAAAAGCCCTCTAAAAAACTTGCCTTCACCAATTTGCACATTCACAGACCTAACTAATGTGATGCAGAACATAGTTTGGTGAGCAACTGTATGAAGTCGTTGGTAATTTGGCTCTGTATTTTGGAGCCTTACGTACCATTACGAACTTCAGCAGGGCGAGAGCGGGTTGCGAAGTAAACTATGGTTTGCATCACATATTGATATGTAAATTGTGCAAATTGATGAGACAAAAATTTAATTGGGTTTTGACACGCTAATCAATTATTAAAATATAGTTATGACATGCAAGGATAAGATATGGTAATTCAGATGCCAGATAAGGTGAAAGAGATTATTCAGACTCTTGTGGATCATGGTTATGAAGCATATGCGGTAGGCGGTTGTGTTCGTGATTGTATATTAGGGCGCACACCTGGAGATTGGGATATAACAACCTCTGCGAAGCCTGAGCAAGTAAAGCAGTTGTTTCGAAGAACCATTGATACAGGAATTGAGCATGGGACTGTAACGATCATGCTTGATAAAGATGGTTTTGAGGTAACAACGTATCGAATTGACGGAGAATATGAGGATAATCGCCATCCTAAGAATGTTGAATTTACCTCAAATTTAGTGGAAGATTTGAAACGTAGAGATTTTACCATTAACGCCATGGCGTATAATGATAAGGAAGGAATCGTAGATGAATTCCGTGGCTTAGAGGATATTGAACGTAAGATAATTCGTTGTGTTGGTAATCCAGATGAACGTTTCGATGAGGATGCACTACGGATATTACGGGCGATTCGGTTTGCTGCCCAACTTGATTTCGCTATTGATTCAGAGACAGAAGCAGCTATTGAGAAGAAGACAGGCTTCTTGAGCAATATAAGCGCGGAGCGAATCCGCGTTGAATTAGAGAAACTTTTGATGTCAAAGCATCCCGAAAAGTTAATTCATGCTTACAGGCTTGGTATAACAGAAATCGTACTGCCTGAGTTTGATAAAATGATGGATACCCCACAGAATATGCCATCTCATATCTATGGTGTTGGAGACCATTCAATTGCAGCAGTACAAGCAGTACAAAAATTGTTTGTGAACATTCCTTATGTAGAAGATGCGAAGGAGCAAATCATATTTAGTTTGGACCATAAACTACAAGCCATCCTTTGTTTTACCATGTTACTTCACGATTGCGGAAAACCAAGTAAAAGACAGACGGATGAAGAAGGTAACGATCATTTCTATGGTCATGCACAGGAGAGTGCAGTTCTAGCAAAGAAGGTACTTCGTAGGCTCAAGTATGATAACTATACGATTGATACGGTTACTTCACTGATTCAATATCATGATTATCCACTAACAACAGATAAGACGGGGCTTCGTAGAGCAGCGAACAAGATAGGGGTAGACTTGATGGAATTACTGTTTCTAGTAAAAGAAGCAGATGCTTTGGCACATGCAAAGGACGCTTGTGAGTCACGTCTACAATCTTTATATCAAGCAAAAGAAGTTTACCAAGAAATCTGCAAAGCTAATGATTGCCTGCAATTAAAGGATTTAGCTGTTACAGGGAAAGACTTAATCGAGGCAGGATTCGAACAAGGTAAGTTATTAGGTGTAATATTAAATCAGTTATTGCAACATGTTCTTGAAAACCCACAAGATAATAAAAAGGAACTCTTGCTTGATATTGCCAAGGGTTTAACTAACTAGAAAATCCTGCGATTATAGTCGCAGGATTTTCTGGTTAATCATGTCTAAAATCTTTCGGATTTATTTCAAATTCAACTTCTAGAATAAT
This sequence comes from Anaerosporobacter mobilis DSM 15930, assembly GCF_900142955.1. Taxonomy (GTDB): domain Bacteria; phylum Bacillota; class Clostridia; order Lachnospirales; family Lachnospiraceae; genus Anaerosporobacter; species Anaerosporobacter mobilis. The sequence goes on along the minus strand of NZ_FRCP01000006.1, from coordinate 198,333 downwards.
CATTTGGTTCATAAGATTAACAAGAAAGACATCCACTAGCGGATGTTTTAGTTAAGTGGTTAGGAGGGCTAAATGTGGAGGATAGACATGAGGAGATCTGGAAGCAATATAATATGGCAATCCGTAATGTATATCGTGTAAGGGGTGCATATATATTAGAAACCGACCAAGGTTTGAAATTATATAGGAACTATGAAGGTTCAGAGAATAAAGTAGAATTTGAACAATCAGTCAAGGAGCATCTATACAAAGCAGGATATTCAAAAGTTGATTTATATCTAAGAAATCAAAATGGGGAGCTTATTACAGCTGATTCAATGGGAACGAAGTACATAATTAAGAGTTGGTTTAACGGAGAAGAATGTAATCTTCGCGAAGAGAGTGACATTGTAGAAGCTTCTAGAAACCTAGCCAACTTACATAATTATATGCAAAGTGTTGAAACAGGATTAACAGATCAGAATGCTAAGTATATCAGTAATTTGGGGACACAGTTTGACAAGCATAATAGAGAACTTAAAAGAGTGAGAGGTTATATTCGTGATAAGAAGCAGAAGAATGAATTTGAAGTCTGCTTTCTTAATGTATATAACCAATTTTATGAGCAGGGGTTACTTTCTTTAGAGATTCTGAAAGAGTCCAATTATGAAAATCTACTGGAGCAATGTGTTGCGAACAATACGATGTGCCATGGTAATTATATTTATCATAATATACTAATGTTACCGGGCGGTATTGCCACGACTAATTTTGATAAGGTATGCATTGGCGTTCAGATGTTTGATTTATATTGTTTCATTCGCAAGGTTATGGAGAAGAACAATTGGAATGTTGAATACGGTAATTTGATTATTGAAGAGTATGATAAGATAAGAACAATATCTAAGGAAGAATTAAAGATATTGTATGTATTGTTGTTATATCCAGAGAAATTCTGGAAGGTAACTAATTTTTATTATAATGCACGTAAGTCGTGGGTTCCAAGACGCAACATACAAAAGTTAATAAGCTTATCAGAGCAGATGAATGATAAAGATGCATTTTTAATGCAATTAGAAAAGTTAATATAAACATTTTTAAAGCTATCGTATATTGTGGGTGGGTAACAATATGCAATAGCTTTTTTTGTAATATAGAACACTTTTACTATGTCAATATATTAAATATTAGGTTTACATAAGGAAAATAATGATTTATTATGTAAGATAGATTGGAGGTGTGTGCCTTGAAACATGACAAACAAGGTAATGATTATGATAAATATAGAAAGTACATACCGTTTGTTATTCTAATAGCTATGGTGGCCTTAGTAGTTTCTGTTATCACTGGCGAAGCTGATACGAATGGAGGGCATAAAACACAGATAAATACGGTTACAGCACCGGGATTATCACCGCAAGAACCGGTTACATATGATAGGCAGATACTTGGAGTAGTCAAATCCATCGATACGGATAAAAAGAGTATTACATTATATAACATAGCTGAAAACGATGAGTTGGTATTATATTACGATGGAGCAACGAGTGTTAAAGATAAATACGACCAAGAAATTACTATGTCACAACTGACAGTGGGTGAGATGGTAGATGCCTATTACTTACTTAATAATAATATAGTAGAGATTACTATGTCAAAGGATGCATGGGAATACAAAAAGGTTAGTAATTTAGTTATTAACAACGATAAGAAGATGCTTAGTATTTCATCAAGAAATTATCAGTTTACAGAAAATCTTATTATCGCAAGTGAAAACGAATTAATTAATCTTATTGATTTAAGTGATAAGGACGAGCTGACACTTAAAGGGGTTGGTAGTAAAGTATATTCCATTATGGTAACGAAAGGGCATGGTTATGTTAGATTCTCTAATTACGAAGACTTTATAGGTGGAAACCTAGAGATTGGTAATGATAATATGATAGCCATATCTAAGGATATGCTCGTGGTAGTTAGAGAAGGTGACTACAAACTTACCATGGAGAACGCTGGCTTAACTGGGAGTAAGTTAATTCGTGTACTAAGAGATCAGGAACTCTTAGTGGATATGGGTGAGTTTAGAAAAGAAGCTCCACGAGTAGGAAAAGTAGAATTTACAGTACTTCCAAATGGTGCAGACTTATATGTTGATGGTAAAGAAGTGGATTACTCTGAACCATTTGAACTAAAATATGGAGAACATACGGTTACCGTTTCCCTAAGTGGATATGAGGACTATACAGGTACAATTACAATAGATGAATCAAGTATGCAATTCTTTATAACATTAGCGGAACCTACAGTTACGGAGGAAGAATCGGATTCCGATGACTCATCAAGCACAAACAGTAATAACAATAATAGTTCTAATACTAATTCGTCAAATTCATCTAATAATGATGCGAGTTTAGAAGAGGAAGTTAATAATGCAGATACAAGTAAAAATTCTGTAGATTCAGATCATAAGATCTATGTGCAAACGCCAATAGGTGCTTCTGTTTACTGGAATGGACAACTTATGGGTACTGCACCAGTTAATTTTACAAAGCAAGTAGGAAGCTACACAATTTCACTAGCTGCAGATGGATATGAAACCGTAAGTTATCCTGTGATTATTGCAGATGACGGGGATGATATTTATTTGAATTTCCCAAATCTAACACAGAAGTAGTTTGAAAAATACAGATTTACGTCTAGAAAACTGTGGGTAAACATGATATAATCAAAACGGTTCGAAAATTTTACGAAAATACGGAGAAAATGTCATTAAATAAAATATATACTTGTTGATACTGACGATACTCACGCCACTATACCATCGTTAGTTACTAGCAGGTTGCATAACGAATTATGAGGTTTTCATAAATTATAGGAGGATGGATATGGACTACAAGAAGTTATATGAAGAATGGTTAAACAACCCTTACTTTGATGCAAAGACAAAAGAAGAGTTACTTTCAATCAAAGAGGATGAGAAAGAAATTAAGGAAAGATTCTATACGGAGCTAGAATTCGGTACTGCAGGTTTAAGAGGTATTATTGGTGCAGGTACAAACCGAATGAATATGTATACAGTACGTAAAGCAACACAGGGGTTGGCAAATTACATAATCAAAGCTGGCTTCGCTAATAAGGGTGTGGCAATTGCATACGATTCAAGACGTATGTCACCAGAATTCGCAGATGAGGCTGCACTTTGCTTATGTGCAAATGGAATTAAAGCATATGTTTTCGAATCACTAAGACCTACGCCTGAATTATCCTTTGCAGTTAGAAAATTAAACTGTATTGCAGGTATTAACATCACAGCAAGTCATAATCCACCAGAATATAATGGCTATAAAGTATATTGGGAAGATGGCGCACAAATTACACCTCCACATGATAACGGTATTATGGATGAAGTTAAAGCGGTAACTGATTACAATACTGTAAAAACTATGGATAAGAATGATGCAAAGGAAGCAGGATTATATGAAGTAATCGGTGCGGAGATTGATGATGCTTATATTGCGGAATTAAAGAAACAAGTTATTCACGAAGATTGTATTAAACAAGTAGCAGATCAAATCAAAATCGTATATACACCTTTACATGGAACAGGTAACATTCCTGCAAGACGTGTATTAAAAGAAATTGGTTTTGATAACGTATATGTAGTACCAGAACAAGAGTTACCAGACGGAGAATTTCCAACAGTAAGCTATCCAAACCCAGAAGCGGAAGAAGCATTTACCTTAGCATTAAAGCTTGCGAAAGAAAAAGATGCTGATCTTGTGCTTGCAACAGATCCAGATGCAGACCGTTTAGGTGTATATGTGAAGGATACAAAATCAGGTGAGTACATTCCTATGACAGGTAATATGTCAGGCTGTTTACTTGCTGATTATGAAATCAGTCAAAGAAAAGAGAAAGATGGTTCGCTTCCAGCTGATGGTGCACTAATCAAGACGATTGTAACTTCCAACATGGCAGATGCAATTGCAAAATACTATGGTATTAATTTAATTGAAGTATTAACCGGCTTCAAATTCATCGGACAACAAATTCTTGGATTTGAAAACAACAATAACGGAACTTATTTATTTGGTTTCGAAGAAAGCTATGGTTGTCTAATTGGAACACATGCAAGAGATAAAGATGCGATTGTAGCAACAATGGCACTTTGTGAAGCAGCAGCATACTACAAGACAAAAGGTATGACACTTTGGGATGCCTTAGTTGAATTATATGACCGTTATGGTTACTATAAAGATGACGTGCAAGCTGTAACTATGAAGGGAATCGAAGGTTTAGAGAAGATTCAGCAAATAATGAATACATTAAGAACAAATCCACCTACACAAGTTGGTGAATATAAAGTATTATCAGCAAGAGATTACAAACTTGATACGATTAGAGATTTAACTACAGGAGAAGTAAAACCAACAGGACTTCCTTCTTCAAACGTATTATATTATGACTTAAGTGACAACGCTTGGCTTTGTGTAAGACCATCTGGTACGGAACCAAAAGTTAAGTTCTACTATGGTATTGTTGGCACATCATTAGAGGATGCCAATGCAAAATCAGCAGCACTTGGTAAAGAAGTATTAGCGATGATTGATCGCATGTAATAAGTACGCTACATCGAGGAAAACGGTATGTTCTTCGAGATTGGCTCAGAACAGTCATTAAAATATTTTACTATAAATTAAAGACATTCTTTAGGTTATATGTGGATGCACTCACGGATAGGTTCGTGAGTGAATCTACGTAAATCATTAAAGAGTGTCTTTTTTTAGTACAGAGTTTCAATACAGAGCAAAAATTATACATGTTTTTGATAAACCATACATAAGATATAATAACTGATAAACCTAGGAGATAATTTATGAGGACATGGTTGAAAGGAAACCAGTGCCAAGGTATATTGATGAAAAGACTAAGTTTACTTTTGATATGCCTAATTACGATTATATTAACAGGTTGTAAATCTGAGAAAGCGGATGTTAAGAAGATTAAAGATCTGGAATTTACAGTAGTGGAAGATGCTGACGTGCCAGAAGAATTGATGTCATTGATCACTGAGAAGAAAGCAGAAGCATTTAAGATGACGTTCAAGAGTGAAGATTATCTCTATATAATTGTTGGATATGGAGCAAAACCAACAGGAGGATATAGTATTGCAGTGAATGAAGTATTCCTAACTAGTAATGCAATTTACTTTGATACAGACTTAATTGGTCCAGAAGAAGCAGAATCAGTATCAGAGGTAGTAACCCATCCCTATATAGTAGTTAAGACTGAGAAAATAGATAAGAGAGTAGTATTCAAATAACAAAGGTTAATTCCAAATTACATAAGTTAATAGGTCATATTATAAATGTTGATAACATATGTTAGTGATAGAAGACAAGGAGGGATTTTTTGTGGAGCTACTAAAAAAGAATATCCATATGAATAAATTAAAATGTAAAAGCAGTGTACAGTTAACACTCGATGATGATTTTAATGTTCCGGATGTAAAACCAGATATTTCAAGCATGATTAAAGAGCAAGGCAATATAATAATTTATGAAATTAAACCCATGAATGGTAAGCTAATGGTTAAAGGTGCCCTACAGTTCAATATTCTCTATATTAGTGAAGAGGATACAAGACCAGTCCATCATCTTTCGGGAGAGATACCATTTGAAGAAAGTATCAATATGGATGAGGCTTGTGCAGAAGATAATATCATCGTGAAATGGGAATTAGAAGATTTGAATACAGGTCTTATTAATTCTAGAAAAGTAAGCGTTAAGGCAATCGTATCCTTCGTATTCGCAGCAGAAGATGTGTACGATGAGGAAACCGCAATCGCTGTTGAAGGTGATAGCAATCTACAGAGTAAAACGAAACAGATGAACATAACGCAAATTGCAGTAAATAAAAAAGATACATTCCGCATCAAGGATGAGATTTCAATCCCATCGAATAAGCCAAATATATTCGAAATCTTATATAGTGAAGTTGATCTAAGAAACACAGACATTCGCATGCAAGATGAAAAGATTAGTTTAAAAGGTGAGTTGATGTTATTCGTTCTATATGCTTCTGAGGACGAGGAACACCCAATCCAATACATAGAAACAGATGTGCCATTCAGTGGTAGTATCGATTGCAATGGTTGCTTAGAGGAGATGATACCTGATATTGATATTACCATCAGTAGTAAGGATATCGAAGTTAAACCAGATGCAGATGGAGAAGAAAGAGTCATAGATCTTGAAGTGGTGCTTAATCTAGATATTAAGGCTTACGAAGAAGACGAACTTGAGATATTATGTGATGTCTATTCAACTGCCAAAGATGTAGTGCCTACCTTCAAAGATGCTTTCTATGAGAACCTCCTTGTTAAGAATAACAGCAAAGCTAGAATAACAGATCGCATTAAGAAGTCAGATGTACAGCCAGGTATTATGCAAATCTGCAATGCTTACGGTAGTGTGAAGGTGGATGAGATGCAAGTCGTAGATGGAGGAATTGAAGTAGATGGTGTGATTGAAGTTCAAGTTATGTATATTTCTGATGAGGACCGCAAACCACTAAGCTCTATCAAGGGGATGATTCCATTTACACAAACCATCGAAGTAAAACAAATGGGTAACAACAGTTACTTTGATGTGAAACCGAATCTTGAGTCAATCAGTGTTATTCTTCTTGATAGTGATGAGGTTGAAGTGAAAGCTGGTGTTAATTTAGCTACAATTGTCTTTGATCGTATTGCAGAACCTATCATTACTGAGGTAGCAGAGCATGATATTGACTTTGCTAAGCTACAGGAGATGCCAAGCGTAGTTGGATATATTGCTAAGGCCAATGATTCCTTATGGTCAATTGCTAAGAAATACTATACTACAGTTGATACAATTAAAGAAATCAATCAATTAGAGCAAGAGAGTATCAAAGTAGGAGATAAGATTTTGATTGTGAAGGCGGTAGACGCTATTTTATAGTAAGACATAACAAAGGCTTTTAGAGGAGGTTAATCAACCTATCTAAAAGCCTTTGTTCTTTACTTAATTGTAGATTGTGAAGCTTGATTTAATACTTCTGATGAAGTCTGAGATTCCATAGAGGAGCCTTCACTACCGTTCTTCCACTTGTTCAATTTATCAATTGTTGCATCGTATGTGCGTTGACTGATATCAGGAAGTTTATCTCCCCATGCCTTAGTGGCATCCTTAAATCCTTTGATAAATGCGGTGATCATCTCATCTGCTTTATTAGGATCTCCACCAGATAATGCTTTGGCGAAGGAGACAATTCTATCTGAGGTTTGTTCAACTCCCCAGTACCCGTCCTCTGAAACATCTTTCTTAGCTTGTGCAGCTGTCTTTGCATCTACTTCAAGATTACCTTCACGTAATAGCTTATACATATCTTCATCACTTGCGATAGTATAGCTACTACCTTGTTTTAACAATAATTTTTCTACAAGTGAGCGTAGCTGCATGGTACGTCTCTCAGCATCAGCTTTGAGTTTTGAAACCATTTCAGTGTCAGTAGTGTAGGTTTTTTGTTGGCCTGATGTAGATTTTTCATATACAGCACCAGAGTTATTGTTTTGGCTGGTTTTATTGTCGTTTGTTTTTTTGTTTGCAGTTGCCGTTGAAGAGGTAGAAGCAGATGCAGCAGTATAAGTTTGTGATGATGTAATTCCATTTACACTCATGTTAGATTCCTCCTTGAATAAATATTTTTCATTTTGAAAAGCTAATTAATAGTTATATAATATTAATATCGGCATAAATTTCTATTATTTGAGGGGAATTTGATGGAGCTTGCAATTTTATATACTGATGTGTATAATGTTATGTATACAAGATACAAGTGTGAGATAAGTGTGAATAAAGTGAACTAAACTGCTGAGGAGTAGAAATGAATACGATAATGTTAAAGGCTTATGCTAAGATAAATTTGGGTCTTGATGTCCTTGGAAAACGAGAGGATGGCTACCATGAAGTACGTATGATTATGCAGACTATTCGCTTGTATGACAAGCTTAATATGAAGAAATTAAACAAAGATGAAATTATTATCAAGACGAATCTTTCTTATCTGCCAACCAATGAGAATAATTTAGTGTATCGCGCAATCCAAATGCTTAAAGAAGAATTTAATATAAAACAGGGAATCTATGTAGAACTGCAAAAGCATATTCCTGTAGCAGCAGGGTTAGCTGGAGGTAGTTCAGATGCAGCAGCAGCTCTTACGGGCATGAATCGATTATTCCAACTTAAATTAACTACTACGGACTTGATGCAACGTGCAGTGAAGTTGGGGGCGGATATACCATATTGTATACTTGGAGGAACTGCGTTATCAGAAGGAATCGGAGAGGTACTTACGCCATTGGCTCCTATGCCAAAAGCCTATGTTCTAATAGCAAAGCCACCAATTAACGTATCAACGAAGTATGTTTATGAGAATCTAATACTTGATGAACGGACGAATCATCCGGATATTGATGGAATTATGGAAGCAATTAATTCAAAGGATTTATGTGGAGTTACGAATCGGTTAAGTAACGTTTTAGAAAGTGTCACAATAGATAAATATCCGGTAATACAGGAAATTAAAGATACAATGATCGAATTTGGTGCAATGAATGCACTTATGAGTGGAAGTGGACCGACTGTGTTTGGTATTTTTGAGGATTTGAATTTAGCAAAGAAAGCATTTTATCAGTTAAAGATACAGGGAAAAGCGAAACAGATTTATTTGACGGATATATTCAATAGAAAAAGGGGGTAAATCCAGATGAATGATTTAAAAGTCACGATGAATGAATATCTACCACTAAGAGATGTGGTATTTAATACATTAAGACAAGCTATATTAAAAGGTGAATTAGAACCGGGTGAGAGATTAATGGAGATTCAACTTGCGGATCGTCTTGGGGTTAGTAGAACACCAATTCGTGAGGCAATCCGTAAGCTTGAGTTAGAAGGGCTTGTAATTATGGTACCTAGAAAGGGTGCAGAAGTTGCAAGAATTACTGAAAAGGACCTAAACGATGTACTTGAGGTGCGTTGTGCGCTTGAAGAACTTGCAGTTGAACTTGCTTGTAAGAAAATAACGAAAGCGCAAGCTGATGAATTAGAAGCAACATTAGCGACATTTAAAGTAGCGATTCATGGAAAGAATCTAACAGAGATGGCTGAGATGGATGAAAAATTCCATATGGTGATTTATGAAGCAACAGGGAATACTAGGTTGATTCAAACATTGAATAATCTACGTGAACAGATGTATCGTTATCGTGTGGAATATCTTAAGGATAAAGACGTATATGGTAAACTAGTGGTAGAACATGAATCAATAGCAAAGAATATACTAGAATCAAATATAGAATTGGCAAAGAATAATGTGAAAGATCATATCTACAATCAAGCGATGACAATCGGTAAAATTATAAGTGCTTCTAATCAACTTTCATAGATAAAAATGGTAAAATATGTATATTGGTTTTCTAGAAGGTAATACTCTGACTATAGAAATTTATTGGAGGAGTATTATGAGTAGAAAACAAAAACAAAAAAATCAAAAACAGGAACATACATGGAAAAGATATGCGCTACTAATTATCTTGTGCTATTTAGTATTCGTTGTGATCGATTTCTCAATACATACAACGAGTGCCAAGGAGATTACAGAAGGAATCTCAGAAAAGATTATTCGATTACATGTATTAGCCAATAGTGATGATGAGGCTGATCAGAAATTGAAGTTGAAAGTTAAAGATGAAGTGGTGAAGAAGTTTAGTACTACATTCGCAAGTGCAAAGAATAAAGTTGATGCAGAAAAATTAATAGAAGAGAAATTGAATGACATACGTAAAGTAGCATTGGAGGTCATTGAGAAAGAAGGATATGATTACGATGTACATGTGTATCTTGCAGATTGTATGTTTCCTACCAAAGTATATAAGGATTTAACATTCCCAGCAGGGATGTATGAAGCGTTACGTATTGACATTGGAGCGGCAGAAGGAAAGAATTGGTGGTGTGTGATGTATCCGCCACTTTGTTTTGTAGACCAGACATATTCGGTTGTCCCAGATAACTCTAAGAAACAGCTTGAAGATTTGTTAACTACAAGAGAATATGAATCCTTGTATACTGACCAATCAACGAAAATTTCGTATCGTTTTAAAATAGTAGAAATAATCGAAGATATTTTTAATATAAACAAGTAGAAACACTATATATCTGTAATAAGATAGTGTATAATACTAGTTGTAGTAGTTTGTTGTGAAAAGGTTCGTGATCTACTAGATTTTATATGGGAATTTGACAACGGGTATTTTAAGTTTAGAAAAGAAAAGAGAAGGGATAAGGCATATGAGTAAGAAAAGCATAGCAGTAATTTTTGGCGGAAAATCCTCAGAACATGAAGTATCTTGTGTATCGGCAGTAACAGTCATTGAAAATATTGATACAGATGCCTATAATCTTGTATTGATAGGTATAACAAAAGAAGGTAAATGGTTAAGAGTTGATTCTACTAAGCAGATAACATCTGGTGAATGGTATAACAGTAAAGATAATGCAGTATTATCTCCAGATGCTTCACATAAAGGTATCCTAGTTATTAAAGATAATAAAGTAGAGAGAATAGCTATTGATGTTGTATTCCCAGTTTTACACGGTCTTAATGGGGAAGATGGTACGATACAAGGTTTACTTGAATTATCAGGTATTCCATATGTAGGTTGCGGCGTCTTAGCATCTAGTATTTCTATGGATAAATTATATACGAAAATAGTTGTTGATACATTGAATATTCGTCAGGCGGAATATGTTGCAGTATTAAAGAGTGACATGAAGAATATTGATAAGGTAATAGCAAATGTTGAAGAGAAACTTAAGTATCCTGTGTTTGTAAAACCTTCTAATGCAGGTTCTTCACAGGGAGTGTCAAAGGCACATGACCGTGACGAGTTAGTTACTGGTTTACAAGAAGCAATAAAACATGATCGTAAAGTATTAGTAGAGAAAACAATCATTGGTAGAGAAATAGAATGTGCGATTCTTGGTGGTAGTGAACCAAAAGCTTCTGGTGTAGGAGAGATTCTTGCAGCAGCAGACTTCTATGATTATGAAGCCAAATATCATAATGCGGAATCCAAAACAATAATTTCACCTGAAATCCCAAAAGATGTAGAAGAAAAGATACGTGAATCAGCAGTTCGCATATTCAAGGCAGTTGATGGATATGGATTATCTAGAGTCGATTTCTTCGTTGAAAAAGATACGAATGATGTTGTGTTCAATGAGATTAATACCTTACCAGGCTTTACTGGAATTAGTATGTATCCAATGTTATGGGAAGCAAGAGGTATTAGTAAGAAAACATTAATTGAGAAAATGATTCAATCTGCTTATTCGAGAAAAGGAGACTAGTGTGAAAGATAAATCTTTCATACGCAAATTTGTGCCTACGGCCCAAAGTTTGCAGGCTGTGGTAAAGGCTGGTTATTAGGAGGAAAGATCATGGATAAGAATGCTCCAATAGGCGTATTTGATTCTGGTGTGGGCGGATTGACTGTTGTACGTGAGATAATGAAACAATTACCGAATGAGAGGATCGTTTATTTTGGTGACACAGCTCGCGTCCCTTATGGCAGTAAGTCAAAGGAAACGGTTATAACATATGCAAGACAGATTGTTAAATTCCTTAAGACAAAAGAAGTGAAAGCTATTGTTATAGCATGTAATACTGCTTGTGCATTAGCGTTTGATATTGTGAAAGAAGAGAGTGATATACCTGTAATCGGTGTAGTGAAACCGGGTGCGAAAGCAGCAGCAGCTTCAACGAAGAATGGAAAAATCGGCATTATTGCGACAGAAGCTACCATACGAAGTGGAATCTATGAAGAGTTTTTAAGTCAAAGGAATCCAGAGGTACAAGTACATGGTAAGGCGTGTCCTCTATTCGTACCTTTAGTAGAGGAAGGGCTGTTAGAGGATAGTGTTACCGTAGAGATAGCAGGTAGATATCTACAATCCCTAAAAGAATATAATATAGATACGTTAGTACTTGGTTGTACACACTATCCTTTGATTCGAGATACGCTACAAAAAGTAGCTGGTGAAGGGGTCACCTTAGTAAACCCAGCTTTCGAAACAGCAAAATCGTTAAAGGAAATGTTAGAGAAAAACGGTATTGAAAGTGATAGAACAGAAACAGTAACGGATCATAAGTTCTTCGTAAGTGATGGTGCTGAGAAATTCAAAGTATTTGCCAATACGATTTTACCTTGTGATGTAGAACAAACAAAAGATATTAATATAGAACAATATTAGAAGAATAATATACAAGGAGTAAATATGACAAAGGATGTTTTAGTAGCAATAGCGGGACTTCAATATGAGCTTGAAAGTGAAGAACCTATTGAAGTTATAACTGCAGGTCAATACTTCTGTAAGAATGAAAAACACTATGTTCTCTATGATGAGATTTTGGATGAGATGAATGAAGTCTGCAAGAACAAAATTAAGATTGGCACCGACATGGTTGAGATCTTGAAATCAGGTGCTAGTAATGTTCACATGGTATTTGAACTTGGAAAGAAGAATTTGACATATTATAATACGCCTTTTGGCAGTCTGCTAATTGGTATAGATACAACGAAAATTGAATGCAGTGAATCTGAGGAAGCAATTGAACTTAACATCGAATACGGATTAGAAGTGAATTACTCACATGTATCAGATTGCAGTATAACAGTTAAAATTACACCGAAGAAATCAACAATGAAAGTAAATGTGTAACAAGATAGTCGCAGTTACCTTATAAGAAAAACCCTTAGTTTTTGTGAGAATTCAAAAACTAAGGGTTTTTCTATATTAAGAGAAGTGCTTATTTGCTTGTATTCGTAATTTTATTTTTCATTTTCTTAAAGAATCCAACTTTTTCTTGTTTGACTTCAAGAGTTCCACGAAGACCTTTTACATCCATGATGTAGATGCCGTTCATAACAGCTTTTACTTCCTTCTTAACTGGTACATGATCAAAGATCTTTTCATCACAAATTAACGTCATGATTTTTGGACCAATTTTGGCTTTGATAATTGGCACTCTAGAACGTCTAAGATATTTAGGTGTTTGGTCAACTACTATTTTAGGAAGACCAGCTTCTTTTAGTTTCATACGTTTCTTGTCTATTACTAATAAAGAGACTGTCTGAGCACCCTCTTTCATCTGTGCTTGAGAAACCTCTGATTTTTTCTGCATCTTGCTACCGAATATATAAAGTGCGATTAACGCGACAATAACAACAGCAAGTACGATTATCAATACAATAAGCCATGTTTGCATTTTATGTACCTCCTTCTTTCTTAATCTAGTTTTTAAAATGCCTTGTTTTATCTTCATCTTTGTAAAGCTAATTGTATGAGGACTAGTCATACCGTCCTATTATATCATTATTTATTACAAATGAAAATAGATTTCTGGAAAACCAAAAAAGTAATTTTATAGACTAAACGAGAGATTCATTCTTTTCTAACATTTCCTTAATAATACCTTGTACATAAGGGGCAAGGTGTTTTTTGTCTTCTGTTTGAAGCTCTTTAATATAGATTGGCTTTCCAAATTCAATGATTACATGGCCTTTTCGAATCCAAGGTAGATGTTGTTCGAATATAGCATCTGTATTATTCATAGCAACAGGGATGATGGGGCAACCCGATTTCTCAGCAATTTTAAAGCTACCCTCCTTGAATGGAAGCATCTCTTTTTCTTGATTCCTTGTACCCTCTGGAGCAATAAATATAGAATGTCCATTTTTAACTAACTCTATACCTTCAAGGATTGTTTTCATACCTTCGCGAATATTGTCACGGTCAAGGAAAAGGCAGTTAAGATTTTTCATCCAACTGCTGATAAAAGGAAGTTTATGCATCTCTTTCTTAGCTACGAAGCCAGTAAGTGTTGGAACAGAAGTATAGCCGACTAATATGTCAAAATAACTTCTATGATTAGCAACGTATAGAACTGGCTGGTCGCTTGGAATATTCTCTAAGCCAAGTACGGTTTTTTTAACACCGCATCCAGCTAAAATCACTTTGAAAGCAGTAACAACGATTTTTTGTGAACTTCGTACTTTGAGTTGTTTATTAAACTTTCCTATTATGAATTCAATAAATAGTAAAGGGATACTTAGTATAAAATAAATAAGCAAAAATAAAGCAACAAATAGTGTTTTCATTATAGTACCATGCCTTTCGTGTAAAAATAATAAGAGTATTCGAGATATCTTTACTATAAGATATACTCGCAATACTCTTATTATATCATAAAAAAATAATATTAACCATACAAAACTAGCTCGCAAACCCTATCCCAGTAGGATTTGCAGTTTCCTTAATTAGTACCGCCAGTACTGGAATTAAGTGAATTCGCAGTGCCACCTGATGTAGAATTTGTATCTGGATTAGAATTACCCGATTCAGAAGACTCTGTATCTCCATCAGTTGGGGCGTCTGGATTTGTTACTTGGTCACCAGAATTAGAGCCATCTGTGTTTGGATCGTTAGTACCTGTATCAGGTTTTTGGTTGTTCGATCCATTGTTATTGTTTGAATTACTGTCACCAGAATCCGGTTTCTTATCCGTGTTGGAATCCTTATCCGAATCCCCCTTGTTTGAACTGTTATTGTTTTTATCTTTATCTTTTGAAGTATCTTTATCCTTTGAAGTATCTTTATCTTTCGAAGTATCTTTATCCTTTGAAGTGTCTTTATCCTTCGAAGTATCTTTATCTTTCGAAGTGTTTTTATCCTTTGAAGTGTCTTTATCCTTCGAAGTATCTTTGTCCTTTGAAGTGTCCTTATCCTTCGAAGTATCTTTGTCCTTTGAAGTGTCTTTGTCATTCGTTGAATCTTTATCCGTTGTTTCTTCTTTATCGGAATCAGTATCTTGGGTGGAAGTATTGGATTCTGGAATCTCGTTAAGGATATCTTCCGGATCGTCTACATCAATAGCGTTATCATAATTATCAGTTGAATTCTCGTCTCTTGCAGGTGGAGTATAATTGTAATACTCTTCTAAAGTTAACTTGTTCTCATAAAGGTATGTAGCTACTTCTACACCGATATAACGAATGTGCCAAGGTTCATATGCATAACCTGTAATATCAGCTTTATTTTGAGGATAACGAATGATGTAGCCATATTCATGGGCATGCTCGGCAAGCCATTTGCCTTCTTCGGTATTTCCAAATGATTCGCTAAGACGATTTCCAATCGAAGGAGAGGAAACATCAATTGATAAGCCTGTCTGATGTTCGCTGTAACCTGGTTTAGCAGAATAACGGTTTGTGTAATCAGCACCTTTGGTTCTTAGATTTCTATTGTATATGGAACTTTGTCTTTCGTAAGAACGGTAGCCAGATACGCCAGATAATGTGTAACCATCTTCTAATGCTGCACCAAATAAGTTCTCAAGGGCTTGTGCAGCAGCTTTTCTTAATAAACGTTTCTCATCAGAGTAACTAAAACTGAATTTAACATCTGGTTCAGTTAAATCAGGTGGGATATAATCCGCTGGTAATGCATATTCTTTGTTTACGAATACACCCAAACTTTCGGGAGTAGTATCTATTGGTGCATTAGCTTTTACTTGGATTGTAGTAGTATCATCCGTGTTGTGAGAAAGAACCGGAACGGTATCAGTACTCACGGGTTCCTCTTTGTTACTTGTATCTTCCTCATTATAATAGTATTCATAGTCTTTGGGTTTATCGTTAGATTTAGACATAGAGGTAATTGATGAATATACAATAACGGAAAGAAGAAGTGTGGTTCCTACTATAACAAGTTTATTCTTACTCATAGTATCAGCCTTTCCTATAATTATTTATGAAAATTGACGTAAGTGTTAGAAAGTAAACAGTTTTTGATTACATCTACACAACACTCTCATTATAGCATAATAAATCGTAAATACTAGATTTATAGCAAATATTAATAAAATAGTAAGAAAAATGGAGTTTAATCTCCTGTTAAACTCCATTTTTTTCTGGAAGTACCTATTTATGGCTGTGTGAACGTGTGTTGTAATTGTCTAACAATTGATTCTTTAGGTGCCATAGTTCATTAGATAAGTCAACATAAACTCGATGAGGATTTACAAGACGTCTTGTCTCATCCCAAAGTGTAGATAATTCTTTTTGACAATATGAGCGAATGTCCATAACTTTTGGAGATTCGTAGACACATTTACCGTCAATGAATACAGGTACTAGAAGTTCACGTAAGGTATAATCGCCAGCTTCTAGATAGGTCTTCTTCCAAGTGGAGATAGGATCAAAGAGCAATAAAGGATTCTCTTCTGAGAATTTCTCGCCAACTAAAGCGATTAAATCAGCTTTTAATTTTCCGTTTTCTTTTTCGTATACACGATATACTGTTTTGTTTCCTGGATTTGTAATCTTCCATTCATTTTCAGATAATTTAATCTTCGGAATGAAAACACCGTCTTTCTTAATGGCAGCAAGTTTATATACACCACCAAAAGCAGGGCAATCTTTACTGGTGATTAGATTCGTACCTACACCCCAGGATGTAATAGCCGCTCCTTGGGTCTTAAGAGAGTCGATAAGGTATTCATCAAGGTCACTTGAAGCGCAGATAATGGCATCGGGATATCCGGCATTATCGAGCATTTTACGAGCTTTCTTAGACAAGTAAGCAAGGTCACCGCTGTCAAGACGGATACCGTATTTCTTAGGCATCTTACCAGCGCCTTTTAGCTCATCGAATACTTTGATTGCATTTGGTACACCACTACGCAACGTATCATAGGTATCTACTAAGAGCGTTGCATTGTTTGGATATAATTCAGCGTATTTACGAAAAGCAGTGAGCTCATCTTCAAAGCTCATAATCCAGCTGTGTGCATGTGTTCCAAGAGCAGGTACGTCGAATTCTTTCGCGCATAATACATTACTTGTACCAATACAACCACCAATTACAGCCGCACGTGCCCCTAATGTCCCAGCATCTGGACCTTGCGCACGACGAAGTCCAAATTCCATAACCCCATCGTCACCAGCTGCGTAAGCAACACGAGAAGCCTTTGTAGCTATTAAGCTTTGATGATTAATAATATTAAGTAATGCAGTTTCAATAAGCTGGGCTTCCATAATAGGAGCTATTACTTTCACAAGCGGTTCCATTGGGAATACAACGGTTCCTTCTTCCATAGCATAGATACTACCAGTGAATTTAAAATCGGATAAGTAAGCTAGAAAATCTTCTTCAAATATGTTCAAAGAGCGAAGATAATCGATATCTTCCTCATTAAAATGTAAGTTCTTAATATAATCAATTACTTGATCTAAACCTGCGGCAATGGCATAACCACTTCCCGATGGATTTGTTCTATAGAAAGCATCAAAAATAACGGTATCATTCGTATTATTTTTGAAATAGCCTTGCATCATTGTTAATTCATAAAAATCAGTTAATAATGTTAAATTTTGTTTCCCCATGCTCTTACTCCTTTGTCAGTACACAACTATTACTGAGTGATTAATGGTATATATATTCAAAATAATATCTAATATATTATAGCACGTTTCATTAAATGTACAATACAAATAGTTGACAAAAATTTGGGGTTAAGATACGTTAATGTAAGAAGATGTATAAAAACGGTAAATATAAAGGAGGGTGTTATGAGAAAGTCGAAAAGTTTTATGTTGATGTTGATACTTATGTCGATTCTGCTAATTGGCTGTCGGTCAAATTATCATACCGGGGCCAATACTGTAGATACGAAGGAGCAAACGCCGGATACAACTGAGGAAACACCAGAAACAACTGAGGAAACATCAGATACAACAGAAAAACCGTCAAATACTACGGAGCAAACGAAACGGGAGATTCCATATACAAGATTTGAGAATTGCCTCTATGTATGGGAGGATAAAGCTAATCCGGCACTATTACGTGGATATGTAACCTTAAGTGAGAATATAGAAAATAAAACTTACTATTATGGAGAAACCGATAGTAAGCTCTTAGAGAAGAAAGCAAACTATCCAGATGTTGTAGATGAATCACACAGTAAGATTAAGAAGGCGGTAGAGGAGGAAACTAAGAGGCTAAGGGAGATGTTTGAGGCTCGGGTTAAGGAGGCTTTAGATTCGGCAAATAGCATTGCACAAGGTGGTAGTATTGCCCCATATGAGTTTGATAACACTTGGCAGGTAATAAGAAATGATGAGAAGATGCTAACCATAGTAAGTTCTATATATTCATATGCTGGAGGGGCACATCCTAATCTGTATAAGGAAGTAACTTCCTACGATCCAATTAAGGGGAATAAATTAACCATTGAGTCAATAACAACGAATGAGAAGGAGTTCAGACAATTTGTAGAAGATGCTTTGAATGCATATGTAGTCGATAATAATTGTAGTGACTATTTGTTTGGTGAGAACGGATATAAAGAAGCGTTTAAAAACTGGGATAAGAATTGGTGGATTATTAATGGGTACCTATTCGTCGGTTTTAACACATATGATATAGCACCTTATGTAGCAGGTCCATTAGTGATACCTGTGGATCTAACGAAAGCGATGGATCTACTCAATGATTATGGGAAATCCTTGGTGAATGTAGCTGATTAATATTATATTGCAGGATCATATGCAATAAATGCTTCTATAAAATAATATATTATATAAAGAAATGCAGTGAAAAAGTAACAAAAATATCTAGAAATTTAATACATATTTTATAAAAATATTATAAATACTTGATTTTGTGGTAAATAAAGGTATAATTTTAGGTGAATAAAAATATAATTGTCTGATGATGCAGACAGAATGGGGATAATATGGAGAAAGCAAAAATTGGTATTTCGGTTGGTCTTTTAGGGGCAATCATGTTTTTTATGGGGACGATTAATATTCTTGGTGCAATTGTTATTGCTGGGTATATTCTCATAAAAGAAGAGAATGCTTGGTTAAAAAAAGCTGCAGTAAAGATGCTAATTGTAGTAGCTACTTTTGGAGTATTACTTACTTGTATGGGATTGGTAGATGATGTAGTAGATGTAATCAATGTGGTGATTAACTGGTTCACGTATAAGAGTATAAAACTTCCACTTGGAATTGATAATATTTATCGCTATGTTTGCTATTTCTGTCAAGATGCGTTGTTGGTATTACTAGGTTTTAAGGCTCTTTCTATGGGAACTGTAAAACTAGGATTCTTTGATAAAATTATAAATAAGCATATGTAAAAGAAAGACTAGGAGGGTTAGAATGGCGTTTTTTAGTAAGGTAGGAGAAAGCCTTTCATCAGCTAGTAAATCGGTTGCTGAGAAAGCAAAACAGCTTGCAGAGATATCAAGTTTAAATGGACGTATTAGTACGCAAGAGGAAATTATAGAACATGCCTATCTGGAAATAGGAAAACGATACTATGAAATACATAAGGAAAATCCTGATGAAAATTTTGAAGAGTTTTGTACCTTAATTAAAGAAGCCCTTGTACAAATTAATGTTTTAAAAGAAGAGATAAAGAAAGTTAAGGGAATACAGGTTTGCAATGCTTGTGGAGAGGAAGTTTCACAAGTTGATGCATTTTGTCAAAAGTGCGGGAATAAAATGAGTATGCCCGTTGCAGATGTTGAAATTACTCAAGAAGTAATTTTAGAAGCAATTACTGAAGAAAGGGTAGATGGCAAGGTATGCCAAACCTGTGGGAAAGCACAAGAAATAGGGGTTTCATTCTGCTGTGATTGTGGTACAAAAATAGAATAATTACACATCTTTAATATGCAAAAGCCCTGTAAGACTGTTAGGAGGTCATACAGGGCTTTTGGCTTATAGAACTAATTTCTTTAATGGAGTGAAGTAACTATTATCCAAGTGTAATTGTAACGTTGTACTCTTTCTTTCCGTCAACGAATGGAATAATATTACCGCTCATTTCTTGTCCGTCTACAACTAATTTAGCAACACCTTTTTGTGCGCCATTTGGATTTTCAACAGTGATATTGTATGTTGCATCACGGAAGATACGAGTAGCTTTGAATCCTGGCATATCACTTGGGATACAAGGGTCAACTACAAGACCATCGAACTCTGGACGGATACCAATAATATATTGTGAAACATTAACGAATGTCCAAGCTGCAGTACCAGTTAACCAGCTGTTCTTAGCTTCGCCATGACGAGGAGCATCAGCACCAGCAACCATTTGTGAATATACATATGGCTCTGTACGGTGGATTTCGCTAATATCTTCCACATAAGCAGGACAAGTCTTTTTGTAAATCTCGAATGCACGGTCACCACGTCCTATTACAGTTTCAGCGATAGAAACCCATGGATTGTTGTGGCAGAATATACCAGCATTTTCTTTGTATCCAGGTGGGTATGAAGATACCTCACCAAGATTTAAGTGATAGTCTTTATATGCAGGTTGTAATAACATTACACCGTATTTGGTATCTAGTCTTTCTTTAACTGAATTTAATGCTTTTTCAGCAAGACCTTCTTTCACACCGATTCCAGCAAGAACACAGAATCCCTGTGGCTCGATGAAGATCTGACCGTCTTCACATTCTTTAGAACCAATCTTTTCACTGAATGCATCGTATGCACGAAGGAACCATTCGCCGTCCCAACCGTTTTCAAGAACAGCATCATACATCTTGTCTACAGCTGCAAGTACAAGTTCAGCTTCTGCTTGGTTGCCTGTTCTCTTACATAATTCGGCATATTCTTTACCGTATCGTACGAACATACCAGCGATGAATACGGATTCAGCTTTACCACTTTCGAAGTTTGAACAAGTTTGGAAGGACTCGCCTGGTGTTTTAGAAAAACAGTTAAGATTTAAGCAATCATTCCAGTCGGCTCTACCAATTAGAGGTAAACCATGTGGTCCAAGGTTTGTTCGTGTGAAGTTAAAAGAACGTCTTAAATGTTCCATTAATGGCTGCGCTTTTGATTCATCATTATCAAATGGTACTGATTCCTCTAAGATACCAAAATCACCAGTTTCCTTAATGTATGCGGATACACCAGCGATTAACCATAATGGATCATCGTTGAAACCACTACCGATATCCATGTTACCCTTTTTGGTAAGTGGTTGATATTGGTGATATGCACTACCATCTTCGAATTGAGTGGAAGCGATATCGATGATTCTTTCGCGTGCACGGTCTGGAATTAAGTGTACGAAACCAAGTAAATCTTGGCAGGAATCACGGAATCCCATACCACGTCCAGTACCTGACTCGTAGTAAGAAGCAGAACGTGACATGTTGAAGGTAACCATACATTGATATTGATTCCAAGTATTCACCATTCTAGTAAGTTTATCATCGTTTGTTTCTACTGTGTATTTTGATAATAGAGTTGTCCAGTGCTCTTTTAATTCATCAAGAGCTGTTTCAACTTGTTCGTTTGTTTCAAACTTAGCTAACATTTCTTTAGCTGGAGCTTTATTAATTACACCAGGGGCTTCCCATTTGTTATCTTCATCAATTTCAAGGTACCCTAATACGAAGACATAAGACATCTCTTCACCAGGTTGTAGGGTTACATTAATGTTGTGAGAACCAATTGGAGCCCAACCACTTGCTTTGGAATTAGTAGATTTACCTTGTTCTACAACGATTGGACGATTAACACCGCGGTATGCACCAAGGAACGAATCACGATCGGTATCATAACCATCAATAGCAGTGTTTACAGCATAGACTGCGTAGTGATTTCTTCTTTCTCTATATTCTGTTTTATGGTAGATAGCAGAACCCTCAATTTCAACTTCACCAATACTGAAATTTCGTTGGAAGTTTGTCATATCATCAACAGCGTTCCATAAACAGAATTCTATGTATGAGAATAAAGAAATATCTTTGGCTTGGTTGCTAGTATTCTTAAGTGTTAAGCGGTTGATTTCACAATTATTATTTAGTGGAACGAATGCAGTTAATTCAGCAGTCAATTCATTCTTAGTTGATGTGAATACACTGTATCCAAGGCCGTGACGGCAGCTATAGGAATCAAGTTCTGTCTGAACTGGTTGCCAACCTGGATTCCAGATGGTATCGCCATCTTTAATGTAGTAATAACGACCATTCGTATCAGTTGGTATATTATTATAACGATAACGTGTTAAACGTAATAATTTTGCATCTTTGTAGAAACTATATCCACCACATGTATTAGAAATTAAAGAGAAGAAGTTCTCGCATCCTAAATAGTTGATCCATGGAAGTGGAGTAGTAGGTGAGGTAATAACGTATTCTTGTCTAGCGTCATCAAAATAACCAAATTTCATCTTATTCATTCTCCATTCTTAAAATAAATAAATTCACAATTCGATATCGAAAAGATACCATATTTACAGTCTTGATAGGATACGTAAGTGTTAGTATAAACCAAAGTTATGAAAACGATTAAGTAACTAATTAAACTTATATCCTTTATAGAATCAGTATATATTACAATTGGAATAAAAGCAATATACAACCCAATCTTTGTAGTAAATCAACAAAAAACTCACTTTTATATATGCGAAATATACAATTGAACAGTAAATTCGAATAAAAAAGCAGACATTCTTAATAAAAAGATTAATAGATTATAGTATGTGTAAATATGCAATTATATTAGAATAAATTGTAAAATTAAGTGGAAAAATAATAAATACGAAAAAACAAAAAGATGTTATATAAGGACTTACTAAAGTATAAACATTTTATTGTACATATTGTACAAAAATAAAATAAGAAACTTGTATATATATTGTAATAGTACAAATAATGTGCTATAGTTAAGGACGAAATCGTTTAAGCAAATAAAGATAGGTTGCAGATATTTTTATCAAGATTCTCTAACATTTTTTTGCTTATTTGTAGAAAATGTTGTATAATGTCAAAAGTATAGTCGTTATTTGGGGGAAATATATATGGTATCGATGAAGGATATTGCATTAAAGTGTAAGGTTTCTGTTGCAACAGTCAGTAAAGCCTTAAATGATCACAGTGATATTAGTCAAGAAAAAAAGTTAATAATTAAAGAAACGGCAAAAGAAATGGGGTATTTCCCTAATTCGGCAGCGCGTGCTTTGAAGACAAATCGTACCTATAATATAGGTGTGTTATTTGTTGATGACGCCAATAGTGGACTTACACATGAGTATTTTGCAAGGGTATTAGAGGGGTTTAAAGTTGAAGCGGAGAAGAATGGTTATGATATCACATTTATTAATCACCGCATTGGGGTTCGAACGATGTCTTATTATGAGCACTGTATGTATCGTGGTGTCGATGGTGTTGTAATTGCATGTGTGAATTTTAATCATGAAGAAGTACTAGAATTAATTAATAGTGACCTACCCGTTGTCACAATTGATCATATTTTTAACAATAGAATTGCTGTTATTTCGGATAACGTTAAAGGTATGCATGACTTAGTTGAGTATGTTTATCAAGCAGGACATAGAAAGATTGCGTATATACATGGTGCTGATTCTTCTGTTACAACGGACCGACTAGCAAGTTTTTATCGTACACTAGAAGAGTTGAATGTAGAAGTGCCGGATGAATATATAAGAGAAGGTGCTTATCATGACTCGCAGAAGGCGGAAGAACTTACAAGGGAATTATTACAGTTAAAAGAACGTCCAACTTGTATCTTCTATCCAGATGATTTTGCTTGCATTGGTGGTATTAATGTAATCAAAGGATTAGGGTACCGGATTCCAGAGGATATTTCAGTGGTTGGTTACGATGGTCTTACGATCTCCGATGTATTAGAACCAAAGCTAACAACATTAAAACAGGATACCTCTCGATTAGGAAGAGAAGCGGCAATACATTTGGTTAACTTAATTGAAAAACCAAGAACTGCATTAATTGAACGTGTTGTAATAGCGGGAAAGATTCAGCTTGGTAAGTCTGTTAAAGAGATTTAAGTAACGAGTTTTTGGATTAACGGAATGTTAGTGCAATTAAAATCTTAGCATCTACATAGATAAAGAAGAATCAAAAGTTGCTACATGAATCTGTGAAAGGGTACTTGAGTAGCAACTTTTTTGTGTATAGTTCTATGGAATAGTATGATTTTAACAAGATAAATGTTTGAGATTTTGCAATTGATTATTTATACAAATATCAAAATTATTTTTATACAAATTAAAGTAAGCTTTCTTGACATTTACATAGGTACATGTTATACTTCACAAGAACGAAATGTGAAAGTTAGGCAAAATGCCTAAAGATGGTATTAGGATTGGTTGTTTATTTCGTTGTACGTAATTGTTTTCTTTTATTAGAAAAATTTGAGAAATTATGGATTGTTTCTTCAATATAGAAGTTATAAAATAGTTACAGATAAGAAATAATATAAATGCGATGCTTCACTAAATTAAGGTACTCTTAGTCCCGGGTTGTTAGGCTAAGGGTTTTTTTGTGGAAATCTACTTCGACGCTGATTCTTATATCAAGTAAGAACAGAAAGGATTAATTATAGAAATGGAAACAGTTAGATTTGATGAGTTAAATTTATCCGCTCCCTTATTAAAAGGGATTATTGAGATGGGATTTGAGCAGGCAAGCCCAATACAAGCAAAAGCTATACCTGTAGTATTAGAAGGAGGAGACATCATTGGTCAAGCACAGACTGGTACAGGAAAGACAGCTGCTTTCGGTATCCCACTACTTGAATCAGTTGATCCAAAGAGCAAGCACCTTCAAGCTGTAGTTCTTTGCCCTACTAGAGAGTTAGCGATCCAGGTTGCTGAAGAGATCCGTAAATTAGCGAAATTCCTTCACGGAATTAAAGTATTACCAATCTATGGTGGCCAAGATATTACAAAACAGATTCGCTCTCTTAAAGCCGGAACACAAGTTGTTATCGGTACTCCAGGACGTGTTATGGATCATATGAGAAGAAAAACTGTTAAGTTTAGTGAAGTAAAGATGATTGTACTTGATGAAGCAGATGAGATGCTTAACATGGGATTCCGCGAGGATATTGAAACGATCCTTAAGGAAATGCCAGAAGAACGCCAAACAGTATTATTCTCAGCTACAATGCCTAAGCCAATTATGGATATCGCTCGTACGTATCAAAAAGATGCGACTATAATCAAGGTTGTTAAGAAAGAATTAACAGTACCAAAGATCGAACAGTATTACTATGAATGTAAACCAAAGAACAAAGAAGAAGTTCTATCAAGATTGCTTGATATGTATGACCCTAAATTATCATTAGTATTCTGTAATACGAAGAAGATGGTAGATGAATTAGTTACTTCCCTAAAAGGAAGAGGATATTTTGCAGAAGGTCTTCACGGCGATTTAAAACAACAACAAAGAGACCGTGTAATGAATGGATTCCGTAATGGAAAAACAGAAATCTTAGTAGCGACTGATGTAGCTGCTAGGGGTATTGACGTTGATGATGTAGAAGCAGTATTCAACTATGATGTACCACAAGATGATGAATTCTATGTTCACCGTATTGGTAGAACAGGTCGTGCAGGAAGAAAAGGTAGAGCCTTTACTTTCGTTGTAGGAAAAGAAGTTTATAAATTAAAAGATATTCAAAGATATTGTAAAACAAAGATTGTATGTCAACCAATTCCATCAGTTAATGATGTTGCTAATACAAAGGTTGAGAAGATTCTTAATAAAATTGATGAATTAATCAAGTCAGAAGATCTAAGTAAGATGGTAGATTTGATTGAATCTAGAGTGAATGAAGAAGATTACACTTCACTTGATGTAGCTGCTGCTTTCTTAAAGCTTGCAATGGGTGATAATGAGCAAAATGATTCGATATCTCCTGAATCAGTTGATTTTGGTGATACTGGCGCTGGAGAAGGAATGGTTCGTCTATTCATCAATATCGGTAAAAAACAAAATGCAAGACCAGGAGATATCCTTGGAGCTATCGCTGGTGAAACAGGTATGCCAGGTAAATTAATTGGTACCATTGATATGTTTGATAAGTATACATTCGTTGAAGTGCCAAAGGAATATGCTGCTGAAGTAGTTCAAGTTATGAAGGATGCTAAGATCAAAGGAAAGAGCATCAACATCGAACCTGCTAATAGAAAGTAGTAGTTTAATGATGATGACTCATTAAAAAGTCGACAAAAAATAATAATATATGTTGAAGGGCTGTCCGTTTTTTGGAAAACGGACAGCTTTTTTGCGTCATGGGAATTTTTGTTCTAATAATAGAAATAGTTTAATTAAATTATTAAGCGACTTTTGGACTAAAATTAATTAGAGAATGTTAAAAAATTAATTGATTATTCTAACAAGTCAAGTTACAATGGAAGTATATTAACAATACTACTAACGAAGATAAGTAATGGAGGAGACTATGGGAATTACATATTTCAATAACAGCAAGACATTCAAGCTTGATACTAAAAAATCAACGTATATGATAGCTATCGTGGATAAAGAACAGTTTATTGGTCATGTTTATTATGGAAAGAGGATAGAGGACGAGGAGATGTCATATTTACTCAGAATCTATGAGCCTCCTTATATTCCAACGGAGAACAACAGGGATCGTTGTTCCTTCTATGATACATTTCCAACAGAATATTCTACACATGGGATAGGAGACTATCGAGACTCTGCATTAAAGTTACGCAGTGAAGATGGACACACTGCCAGTAGATTACAGTATGTAAGCCATGATATAAGTAAAGGTAAAGAAGGTTTAAAAGGATTACCAGCAACATTCGGAGATGATTCAAGTTGTATGACATTGTCCATCACATGTGAAGATGTATTCACAGGGATAGAAGTTGTATTGTCATATAGTGTCTTTGAAGAGGAAGATGTTATAACAAGAGATGTTAAAATTATTAATAACACAGATAAAACCATAATGATTGAAAAGGCATATTCTTGTTGTCAAGATTTTGATGGTGTTGATTATGACCTAATTACGTTACATGGTTCATGGGCAAGAGAAAGACATGTTCAAAGATCACCTCTTTCTCTCGGCAAACAAGGGGTTAACTCCGTACGAGGGGAATCTAGTCATCAAGAACATCCATTCATGGCATTGTGTGCAAGAGAGGCTACAGAAGATTTTGGTGATGTATATGGTTTTAGTTTTGTGTATTCCGGTAACTTTAATGCGCAAGCAGAGGGAACTCAATTTAATTGTACGCGCTTGTTAATGGGAATTAATCCAGAAGAGTTTAATTGGTTATTAAAGTCCGGTGAACAGTTCCAAACTCCAGAGGTTGTAATGACATATTCAAGCGAAGGTATTGGCCAGATGACTCGTAACTTTCACAACATTTATAGAAGACATCTAATCCGTAGTAAATACAGAGACCAAAAGCGCCCGATTCTAATTAACAACTGGGAGGCAACCTATTTTGATTTCAATAAAGAAAAACTTGTGTCTATTGCAAAGCAAGCATCTGAATTAGGAATTGAGATGTTAGTAATGGATGATGGTTGGTTTGGAAATCGTTTTGACGATAACCGTGCTCTAGGTGATTGGTTTGTGAATGAGGATAAAATTGAAGGTGGTTTGAAGTCATTAGTCGATGAAGTGAATGCCCTTGGTATGAAATTTGGTATTTGGTTTGAACCGGAGATGATTTCGCCAGAATCTAAATTATATGAAGAGCACCCTGATTGGGCAATCCAGATTGAAGGAAAGCCAATGACATTAAGCAGAAATCAATATGTTCTTGATATTGGACGTGAAGAAGTACGTGAGTATATCTACAACCGTGTAAAAGATATTCTAACAAGTGCAAATATCGAATATGTAAAATGGGATATGAATCGTCAGTTAACGAATCTAGGAAGTAGAGTATTAAATAGTCAACAGATGGGAGAACTATCTCATCGTTACGTTCTTGGGGTTTATGAGATGATGGAACGCTTGGTTACGGA
This sequence comes from Anaerosporobacter mobilis DSM 15930, assembly GCF_900142955.1. Taxonomy (GTDB): domain Bacteria; phylum Bacillota; class Clostridia; order Lachnospirales; family Lachnospiraceae; genus Anaerosporobacter; species Anaerosporobacter mobilis. Next base: position 170,400 of record NZ_FRCP01000006.1, on the reverse strand, counting down.
TTTCCCCGACCTATTATTAGAGAATTGTTCTGGTGGTGGAGCAAGATTTGACGCGGGTATGTTATATTATAGTCCACAGATCTGGTGCTCAGATAATACAGATGCAATTGAGAGATTGGAGATCCAACGTGGTACAGCCATGGTTTATCCTCTTTCTACAATGAGTGCACACGTTAGTGACTGTCCAAATCATGCTACAGGCAGAGTAACACCGTTCAAGACAAGAGGACATGTAGCGTTAGCAGGAACATTTGGATATGAGTTAGATGTAACGAAGATTTCGAAAGAAGATAGGGACATGATTCCAGAACAAGTTGAGATGTATCACCAATATGCAAGATTAATTCAAAGTGGTGATTATTACAGAATAGCCAATGTTGCAGATACCAAATATTATGATTGTTATGAAGTAGTTGCAGCGGACAAGAGTGAAGCATTAGTTACGTATGTTATTGTAACGAACCTTGCAAACTCACATAGTAGACGTATTCGCCTGAAAGGTCTTCAAGAGGATGCGCTATATGCATGGGAGGGAACAGATTTAGTAATGACAGGTGCTGCTTATATGAATGCAGGTATACTAATTCAGCAAATGTGGGGAGATTATCAGTCAACATTGATTCATCTTGTTCGTCAATAGAGACTAACCGTTTATTATACTATATTGCAATTCGTAGAGAAGTTTATTACAATTATATTATGATAATTAATGATTACTGATATGTATGGAATATAGTATAGTTTGGAGTAAAGCGCATGGTAGATAAGGAACGGTTTGATATAGTTTGCGATATGGTGGTCAATTCTGTCGCAACAAGAGATGGAATAGGAACATTAAGTGAGAAAACATTACATTCCGTATTAAAGAATTATTATGAACCTGATAGCAGTAAACAGGAGATTAAGATAGGTGCCAAAGTTGCTGATATTATGAATGAATCTGGTATCATTGAAATACAGACACGGCAATTCAATAAACTTAGGGGGAAGTTAGGTGCTTTTTTACCTAAACATCCAGTTACGATTGTGTATCCAATCGCAGCTTGTAAATGGCTATGTTGGATAGATGAAACAACAGGAGAAATAACACCAAGAAGAAAATCCCCTAAGAGAGGAAAACCTCATCAGATTTTTGTGGAATTATATAAGATTAAAGAATATCTGAATAATCCCAATCTAAATCTAAGAATTGTAATGGTAGAAGTAGAAGAATATCGTTTTCTTAACGGGTGGAGTAAGGACCGAAAGAAAGGATCTAGTTGCAGTGATCGAATTCCCATTGGATTAGAGGAAGAGATTAGTATTGAAACCGTAGCGGATTATAGTAAGATGATTCCTGATGAATTGCCTGTGCAATTTACTACGAAGGATTATTCGAAGATAGCAAAGGTATCTGTTACATTAGCGCAAGTGTCGTTGAATGTGATGTGTAGTGTTGGCGCAATCAGTCTTGTTGGAAAACAAGGTAGGCTGAAATTATATGAACGCAATTATAATAAGGATAAGAATTTGTAAAAGACTATTATTAAACGATAATAATAATGATAAAACAATGAAGACGATTATTTGTATTAAGTTTTTTATAACATAAAAGAAGAAGCTGTCAAACGACAGCTTCTTCTTTTATGTTAATTTGCATTGTAGTATTATTATTTGATTACATTGAATACATCTTTAAGTGCAGGATATAGCATAGTAAATTTCTTGTATTGTTGGTCATATGCTGATATAAGTTCAGAATCTGGTTCTACAGAATCAACTACTTGAATTAATGCACTTGTTGCTTCTTCAACGGTAGCATATTCTTTACAACCTACACAAGCTAGGATAGCAGCACCAAAGGCTGGACCTTCTTCGCTATTGATTGTATCAACAGTAACGTTCATTACATTGGCAATAATCTTCTTCCACAATGGACTCTTTGCACCACCACCATTAATACGAGTGCGTTCGATTGTTACACCAAGAGAGCGTGCGATTTCAAGGCAATCTCTTAAAGAATAAGCAACACCTTCTAGAACAGCTTGTGTCATATCTGCACGCGTTGTATTCATTGTCATACCGATAAAGGTTCCTCTAGCATCTGGATTGTTATGTGGAGTACGTTCCCCCATCAAATAAGGTAAGAAAAATACGTTGTTTTCACCTAGTTTGTTAATTTCTTTTTGTTCTGTAGCATAATCTTTTGTTCCGATGATTTCGTCCATCCACCATTTGTTTGAAGCAGCAGCACTTAATGTTACCCCCATAAGATGATATTTTCTATCTGCATGAGCGAACGAATGTAATGCATTATTATCATCTACAGCAAAGTTTTTACTTGCGATGAATACAACACCAGAAGTACCAAGTGAGATATTACACATACCATCACCAACTGTACCAGTACCAACGGCAGCAACAGCTTGATCGCCGCCACCAATAATAACCTTAACAGTTGAAGGGAAATTCAATTCTGTGGCAACTGCCTCTTTAACAGTGCCAATAACATCTGAACTTTCATGAATTTCAGCTAATTGGTTCTCAGTAAGGCCAAGAATCGTAATCATATCTTTTGACCAACATTTATTCTTAACATCAAGTAGTAGCATACCAGAAGCATCTGATACATCTGTACAGTGATTACCAGTTAGGCGGTAAGCTAAGTAGTCTTTTGGTAACATGATTTTTTGAATACGTTCGAAGTTCTCTGGCTCATTATTCTTAACCCATAGTAGCTTAGGAGCAGTAAAGCCAGTAAGTGCTATGTTCGCTGTAAACTGAGATAATTTCTCACGTCCAATTTCGTTATTAAGGTAATCACATTCTTTTTGTGTACGACCATCATTCCATAAGATAGCTGGACGTATAACTTGATCATCTTTATCAAGAATAACAAGTCCATGCATCTGGCCACTAAAGCTTAATCCATTTATCAATGTAGTGTCACATTCGGCGGTTAGCTCTTTCAAACCAGCAATTGTTGCATTGTACCAATCTTCTGGATTTTGCTCTGACCAACCTGTTTGTGGGAAGAAAATTGGATATTCTTTTGAAACGATTTTCTTAATATCTCCTGTTGCATCCATAAGAAGAAGTTTAACCGCAGATGTACCTAAATCAATACCAATATATAACATGTAAATACCTCGTCCTTTCTATGTACTGGTGCTACGCAGTATTTGTTTAATCATTAAACTATATATTTAACATACTATAAATTTGACGGTTTGTCAATGAATACAAGATGATGCTTTATACATATTGCATAGCTACTTGGTTACCTACCTTAAGAAAGCAAAAAAAGATTACCATAGAAGTGTAGGGACTACATTACTGTAGCAATTGGGGGAACACTTCATATGATAATCTTTCTAATATATAAGCTAAGGGGGGGAGGAGTTATATATTATTTTATATTTATAGTAAATTATTTACCAAAATATCTTTCTAATAGACCTTGGAATGCTTTACCATGTCTAGCTTCGTCTCTGGCCATTTCATGAACTGTGTCATGGATTGCATCAAGGTTAGCAGCTTTAGCACGTTTAGCAAGATCGAATTTACCAGCAGTAGCACCGTTTTCAGCAGCTACTCTTAATTCAAGATTTTTCTTAGTGCTATCTGTTACTACTTCGCCTAATAACTCAGCAAATCTTGAAGCATGGTCTGCTTCTTCATAAGCAGCTTTTTCATAGTATAAACCGATTTCAGGATATCCTTCTCTGTGAGCAACACGTGCCATAGCAAGGTACATACCTACTTCTGTACATTCACCAGTGAAATTATCTCTTAAGTCCTTAAGAATATCTTCGCTAACACCTTGAGCAACACCAACCACATGTTCAGCAGCCCAAGTCATTTCACCTACTTGTTCTGTGAATTTATCAGCGCCTGCGCCACAGATTGGACATTTATCTGGAGCAGAATCTCCTTCGTGAACATAACCACATACTTGACATACAAATTTTTTCATACTAATTTTCTCCTTTTCATGTTTGCTTTATGTTCTAGAGAGTTATTAAACTTTCTAGCTTTAAATTAAAAATAGTAATCATTACTGATATTGTTATGATACATTAGTTGAGAAACTTTGTCAAGTATATATTTAATTATTTTTATTTTTTTATTTTAAAGTTGATATGTTTATTATTACTGCATAGTGTTTGAAAGCTACGAATTAATATGCGATAGAGAAAGGCGTAGGGGTGTGTGGCATAGATAAAACGGCTATAAAAAACCATATATATAATAGCGATATATCATATATATGGTTTTTTATAGCCGTTTTATACTAAAATTGAATTAAGAATACTTCTCTGTTTTTAAGCATTTCTCACATGTCCCGTAAAAGTAAACAGTATGACCATTAATTTTTCCTGGGAATGAGGCATTAGCAATTGCATTAATGTGATCAATAGAGTCCATTTGAAGATCAATAATTTCGCCACACTGGCTACAGATAAGGTGATAATGTTGACCAATGTTTGCATCAAAACGATCACTTCCGTCACCACAGGAGATCTTGATAATTTCACCATGTTCAGCCAAGAGACTAAGATTACGATAAACAGTACCTAAACTGATATTGGGATATAATTTCTTTATATTCATATAAACTGTATCGGCAGTGGGGTGACAGGTAGTACTTGCAAGATACTCCTTAATGGCTTCTCGCTGTCTACTATATTTTAGATTAGTCATAGTAACCTCCTTATCGAGATAATAGTAATCATTATTAATTATATGTTGATAAATAGAAATTGTCAAGGTATAACAACAAGATAATATAGTAAGCAAGGAGGTGAAAATGAATACTTCATAATTTGACATAATATACAAAATATAATCAATAATAAAGTGGATGATGAAACAAGTCACTAATGTGTTTACATTGATTGGAATGTTTGATATAATATATCTATTAAACATCATTGATAAAAGTTTAACAAATGGTGCATAATAGACAAAAGAGAGGTGGAAGTAGAATAAGCAAATATACATAAAATTGATCGCTAATGTCATATAGTAATATCTATAATATTCTCAATTAATGGACTAGTTATTGTGACTCATCGTTTCCGAAAGTAAAGTTGTTAGACTGATTGTACTATTATTAGGAGGTGTAGGCAACATGGCAATAGATAGTTTGTCAAAAGAGAAGTTCGAAGAATTGGGCGCATACATAGATTCGCTTCCTTCTAAAAAAGGAGAATTAATACGTGTTCTTCATCGTGCACAAGGTATATTCGGGTATCTCCCAAAAGAGGTACAGTTCTTTGTAGCGAGAAAGATGGATGTCCCAACATCTAAAGTTTACGGAGTGGTAACATTCTATTCTTATTTTTCTATGATTCCAAAAGGTGAATATAACATATCTGTTTGTCTCGGTACTGCTTGTTATGTTAGAGGAGCAGAGCCTGTATTAGATGAATTTAAAAAGCAGTTAGGTATATCCTGTAATGAGACCACTGCAGATGGTAAATTCTCGTTAAATGCGCTTCGTTGCGTGGGAGCTTGTGGATTAGCTCCAGTTGTTATGGTTGGTGACGAGGTTTATGGTAGGGTAACGAAGGATATGGTAAAAGACATACTGGCATCTTGCCTTAGTCATAATTAGCCAAACTGTAATGCCTATTTTCTCATCTAGGGACTCGGCATCACTCTATGTAACCATCGTTACATGTCGCTTAGCTTCCTTGTAGAGTGAAAATACCCAATACAGTTTAGCCTAAGATGGATAGGCAAGACATCTGCTGAATATTAAGTTATGTATATTCGGCAATTTTTCGCGCGTAATAAAACGGAAAAGACTAACAATCAAGGAGTTAGCGGGTTGTGCTTCGCACAAGGTCGCCAGACTTTGAAAGGAGTAAGTGTATTCATATGGCAAAGATTAATTCGATTGAAGAACTTTGTAATGTTAAAGCCAAAGCATTGGAAGCGCAGAAGAATCAAAAAATAACAATTCTTGTTTGCGGGGGAACTGGTTGTAAATCTGCTAATTCTGATTTAATTGTTAAAAATCTAGAGGAGGAACTAGCTTCGGAAAACCTTGCGGATCGTGTTGCCGTTCTTATGACAGGATGTTTTGGTTTCTGTGAAAAAGGACCAATTGTGAAGATTCTTCCCGACAATACCTTCTATACAGAGGTAAAACCTGAAGATGCCAAAGAAATTATTCAGGGTCACATTGTGAATGGTGAGAAGGTAGAGAGACTTTTATATAAGGATCAAAACACTGGAGAATCCATTCCCGATTCGAAACATATGAACTTTTACAAGAAGCAGATGCGTATCGCATTAAGGAACTGTGGTTATATAGACCCAGCAGTAATAGAACAGTACATAAGGGAAGATGGCTATCAAGCACTTGCAAAATGTCTTACAACTATGGAAGCGAAAGACGTCATTCAAATTATGAAAGATTCGGGGCTTCGTGGTAGAGGAGGAGCAGGTTTCCCTACAGGACTTAAGTGGGAGATAGCAAGTCGATATGATGCAGATGTAAAGTATGTAGTATGTAATGCAGATGAGGGTGATCCAGGAGCGTTCATGGATCGTTCTATTTTAGAAGGTGATCCACATAGTGTTGTTGAAGCTATGGCGATTTGTGGATACGCAATTAACGCAACGAAAGGTCGTGTGTATATTCGTGCAGAATATCCACTTGCAATTACAAGACTTGAAAACGCAATCAAATCAGCTAGAGAATATGGATTATTAGGAGATAATATTCTTGGAACAGATTTTAGCTTTGATATTGAGATTACATTCGGTGCAGGAGCTTTCGTGTGTGGTGAGGAAACCGCTTTGTTACATTCTATGGAAGGAAGTCGTGGAGAACCAACAACAAAACCACCATTTCCAGCAGAGAGTGGTTTCTTTGGAAAACCAACGAATGTGAATAATGTGGAAACCTATGCTAATGTTGCACAGATTATATTGAAGGGAGCAGATTGGTATCGTTCCATTGGTACGGAAAAATCTGCAGGTACGAAGGTGTTTGCCTTAGCAGGTAAGATTAATAATGTAGGATTAATTGAAGTTCCTATGGGTATTACGCTTCGTGAAGTTATCTTTGATATAGGTGGAGGAATTAAGGACGGGAAGAAATTCAAGGCAGTTCAAACCGGTGGCCCTTCTGGTGGTTGTCTAACGGAGAAAGATTTAGATACTCCAATTGATTTTGATAACTTAATAGCGAAAGGCTCAATGATGGGATCTGGCGGTATGATTGTTATGGATGAAGAAAGTTGTATGCCAGCGGTAGCTAAGTTTTATCTAGAGTTTACCAAGGAAGAATCTTGTGGAAAATGTACCCCATGTCGTGTCGGTACCACAAGATTATTAGAATTACTGACTTTAATCTGTGATGGAAAAGGCGAGATGAAACATTTTGATGAACTCAGAAACCTTAGCCAGGTTATTAAAGATACTGCATTGTGTGGTTTAGGACAGACGGCTCCAAATCCAGTATTATCAACACTTGATGCCTTCTATGATGAGTATGTAGCCCATGTTGTTGATAAGAAATGTCCAGCAGGAGTATGTCGTAAGCTACTATCTTATAAAATTGATGTGAATAAGTGTAAGGGTTGTACATTATGTGCTAGAACATGTCCTAACAATGCAATTGAAGGCAAAGTTAAGGAAACACATGTTATTAAAGATGAATTATGTATCAAGTGCGGAGCTTGTATGGAAAAATGTAAATTCGGTGCAATATCAAAAGGCTGATGAGGGAAGGAGTGATTCTTTTGGCAGACATGAAATCAATAAATGTAGTAATAGATAGGAAGCAGGTAAGTGTTGCCCCTGGTAGTACAATACTAGATGCAGCGCAAAGTATTGGTATAGACATACCAACACTTTGTTATATGAGATTACATAACACGGAATATAAGTGCCAACCAGCATCTTGTCGTATATGTGTTGTAGAAGTGGAGGGGAGAAGAAATCTATGTCCTGCATGTGCAACACCAGTTATGGAGGGTATGGTTATTAAGACAAGTAGTATGCGTGTTCTTAGCGCACGTAGGATGATTGTTGAATTAATGATATCAGATCATCCCAATGATTGTTTAACTTGTACCAAATCTGGAGCATGTGAGCTTCAGGATTTGGCAAGAAAAACAGGTGTTGTGGATATTCATTTATCAGGGAAATCACAGTCTGAATATGAAATAAGAGAGAATAAAGCCATTGTACGTGATATGTCCAAGTGCATTATGTGCCGTCGTTGTGAGCAGATGTGCTCGGATATTCAATCCGTTCATGCCTTATCAGGTGTAGATCGTGGGTTTGAATCGGTCGTTGGAACTGCATTTGATGAATCCTTAGACAATACTATGTGTGTCGGATGTGGGCAATGTGTAGCTGTCTGTCCAGTTGGAGCACTTATGGAAAAAGACGATACGGACCAGGTAATAAAAGCACTTGCTGATACTGATATGACAGTTGTGTTCCAGACAGCTCCCGCTACAAGAGTAGCAATCGGGGAAGAGTTCGGTTTAGAGCCAGGAACGGATGTAACAGGTAAGCTGGTTACTTCGCTTAAGGATTTGGGTGCGGATTATGTATTTGATACAGATTTTGCGGCAGATCTTACCATTATGGAAGAAGGAACAGAGTTAATCGATAGATTAAACAAGTTCTTGAATGGTGAGAAAACGGCATTACCACTATTAACTTCTTGTTGCCCAGGCTGGGTGAATTTTTATGAGTCTAATTATCCAGATATGTTGGATTTACCATCTACTGCTAAATCACCTCAAGGTATGTTTGGTGCGGTTGCAAAGAATTACTTTGCAGAGAAATTAAACATTGATCGTAAGAAGATGTTTGTTGTATCAGTAATGCCATGTACTGCCAAAAAAATTGAGGCAGACAGAGAAGAATTAAAAGAAGACGGTAATCCAGATGTGGATGTAGTTCTTACAACAAGAGAAGTAGCACGTCTTATTAAGTTAGCCAATATAGATTTTGTAAACCTCCCAGATGGCGATTACGATAGCCCGCTTGGGGAATCAACAGGTGCAGCGGTTATCTTTGGGGTAACTGGAGGGGTATTAGAGGCGGCTTTGCGTACGGTTTATGAAGTCCTAGAGAAGAAGACGTTACCAAGGGTTGAATTCGAAGCAGTTAGAGGATTCGATGGTTTGAAAGTAGCTACGGTTACGATTGTAGGGCAGGATATTAATGTTGCGGTTGCACATGGCCTATCCAATGCAAGAAAAGTTATGGAAGAGATTAAGAATGGTAATCCAAGGAATCTACATGCAGTTGAAGTTATGGCATGTCCAGGAGGTTGTATCGGCGGTGGCGGTCAACCATATCATTATGGTGACGGAGATATATTGAAGGCACGTACGAATGCAACTTACCAGATTGATGAGGCGAAGGTAATTAGAAAATCTCATGAGAATCCTGCAATTAAAGCACTTTATGAAGAGTATTACGAAGAACCAGGTAGTGAGATTGCACATCATCAATTACACACACGTTACACGTATCGTGAAAGATATTAGTGTAGGCTATTGTTGTTAACTTGGGAGGTAGGAATATGATTGTTACAGTTTGTATAGGTAGTTCCTGTCATCTAAAAGGTTCACGGGAAATTATAGAAAAGTTACAACATTTACTACACGAAAATAAATTAGAAAAGGAAGTTGAACTTCGTGGTTCATTCTGTATGGGTGAATGCATGAATGGAGTATGTGTAAAAATCGAGGAAGAATTGTTTTCCCTTAGCCCAGCGGCTGTGGAAGAGTTCTTCTTGGAACAAATTCTTAAAAGACTGACATAAGGAAGGGTGGAGCTATGAACGTAATTGGTTTTAAAGAGGCAAAATGTAAGAATTGCTACAAATGTGTTAGAACTTGTGAAGTAAAGGCGATACAAGTTAAAAATGAACAAGCACAGATTATAAATGACATGTGTATTCTATGTGGACATTGTCTAGAAGCATGTCCACAAAATGCAAAAACATTCATTAGTGATCTAGAGAAAGTAAAGGATTACATTGCAAGCGGTTATAAAACAGTTATATCCATAGCTCCTTCTTATGCAGGTATTATGAAGTTCAATAACTCAGGACAGATTGTTACGGCACTCAAGAAATTAGGTTTCTATCAAGTTCGCGAGACCGCTGAGGGAGCAGTCTATGTTACGAATGAATATGAGCGATTAATTAGAGAAGGAAAGATGCGTAATATTATTACGACAAGTTGCCCAAGTGCAAATGATTTAATTGAAATCTATTATCCAAGTTTAGTAGATGAGATGGCACCTGTTGTATCGCCAATGATAGCGCATGGAAAAATGATTCGAGAGGTTGTAAAAGAAGAAGTTAAGATTGTATTCCTTGGTCCATGTATGGCAAAGAAACGTGAAGCCCAAGGGGATGAAAGAACAAGGGGATACATAGATGCAGTAATTAATTTTGAGGAAATAGAGAAGTGGTTAGCAAAGGAAAAGATTAACATTACGGATTTGGAACCAATGGAGTTTGATAATAGTAATCCTGCGGTGAATCGTCTGTATCCTATTAGTAGCGGAGTAATTAGTTCGGTTGTTGCAATGGAAGACGACGCAGAAGTAAGGAAATATCGTAAACTCTATGTACATGGTATTAAGAATTGTATGGAATTGTTTGCAAGTATGGAATGTGGAGAAGTAGAAGGTTGTTTTATTGAAGCGAACATATGTAATGGTGGCTGTATTAAGGGACCAGCGGTGAGCAGGAAAGAGATCTCGCGGTTTAAGGTGAAGTTAGATATGGAGGAATCCATTCGAAAGGAAGCTCCAAATCAAAACGAATTCCATAATTTAAATAAAGAGTCTTTGGCTAAAACTTTCAAAAACCGTGCATCAGAAGAACCGATGCCATCAGAAGATGAATTAAGGAAGATCTTAAAGAAAACTGGAAAGGTGAAGAGGGATCAAGAACTTAATTGTGGTGCTTGCGGTTATCCAACGTGCAGGGATAAAGCAATTGCCGTATATCAAGGGAAAGCAGAATTAACGATGTGTATACCATATATGCATGAGAAAGCACAATCAATGGCTAACATAGTGCTAGATACTACACCGAATATAATTATTGTTGTAGATGTTGATATGAAGATTGTTGAGTTTTCAGGGGCTGCTACAAGGTACTTTCGTGTAACAAGAACAGAAGCACTTAATAAGTATCTCTATGAGTTTATTGACCATACGGATTTTGAAGAGGTAATGTTGACTCATAATAACATCTATGGTAAGAAGGTAGATTATCCAGATCGTAAGTTAGCTACGTTGCAGAATATTGTTTATATAGAGGAACAGAACAATGTTTTAGGAATTTTCCAAGATATCACTAGGGTGGAAGAGAAAAAACAACAAGCATATAAGGTGAAAGTAGAGACAATTGAGATGGCGCAAAGAGTAATTGATAAGCAGATGTTAGTAGCACAACAAATTGCTGGGTTATTAGGTGAGACGACAGCAGAGACGAAAGTAACGCTAACGAAATTAAGAGATACCATATTGAATGACGGAGAAGAGTAAGTCGATGAAACCATTGGCTTTGCAGCAGGGGGGGAAGAACGATATGAGTATTAGCATAGATGTATCCTATAAGAGCTTAAACAAGCATCATGAGGAATTGTGTGGAGATAAAGTCGAGATATTAAAGACAGAAAACTCTAATATTATCATTCTAGCAGATGGAATGGGAAGTGGTGTTAAGGCAAATATTCTTGCTACATTAACTTCTAAGATATTAGGTACTATGTTTTTGAATGGTGCAAAAATTGATGAATGTGTAGAGACAATTGTTAAAACATTACCGGTATGTCAAGTTAGGCAAGTGGCATACTCTACATTTAGCATCTTACAGATTTTTCATGATGGGAAAGCGTATCTTGTTGAATTTGATAATCCGAGTTGTGTGTTCGTAAGGGATGAGAAGTTGATTCGCCTTCCGTTTACAGAACGAATTATTGCAGATAAAAAGATTCGCGAATGTAGATTTGACGTTAAGCTAAATGATTGTTTGGTACTTATGAGTGACGGAGTGATTCATGCAGGTGTCGGTCAGGTGTTAAACTTCGGCTGGACTTGGGACCATATGGCAGAGTATACCCTTGAATCAACGAAGAAGACGTTATCAGCATCAAGATTAGCTTCCATCCTTAGTAAGGCATGTGATGATTTGTATATGCAAACACCAGGTGATGATACAACCATAGCAGTAGCTAGAATTATTGATAGAAAGGTTGTTCATATCTTCACAGGACCGCCAAGGAGGAAAGAGGATGACGAGACCTTAATGCAAGATTTCATGAGTGGAGAAGCACAAAGAATCGTTTGTGGTGGCACAAGCGCCAATATTGTATCGCGTGTTTTGAATAGAGAAATCATGACTTCTTTAAATTATATTGATCCAGACATACCACCAACAGCTCATATTGATGGATTTAGATTGGTGACAGAAGGGGTATTAACCTTGAATCGGGCAGTATCTCTTTTGAAGAAGTATGTGGAAGAGAGTATTGATGAGAATTTCTTTATGGAGCTGGACAAAGAGAATGGTGGGTCTAGGTTGGCTAAGGTATTAATTGAAGAATGTACTTCCCTCAAGATGTATGTAGGAAAAGCCATCAATGTAGCTCATCAGAATCCTAATCTACCCTTTGATCTTAGTATTCGCATGCATCTTGTCGAACAATTGAAGGACTATATGAAGAAGATGGGGAAAGAAGTAACGGTGAAGTATTACTAAGGCTATCGGTAAATCAAGTATAGTAATAAAGAGAAGGACCATTGCAAACCAGAGAATAGTTTGTAATGGTCCTTCATAGTCATCATGATGACTATGTTATCATATGAGTTCGCATAGCGTACTTTCTATTAGATATAAGTATAAAAAGTATATCTTATAATTCGCAGTTATTAACTGTTCTTGGGAATGGGATTACGTCACGGATGTTTGTCATACCTGTTAAGTACATTACACATCTTTCAAATCCAAGACCAAATCCAGCATGTCTAGTGGAACCGTATTTTCTAAGGTCTAAGTAGAAGTCGTAATCTTCTTCTTTTAATCCTAATTCATTCATACGAGCAACTAATTTTTCATAGTTATCTTCTCTTTGGCTACCACCAATGATTTCACCGATACCAGGTACAAGTAAGTCCATGGCAGCAACTGTTTTATTATCATCATTAAGTTTCATATAGAAAGCCTTGATTTCTTTAGGATAATCTGTTACGAATACTGGTTTTTTGAATACTTGTTCAGTAAGGAATCTTTCATGTTCTGTTTGTAAATCACAACCCCATGATACTTTGTAATCAAAGTTATCGTTGTTCTTTTCAAGAATTTCGATTGCTTCTGTATAAGTAACATGTCCAAAATCAGAAGATGCTACATGTTGTAAACGTTCGATTAATCCTTTATCAATGAATGAATTGAAAAAGCTCATTTCTTCTGGAGCATGTTCAAGTACATATTTGATTACGTATTTGATCATGTTTTCAGCAAGAATCATATCATCCTTTAGGTCAGCGAATGCGATTTCTGGTTCAATCATCCAAAATTCAGCCGCATGTCTTGTCGTGTTAGAGTTCTCAGCACGGAAAGTTGGTCCGAACGTATAGATGTTACGGAATGCCATCGCATAAGTTTCACCATTTAACTGACCACTTACGGTTAGGTTTGTTTCTTTACCAAAGAAATCTTGTGAGTAATCAACACTGCCATCTTCAGTTTTAGGTACTTCATTCATATCTAGAGTAGTAACTCTAAACATTTCACCTGCACCTTCACAGTCACTACCTGTGATTAATGGAGTGTGAACATATACGAAATCTCTTTCTTGGAAGAATTGGTGAATAGCGTATGCGATAAGAGAACGTACACGGAATACAGCTTGGAAAGTATTCGTTCTTGGTCTTAAGTGAGAAATTGTTCTTAAGTATTCCATTGAGTGTCTCTTCTTTTGAAGTGGATATTCAGGAGAGGAAGCACCTTCGATTTCGATTTCTTCTGCTTGAATTTCGAAAGGTTGTTTTGCTTGAGGTGTTGCTACAAGTTGTCCTTTGATAACGATTGCAGCGCCAACATTTAGTTTGGAAATATCAGCAAAGTTGCTTAATTTGTCACTGTACACGATCTGTAATGTTTCGAAGAATGTTCCATCATTAACAACGATAAATCCGAATGTTTTGGAATCACGAATACTTCTTACCCATCCACCTACTTCAACTGTTTGGCCGATGAATTTATCTTTCTCTTTGTATAACTCTCTAATTGTAACTAGATTCATCTTAGATTAACTCCTTTAACATAATAATATTAAGTATTTTTGACAGTTTTGCCACAAAATCTTCATAATCTTTTTTTATTATAACATAATTAATTGGTAATACAAGTATTACTATTCAGCCTTTGGCTTCATAGCAACAAATTATGTGCATCTAATTAGGGAAAACCTTGTCTATACAATTATTAATAGAGTGTGCTATACTACTAGGATATAAAGTCAATTGCGAAACTCTACTACATGCCTAAGACATACCTGTGTTTTAAGGCTGTCTACTACAATTTGCTTAAAATTGTGTTACTCACCCATACAATAAAAGCATTGTATGTGACGTTAACACAATTCAGCAAATAGTAACGACAGACATAAAACACATTGTTATGTCTTTAGACATTACAAAGAGTTTCGCAATTGCCTAATTAAGATATAACAATTAGGAAGGAGTAAGATTTTAGCTATGAAAGTCTTATTAGCAGCTATTAATGCAAAATATATTCATTCTAACTTGGCAGTTTATTGTTTGAAGTCGTATGCGAAGAAATACGAAAATCATATTGAACTAGCTGAATTTACGATAAATCATTATACGGATTATATTATTCAGGAGATTTATAAGAAAAAGCCAGATGTCTTAGCATTATCTTGTTATATCTGGAATATAGAGATGGTAGAAGAGGTTGCAGAAGAATTGCATAAACTTTTACCGAATATGAAGATATGGTTAGGTGGACCAGAAGTTTCCTATGATGCGAAAGAAAGAATGGAGCGTATTCCGTATCTTACTGGTATTATGATTGGAGAAGGAGAAGAGACCTTCTTGCAATTGATGGAACATTATGTAGATGGAAAAGGGAAATTAGAAAATATAAAAGGACTAGCCTTTCGTGATAACATGTCTGAAGGGGAAGGGGTTAAGGTAACCTCATCAAGAGAACAATTAGATTTAAGTACAGTTCCGTTTCCTTATGAGAATATAGATGATTTTAAGAATAAGATTATCTATTATGAATCAAGCCGTGGGTGCCCATACTCCTGCAGTTATTGTTTATCTTCTATTGATAAGAGGGTTCGTCTCCGTAATATTGATTTGGTATTACGTGAACTAAAAGTGTTCTTAGATAATAAGGTTCCACAAGTAAAATTCGTAGATCGAACTTTTAATTGTAATCGCGCACATTCATTAGCAATCTGGAGATTTATTCATGAGAATGATAATGGAATAACGAATTTTCATTTTGAGATCTCAGCGGATATATTAACGGAAGAAGAACTAGAAGTCTTATCAAGGATGAGACAAGGATTGGTGCAGTTAGAGATTGGTGTGCAATCCACCAATGAAGAGACAATTCAAGCAATTGATCGTAAAATGAACTTGGATAAATTAAGAGAAGCAGTTGACCGTGTGAATAGTAGTTTGAATATTCATCAACACCTAGATTTAATTGCGGGTCTTCCATATGAAGATTATGAGTCCTTCCGCAATTCTTTTAATGAAGTATATTCGATGAGTCCAAATCAACTACAGCTAGGATTTTTGAAAGTACTAAAGGGTTCTGCAATGCACACGTTTAGTAAACAAGGTTGTATCACGTATAAGAACCACGCACCATATGAGGTATTATTTACAGATTGGCTGTCTTATGACGAAGTGTTACAATTAAAACAAGTCGAAGATATGGTAGAGGTGTATCATAATAGTGGGCAGTTTACGTATAGTATTCAGTATTTGGAACAATTCTTTGAGACACCTTTTGATTTCTATCAAGAAATTGGTCGATATTATGAAGAACAGAAGCTAAATAGTATGAGTCATACGAGAATGAGCCGTTATGAAATATTACTTCGATTTATGGGTGAGCGTATTCAAGATAAGGCAATAAGTGAGAAGGCTGCGTATACATTTGATAGGAAGGTACTAGAAGCGATCCTCTTATATGATCTATATCTAAGAGAGAATCTTAAGAGTAAACCAGATTTCTTATCAACAAACGAAGTAGAACGTGAGATCTATCACCATTTCTTTGTGGAAGAAGAGTCTGTTAAATCATATCTTAAGGGGTATGAGGAGTATACTGGTAAGCAAATTAGTAGATTGACTCATATGGAGAAGTTCGCATATGATATTATTGAATCAGCAAGTACGGGACAAGCCATAGTAAAAGAAGAATATATCCTATTCGACTATAAGAATAGAAATCCACTTGATCATGCAGCTTGTACCCACATATTTGAGAAGAGGAATGAAACGGAGCTATATTATATAGGAAACAAGGAAAAGGCGTTGTTGTAAGGATTAGAAAGATAGGGAATGTTTATGGCAAAGAGAAGAATAACTAAGGCGGAGAAGGAAAGAATTAGGCAGATTCTTGATAGACTTGATATGACGTATTCGAGAGAATATAAGTGCTATCTGAATCATGAGAATGCATGGCAATTATTAATTGCTACAATGCTCAGTGCACAATGTACAGATGAAAGAGTTAATATTGTCACAAAGGATTTATTCAAGAAGTATCAGTCGTTAGAAGATTTTGCAAAAGCAGACTTGAAGGAACTAGAAAAGGATATCCATTCTACCGGCTTTTATCGTAATAAAGCAAAGAATATAATAGCATGTGCGAATAAGATTATCTTAGAGTATGGCGGAGAAGTTCCAAGAACAGTAGAAGAATTAACCTCCCTTGCAGGGGTAGGAAGAAAAACAGCTAATGTCATACGTGGAAATATATATAATGAGCCTAGTATTGTTGTAGATACCCATGTAAAACGAATTTCTAAGAAATTAGGTCTTACGAAAGAAGAAGATCCAGAGAAGATTGAATTTGACCTTATGGAGGTTCTTCCTAAGGACCACTGGATTTTATATAATATACAAATCATCACACATGGGCGTGGTATCTGTACAGCAAGAAATCCACAATGTAGTGAATGTTTCCTTCAAGATTTATGTAAGGCTGGTGGAGCCACAACTGCGAAACGTCAAACTAAGACAAAGGCAAAAACAAAGTAACAGGATGCAATTGCGAAATTCTACTTTGTGCATAAAACACTTTGGTGTCCATTAAGTACTATAAAGAGTTTCGTAATTGTTTATGAATGCAGTGCAGAGGAGGAAAGTATGTGTAGAGATTACGTAGCACTTGATATAGAAACAACCGGATTACGACCTGAGCAAGATGAGATTATTGAGATTGGAGCTGTAAGATACAAAGAAGGTGTACCAGTTGAGATATATTCTTCTTTAATTAAGCCAAACGCAGTAGTATCATCAAGAATTACCGAGATAACAGGGATTACCAATGAGATGTTGAAAAACGAACGCTCATGTAGAGAAGTCTTATGGGAGTTTCTTGCGTTCGTTGGAGATGAAGATATTATTGGTCATAACATTCGATTTGATTATAGTTTTTTAAAGGCGCACGCTTATAAACAAAAGAAAGGTTTTGATAATAAAGCAATCGATACGCTCTATCTTGCAAAAAAATTACATCCAGAGCTTGAGAGTCGTGCACTTAGTGCGATGTGCCTACACTATGGAATAATCAATGAACACGCACATAGAGCATATGATGATGCGAAAGCATGTGCCGAGTTGTATGAAAAGATGTATAATCAATTTGGTGAAACTAACACAGAATTATTTCGAGCCAAGGTGATCAACTACAAGGTAAAAAAGGAAGAAAGTATCACAAATAGACAAAAATTCTACTTGAATGATTTAATGAAATATCATAAAATAAATCTTGAAACGCCAATTGATAGTTTAACAAAAAGCGATGCTTCAAGGTTAATTGATAAAATTATATTAAATTATGGAAGAATTTCTTTTTAAATAATAATGTTTTGGTCAATACTATTCACAAAGAAGACTCTTAAGATAGCTGATTACAGTATTTTTATTTGGGCTATTCATAAGTTTGGCAGCTTCTAATAAAGATTTAATCTGTTCTGTACTATTTGATGATGAATAGATATCACCAAGTAAAGTATACGAAGCAGCAATGTCTGTTTTACAAGCAATAGCGAACTCTAAAACGGTGCTAGCACCTGAGAGGTTGCTTGAATTGTATAAGGCTTTTCCCCATTGTTGAAGAGTTCTAATCAATTCAGTATATCTGTTATCGCAGTCCATAAGGAATGGGAAGTTTGCAGCACCATAAGCTAATTTGAGGTCGGTGTTTGTTTGGTTTGAAAGGTTTAACAATTTTCTATCTGCAAGTCTTTTGATCGTATCTTGATACCGATTAATATCACTATTATCGGTGTCTTGAAAGGGAAGAGACTCCATAGGAATTACGATATAAGGAAGATTAGAGATATCTTTTTTACGAACAAAATTAGCTTCTCGTTCTCTATCCCAAAAGGTTTTAGAAGCAGTCTCTCTATTTTTGTTTGTTTTTGATGACGAAGATCGAATCAAGATAGATATAAAGCCAAGGGTAAAGATTATTGATAAAATCATGATCATGTGGTAACGCACCTTTCTGATAAAAATAAAATAATTTAATAAATAATATAAATAAAGAGGTGATAAAATGATTAATTTTAATAACAAAAAAACAAAAAAAACTATTTCAACAGTAATAATCATAATTTTAGTTTTATCTATGATCGTTCCAGTAGTACTTGACGCATTCGTACGATAGTTTAGTAGAATACAGGTTATTTTGATTTAACTATACATAATAATTATAAAGTTGTCAATTAATCAATAATAGGCAATATTGAGTATAAAATGGCCACATAAGGCTATGAATAATTACTTGATAAATTTATGAATTATGTTAAAATGTAACCTAGGTTATTAGAAGCGTAAATAAAAGGGGATAATGTAAATGAATAAGAAAAAGATTACCCTAATAGTGGTAAGCGCAGTACTTCTAGTGGCAATTATAGTAACTGGGGCGTATATAACAATATCCGCTTCCATTGATGATAATACCATCTGTAAGGGAGTATTCATTGAATCCGTAGATGTAGGCGGAATGACAATGGAGCAAGCGCAAGAAGCAGTCGATAATTATATCGCTGATAGGGCGAAGAAGAAAATTACCATACAAGTAGATAAGGAGTCTGTGTCTAGTACACTTCAAGAACTTGGATACCAAGTTAATGAGAATGATGTAATAGCAGAGGCGATGAAGATTGGAAAATCAGGAAACATTATTAAAAGATACAAAGAAGTTAAAGATGTTGAAAAAGAAAATAAAATCTTTGACTTAGATTTTACTATGAATCAGAAAAAAGTCCGCGATCTAGTGATAGAAGATTGTACGAAGTACGATGTTCCAGCTGAGAACGCGACTATGAAACGCGAGAATGGTGGATTTGTTTTCACAGAACATGTTGTTGGAAGCAAAATAGACGTGGATGCGACAGTACAAGCAATCAGCGATTCTATTATGAATGACTGGGATGGTCAAGATATTGTGATTACAGCTACTGTTATTGAGGATATTCCAGAATATACAGCGGATGATTTAAGAGCATGTACAGATGTTCTTGGTACAGCGACAACAAACTTCTCAGATTCCAAACAAGCTCGTGTTAATAATGTTGCAGTTGCGACAAACTTTGTTAATGGAACAGTAGTATATCCAGGTGAAACATTCTCTGTTTATGAGTCTATTGCGCCTATCACAATTGCCAATGGATATATGAAGGCTGGTGCCTATGAGAACGGTCTTGTTGTAGAAAGTGAAGGCGGTGGTGTTTGCCAAGTTTCCTCAACATTATATAATACAGTATTAAAATCAGAATTAGAAATTGTGGAAAGAGCACCACATTCGATGATTGTATCGTATGTAAAACCTTCCGCAGATGCTGCAATAGCTGGAACCTATAAAGACCTTAAGTTTAAGAATAGTACAGATGCACCAATCTATATTGAAGGGTATCTTGTAGGTAGAAATGTTACATTTACAATCTATGGTAAGGAGACAAGACCTTCAAATCGAAAAATTGAGTATGTCTCAGAAGTTTTAGAAACAACGCAACCACCAGCAGATGTAATAACAATTGATGAGTCATTACCATCTTCTTATTATAAAGTAACTTCTCCAGCGCATACTGGTTATAAGGCGCGTTTATGGAAAGTAGTTTATGTAGATGGTGTAGAGACAGAACGTATTCAAATTAACTCAAGTTCTTATAATGCTTCTCCAAGGTACGTTACAAAAGGTAAGGAAGAAGTAAAAGAAGAAGAACCTACGGACGAAGAAGATAAGAATACAGATAAAGATAAAGATAAAGATAAGGATAAAGACAAAGATAAAGACAAAGATAAAGACAAGACTGAGATAGATAAACCTGCTACAGATGACGTTACAGGCGAAGAAGGTACTCCTAATGAGGAGAATAATTCACAAACGGAAGATGAAGAAGTAAGCGGAGAGGAATAACTAGGCTTGTTTAAGTCGAGAGAACCATCGACTTTGATATGGAGGCTTTTACACGAATGTTTTTCGAAAATCAAACGATTCTAAAGTTGTGATCACTTGAAAATTTTGTGTAAGGGCCTCTTTATATTTTAGTGTAAGGTTGGAAGAGTTTTAATATTATGAAAGGAGCCATGCGTTGCTTTCTTTCAACCCGTTTTATGTAGCAGTATCATAAGCAAGCTTGTGATATGCATGGATAATGATGAAAGTAGGAAAAATACCAGAAACCGTATTGAAAAGATCGGTATTTAAACAAATTAGGCACAGAAGAGAAGAGGTATTAGTACGACCAGGTGTTGGACTTGATTGCGCTGCTTTAGCCGTTGGTGAGGGCGAAGCAATTGTCCTATCAACAGACCCTATTACAAGCACGGCGAATAATATCGGTGACTTGGCAATCCATATTACGGCGAATGATATCGCGGTAAGTGGTGCTGAGATGATAGGGGTTATGTTAACAATTATTATGCCTGAAAAAGGTCGCGAATCTGACCTACGATTGATGATGCAAAAGATAGAGGCGTGTTGTGCTTCGTTGAATATAGAAGTTATGGGTGGACATACAGAAGTATCTACAGCGGTAAATCAAATTATCGTTACGGTTACAGGAGTAGGTAAGATTGCGAAAGAAAAATTAGCAAATCCACAAAGAATGAGAGAAGGACAGGAAATCGTTATGACAAAATGGGCTGGTTTAGAAGGAACAGCAATCATAGCGAATGAAAAGAAAGAAGAATTATGTACACGATATACTAGTGAGTTTATTGATGGGGCTAGTGAATTAATTAAACATATATCAATTGTAAAAGAAGCGAAAATTGCTTCAGAACATAATGCTATTATGATGCATGATGTGACAGAGGGTGGTATCTTCGGTGCTCTATGGGAAGTTGGGGCAGCTGGTGGTGTAGGTATGGAAATTGACCTAACCAAAATCCCAATGAAACAAGAAACAGTAGAAATCTGTGAATTCTTTGATATTAATCCATATCTATTAATCTCAAGTGGTAGTCTCTTAATTGTAACAGAGCGTGCAAATGAATTGATTGCACACCTAGAAAGAGAGGGTATCCCTGCAACTATTGTTGGAAGAATTACGGATAATAATGAAAGAATAGTAGTTAATGATTATGAAAGACGTTACTTGGAACCACCTAAAGCCGATCAACTATATAAAGCGTTGGGCAAGTAGGAAATTAGTCAATTGCAAAACTTTTTCCTTACAAAAAGTTCTTAATTGACTATAAAAAAGAAAGAATGAAAGGAGTTTATTATGAGACAAAAAATCTTAAAAGCGATTGATAAGAACAGTAAACTTACCAGTAAAGAGTTAGCTAGTATGCTTGGCATGACAGAGGAGATTGTAGAAGCGGAACTTCGAGCTATGGAGAAGGAATCTATTATTTGTGGTTATCCTACACTTATTAATTGGGATAAGGCAGATAATGAGCGTGTTACAGCTTTAATTGAGGTTAAAGTTACACCACAAAGAGGTGAAGGTTTTGATAAAATAGCAGAACGAATCTATAAGTTTGAAGAAGTAGAATCTGTATATCTAATGTCTGGCGGATTTGATTTGACGGTAATCATTGACGGTAAAAGCATGAGAGAAGTTGCTAACTTTGTCTCTAGTAAACTCGCGCCAATGGACTCGGTACTTAGTACAGCAACTCATTTTGTTCTGAAAAAATACAAAGAACATGGTATTGAACTGGATAATAAGAAAGTTGACGAAAGGATGTTGGTGACACCATGAGAAATCCATTATCAAATAAAGTTGTTGATATTCAGCCTTCAGGCATTCGTAAATTCTTCGATATTGTAAGTGAGATGAAAGATGCCATATCATTAGGAGTTGGCGAACCTGATTTTGATACCCCATGGCATATTCGAGAAGAAGGAATCTATTCCCTAGAAAAGGGAAGAACATTCTATACTTCGAATGCTGGTTTGAAAGAATTAAAAATTGAAATATGCAATTACATAAATCGTAAATGTCGTGTTAAATATGATTTTAATAAAGAAGTTATGGTAACCGTTGGTGGTAGTGAGGCAATTGATATAGGTCTTCGTGCAATGTTAGATCCAGGGGATGAAGTACTAATTCCACAACCTTGCTATGTATCCTATGTACCATGTGTTAAATTGGCTGACGGTGTTCCTGTAATTATAGAATTGAAAGAAGAGAACAACTTCAAGTTAACGAAGCAAGAATTATTAGATGCAATTACTGATAAGACTAAGGTATTAATACTACCATTTCCTAATAACCCAACTGGTGCAATTATGGAATATGAAGATTTGGTGGATATCGCTGAGGTCGTGAGAGAGCATGATTTGTATGTTATGTCTGATGAAATCTATTCAGAACTTACTTATGGAAGACAACATATGTCTATAACATCACTTCCTGGAATGAAAGAAAGAACTATACTAATTAATGGTTTTTCGAAGTCTTACGCAATGACAGGATGGCGTTTAGGTTATGCATGTGCGCCTGAAATTATTATGGAACAGATGATTAAGATACATCAGTTTGCTATTATGTGTGCACCTACAACTAGTCAATATGCTGCAGTTGAGGCATTACGTAACGGAGATAATGATGTTTTATTGATGAAAGAAGCATATGATGCAAGAAGACGATTCTTGATTGATGAATTAAGAAGAATAGGCTTTGATTGTTTTGAACCATATGGCGCTTTTTATGTGTTCCCAAGTATTAAAAAGTTCGGTATGACTTCGGAAGAGTTTGCTGAAACATTATTGAGAGAAGAGAAAGTTGCAGTTGTTCCAGGTACTGCTTTTGGTGAATGTGGGGAAGGTTTTCTTCGTATATCTTACGCCTATTCCATTGAAAACCTTAAAGTGGCGTTAGAGAGAATTGAAAACTTTGTAAATAACCATAAACTAAATAAATAGAATCTAATATCGAATTGGTCATATTTGTAAGGAATCTGAGAATTCTTTCTTTGATATTGTTGATAATACTTGAATTATGCAACTTAAGTATGATAATATTAAAGTACTAACTTGGGAGGAATGTATATGGGTGATTTGAATGCAGATTTTGTCAATCCATTTTTGTTATCAGCTACCAAAATATTAAAGGATATGTGCTTTGTTGATACGAAGATTGGTAAGCCCTATATTAGGGATAATATAGATAATGATAGTGTAATTATTATGTTAGGTATTACAGGGCAACTACGTGGACAAGTAGTGATTTTACTAAATCAATTGGCGGCCTGCGATTTAGCAAGTAAGATGATAATGATGCCAGTTTCAGAGATAGATGAGCTTTCTGGAAGTGCTATTTGTGAACTTGGGAATATGATTTTAGGGAATGCTGCCACTGTATTTTCTACAAAAGGTTTAGCGATAGACATTACACCACCTTCTTTGTGTATAGGGAAAATGGCATTCATGAATGTTAGCAAATCCATCTGTGTACCATTATCCTATGATGATGATAAAGTAATTGAATTAAATATCGGTATTGTATAAAAGAATTACTATTCTCCCGAGATATTTGTGGCTGAATAATAGCTAAAAGGAGACTGTTTAATGTTTAATATTATATTACATGAACCGGAAATACCTGCGAATACAGGTAATATAGGAAGAACTTGTGTTGCTACAGGAGCCAAACTTCATCTTATTGGACCACTTGGGTTTAGTTTAGATGAGAAACAATTAAAACGTGCAGGACTGGATTATTGGAAAGATCTTGATGTAACGGTTTATGATGATTTCGATGATTTCATGAAGAAAAATCCTGATGCGAAGATTTATATGGCTACAACGAAAGCAGTACATGTATATAGTGAAGTACAATATGAACCAGACTGTTTTATTATGTTTGGCAAGGAAAGTGCAGGGATACCTGAAGATATTCTATTGCAGTATAAGGATACAGCAATCCGTATTCCGATGATTGGAGATATTCGCTCTCTTAATCTTTCGAATTCGGTAGCAATTGTATTGTATGAAGCAGTTCGTCAGAATAACTTTTCGCACATGCAGTTAGAAGGACATCTTCATCACCACTCATGGAGCGAAGCAGAATAGACATAAGCTAATGTAATTAAAAACAACCTCAAAAGTTGTGTTCCAGTGGCAAATATGAAATATTCGCTATAGGAATTGGGTTTTTGAGGTTGTTTTTTTGATGGTTGTATGTTGTTTATTTGAAACCTTAATAATTCATTTATTGATGTAACCGTTTGTTTGTATTACTAATTTTTATTATTTTGTCTTAGGCAAGGAGAAGATGAATTCCGTACCAACATTCTCTGTACTGATTACATTAATGTTTTCATTATGAGCATTGATGATTTCTTTGGTTATGGAAAGTCCAAGTCCAGTGCCTTTCTTATCCTTACCTCTTGAAGTATCCAATTTATAAAAACGCTCCCATATCTTTTTGATAGAATCCTTTGGAATTCCTATACCATAATCTTTAACCGCAACGAATACTTTATCACCTTTTACTTCTGAGGAAACCTTAATGTTAGAGTTTTGGTGAGAGAATTTAATTGCGTTGTCTATTAGGTTGTAGAGAACTTGTTGAATCTTACCAAGGTCAGCGTCTACGAATGTTTCACGATCGGAAAACACTAGTTTGAAGGAAATCTTTTTCTTGGTACATATGCCTTCAAAGGTAGCAGCTGTTTGTTTGATGATATGATTGATATCAAAGGAAGTAATTTCTAAGATTTTTCCGTTATTATCGAAGGTATTAAGTGCTAGGAGATTAGTAGTAAGCTTAGTTAGTCGCTCTGTTTCAAACAAAACGATACCTAGATATTTGTCTTGCATCTCGGTGGGAATTGTTCCATCTTGTATCGCTTCAATATAACCTTTTATTGAGGTTAACGGAGAACGAAAATCATGAGAGATGTTTGCAACGAATTTCTTCTGATAATCATCAAGACTATTTAACTCACTAGCCATATACGTAACAGCATCAGATAGTTCTTTGTATTCATCGGTAGTTTGAATATTAAGAGGATAATCAAAGTGCCCAGAGGAATACTCAACGGCTGCTTTGATGACTTTCTTTAATGGTCGTACCGTTAAGTAATAGATGTACATGAATACGAAAATCATCAAAATTAAGAAGAGCAAGAAGCATATATTGATGATATCCATATAGTATATACTGTCATGCTTAATCGAGGATAAAGGAGTAAGCATAACAATATAACCACGTATTTGGTATTTATAAGAAATCGGGTACACCACACTTAACATCGGTTCGGCTAAAATACCTGAAAAATACGTATTATCTGAAAATGTTCGTGTTAAGAAGTTAGGATCTAGTTCATTCAGATTGATTTGTGTATCCGAATAAGTGGAGCGAGTATCCATTGTGATCGTCCCATTCTTATTAACAATCCAGATGCGAGTATTCAAGAAAGTATCAATCGTTTTAAGCTGTGTTAATACAGTTTGCGTTAGTTGTGGGGAAGAATTGTAGTAATAATTCCCCATATATTCAGATGCAATGGTAGAAGCTTCGTTGTGAAGAAGTGTTTTCTGACGTTCTACAAGACTCTGTTTTAGACGATTAACTCCATATGTATTCAGAAGTGTGAACATGGAAATCGCAACTACAAAATAGCAGACTAATAGCTTAAACAGCAAAGTTCGCTTCATTAGTTCTTCACCTCGAATTTATAGCCAATACCCCAGACAGTGGCAAGGCTCCAGCTTGTATGATCTTTGATCTTCTCTCGAAGTCGCTTAATATGCACATCAACAGTACGAGTATCTCCGATGTATTCATATCCCCAGATATGGTCAAGTAACTGTTCTCTAGTAAATACCTGATTTGGATGGGAAGCTAAGAAGTAGAAAAGTTCTAATTCTTTTGGAGGCATATCAATGGTATTGTTATAGTAGGTAACAGAATAATTGGATAGATTAATAAGTAGGTCTGGATACTCTACATAATCACCTGTCGGTGGGATAGCAGATGATACAGTTTGTGGTGCAGTAGCAACAACTGGATGAAAACGACGTAGAACCGCCTTTACCCTTGCAACAAGCTCTTTTGAATCAAATGGTTTGATCATATAGTCATCAGCACCTAATTCAAGACCAAGTACTTTATCAAAGATTTCTCCTTTCGCAGATAACATGATAATAGGGACGTTTGAGGTCTTACGTATCTCACGGCATACTTCATAGCCATCGATACCTGGAAGCATCAAATCTAGGAGAATAAGTCCAGGTTGATACGAATGGAATTTCTCGATAGCCTCTTCCCCATCATTAACAATTAGTGTATCAAAGCATTCTTTGAGCAAATATAGTGAGATTAACTCCGCAATATTGGCATCATCATCTACTATTAAGATCTTTTGTTTTTCTGCCATGACATTTCCCCCCTATTTATTTCTTGAATTCTACAATAGTTACACCTTGATCACCTTCACCGAATGTACCTAAACGATAGGAATCTACGTATTTTAATTTTTTCAAATGTTGGTGAACGGCATTCTTAAGTGCCCCGGTTCCTCTACCGTGGATAACCGTTACTTGAGGAAGATGAGCTAGGTATGCATCATCAAGATATTTATCCAATTCTGGTAATGCTTCATCTACTGTTTTACCAATTAGATTCACACTAGTACTAATGTTGTAGCTCTTTGCCATCTTAATCTTACCGCTACCCGTTTTCTTAAGAGTAGGTGTTGTGATTACAGGCTCATCAATGAGTTCGAGATCCTTGATATTAACTTGTGACCTTAAGATACCCATCTGTACGAACAAATCGCCTTTGGCGTTAGGTAAAGTACTAACGGTTCCTTTCAGTCCAAGGCTAAGGACATTAACGGCATCGCCAATACGAAAATCTTTGGCTTTGTGTACTTTAGAAGGTTTTGCCTTATTCTTTAGAGCGAGTTTTGACTCGGCTGCATTCAGTTTATTACGTAATAGACCACGTTCGTCTTCCATAGCTTTGCCAAGACCGCTTTCTTTTGTCCATTTGTTATATTTCTTAATGGTTTCATCAGCGAATTCTTTCGCATCGGCAAGAATATTACGTGCTTCTTCATTCGCTTCGCGAAGGATACGTTCTTTGGCATTATCGAGTTTCTCTTGTTTCTCGGATAATTTCAGTTTTAATTCAGCGGCTTCTTCTTTGAGAAGAGCAATTTCTTCTCGTTCTTTTTCAATTGTGATTCGACTTTGCTCTAAATCACTAATCACATCTTCAAAACTCTTATCTTGGCTATCGATACGGCTCTTCGCATCATCAATAATATAATCAGGTAATCCAAGTTTGCTGGAGATTGCAAAGGCATTACTCTTACCAGGAACGCCTATTAATAAACGGTATGTTGGTCGTAAGGTTTCTACGCTGAATTCACAACAAGCATTCTCAACACCTGGCGTAGATAAGGCAAAGATCTTAAGTTCACTGTAGTGAGTGGTAGCCATAGTACGAATATCTTGGTTATGAAGATACGATAGGATAGACATTGCAAGTGCAGCACCCTCAGTAGGGTCAGTACCAGCACCTAACTCATCGAATAATACTAAACTGTTTGGCGTAGCATTCTTAATGATATTAATGGTATTCGTCATATGAGAGGAGAAAGTACTTAGGCTTTGTTCAATACTTTGCTCATCACCGATATCTGCATATACCTCTTCAAAGACAGCAAGTTCGGAACCATCAAAGGCTGGAATATGAAGACCGGATTGCCCCATAAGAGTGAATAGACCTACGGTTTTAAGAGAAACGGTCTTACCCCCAGTATTTGGACCTGTTACGATCAATAGATTGAACTCATCTCCTAGGTGTATATCAATTGGAACCACTTGCTTTGGATCAATGAGTGGATGACGACCCTTTTTAATATTCACATAGCCTTTTGTGTTAAATATAGGCTCAGAGGCTTTCAATTGTTTCGATAGATACGCTTTAGCAAAGATAAAGTCTAACTCTGTAAGAATAGTAATATCATCAGTAAGTTTTTCTGTTTCAAGGGCAATAGTAGCACTGAGTTCTGCTAATATACGTTCAATCTCATCTTGTTCCTGAGACGCTAGCTCTCTTAAGTCATTGTTTAATTTAACAACTGCCATTGGTTCGATGAAGAAGGTAGAACCAGTTGAAGATTGGTCATGAACCATACCCTGAAATTGACCTTTGTATTCGGAACGAACAGGTAGACAGTAACGTCCATTACGCATGGTAATGATGTTCTCACGTAACATAGATTTCGTAGTTTGAGAACTAACGATGGAATTTAGTTGTTCACGAATCTTTTCATTTGTGTTCTTGATAGTACGTCGAATGTGTTTTAGCGTTGAGCTAGCATCATCACTCATCTCTTCTTCTGATACGATACAACGCTTGATTTCATTGTTGATCGGAGAGAGTGGTTCGAGTAAGGAAAAGCGCATATCCAGTGTATCTGGCTCGACTTCGTCACTTTCATTTCTAGAGAAAGCTTTCACACGTAATGCGACATCAAGAACGGAGCTGATTTGTAAGAGTTCACCCATTCCTAGAGTAGAACCGATTTCCAGTCTCTTGATTGAGCCACGAATATCCTTTAATCCCGAGAAAGAGATACTTCCTTTTTGTAGGATTCTTGTTAGTGCATCAGAAGTTTCTTTCTGTGCATTTGTAATGTCTTCTAAGTTATTCATTGGTAACAGTTTACTACATCTTTCCTTACCAAGGGTAGAACCAGCATACTGAATTAATTTATCAATAATTTTATTATATTCTAATGTTTTTATCGCTTTGGTATTCAAAACTATATCCATGCATCTCGCAAGCATGCTTGCTTACTGCTTCCGTAAACAGATTGAAAGATTGCAGTGCATGGCTCCTCTCTAAATATTCTTTCAATCTTATGTTGTTAGTATTAGTATTCCTTACAGAACTCACAGGTATTCTGTATGTATAGGATAGTTCGACTAAGAGTTTAATACGTGCCGACGAACTAGTTATATTTTACATGATGTGGGACGAAATGAAAACTATTAAATTATTAAAATAGCGTTATTCTTATAATGTTAAAAAATCAATTAACATTTTATTCATAGAGTGTTCACAAGTAAATGATAAAATGGTAAAATATTAGAAATGGTTTAAATTAATTAAGGCTACCAAGTGTCGCTGAATTGGAACTAAATTGATAAATTAGCTACTTTTAACGGGAGTTTAAGGAGAAGTAATATGCCAAAGGATAAAAGAATTAGCCCTATTGTGGAACAAAAGGAGTTTAATTTCATTCAGGAACACATTATTCCCAAAAAGACTTGGAAAAATGTAATGGGAAGTGTAGTGAAAACAATATTGTTAGCAATACTATTTGGACTTGTAAGTAGTATTGTTATTTGTGTTACCTATCCTTATGTTAAGAATGTGCTTAAGGATGATGAAGAAGGAAGACTATCAAGTCTTACAAAGCATCTGAATCCGATTAGAATCGCATCAATAATACCAGAGTTTAAGGGAGAACAAGCAACAAGCACAATTGTTATGGAAAATGTAGTGGATATTACGCTAGAGGATTACAAGAATCTCTACAAGGAAATAGATAAGGTTGCGGATGAATCGAATCGTTTTGTTGTTGCTGTGACAAGTATTGTAAACAGTGTAGATTGGTTGCAAAATCCATCTGAAAGATCAGATATAACGTCGGGAATTATTATTCATGAATCCGCAGATATGAAAACATTATCAATCTTAGTACGTTATAGCAAAATTAAAGAAGTGAATAGAATTAGTGTGACATTCGATGCCGATAATGTTGTTGAAGCTAAATTAGCAAGTTATGATAGTAAGCTTGATTTAGCCATTATCAAAGTTGAAACGTCTGAACTATCCCAGAAGGTAAAACATACAATTAAAGTAGCAACGTTTGGGGAATCCATAAGCTCCTCTGTGGGTGATCCAATTATTGCTGTTGGAAACCCTAACGGCTATCCTTATTCTAGGGAATATGGTATTATTACAGGAAAGACAACCAGTGCGTTTATCACAGATAATAGAATCGACCTATTCAACACGGATATTACAGATAATTCGAATGGAGATGGAGTTATCGTAAACTTACGTGGTGAAGTGATTGGAATTATCACGCACAAATTCAAGAATGATCTGAATGGGAATATTAATACAGTACTATCAATTACAAGAATTAAATCAATTATAGACGATCTTGTTTCTGGTCGGGATCGTACGTACCTTGGAATCACTGGAACGGATTTGACGGATGAAAGTGCACGTAGTCTTGATGTCAATAATGGTGTATATGTGAATGAAGTTGAGACAGAATCACCCGCGTTAGGAGCAGGGTTACAAACAGGTGATGTCATACTTAAGATTGATGACAGTACAATTATCTCTATGGCACAACTTAATACAATAATCTCTTCGTATCAACCAGGAGATGAAATTACGATAGTTGTAAAACGAACAACGAATACGACTGGAGAAGAAGACAAAGAGATGACATTCCGTGTGCAGTTGCATAAGAAAAAGAATTAAGGTATAATAGCAGAATAGATGAATTTAATACAGAATATACGAGAGTATATTATATTTAGAGAGGCTAGGTAGTTAGATGAGATATATTAATGAGTTACGTGAAGGTGAGATGTTATCAGAAACTTATCTATGTAAATCAAAACAATCATTAAAAACAAAAGCGGGAAAGAGTTATTACTCGTTACTTTTACAAGATAAGACAGGCACACTTGACGCGAAAGTTTGGGAATTATCCAATGGTATAGAGAATTTTGATTCTATGGATTACATTCATATTGAAGGACAAATTACAAGCTTTCAGAATACTCTTCAGCTCAATATAAAGAGGGTTCGTAAAAGCCAAGAAGGCGAGTACGATCCAAGTGATTTTGTACCAACAACAACGAAGAATATAGATGAGATGTATAATGAAATCCTTACTATAATATCAAAGATGACAAATCCTTATTTAAGCAAGTTAGTGAATAGCTTCTTTGTTGAAGATAAAGAGTTTATCAAAGCATTCAAATACCATTCCGCAGCTAAGACGGTGCATCACGGTTTTGTAGGTGGATTAGTAGAACATACACTTGGTGTTACGAAACTATGTGAATACATGGCGGCTAATTATCCGTTAATTAATCGTGATTTGTTAATAAGTGCAGCATTATTCCATGATCTTGGTAAATTAGATGAAATCTCAACATTCCCTGAGAATGATTATACAGATGACGGACAATTATTAGGACATATCTATATTGGAACAGAGAAAGTTGGAGCTATAATTAGGACTATACCGAATTTCCCTAAGAGTCTTGAGAATGAATTAAAGCACTGTATCTTATCTCACCATGGAGAATTAGAATATGGTTCGCCGAAGAAGCCGGCTTTAATAGAAGCTGTGGCACTTACGTATGCAGATAATACGGACGCGAAGCTACAAACAATGATTGAAATCCTTAATGGAGCAGATGATAAGTCGGAGTGGTTAGGATATAATAAATTCTTTGAATCAAATATAAGAAGAAGTAGTAAATAATAAAAAGTAGTTAACTCAAACTTCGGGCTTGAAGATTTGGAGGAGTAGCTAACTGTTATAGTAGAAAAGAAATAATAGTTATAGAATTGTATGCAATGTGCTCTCATCTCTATAATAGGTGTTTGCGAAATTCTCGCAATTACCTAAGCTTTATAATAAAGAGAGGTGAGAGCACTTGTTGCGTGTTAATAATGGTAATTATTGGATTATATTTGCTACAAGTGTAACCATAAATGTGGTATAGTTACGAAGAAATGAGATAAGACTGTAGCTAGATAAATCGCCTTAAGAGGCTGTTAGAGATAAAGAGAGGGTTAAGATGACAAGGAAAAGTAAGATGAGTAAAAATAATGAGTTGAATGCAACACATCTATACAACAAGGATGATGAATTAGAAGTAGTAATCGATGCCCTTGGTTCAGAGGGGGAAGGAATTGCACACATAGATGGATATGCATTATTTATTAAAGATGCAGTAATTGGCGATAAAGTACTCGTTAAGATTATGAAGACTAAGAAGAACTATGGATTCGCAAGATTAATAAATATTATTGAACCTTCTAAGGACCGCGTTGAACCAAGATGTCCAATCGCTAGACAATGTGGAGGTTGTCAGATTCAACATTATGCTTATGATGCTCAGTTAGCTTACAAACAAAACAAAGTGACGGAATGCTTTAAGAGAATTGGACACTTCGGAGATGAAATTGATACAATGATGGAACCAATTATCGGAATGGAAGATCCTTATTATTATCGTAATAAAGCACAATTTCCTGTTGGTAAGAATAAAGAAGGTGAAATCGTTACTGGATTCTATGCAAGTAGAACACATTCCATTATAGATACTTCACACTGCTATATTCAAGCAGAGGTAAATGAAGAACTCTTGAATATTGTGAAAGACTTCATGAAGGAAGAAGAAATTCCACCTTATGATGAAGAGAATCATACAGGATTAGTTCGTCATATCTTAACACGTGTGGGATTCGTTACAGGCGAAATCATGGTATGTATCGTAATTAATGGTAGTAAATTACCTTCTCATGAAAAACTAGTGGATCGCCTAACACAAGTGAAAGGTATGACAAGTATTACGATTAATGTTAATAAGGAAAAATCCAATGTTATTCTTGGACAAAAAGTTAAAACATTGTGGGGGCAAGGTTACATCACTGACTACATTGGAGATATCAAGTATCAGATATCACCATTATCTTTCTATCAAGTAAATCCAGTGCAGACAAAACGTCTCTATGAGACAGCACTTGAATATGCAGATTTGTCTGGTAATGAAATCGTATGGGATCTATATTGTGGAATAGGTACAATATCTCTATTCCTAGCACAGAAAGCAAAGCAAGTTTATGGTGTTGAAATCATTCCTCAGGCAATTGAAGATGCAAAGAAGAATGCGGAGATTAACAATATAGAGAATGCAGAGTTTTTCGTAGGGGCAGCAGAATATCTAATGCCTGAGAAGTATGAAGAGAGCGAAGGTCAGATGTCAGCGGATGTAGTCGTAGTTGATCCACCACGTAAGGGCTGTGAGGAAGCGTTATTAGAGACAATCGTAAAGATGAATCCTAATAAAGTTGTCTATGTTTCTTGTGATCCAGCTACGCTAGCTAGAGATTGTAGATATCTATGTGACAATGGATTTGAGTTGAAGAGGATACGAGCTGTTGATCAGTTTGGACATACGGGGCATGTGGAGGCTGTGGTAGGACTACAAAGGAAAGATACCTAGAAATCCTTGAATTTACGCACTTTGTGACATTTTTCAGTTTCAATAAAATCGGTGAAAATCATAAGGAAAAGATACTTGTGAAGAAAGTAACCGTAGTTGTGGCATTAGACCTCGATACGGGGAACACAAAAAATCCTGACAATGAAAGTGAATAGTGGACTATCAGATATATTGATAGATTATAGGGATACTTGAATGAGAGTGTCCCTATTTTTTATATTAGGGCATTCCAATAATGGAGTGCTTTTTCAATTTAAAAACAGGAGGAAAAAAGAATGAGTAGTACAGCGTTAGGAGCAGAGAAAGCGAAAAAGATTATTTTTATCAGTGATGCACATGAGAAATTCTACTATGAAAAATTGAAAGAGGTTAGGTATCAGGACGTGTACCACAAAGCACTTGTATATTGTCTTGGTATCAGCAATGACACAAGAAGGAACATTAAAAGCATTTATGATTTTAAGACAGGCTGTGTAAAAACGGAATGCCTGCATGAAGGCTGGCAGACCAACGGGAGTGTAAAAGTAGTTAGGATGGCGTTCAACCTTTATTGCAATGGTACGCCGAGTGTTCTTGATTACGATGATGCGGAGGAACAGGTAGACGAGTGCAAACTTTATACAGTGGAGGAATTATTCTGCTGTGCCTATGCACCCTATTTTTGGCAGGCGATACAGATCAGGTATCCGGAATACGCAACCTATAACCACAGTCTGTACGCCATGTTTGGAGGACAGGATTGATGTTAAAAGTCAGGCTAATGGGAACAAAGAATGATATTAACTGGTTCGGTAAGATTTTGCGGAGAAATCCCAAAATTGAGGTGACGGAGTTTTCCGATTTATTCTCAAATAAGGGAACAAAGAAATATTACCGGGCTTATGTGGAAGTTAAGAAAAGCAATGTAAAAGAAGAACAGTAGATAGCAAAGGAGAATGGAATCATGTGTAAAATAATCGCAATCGCAAACCAAAAAGGCGGTGTCGGCAAGACTACCACCACAAGCAATTTAGGGATAGGACTGGCAAAACAGGGAAAAAAAGTGCTGCTGATTGATGCGGACGCACAGGGCAGTCTGACAGCGAGTTTAGGATATACAGAGCCGGATACTCTGGAAGTCACGCTTGCAACCATTATGGGGGATTTAATCAATGATGAAGAAGTAGAGCCGACAGAAGGTATCCTGCACCACGAGGAAGGGATAGACCTTATGCCGGGGAACATTGAATTGTCCGGTCTGGAAGTTTCCCTTGTGAATGTTATGAGCCGGGAAATGATATTGAGGTCATACATAGAGATAGTCAGGGAGAATTACGATTATATCCTGATAGACTGTATGCCTTCGCTCGGTATGATTACCATAAATGCCCTTGCCTGTGCCGACAGCATTTTGATACCCGTACAGGCGGCGTATCTGCCCGTCAAAGGCTTACAGCAGCTCATTAAGACGGTTGGCAAGGTAAAGCGGAAGATGAACCCGAAACTGGAGATTGAGGGCATATTGCTGACAATGGTGGACAGCCGGACGAACTATGCAAAGGACATCAGCTCCATGCTGAAGGATGCCTATGGAAGCAGCGTAAGGATATTTACAAATATTATCCCCATTTCGGTAAGGGCGGCAGAGATTTCGGCGGAAGGCGTCAGCATTTATAAGCATGATCCAAAAGGGAAAGTAGCGGCGGCTTATGATTCTCTGACAAAGGAGGTGCTTGCAGATGGGCAGTAATAAGAGAGCTGGAAGCGCATCAAAAGTCAGGATAGATAAATTTGAGGATTTATTCGGCGGTTCTGCGGAACAGGAAAGCTCCGCAGAGCAGATTATCAACGCACCTCTTACAGACCTGCATACGTTCAAAGACCACCCTTTCCGGGTGGAAGATGATGAGAAGATGGAGGAAACAACGGAGAGTATCCGCCAGTACGGGGTGCTTGTTCCGGGCATTGCAAGACCGAGGGAGGGCGGCGGCTATGAAATCATAGCCGGACACCGCCGGAAACGTGGTTCAGAGCTTGCCGGAAAGAAGGAAATGCCTGTGATTGTCCGTAATTACACCGATGATGAGGCGACGATTATCATGGTGGATTCCAACATTCAGAGGGAGGACATCTTACCAAGCGAGAAGGCAAGAGCCTATAAGATGAAGTACGAAGCGATGAAGCATCAGGGAAAAAAGTCAGGGAAAAACACCCTTGATGAAGTCGGGGAAGCTGCCGGGGAAAATGCAAAAAAGGTTCAGCGGTATATCTGGCTTTCCCGGCTGTCGGAAGAACTTCTTGCTATGGTAGACAGTAAAAAACTCGGCTTTTCACAGGGGGTGGATATTTCTTTTCTGACGGAGGAAGCGCAGCAATGGGTACAGGCTGTCATAGAGGAAAAAAGCTGCAATATCAGCATGATACAGTCGGCAAAAATCAAGGAATATGGCAAGACCGGGGAGCTTACCCTTGCGATGGTGCGCCTGATACTGACGGAGGAAAAGCCGAAAGAACGCAAGGTGACACTGAAAGCGGATAAAATCAGCGAATATTTTGCGGAGGATTACAGCAGTGAGGAAATAGAGGGCATCATCATTCAGCTATTGGATGAATGGAAGAAAAAACAATAGAGGGGAGGTGCATCAGCGTGGATGGCACGATAAAATTTGACTATTATTATGGCATCGAAGCGGAACAGTTTTCCTTTTACAGAGTTCCAAGGCTGCTGATAAAAGACGCAAGGTTTAAAGAGTTGTCCAGCGATGCAAAGCTCCTTTATGGTCTGATGCTTGACAGGCTGGCATTGTCAATCAAGAATGGCTGGCTTGACGAAGAAAACAGGGTGTATATCCATTACACGCTGGACAACATAATGGAGGATTTGGGATGTGCAAGGGAAAAATGTGCAAAGGTGATTGCGGAGCTTGACAGCAAAAAAGGGATTGGTCTGATCGAGAAGAAAAGGCAGGGATTGGGCAAGCCAGACATTATCTATGTGAAGAATTTTGCGACACTGGATGCCGGGAAAGAGCCGGAAAAGCCGGATAATGCTGACAGTTCCGCAGAAGTTCGGAAACCGAACTTCAAGAGGTTCGATAATCAAACTTCAAGAAGTTCGGAAATCGAACTTCAAGAGATTCGGAAACCGAACTTGCAGGAGTTCGGAAATCAAACTTCAAGAGGTTCGGAAACCGAACTTGCGGAAGTTCGGGAATCGAACCCTAATTATAACAATACTAATTATACTGATTTGAGTTATACCAATCCTATCAATCAATCGGATAGAGAAACAGAAAAACAAGAACCGGGCAAGCCGGATAATGATATGATTGATGGGATGGATGATGCCACTGCCTATATGGAAATCATCAAGGAAAATATTGAGTATGAGCATCACATGAAATACGGTGACTGGAGTGAAAAGGGGCTGTATGAGGAACTTTATGAGGTGATCTGCGAAATTGTATGCGTGAAGCGCAGGACGGTAAAAGTCAACGGGGAAGAT
The DNA here is from genome assembly GCF_900142955.1 of Anaerosporobacter mobilis DSM 15930. Classification (GTDB taxonomy): domain Bacteria; phylum Bacillota; class Clostridia; order Lachnospirales; family Lachnospiraceae; genus Anaerosporobacter; species Anaerosporobacter mobilis. Next base: position 132,895 of record NZ_FRCP01000006.1, on the reverse strand, counting down.
TACCCTTATGAGCTTGTAAAATCAAAGTTCCTGAAGCTGAACAGTTCCCATTTGGAGTATGTCATTGGGTGCATGAAGGAAACCACAACCAAGATAACCAATATCAGGGCATACATGGTGACTGCACTTTACAATGCGCCCAATACTATGAATCACTATTACCAGCAGTTAGTACAGCATGATATGTATGGCGGCGGGTGGGAAGAAAAAGGAATGTTCCAGTCTAAAGCGGAAGGAGATGGATAAATGGAATCCATGAGGGATATTGACCGGGCAATGGAACGGGAGGTAGCAAATGGAAGCTGCCCATTAAGGTTTGTGAAGATAGAATTTAGCGATTCCCCTTATCAGGAGATTGCATCAAGAGAAAAGCTGTCAGAGGTGCTGTCCTACCTGTTGCGGATTGGCGATTATGGCAGGTTTGCCGGGAAAGGGACGGGGAATAATGTTTACATGGATATGAAAGGCAGAAAAGCAGCTTTCAAGCGTACCCGCTCTTTTATTGACCGGAATAACATATTTTCCACAATCCGCAGGTATGGGAAGAAAATAAAGCCGGATTTTGACGGGCATACTTATCTGGAAACAGTGCGGTGTTGTTTTGAACTGCCGGAAGGTGAACAGGAAAAGTACCGGGTAACGTATGACGGGCAGGAAACATTTGCTTTGCCTATGTCAGATAAATATATCCTCGGACTTTATACGCACTGTATCTCGGCAAGGCGGGCAGTGCCGGAGGATATGGATATTCCAAACACAGGCTTTTCAGAGAAAGAACGGGGCATTGTTAGTCTGGAGGGAGTGCGTGATGTACTGTTTCAGTGCCTTTTGTTTGACACGATAAAATGCGGGGAGGGGATGCTATATGCTGACCTCTGCACGATTTACTGTTTAAAATAGAATAGATAACTTTTGGACTTTTTGTCCAGAAGTGGATTAGGAGGAACATCTATGGCAGAAAAATATATTACGGAAGAACAGCGGGCAGGATGCCAGAAAGTAGCGGATGCGTTCGCAGAACTGTATGAGCTGACCGATGTGGTGGTGGCAGATGCTGGGCGGTTCGGGTTTGTCCGTCTGCAATGGTTCAGCGAGGGAGAAGGCTTTGATTCGGCAATGGCTTTTTCGGACAGCGGGGAATTGTTTGAGGAACTGTGGCGAATATGGTATGAACATGAAGTTTTAACGCCTGTGTTGGGAACACCGCTTGCGGAGCTTGACTATGACGAAATATTCCAGACGCTTTCCAAAGACAGGCAGGAGGAAATAACGGAGAAAAAGAAGTATTTCCTTGCCCGGTGCAAAGATGCTTTCAGTTAATCACCAGATATGTTTCTTTCCACGAAGTTGTGTTCCCGCTAAAAACAAGCTATAATGGTGCTGACAAATTGGGATTTGATGAACAGTAGAAAAGAGGTATATATGAGTGAAAGACCTGTTTTAGATAGGAATTTAGATAGTAAAACATTTCGTGATTTCTATTATTTGAAAGAGGAATTAGTAAACTTTTGCAGAGAAAATGGAATTCCTGTTTCGGGTGGAAAAATAGAAATAACAGATAGGATTGCATATTTTCTTGATACAGGAAAAATATTGTCTGCTCAAACGGCAAGAAAAAAAGCAATATTAATATCTGATATTAGTGAAGATACAAAAATTGAAGCAAACTTTGTCTGTTCAGAAAAACATAGATCATTTTTCAGAGAACATATTGGAAGCGGTTTTTCATTCAATGTAGCTTTTCAAAAATGGTTAAAAAACAATACGGGGAAAACTTATAAAGAAGCAATTACTGCTTATTATCAAATTCTTGAGGACAAGAAAAAAGGAAAAACAAAAATTGATAAGCAGTTCGAGTATAATTCTTATATTCGAGATTTTTTTGCAGACAATAAAGGAAAATCTTTAGAGGAAGCAATTAAGTGTTGGAAATATAAAAAGCAATTACAAGGACATAATTGCTATGAAAGAACGGACCTTGTTGCAATAGAATAACATCTTCAAGTTTATGGAGGAACGCACTTATGGATTTTAACTGGATTAATGTAGGCAATCTGGTGGTTATAATGTGTCTTATTGCAATCAACGTGATTGCCGTTAGAAAGAAAGTTTCTGAAAGTTTTTGCAGTAAATATCCGGTTATAAATATTTTTGAGCAAATTGGAAGATACGGAAGTATGGCTTTTATGATCTTTCCTGCTTTTACAAAAGGCTGGAAATTTGGCTTTATGTCTGTAATGGAAATGCTTATTTGGATGTGCAGTACAGTTCTGCTTTTAGCTATTTATGGTTTGCTCTGGATAAAAAAGTCCTCTGGTGGTGTTGGCATTCTTTATGGACTGGCAATTGTTCCTGTTATTTTATTCCTGCTGAACGGTATTTTACTTAGGCACGTTGCGTTGGTTGCGGCTTCATTGATTTTTGGAGTTTTTCATTTTACAATTATTAAGGAAAATGTATGATCCAGTGTCAGATTCTAATTTATAGAGTAATTAATGGGAACGCTTTTCAGAAAGGGAGATATTTTTACAATCCCAGAGCATTTTCTGTTAAAATAGACCGTATCAGGATAAAGGCAGGAGTGATGCGTTTGGGAAACAGGAAGCGGCTGAAAAGGGTGGACAGGACATATAAAGACTTAAAGCAGAAACAGAAAGCGAAGATAGCGGACGGTATGTTTGAAAAGACCTGTGATTATTACAGGGAGCATGGCAGGATGCCGGAAGGAGAGGACTGCGAGAAGATTGCAGGGCAGATTTATCAGAGGGTAAAGGGGATAGCGGAAAAGGCTTCCTTTGATGAAATATACAGTCTGTATCTTTACCGGCTTCCACGCTATGAAGTGCGGATAGCGGAGAATGGGATTCCCGAAAAGAAAGAAAAGAAGAAAGATGATGCGGATAAGCCAAAAGTGAAGCGGAAAGGCATGAGCAAAAAGGTATGCCCGAACTGCGGCAGGAAGATGAAACAGCAGTTTATCGGCTTGCAGCACTGTAAATGCGGCATGAGCTGGAAGAAGGATATAGGATATTTTGAGCGTACCGGGGATATGGTCTTTGCTCTGGAACGCCGGAAAGTAGGGAAAAAGACGAAACAGTGTCCGGTGATCCGGTACAGGTAAATTAAATATGGGAAACAGCGTAAGGGCAGTTATAGACCGGAAACAGTGGTTTGTAACTGCCCTTTTTGTGTTTATGGAACTTTTGGACTTTTTGTCCAGAAGTGGAAAGGAGCGTTTATGAAATATCTGATTCACAGGCTGTACGTCCCACCCTGACGGGGGTACAGCAATAAAGAAGAAGGAGGAAAACCATGCAGGAGGAAGTGACACAAAAAACGATTGCCCTTGTGTTTAAATCTTCCCGGCTGACTACCGACGTGCTGAAAAAGGCAATGAAGATGTATCTGGAACACCGGAAACAGGGAAAACAGGCATCACATGGGAAAATGTCAGTGAAAGATCTGGTCGGTCAGGGTATGGGTGCTTCGAGCATTGAGGTGACGGATAACAACATCAAGTCTTTTGAGAAAGTGGCAAAAAAATACAACGTGGATTTTGCTGTGAAGAAAGATAAGACGGTTGCACCGCCGAAGTACATGGTATTTTTCAAGGGCAAGGATGCCGACGTGATTACGCAGGCATTTAAGGAATTTGTAAAAGTTAATGAGAAAAAGCATGACCGCATCTCCGTAAAGGAGAAGCTGGCAGAGTTCCGGGAGCAGTTAGGGAAAGACAAAAACCGGGAGCGGGCAAGGGAACACCAGAAGGACAGGGGGCAGTCATTATGAGTAAAATCGTAGAAGGCATTGCCAAAGACCTAAAATCCATTCCCGAAAAGCTCAAGACAAAGACAGGGAATGTGGATAAAAAGAAACTTCTCCTTATGAACCTGCCTTATGTGCTTGCCGGGTATTTCTGCGACAAAATAGCGTGGCTGTGGCGGGTATCGCCGGGGCAGGACGCTTCCGCAAAGATGATGGCGGTCATGGCGGGAATGGAGGACTTATTTTCTAACCCGTTACCGAGTTTTTACCCAAAAGATTTGCTGATAGGAGCAGGGTGCGGCGTTGCGCTCCGTCTTGTGGTGTATTTCAAAGCCAAAAATGCCAAGAAATTCCGGCATGGAATGGAGTACGGTTCTGCAAGGTGGGGAAACGCAAAGGATATAGAGCCTTATGTCGATCCGGTCTTTGAGAACAATGTGCTGCTTACAGAAACGGAAAGGCTGATGATGTCAGGCAGACCAAGACAGCCGAAGTATGCTAGGAATAAAAATATCCTTGTTATCGGCGGCTCCGGTTCCGGCAAGACAAGATTTTTTGTAAAACCGAACCTGATGCAGATGCACTCAAGCTATGTTGTCACTGATCCGAAAGGCACTGTGTTAGTCGAGTGCGGAAAAATGCTCTTAAAGAACAATTACCGGGTAAAAGTGCTGAATACCATTAACTTCAAGAAGTCCATGCACTACAATCCTCTCGTTTATATCCGGAGCGAGAAGGACATTTTGAAACTTGTAAACACAATCATTTTAAACACCAAAGGGGAGGGACAGCAATCCGGCGAGGATTTTTGGGTGAAAGCCGAAAAGCTCTACTATACCGCACTGATCGGGTACATCTGGTATGAGTGCGTGGAGGAAGAACAGAATTTTACCACCCTGCTTGACATGATAAATGCAAGCGAAGCGAGGGAGGATGACGAGGAATTTAAAAATCCTGTCGATTTGATGTTCGATGAGCTGGAGGAAAGAGAGCCGGAACACTTTGCAGTCAAGCAGTATAAAAAATACAAACTGGCGGCGGGCAAGACAGCGAAAAGTATCTTAATTAGCTGTGGCGCACGTTTAGCGCCCTTTGACATCAAGGAGCTGCGTGACCTGACAAGCTATGACGAGTTGGGACTTGATATGTTAGGAGATGAAAAGACAGCGTTGTTTGTCATTATCTCCGATACGGACGATACATTTAACTTCATTGTATCAATCATGTACACGCAGCTTTTTAACCTGCTCTGTGACAGGGCAGACGATGTGTATCATGGAAGGCTGCCTGTCCATGTACGCTGCTTACTCGATGAGTTTGCGAACATCGGGCAGATACCAAAGTTTGAGAAGCTGATTGCTACAATCCGCAGCCGGGAAATATCAGCTTCCATTATTTTGCAGTCGAAGTCGCAGCTTAAAGCGATTTATAAGGATAACGCCGACACCATTGAAGGGAATTGTGATACCACCTTATTCCTCGGAGGGAAGGAAAAGACCACCTTAAAAGAGATGGCGGAAATTTTGGGTAAAGAAACAATAGACCTTTACAATACCTCGGATACAAGGGGTACGTCGCAGTCCTACGGTCTGAACTACCAAAAGACCGGGAAAGAGCTTATGAGCCAAGATGAGATTGCGGTCATGGACGGGGGCAAGTGCATCATGCAGCTTAGAGGGGTAAGACCATTCTTCTCCAATAAGTTTGACATTACGAAGCACAAGCAGTACAAGCTCCTGTCCGACTATGACGAGAAGAACGCTTTAGACATCGAAAAATATGTAAAAAACCTGTGCAGGGCAAAAGTCAGGGACAATGACACCGTTGATGAGGTGGAGGATGCGGGCGTTCTTGAAGCATGACAACTGAATACTGAAAAACTGAATATGGAACTTGTAAACCAGTCACAGAACTTTTGGACAAAAAGTCCAGAAGTGGAACGGAGTTTTGAATGTACTTGGGAAAGGACAAAAAACAAAGCACCCGGAACAGCCAATCGCCAAACTGAATGTACCGGATGCCCGCAGGGTTCTTCCCAAAGGATTGCCCTGTCTTTATCTTACCATAAGGCAGGGCATTTTACACGAAAAACTCTTTCAGAAACCAGACAAAACATTTGATGAGAAAGAAAGAGGTAGAACAATGGCATTTTTTACAACAGCAGTAACAGGATTAAAGACAGTCGTAACAGCAATCGGTGCAGGCGTGGGCGTATGGGGCGTCATCAATCTGCTTGAGGGATATGGAAATGATAATCCGGGTGCAAAATCACAGGGCATTAAACAGCTTATGAGCGGCGGGGGCATTATCATTGTGGCGCAGACGGTGATTCCACAGCTTTCCACACTGTTCTCATAAGAGATAACCCTTCATGGGCGGAATCATTGACAAAATCACTGATTTTATAAAGGAAATGCTTCAGGGGTGGGTGCTTGACAACCTCGGCACGATGTTTACCGACGTCAATGACAAGGTAGGCACGATTGCCGGGGAAGTCAGCAGGACACCCAGTACATGGAACTCCGGCATATTCAGCATGGTAAGGACGCTGTCGGAGAATGTGGTAATCCCCATAGCAGGGCTGATTATCAGTTTCGTGCTGATTTATGAGCTTATCACAATGGTAATAGACAAAAACAATATGCATGACTTCGATACAAGCCTGTTCTTCCGTTTTTTATTTAAGGCTTGCATCGCTGTCATGCTGCTTTCCAAGACTTTTGATATTGTCATGGCGGTATTTGACGTTGGAAGCCATGTAGTGACGCAGGCGGCATCTTCCATATCAGGCTCAACAAGCCTTGATGTGGAAGCAACGCTTACTTCCATGTTCAACAGCCAGATTGACACAATGGGCATCGGGGAGCTGATCGGTTTAGGTCTGGAAACTATGGTAATCAGCCTGTGTATGAAAATCATGTCCGTCCTCATCACCGTCATTCTATACGGGCGCATGATTGAAATATACCTTTATGTATCGGTAGCGCCAATCCCGGCAGCGACAGTTACCAACCGGGAATGGGGTACAATCGGGACGAACTATTTAAAGGGGCTTGTCGCACTGGCGTTTCAGGGGTTTTTTATCATGGTATGCGTGGCGATTTATGCTGTGCTGGTGGCAAGCGTCGCAGTGGCGGGCAACCTGCACAGCGCATTATGGTCGGTAGCGGCATATACCGTAATCCTCTGTTTCAGCTTATTCAAGACAGGCTCTTTAAGCAAATCAATTTTCAATGCCCACTAAGCACAAAAGGCTGTGCTTGGCGGGCATTGCCCACGAAAGGAGCAAAATTTATGGCAATTTCAGTACCAGTGCCAAAAGACCTGAGTGGAATCAAGACAAAAGTAGCATTGAACCTTACCAAAAGGCAGATTATCTGTTTTTCGGGAGCTGCCCTTGTGGGTGTTCCCTTATATTTCCTCACAAAAGGGGTATTAGGCACACAGGGGGCGGCGATTATCATGGTGGGCGCAATGCTGCCATTCTTCTTTTTGGCTATGTATGAAAAAGACGGTTTCCCGGCAGAGAAGATTTTATACTTCATGCTCCGGCAGAAGGTACTCACGCCGGGAATCAGACCGTATAAATCGGAAAACCTCTACGAGCAGTTGGAGGAACGGGAAAAAATCAGGAAGGAGGTATGTTTCCTTGAAGAAAAAGCAAAAGGCGGCAGTGGGAAAGCCAAAGCCGCAGAAAAATAGGCAGACACCGGAAAAGGCAGGACTGACTTTTTCGGAAAAGAAACGTCTGTCAGAGCTTAGGCGTGTCCTTGCCGGGAACAGCAAAGAACAGGCGAAGCCGGACACCGCACAGAAAACCATTACATTCAAAAAAATGTACCGGGACGGCATCTGTCAGGTGGCGGACACTTATTATACAAAAATGGTGGAATTTTTTGATATTAACTATGACTTGCTGGAGGTGGAGGATCAGGCTGATATTCTGGAGGAATACAGCAAGCTGATTAACTATTTCGATCCGTCCATAAGATTCCAGTTATTCTTATTCAACAGGCAGGTCAGCGAGCAGGCGCTTGCGGAGCAGTTCGACACTCCCCTGCAGGACGATGATTTTAATGATATTCGTGAGGAATATACACAGATGTTAAAGCACCAGTCGGCAAAGGGTAACAATGGCATCATCAAGTCAAAGTACATTATTTTCGGCGTGGAAAGCACAGGCATCAAAGAAGCAAGGAGCAAGTTAAGCAACATTGAGAAAGATGTGGTACACAATTTAAACAATATCGGCACAAACGCCAGAGGTCTTGACGGGAAGGAAAGGCTCCGTATCTTACATGAGTATTTCAATCAGGGTACGATGGAGCCTTTCCGTTTTTCCTTTAAGGAACTGTCAGAGTCCGGGAAGTCAGTCAAGGACTATATTGCGCCGCCGGGGTTTGATTTCCGTTATCCGAGCCGCTTCAAGTCTGGCAGCATTTACGGGAGCGTGTCTTACCTTGACATGATTGCGCCGAAGTTTACGGACGAGATGATTAAGAAATTGCTGGACATTGATGATAACCTTACCCTTACCATGCACATGCAGACCATTGATCCGGTGGAAGCAATCAAGATGATAAAACGTGCGCTTACCGACATTCAGAAAATGAAGATTGAGGAACAGAAGAAGGCAGTCCGGAGCGGTTACGATATGGATATTCTGCCGACTGACATCGTGACGTATGAGAAGGACACGCTGGAACTGCTTGACGATCTGAACACAAGCAACCAGAAACTCATCAAAATGACATTCCTGATTACCTGTTACGGGAGGACAAAGAGGGAGCTTGAAAACCTGACGCAGAGGGTGTCCGGCATTATCCAGCAGGCAAACTGTAACTTGCGGTGTTTGCAGTATTTACAGGAGCAGGGGCTGATGGCAAGTGCGCCGATTGGGTGTAATGACGTGGGGATTGAGAGAAACCTTACCACCAAAAGCACCGCTGTCCTTGTACCGTTCTGCACACAGGAGCTTTTTATGCCCGCACCGGCTATTTATTACGGTCTGAACGCACTTTCCAACAACATGATTATGGCAGACCGGAAAAGGCTGCGTACACCGAACGGTGTTATTTTGGGGACACCGGGAAGCGGTAAGTCTTTTTCCGCAAAGAGGGAGATTTTGTCCTGTTTCCTTATCACAAAGGACGATATTATTGTCTGCGATCCGGAAGGCGAGTATTTCCCTCTGGTGCAGGCACTTCATGGGCAGGTGGTAAGGCTTGCCACCAATTCAAAGGATTTCCTGAATCCGATGGACATTCAGCTTTCCCACAAAGGGGATAAGGAAGCATTGAAGCTAAAGAGTGACTTCCTGATTACGCTGTGTGATTTGATTGCCGGAGGGAAGGACGGTCTGGAGAATGACGAAAAGGGCATTATTGACACCTGCATCAAGCATATCTATGACGGGTATTTCAAGCACCCGAAGCCGGAGAATATGCCCATACTGGAAGATTTGTATAATGCGCTGTTAAAGTATGAGCCGAAGGACGTTGCGCCGGAGCTGCAGAGGGAAGCGAAGCAGAAGGCGGTTCGGATTGCCAACAGCCTTGTACTGTATGTGCATGGCTCGCAGAACTATTTTAACCACCGAACCAATGTAGACGCACACAACCGGATCATGTGTTTTGACATTCGTGACTTAGGAAATCAGTTAAAAGAGATTGGGATGCTGATTGTGCAGGATGCGGTCTGGAACAGGGTGTCGCAGAACCGGGAGCGCAAAGTTGCCACAAGATACTACTGTGATGAGTTCCATTTGCTTTTGAAGGAAAAGCAGACAGCTATCTATTCGGTGGAGATTTGGAAGCGTTTCAGGAAATGGGGCGGAATCCCGACAGGCTTGACGCAGAACGTGGGCGATTTTCTGAAATCGGAGGAAATCGAGGGCATCTTGGGGAACAGCGATTTTGTATATCTGCTGAACCAGAACGCCAAAGACCAGCATATCTTGGCAGATAAGTTAGGATTGTCGGAGAAACAGCTCATGCACGTCACTAATTCCGAACCGGGAAGCGGTCTGATACTGTTTGACAATGTGGTTATCCCATTCGTGGATAAGTACCCGGCTAATACAAAGACTTTTGCGATTATGAACACAAAACCGGAGGAATCCGTAACGAAGGAAGATGAGGAAGGTTAATGGCAGAAAAGAAAGGGAAGAAAAAACAGGATACCGCCTACTGTAAAGAAGTAAATGCAGAGTTCCGTAAGGGAACTGAAAATGCCTTTACAAGTGGCGGCAGTGCTGCCTATCAGCCGAGGGATGCCGATACCAAGAAGCCGGGGCATGGTTCAGCCGGGAAAAGGCAGGCGGAAAAGGGTGTGCAGGCACAACAGCAGACTTTTGGACAAAAAGTCCAGAAGTCCGGGAATGGACAGTTACAGGAAAATCAAACTTTTTCAGAACATAAGGGCGTGGATACCCAAAAGGGAGATACCAGACAGCGGGAATCGAACCATGCTTCAAAAGCCAAAGCGAAAAAGCAGATGTACCAGACCACTTCTGGACAAAAAGTCCAAAAGTCCGGTGCGAAGCCGGGGCAGGAAGAAAAGCCTGATTTTGTCAAGGAGAGCAGTGGATTTACTGGGCAGGACAATTTCAGCCAGCCGGAGGAAATGGAGAAAAAACAGCCGGATACGGAAGATTATCACCGGAGGGATACTTACAGGCAGTCGCAGAAAAAAGGGAAATACCATAAAAAGCGGGTACAAAAGGAACACCGGGTAAAAGGCGGCACAAAGGAAAAAACGGAAAATAAAACCTTTACCGAAGAATCTTTTGCGGAGAATACCGGAAATCTGTTTCAGGGGGAAGGAGGCTCTGAATTTACAGGCAGTAAAAAACTGCAAAAGAAACAGCGGCAGGCAGGGAAAGCCGGAAAGAAGGTACAGAAGGCAAGGGCAAAGCTGCCAAAGACAAGGGAATACACTTTGCAGAGAGTATTTGACGAGAAAACCGGGAAGGGAAAATATGTGGTTGTCCCTCTGGATAAGGAAAAACCCTTCAAGCAGGAGGGCATACCAAAAACCACCATGCGCCGGATGCAGAATGAGAGCCGGAATTTTGTGCATGGGAAGATTGCTGAAACGGAGAAAGAAAATTCAGCAGTGGAGGGCGCACACAAATCAGAACAGAAAGGGGAAGAACTGTTTTCTTTCGTCAAAAGGCAGATAAAGGGAAAAGAGCAGAAACAGCGGGCGAAGGTGGCAAAGCTGGAAAAAAAGCAGTTTAAAAAGGAAGTCAATTTCCAGTACCAGAAGTTTTTGGAGGAAAACCCGCAGATGCAGAAAAAAGCGTTGCAGAAGCGGTTACAGAAACAGCGCATCAAGCGGGAGTACATCAAGGCTAGGAAGAAAGCGGCATCTGCCAAAACAGCGGAGCAGGCATTTGAAAAGACGAAAAACGGTGCGGTCACTGTGGCAAGGAAGTTACAGGAGTTTGCAAGGAAAAATGCCGGCTTGCTTGTGACGGTGGGCATCATGGCACTGCTCCTTATGATGATTATGGTTTCCGTATCGTCCTGTGGGGCGATGTTTGCGGATACGCAGTCTACGATTTTAGCGGCGAGCTATTTAAGCAAGCCGAAAGAAATTGACGCCGCTGATTTACAGTTTACCCGTCTGGAGCTTGACCTGCAGAAAGAGATTGACCGGGTGGAAACAGACAATCCGGGATATGACGAATATTCCTATAATCTTGGGGCAATCGGTCATAATCCGTTTACCCTTATCAGCTATTTATCCGCAGTCCATACGGAGTTTACCGCAAGTGAGGTGGAAAGTGAAATACAGGCTCTTTTTGACGAGATGTATGAGCTGACGCTCACGCCGGATACGGAAACGAGGACAAGGACGGTCACAAAGACTGGTACAAGGACAGTTACTGATCCGGTCACAGGAGAAGAAACCGAGGAAGAATATGAGTACGAGGAGGAAGAAGAATACGAGGTCAGTATCCTCAGAGTGACACTTACGGTCATACCGTTAGAGAGCCTTGTTTCCGGGAAAATGGATACCGAACAGGCGGAGATTTTTGCCATGTATGGGGAAACGAACGGTCTGCTTCAGGAGTTTGCTTCGCCGCTTAACCTCTACTGGTATTATTATGTGTCAAGCTATTACGGATACCGGAAAAACGAGGTCACAGGGAATGAGGAATTTCACCGGGGCGTGGATATAGCAGTCCCGACAGGCACAACCGTATATGCGGCACATGACGGTATGGTGACAGCGGCGGCATACGACAGCCACTATGGGAATTATGTAGCGATTGAGATAGACGGTTATACAACCAAGTATGCCCACATGGACAGCTTAAGCGTGAGTGCGGGGCAGACAGTGGAAAAAGGGGCAGTCATCGGGACAACCGGCAATACCGGGAGCAGTACAGGAAGCCATTTGCATATCGAATGTTTATATAACGGGGAGTATTACAACCCGCTATTTTATTTTGATGTGGGCGAAGGCACACTGTACGGGGAAACACCGGGCGGACTGCCGGGGAACGCCATACCACCGGATGCCTACGATGATGCATCGGTGCAGGCTCTTATGGAGGAAGCCGCAAAATATTTAGGATTCCCGTATGTGTGGGGCGGTTCAAGCCCTTCCACAAGTTTTGACTGTTCTGGTTTTGTCTGCTGGGTATTTACCAACAGCGGAGTACACAACCTTCCACGAACCACCGCACAGGGGATTTATGACCAGTGTACGCCTGTTTCCGCATCGGACGCAAAGGCAGGGGATATTATATTCTTTACCGGGACTTACAATTCAGCCGGGGCGGTGAGCCATGTGGGGATTTACTGCGGCAACGGTACAATGATACACTGCGGCGATCCGATCAGTTACGCAAGCATCAATTCCCCGTACTGGCAGAGCCATTTTTATGCGTTTGGCAGGCTTAACTGACAATAAAGTGATATAGCAATTTCATAACTAAAAAAGGAGAGTGATACTATTAAAATCGGATTGATTGATGTGGACAGTCACAATTTCCCCAATTTGTGTCTGATGAAATTGTCTGCCTATCATAAGGCGAGGGGCGATACGGTGGAATGGCATGATGGGAGGAAACATTATGACCTTGTATATATGAGCCGAGTGTTTACAGATAGTTATTCAAAGGATTATTCTGGCACAATCCATGCTGACCACATTATAAGGGGCGGCACTGGGTATGGACTTGAAAACTATCTGCCGGAAGAAGTAGAGCATACATATCCAGATTACGCATTATACCCGAAATTTGCGGGAACAGCATACGGTTTTCTGTCAAGAGGGTGTCCTCGTGGATGCGGTTTTTGCATTGTAGGGGATAAAGAGGGGCGCAGGACAAAAGCGGTTGCTGACCTAGCCGAGTTCTGGAATGGGGAAAGGGAAATAAAGCTGCTTGATGCGAATCTGTTAGCCTGTCCGGATTGGGAACGGTTATTACAACAGCTTGTGCAAAGTGGCGCAATGGTGGACTTTACACAGGGGCTTGATGTGCGCTTGATTACTCCGGAGAAAGTGGAGATGCTGAATAAAGTGAAAACAAAAATGCTGCACTTTGCTTGGGATAATCCGGAAGATGACCTGACAGGGTATTTTAAAAGATTTTCAGAGCTTACAACTGTGAATGATTACCGGAAAAGACGGGTGTATGTGCTGACAAACTATAACAGCAGCCACGAACAGGATTTGTATAGGATATATACTCTGCGGGATATGGGTTTTGATCCTTATGTGATGGTATATGAAAAACCCACCGCACCGCCTGTTACCAGAAAACTGCAAAGATGGGTAAATAACAAATGGCTTTTCAGAGCTGTACTGGATTTTAATGATTTTGATCCCGTCGGATGGGAAAAGCGGAAAAAACAGAAGGAAGTGAGGAATTTATGACAAAGGAACGCATTGAAAAGGAGCTTACCAAAGTGCGGGCGCAGCTTGAAACATTACAGGCGAAGCAGAAGGATTTGGAAGAACAGAAGCGCATGGCGGAAAGAGCCGAAAAAATGGATATTATCGAAAAGCATAAAATCTCGTCCGAGAAGCTGCAATTACTCATTAAATTCAGCGAGGACGAGATTTTGAAGTTATTGGAAGAAAAAGAAAACGCAAAGGAGATGGCAGGAAATGAAGAAAAAGTTATCAGTTAGGGCAGTGGCGTCGCTGCTGTTATCGGCATTATTGTTCTGTATGCCCATAGGGGCGGTTATGGCGAACAGCGGGAATACGGTAGACGCTTATGCGGAGGAAAGCAATACCGGAGGGGAAACAGAGGAAAGCGCCAAAGCAGAGGGCAGCAAAGAATCGGAGGAAAGCACTGAAACAGAACCCGGTGACAGCGGAGGGGAATCAGAAGAAGAAACGGAGGGTGGAACGGTATCGGGGAATGAGATTCCAAAGCCGGAATGTACCTGTAAAGAAAAATGCACACAGTATTCCATTGACAAAGATTGTGAAGCCTGCAAGGAGGATTACAGCTTATGTGAATATGTGAACCCAAATGTAAAAATCACAATCTCCACTCCGTCCGGGTGGCACAATGACACCACAAAGGTACATATCTCCATAGAAGATGTGGCACATTCCGGCAATTTCACCATAAAGACCGTACAGGCAAAAGTCGCACAGAATGGGAGCTGGACGGACATCACAGAGGATATGTATGTGGAGATTTCGGAAAATACCACCGTCTATGTGCTTGTGACAGACCAGAGGGGCAAGACCTATGAGAAGAACCGTTATATTAAATGTTTTGATTTCACGAAGCCTACCCTAAACGCTGCAGTCAGTGACGGTCTGTTAAGCGTACAGGCGCATGATATGGATTCCGGCATCAAGGCGGTGTATGTGAACGGGTATGAGTTTACGGAGCTTACAAACGGTGTCTTAAATATCCGCCTGCAGCAGTTTGACGCAGGCTACCAGTATTTTACCATTTCCGCTATGGATAATGCCGGGAATATGTCAGAGGTTTATAAAACAGCCAACCCATATTACACCGATCCGGAAAAAGAGGACAGCGGTGAGAAGAACCCGGCAGAGCAGCTCCCGGTCAATGCACAGGCAACCAAGCCTTCCTCTGCCACCGCACAGGTAACGGAGCATACCAAAACGGACAGTGACGGGAACACCGTATCAGAATTAAGCCCGGCAGAACAGAAAAAACAGGCAATGGCGGAAGCGGCTGCATCGGAGAAAAAGGAAGAATCCGGGGAGAAGGAAAAAAGCGAAACCGGGAAGGAATTTTATACAATCCAGACCGCATCGGAAAAAGTGTTCTACCTTATCATTGACCGGGACGGGGAGGAAGAAATGGTGTACTTCCTGACGGAAGTTACGGAAAATGATCTGTTAAACGTGACAGCGGACAACAGCGAAACCTTACCGAAAAATTCCGCTGCTCTGGAATCTGCAATCCCTGTGTCGGAGGGCGCACTGCCCAATAACAACGGGGAACAGGAAACAGAAGAAGAACTTACGGAAGAACCAGACGGGGACGGGGAAGAAAATACCGAAGAACCTGAACCAGAGCCGGAGAAAGCAGAAGAAAACCCGATGGCAACCTATATCATTCTTGGAGTTGTGGCAGTTATCGCTATCGGCGGCGGCTATTATTTCAAGGTAGTCCGGAAAAAGAAAGAGGAATTTCTTGACGAGGACGATGATGAGGAGGACGAGGAAGAAGAATACGAAGATGACGAGGAAAACGAGGACAGTGAGGACGATTTTTTTGAGGATAAAGAAGGAGAGAATGAATAAATGCAGTTAGTGATAACGGAAAAACCAAGTGTTGCAAGAAGTATTTCAGAAGTAATCGGCGCAACGGAAATCAGTGACGGATATATGGAAGGGAACGGGTATATTGTGAGCTGGTGCGTGGGGCATCTGGTGGAGCTGGCACAGCCGGAAAGCTACGGGGAGCAGTGGAAGAAATGGACGTATGAGAGCCTTCCCGTAAAGCCGGAAAAATGGCAGTATGAGGTCAAGCCGGACACGAAAGCGCAGTATGACGTGCTTTGCCAGTTGTTGCACAGGAAAGATGTCACCGCTACAATCTGTGCCACTGACGCCGGGCGGGAGGGCGAGCTTATCTTCCGTCTGGTGTATGAAATGGCAGGCTGTGACAAGCCGATCAAACGCCTGTGGATTTCCTCAATGGAGGAAAGCGCAATCAGGGAAGGGTTTGGGAATTTACAGCCGGGGAGTGATTACGATAATTTATACCATTCCGCACTGTGCAGGCAGGAAGCGGACTGGCTTGTGGGCATCAACGGTACAAGGCTGTTCACTGTTTTGTATGGCGGCAAAGTCCTGAAGGTGGGCAGGGTGCAGACACCCACCCTTGCGATGCTGGTGGACAGGGAAACAAAGATTATGAATTTCCAGAAGGAAAAATATTACATGGCACATATCCTGATGGATGGGATAGATGCCGCCACCGGGCGCATTGATGATAAAAAGAAAGCAGATGAGATTGTGGGAGCTTGTCAGAATGGGCAGGCTCTTACCACGTCTGTTGTAAAAGAGGAAAAGACAGTCATGCCGCCGAAGCTCTATGACCTCACTACGCTCCAGAGGGATGCGAACCGCCTGTTTGGGTTTACCGCAAAGCAGACCTTAGAGTACACACAGAGCCTTTATGAGAAAAAGTTAGCCACATATCCGAGGACGGACAGCCAGTTTCTGTCTGATGACATGGGGCAGACCGCAGAGGGCGTAATCGAAGCGGTGTTCCATTCCCTGATGTTTGAGGAAAATAAAGCTCCCAGACCGGATATAAAGAGGATTCTGAACAGTAAGAAAGTGACAGACCACCACGCCATTATCCCCACAATGGAGATTGCGAAGGCTGACCTTGCGGCACTGCCGGAAACGGAGCGTAAAATTTTATCTCTGGTTGCGAACCGCCTTTTATGCGCCACCGGGGAGAAGCATTTATATGAAACAGTCAAGGCAGAGTTTTCCTGTAACGGACACACATTTACTGTTTCCGGGAAGTCTGTCACGCATAACGGGTGGAAATCTTTTGAAGATGCCTTTAAGCGTTCCTTTAAAATCTCCGGGAATCAGGAGGAAGAAAAAGAGGAAAAGAAGCTGCCGGAACTGTCGGAAGGGCAGGCATTTGACGGTGTGCAGACGAAAATCAGTGAGCATTTCACTTCCCCGCCGAAGCATTTTACAGAAGATTTATTATTATCTGCAATGGAACGTGCCGGGGCGGAAGATATGGGCGACGATGTGGAGCGGAAAGGCTTGGGTACGCCTGCGACAAGGGCGGACATCATTGAAAAGCTGGTAAAAGACGGTTTTGTAAAGCGTGAGAAAAAACAGATCATACCCACCGAGGACGGATTGAAGCTGATTACAGTCCTGCCGGACGTTGTGAAATCCCCGAAACTTACTGCCGATTGGGAAAATGCCCTGACACTGGTAGCAAAAGGGGAGCTTCCAATGGAGGACTTCATGGCGGAGATTGAAAACATGGTGTCGGAGCTGATACACACCTACCATGAGGTCAGCGACGAGCAGAAAAAGATGTTCGCACAGGAACAGACGGTGCTTGGGACGTGTCCGAACTGCGGCGGTCAGGTGGTAAAGGGGAAATTCGGTGCGTACTGCGTAAAGAAATGCGGCATGAATGTGAGCAGGGTAATGGGAGCTTCACTTACCGACATACAGGTAAAGGATTTGCTTGCCGGAAAGAAAATCCTGTTAAAAGGGTTAAAGAGCAAGGCGGGCAAACCTTATGATGCCTATATCATTCCGAGTGGGACGGAGGAATACCACTATACCAAAGGCGGGGAAGAAAAAAGCGGG
The DNA here is from genome assembly GCF_900142955.1 of Anaerosporobacter mobilis DSM 15930. GTDB lineage: Bacteria > Bacillota > Clostridia > Lachnospirales > Lachnospiraceae > Anaerosporobacter > Anaerosporobacter mobilis. Next base: position 115,312 of record NZ_FRCP01000006.1, on the reverse strand, counting down.
GTACAGTTTAAATTTGTCATGGAATTTCCAAAAAAGAAATCTTCCGGCGGGAAGAAAAAATAAAGGGAGGAAAAGATATGTTTACAACAGGAGATAAGTTATTAAACATGATGAAAGAGGAAGAAGTCAGCATTATGGAGCTTTCCAGAATGTCAGGAGTGCCGGAGCGGACAATCATGGATATTCTGGCGGGCATCAGGGAGCCGGAGCTTGGGGTAGTATGCAGGATTGCGGACGGACTTGGCATCTGTGTCCATGAGCTTCGTGCCGATGAGGAACAGTATGCAATATCCGTACAGAAAGATACCCTTGCAAAGCTGATTGTAGTCAGCGAGATTAACGGTGTGGAACTGGAGGAACTGATACATACCATTCTGGAAAAAGGCATTGAGGAAAATGGTTTCTATGAGTAATGCCGGAAAGTAACAGGAAACAGGCTGCAAGATACACATTTTGTATTTTGCAGCCATTTAGGAAGAAGGTGATTTGAAAATGATTGTGGAAATATAGATTGATTGATATAATTAACGATAGCTGGATGGCATAATTAAATACAAACAAAAAATTAGCGCAAAACTAGAAAGATGTGTAAGTGCCATATAAACTATTGTTAGATATATAGGAGAGAGATTATGAAGAAAAAAAGAAAGAATAAGCAGATACCTTTTGATGAGTTTTACAGTAATGGTTTTTTAGAGTTGGGACGAATGGGAAATATAGTGTCTTTGAAGAATAATTTTACGGAACAAGACATTTTAGAACGAAATACAGAATTGGCGCAACAGTATGATGAAAAGAAAGCTGAAATTGATACATTAGTTATGGATATTCGGGAGCATATTAGCAAATGTGATCCCTTATCGTTATTGATGGTAGCTATGGATCGTGGAATGGTTAATTTATTCAATACTGTTTCTGAGATACAGATAGAAGGAAAACAAAATTTTGAATTAAGAACAGTTGAATATATACAGAGTATTTTAGTTTCACAGGAGAATTATTCTGAAGGATTTAAGGATAATCAAGAAGAGTTAATTGAAAATGTGTTAGAAAAAGTTGATGAACTGTATATAAAAACACAGATTTTCTATATTTTTTGGGCAGCTAAGACGATGATTGACGATGCAGATTTAGATGAAAAAGATATACAGTATATTATGGAAGCACAACTAATGGGAAATGTGCGAGGTAAAAGATACCAGTTTCAGCAGCTTACAAATATGGAGAGTTTACTATTACCTCATTCAGATAAGATGCGAGAATTATATGGGGTATCAGCACAAGATTTATTAGAGGGATTAGAAAAGTTAGAATATTCGCTTTCATCAGCTAAACTAGATTCTATGAAAGGAATGTTTAATGAATTCTTGGAGTTTCAAAAAGCATCAGAGGGGAAAAACTTGGAAGATGTTGAAAAACTTTTAGATGAAATTAGAGATAGTCAACAAAATTTGGAATTATGCGAAAAGTGTTTTGGAACACAGCTGTATGATATAAAGAAAGTAACAGGTTGGAGTGATACATTAATAAATAGTTTATCGTGGGATATTGGTGAATGTAAAGATTTTATAGATGAAAAAGATTTCTCAGGCTGGATTATACGTGATTTGCCTGTTCAGAAAAGACCATTTATAAAAATAGGCGAATCTAGCTATTGTTTTGATTATTATAATTTATTTGATAATATCTATCGTATTATTCAAAAAGATATGAAAAGACATGATAATGAATATACAACACAATGGGCAGATATACAACAGAAAGCGAGTGAAACTTTAGTAGAAGATCAATTTAAACGGCTTTTACCGGGATGTCAGACTTATGTAGGTAATTATTATCCGATAGGCAGTTCATTAAAGAAAATGGATGAAAATGATATATTGGTACTATATGATGATACTCTTATTATTGCGGAAGTTAAGGCAGGTTCTTTTACATATACTCCAGCAATTACAGATTATAAAGCACATAAAAAATCTTTTGATGCATTGATTGGGAAGGCAGATTATCAATGTGAAAGAACATTGAACTATATAGAAAGAAATAAGCAGGTGACATTTTATGATGATAAAAAGAATGAAAAGGTAACTATTAGTAGGGATAAGTTCCAAAATATATTTACATTTTGTGTAACGGTTGATAATTTTAATGCTTTTGAAGCGAAGATTGAGAAGATGAATTTCTTGCAGGTGAACAGTGGAACAATAGCAATTAGTGTGGATGATTTGGAAGTATACACAGCATATTTTAATTCACCGTTATACTTTTTGCATTATCTAAAACAGCGTAAAACAGCAACAAGGTCAAAAACTCTATTACTTAGCGATGAACTGGATCATTTGGGAATGTATATTGTTCATAATAACTATGAAATGTACGCAGATGAATTTGATGATTGTGATTCTTTTGCCGCTTATGGTTATAGAGAGGATTTAGATGCGTATTTTGCAAGTTTACATTGTGAAGAAGTGGAGAGTAATAAACCGGTACAAGAAGTTCCAGATGAGATTAGAAAAATTATTTCTGTTGTAGAGGAAAAGAAATTGTATGGAAGAGTATCTTTTGTAAATTTCTTGTTGGATTATGCACCTGAAACTAGAAGTCAGCTTGTGGAAACTATTCATTATTTATTAAAACGACAGAGAGAGATAGGTAGAATGTTCCCAGCATTTAGTAATGGGGATGTTATGTATGGATGCTTTGTTAAACAGAATGGGATTAAGGAGTTTAGCGAAGAAGACAGACTTAATTATATGTATGCAAATATGATGAGGGTAGGACAAAATGAAAGCTGGTATATTTTTCTTCAATATGACGAATCAGATGAGTTGCAAGATGTAACTTATAAAAAATTATATATTGAAGACATTGATAAAGAAGGGTATGATAAGGATAAATTAGAGAAATATGCAGATTTTCTTTATCAAAATAGGGTTATAGAAACATTAAAGAAAAAGCAGAAAAAGAAAATATATCCGAATGATCCATGTCCATGTGGTAGCGGAAAGAAATATAAAAAATGTTGTGGTAAGGCATAATTGTAGCAGTATTGAAAAGTACTTAGGAGAAATCTTAGGTACTTTTCTTATATAAATATAAAGATTTTAGGAAAGGAGCAGACAAAAATTGAATAAAGTTTACCGTCACTGGTGGCAATGGCTTATGAACGAACCATAGCCACCTTTTTTATTGCCCAAAAACAATAAACAGGAAATGGAGGTTTACCATGAGAAAATATGACTTGATTTCCGCACTTTCCGCAGAAACATCAAAGGAAGTGGCGAGGAATGAAGAAAGCTGGAAGAAATATCTGAACACAGCATCAAGGCTCTACAAATACCCGTTCAAAGACCAGCTCCTTATCTATGCCCAAAGACCGGATGCCACAGCCTGCGCTTCCATAGAGATATGGAATGACAAAATGCACTGTTGGGTAAACAAAGGGGCAAAGGGGATTGCCCTGATTGATGAAGAAGGAAGTCCTTACACCGGACTGCGGTATGTCTTTGACATATCGGACGTGCATAAGGCAAGGCGTATCGGGCGTTTCCCCCAGCTATGGGAAATGAGAGAGGAACATCAGGAAGCGGTGCTTGACCGTCTGGAAGGGATTTACGGGGATACCAACAAAGAAGCCGGGTTTACGGACAGGATCAGGGAGATTGCTGCCCGGATTGCACAGGATTGTTATGGGGAGCTTGCTTCGGATATGGAATATCTGAAAGAGGGAAGTTTTCTGGAGGAACTGGACGAACTGAATGTTGCTGTGCGTATCCGGGAAACGCTGGCGGACAGTATCGCTTACATGGTCTTAAAGCGGTGCGGCATGGATGATGTGGAGCTGGCAGAGGAAATCCAGTTCCCTTATATCCATGAATTTAATACGGTGGAAACCCTGTCGCATATCGGGGACAGCATATCCGATTTATCCAAGCCTGTCCTTATGGAAATCGGGAAGGCAATCGGGGCGTATGACAGGGCGTATGCCAGAAATGAAGCATCGAAAAATTTAGTTGAAAAAGGACTTGCAAATACTGTTGACACACGCTATAATGCTTTAAAGCGTGAAAGTGAAGCGCAGGACGTACAACCTACCACACAGACCGGAAATGCCGGGGAAAGGGGAAATAATGATGAATCTGACCTACGAGAAAAACGGGGATTATCTGATACCGATGTTACAGATGGACGAGCAGCCGGAGGGGACACTGACAAAGTACGGGCTGATGAGGAAGAATTACTTACAGGAACACAAGAAGGGAATCTACACCGGACTTCTGCTGAAAGGGAAGCTGAAAGAGCATCTTCTGGCTATTCAGGAACAGGCAGAACAGAGGATGGAACTGCTGACAGCGCAGATGGCGAAAGCGGAGGGCGTGACGGAGGAACTGAAAGCCACCAATCAGATGAAATGGGTGGGGATGATGAACAACATCAGGCACTCAGCGGAGGAAATCGTGCTGAAAGAGCTGATATACAGCCTGTAAATGAGGAAGAAATAACTGAAAATAAGGAGCTGCCAGAGCCGGGTAATGGAGAAAACACATTATCCGGCTTTTCTTTGTTTGAAATTGAAAAGGGTATTTTGCAGTTTGACGAATTTATGGAGCATAAATGCCCGGATATTGCCGGGGTAATGCTTTTTGAGCCGGATAAGGGAAAGCAGACGGAATATATCAAAAACAGTTACAGGCATGGGGAATATACGGAGTTTTATGTTGGGGAGGTAAGAGCCGGGTACAGGGCGGATGAGAACGGTCTGACCGTCTGGAGAGGGAACTACCTGAACCGGACAGCGGAATCGTCTGTGTCATGGGAAACTGTGAGGGACAGCATCGCTTTTTATATGGAGAAAGGCGAATATCTGAAAGAGGGGCAGATACCGCAGTGGGAAGAACCAGAGCCAAAGGAAACGGAAGTTTACCAACAGCTTAGCCTTTTCCCAAGTATCGAGGAACAGATCGGCACGATTGAAGCGGCGCAGGCAGGAGAGAAATACATCATGCCCGCCGCTTTTTCTTTGCCCAAAGAACAGCTTGAAGCCATTCTGCGTACAGGCGGCGGACGGGATAACAGCAGAAGCCGCATTTATGCAAAGTACCAGCAGGGCAAGACGCCGGAGGAAATGGCGGAGTTTCTGAAAAACGAATACCGGACTACCGGGAAAGGCTTTGACTTTGGGAACAATCCTATTTCTGTCTGGTTCAGTGAATCCGGTATGAGTATCGGCTACGGGATGTCTGCAAAGGAAAATCCGGTTGCGGTGATGGGCTGGCAGGAAGTGGAGGGCATTGTCCGGTCTATGGTGGAGAATGGCACTTATATGGGCGCTAATGAAGTGTTCCTTGTGGACGCAGTGGAGCGGCAGAGGGTGTCAAATGACCTGTTCAATTTCTTCCGGGACGGTATCGGGGAAGTGCCGGAAAACATACCCATAAAGAATTATAACCACCCGGAAAGCATCACAAACCTTTGTGAGCTTTTATCCACGCAGGAAGGGCGGGATATTGTTTCCGGGGAGCTTTCCAAAGCGAAAGAACAGCTTGAAGCCGGGGAAAAGCAGATAAAGTGGCGGTATGTGAAAAGTCCGGGGCATCTGCTTTCAGAGATAGCAGATTTAAGTGTGGAAAAAAGAGAATATCCGGCACAGGACAGTGTGGAGGTGCGGAATGAGGATTTTATCACACAGGACGAGATAGACACCCGGCTGACAGGCGGCAGTAACTTTCATCATGGGCAGTTCCGCATTTATGAGTATTTCATGGAGGGGCATGATAAAAAAGATAATATTGCTTTCCTTAAAAATGAATATGGAACAGGCGGCAGTTCCCACGCACTGATCGGGAGCGACAAAGGGCATGAAGACCATGACGCAAAGGGTATCCGTCTGGAAAAGGGCAGTTATGGAAACCCATACGCAAAAGTCCTTTTGAAGTGGAATGTGGTGGAGAAGCGTATCAGCGAGCTTGTTAAAGCGGATAAATATCTTTCGCCAAAGGGCAAAGAAGCCTATGCACAGTATAAAAAAGAGCAGGCGGAGGAAGCCATGCGCCGGGAGCAGGAAAAGCTGGAGCATGGTATCCGGGTAGAGTGCAAAAATGCCATAGAACAGGCGATTGCAGAAAAATTTGATGGTTATACACTTCCGAGGGATACCGCCGAGGGCATTATCAGGCAGTACGGGAAGGAGCGTGTAGAGATTGTCCTTGCCAATACAATCACGCATTTATCCCATGACGGGAGGTTTTCCCCGAACAATAAGGAGTGGGCAAAAAGCCTTGTGCCTTCCGCTGACTGGCAGACAAGGGATTATATCGTCACTTCCCACCCGGCTGTGCTGGACGGTTTTACCAATCAGGCAAGAAGGTACATAGAACGTGACAGGGAGCCGGAGAAGGCGGCTGTACCGGAACGGGAAGCAGAAACTTCCAGAGAAAAAGCACAAAATCCTGAACCGGAAAACAAAATTAGTGACAGTGAGAAGGCACTGGCTGAAAGGCTTGCGGAGATGTCTGCTGTGGTAAAAATCTGCGGTGCGCTGTCCATGAGAGATGTGGTCGGCTGGAATGAGGATACCGGGGAGGTTGCCATTGAGGACGCTGACAGGCGGTTAGAGGGCAAAGCGGTTTATGATACTTTATTTTTAGAAGCCGCCGATTATGTCCTGATGCAGTCATTAAGCGGCAATACAGAAAAAGCGGTGGAGATGGATGCTCTGCTGAAGGAAGCACAGAAATATGCGGCACGTTATGAGAATGAGCCAAAAAAGCAGAGGGAAGAAAAAGCTGCGGAGGAAGTTTCAAAGGCAGAGCCGGAAGATTTATCTGAAGAACCGGAACGGGAAGAAACGGAGAATATAGAGCCAATACCAGAAACTGATACAGAAAAGGCAGGACAGCCAGAAACGGGGAGTATTCCGAAAGAAGATATTTCTAATACGGAAGATGATTTTCCCGATATTGACGCACAGGCAGTCCGGGAGCGTTTGGAAAAAGCAGGCATTGTGGACGGGCAGCTTGTAGATGAAAACGCCTTAGAGAACGATCCGTTTATCAGGCAGGTCATGGGTGACGTGGAAGCGCTGACGGGGGAAAACGACACAGAGCCGGGAAAAGCATCAGAAAAAGAGCCGGAGATTGATAAGTCGGGAGCAGTAAATTATCATATTTCTTTTAATGAAGCCGAAAACACCGGGAAAGGATTTGCGCCGAAAGAGAAGTTCCGCCAGAATATAGAAGCCATACGCACCCTTGAAAAGATTGAAGGCGAACACCGTACCGCTACACCAGAGGAACAGGAGATTTTAGCAAAATATGTAGGGTGGGGAGGTCTTGCCGATGCTTTTGATTCTTCCAAAGCGAATTGGGCGAATGAATATCAGGAATTAAAGAGCCTGTTATCCCCGGAGGAATACGCTTCCGCAAGGGAAAGCACGTTAAATGCCCATTATACAAGTCCGGTCATCATTCAGGCAATCTATGACGCAGTGGGGAAAATGGGATTTACCAGAGGGAACGTGTTAGATCCCGCCGCAGGGATAGGGAATTTCTATGGCTGTCTGCCGGAGGGAATGAAGGAAAGCAGGCTGTACGGGGCGGAGCTTGACGGGTTGACCGGGCGGATTGCAAAACAGCTTTACCCTCATGCGGATATTAAGATAACAGGATTTGAGAATACCAGTTATCCCAATGACTTTTTTGATGTTGCGGTGGGAAATGTGCCTTTCGGACAGTATAAAGTGTCTGACAGGCAGTATGACAAGCACAATTTCCTTATCCATGACTATTTTTTTGCAAAGACACTGGATAAGGTCAGACCGGGCGGCATTGTCGCTTTTGTCACTTCAAAGGGGACAATGGATAAGAAAAATCCGGAAGTGCGGAAATACCTTGCACAGCGGGCGGAGCTGTTAGGGGCGGTCAGGCTTCCGAACACAGCGTTTAAGGAAAATGCGGGTACGGAGGTCACTTCGGATATTCTGTTTTTAAAGAAGCGTGACCGGGTAATGGATATAGAGCCGGATTGGGTGCATCTGACGGAAAAAGACGGTATTGTGATGAACCAGTATTTTGCAGACCACCCGGAGATGGTATTGGGAAAAATGGAGATGGTTTCCGGGGCACATGGCATGGAAAGCGCCTGCCTGCCGGACACTTCACTTCCCTTGTCGGCACAGCTTAAAAATGCGCTTTCCCATGTGGAGGGCAGCATCGAGCAGGCGGATTTTAACGAGATTGACGATGAACTGGCAAAGGAAAACATACCCGCCGATCCGGATGTGAAGAATTACAGCTATACGGTGGTGGACGATACCGTATATTACCGGGAAAATTCCATTATGAAGCCTGTGGACGTGTCGGAAAAGGCAGAGCAAAGGATTAAGGGCATGGTGGCAATCCGGGACTGCACACAGGAGCTGATAAATTTTCAGTTGGAAGAATACCCGGAGGATATGATTCAAAACAAGCAGACGGAGTTAAACCAGTTATACGATGATTTCTCCAAGAAATTCGGTCTTATCAGTTCACAGACCAATAAAAGGGCGTTCAATCAGGATTCCAGTTACTGCCTGTTATGTTCCCTTGAAAGGCTGGACGATGAGGGGAACTTCATCGGCAAGGCGGATATGTTCACGAAGCGAACCATTAAAAAGCAGGAGGTTGTGACAAGCGTGGACACAGCCAGTGAAGCACTGGCGGTATCGCTGAGTGAAAAGGCAGGCGTGGACTTAGCGTATATGTCACAGCTTGCGGGTAAAAGCGGGGAAGAAATTACAAAGGAGCTTGCGGGGGTAATCTTCCAGAACCCGGTGACAGAAGAATGGGAAACTGCAGACGAGTATTTAAGCGGGAATGTGCGGGAGAAGCTGTCAGTGGCAAGAACCTTTGCGGAGAACCACCCGGAATATGCCATTAACGTAACTTCATTGGAGGGCGTACAGCCGAAGGAGCTTGACGCATCGGAGATTGAGGTGCGGATCGGCGCAACATGGATTTCCACGAAATATATTGAGGATTTCATGCGTGAAACCTTTGAAACGCCGGAGTACCTGTTTGACCGTAAGGCGATGGGCGTACAGTATTCCAATGTGACCGGGCAGTGGAACGTGAAGGGGAAAAATGCGGACAGGGGAAATGCGCTTGTCAACATGACCTATGGCACAAGCCGGGCAAATGCTTACAGGATTTTGGAAGATTCCCTGAACCTTCGTGATACCCGCATCTTTGATGTGGTGACGGAGGACGGGAAGGAAAAGAGAGTCCTCAATAAAAAGGAAACCATGCTTGCAAGCCAGAAGCAGGAAGCCATACGGGAAGCCTTTAAGGATTGGGTATTTCGTGATCCGGAGCGCAGGCAGGACTTATGTGCAAAGTATAACGAGCTTTTTAATTCCACAAGACCGAGGGAATATGACGGTTCACACTTAAAATTCCCCGGCATGACACCGGACATCATACTAAGACCGCACCAGCTTAACGCTGTGGCGCATCAGCTATACGGGGATAATACGCTGCTTGCCCACTGTGTAGGGGCAGGAAAGACCTTTGAAATGATTGCTGCAGCAATGGAGAGCAAGCGGCTGGGGCTGTGCCAAAAGAGCTTATTTGTTGTGCCGAACCATTTGACAGAGCAGTGGGCAAGCGATTTCCTGCGTCTGTATCCGGGGGCGAATATTTTAGCGGCTACAAAAAAGGATTTTGAACCCGCCAACCGGAAAAAGTTCTGTTCCAGAATCGCAACAGGGGATTATGATGCTGTGATTATCGGTCATAGTCAATTCGAGAAAATTCCGCTTTCCACTGAAAGACAGATGGCGATGATTGAAAGGCAGATAGCAGAGATTGAAATGGCAATCGAAGCCCTGAAAGCGGAGAATGGGGAGCGTTACTCCATTAAGCAGATGGAGAAAACAAAAAAATCGCTGAACACAAGGTTGAGCCGCTTAAATGATGCAAGCCGGAAAGATAATGTAGTGACCTTTGAACAGTTGGGCGTAGATAAGCTGTTTGTAGATGAAAGCCATAATTATAAGAACCTCTTTTTATATACAAAGATGCGGAATGTGGCGGGCATCGCACAGACAGAGGCACAGAAATCTTCGGATATGTTTGCAAAGTGCCAGTACATGGACGAACTGACCGGAGGGAAGGGCATCACATTCGCAACAGGTACGCCGATCAGCAACAGCATGACGGAATTATATACCAATATGCGCTATCTCCAGTATAACACCTTACAGCGTCTTGGATTGGGGCATTTTGACAGTTGGGCGGCATCGTTCGGGGAAACGCAGACCGCCATAGAGCTTGCTCCGGAAGGTACAGGCTACCGGGCGAAAACAAGGTTCGCTAAGTTTTTCAACCTGCCGGAACTGATTGCATTATTTAAAGAGAGCGCCGACATTCAGACACCGGATATGCTGAAACTTCCTGTGCCGGAAGCGGATTATGAAAATATTGTGTTAAAGCCGAGCGAATACCAGCAGGACATGGTACATTCCCTTGCAGACAGGGCAGAAGCGGTCAGGGACAGGAAAGTGCAGCCGAACATCGACAATATGCTCAAGATAACCAACGACGGGAGAAAGCTGGCGTTAGACCAAAGACTGATAAATGATATGCTTCCGGATGAAGAAAATTCCAAAGCCACAACCTGTGTGGAGAAAGCATTTGAGATATGGGAGCAGACCAAAGAGCAGAAGTCGGCGCAGCTTATCTTCTGCGATTTATCTACGCCGAAGGGAGATGGTACATTTAATGTTTATGAGGACATCAGGGATAAGCTCATGGCGAAGGGAGTGCCGGAGAATGAAATAGCATTTATCCATGATGCCAATACGGAAACAAGGAAAGCGGAGCTGTTCGCAAAAGTAAGGAGCGGGCAGGTTCGTTTTTTATTAGGCTCAACCGCAAAAATGGGAGCAGGGACGAACGTGCAGGATCGGCTTATCGCTTTGCACCACCTTGATGTGCCTTGGCGTCCTTCCGACATTGAACAGCAGGAAGGCAGGATTTTAAGACAGGGCAATATGAATGACAAGGTAAAGATTTTCCGGTATGTGACGGAAGGCACATTCGATTCGTACAGTTGGCAGCTCATTGAAAATAAGCAGAAATTCATCGGGCAGATTATGACGAGCAAATCCCCGGTACGGAGCTGTGAGGATATAGACGAAGCAGCGCTCACTTATGCGGAAGTAAAGGCTTTGGCAACCGGTAATCCCTATATTAAGGAAAAGATGGATTTAGATATTCAGGTGTCAAAGCTAAAGCTGTTAAAAGCGAACCATACCAGCCAGAAATACCGTTTGGAGGACAATATCGTGAAGCATTACCCGGTACAGATTGCGTCCATGAAAGAACGCCTTGCGGGGTATCGTGCCGACATTCAGACCTATGCGCAGAATAAGTTCCCGGATAAAGATACCTTTTCCATAAAAATCGGGAACCGGGTATATACGGATAAAAAAGAAGCCGGGGCAGCACTGATTGATATGTGCCGGAGTGCAAAACAGCCAAATATGGCAGTCACAATCGGGGAATATCAGGGATTTAAAATGAGTGTTTCCTATGATTCGTTCTTTTCCAAGTTTACGGTCAATTTGAAAGGCAGTATCAGCCATGAGGTGGAAATCGGCACTGATCCGTTGGGAAATTTACAGAGGTTAAGCAATGCCTTAGAAGGCATGAATAAAAGAATGGAAGAAGTGGCGCAGAAACTGGAAAACGTGGAGCATCAGCTTGAAACCGCAAAAGTGGAGGTTACAAAGCCATTCCCACAGGAAGCGGAGCTTGCGGAGAAACTGGAACGTCTGACAGAATTAAATGCTTTGTTGAACATGGACGAAAAGGGCGGCGATGGGATTGATATGGACGATGAGCCGGAGAATGACGGGGAACAGGAGGAAATGGATACAGAGGAAATAGAGCGTGAAGCAGAAGCTGTGGCGGATGTGCCTTTTAAGCCGCAGATTAACCGGGCAGTATCGGAAAAAGTAGCGGAGCATGGGAAAGAGCGGATGCTATCAGACAGTCCGAGAGGGCGCATTTCCATAAAAGAAAAACTTGCCGAGATGCGGCAGAAGGCTTATGGACAGAAAATGCCGGAAAAGCCGGAGATTTCAAAGGGAAAAGGAAAAGAAGAAAGTTTATAAGGAGGACGAAAATGGAAACAGCAGAACAGAACACAAAACAGATCATGGAAGAAAATGAAGTATTAAAGCAGCTTATAGAACTGCTTAACCAGCAGGATATGGACGGGCGGTCACAGGATTTTATGGGGATTTTCTGGTATGTGGCGGGTATGCAGATGCAGCTTACCGCAATGGTGGATGAATTACAGGGTGTCAGGGAGCAGCTTTCGCAGATGCAGGAAAACCAGCCAAAATCTGTGACGGAGAAGCTCATGGATAAAGTGGCGCACCTTCAGGAAAAAATCACAAGCCTTTCGGAATGTCTGTCATCGGTAAGAAACAGTTTGGTGGAAACAGCGCAACAGGCGGTCAGTGCCTTTAAGGAAAAAGGGAAAGCGGAGATGTGCAAGGTTCTCCAGACAGGAATTTCCGGCGTGAAATCCATGCTTTCCGATTACCGGGAACGTCTGGTTGATGTGATGACAGACTGTGAAAAGACAGCCAACCAGATTGACAGCATCGGGGACGAACTGAAGCAGATCGGGAACAGCGTTTCCAATGTGGGCAGGCTGTTAGCCGGGAAAGGCACGAAAGAGGTATCGGATGAAAAGCCGGGTGTCGGCATGACAAGGGTAATCAATAAGCCTGTAAAAAAGGCGGTGGAGAACCTTCGGAAAAAGATTGACGGGATAGATAAGGCATTTGATAAGCTGGATCGGCTTTCTTCTAGTCTGGATGCCGGGAAGGAAGCGGAGAAAGGAGGGCGGGTGTCCGTAAAGGATAAACTGTCGCAGATGAAGGAAAAGGCAGGGCAGAAGAAAGTGCCGGAGCAGGATAAGGCAAAGCCAAAAAGCAAAGAGGAATGTTTATAAAGATAGCTGCAAATAAAAATATCCGGAACGGGGGCAGAGAGGGAAACTTATCTGTCCCTGTTTTTTATGGAGGAAAAGGAGAAATAACCAGATGGCAGATGCGAGAACTGAAAAACAGAAAGTAAAGGAGATAACGGACAGGCTGGAGGAAGGCTTAAAGGAATTATTTGAGGGAGAAAAATACAAAAGCTACCTGAATACCATGTCAAAATTCCATAATTACAGCGCAAACAATATCCAGCTCATAGAGATGCAATGCCCTGACGCAACCTACGTTGCCGGGTATAAGGCATGGCAGAAGAATTTTGAGCGCCATGTGAACAGGGGCGAGAGGGGTATCCGTATCCTTGCGCCTTCGCCTTATAAAATCAAAGAGGAACAGGAAAAGATTGATCCGGTCACGAATGAGCCTGTGCTTGACCGGGACGGGATGCCTGTTGTGGAGGAAGTGGAGATAAAGATACCCGCTTTCCGGGTTGTCACAGTGTTTGATTATTCGCAGACGGACGGGAAAGAGCTTCCCGGACTCGGCGTGAGCGAGCTGCATGGGGATGTAGAGCGTTACCGGGATTTTATGGAAGCACTTGCAAGGGTTTCCCCTGTACCAATCCGCTATGAGGGCATGGAGGGTGACAGGAAAGGCTATTTTATTGACTTAAACCACCCTATCGCTATCAAGGAAGGCATGGGAGAAGCGCAGACTGCAAAAACCGGAGTGCATGAGGTAGCACACGCAAAACTCCATGCAAAGGAGGTTGAACAGGAAACAGGGATTGCCAAAGACAGGGAAACAAAGGAAGTGGAAGCGGAGAGCATCGCCTACACCGTCTGCCAGCACTTCGGGATTGATACGTCCGACTATTCTTTTGGGTATATCGCCGGGTGGAGCAGCGGAAAGGAAATGCCGGAGTTAAAATCTTCCCTTGATACGATACGCCGGACTTCTTCGGAACTGATAAAGGGGATTGAAGCACAGCTTTTGGAGATTGATAAAGAACGTGCTGCAGAACAGGCACAGGAGGACATCATTCTGCTTGTGGCGAATACAGACCGTTCAGAATATGACCTTTTGGGCGTTAGGGGCATGGAACGGACAGAGCTTTTTAATTCTTTGCTTGATATGAAAGATGATGACAGGCAGAGTGTGGAAGCCTACCTTGAAAGAGCCGGGGCGTGGGTAACGCTGCTTGGGAATGAGCGGAGCGAAGAAGTAGAGGAATACCATTTAGATTACGCTTACAATACGGATACTTATGAGATAACCGATTTTAAGGCATTGCAGGAGGAACGGGAGAGAGCCAACAAGCCGATTGAATATGCCGATGTTGTTGTCCGGATAGCCATGCCCGAAAACGGGGAGTATGAAACCATTAAAATCACAAATATGCAGTCGGAAGTGGAAAATGCCTTATATGATATGCTGCCCGGCGAAGGAAATGAGTGGGGCGGGAGTGTTACGGACTATCTGAAAGAAAAAGGCTTTGAATGTGTAACCATTATGAAAAGCGGCGGGGTGAATGACGGCTATCCGCAGTTTTATGATTTTGAGGTGGATATGGGCAAAAAGGAGATTCATGCCGCTTCGGAGCTTCCGATCATGCAGCAGGCAGAGCAGCTCATTAACCTCATGGAGTTCCACAGGTCTGTATATAGTATTGACGAGCGCAACCTGATTATGAACCATGCCTTTAAACTGGACGATATGGGGAAAACTACTTCCCTTGCATATTCCCTTGCGGAACAGAAAGACGATTTACCACTGCTTTTGGAAACAAAGGAAGTAGCACAGGCGGAGATAGATGCCCTTCCGGATGGCATGGTAGGTTTATCGGAGATGCACGAGTATGGCTATCTTTGGAATGAAATGCTGCCGCTGACGAAAGAGCGGGCATCAGAACTATTTGAGGAAGGCATGGAGGTATATCTGCTCCATTCAGACGGTTCGGAAACGCTTGCTGAGGATTGGGGCGCAGTGCAGGGGCATGACGGTCTGTTTGGCGTGGAACAGGACGATTGGAGTGCTTATCTGGAACAGGGATTAGAGGAAGATGCGCCAAGCCCGGAAATGCGGCTTCTGTATGGAAATGAGAGCAGGTTTGGTATCTATCAGCTTAAAGATACGGAGGAAACAAGGGATATACGGTTTATGGCAATGGATTATCTTGAAATGAAGGGTATCCCGGTTTCTAAAGAGAATTACACTCTGGTCTACACCGGGGAGCTGAAGGAAGGCATGAGCCTTGAAGATATTTATACCCGGTTCAATATAGACCGTCCGGCGGATTTTACCGGGCATTCCCTTTCTGTCAGTGATGTGGTGGTGCTGCATCAGGATGGGGAGAACACAAGCCATTATGTGGATTCCGTTGGTTACAGGGAGATACCGGAGTTTACGAAGGAACTTTCGGTATTTTCGGAAACCAGAGAAGAAAAAAATTCGGATATAGGGGATGCGGCAGAAGTGATGGAAAATACCGCAGAAAGCGGCATACAGAAAGAAGAGGATGCAGATAAATTTACCTACTATGTCATTGAGGATTTATCCGCAAGGGTAGGCAGTAATCCGGAAAAAGGTGAGGTAGAGCGATTTGACAGTCTTGCGGAAGCAATCACAAAGTTTAAGGAGTGCCGGGAGAGGGAAGATTCTGACCAGACAGGCATGACAAAGGCAGTATTTGGATTTGGTATCAATGGAAAGGAATTTGATGTTCTCCATGTGAAAAACAACCAAAACTGTGTGCCGCTTGAATTTACGCAGAATGAAGTGGAAAACAGCCGGTTCAAGAGTGATTTGCAGACTTTATATCAGGCGGTCGGTTTTGACCGGGCGGAGGTTTACCGGGAGAGGACGCCGGAGGAAACAAAAGATTTAGTAAAAGAATTGTTTGAGTTTCAGCTAAAGACCAGCGGCATAGATGATGTTTCAATGTATATGGACAGGTTTGATATTCTCTATGAACAGGGGAAAATGGGAAATCTGATGCCGGAGGGGGAGCAAAACCATATCCTTGAAAATATTCCTTTTGCGGAATGGAAGAATCCGTACATAGATGCCAGTGGCAGGGAAGAAACAGAGCTTGCTTTCCAGTTGGCAGACCGCTATATCAGTATTCAGGAAGCCAGTGAAGGGTATGATTACACAATTTACGATATGAGTTACTGGAAATTGGACGGTGGGGTGTATGACAATCCGGATATAACAATCAGACAGGCACTTGATGAGATTGTGGCGGATTTGAAAGAGCCGGCGCACCGGAGCGCTTTGGAAGGCAACATACAGGCGGATGATGAGCTGATACCGATTGATTATGACGGATTGATGGAAAAGGCAGAGCAGGCGGAAATGGCGCATCTGGAGGAACGTATCAGAAATGAAGTGCCGGAAGCGGCGGAAAGCAAGGTTGTAGCTGATTTTAAAGCCCGGACAGAGGAATTATGGAATGGCATCAATGGGCAGACACAGGAGGATATAGAACTTACCATATACGCCTATTTGCAGTCCAAGATTGACGAGTATGATATGGACATAGAGCTTGTGGATGTGGCGGTGTCCGGGAGCAGGTGCAGAGGTCTGGAACAGGACAATTCTGACTTTGATGTGGTTGTGGAATACCGGGGCGGGGAAACGGAGGATTTCCTGTTTAACACATTTAATGAGGACGGGTTAAGCATTGGCGGCGTGAAAGTTGACATCAACCCTATCACAGAAGGAAAGACCGGGACGCTTGGGCAGTATCTTCCGGGGGTAGAATCGTACCTTGCGGAAAGACGTGCTGCCCTGCAGGAGAGGAATACAGAACAGGCACAGGAAGAAAAGCAGACAGCCATTACCCTTACAGTGGCAGAGTGTGGGGAGTTCCATAACCTCGGAGAATACCATGAGGATATAGCAAGCGTGGAGGAAGCAATCGAAATTTTCAACCAGATACCGCCGGAGAGGATGAATGGTATCCGGAGCATCGGCATCAACATTCATACGGAAGGAACGGAAGCGTATGAGGACACACAGATGGATATTGTGTCGGGCAGGACTGCCGATCTGGAGATTTTAGATTATGTGCCGGACATTACAGACAATCCCAAAGCGGTAGCGGTAATTGCGGAGCTGATCGACAAGCTGCCGGATATTGAAGTGCTTGGCTCACTGGAAAAGTGGCAGGCGGCTTTCCTTGCCGCAGAAATAGACCAGCTTTCCTATGACTATGACACTTATCAGTACAATGATACGGTGAAGGACAGGGAAGCACAGGTAGCGAATATCGCAGAGGACATCAGGAACGGGAATACGGAGTATCTGAATGATTTCCTCAATGCCATGATTTCAGACAGCATGAGGGAGGGCATAACGGATCTATTCGGGAAAGGGACGGAGCTTGATGATAGTGAGGGTGTACAGACTGCAAGGAAGGCAAAGGAGCTTTTAGACAAACTGGCAGAGTATAAGCCGCTTGCGAAGATTGAGGAACTGGAAGAATGTAACTATAACATGATTGATAACGTCCTGAACAATGAGAAGCCAAAAGAGGAAAAAGAACACAAGGCGGGCAGGGTTTCCATAAAGGAAAAACTGGCGGAGAAAAAGGCAGTCATCGAGCAGAGGGATAAGTCAGGAAAAGAAGCTCCGGAAAAGGGGACGGAGAAAAAATCAGAGAGGGAGATATGAGCTATGGATAAATTTACAGTGGAAGAAGTCAATCTGATGTGTGTGTTTGAGGGGCAGGACAGAAGGGGCATGATTGCCGACATAAAGAATGTGATTCCCCACATACAGGACAGCGAAATGGTGGAGCTTGCCGGGCAGGTCTTAGGGAAACTGGAAACTATGAGCGATGAGGAATTTGCGGAGATTGGACTGGAAGCGGCAGAATAATTTATCGTGAAACTTTTATAGCATTATCCGACAGGAAGTGCTATAATTCTTTTTAGTCAGATTAGAGCAGGTAGGGATAGTCTGCGGTTGTCCTTTCTGGAAACGGAAAGGAGGTCGGTATGAATACGTTAGAAGTGCTTACGTTGGTGCTGGTGATTTTTGCAGCCTTGACATACATAGACAATAAACACAACCGCAAGTAACGGAAAAGGCTATCCTCTACTGCGAATAGGGGATAGCCGGTGATCCGTTTGTTTTTCTAAAATTGATTACTCGTTTCCGATTGTACAACCGTCGGACGTGCTAGAATCCTTCGGCTTCTATGATGATTATAAACCAACACTGCGGATTTTGCAAGAGGGTTTAGGAAGTGGGGGTGCTTCGGCACTCCTATTTTTTTGCGGATTTGTTGACTATATTACAGAAAAAGAGACTTGCCTGCAAGAGATTTTTACGAATCATATAAAAAGGCAGGAAGGAAAGAGTGGGATTCAGCAGGCGTCGGCACTGTGGTAATGTGTATAACTCCCCTTCTCATGGAGTTGTGGGCAACATTGTTTGCAGGATGTGGGAAAGCTGCACTTTGCTTTTCCATGTCCTGTGAACGGTGTTGTCCATGACGGAATGGGGAGTTATGCACATTTCCACGGTGCTTTTTTGGCTCTTAACAGGCGATTCTCCGCCCTTTTTACCGGGCAGGGGTGTTATTCCTGTCTGGCTCTTTTGGTGTGTCTTTCTGCGGCTCTGAGCGCCCTAAATACTGGTTGAGATTTTCCAGCTTCCGGTTCAGCGATTTCAGTTCCTTATCACAGTTTTTGTAGGTGGCAGTCAGTTCTTTCTTCTGTGTGGTCAGCTCCTGATATTCAGCTTTCAGCTTGTCAATGTTCAAGCCTTTTAGACTGATGCCCGCCTGCTCCAGCATACGCCTTGCGCCGCCATAGAGAATGATCTGGCTCTCATGCTTACGGAAATATGCGTCGGGGTTCTTAGCTTTTTTGTAGGCGATGTTATAGGATTTATTTGCTTTATACTGTTCTGCATACTTGATAATCTCTGCAAGGTCTTTGATGCGGTTTTCTAACTTACGGACAGTCTGTTTTGCTTCCTTCCCGGTGGCGGCTGTGGTGGCGATTTTCTGTTCCAGTTCTTTTATAGAACCGGCTTCATTGTAAGTCTGTGCAGCAATCTTTAAATTTTCAATCGCTGCCCACCTTTTCAGTCCCGGACTGTTCTGGAATTTTTCATCAGAGGTGTCAACTAGCCTTTTGTTTGCGTAATCTTTTTTCGGGATAACAGCTTTCCTCTCCCGTTTCAATTCAATCCGTTCTTTGATGCGTTCTTTTGTGTATTCCCTGCCGAGTGACTTTACGCTGCCACGCACAAAACGGTCTTTTCCAAGCGGGCGGAATGAGATATATTTTGGCGCATCTTCCCCAAAACTTTCCCCTTTTATCTCATAGCCTTTTGCCCGCATCAGGAGCAGAAATTCCTCATAGGTGGAAGATGATTTTATGGCAGCATTGATGTCCTTTCTTATCTGCGTTTTCCATGCCGCACCGCTTTTCTCTGACTGCCATTCGTTATATTTTTTGCCACGCTCCCCGCCGGGGATAATGACGGAAAGGTTATGCTCGTTGCACAGCTCATCACTCAATTTCCGGATGCGGTAATAGGTCTGTTTGCAGTCGTGATATTTGTTATGTTCAAAGTTGTCGGCAGCACAAAAAATGATGTGGTTATGGACGTGACCTTTATCAATATGTGTGGTGACAACGTAAGAATATTTTCCCTCTAAAACTTTGTCGGCAAGCTCTTTCCCTATCCGGTGCGCTTCCTCAAAACTGACCTCTCCGGGAGCGAAAGCCTGTATCAGATGATAGGCTTTATTTGGGCTGTTTTCCCGGCAGTGGTCTAAGGTATATTTGAAGTCAATCGCTGCGGTTTCCGGCGCACAGGCGTAAGAGGAGATGTAGATGCTTTCATCAGTCTTATCCGGGTTACAGATGTAGGCTACCGCTTTATCAACGGTTGCTGTGATAGCATGGATTTTTGTGTATGCCATACCTGTTTCATCAACTCCTTTACTTCGTCCATATCTTCCTGATAGACATGGTTTGTACTGTTAATTCTTTTTGCAATCTGGTTCAGGCTGGAGCTGATCCGTCCAAGCTCTGTGTTGTACTCCCGGAGGAAACTGTAATCAACATCATAGACATATCCGTAGAGGATGAGCTTCCGGAGGAAAGCTGATTTGCTTTTCATGCCGGACAGCTTAAACTTCTCATCAAGAATAAACTGCTCTTTATCGTCTAAGTGAAATTCGTTCCGGTTGGTGCGTGTCCTGTTTGCCATTTCTGATACTTCCTTTCCTGATTTTGGGTACAAAAAAACTGCTGTAAAATGTTCGGTTTACAACAGTCTGGTTTCGTGTCTGTTCAGTTGTTTTTGGATAGAATTATCCATGTGTTATTGTAGCAAATCTGCGGAAAATGGTCAAGGACTGGCAGAGAAAAAGCAGAAGGAAAATCAAAGAGGGTTAGGGATACTTCCCTATAGAAATTTCATCATACGGACGGTAGGGATGTATGGGGAATTTTGCCTATGTGTCCGGACATAGGCAGTGCTTGCTATTCTACCCTCGACACTCCCGGAGGGTGTGTTGGTTTGTGGAGTTTTTGTGCCTTTATAATGATTCTCGACTTTCAACTTGCTTTTTGATATAATAAAAACACACAAGGCATAGGAGGAAAAACAGAAATGTTAAGACCGAAAGAAGTTGTTCAGTTATGGGTAGATGCATTCAATAAACATGATGTGGAAGCAATTACAGCCCTTTATCATGAAAATGCGACGAATCACCAAGTAGCGAATGAGCCAGTAGTAGGAATTGAAGCAATCCGTACCATGTTCACAGCCGAATTTTCAACAGCGGATATGACAGCTATCGTGGAAAATATTTTTGAGGATGGGCAATGGGCAATCTTGGAATGGCGTGATCCATTGGGGTTACGGGGGTGTGGTTTTTTTCAGGTAGTGAATGGGAAAATTTTATTCCAACGAGGCTATTGGGATAAGCTTTCATTTTTGAAACAGCACAATCTTCCAATAGAGTAAATATAGCATTAAGGAGAAAATATGGAATACCGGACATTGGAAAATACAGATTCCGTTTGTATATACGAAGCGTTTACACAGGCATTTTCTGATTATCAGGTTTCAGTTGATATGCCTTTTAAATCTTTTGAAACAATGCTGAAAAGAAATGGATTTATGCCTGCGGTTTCAGTTGGAGCCTTTGCAGATAGAACGCTTGTCGGTTTTATCTTGAATGGAGTGAGAGATTGGGATAACGAAAAGACAGTCTATGACCTCGGAACAGGAGTTATCCCCGATTTTCGGAGAATAGGAATTATGGGGGAATTATTGAATCTGGTTAGCACTATATGTATAAAAAATAAAATCAGCATGTATCAACTGGAAGTGATTCAAGATAATGAGAAGGCGCTCACTTTATATAAAAAACAGGGATTTCGAATTAACAGAATATTGAATTGTTACCAACTGACGGGCAAGATAAAAGAACCGGGCGTACATAAAGTGTGGAAACTGGAACATCCGGAAAAATTACAAGATGATCAATGGACAGCGGTCAAAGATTTTTGGACTTATCCACCTTCATGGCAAAACGCAAAAGATGCTGTTTGTGCAATCGCTAAATCCTTTTCTTATACGATTGTTAAATTTGATGGAAACTTGATTGGATATGGTATTGTGGACAAAATAAAAGGAGATATTGCGCAGTTAGCGGTACATCCCCAATATCGCAGAATGGGAGTTGCCACAGAGATTTTGTTAGATTTACTTAAACAAACAAAGAGTTTAGAGATGAGGGTAATAAATGTGGATGAACGGGATCAGGCATTGAACGCTTTTTTGAAGAAATGGAAATTTAGTGTATTTGTTAAACAATATGAAATGAGAAAACATTTTTCTGATTAGGATATTGTATAGATGAAGAAGCTGACTTTGAGGACAGTTGTCAGTAAAGGAGCAGTTATGAGATATAACAAAACAATAATATTAAGTAATGGCATGGAATGTTGTTTGAGGAATGGAACAGAGAGTGATGGTCAGCTTGTAGTGGATAATTTCAATCTGACACATAGTGAAACAGATTATTTGCTTACATATCCAGATGAAAACAGTTTTAATGTCGAACAGGAGAGCCAGTTTCTGAAAGAAAAAGCTGAGAGTGAAAGAGAGATTGAATTGCTTGCCATAGTTGACAGTGTAATTGCGGGAACAGCAGGAATTGAGGCAATCGGTACAAAATATAAGGTACGGCATCGAGCAGAATTTGGCATCAGTGTTGTGAAAAAGTATTGGGGACTTGGAATTGGTAAGGCTTTGCTGACTTCGTGTATCGAATGTGCTAAAACAGCGGGATATAACCAGCTTGAACTTAAAGTAGTTGCTGAAAATGAAAGAGCAGTTTCTATGTATGAACGGGCTGGATTTGTTGAGTGTGGAAGAAATCCTAAAGGATTTCGCTCCCGCATAGTCGGATTTCAGGAAGTCATTTCTATGAGATTGGAATTGTGATGATCGATAAATTTATTCCAGTTTCAAAATGGAGGTTACTGTCTGCTGGGGTGACTGGTTGGAGTTGTTTAGCAAAAGCCAGTATGGGGAGTAGCCAAATTTTCCTTAATGTTTTTTAAATATTATCTCCCTTTTCAGATTATGGTTCTTTCGATTAAGATTACAGCATTCTAAACGAATGCCAACGCCAAAGATACACTTGTTTTGAATTTACTGACTGTTTTCAATCTCGTTTTCTATAAAATAATTTGCTATTTCAAAAGCCCTTATCCGTCTTTTCGCCAAAGTAATCTGTGACTTATATCTCTCTGGAGTTTCTTTTGCTTCAAAGGTTATTATGGTTTCCCGCAATTTATGCAATGTTGAATCAATTTGCCGTTTTGCTTCCATTAAATCTTCCTTACTATATTCCATTGTTACCCTCCATAACTTCTGATTGTTGCTGTCTTGACTATTATGTATCTTTTCTTTCCAAAATGGTATAGGCTTTTATTTTTGTAATGCTGCAAAACTTTTCTTCTGTAAGGTATGCAAAGGATATTTCCCTTTGCCGCCGCTTGCATTAAGCCGCCGCTATTGGAAAGCCAAAAGCAGCGGCTTTTTTTGCGATATGACCGAAAAGTCCAGAAAGCAGGATATGTCATCATTTGTCACTTCTTCTCAATGTAATTACCGCATGGCATAGCAAGCCAAATACAAGAGAAAAACAGCCACCGCCAAATAGTGATGCTCCCCACCCTGCACCCGACATTGTCATAAAACCGCCAACAAAGAAAATACCAATGCCAAGAAATATCCCGACACCATAAAAAAGTCCAATTGCCATATCATACTTATTAAATTGTCGTTTCTCCTTTTTTTCACATGTTTCCATTTTTGTTATTATCTCCTTCGCAAAATCGTCCATGTGGACGCCAAAAAGAAAACAAATTTTTTTCAATGTATTTAAATCGGGTTCATTAACATCTCTCTCCCAATTCGATAGCGCCTGCCGGGTAACATTCAATTCCCCGGCCAGTTCTTCCTGTGTCATTCCCGATTGTGTTCGCAGATGACGTATTTGTTTTCCTGTTGTAATATCCGTCTGTTTCTGGTTCAAAATAGTTCCTCCTCTCTGATGCTGATTTTATCAATGATATTTCGCAATAGCCAGCAATGAACGTTTGCATTGCGCAAGATGTTACATTATCTTCTGAAACATATGCCGGATCTTGTCTAAACGGCTGTTCGGGCGGCGTGGCTGAAACACAGGCTCGCCGGAAGTTTCCTGATACCCTTTTAATTCTGTAATGCAGACACTTCTTCCATTTGTATAAAAATTCAAATCATTTCTATATTCACCGATACAACGTGCAGGGATTTCCCCCTTAAAAATAACTTCATCTTTTTCAAGTCTGGTTGATTCAATGATTGCGCAATACTTTGGTGCGTCATTATAAGCCCGTGAAAGATATTCCTGCGGTGCAAAAAGGGTAAAGGAAAGGTATGGTTCCAACAGTTGTGTTCCTGCTTTTTTCAATGCCTGCTCCAACACGACAGGCGCAAGAAAACGAAAATCAGCGGGGGTGCTGACCGGGCTGTAATAAACTCCATAATCAAAACAAATTTGGCAGTCTGTCACTCCCCAGCCATATAAGCCCTGCTCCATTCCATAACGCACACCCTCCATGACGGCATTTTGAAAACTTTGGTTTAAATAGCCGAGAGATACCTCGCTTTTATATTGTGTTCCGCTTCCAACAGGAAGCGGTGTTACCGTCAAACCAATAGATGCCCAAAACGGATTCGGCGGCACTTCAATATGAATCGTGCAGCTCGCTTTTTTTTGCGGTCTTTCCAGATAAATAACCGAAGGCTCTTTCATAGCCACGCCCACATGATATTTTTCTTCTAATAGCGAACAAATAACTTCTAACTGTACTTTTCCCAAAAAAGATAATATAATCTCATGTGTAACAGTATCAATGTCAAAATGCAAAAGAGGGTCTGTATCAGCAATCTCTGCGAGGGCATTTAACAGGGCTTCCCTTTGCTCCGGCTTTTGCGGCTCTACCGTTGTCCGAAGTAATGGCATGGGATTATCAATCCGTGTTTTGTGAGGCAGGAGTTTTTCATTTCCCAGAATGTCGTTCAGTTTCAAAGTATCATCAGCTAAAATAACAATTTCTCCCGGACAGGCATGGTCAGCCGGGACGATTTCACCATTTGACGGAATACACATTTCTGTAATCTTTATTTTTTCCTTTTTTGACAGCAGCAGGGTATCCCGTAAATGGAGCGTCCCATGATACAGGCGTAAATAAGAAAGCCGTTTTTTCCGCTCTGTATACTCAACCTTAAAAACATATCCACATAATTCAGACTGAATATCGTCTGTTTCTGTAATGAAAGTTTCTGTAATCGCTTCAATCAGTTTTTCTGTTCCTAAATTGTCTTTTGCACTCCCATGATAAACAGGAAACAAAGAGCAGCATCTGGTTCTTTTGCACTTTTCATATTGTAATTCCTGTATATCCAAAGAATCCTCTGCAACATATCGTTCTAATAGTTCATCGCTTCCGGAAATAATCATATCCCATTTGTCCAAATCAGAAATATCGGTCATGGTTATCTTTGGCGACAGGGAAACCTCCTGCATGACAATCATATCACTGGTAAGTTTATCTTTAATGCTTTGGTAAACACGCCGCAGGTCGATCCCATTTTGGTCTATCTTATTTATAAAGATAATTGTCGGGATGTCCATTTTCTGAAGCGCATGGAATAATATACGGGTTTGTGCCTGTACGCCGTCTTTTGCCGAAATGACTAAAACAGCTCCGTCAAGGACAGATAAAGAGCGGTATGCTTCGGTTAAAAAATCCATATGGCCGGGAGTGTCCACAATATTGATTTTATAATCATTCCAGCAAAAAGAAGTAACCGCTGTCTGAATAGTAATTCCCCGTTGCCGTTCCAAAATCATAGTGTCTGTTCTTGTAGTTCCTTTATCCACGTTTCCTTGTTCCGCAATCGCTCCACTGGTGTACAGCAGGCTTTCCGTCAATGTTGTTTTTCCTGCGTCTACATGGGCGAGAATTCCAATATTGATTATTTTCATGTGATTGTCCTCCTTTTACAGCCCCAAAAGGGCATAAAAATCCCCAGCAGTAAAATACTTTTACCACTGGGGATTATAATTTGCGGACATACACATATACAGCATACACCTGTTTGTGATTGCTGTTTTTCGGATATGTCAAAATTGATAAGGCAAAAGTATTTTTAAATTGGGTACAAAAACCAAGCCCCCACAAAAGGGACTATCATAATCCTTTGTTCCCACTATTTGATTATAGTTTTATTTAAGAATACCTTGCCGCATATTTTTTACTCCTTTTTTGGAATGATGCTATTATATCACATTAGTTTTAGGAAAGAAAGTACCTAAAAGAAATTTTTCTTCCCCTTATATGGAACAATCATACCGACTTTCTGGCGTTCAGAATGGTTTCTGCTGTCTGCTGTGGTGTTTGGTTGGAATTGTCCAGCCAAAAGCCGATCCGTGGTGTTGTCTGCATAAATGTATCGTATAAGGTTTCGACCGTAAAGCCGGAATAGCCTGTTTTCTCCCTGTATCGTTCCCTTTCTTTTATTGTTTCCACATCTGGACAAAGAACGATAACCTCAACAGGGTATTTATGCAGATAATTTATCATTCGGTTTAATTCATCACCGTAGTAGTTATCTTGGATCACTACAGAAAAGCCGTTATCAAAGTATGACTTTGCCGCATCAGCAGTCAATTTGTATCGAAGGTACAGCTGGCGGACTGCTTCCGCTGATGGGGTAGCTGACATATTTTCTCTGCCTGAAATAATCATTTTTCGGAACACATCACCACGAAGATGGACGCATTTTTCTATTGATTTTGCCAGTAAATCGGAAACTGTAGATTTTCCAGAAGCCATTAAGCCTGTAATGAGATAAATTTTTGGATTCATTTCACTTCCTCCGGTACAAAAAATATGTACATGTAACTAATTCAACACATTTATAATTTGAATAGGGACATTATAGCAGTTACTAAATACAAATTCAATGTATACGGAAAGAAAGGTATAAGGAGTGGGAGGGATTCCGCCGTAGTCGGCATTGTAGGAAAATCCAAAAGTTTAAATTTTCCCACAATGCTTATTTTTGGTCTTTGGTTCGGCTTTGAATATGGTGTTTATTACAGCCCGGTCAGTACTCCGGCAGATTTCCGCCTTCTTGCGCCTGTTGTGTTGGAACAGGTATAAAAAAGCGGGAACACAAGTTTTAGAACCCTATCTTTCTTTTATCCTATTTGCGCCACAGGAATATCTTTCACGAGCTTATCATGATGCTGTGAAATATGATGCGGTAATTGAAACAACTTCGTTATAAAATAATGAGGCAATTTTAACTGGAGAAATACCAGCTCGGCGGATCGGGGAATATAAAAGTGATTTGAATTTCTATACAAATGGAAGAAGCGTTTGCTTGGCAGAATTGAAAGGGTATCAGGAAACTTCAGGGGAACCTGTAGTACAACCTTGCCGCCCAAATAGTCGGTTAGATAAGGTTCGCCATATGTTTCAGAAGATAATGTAATGTCTTGCGCAATGCAAGTGTTCATTGCTGGCTATTGCGAAATATCATTGATAAAATCAGTATCAGAGAGGAGGAACTATTTTGAACCAGGAACAGACGGATATTACAACAGGAAAGCAAATACGTCATTTGCGAACACAATCGGGAATGACACAAGAAGAACTGGCCGGGGAATTGAATGTTACCCGGCAGGCGCTATCGAATTGGGAGAGAGATGTTAGTGAACCCGATTTAAATACATTGAAAAAAATTTGCTGTCTTTTTGGAGTCCACATGGACGATTTTGCGAAGGAGGTAATAACAAAGATGGAAACATATGAAAAAAAGGAGAAACGACAATTTAATAAGTACGATATGGCAATTGGACTTTTTTATGGTGTTGGTATATTTCTTGGCATTGGTATTTTCTTTGTTGGCGGTTTTATGACAATGTCGGGTGCAGGGTGGGGAGCATCACTATTTGGCGGTGGCTGTTTTTCTCTTGTATTTGGCTTGCTATGCCATGCAGTTATTACATTGAGAAGAAATGACAAATGATGACATATTTCGCTTCTTTAAAAAGAAGCGTTCTGTACAGCAAAACGAGCCACAGTTTTGCAGAGGAAGGAGGTAATTAGGCGGCTAAGGGTAGCCGCCCTTGTTTTAGAAAAGAGATAGGAGAGGGAGTGGATTTACTTTGAAAAATTTTTATATGTCCGAAGATAGGCTTCCACAATAGCGAGAATTGTTGTAATCTGTTCTTCTGTACATTGTGACAGATAAACCAACAGCCGCTGGTAGTCGAGGTTGTCTGCCGGGACAGTTGGATAAAAAAACGGATCGGCGGAAATATGTAAGGCTCGTATGAGCTGCCCTAGCTTTTCAAGGCTTGGCACGTTTCCATGATTTTCGATTTCCTTGATATAGCGTGAGGAAACGCCGGATTTTTCTGCCAGTTCTTCATAGGTCAGTTTTTGTTCAGTCCTAGCCTGTTTCAGACGAAATCCCATTTCCTTGTCAATTTTCTTTTTTCTTGCCATATATGCACCTCCATGTATAGTGTATATTGCACATTTTACTTTTGAAATGTACTAATAATTCACTTTATAAGAGGGGCATAATGCACACAACGAAATAGAATAACTTTGGATATTGCATATAAAAAAACGCAGTATCCAGAGGTTTTTTGCGTGGATTTTATCCTTTGGGTACGTTTAGGGGAATTTATGTGTTCTGAACGGTCTGAGGGATATTTTTTTGACTTCGGGAACCTATCCGGCTATTGGCGTGGGAAGGTTCTTTTATAAGGTGCTTTACTGGAAGTGAAGCAGAATATACCTTAGAGAGTGAACTATACGCACTCGTAGCTTGTGGAGAAAACAGAATAACAGATATGAATAGCGTCCAACGGGCATCAGCCTGTCAGGGCGTTTTTTATATACATAAAATTTTTACTCCCACCCGAACATCAGCCTACCGCCATTTGGCAGATACAACGGAAAGGGAAAAGGCGTATGCCTTTGTCACGTCACAACGGGGGAGGAGGTGAACTCGTATGAAGAAACCTTCTTGCCATGATGAACTGACAATCAGGCATCGCTTTGACCGCCTGTGCCAGATGTCGCTGAAAGGTGAAGCGATTAACTATTACCGGCACATGGATTACCGCAGGGAGCATGAAGCCATGTTTTCTGAACTGTCTGAAAAGGAGCTGAACCAGTTGTTTGTTATGGATGAGTATGGAGTGGAAAACAGTCATTTTACAGTACATGGATATGACATTGAAGTGAAAGACACCCTGATTGCGGAAGCATTGCAGGCACTTTCAGAACGGAAGCGGAATGTAATACTGCTTTCATATTTTCTGGAAATGAGCGATGCGGATATAGCAAGGGAAATGAACCTTGTACGCAGTACGATCCACGAACACCGGACACGCTCCCTTGAGATTTTAAGAAAGATTATGGAGGAAAAAGCAGATGAAAAAGAGATGTAAGAATAGCGAAGAAAAGAATTTACTGCCTTTCCATATCATAAAGGCAGCATCAGAAGGCGATGTAATGGCAATCAACACAGTCCTGAAGCATTATGAGGGATACATAATTACCCTGTCCACCCGGAAAATGTATGACGAGGGAGGACGGCTGCATTTTTGTGTTGATGAAACGCTGCGCCGGAGGCTTGAAACAAAGCTGATTACGAAGATACTGGCGTTTGAAGCGGTATAAGGGGCGGCTATCTGCCCTTTTCCATAGCTGATTATCAGCGGTGTACCTTGAAAATTGAATATTGTATTGCATACAGGACGTGAGGATATGCAGAGCCACTAAGCAGATGCGCCATGACGTACCTGCCTTGTCTTATGACGGGGTGAACGTGAGGAAATGTTGAAACAGTACATTGAAGCAAAGGTAAGGAGCGAGTGAGATCGGGCAAAATATGTAGCAGTTACATGGGGCGATGAAGCATATCTGTAATAATGATACTTCCGGATTGCAGAGCAGTCTGCAATCCGGTCAATAAAATGACGGTGCAAGACCGATGTGGGCAGTGTAATGAGCTGCCACCTGTATTGCAGTTTTTATCTGCTAATAAATGGGGAGAAGCGTATTCTGCCTATTTATTAGCAGATAAGGCTGTGCAAGGAAATAGGAGGATATTTGGAAATTTACGAAAGGATGATTGCTTATGGAAGGAAAGAAGATATTAAGATATAGCATTCAATTATCTATGCTAAAACAACTATTAAATCTGAAGCTAATAAATGAGTTGGAGTATGAGCAGATTCAAAAAAAGCTAATGCGGGATTATGGGATAGTGTCCAACATTACAGCTTGACTTATGAACTGTATTGCATTATAATAAAAGCGAACACTACGATAGGAACACAAAAAAGGAGGAAGATATGGAAGTAGAAATTATAAAGGCAAACAATCCATTCGATGAATCTTCCAAAGTCCGAAAAGTAGACCGCTTGAGAGTTGCAGCATATTGTCGTGTCAGTACGGATGATGAGGATCAGATTAAAAGTTATAATTCGATGGTCAAGCATTATACCGAATTGATACAAAATAATGAGCAGTGGGTATTTGCGGGCGTATATGCGGATAAAGCGATTACAGGAACGAAAGTTGATAAAAGAGAAGATTTCCAGCGTCTGATTCAAGACTGTATGGATGGTAAGATTGATATGGTTATTGCCAAGAGCTTACCTCGATTTGCAAGAAATACATTGGATACCTTGAAATATGTCAGGATGTTAAAAGAAAGAAAAATCGCAGTTTATTTTGAGGTTGAAAAGATAAATACATTGAAAGATGGCGAATTTTTAATGACAATTTTAAGCTCTGTTGCACAGCAGGAGGTAGAGAATACCTCGGCATATGTAAAAAAGGGATTAAAAATGAAAATGAAGCGTGGAGAATTGGTCGGATTTCAGGGGTGTTTAGGATATGATTACGATGTTGCAACAAAATCAATTTCCATAAATGAAGAAGGTGCAGAAGTTGTAAGGTATATATTTGACAGGTATGTTGCTGGTGCGGGAAGCTCAATGATTGCCAGAGAATTAAATGAACAGGGGATTACAACGATAAGAGGTAATAGTTGGACATCTTCCAGTGTAATGGGAATTATCAATAACGAGAAATATAAAGGCGATATACTATTAGGAAAAACGTTTACCGTTGATCCGATTTCAAAAAGAAGATTAGAAAATCTTGGAGAAGAAGATAGGTTTTATATCAAAGACCACCATGAACCCATTATTTCAGCCGAAACTTTTGCTAGGGCGCAAGAGATTCGAGAGCGGAGAAATGGAGGAAGGAAGTCGGTTACTCCGGGGAAACGAGAGAAATATAGCAGACAATATGCATTTAGCTGTCTGTTGGAATGTGGGTTTTGTGGAGCAAATTTATCAAGGCGAAGATGGCATAGCAGTTCTAAATATAAAAAGACGATTTGGCAATGCGTTAAATCTACAAAGGACGGAAAAAGATTCTGTCCGGATAGCAAGGGAATACCGGAACAAGTAATAGAGGAAGCATTTATCGAATCGTATAAAATGCTGTGTGCAGATAACAAGGATGTACTGGAAGAATTTATTTCCAGAGTAGAAAAGACTTTGAGTGAGGATTCCATAAGAGATAAACTCATAAAGCTACAAAAGAGTGCAGATAATCTTCAAGCTAAAAGAAAAAGATTGTTGGAAAATTATCTCGAAGGAATTGTTGCACAAGATATTTACGAAGAAACAGATGTAGGTTATGAGAGGAAATTATCAGATATAAAAGCCAATTTAAAGATTTTAGAGCAACAAATGGATGATGAATTTTCTTTAAAGCAGCGAGTGGCAGATTTTAAAAAGGCATTATCAAAAAATGGTGTATTGGAGGAATTTGACAGAGGAATATTTGAGAGCATAATTGAAAAAGTCATAGTCGGTGGCTATGATGAAGATGGAAACAAAGATCCCTATAAAATCACTTTCATATATAAAACAGGGTTTAAAAATGAAATTGGAAAGGCAAAAGAGCGTTTCGACAAGTCTAAGAGTGTGAGCGATAAAGCCAAAGAATTGTGTTCCCATATCGTAGACGAGGTAAAAGGTGTGTGTTCCTATGTTAGTGACAACACATGTGGAGACGTGCGTACTTTTGTCCCACAAAAATTCGTAAACATCTCCACCGTCTTTGTACACTGGAAAATTGAACAATATGGACTTCAGAGGTAATTCAGCCTCGTCACATGGAAAAATCTCTATTTCTTTGATTAGCAAAGAAATTAGAGATTTTTTCTCTTCATCGCTGATTTTATTAAAGACCTTATCAAAGTTTGCTAACAGGGTGTAGATATTCTCCAAGGTAATAGCATCCTGCTCCACAGCTTGCGGCGTAAGTTCCCTTTTATAAATTCCTCTTCAAGTAAATCATATCGATTAGCTGTTGTCCATCTTCATACATAGGGTGGTCGTAATTATCTATAAAGAAGTTTTTAACAACGTGTGATTTTACAAATCCACACCTTTCGTAGAAACGAAGTGTCATAGGGCTATCACCTGTTCCAACATATAACTCACTACCAGACTTCTTGTAGTAATCAACAATAAATGCGATTAGCTTTTGTCCATATCCTTTCCGTTGATATTTAGGAACGGTAACAATATTTTTGAGTTCATATATACCTGCTTGCTCTTGCGTAGTAACGCAAATTGTTCTAACATCACCATCATACAGAGCAAACATATCACCACGAAACAAGTATCTTTCTATCATACTTATCTGCTCATCTGCAATAAGCAGCAAATCCATAAACTTTGTTTTGTCGTTATCATTGATTTTCACAATTTTCATTTCCAGTTTCCTTTCCGTTTCTCTATTATCTCTGCAAATCCATTATACCATTTTCAATTTCAAGTAGGGGAACATACATTATTATAAAAAATAGATGTGCCACCTTTTAAAGAGGCACATCTACTCATAAAATTTGAATATTTCGTATAATGCGTTGAATACTTTTGGGGGTTAAAAAGTATTTTTCTGACAGTTCAATAATAGTCGTACCGTTTTTGTAGCTATTGTATATTTCGAGGTTCCTTTCCTTAAAATAGACTCTCGTATCTGTCTTTTCTCCCCACGTACATCTTTTTGATTTTATTTTTGGAATGTATATAACTTGCCCGTCAACATATTCTTGTATTTCTTTAATTAAAGCTTCGGGCAAAATTTCCAAAGCATGAACATAGCCCATTGTGCCCTCCTAAGAAATTATTCTTTAGGATAGCAAAGGCTATTGTTATTCCATTTTAGTGATATGCAATAGCCCTTGCTATGCACAATGTTTCCTGCTTTTCCTTATGGTTCATCCCCCCAATCTTTTATAGTATATCCATAAAACATTTCATTTTCAAGTAACTTTTGTGGACACCTATGCTCTATTGCAATCAAAGCTATGATGTGTAAAATTGTATCTCTATAAATTCAGTCAATTTATCTCATTAAGTAAAATGTCTGTTTCATATATATTACAGTCTTCACGAAATCAAACAAATCTCAGGGGGTAGTGTATTAACTATATGAGATTGGCCATAAGTGGCCTTCTTTTTCTGCCTCTGTTTATTTAAGGTTTCTATGGTTCACCCTCAATTTCGACCAATATTAATGTAACATATTCATCTCTGTTTTTTGTACCTATCTCGAATATTAGATATTCCTCATAAGCATTCATCCCAAGTTTTATTTGATGTTCTTTTGCGTACTGTATAATCTTTGTATATATTTCACTGATATTGTGATAACTTCCTTTATAATAAACTTGAAGATACCAACCTTCTTTTCGTATCAGAGTATTGTTTTTTTTATCAGCAGAGTTAGTTTTCGTATATAGATAAGAAAAGCTGTCGAATCTTTTTTCGAGGATATTATTAACGGTAAGTGATGCTCCTAGGAAATCAATCATGCTTGCATTACTATTATTACGGAACGCGATCAGTTCTGTTACAAAAGTAGAGTAAGAATTGTCATTATCCATTAAAGTACTACGTATAGCTTTCATGTCTTTATGATAAGCTGGTCCAATGATGTTGTATTTTACAGATATGGCATTTTCCGTTAAATCCTTAAGAGAATCTATCTCACATTTCGTGTTCTCTAATTTTATTATTTCCTTAGTCACTTCGTTAGATTTTTGTTCCAGTAAATCTACCAATTTTGCAGGGTTTCTTTCATCCATATAATTTTTAATTTCTTTTAATGGCATTCCTAGCTTTTTTAGTGCAGAGATAATAGAAAAAGTATCGAGCTGTCGGAAGGAATAATAACGGTAGCCATTCTCTTTTATGATCTCTGGTTGAAAAAGCTTTATCTGATCGTAATGAAATAAAATATGCTTAGGGATTCCACAGATTTTTGCAAATTGTCCTGTTGTTAAATATTCATTTTTATTTTCAAGCATATATTACCTCGATTCTATGCTATATTTTTATGGATTGCATTTTCTATTGCCGTACTTCAGTAAAATTTTATTATTTTTTTTCTTCTTGACTATAAGATAACCTTATAGTTTATAATAGTCAAACAGCCTTTTCCTGTCAAGGAATGTGGCTGAATTATTTATGTTCTTATTCAGTAAGATAAAGGAGTCGTTTATGAAATTAATGTTAAAATATCTGAAAAGATATCCGAAACTAATTCTGTTAAACATTATAGGAATCTTTAGTTTTGTAGCGGTACAGCTTGGAATTCCCACGGTCATGGCATGGATGATCGATAACGGAATAGGTAATGGTGATATAGCTTATATTAAGAAGATGGGAGTAATCATGTTGTTTGTCTGTATCCTTGGAGGTGCAGGTACCATTTTATTAACTTTCGCTTCATCAAGAATTTCAACCTATATGATTCGTGACATTAGGAATGATGTTTTTACTCAGTCACAGAAATTCTCCCACACAGAATATAATAAATTTGGTGTATCTTCAATGATTACAAGAACAACCAATGATGCATTTCAGTTAATGTTGTTCTCCAATCTGTTATTTAGAACTGCACTTTTAGCGCCGGTAATGATTTTCATTAGTGTTTTTATGACTATCAGAACTAGTATTAATCTCTCTTTGGTTATCGGAGGAAGCTTACCGTTTATAGTAGTGGGTACTATTATCATTGCTAAATTAACCAATCCCCTTTCCGAGAAGCAGCAAAAAGGCATGGACCAGTTGAACCTGATTTCAAGAGAAAATCTAACAGGGGTCCGTGTAATCAGAGCCTTTCGAAAAAGTGAATATGAAGCAGAACGTTTTGCAGAAACCAATGATAATTATGCTACTAATTCGAAGAATTTATATAAAATTATGTCATTTACACAGCCAGCCTTTTTCTTCTTGTTGCATCTTGCAATGATGGCAGTGTTTTGGATATCAAGTGTAATGATTGATAAAGGTACCTTACAAGTTGGACAGTTAGTTGCATTCTTAGAGTATCAGTTTCATGCAATGTTCTCTATTATGCTATTTTCCATGGTATTTGTAATGTATCCAAGAGCCCAGGTATCTGCAAACCGTATTCAGGAATTACTAGATGAGGAACCATCAGTGAAAGATCCTACAGAGGGTATTACAGCTGAAAATAAAGGCATGGTAGAATTTGACCATGTTACCTTCCAGTATCCGGATGGCGAACTCCCCGTTTTAAAGGATGTATCTTTTACTGCGAACAAAGGGGAAACTGTAGCATTTATCGGTAGTACAGGCAGCGGAAAGAGTACATTAATTAATTTAATTCCAAGATTTTATGATGTGACAGAGGGTTCTATCAAAATTGATGGTGTAGATACACGTAGCTATGACTTAAAGGTACTCCGTCAAAAAATTGGCTTTATCCCTCAAAAAGCATTTTTATTTAAAGGAACCATAGAAGAAAATCTTAAATTCGGTAATCCGAATGCTACACCGGAAGAAATAGATCATGCAATTGAGGTAGCACAGGCA
Organism: Anaerosporobacter mobilis DSM 15930; assembly: GCF_900142955.1. GTDB lineage: Bacteria > Bacillota > Clostridia > Lachnospirales > Lachnospiraceae > Anaerosporobacter > Anaerosporobacter mobilis. Next base: position 79,757 of record NZ_FRCP01000006.1, on the reverse strand, counting down.
AAGGAGTTTATTCAGAATAAGCCGAATAAATTACAGGAATATATAAGTGAAGGTGCAAAAAATGTATCGGGAGGTCAAAAACAGCGAATTTCCATTGCAAGAGCATTGGTCAGAAAACCTGAAATCTACATCTTTGATGACAGTTTTTCTGCCCTTGACTTTAAAACAGATGCTACTTTACGTGCTGCACTTAAGGAAGAAACAAAAGAATCCGTTGTATTTATTGTTGCACAAAGAATTAGTACAATCATGAATGCGGACAAAATAATAGTACTAAATGAGGGTGAAGTGGTTGGCATGGGAACTCATAAAGAATTATTAAAGTCATGCAATATATATTATGAAATTGCAGATTCACAATTAACAAAGGAGGAACTAGAGCGATGAGAAAACTATATCCATATATAAAACCATATTTAAAATTCTTTATAGTGGCTATTCTCCTTACGATGGGATACTCCGGCTTCTTATCAGCAGCACCAATGGTGGAAGGTTTAATAACAACAAGACTAAAAGATGATGTGGTAGATATCGTGAATAAAGTTCCTGGGGCTTCCATCAGTTTTTCCTATGTTATTAAAATCTTAAAACTGTTACTTGCTATTTATATCGGAAATATACTTTGCAACTATGGATCACAATACTTTTTAACAAATGGCATTCAAAACACAATGCGTGATTTAAGAAATGATGTACAAAAAAAGATTGCAAAACTGCCAATCAGCTATTTTGATAAACGTACAGTCGGAGATATTCTCAGTATAATCTCAAATGATATAGACACCATGTCAAATGCGCTGCAGCAAAGTTTATCAAGGATATTGAGTGCTTTCTTATCCATTATTTTAGCAATAGTACTAATGTTTTATATTAATCCGATTATGGGTGCTGTTGCAGTTTTACTGATACCGGGAAGCGCTTTGATTATGAAATTTATTATGAAACGATCTTCCGCTATGTTTGAAAGGCAACAGGTTGCACTTGGTAACTTAAATGGGTACATTCAAGAGAGATACACCGGGTTAACCGAAATTAAACTATACGGAAAGCAAGAGGATTCCATAGAACAGTTTAAAGAGATTAATAATGATCTTTGTGAAAACGGATTTAAAGCGCAGTTTATATCAGGGTTAATGTCACCGTTAATTTCCTTAATTACTTATATAGCGATTGTAGTTGTTTGCATATTAGGTGCTACATTTGCAATTACAGGTGCCATAACGGTTGGACAGCTGCAGGCATTTATCCGCTATATGTGGCAGTTAAATGAGCCACTAGAGCAGGTGACACAATTGTCCGCCTCTATCCAATCTGCCATGGCAGCAGCTAGAAGAGTATTTGAATTTCTATCAGAAACAGAAGAAGTGCCGGAAGCTTACAATCCGGTAAAAATAGACAACGTAGAAGGAAATGTTACCTTTGAAGATGTATCTTTTGGTTATAATAAAGATAAAATGCTCATCGAACATCTAAATATTAACGTGAAAAGCGGGCAAATGGTAGCAATTGTCGGACCGACGGGCGCTGGAAAAACCACGCTTATCAATCTTTTAATGCGTTTTTACGACGTAAATAAAGGTGCAATCAAAGTTGATGGTGTCAATATTAAAGATATGAAACGGGATGATCTTCGTTCAATCTTTGGTATGGTGTTACAGGATACCTGGTTATATAACGGAACGATTGCCGGGAATATAAAATATGGGAAAGAAGATGCAACAAGGCAAGAGATTGAGAATGCAGCAAAAACAGCAAATGTAAATCATTTTATCAAAACACAGCCGGATGGCTACAATATGCTTTTAAATGAAGAATCCTCAAACGTATCAGTCGGTGAAAAGCAGCTTTTAACAATAGCAAGAGCATTCTTGGCAGATCCGGCTATTTTAATCCTTGATGAGGCGACAAGTTCAGTTGATACCAGACTTGAGTTAATGCTTCAGACAGCGATGAAAAATATAATGAAGGGCAGAACAAGTTTTGTTATTGCGCACCGTCTTTCAACCATTAGAAATGCGGATTTAATCCTTGTTATGAAGGACGGAACGATTATCGAACAGGGAACCCATGATGAATTAATGGCAAGCAAGGGATTTTATGAAAAGTTGTACATGAGTCAGTTCCAAAATCAGGCTTAAATATTTTACAGCAGCAACATGTCTCACTCGATGCCTTTGATAAAATAAGAATATGTCATAAGATTCACAAGTGTAAAAATAGACCATCAACAATTTCATGGTTTAAAAGTCGAAAGACCGTTTTTTTCAACATCTTTGAGCTCTATGTCAAATGTTAGGGGTGATTCGTTGAATCACCCCTAACACTTGACATAGAGCTTTTTTGGGTTCTAATCTTTTAGTTTGCGCCTAATGCAAGCCTCATTGCCAATCGAACGCACATACCTGGATCTGCATATTGAGCTACGTCACCAACTAGATATAAATCTTTTTCTGGATAGTAAAACGCAAAGGTTCCTGACATACCTACATGACCGATTATTGAGCCCTTGTCTTTGAAACCTGTTACAATTCCGTTTAATTTAATTTGCATATGCCCGCAACCGTAGTGGATTCCACCCATTGTAATTTGTAGTGGCTTATACAATTGGTTTTGCTCAAGAATTGTTTTATCAAATAACTTTCCGCCAAAAAATCCTTTAAGAAATACCATCATTTCACGTGCTGTGGAAACCCCACCACCACAAGCTGGAATACTCAAAATAAGGTTATTACGAAATATCTTTTTATCTTTATAAAAGCTATGTGGGATAAACTCTTTTTCACTTGTTGGTAGATATGTATTCTTCAAACCCAATGGTTCAAAGATATATTTTTGATAAGAATCTTTCAATGTCTCATTCGTCACTTTTTCAATAATTTTACCAAGCATTTCAAAATTAAGGTCGCTATAATAGGCTCTATTTTTCGTATTAGGCCCAAAGTGCGGCTTTAGTTGTTTTGCGATGGCTATATACTCATCAAAAGATACTGAGATGTCCTCATGGACAGTTCGCTTATTTAGGTTGTTTTTACCTTCTCCAAACACGTCGGGCAAACCACTTGTTTGAAATAGTAAATCAGATATGGTTAATTTAAAGGAATAGTCTTTTCCTTTATAGATATGTAATCCTTTTAATGTATCGCTATCAAAATATTTCGTTATCTTATCTTCAAGCGAAAGTTTTGCTTGATCTTGCAGGGCAAGAATACAAGTGGTCGTGAAAAGCTTTGAAACACTCGCCATTATGATTGGAGTATCTAAGTCTTTCCCACCATAGCCCTTATTCCATGAAAAATTCCCATTGCTACTCTCAATATAGGTAATACACTCATGAGCTTTTGCGGAAGTCATTGATTTATCAAATATTCTTTCAAAGTTCTTAATTGTCATATTTTCTTACCTTTCTTGATACTAATTCCACTTAAATAATCAATAATTATTTAGAAAAAGCTTTGATTTCTGCGGTTTTTTGAAAATACTATACGATAATCTGTTGATACGCCTTTGTGGTTACAATTGTTTTACATTACTAATGTGGATGTTTCTACTTGCTGCGATTTTCTCGTTCTTCTTAAAACAAAACCTACCAATAAGAAAAGGAGAGCAGGGATAATTCCTACTATTGGCGATATTAATATTTCCTTGCCATTTGCTACATAGATAAAATCATTTAAAATAAGTGGATTTATGATTGCATCCTCCATAGAGTGTAAAAGTACACATGGCCATATAGACCTCGTTGCTAAATACAACTCTGTAAACATAATTGACCAACATATCATAATCGCAAAAGAAATTAGGACGAACCCAAATCTACTTACATTGATAATTTGCTGAATGTCCTCAATTGGCAAAAACACCATGTAATATGGAATATGCCAAGATGCCCAGATACCGCCTACCAATAGATATAGTTGCCAGTCTTTGATGTTAAAATGCATTAATTTTTCTGTTAAGTAGCCTCTCCAGACAGATTCTTCAAAGAAATTTTTAAAGAGATTAAAGAGAAACATTCCAGCAAAAACCTTTATAAATTCAGTTCCTTTAAAATTAGATAAATCAATCCATCCGAAAGCGTAACCAACAAAGCAGACGATTACCATAACGATTGGAAATATGCAGATAGATGATATATAGTACCGAACATTTCCTTTTACATTTAATTTAAATCCTGTTTCTTTCCAACCATCTTTAGCAAAGATTCTTAATAAAATCGTTGCAAGTAAGGGTAAAACTAACCAAACGGTCATCCCAAGTGTTTCTCGCTGTGTTGGCCCACCGATTATGTGATCTACTAATACTCCGATCCAGCCTGATAACACTACTACTACTACAAATATTGACGTATTTATAATATGTCTATTCATTGTACTATCTTCCTAGCCTCCTGTTTTTCATCCCATTTACTATATCTTCGCCAGTATCACTTAACATTTCTATAATTTTTTCATCAGTCAATTTTAAAGCAAACGATTCATTTGTCGCCATTATGGATAGACCTGCTTGAAATACTTGCATTTTCATTAAAAGTGTTTTTAGTTCTTCTTCTGAAAACTCTTTCAGATCTTCATCTTTTTTCATTTCTTGAATGATGTTATTGCCCAGTTGTTCATCGTAGTTATCTAAGTAGCCATTGTTTTTTAGAATTAGGTCTTTAAAAATTACGCTATAATCTTTAGCAAACTTAACGCTAGCTATTCCTATGTTTAAGAATACATCACCGGTATTTTGCTCTTGTAGTATAGAATTACCAATCTCGTATATTTTTGAAATCACTGCTTCTTTTAATTCTTCTACATCTTTAAAATTCACATAAATTGGTGCAATAGAACTGCCCAAATTATCAGCTATTTTTCTTATTGTAATGCTGTCTATTCCCTCTTCTTTTGCAATCTCAAATGCAGTCTCTATTATTTGTTCTTTTGTAAATTTATTTTTTGGTGGCAATTTAATCTAATCCTTTCATAAATTATTCGATATATATCGTGTGATATATATCATAGTATATGATTTGGTTTTAATTGTCAAGTAGTAATTTGTTATTGTTATAATTCAAATCGGAGTAAATACTGCATTCCCTTGTATTGCCCCTCTTTTAATAGTACAATAGTATTGTTGTTGATAATGTCATTCCGGAAGGAGAAGGGACTGCATATGTATACGAAAAACACTTTAATCAAAGATATTGAACAATCAGGAATTAGAAAAACAGGAACTTTGCTCATCCATTCTTCAATGAAAGCGATTGGAGAGGTAGAAGGCAGAGGTGATACGGTTCTAGATGCCTTTATCGAATATATGAAAGAGGGGCTATTGTTATTTCCAACTCATTCATGGTCTGATAAAAATCTACAAGACGGTATCTATGACCCCAAGACAGAACCTTCTTGTGTTGGAATACTGCCCAACCTTTTTATGAAAAGAGCAGATGCTATTCGCTCCATGCATCCTACCCATTCAGTAACAGCCATAGGGAGCATGGCGCAAGCCTATGTTCAGCGTGACAGCAATGTTCTGCGAAACGGTGATGTTCTTACACCTTGTCCACGAGACGGTTGCTTTGGAGGACTATACGACGAGGAAGCACAATTGCTATTCTTGGGTGCCACACTTAAGACCAATACATATATTCACAGTATTGAAGAATGGCTGAATATTCCTGACCGTATTAACCCTCAATCAAGGAAGATCAAACTATTGTCCGAAGATGGGGAGGCTAGTGAAATAGATTTACATGGTCATTACTTCAGCCGTGGGAATGTGTCAAAGAACTATGACAAGCTGCTTATTCCGATGCTACATATGGGGATTGCTAAGGAAGTAAAAATCGGAGATGCTGTTTCTTATGTGGTCGAAGTGAAGCCAATGACAGACTGGGTCATAGGGCTATTGAAGGAAAACCCATCTTTATTTGATGATGATCAGCCAATTGAATAGCTATAATAATAAGCATAAGCAGGAACTGGACAAAGGACGGTTCCTGCTTGTAATATTTATAAGAGTTGCCAACAATCCTTTTGTACCTGATTATAGAAAGTAAAATTTCCTGGACTCCAGCCAATTCTTGCATTAGGAACATGTTCCCCTTTTAATTGTGAAGAGAAAATTATACGTACATTCAATCAATACGTGTAAAACTGAATCACAGTGGAAGAAATTGCTAGATAGAAAATACAATATAATGTTGAAAACTATTGACGTTATACAATATATTGTATATATTAAATAAAATAATAAATATTACAACGTAATTGGTAAGAAGCGCATTTGTATTGAATAGATGTTATTAAATGAAGAAACCTAAGGAGGATGTTTGTGTATAAGGAGTTTTTTAATATGATTAAAAAAAATAAGCCCAATGAAACTATTGTTATAGATGCTGTTGTCGGTGCCGGAAAGACGTCATATATGGAGATGTTATCGGAAGAGATGAAGATACCTTGTTTCCAAGAGCCTGTACAGGAGAATCCTTTACTGGACAAGTTCTATTATGATAGAAAGAGATATGCCTTTCCGCTTCAGATATACTTTCTTAATCGAAGATTTGAGATGCTGAAACAGGCCTCAGAATCGGGAGAACCAAGCCTCATGGACCGGAGTATCTATGGTGATATGATATTTGCTAAAATGCTCTATGAAAAGGGGGATATGGAGAAGGATGAATTTATATTATATCGAGATCTTTTGACCAATATGCTAGATCATGTAGAGGCTCCTAAGCTTATGATTTATCTTAAAATTGATACTGACTCCGCAATAGAGCGCATTAAGAAAAGAGGCCGTGACTATGAGCAGATAGTTGAAAGAGATTACTGGGAGAACCTTAATAAAGAATACGAGGATTACTTCTCAAATTATAATCTTTCACCACTTCTAGTTATTGAGGCTGCAAAGTATGATATTGTGGGAAATTTGAAGGACAGAGAGAAGGTACTTCAAATAATTCGCGAGGCGATGTGAGGACCACACCAATTTGATTTTTAACGTTGCCTTTCCGACAGAACATTTATCATAGAACCAGAAAAAAGCAAGACTTTTTGCCAAGAAGAAGGTCTTGCTTTTTTGAATCAGTGGGGTGTTACGGAGAAGTTTACATGGAACAAAAGAAGAAGTTGATCATTTATGATATGCGTGAAGATACTATTAAAAAAGTCATCCTACAAATTGCGTCAACTCCCTATTAAATTTGTCCATCTCATCATAGAATAATCCGTGTCCACTATTCTCAAATGTTATCAGTTTTGAGTTTCTAATTCCCTGATTCTGTACAACGCCCAATTGATACGGAACAACTTGGTCATGAATACCATGCATAATTAACGTTGGAACATGTATCTTTGGCAGATCACTAAACAATTCTTCTGTAATCCAGTCTTTAGAAATAGCAATCGTTGCATAGCTAGCTGCCTGTAATCCCATTTGGAAGAGCCAATCGGAAAATGGCGGTGACACTTGCTTATAGAAAAATATTCTACCGAAGTTTTCTAACATATTAGGACGGTCATCATAAGCGCCCTGAATAAAAACTTTTTCAATATCCTCTTTATTCTGCCCGTAAGGAAAGTTTGGACGCTTTATAAGGCTGGGTGCGGCGGCAGCGCAAAGCACAAGCTTTGAGACTCCAAAACCGTTATGGCGCGCCATATACCGGATAGCAACAGCTCCGGCTGTAGAGTGTCCCAACAAGGTAACATTATTTAAATCCAATGTTTTAATAACCTCTAAAATATCATCTGCTAAGCTATCGTAACTGTAGCCACTCCATGGTTTATCTGAGTTACCAAAACCTCTCGTATCAATGCCTATACAACGATATCCCATATGTGGCAGAATATTATATTGATATTCAAATAATCGGTAATTGGCTGGCCAGCCGTGAAGAAATATAATTGTTTTATTACCGGATGGATTAATATCGTTCACATATACCCTAACACCTGGTTCTACCATAATCATGAATTCCATTATAAAGCCCTCACTTATTATATTTTTTGAGTCAACTGTTAAACAGCTCAATCTATTGTGGTTCGTCTGGCAGCTAAGTTTTTAGTATACCTCAGATAAATAGATTGATATAAACTATTTTATGCACTGAAAATATGGTTATGAAATCTATATCAATTTAAATTTCATATTGGCTTTATGAAGTCAAGCGTAATGGCAGAAATGGATTTAAAATAATAAAGTTCGTAAATTACAGATATATCATTGGATAAAGTGTTCGTTATATCCTGTATGGTGAAAAATAAACTAATATTATCATAAAATTTACTCCGATTGCATAGAAACTTGCACAGAACCATTTCAAGTAGAATAAACTGAACTAAGAATAAAACTTGTTGCAATGCAAGCGATTTAAAGGAGTTTATATGGATAATATCAGTTTTAGTGATGAAGCCATGAAAAGTGCTGGATTACCTTATGATGATATAAACTGGTATAATATTGAAGGTCAGCCTTTTGGTGCTGCCTCCGGATTTAATGTTATTGTATTTAATGATGCTAATAACATTATAGATATTGAAGGTCCGGTGGCTATAGGTGGAAATTTCTACAGCCCAAGGGGTCTGAGTGTTGGTTTTGGTAGAGTAAGAGGTTACAGAAAAATTGATTACTCACCGAATTTAGTACGCTTTTTAGTTGGAGGTAATGTATCAATGGGCGGCCCTTTGGTTGTTATCGGCCATGTAGTTGCCGGCGGTGGATTCCGTGCAGATAGGGGAAGCACTTATCTGATCGGAAAAGATGGTATGACTAATGGAATACAACAACTAAAATTTTTGTATCAGGCCAATGGAGGTAGCAAATATTGGACGCCAACAGATAAAGGTGATCACTATGTGGTTCCAAGTTATGATGTACCAAGATATATACCAGCAGGAAGGGTAGGTGCAAACATACCAAAATTCTTTAATGATGCCAGAGAGGGCATTGGATACTATAAAAATTGTATAGAAGCTTTAAATCCAAATGGAAGAGTGGTGGATAATAATTACGAATGGATTTTAAGGGGTAATGACCCTGAACAGAATGTATTTCTTATTGATGTAAGACCAAACGGTTTGATCAACAAAGGAATACGTGCGGAAGTTCCAGAAGGAAGTAGAGTTATTGTAAGGCTAAGGACGGGAGCAAATGCTCATCTGCAATACGGCGTTTATGGGGAAAGAAGTAAAGCAGCTCAGACCTTGTATGTGTTTGAGGATGCAACTAATATTTACATGGAAAAATCTTCTGATATCTGGGGAAGCATATTGGCACCACAAGCCATGTTCCATGCACACTCCACAGGTGGCCATGTAAGCGGTAACGCTGCTCTAGGATCTTTTGCTGTTAATGCTGCAAGCGGCTTCGAATTTCATTATTTCCCATTTGTTGGAGGAGTGAATTGTCAAGCTATAGCACCATCCCCAGAGGTTCCAGCTCCAGAGGTTCCAGCCCCAGAGGTTCCGGCCCCAGAAGTACCTGAATGCCCGACTTGCCCTACACCGACACCTTGTCCAACACCGACACCTTGTCCTACACCGACACCTTGCCCTACACCAACACCTTGTCCTACACCGACACCTTGTCCTACGCCACCACCTTGTCCTACGCCGACACCTTGTCCGACACCGGAACCATGCCCAACGTGTCCTACACCAGTACCTTGTCCAACCCCAGAACCATGCCCGGTTTGCCCTACACCAACACCTTGTCCAACCCCAGAACCATGCCCGGTTTGCCCAACGTGTCCAGAACCTAGACCTTGTCCAACACCGGAACCATGCCCAGTTTGTCCAGTTTGCCCAACGTGTCCAGAACCAATACCTTGTCCTATGCCAGAACCATGCCCGGTTTGCCCAACTTGCCCAGTTTGTCCAACATGTCCAGTTTGCCCAACGTGTCCGGAACCAGAACCATGCCCTATACCAGAACCATGTCCGGTTTGCCGGGAATGTCTGATTACACCTGGTATAATTAGAGGCTGTATTTGGGGCTGCCAATGCTGTATTGCCCATGAATGGGAGGTGGAATTATTCGAGAGAGTGGACGACATCAATACTTTTCTATTCTGTGTACAGATTAAAGGTTGTGGCTACTTTGAATTTGATGTTCCTTATGAAGGCTGTTATGTCTTAAAAGTAAGATCATCTGAAAACTGCTGCAAGACATATTGGTGTAAACCTATCATTGTTTTTGAAAATGTTGGCGTGTCCAATTTTATAGTTGATTAAGAGTATTTAGTTTGTTGTATTTAAATTTTTCAAGGCTGCTGTAAGCGAGCTACACTTTGCTTACAGCAGTCTTTTTATTATAATTGATAGTGATGCATGTCCATTTAAAGGAGTTTGTGATAAAATGTCAGTGGTGTAGTCAATAGTATTATACGACTACTGTTGTTTAGTAAATAATCGAGAAAGGATGACAGGATATGAGGAATAATTCTACAGGAATCTTTTTTGCAATCCTCAATTGATTACGAACTCGAGGAAAAAGACTTTATTTATTATTCTGAATAAATATACATATGGAAACACGCCCATTTTGGTGGCTTGTTTTTCTATGATACTTTAAAACACTAGGAACAGAATTGTAGTGTGACATGGTTAAAAACGGTAATTATTAAATTATCAGAACGATTCATTAAATAAATATAAATAACGTTGACAGATTAATCTATTGAGAATACTATATACGAAGTTATAAAACTTGATTCATGTGTTAATGCCTTATGACACTCGAGTCAAAACTTTTAAAAACAGACTAATAGTAAGCGGGAGGTAAATATGTTAGAACTAAAAAACATACGTAAGGTTTACCATGTGGGAGATATGGATACGATAGCCCTTGATGATATCAGCGTAGCGTTTAGGGAGAAGGAATTCGTAGCCATTCTAGGTACAAGTGGATCAGGAAAAACAACTTGCCTAAATATTATAGGTGGACTAGATAAATATGATTCTGGGGATCTGGTAATCAAAGGTAAGAAAACAAAAGACTTTAAAGATATCGAATGGGATTCATATAGAAATAACTCGGTTGGATTTATATTCCAAAGTTACAATCTTATTATGCATCTTAGTATTGTCGAAAATGTTGAACTTGGCATGACACTTAGTGGAGTATCGAAAGAGCAGAAACATAAAAGAGCAATCCAAGTGTTAGAGGAAGTCGGCCTTAAAGACCATCTGCACAAGAAACCGAATCAGCTATCAGGTGGCCAGATGCAAAGAGTTGCCATAGCAAGAGCACTTGCTAATGATCCAGAGATACTATTATGTGATGAACCAACAGGTGCACTTGATACTGCCACTAGTGTTCAGATAATGGATTTGATTAAGAAAGTTGCTGGAGACAGACTAGTAATTATGGTTACACATAACCCTGAGTTAGCAGAGCAGTACGCAGATAGAATTATTAGATTCAAAGATGGTAATATCATAGACGATACAAACCCTCATCAGGAAAGACCGAAAGAGGATCAGTTTAATCTTAAGAAGACTGCCATGAGATTTAAAACAGCATTTGGATTATCTCTTAATAACTTAAAGACTAAGAAGGGAAGAACATTTTTAACTTCATTTGCATCCAGTATAGGTATTATAGGTATCGCGGTTATCTTAAGTTTATCATCAGGATTTAAAGAACAGATATTACAATTTCAATCGGATGCGATGGCAGACATGCCGATTATTATCACGCAAAGCACGCAAGAGATAGACGAAGAAACGATGCACAAATTAGCAAATGATAGAATGGCAGTAGTGAAGGGGACAGCTGAGTTTGAAGATACTGACAAGGTATATTTATACGATCCATCTGAGAATACACAGATACATACCAATGTTTTCACAGATGAATTTATGGAGTATCTAGAATCAATTAATCCAGAAATCTGTGGTAGCTTAGGTTATACAAGACTTGTTAATCTTAATATGGTAAGAAACACAGATAAAGGAGTCGTGCCAGTTAGTATAGCAAGTGCGTCCTCTAACGATAATGGGATGTCATCAATGATGTCATCTGCTACAATGTCATTAGGACTCTCCTCATATCCCAAACAGTTAGCAGATAGCAGTAAATCGTATCTTGAAAAAACTTACGATGTATTGGCAGGAGAGTATCCAGCTAACGATAACGAAGTAGTTCTAGTAATCGATGAGAAGAACAGAATACCGCAAAATGTTATGGAAGCTTTAGGATTTGATACAAAAGATGTAGAAACGATAGACTTTGATGATATCGTTGGAACAGAGATGAAGATCATACCGAACAATGAGTATTATGTTAAGACGGATATGGGTAATTATATACCAGCTACAGATTATCAAACAATGTATGATTCAAAAGATGCGATAGACATAAAAATTGCAGCAGTTGTAAGACAAAAATCAAATGTTACCATTGGAGTGTTATCAACAGGTATTGCTTACAGCGACAATTTAGCAGGTAAGATAATCGAATTAAATGAAGAATCGGATATTGTTAAAGCACAAGAAGACAGTGATGTAAATGTTATGACAATGCAAAATTTTGATGATGCTACTGCAAAGTCACAATTTTTAGGGTATCTAGGAGGAACATCGATTCCTTATATGATTATGGTGTATCCAGAAACATTTGAGAACAAAGATCTTGTATTAGATTATCTTGATACCTATAACGAAGATAAGGATTCAGATGATGCAATTGTTTATACCGATATGGCAGGAACGATGTCGAATATGACAAGTGGTATTATGGATGCGATTACGATTGTATTAGTCGCTTTTGCAGCAATCTCATTAGTTGTAAGTTTAATTATGATATGCATTATTACTTATACATCAGTGCTAGAGAGAACGAAGGAAATTGGAGTATTAAGAGCACTTGGTGCGAGAAAGAAAGATATTACACGAGTATTCGATGCGGAAACCTTTATATTAGGTTTATTCTCAGGAATACTTGGTATTGTAATTGCATGGTTACTTACCTTCCCAATTAACTCTGTATTATACAACATGACAGATTTAGAGAATGTAGCAAAATTAAGACCAGAACATGCCGTATTACTTGTTGTAATTAGTACAATATTAACGGTTTTGGGGGGACATATCCCAGCCAGAATGGCATCTAAAAAAGATGCAGTAGAAGCATTAAGATCTGAATAGATATAAAGAATTACGAGAGTCATCTGTTTATAGAACGGGTGGCTCTTGTTTGTATTTATCGCTGATTCGTATATCGTTGTCATTGATGAGTGTTACCGTAACAGGACTTTAAGTTGCAAAGACGTTTAAAATGATGTTAGAGAAATAGTTGACATAAACAAGTAGATGTTTATATAGAATTAAATGGTATGGCTCAGTGGGATTTCAGCATGGTTAATGATTGCTAAATTAACTGTTATCTTATGTGTAAAAAGATAATAATCATATAAATTATCCGCATTGAAGGTTGATTTCAAGAAAAATGAGGAATATAATATAATAAACACATAATTAAGGAGGTGCTTTGATGTATAATATTTTAGTAGGAGGAGCAGCTGGGCAAGGAATAGATACTACAGCTGCAAACCTTGAGATGCTTTTAAAAAAAGCAGGATACTATGTATTTACAATGAGAGACTTTATGTCTCGAGTACGCGGTGGTCATAACTTTTCAATTATAAGATTTGGGAATGAACCAATCTTTTCACACAGTGCTAAGTTGGATGGCATTATAGCACTGGATGATGATACCGTAGAGATACATAATAAAGAGTTAAACAAGGATGGATTTATCCTTTGTGATACCAAATTAAAAACAGAAAATGAAAAAGCCATCAAATTAAACATGGATAGTATGGCAAAGGAGCTTGGCAATCCAAAAGTATCGGGAAGTATTGCAATTGGTGCAGTTTTAAAACTTTTCGGAATCGGATTAGGCCATGTGGATGAGACCATGAAGCATCTTGTAAAAGAAGCTTATTTGGAGATGAATGTAAAAGCCGTACGTATTGGCTATGAAAGTGTAGATACTAGATTCAGATTTCTTGAAGGTACAACTGGTGACTATATGATTTTATCTGGAAGTAAAGCGGTTGGCCTTGGTGCATTGGCAGCTGGGGTGAAATTTTATTCTGCTTATCCAATGTCACCATCTACAGCAGTAATGGAATTTTTAGCATCAAAAAGTGTTGAAGCTGGTATTGTTGTGGAGCAAGCAGAGGATGAAATTGCAGGAATTAATATGGCAATTGGAGCTTCCTTTGCAGGAGCTAGAGCAATGACTGGTACGTCTGGTGGAGGTTTTTGTTTGAAGGTAGAAGCTCTAGGGTTATCAGGAATCGCAGAGATACCATTAGTTGTTATCGATGTTCAGCGCCCGGGTCCAGCAACCGGACTTCCAACTAGAACAGAGCAAAGTGATTTGAAATTTGTTATCTCTGCTGCTCAAGGTGAATTCCCAAGAATGGTAATAGCGCTTCGTAATCATACAGATGCATTTTATCAAACGATTCGAGCATTTGATCTTGCGGAACGATATCAGATACCAGTAATAGTATTAAGTGATCAATATTTAGGAGACTCCACGGCTACGGTGGAACCATATGATCTCAGTGATATTCAAGTTGCTGAACCATGCGGGGAGGAGTACAAAGAAGGGGAATATTTACGATATAGGATTACTGAGGATGGTATCTCACCAAGATTAATTCCAGGAAAAACAAAGAATCTTGTTTCCGCAGATAGTGATGAGCATGATGAACGAGGTTTCATAATCGAATCATCAGAAGAACGAATCCAGATGATGGATAAACGTATGCGAAAGCTTGATAAGTTAATGGAAGAATTACAAGAACCAGAATTTATTGGTGAAGAATCCTTTGATACCTTATTGGTTGGCTGGGGTTCTACCTATGGTCCAATTAGAGAGGCAGTAGGGGTACTGAATGAGAAAGAGCCAGGTAAGTACGGAGCTTTGATTTTTGGAGATGTATTCCCATTACCAAAAAAATTATTAATTGAGAAAGCAACTCAAGCTAAACAGTTGATTAATATAGAGCAAAATGCAACTGGTCAGCTAGGGGGATTGATTAGAGAGCAAACGGGAATTGTTTTTGATAGAAGTATTTTAAAATACGATGGACGTCAGATATCTGGAGAGGAAATCGTGGAAAGAATACAACAAGGAGGTGTTAGGTAATATGGGAGATTTTCAAACCTTTCAAACAGCGTGGTGCCCTGGATGTGGTAACTTTGGAATCTTATCAAGCTTAAAGTCAACCTTAGAAGAATTAGGAAAAGACCCACATGAAGTACTATTAGTTGGTGGAATTGGCCAGGCTGCAAAGACACCTCAATATCTTAGTGGAAATAGCTTCTGCGGTTTACATGGTAGGTCACTTCCAGCAGCGGCAGCCGCAAAGATTGCTAATGAAAAGCTAACAGTGATTGTTAATACTGGCGATGGCGATTCATATGGTGAAGGCGGTAATCATTTTTTACATAATATACGTAGAAACGTTGATATAACACATTTTATACATGATAATCAGATATATGGATTAACGAAAGGGCAGGCCTCTCCTACGACTGCAGAAGGTCAGATTACTGGTGTTCAAGTTACTGGTAGTATAAATTCACCTCTTAATCCAATATTGTTGGCAATTGCAGCAGGGGCTGGTTTCGTTGCCAGAGCATTTAGTGGAGATAGGGAGCATTTGAAACAAATTATGAAAGAAGCAATTTCATACAAGGGATATGCGATGGTTGATATCTTGCAACCATGTGTAACGTATAACAAGATCAATACTTTTGCTTATTATAAAAATAGAGTATATCAATTAGAAGCTGATTATGATCCTACAGATCGGGTGGAAGCTATGAAGAGAGCAATGGAGTTTGATGAAAAAATACCGATTGGTGTATTATACAAAGAAGAAAAAGAAGACTTTCATAAGAAGAATATTGTTTTAGCAGGAAAAGAGCCTCTACTAGATCAAAAGACAGATAGGAAGGTAATACAAAGTTTAATACAGGAATTTGTATAAAGAGTTTTTTGCGTAATATAGTTCTTGTTAAACCGGGGCTGTTATTGTTATAAAGTAATAGCCCTTGATTAAATAAAATTATATAGGAGGAATGAAACAATGGCAGTAAAAAATGCAATGACAAGTGAATTTTTACATTCAGCGTACGGTGGCGAAAGTATGGCGCATATGAGATACCTTACTTGGGCAACCATGGCAGAAAAGGAGGGTTTTCCTAATATTGCAAAGCTCTTTATTGCGATTGCTTATGCGGAACAAGTACATGCGAATAATCATTTCAATGTAATTGCTGGAGAAACTCAAGGTGCTACTGTAACAGCTGGTGCAGAGTTTGGTACTGGAAAGACTGTAGACAATCTACAAGGAGCAATTGATGGAGAACTTCATGAAGTAGAGCAGATGTATCCAGTTTATCTGAACACAGCTCAGTTTCAAGAAGAAAAAGGTGCTGAACGCTCCTTCCATTATGCCTTAGAGGCTGAAAAAATCCACGCAGACTTATTTAAGAAAGCTCAAGATTGTGCAAGAGAAGGGAAAGACATAGAATTGACCAATGTATATATCTGCCCGATTTGTGGACATACCATTCTTGATGAAGCTCCAGATAAATGCCCAGTCTGTGGTGTTAAGAAGGAAATGTATAAAGAGTTTTAGTATCAAGTTGGAAGACACAGAGAAAAGGCTAAGCGGTTATTGAATATGTAGAAAGAGTTATTTTATCAATTTGATGAAATGACTCTTTTTTTAGATGAATGTTTTGATACAAGCAATATGTGTACTCATAACAATCAAAAGTTGAAAAGGGAATAAAGTTCAATAAGACTCAACAAAATACATTAAAGTGCAATAAGGTATTGACATTAGTGAAATAAAACTATACTATAAGCATATCATCTGGAAAGAGGAAGCTTAAAATGGAGAATAAATTTTATACAATAGATCAGGTCGCAGAAGTTTTAGATATTCATCATAAAACAGTAAGAAAGTTCATAAAAGAAGGTAAGCTCAAAGCGAATAAGGTTGGGAAGCAATGGAGAATATCCCAGATAGATTTAGAAGTATTCACAGAAAACAAGAATTCGACGATAGAGAATGAAGTGCCTACCTTTGATGAAGAAGTAGAGTTTTCTAAAGCTAAGGATAAATTAGAAATGAATAATGAAATTAAAGTTTCCAGCGTCGTAGATTTAAAAAATATAAGTAAAGATACTTATTTTAGAGTATCCAATACTCTCTTAGCAATTATGAATTGTAAAGATGAAAGGCTACAGGGACAGACAATTAATATAAAATACAATGAAAATACCAATAGACTAAGAATTATTCTATGGGCAAATATTGATATGACAAAAGAATTCTTAGATGATATTGCAATGCTTGTAGAAGCTAATGAAATGGAGGGTCAGAATGATGAAATATAACGTTGTTAATAAAGAGGATAAAAGTTATATTATGTTTAACGAAATAGAATCAAAGATACATTCAGAAGCTGATATGTTAGATATCATATCAGCATGTTTTGAAAGTGGGATAAATTCAGTAATGATTGATGGTAGAATAATTGCAGATGAATTCTATGATTTGAAGACAAAGTTGTTTGGAATGTTTTTGCAGAAAATCATTAATTATAAGATAAAGGTAGTATTTATAATTAATGAAGAAAGAACAATGAACGACAGATTTAAAGAATTGGCTCTGGAATTGAATAAAGGAACTGATATTAGATTTTACAATAATGCAGAAGATGCACAAGAGTGGTTATTAAGATAGAAAGAATATTGTGTTTTCAGTGATATGAATGCCTGATATGAGATCTGGGCTTAATCAAAACCACAAAGGAGGCGATTGTTTTGAAGAAAGAACAATTTTTAATAAGGCAACCTGGAATCATTGGAGAAGAAGAATTCAGGCAGTATGCAGTTTTGGTTCCCATGATTGATATAGATGGAATAACGTATCTGTTGTTTGAAAAGAGATCCAGTAAATTAAGATACCAACCCGGAGAAATCTGCTTCCCAGGTGGAAAACATGAAACAGGCGAAACCTTGCAGGAGTGCTCTGTTCGTGAAACAGTAGAAGAACTACTAGTTACAAGGCAACAAATTGAGGTGTTAGGACCAGGAGATATCTATATTTCGCCTTTCAACCTAATGATACATTCCTATATCGGTATAATAAGAGAGTATCGGGATACATTTAGTACGGATGAGGTAGCTGAAGTGATTAAAGTACCATTAGACTTCTTTCGTAATAAGCAGCCTGAGAAGTTTGAGAGTAAATTAAATCATGAGCCTCCTAAGGATTTTCCTTATGAACGTATAACGGGAGGGGAAAATTATCCATGGGCAAAAGGTACGTATGAGATTTTATTTTACCATTATGAGAAATGGATTATCTGGGGAATGACAGCACAGATAGTAAAGTCAGCGGTGAACTTGATTGATGAGTATAATATTCGAATTTAATTATATTTATGGATACGTAAGCACAGGTTTGTTAAGAATGTAAGATATGTATGCTATGTGGAAAAGAGTTTCGCAATTGACTAAACTCATATACAAAGAAAGGAGATTTAATCCTATGAAAAAAGAAATTTACCTAGCTGGTGGATGCTTTTGGGGAACAGAAAAGTATCTAGAAAACATTCCTGGTGTTCTGTCTACAGAGGTCGGATATGCCAATGGAAATACGGTTAATCCAACATACAAAGAAGTGTGCTACAATAATACAGGACATGCAGAAACAGTAAAAGTAGAATATGATGATGACAGAATTGGGTTACTTTATATATTGGAACTTTATTATGATGTAATTAATCCAGTAAGTATCAATCGCCAAGGTGGTGATATTGGTTCCCAGTATAGAACTGGAATCTATTATATCGATGATAAAGATGAGGCAATTATCCATGGCTCTATTAACGAACTTCAGAAAAAATATAAAGATAAAATTGCAATAGAAGTAAAGCCCCTTGATAATTACTACAAAGCGGAGGAATATCATCAGAAATATTTAGACAAAAATCCTGAGGGATACTGCCACATCGGAGCTGACAAATTCGAGAAAGCTAAAAAGGCGGTGGATTCTAGTAAAAGATTTGTGAAAAAACCTCTAGATGAACTAAAAAATACCTTGACTGAGACGCAGTTTGCTGTGACGCAGAATAATGCAACGGAACCTCCGTTTAAAAATGAGTACTTTGATCAATTCGAGGAAGGAATCTATGTAGATATTACCACTGGTGAACCACTTTTTATATCAAATGATAAGTTTGAGTCAGGATGTGGATGGCCGAGTTTTTCGAAGCCAATTGACAACAATTTGATTACGAGTATTATTGATAAAAGCCATGGAATGATACGAACGGAAGTAAGAAGTAGAACCGGTGATTCACATCTTGGTCATGTGTTTGAAGATGGTCCAATCGATAGAGGGGGATTAAGATATTGTATCAATAGTGCCTCCTTAAAGTTTATTCCCAAGAAGAAGATGGAGAAAGAGGGATATGGTGAGTATCTGAAGTTATTCTAAACGATATAACCCTCGAGTCCCAATGTAAACACTGTTTGCTATGTAGTTAGTTTTCTATAAAAAACCAAGAAGTTAAATATCTATAACGTGTACCATTTACTTGTTATAGAGAATCACTTTCTTGGTTTTTTATTTTTTTCTTGGATTACAATGGATGAATTCTTAAGCTATATGAACTTTCAATAGTTAAAGACCTAATTCACACTTGTAACAAGAAAGGCCTCCCACGCACCAGCAACTGTTTCACTAATGGCATGTAGTTTACTGTTTTGATTTATTTGAACATACTTACAATTAGCAACTGAATAGATAGCATATTGGGTGTCCGTAATTTTTTCAAGATAGAATTTCTCCCATGTACCAATAGTGCTACTTCTTGGGAGAAGTTGATTGTCTTCATCAATAACGGCACAAACATATTTTCCATTCGCTCTTGATTTGAATGATACCGTACCATCGGAGTTGTTTTCTATATATAAGGTTTCCCATGCACCGCTACAGGAGTCGCGGTTTGCAACAAGTGGATTACTTCCATTGTTTTCCGCACAGACAACCTTGCCATTTTGAATTGATGTGATGCAGTAATCGCCATTACCCAAGGTTGCATAAGTGATTTTTTCAATAACAATAGCAGAAGTTTTATCATTAAAGTCGCCAAGAGAAGAGGCATCTGAAAGAAGAACCTTTTTACTTCCTTTAAAATCAGCATCGTTGTATAGTGTGATCTTATAGCCCTTTGGAACTTTTACTGATGATATGGAATCATTTGTAATTCCTTTTGAAACCATATCATTATAATTATATTTTCCTGGTTTTAGGTTTGTGGAATGCCCACTATAATTTGCATCTATGTAGAAGTCAGCACCAGTTTCCCCAGCATTAGGATCATAAGTAAGGTCAGAAGAACTTCCTACCCGTGTGATTTTAAATGCTTCCCAAGCTCCAGCTACGGAACTGCTAGTAGCTGTTAATTTGCCCTGTTTGTTTAAATCGGACTGAATATATTTGTTGTTTGCTACGGCCTGAATGGCGTATTCACCAGTGGCAATCGAGACAAGCTTAAACTTCTCCCAAGTGCCGATTGATTGACTCCTAGCAAGAAGCTGGTTTTCTTCGTCAATTACCGCACACACATATTTATTGTTTGCAGCAGATTTAAAAGAAACCGTACCGTCGCTATTATTTTGTAGAATAAGTGTTTCCCAAGCTCCACTACAAGATTCACGATTGGCAATGAGAGGATCGGAACCACTATTTTCAGCGCATACAACACCACCATTGGCAATGGAGGTAATATAATATTCACCGTCAGTTAGCAAACCACCCGATGGATTTCCAGAATCTATTGTTCCAGGAAGATAAGATTTGATAACATTGTATATCTTGGTATTTACCCATGCATTATTGGTTCCTACAGTGGACCATTTTTGTCTTATGGTAGCCGCTGAATCATTATAGATATCTACAGTACTTGGACTATGATTATAGATACCCCAAGAGCTGTTTCCAGTTACTTTGTACGTCCATGTTGTCCAGTGCCAACCTTGTTTGTTGTAGGTGGACATTGTGTTTTTCCAAGCATCTTCTACATCAAAGCAAGTAAATTCACCAACGAAAGTAGGGACACCGTAATTATGGTTCGCAATATCGTTTACTTTACTTGCCGTATAAGAAGCTTGACCAGAAGCGCTGGTAACATGATCCCATGGATAATAATGATATTCGTAAGCAACGTTACTCCAGCCATATGTAGAAGGATGCGGTAAGTCATTGGCATCCCAGCAGGATTCCATAATAATAATATGATCGGAATCTTTTGATCGAATTGTATTATAGATTTCGTTGTAGAAATCCCATTGTACACTTGTAGTTGCCGCAGCTTTAACTCCTGGTTCGTTTAAGATATCATAAGCGGCGATAGCTGGATTACCGTTAAAATGTTCGGCAATTTTTTCCCATAACCACAAAGTTTTGGAGCGGTTTGTTTGATTCCAGTACAGTTGTTTACCATCATTAATTTCACCAGAGTGGTCCATGCCATTTTGGGACCCAAATGCACCATGTAGATCAAGAATTACATAGATTCCGCGTTGACTACAGTTGTTTACGAACCAATCCAGACGATTCCAAGCATTGGATTTTAAGTTGCCGTTATCATCACATAGATTCATGTAAGTAAAGGGAAGACGTATAACACTCATACCCATAGCAGCACAGTTATCAAAATCTTGCTCTGTCCAATAATTATCTTCATAAACAGCAATTAGTTCATCACGAACAGTGGTACCAAAACGGTTCTTTAACGTATTCATCATGGTCTTCTGGTCACTAGCGTTGGTTGGATTCATCCAATGTTCTTGTACAAGCCAACCGCCAGCATTGGTTCCTCTTAGATACACAGAATCACCGTTCCCGTAATTCTTCTTAATTGAAGTTTTGTTAGTCTTCAAAAAGTCTGCAGAAGTAAGACTAACCGAAGCCTTAACGGTTGGTGTAGGTGATAATGCGGTACCTGTGAATAATAAGCCGACTGTTATAGTCAGACTAAGCAGGGCACTCAGCCCTTTGGTGAGAAAATGTTTCTTTTTCATTGTGTAAACCTCCCTTTAAATTATCAAAGTGAATTGTGAGATTCTAGGCTGTATAGAAAGTGTATCTTTGCCTATAAATCTTTTGGAATCACAAAGATTCTCTTAGTTCCCAATAAAGCTACAATTATATTAAAACGTTTTAATATAATCCTAAAAAAATAAATTTATGCAGTAATATAATGTTTAGAAGTGATAAGTAATGCAAAAACAAAATGGAAAATACATGTGAAAATATACTAATTTATTACTTTTTTATAATATTACCATTAAAATATTAAAAAAGCAACAAAGAAAAATAATAAATAATAAAAAATATATACAAACTGTTGTAAAATACTATTAAAATAAATCAATAATTGAGTGAAACGTTTTAACTCTGGGATGTAGTATTTGGATAAGAATACCAGTTTGTATCGTTCTAAGAGATGAGTTTTGTGTAAGTTAAAAATAAAGAGACTGTTACAAAATATAGCTTGAACATCTATAATATTTTTCAGATAGAATGCATTGAAATGCAACAGCCTCCAGACGTTAAGGAACATGTAGCAATGAACTTTATAGAACTATTGGAGCTCTTTGTATAAAACTTTGATATACTCCTCTATTAGCAAAATAATATCCTGTTTATCCTTGTTAATAGGAGATATTTTTTGCCAAAGTGAATTGTAATAGGTTACAAATGCATTTACAATCACTGGATCATTAATAGACAAACGAACGTCAGATTCACGTTTGGTATCGAATACTTCCAAAAGTACCAATTGTCTTTCTTTAATAAGCAGGGTAATATTTTGGATAAAGTCATTACTATCATGATAAACCATTGCTATTTGATAAGTAGAATATGTTTTTATAATATATATAACGTATTTCAGGTAATCAATAATATCCTGGCTTTCCATTGTTATAATTTTAATTCCTGCGTATGTATATAGATATAATCTTTTTTCTTCACATAATTTATCTAATATGGATATAAAGTAGATATCCATAAAGTTATGAATGTGAAGGTTATTATAAAAACCTTCATATTGTTTTTTATAATAATATATGGATAGCTCTTTTTCCTGTTCGGACAAATCTGTTTGATTAATAAACTTTAGATACATATTCTCTGGTAATAATAATTTGCTAAAGCTATTATTGTAGCTATACTGATTTCCTCTTTTCTCGCTTACTTCGGTTAGAGTGGAATAATAGATTCCATTCATATCAGATTTGTAATGTTTAATTATATCATTGGCATTGTTTGCAATTAGTAAATCGGCATAATTGGTAAATACATCGATAGCGGAGGTGTTAGTAAGATAAAATGCACAGTCAATACCTGAATAAGAATCAGAAGGAAAACAGGATAGGGCACCTATTGCGGATACTATATATAATTCCTTTCTGGTCATGAAGCTCTCGTAATTAGTTAAGTAAAACAGTTTAAGTTTACCGGTTTTAATTAAAGGTAAAACAAAATGAATGAATCGAATTATACTGCCTATACTACTATCTAGTCGTAGTATGAATGTGATTTGCCAATCGTTCTTAATCGCTTCTAAGAGCTTTTGTTTTAGTATATTTAAGTTGTTATCAGTAAATATAAGGCTATCTAAATTATTATGGTAAGATAGGTATATTTTTTTATTTTTATTGTTTGTGTCTAGTATAGCCAGGCTCAATAAAGATAGAAAAGCATAATAAATATTTTCAATGCCATAAAGTAATTTATCTTGATTAGATAAGCTTATAGCATTATTAAGTCCAAGATTCACAGCTTCTTTATTTGAAAAATTAATCTTTTTGTTTTGCAAGCGTGAAGAGTTGTTTAAAGAATTATGTAGTATCCAATAAATCTTATCTATATTACTATCTGTGTCTGGAGGGGGGATTCGTTCTACGTTTTTGTATAATTCGCCCAGTATCTGTAGCTGCATTGGATTGGCTGGAAATTTGTTTAAATATCCAGCAATACTATCCAAGTAGGTATAGGCTGGTATTCTTTTTTCATGCACCCATCGATTCACTAGAGAACTATCAACATTTATAGCTTTTGCTAATTGGCTCATGCGTATGTTAAATGTTGTCAGTATTAATTTGAGGCACATGCCAAAGGTCATATCATTGTTCAAAGTTTTGCTCCTTCTTTTTGTCATGTCAATGTCATTGACATTTCCAGCTTTACTATTTCTATAGATCTTTTTTTCGACTATAATCTCCAGTATGTAATACATTATAATAAAAAGCTTTATTAATGAGAATTATTATAATGTATATATCATGATCTGTGCAAGATTTAATATGCAAATAGGGAGGAAAACAAAAGAATGAAAAAGACGAACTCAGGAAAAAAAGAAAGCATTAGAGTAAAATTAATATTGTATTTTACGATGATAGTTTTACTATCGTCAATTACTTTAGGAGTTATGAGTATAAAGGTAGCCAGTAACATTATTACAAAGGAAGCAGAAAGTACAATGATAACATTGGCGAATGATGCGGCCAAACTAGAATACAGCAGACTAGAAACTCAAAACAAAAGGTTGGAAACAATTGCGGCAATAGATGAAATAAGAAGTATGGATGGAGTCTTGCAACAGCCAATTCTGGTAAATATGTTGAAGGAAATGGGTTTTTCTGAACTTGGAGTTATTCACTTGGATAGAACTGTAGTATATAGCAATAACGAATCCATCCAGTTACCGGAGTCAGATCCGATTTTAAATGTATTAGAAGGAACAGAGGCGGTAATTAATTTTACGATTAGTCCTATGACAAATGAACTTGTTTTAGTACAAGCAGTTCCTATCGTTAAGGATAATAAGGTGGTAGGTGCGCTACTAGGACGTAGAGATGGAAGCGCTTTAAGTGAGATGGCTGCAGATACCGGATATGGAAAAGAAGGGTATGGGTTTATCGTTAATAATGAGGGAACTGTAATAGGTCACAAAAATATCGATTTAGTAAATAGTCAATATAATTCTATTAAAGAGGTAGAAAATGATAAAAGCTTGGAAGAATTGGCAGCAACTATGAGAAAGGCAATTACCGAAGAACATGGAACAGGTAACTATAGTTTTAATGGAACAAGACAGTATGTCAGTTTTTGCTCTATACCAGGTACGGATTGGACATTTATATTGGCCGCTAGTGAAAGTGAAATATTAGAGCCAATACGATCATTACAAAATATGATATTTGCAATTGTCATATTCGTACTTATTATCAGTATTATTATAACGTATAGCATTGGTAATTCTATTTCCAGGCCAATTATTCATACGGTAAATTATGCGAATAAAATCGCTGCGTTAAATCTTTCGGAAGATATTGATGTAAAATATATAAGCAAAAAAGATGAGATAGGTGATTTATCAAAAGCATTGCTAAGTATAACACAAGGGTTTAAGAATATTATTTATGAAATTAACAACTCTTCTTCCCATTTGTCTACGGATTCCCAAAATTTATCCATAACTTCTCAACAGACTGCCAACTCGTCTCAGGAGGTTGCAAAGGTCGTAGAGGACATAGCTCAAGGAGCTTCCGAGCAGGCAAAACATACAGAAGTTGGATCATTAAAAGCTTCGCAGTTAGGGGAAACGATTGAGAAAGTTCAGCACTATATTGGAAATGTAAATGATTCCTCGAATGATGTAACAAAAGTAGTAAAGGCAGGTCTGAATGAAATTGATTTATTAGGAAAAATAACGCAGGAAAATACAATGGCGGTAGAAGAAATATATAGTGTCATAATGCAAACAAATGAAAGTTCCATGCGTATTGTAGAGGCAAGTAATGTAATAGAATCTATAGCATCACAGACAAATTTATTATCCTTAAATGCTGCAATAGAGGCAGCAAGAGCTGGAGAAGCTGGAAAAGGGTTTGCGGTCGTGGCAGAGGAAATAAGAAAACTAGCAGAACAATCAGCAAGTTCAACGCAAGAAATCAATGAAATAGTAAATGAACTTCAAAACAATACTAAGAATGCGGTACAAACGATGCATAGAGTAACAACCATATCAAACGAGCAAGCAATCAGTGTTACAAACAGTAAATGTAAATATAAATTAATTGAAGAAGCAATGCAAACGACTATGGAGGCAGTTAAGATTTTAAGCTCTCAGGGAAATGAAATGAATTCTATGAGACAGGACATTTTAGAAATAATAGAGAATTTATCTGCAATAGCAGAGGAAAACGCAGCTGCAGCCGAAGAGGCATCTGCGTCGACGGAAGAACAGACAGCTTCGGTAGAAGAGATTGCAGCGGCCAGTGATAATTTATCTGAACTTGCTAATAAACTTAGAGATTTAATTGGTAATTTTAAATTATAATGTTGTTGAATAAATTGTCAATAGAACCATGACTTAATAAAAGGGAACATTTCTTAACAAAGGAGCTAGAGAGACATCTGTTACCAAGGATTACAATTGTAGTATATTCTTATATGGCTTTAGTCTCTCTTGTTATGGGTAGTAAGTTATTCATATAGCTGGTATACTAAACTTATGATATAATACAAGATAATATAAGCACAAGAAAAAAATTTAAAAGTGTAGGGTGGGTAATATTGAATAAGAGTAAAGTTAAAAATAGTTTTTTTTCTCTCGGTGTCCTTTGTAGTTCATTACTTATTTGTGAAATTCTTTATCGCTATGATTTTGGATATCAGAACATAAACATTATTATGTCTATGGCAATATTTATTATTACGGCGGTTACAGAGGGATATATTTATGGTGTGTTATCAGCAGTTATCGGTGTATTTGTATATGATTTTCTAATAATTTCTCCAAGATTAGGTTTTAGTTTTACTGTGAACTTTCCAGTAACACTGATTATTCTACTACTTGTAGTATTTACTAGTAGCACGATTACTAATAGGATTAAGGCACAGGCGAAGGAGGCTAAGCAAAAGCGTCAACATGCTGAATTGTTATACAGTATTAATCGTAAGCTTCTATCTACAAGAGATATGGATACCATCATAGGATACTCGATGGAATACCTCACAGATGAGCTGGTGCATTCCATAGCATTTTTTGAAGAAATTAAACCAACGGACAAATTAAATCCTTATTTTATTCGTGTGAAAAATGATGTAGACATTGATTATTTTAAGAGAGAGGGAGTAGCTAATCTAGTACGGCAAGCGGCAGATAAACAGGAAGCCTTAGAGGATAAAGACTATGGCTACTTTTTACCAGTTGTTACACAGAACATTACATATGGGGTTTTTGCTTTTGCTTTTCTGGCAAGAGAATTGAATAAGAAGCAAAAGATATTTTTAGAAATTATAGCGGAACAAACAGCTCAAGCAATTAGAATGTATCGTCTTACGGTAGAGCAACAAGAAGTTAATGTGATGATAGAAACGGAAAAGGGAAAGAACAGTTTTCTAAGAAGTATATCTCACGATTTAAGAACACCGCTTACAGGAATTATGGGGGCTAGTTCTACTTTATTAGAAGAAGGGGAGAAGATCCCTTATGATGAACGGACCAAACTGATAGAGGGAATACAAAGTGATTCTCAGTGGCTTCTTAATATGATTGAGAACATATTATCTATTACGAAGGTTCAGAAGAACAATATGGTGATTTATAAATCGGAAGAAATCCTAGAAGAGATTATAGAAGGAGCTGTACTAACTTTTCGAAAACGCTTTCCTAATGCCAAAATTACTGTAAAACTGCCTGACGATGTGATTTTGCTTCCGGTAGATGTTATGTTAATTTCTCAAGTTATTATTAATCTTTTGGAAAATTCACAAAGACATGCGCTTGGCCAAAGATCGGATGTGGCAATAGAAGTTAAGGAGATGGAGGGCTTTGTGAGTTTTATAGTAAGCGATACTGGTCCGGGAATAGATGAAAAGATTCTTCCATTGCTATTTAAATCTGCGATTACGCCAGATGCCCCGTGTAGGGATTCGACGAGAAATTTGGGAATCGGACTCTCTATTTGTAGCACCATAATTAAAGCTCATGGAGGCGAGATATATGCAAACAATCGCCCAGAAGGTGGGGCGCAGTTTATGTTTACCATACCTCTTAGCACTGAATTGGGTGAAAAGAACGGTATTGCCTTAGAGGATAAATAAGGAACTGGAAAAGGTACTTGGATTACTTCCGCGATCACCAGTAGTACTAGAAGGGGTTACGGCTTCTAAGATTTTGCGTTGAAGAATCAAATGCTGACGTGCTCAGATTTGCAATAATTTATTAGACTTTAGGTCACCGTTTCATATTAGAAGGAAACAGTGGCCTATTTTTTATGGGTTGAAAAATTTATAAATAAATTGCAACATTTCTAACTTCTCAAGTGTATATAAGATAGAACCGTTAAGAATAATGGTTACTATTTATGGATATCGGGCCAACGGAGCCAATTTTAAGAATGACCATATTAGACCGTTGACCAAGAAGAAAGGGAATGATAATATGAAGAAAATGATGAAATGCGTAATGGCATTAGTGATGGTAGCGTCAATGACAGGTTGTGGTAAGGAGACTAAAGTACCAACAGAGCCTGTTGGAGAGAATACTCAAATTCCTAATCCATTTGCGGAGTGTGAGACAATTGAGGAAGCAGAAAAACTTGCTGGATTTGATCTTGTGATACCAGAGAAAGTACCAGAAGGATTTTCTGATAAGAATATCAGTGCAATTCAGGATGAGATGATTGATATCACTTACGATAATGGAGAAGATAAATTATGTATTCGTAAGGGAAAAGGAACGGATGATATAAGTGGTGATTATACACAGTATGATGAGATATCTACGGTAGAAGTTAACAATCAAAGTGTAACATTAAAAGGAAGCGGCGACAAGATTAATGTGGCTGTTTGGCAAGACGGAGATTATACTTATTCAATTGTTATGAACAGTGGAGAAGCAGGTATCGATAGCAACGTAATTATTGATATGGTAAAAGGGATAGAATAAAAGGAATAGTGAAGCGCGACACTGTGGAAATTGGTGTCGCACTTCATATTATGTAGGAGCGGTTATGAATAATGTATGTATAAATCAAAGACTAAATATACCTTTTGTGACACGAGTAATGCTAGTATTTTGTGAGCTTTTATTAGCGGCAAGAACAAGATTTTACTTTCTACTAAAAGAAGATTGTAAAGTCTTGGATCATGTAGTAACGAAAGCTGAAATAAACAAACAAGCAGAACATCTACTTAACGATTATGGTAATTCTGTATTACGAATGGCATATTCTTATTTGCATAATGCTAGTGATGCAGAAGATGTTTTGCAAGATACGATAATACATTTTATTAAAGATAGACCAATGTTTGAATCGACAGTACACGAAAAAGCATGGGTTATGCGTGTTGCAATTAATATATGTAAAAACAAGATTAGATATAACAAGATTAGAACTACAGATGAACTAAGGGAAGAATTGATAGGTGAAGAAAAAGAAGATTTAGTGTTTGTATGGGAAGCGGTTAAAAGCCTACCTGTAAAGTATCGTGAAGTAACACACCTCTATTATCATGAGGGATATTCCACTAGTCAGATTGCTTCGCTACTAGGGAAGAATGAGCGGACAGTCCGCTCCCTCTTACATCGAGCAAGAGGAAAGCTCAAATTGATTCTAAAGGAGGCGTATGATTTTGAAGGGTAGATATAATAAAATTATGGATAATATTCAAGTAACAGAAGTGATACATGATAGAATTATGAGAAAAATTGATGAAACAGATTTTACTACCGAAACAACAAATCGTAGTTCATATTATCAATATCGAAGAATTATATCTATAGCGGCTTGCTTAGCAATCATATGTATTGGAATTATTGGAGGAAAACTAGTATTTAATAATGGTGAGAATTTAGTTGAACAAGTAGTGCCAGATATAGTGGAGTATAATTCAATTGTTGAACTAAGTCAAAATGCGGGATTTGAGATTTCGGAGGTAAAGAACGTTCCTTTTAGTATTGAAAAGACCACATACACTCTGTATTGGGGAGAGTTAGCCGAGATAACGTATTCAAATGATGAAGAAGAACTTGTATATAGAAAAGCAGTTGGTAATGAAGATATAAGTGGTAACTACAATGAATATTCTATGGAAAAGAAATGTAAAATTGACGATTATGAGGTAACCATTAAGGGAGATATGAATGGATACACCTTAGCTGTTTGGCAAAAAGATAGTGATTCCTATTCATTAGAATTCTCTAAAAGAGTATCTGAAATGGTGATTTTAGATATTATAAAAGAGTTGAAATAATAGTATATTTCAACTCCCTATGTATTGGCATGGGGAGTTGAAATCGTATAGAAGAAATACAGAAGTATTGGACTAAACCATAGATTTGCATTCATTTGCATTCTAATAAATTGTAGTTTTTTGTAGAATATTCTAGATATATCATATAGATATAGTTGACATAGTATAGAAAATTGAGTAAAATTTAGTATAAGGTTGTTTTGTTACTAAAAACAGCTAAAAATACATAAAGAGGAGATAAATAATGAAAAGACCAAAGATTGGAGTTATGAGATTATTAGTATTAACGGTGTTATGCTGT
This sequence comes from Anaerosporobacter mobilis DSM 15930, assembly GCF_900142955.1. Classification (GTDB taxonomy): domain Bacteria; phylum Bacillota; class Clostridia; order Lachnospirales; family Lachnospiraceae; genus Anaerosporobacter; species Anaerosporobacter mobilis. The sequence continues at coordinate 49,086 of NZ_FRCP01000006.1, read as the reverse complement.
GCACTAATGGTAGGAAACTTTATTATACCAAATCAGGTGGCAGAAGCAGCAACTAAAAAGGCTTCAATAAGTGTAAAAGAACTGACAATACCTGTTGGTAAAATGGACAGTAAGGTTTACTGGAACAAAAATTCATGGGAATTAAGCAATGGAGAGGAGCTTTCTGTAAAAAACAAAATAAAAGGTGCAACGTATCAATTTACATCTAGCAACTCCAAAGTTGTAAAAATCAGCAAAGCTGGTGGTTATTTAACAGGTGTTAAGGCTGGAAGTGCAACAATTACCTGCACACAAACTTACAAGAATAAGAAAATTACAGTAGGGAAATGTAAGGTTACTGTAAAAAACGCTACATTAATATCGGAAGATGCAGTCCTCCCTGTTGGAAGCGGTGGATTTGATCTAGCAGACTATTATAGTTCTTCAGATTCTATGTTTACTATAGCATATCGAAATCCAAAGGCTACTTATACAGTAACATCAGATAGTAGTAACTTCACTATTAATGAAAAGAAATACGATGCTTCATCAGCAAAAGATGTCACAGACAATGATGAATATAAATCTGTACTTAAGGATTATATTGGAAAACGTTATTTTTATGGATATCAGTTTAAAGCAGAAAAAGCAGGTACATATACAATTACAATAAAAGAAACATATAATAAGAAAACAAAAACCTTAGGTAGCTTTAAAGTAGAAGTAAAAGATGCAAGTATTGCTGAACCGAATGTAGAGTTACTAGTAGATAATTATATCAATGTCTTTAACTTACTTAACTACACGAATGCAAGTTCATTATATTATTTTGAAATAAAGGATTATGATAAAACAAATCCAGAGAATAATGTATTGGATCTTATTCAAGATGAAAGCTCATTATATCTACACGGAAATAAAACGGGTACCGGCGAAGTTATAATAAGAGAAGGATCAGAACAAGGAACCGTTATAGGAACTGTTACTGTTGTTGTAGCTGAGGCTCCTTGTGAAAGCATTACTTTAGAATCTGAGGAATACACGGCATATGTAGGTGAGTATTTTAATATATATTATGATTTAGAGCCTTGGGAAACCACAGATAAGGTAACCATTGAGTCTGATAATTCCAAAGTTTTAAAAGTAGAATATAATCAAGAGGAACAATCATGGGAATATACACCTTTGAAGGCTGGAGAAGCAAAAATCACAATTAGGTGTGGAAACCAATCCGTAGTAACTAAGGTTATAGTTGAAGAGTGGTAAGAACTCAAGAATATGTGTTACAGTTAAAAATTTATAGCTAAGAACGTAAATAAAATACAGATTTTAAATTATAATTACTATTAATTAAACATAAGAAGTCTTTGCATAATTGCGATATAAGCAATCGTGCAAGGGCTTTTTCTTCGTCTATTTTATCTAATGCATGATACTAAAAAACTAGATTATTAAAAAAATGCACACTAAATGCACATGTGTGCATAAATAGTGCATAATTATATGCATATATATGTTGACGTTCTGATGTGCTATAGGGTATATTGAGGATAGGTGATGGAGATAGTACAAAGTAAGATTCTAAGAAGGAATTATAGTTTAGGAGGAGTTTGATGAAACGAGTAACGATTCAAGATATTGCAGCTAAGTTAGAGTTATCTAGAAATACCGTTGCAAAGGCTCTAAATGGTGGAGAAGTCTCAAATGCTACTAGAATGACAGTGATACAGAAAGCTTATGAGATGGGCTATGAAAAATTAGATGCTACAATGATTGAGCAGGCAAAAGGGTTATCAAAGAAAAATGTCGGTGGTACCATATTGGTTTTGTTTAACCGTGCAGAATCCACCTTCTGGAATAAAATCATTACTGGAATCAGTGATGAGATTAATGATAATGGTTATCGCATGCAGATGTATATTGTGGAAGAAGATGATTTGAATGCAACAGAAACATTAAAAGCTGCATCAGAGGATACGAAAGGGATTATTCTTCTGTGCAAGTTCCCACTACCATTTGTCGAAGGATTAGCCATAAGCAAATTGCCAATTACTATGTTCAATGCACCTAAGAATGGAGAGGCATATCTCCGTTTTGGTAATATTATAGCGATTGAAGGTAGACATGCTATCGCGGAAATCGTGCAGGAACTGATTAGCCAAGGAAAACGAACATTTTCTTTTGTTGGATGCAGTGACGCGTCAATGAGTGTTTCTATGCGTTATGAAGGAATGAGGCAGACGATAGTAGCGAATGGTATAACCATAGAGGAATCTTTAATGTTAACTAAGGGAGAGCCAAACAGTTACTATAACTTTAGTGTGATCGAGGAAAATATAGAAAAGCTTCCTTATTTTCCAGAGGTGTTTGTCTGTGTAGATGATGATGTAGCTAAATATGTAGCAACAGCCTTAATGAAAAAGGATATGAAACTCGCCAAGGATATCATAATTGTAGGGTTTGATAATACCATCGAACCTGAATTCTTTAAGTCGGATATTATTACCGTAGAGATAAGAATGGAGGCACTTGGAAGACGTTTGGTATCAACAACATTAGAAAAGATAACCCATCCGGAATTTGATAACGCGATTATTACTGTTGCCACGTATCCTGTACCAAGAAGGATGTGCAACGACAGACATATTACAAAATAATAGTCTTTTTACGATAAAGACTTCACAATTGCCTAGTAATAGCAATAGAAGGAGAGAAAACAATATGGATTTTATAAAAGGATTTACATTCAAGTTAAACCCAAGTAAGACACAAAAATTTGCAGGAGAGGAGACAAAAGAGTCTCTGAAAACTTTGGTAGATACTACAGGTTGCGATACCATTATCTTAGCTTTCATCGCTTTACAAGATACCCCTCAATCAGAGGAGATTGATTATATAGGGGAACATATTCCTACAGATGAGGAGCTTATAAGCGTTATTGATTATGCAAGAAAACTAGGTCTTAAGATTATTCTAAAGCCAATGCTTAATTGCAGAGACGGAGTGTGGAGAGCACATATTAACTTCTTTGATGTAGAAGTTCCTTGTGAGCCAAAGTGGAGTAAATGGTTTGCAAATTATGAAAAATATATTCTTAAATATGCTGAAATTGCAGAGAGAACTCATTGTGAAATGTTTATGGTGGGATGTGAGTTGGTTCAAACAGAACGAAAAGAGGAATACTGGAGAAATCTAGTTCAAAGAGTAAGAAACGTATACAATGGCCTTGTTACATATAATACAGATAAGTACCAAGAAAATCAGGTTAAGTGGTGGGATTGCCTCGACGTGATATCATCTAGTGGATATTACCCACAAACAAGATGGGAAGAAAATCTAGATCGTATTGAAAAGGTAGTAAAACAATATAATAAACCATTTTTCTTTGCGGAATGTGGTTGTATGTGCGTGAAAGGATGCCAAGAGGTACCAAATGACTGGACATTTGAAGGTGAACTAGATTTGAAGGTACAAGCAGATTATTTTAAGGCAATGTTTGAGACTGTAAGGGAACGAGAATGGGTGGAAGGCTATGGAATTTGGGACTGGTCTTCTAACTTTAGAGAAGACTTACCAGAACAGAGAGGATATAGTGTGTATGATAAGCCTTCAGCTAAGGTAATCAAGGAGTTTTATCAAACTCTGTAAGGAAGGAAAGGATAGAATGACAACAGAGAAAATGGATTTTGAGACAGAAGGCACTCTTACAGAAGAATTTGAAAAAAACAAGCATAACTCCTTAAAACTATTGTTAAACATATACAAAGGGAACTATGGTAAATTATTGGTATCCTCGTTCTTCTTCGTACTAAAACATACGCCGGCGTGGGCAATGCCTATTGCCATTGCAGGTATTGTGGATGTTGCTACGAATCCCGGGGATTATCCTGTAGGGAAAATTGCGTATTATGTTGGAATTATGGTGATATTAATTGTTCAAAACATACCTACAAACTATATATATGTAAGGATGTATAGTTTGGCAATTCGTGATGTGGAGGCAAGGCTTCGTGGAAGTTTAATACGTAAGCTGCAGCAATTGTCCATTGGGTATCATAAGAATATGCAGTCAGGAAGATTGCAATCAAAGATTATACGTGACGTAGAAGCGGTAGAGTCAATGTCAACGCAAGTATTTACCAGTTTATTAGCAATTGTTATAAATATAGTTGTTGCGTTTTCTGTTATTATTACAAAGAATATGGTGGTATTTCTATTCTTTCTTGTTACCATACCGATTGCAGTAATTACAATTATTGCATTTCGAAAAAAGATAAGACTAAGGAATACTGAGTTCCGTAAAGAGATGGAAGAAACCTCAGCTAAAGTAATTGAGATGGTGGAGCTGATTCCAGTTACAAGAGCGTATAGTGTTGAGGAAAAGGAAATTAATCGTTTGGAGGAGCAAATTAGTAAGGTTGCGCACAAAGGGTATAAACTAGATGTAATACAATCTCTCTTTGGTTCCGTAAGTTGGGTAATCTTCCAACTCTTTCAAGTGTTATGTCTTGCTTTCACAGGAACTCTAGCATATAAGGGAAAAATCAGTGTTGGTGACATTGTACTTTATCAAACGTATTTTTCAACCATAGTAAATAGTATCTCACAGATTGCTAATCTAGTACCAATCTTCACGAAAGGAATAGAATCCCTTAATTCCATCGGTGATATTCTTACCGTTCATGATGTGGAGAGCTATAAGGGAAAACGTAAGGTGAAGAAACTAGAAGGATATTATGAATTCAATGATGTAGTCTTTTCTTATGGAGATGGAGAAAAGAATGTATTAAATCACTTTAATCTCCAAGTTAATAAGGGAGAAACGATAGCTTTGGTTGGAGGTTCTGGGGCTGGAAAAACAACAATAATGAATCTTATTATTGGATTCCTAAAACCAACAGAGGGAACTGTACTTATTGATGGAAAAGATATGAGGGAGTTAGACATTCGCAGCTATCGCAGATTTATGGCAGTGGTGCCACAGGATAGTATCTTGTTTGCGGATACACTTCGAAACAACATAACTTATGGTTTAGATTCTATTTCAGAAGAGCAACTAGATCAAGTATTGCAACAAACCAGTTTGAAAGAATTGGTAGATTCCCTACCGATGGGTTTGGATACAGTAATAGGAGAACATGGTGGAAAGTTATCTGGTGGTCAAAGACAAAGAATATCCATTGCAAGAGCATTACTTAGAGATCCACAGGTTGTACTTCTAGATGAGGCAACCTCAGCACTGGATAGTATCTCTGAATTGAAGATACAGGATTCTTTAGAAATACTGACTAAAGATAAGACAACGTTCGTAGTTGCCCATCGTCTATCTACGATTAAGAATGCTGATAAAATTGTTGTACTTAAGGAAGGAAACGTAGAAGAAATCGGTACCTATACACAGCTGATGGAGAAAAAGGGTGAATTCTTTAAACTTAAAACATTACAGTCATAAAAGTGTGATATAATGGAAACCGTAGCAAGAATATTGCAAAATATAGTCAATTGAGAAACTCTTCTCCATGACCATAACATATCTGTGTTTTAAGGCTGCCTACTACAATTTCACTAAAATTGTAACGGCAGACATAAAACACATTGATATGTTTATCGTCATTACTAAGAATTTCGCAATTGACTAACAATGCAAAGTAGAATAAAAGGAGAGAGCAAGTATGCTTGATGAAATTCTAGAATATAATAAAATTTTTGTTGAGAATAAAAGCTACGAAAAATATATTACCAATAAGTTTCCAGAAAAAAAGATCGCCATCGTCTCTTGTATGGATACAAGATTAACAAAACTATTACCTGCAGCTTTGGGGCTTAAGAATGGTGATGCGAAGATCATTCAAAACGCAGGTGGAGTGATATCCCATCCATTTGGAAGCGTTATACGTAGTTTATTAATAGCAATTTACGAATTAAATGTTAAAGAAATATTAGTAATCGGTCATACTGATTGCGGAGCTAGATACACAGACAGCCAGAAGATGCTAGAGAAGATGAAAGAGCATGGAATAACACAAAATAATATAGATATGGTTAAGTATTGCGGAATTGACTTTGACTCTTGGCTTGGTGGTTTTATAGATTTAGAAGATACTGTTAAGAAATCAGTAGAGTTGATACATAAACATCCTTTAATACCAGAGACGGTAATGGTACATGGCTTAGTAATTGATTCTGTCACTGGCGAGTTAAGTAAGGTTGATTAGGACAGTGATTCACCGGAGGCAACAGCAGTATAATTAAGAATGAGGGAGGGGAATAGTAATGAATTCTATTCATAACTTTAATGACTTTCTGACCGAGCTATACCAAGCGGGAATGAGCGTTGGCGGTGAGAATAACGAAGGGGTTTTCTCTTTATGTAGTTATTTGGGGGAAGAGATATGCTGGCATACAGAAGATGCAGATACGGACCCATGGGAATGGCGCATGCGTGTATTAAATGAGAAAGAAGACATTGCATACGGTAAGTTCTTCTTTAAGAAGAGTGGTTATATTACGAAGGAGTGGTTTCCTTACTTCTATGCAATTCGCCGTGGACGTAGGAGATTAGAAGAAGAATATGAAGCAGGTACCATTAGTCAATATGCAAAACAAATCTATCTGCTGATAGAGGAATATAAGGAATTACCTCTGCATCTCATTAAGCAATATGGTGGGTTTACCAAAGAAGATAAATCAAAGTTTGACCGGGGGATAACGGAGTTGCAGATGCGATTCTTTATTACAATGTCTGGACGAGCTAGGAAGTTGTCTAATGCGGGAGAAGAATATGGGTGGTCATCAACCGTATTCTGTCTAGTAGAGGACTTCTGGGGAGAAGAGTTAATAATAGAAGCTGAAAAGATTGATCCAGAGCAAGCGTATGAGAAGATTCGGGAACAAATCTATAAACTAAATCCAGAAGCAACAGAGAAAAAAGTGAAGAAGTTTATTGTAGGCTATTAATCAAAAAACTTATAGAATCTTTATAAATAGCCCTTATACTTTTGTTATCACAAGAGGAAAGGGCTATTTTTATGAAAAATATTTTGGAAACACATAATCTATGTAAGAATTACAAAAAACAAAAAGCAAATCACAACATATCAATTTCACTACCAGAGAAATCAGTTTATGGACTCCTTGGTCCAAACGGTGCGGGAAAGTCTACCCTGCTGAAAATGCTAACAGGTATGATTACTCCTACCTCAGGAGAAATTGTTTTTGATGGTAAGTCATGGAGTCGTAATGATTTGCTGTCCATTGGTGCGCTGATTGAATCACCGCCACTTTATGAAAACTTGACCGCCAGGGAGAATCTAAAGGTACGTACTCTGCTCTATGGCTTGCCAGATAGCCGCATTGATGAGGTGTTAGAATGTGTAGATCTGATAAACACGGGAAAGAAGCGTGCGGGGCATTTTTCGATGGGAATGAAACAACGACTTGGCATAGCTATGGCACTACTTAACCACCCGAAGCTGCTCATCTTAGATGAACCTACTAATGGGCTTGACCCAATCGGAATCGGAGATTTACGCGAGCTGATTAGAGCATTTCCACAGCAGGGAATAACGGTGATTCTTTCCAGCCATATTCTATCCGAAGTGGAACAAATCGCTGATCATATTGGTATTATAGCAAACGGTGAACTGTGGCATCAGGACAAAATTGACGCTACAGATGACCTTGAAGCACTATTTATGGAGGTTGTACGAAAGGCAGGTGATTCGAATGCTTAACTTTCTACAATCAGAATGGCTCAAGGAAAAGCATAGCTTCAACAAGGTGATTCTGTGGCTTGCCCCAGCGCTTACAATTTTGTTGGCCTTGTTGTTAATGGGAGGAAGATACCTGCAGGCAGGTGCTTATAATTGGTGGTATACAATGCTTTTGCCTGGTTGCTTTACTATGTTTTCTACGTTTACAGTGGCAAGGGAACAAAAAAAGAACAGGCACGGTTTATTGGGTGTGGCTGTAGATAAGAAGAAACTATGGCTTGCTCAGATCATACTCTGTACTTTATTCCTATTAACCACCTGTCTTGTCTTTTATGTCGGAATTACCCTAGGTGGTCTACTGTTTGGGCAATCGATTGGCGTAGCAGTAAGCTTATTTGCAAGTGTTTTGCTATTCGTCACCTTTGCTTGGCAAGTACCATTATGGATGTTTGTGACAGAAAAAGTTGGTGCATTTTTAACTGTTTTAATCAGCTTACTCTGCAATTTTGGTGTTGCGGTTATATGCGCAGTAGAAAGTTTTTGGTTGATTCCGTTCTCTATTCCTGCAAGGCTTATGTGTCCTACCATAGGTGTATTACCGAATGGGCTTAGGGTAGAAGTGGGTAGTAATATGGAAGACCCTGCTGTTATCCTACCAGGTGTATTGATTGGTATCACGCTTTTTATCCTGCTAACCATTGCTACTTCATGCTGGTTTCAGAAACGTGAGGTGTGAGCATGAAGCAATTTGTAAGAACTATAAAATCTGACATCTACAAGGCGCTACATTCCCACGTGTTACTCATACATCTTTTTGTGCCATTCTTTGGTATGGCAGTGTTCCTTGCTTATTACACCATTTCTCCTTGGAGTGAGCCACAGAAGGTATCAGCTTATCTGCAAGTATTAGCGATGGTATTTCCAATGTTAATTGGTATTGTTACAGTTATAGTATCAGAACAGGAGGTACAAGCAGCTTCATGTCAGATGCTGTTGTCTACTCCGTGCAAAAGATATATTCCACACTTTGCAAAGCTTTTGGTCATTTTGATATTTGGTTTTTGGTCTTCTATAATAGCTGTTTTCGGCTTTGGAACCTTGTTCCGGTTGATGGGAAATGTAGTTTTTCCTCTTTCACTATACATCAAATCGGCAATTTTGTTGTTTTTAGGAAACCTGACTCTATATATTCTTCAATATATTGTAAGCTTTGCATTTGGAAAAGGCGTAGGTCTTGGCTTGGGGATGGTGGGCAGCTTGCTATCAGCACTTCTTCTAACAGGGCTTGGTGATAGAATATGGACATTCTTACCTTGGGGAATTTCCACACGTTTTTGTAGTATGTTTGTGGAGAGTAAGATCACAAATGTGTCTTTTGTGGATTTATCTGGAGTAACTCAGGGCGTAATGTTTATAGGGGTGACAAGTGCCATACTTCTTTTGATACTTGCAGCTTGGAGTACAAAATGGGATGGAAGAAAAAATAAAGAAAATTAGCTAGAAATGGAGGGATTGAATGGCTCATATATTAGTAATCGATGATGAAAACGATATTTGCAAGTTGATTGAACGTGCACTTGCAAAAGACGGATATACCGTTACCACGAAAAACAGTGCTATTAATTTGACAGCACAGGACTTTAAAACCTATGACCTTGTTTTATTGGATGTGATGATGCCGGAGGTAGATGGATTTTCTCTCTGTCGAAGTATTCGAGGGGATGTGGATTGCCCAATTCTCTTCTTAACTGCCAAATCCATGGAGCAGGATATGATAGACGGTTTTTCGCTTGGTGCTGACGATTATATTAAAAAACCATTCAGCCTCTTAGAATTACGGGCAAGGGTGGCAGCACATCTGCGCAGAGAACATAGAGAACGTCATCAGTCGCTAACACAGGGAATATACCGATTTGACTTATCTGCAAAGGAAATTACAGTAGAAGCGGTACCAGGAAAACCAGAGAAAATACTTCTGACAAAGAGTGAATACGCTATCTGTGAAATGTTGGTGCGTAATAGGGGGCAAGTCTTTTCACTGGAACATATTTTGGAGACAGTGTTTGGGTTTGATACAGAAAGTGATATTGCGGCCATTCGCGTCCATATTAAAAACATCCGTAATAAATTCTCAAAATATACGGAAAATCCGATTGAAACAGTCTGGGGAGTGGGGTATAAATGGAGATAAAGAGCAAGAAATCTATAAAACTATATATGCTGTTTTTGCGCCATCTAGCAGTTTTTACTACCCTCACAATTTTGCTTATCGCCACAATTGTTCTTAGCTTTTATTATGGAATGGCGAGTGGTGCAATTCTACCCGCAAATTATGCAGAACAAGCTATCGAGCAAGCTAAAGAAGATATTCAAAACAGTCAGCCTTTTGATGAAACAGTCATTCCGTACCCATGTACCTATGCCTTGTTTGATGACAATGATAACTTAGTATGCGGTACTATGACGAATAAGGAGATCGTAAAATCAAAAGATGTTCTTTTTAAAAATTCAAAGACACCAGTCAGTCGATATATGCTAATCCAACGTGAGGATGGCTACTGTATTATACAATACGATTTACAAGCACACTTTACATCTCCTACTCTGCATGAGTTGTTTCCAATGCCTGAGCTACTAGTAATACTACTTTTTCTTGTTGGTTTTCTTTCAATAGCATGTGTTATAGCCTCGCGCTTCGGTAAAAAGTTGAACGCTGAACTATCCCCGTTGATTACTGCAACAGATGCCATTAAACAGCAGGAACTGGATTTTGAAGTTTCGCCAACGCACATTCAAGAGTTTAATACGGTTTTGAATTCAATAGATGAAATGAAACGTGCACTTGGGACTTCACTTAAGCAACAATGGAACGCTGAGCAAAACCGAAAAACACAAATTTCTGCACTTGCCCATGACATTAAAACACCCTTGACAATAGTCAAGGGCAATACAGAGCTTCTACTGGAAGCAGAATTATCGGAGGCGGATAAGGAATTGCTTGAGTATATCCATGCAAGCTCCCATAAAATTGAACAGTATCTCGATCTTCTGATGTCAGCCGCAAAGGCAGAAAGTCATGTAGATTTTGATCCGAAATCATTTTCAGTAAGCGAGTTTATTTCGGAAATCAAGTCGGAAGCAACAGCTCTTTGCCTTGCAAAGAATATCACACTGACCACAGATATACGAGATTTGCCCGAAACGTTCTATGGGGACTCAGTGCTCTTAGTCAGTGCACTTTCCAATATTCTAGCCAATGCCATAGAATATTCTCCTACCCACGGTAATGTTACGATTAGCATTAGTGGGAGGGAAGATATGCTCAGGTTTACTATAACTGATAGTGGTAAGGGCTTTTCTTTCGCAAGCCTTAAAAACGCTACGCAGCAGTTTTATACGGAACAGGAGGAACGCTCTGGCAAGCACTACGGCATGGGTCTTTTCATTGCTGAATCGGTTGCCAAAAAGCATGGCGGTAATCTTATTATAGCAAACAAGGAGGAAGGTTGCGGGGCGGTCGTAACATTAAACGTTAAGACGCATACTGAGTAACAGGAATCCTACCAATGCAGTCTCCTTTTTAATTCTTCTTTAGCCTCTTTTGTTGAGAAAAAGAATAGCCCAGACAACGTAAGTAGACCATATAAGCAGCAACTGAGCGCAGGCCATCCTACTGAAATAATCGATAAGAAATACAGTAGTAAGGGTATGAATGCTAGGATACTTGTTCCAAATACATACATTGAGTATTCAAACAGACGCTCTTTGTTGCCGAATATACAACAAGTTGATAAAATATTCAGGGCAAGAAGCCCAAATGGTAACACATAATCAAGTGCCCAGTGATAACTATTACCTAATAAAGCAATTGCTATAAGAAACACTAGGGTACTTAATCCAATCTGATACACCTTGTGAAAGAGCTTAGAAGGTGTGGTGAAGGTATGAATAACGATTACGCCTAATATACATGAAAACACAACATAGATAGACCATAATCCAAAACCCTTACCTGATGAATTCATATAGATGAAGTCAATTATGAGGCAACATAGGGAACTAACAAGCAAGATAAAATAGAGAATCTTTTGAACGGTTTTCTCTGGCTTATGTTGTCGTTTCATTGGTGGATAGAAGAATTCCATATCTTCATCTGAGCGGTTCTCCCCTTCTAATCGATTATTACAAAACAAACAGTTGTTAATAGGAGTACGGTAATGTATTCCACAAGTCTTACAATATCTCATCTAATCCCTCCCTATAGTTCGTATCAATGGTTACAGGGATACCTGCATCGGTTAGTATTTTAAGGAAATATTGAATTGTCGATATATCCTTGAATTCGGAGTTTAACATAAGGTTAGTATGCCCTTTGATTGAGGCGATTGCCATACAAGTACCCCCTAATGCAAATTCCACATCTTCAACATATGGCTCCAATGAAGCTGGCAACATAATGTTGCCTAAGTTGGAGATATAATACGTACTAATATTCTCGGCACAGTAAAAGTAGCCAATTTGGAATGCAAGATTCTTAATTGGAAGTGGAAGTAATCTTACAAAAGGGTTTTTCTCAATACTTACATTTGAATTGATTCGCCTGTGGAGGTCTTCCTTTGTCAGTTGCTTTGCATATTGTTCTTTCGTGGAAGCAAGCATTTGCTCAAATGTCCAAGATTCTCTACCATCAAATGTTGCTTTAATGTAGAGAGAAAAATTACGTAATGTATTGGACGGAAAGAACTTTCTTAAATTAACAGGGACAAACATTTTAATTGGTTTACGACTGGAACGACAACCAAGGCTACAGTTATAGATGCTATAGGCAAAAGCAGCCGTTACGAATTGTCCAATGGTAACATTATGTGCTTTGGCAGTAGCTAGGAGTGCATCGGTTGGTACTTGAGCACGCACAGCTAAGGAGAAGTTATTCACAAAGGTTTCTCCTGATAAGTGGTAAGCGGGTTCTTCGGTAAGGTTTTTCTTGTTCGATTTATCATAAGAGCCAACAAACATATCCACTTCACCAGTTACATCATGTGGTGAGTGACTTCGAATTCGTCCGTCATGTTCTAACGTATGGCCCTGCAATTCATAGTACACATATACAATGGATTTGAGGAACTCCATAGCACCTGTTCCGTCTGTGAGTGAATGGAACGTCTCTAAAGTAACTTTATTTCCAAAGTAGTAAACCTTGAATAGATAACCATTGTTCTTTTGCCAGGAGAAGTATTTACATAAGATAGCTGGTTCTTCTTCGACATGGAAGGGTTTCTTGTTCGCAGATAGATAATACCAAAACAAACCGCTCTTTAATTCTACTGCGAATGTTTCAAATCTTGGTAGAACCTGATTAACAGCTTCTTCTAACACATCTTTTCTTATTTCCTCTTTCAGATAAAAGGAGAGGCGGAATACACTGCTTCTACTGTCCTTTGATACGGCGGGAAATATCTTGCCTGCATTATCTACAGGGTACCAATATTGATTCCGTTTCATAATTGCAATCATGCTCCTCTCTGTTATCGCAAAACTCCGATCATTTTACTCATAACTTCTTACCTAACTAACTGTGACACAAAACACGTTACGCACCTAAGTACTTCTATGTGTGTACACCACATGCACCAATTTTGCGGAACCGCCATCGATGTGGCATCCTGCCGCAGCTCAGGCTGGCTCGGCATCCATGCCTCGCCTTCCTTGGTTTCTGAGTACACACTAAGAAGTACTATACGTGCTACACTACCGTTTTTTAGTCATAGTGAGTTGGGCAAGAAGTTAATCTACATTTTAAGAGTTTTGCTTAGACTAGTTTATTGGTACATAAGTGATGATAGGCGATTGTAACGGCAGACATAAAACACATTGTTGTTGATGTCGGTATTACAAAGAGTTTCACACTTATTTATTTTCTAATTCTCGTTCTTAATATTATATCATCTAGTTTTCAAAACTATTATAAAACTTTAGAAATAAAATTACAAGTTATAATAAGTCGTATTCACATAGTTGTTTCCCATTCATCTCGTTATAGATTCGATACGAATTAATTTTTGGAGTCTTAAAATCAAGTAAAGGTACAGTTTCAAGTTCACCTGTCAAGATATATGGTGTTACAAGACTTTCTGGTAAAAAACTATAGCCGATTCCATCAAGTAAGAACTGAAGTAACTTCGTACTATTATCAATCTCAAAATGAAATTGATTGAAACTAGGAAAGAGTTCACGGATGAATAAACCAACTTCTTGAAGTGCGAAGTTGCAGAATAGATATGGAATCTCTGTAAGTTCCTCTTTGTGAATTCCATTGTGATATCGATTGGTGTTTGGTGAAGTGACTAAGACTAGTGCGTCAGTTGCGAACACATCACTTTTGTATCCATTCTTAACAAGTGGAAGATAGGAGTATACAACATCAAGAAGACCATCTTGTAGCATCTGTAGCAATGAAATAGAGTGACCAACAGTTACGGTCAGAGCGCAATCTTGCCTCGAAGTAAGTAATTGCTTGATGGTATCTACAAGGTGGCATTCATAGATGGTATTCGTTGTTCCTATTCTAAGACTATGTTCGTATTGTTTTATGGCATTCATCTCTTTTATCGAAGTTTCCTCTAAGTCAATCATACGTTTTGCATAGGTTAGAAAAAGATTACCCTCTGCTGTAAGTACAACAGTTTTATTGTCTCTGTGGAATAACTTTTTGCCTAATTGGCGTTCTAATTCTGCAATACGATTGGTAACGGTAGACTGCGCAACGAACAGTTGATCTGCCGCCTGTGTGAAGTTCTTTATATCGGCTAGTACTAAGAAAGTACGTAGATTTTGTGTATCCATAGGATTCCTCCATGTTCTAGGGTAATAACTATTATTATTTACATATCGAATTACTAGTATTAGTATAATTCATTATACAAATAATACCATTTGGATTATACTTTGGTCAAGAGGGTTTGTTGGAGTGTGGCTCTGTTAGAAACAGGAATCAAAGGACCTAGGAGTTTCATTGTTGAATAGTAAAGTATAGGAGGAATGTAGGAATGAGTAACAAGGAGAGTAACATAATCATTTGCCGTGCAACTAGTAATGATATAGAGGATATGCTCAAACTACGGATGGAATTTATTGAAGAGATTAAACCCGGATATAAAGAGTATGATTTGTTTCATATAGCTACGTTTGAAGAGAAGACAAGAGAGTACTTTCTTCATGCAATTGAGCATGAAGAACAGATCACTTATCTTGCATTCAGTGGCGATAAAGCGGTTGCGTGTGGTAGTTTATGTTTTGTGAACGTTATGCCTACTTTGGATCATATCAGTGGTAAGAGAGGCCATCTTATGAACATATACACGGAGAGAGAGTATAGACGTAAACATATAGGATTTAGGATTGTGGATGCAATTGTTGCAGAGGCAAGACAAATGGGGATAACACAGATAACCTTAGATGCTACGCAAGAGGGAGAAAAATTATATAGTCGATATGGATTTACCCCAATGAAGGAGGGTATGGAATTGTGCTTGTTGGGGAGAGAGTTCCCAAGTAGGTGATTACTTACTCCATTGACAAGAATTAGGGAATACATTACAATTACCAAAAAGTAAAAGAGTCACTATGATACAAGAGGAGGAAGAATATGAAGTTACTTTTGGTGGAGGATGACTTGAATCTATGTGATGCATTAGAGGAACAGTTAAAGGCAGCAGGTTATGAGGTTGACGTTTGCCATAATGCGATTAATGCAAGGTATTATCTAACCGCAACGTCACATGACATGGTACTCTTAGATCGAATGTTACCTGGTAAAGACGGGGTTTCGTTTTTGTCAGAGATTCGAAAGAAACAGATTATGGTTCCTGTTATATTAATAACAGCAATGAATGGGATCTATGACAGAGTAGATGGACTAGATGCAGGAGCGGATGATTATCTTGTAAAACCTTTTGCTATGGAAGAATTGTTTGCAAGAATTCGCGCATTAGCAAGGAGACCAAGACAAATAGAAGCAGCAAATTGTTTGAAATATGGAGATCTTACATATAACATAGACCGAAAGATTGTTAATAAAGGGGAAGAGAACTATATATTATCAAAGAAAGAAAGTTCATTACTAGAATTTTTTATGCGTAATTCGGGTCAAGTAGTAACGAGAGAACAGATCCTTGACCGAGTGTGGGGAGCAGATGGAACAGTGGAAGATGGTAATATAGACAATTATATTCATTTCCTAAGAAAGCGACTAAAGGGTATTGAGAGCAATGTACTGATTAAAACGGTATATGGAATTGGGTATCGACTAGAAGAGGGGGCTATAAGTGAGACCAGCAAAGGGTAGATATCAAAGAATTAGTCAACATTATAAACGTCTATTGGAAGAGAAAAATAGTGTACAGAAGGCGAAAAACCGACTTGTCTTATTATACAGTGTAAGTATGGGAGTGATTCTTTCTGCTGCACTTTTAGCAGTGTTTTTAATGAATGTTCATGAACAGAAACAGAATAAAAGTAGGATTTTTCAAAGTACAGCAACAACTGTGTATATGAAATTATCTTCTGATACAACGGTATCCAATACTTGGATTACAGAGATGGAAAGTTCTAATGAGATGATTCTTCATATTGTAGATGCAGGAAAACCATTAATACAATGGGGAAGTTGGGTACCAGAGGAAGAAAGAGAGAAAGAAGTTACCAAGGTTGAGAATCTGGCCAGAGAAGATAATTTGTTATTGAATGTAAGGCCAATTTCACAAAAAGAAGGTTTTTATCGTCATTATCAATTAAAGAATGAACAGGGGCATGAATACTATGCGGTTGCCTTTGTAATACCATTTGAAAAACAGTATAGAAGCGCTATATTGATACAATATTTTACGAAAGAAGACCAAGCATTTGATCAATTAGCAAAGGTTTTCTTACTAATTGAGATACTTGGAATTCTATGTATGGTCATATTGAATCAAATCTATGTAAGGTTTATTATGAAACCTGTTGAAGAGAGTAAGCGATTGCAAACGGAATTCATCGCAGCAGCATCTCATGAATTAAAGGCTCCTCTTACGGTAATACGAACCAGTGCCAGCGCGATTAAGGTGGTTCCAGAGAAATCAGAGCACTACATTGCAACCATTGGTGAGGAATGTAATAGAATGTCAAGTTTGGTGGAGGATTTGTTAATTCTATCTTCCACAGAGACGAAGGCATGGAGAATGGTAATGGAGAGGGTAGAATTAGATACGATATTACTAGATGTCTATGAGGAGGTACTACCGATTTGCAAGGAAGCTACTATAGGGCTTGCGATATCTTTGCCCGATAATCTATTACCCCCTGTCAATGCAGATGCTATGAGGTTAAAACAAATCATTGTGATTTTACTGAACAATGCAGTTCAATATTCTAAGAGTGTAAAACCACTTTTGTTACACGCATATACAAGTAAACATTATGTTTATATACAAGTGATTGATTATGGAATTGGAATTCCGGATGAGGAGAAAACAGCGGTTTTCGAGAAGTTCTATCAAGTGGATTCTTCACACAATGACCGAAAACACTATGGGTTAGGTTTAAGCATTGCAAGGGAACTGGTTAAGATGCATCAAGGTCTTTTGTTATTAGAAGATACGGAGGGCGGTGGTTGTACATTTACGATCAAGTTGCCAAGAGTTATAGAGGACTAAGATATATCACAGATTTATCACAATGTTTTACAAATCTTAGAGAACTTTTAGAGGATTCCTTGTTATTCTATGTTTGTCAGGTAGCGGTATTATTGTTCTGTGACATGGTATATTGAAAACAAGGAGGATTGTAGGAGTTATGAGGAAGAAGAAAATGTCTGATAACAAAAGAACTAGATTACTAGTATTATTTCTATGCGTGGTTCTAATCAGCTCGTTATTAATCGGTTGTAAGTCAAGGGGAGATAAGGAGACTTCTAGTGTTCCAATGGGAAGGTACATGGAACAAGAATTAGAATTACCAGAAGAGTATCAAGAGTCACATATTATCTCGATACTATCAAATGTAGATAACGAACTAGAAGTCTACTTAGCTACAGCTACTACTATGATAGCTTTGATTTATGATGGTGAGAGCTGGACTGAGAAAACAATTAGCTGGATTAATAATATTGATCAAAATAAGTATATGATCTATAAGGTTATTCTAGGTAAGGATAATCAATATTATTTGATCACAGTAGATTATTCTAGTGGAGAATACCAATATATGATCTATAAAGAGGATGGAGAACTAGCGCAGAAACTGGAAATCCCATGGTTAGAGACAAAGACTGAGGATTACAAGGGGGAAATGAGCTATCCCAATGTAGAAGATATACAAGTGTTAGAAGACGGGACATTGGTTATATTACCAAGTATCTACGGTGAGAGTGTTAACATGTTTGACCCTTCTACGGGTGAGTTAATACAAGATTATTCATTAATAGCGCCAGTAGCTGTTAGTAATCAAGATTTAATAGGGTATAGCACGGATCAGCAGAAGTTACTCCGTATGGATAAGAGTGGAAGAGAGACAGCAAGTTATGTCTATGATGCAGTACTTGATAATTCATTGATTCAGGAAGTAGACGGTAATATCTATAGTTTGAATTCGGCAGGGGTTTCAGTATTACAAAAAGATGGATCACTTTGGCAAACGATTGTCGAGGGAGGTCTTACTACACTGTCTGATCAAACAATGGTATTTCAGGAATTAGCGGTTATGGAGAAAGAGAAGGCTGCGTATGCTGTTCTAGCTTATGATAGCCAATATAATATTAAACTATATTATTATCAATTTGATGAAAACGTTGCTTCGATTCCATCTACGCAGATGAATGTATATTCGTTGTACCTGAATCCAACCATTAGACAGGCAATTATTAAATACCAATCAGAACATCCGGATGTGCTGATTAATTATACATATGCCATTGAGAATGGAGAGGCTAGTAACGCGAACTTATCGGATACAATACGTGCATTAAACACAGAGCTTCTGGCAGGAAATGGGGCAGACATCTTGGTATTAGATGGTTTGCCAAGAGATTCTTATGTAGAAAAGGGTGTTCTTGAAGACATTAGTGATCGTATCAAGCCACTTGTAGATGATGAAACATTGAATAAGAATATTATGCAAAACTATCTATCAGATAGTAGTTGCTACTATGTTCCGTTGCGTTTCCAAGTGCCATTAGCCTACGGTAATAAACAGGTAGTTGAGGCAATGCCTTCTTTAGATGCTATGATTGCACTATTGGAAAATAAAGACGTTACGGGTCTATTCAACAATATAGGTGCAGAGAATTTTGCAAACCTCTTTTGGGCCTTATATAGCAAAGAGTTAGTTACGGATGAGAAAACAATTAATGAAGAAATCCTAGGTAAATATCTCGATATGTTACAGTTGCTGATGGAAAAGCTGGGAGAAGAGAATATATTCAACTTCGGTACATCACAGTTACAAGTAGATAATGCCATTGAGTTAGACCGTGGTTTTAGTATGTATTTTGGAGAGAATAATAAAAGTGAGACGTTCGTAGAACAACTACTGTCATTGTCAGATAGTCAAGTTACTTTAGCGGGAGCTAGAGAAGTAGGAATGTATTATGACACATTTGATAATCAGTACATTGAAAGTGGTTTGGTAGGTATTAACAAGGCTAGTAAAAACAAAGAGTTAGCAAAGGAATTCTTGGCATATCTATTAGGGGATAAAGTGCAATCATCTACGGCATTTGATGGGTTTCCTGTGAATGCAAAGGCATTAGATGGAGTTATGAATGAAGTGGATACGCTTCAGGGTATGTCAATTGCTATAGATACTGAAATTAGGCAAATTGAAGCTCCAGATGAGAAACAAGTAAAAGAACTATACGATAAAATAAAAGAATTAGATAATCCAATATCATATGATTGTATGTTATCTTCATTAGTAATTGATCAGGTTAAGGATTTCCTTGAAGATAAGGTTAGCAAAGAAGAAGCTGTTCAGAATATTATGAATGTAGCTAAGGGATATTTGGCAGAGTAAGAATGAACTATAAAGTATTAGGGGGCAAAGCCGATAAGTTGGTTTTGCCCCCTTTAAAAGAGAAATATAAAATATGGTGAATAATACAAAGAAAGATACCAATATATCAAAGTGTTTTAAAGATTATTTAGAGATTTACATGGTATTCTTTTCTTATCTTTGACGCAGAGTGTCAAAAAATCGCTAGGGGTATTAAGATGAGCCAATGTATACCTAAGCAAGTAAGAATTAGCATAGCTTTTTGCTATGACTTTATTATATCAGGTGGTAAGGAATGAAGATGGGAATGAGTAAGTACTTTAAAACAAAGCGTGCAAGGAAAGAAACTATTCTTGGTTTCGTTTTTTTGCTTCCTAGTTTTCTAGGAGTTTCGATATTCGTACTAATTCCGTTTATTGACGCGGTTAGGCGATCTTTTAGTGAAACAATGACAAGGAGATTTGTTGGATTAGAGAATTATAGATTAGTATTTGCGAATGAAGCCTTTAAGTTAGCAGCGAAGAATACAGGGAAATTTCTATTAATATGTATACCGCTTCTATTACTCCTGTCATTATTCTTCTCTGTCCTTTTGTTTTCAATAGGGGGATTACAAAACGTTATTAAAACCACCTTCTTAATACCAATGGTAATACCGGCAGCGTCCATTGTATTACTATGGAGAGTATTCTTTGATGAGTATGGAATGTTGAATAAGATTATCGTACATTTCGGTGGTAGTGGTACAGATTGGATGAATTCGAGTAAAGCATTCTATATCTTGGTATTCACGTACATATGGAAGAATATTGGATATGACATTATTCTATGGCTTGCTGGTTTGAATGGAATTTCACAAAGTGTATACGAGGCGGCTTCTGTTGATGGAGCTGGCACGTTTACTAAATTCATATATATTACGCTACCTAATCTTATGTCGACCTTATTCATTGTTACGGTTTTATCGTTGATTAATAGTTTTAAGGTGTTTCGAGAGGCATATCTAATCGCAGGGGATTATCCACATGAGAGTATCTACATGTTGCAGCATGTATTCAATAACTGGTTTACGAACTTAGATATTCAAAAGATGTGTGCGGGAGCAGTTCTTGTTGCAATCACGTTATTGACGGTCATTATAGGCATTCAGAAGCTAACAGGGAGTGATAAGGAAGAGGTACTATGATGAATGGAATGCGCTTACTAGGTATTGTATATAGTTCAAGTATGAGAAAGATACACAAAAACACTATGACTCAAAATACTTGTAGATTTGATTAAGGAGGAATACAGATTGAGGGATAGAAAGTCAACAATTCATAAAAAGCATATCTTCACATACATCCTTTTAATCCTGTCATGCTTACTCATATGGATTCCCATCTATATGGTATTAAGTGGATGTTTAATGAGAGGAGAAGAACTTACCGAGTATATTGGTGTTGTATTAGACCAAGGAAAAGGTTATGTTTCATGGCCGTTAGTGCCCTTATATCCAACTCTTAAATCATTCGTAGAGTTGTTGTTTGATGCACCACAATTCTTCGTTATGTTTTGGAATTCTTGTAAGCAAGTATTGCCTGCAGTACTTGGTCAGTTTTTCGTTGCAGTACCTGCGGCTTGGAGTTTTGCAAGATATCGTTTTCCATGTAAGAATATCTTGTTTTACATATACATTGTGTTAATGATCTTACCATTCCAGGTGACGATTGTTTCTAGTTATTTGGTACTCAACAAATTACATGTGCTAGATACACACCTAGCAATTATATTGCCAGCTATATTCTCAACATTTCCTGTTTTTATCATGACAAAGTTCTTCAAAGGGATACCCGAGGAGATGTTAGAAGCAGCAAGGTTAGATGGTGCAGGAGAGGGATATATATTTTTTCATATTGGTATTCCTCTAGGGAACGCAGGAATTATATCAGCATTGATTCTTTCCTTTATTGAATTGTGGAACTGTATTGAGCAACCATTGACCTTCCTGCGTGATAAGTCGTATTGGCCACTGTCCTTATATCTACCACAGATATCAGCAGATAACCTAGGCGTGTCCTTCATCGCATCATTAATAATGATGTTACCCGCTGTACTGATATTCCTAAAAGGGCAGGAGTATCTAGAACAAGGAATCGTTGCGTCTGGTATTAAACAATAGGTGTTATAGGCAATTGCGAAACCCTTCTCCGTGCATAAAGCATATCTGTGTTTTAAGGCTGTCTACTACAGTTTTCCTAGAATTGTATGACCTACGCATACAATAAAAAACATGGTATGTGTCGTACACGCAATTCGTCAAACAGTAACGACAGACATAAAACACATTGATATGTTTTATGCACTACAAAGAGTTTCGCAATTGCCCAAAAGATATTAGATGGAAAGGATTGAAATCTATGAATAAGAAAGATAAGAATAAAGGCGATAATAGATTGCAGAAAAAGGCAGGAAAATGTCTAGCAATATTTATAGTTGTTATGATGGTGTTAACAGTGGTATCACGAGTAAGTGCTAGCTTGACAGTACCACTTGTTTCTACACAAAAGGCAAGAAAAGATGTATTGAATTATAAAATCAAAGGAGATGGAAGAATTGATTCTGCGAATGCCATATACCTAGAGCTACTTGGTAATCTACAGATTGCAGAAATTTATGTGAAGAAAGGACAGAGTGTAGCGAAAGGAGATCGAATCTTTCGATATAGTTTGGATCAATTGAAGGAACAGATTGAAAAGGCTACAGATGAATATGAAGCGAGTAAGAGGGCGTATGATAAGGCAATCTTGACAGCTTCATTAGAGACAGAGGAGGCCGATGGTAGTGATGAGCAGAAGGCTGTAACACGTGCCAAGGAAGATTATAGGAAGGCACAGGAGGACTATAAGGAGGCGAAGGTAGTCTATAAGGAGAAGTTAGAAGAGATTAAAGATAAGCTAAGTGATACACAAAGAGAAGAATATGATAAAGCCGAGGAAGAGTATGATACAGCAAAAGAATCTTATGATGATACAAAAGCTAAGTATACGAAACAGCTAGCGCAGGCCAATGAAGCATATGCCACGGCAGGTGAAACAAGTAATAAAGAGATTCAAAATGCCAAGAATGAACTTGCAGATGCACAGAGTGAGTTAGATGAGGTTATGCTCAAGAAGACAACGTTAATCAAATATATGAATACATTAGAACAACACGCAAAGAATCAAAAGTTTGCCGAGATGTATACAGATTTAGAGAACATCTATAATACGTATTTCGGTAAAAATGAATATACGGAGATTAAAAGTAAAATCAGTGAGACGCAAAATGCTGTTGATGATGCGGAAAAAAATCTAAAGGCTGTCAAGGCAAAATGGAAATTGACTATGGAAGAAGAGGACCGTGAACTTGCTAAGATAGATCCTAGTGATCCTAGTTATGAATCTGCATTAAACAAATACAAACTTCAACAATTAGAAGGGGAGAATGCAATAAGAGAAGCCACTGACGCAGTGGATCGTGCTAAGAAGCAAGTTAGTAGTGTATCTCCTAAATATACGGAAATATCAGATGCGGCAATAGCCTACTTTAATTATCTAGCAGCGAATCCATCGGGAAGTAATGTTACTTTATACAAAAATTACTATACTGCTATATTAGATTCTTCTGTAGTAGATGAATCAGCCTATAAGGCAAAGAATAAAGCAGTGGAGAAAGCAAAGAAAACAGTAGAGGAAACAACAAAAGAGCAAGCAAAACTAGTTGCTAAGGCGCAAACTGCAGTGAATGATATTACAGCTGAGAAGAAGAAAGAAGAAAAAAAGGCGAAAGATTTACTGGCGAAGAAGGCTAAGGTTGTAGATGAGTTATTAGATAAGGTATATGAAGATAAAGATGGAATACGAGCTGCAAGAGAAAGTTTAGAAGCCAAAGAAGATGGAGTTGATATCGCTAAACGAGCGGTGGAAGATGCAGAGGATAAATTATCGGATTTTCAAAAGAGTAATTTGATTAAGAATGAGAACAAAGGAATTAATGCAAAGATTGCAGAGTTAGATATGGAGCAACTCGAAGAGGATATGGAAAGAAAAGCAGAGATTCTTGAGAAACTGAATCAAGTAATTAAGGTAGATGGTGAAGTTTCTGCAGACATAGATGGAATGGTTACTGCTCTTGATATTGAACCGAAGACGACAATTTCGGGAAGTGAAAAGGTGGCTATTACACCAAGTAATTCTGTATTCGCTGGTAGTTTTGAAAAGGATTATATGGAATATGTACAAGAAGGTGACAAGATTAGTTGCCAACTTACAGGTTACAAGAAACCGGTAGAAGGTGAAGTAATTGATATCGCCTATAATAGCGAAGGGGATTGCTATTATGTGACGGCTAAACTTCCAGATGGAGAATTCGCACCTGGAATAACGGGTCAATTTACAATAGAAAAATCATCTGAGAAGTATAATAATTGTATTCCATTGACCGCACTTAGGAACGATAACTCAGGTGACTATGTACTTGTTATGAGAGAAACTAGTACAATACTTGGCAAGGAGTTTAAGGCTTATCGTGTTAATGTCATTGTTGATAAGAAGGATTTCCAGACAGCTGTTATCAATGATGTGCTAGGTTACGATGAGGAAGTTATTATAGGAAGTAATCGTAATGTTATGGAGGGCGATCGTGTTCGTAAAGGAACCTATGAATAAAGAGCGTTTGTGGAAGATAAAAAATGTAGTACTAATGGCTCTTGCTCTTGCTTGTTATAGCGTTGGAGTTATGAAGTATTATGAACTACGGGAGAATTATCAAAGTGTGAGTGTGCAGTTACAGGGGGAGGGGGCAACGAAGGAACAGTTGAAGACACTCCTAGAGGAAGAAAAAGAGAAGTATGGAATGGAAGAAGAGGAAGAAGGACGGGATGAACAGCAAAAGAAACAAGTAAGCCAGCGAAATAAAGTAAAAAAGATACCTGAGATAACTGCATATGAAAAGGAAGAACATAGGAAGGTTTCAGACACGAAATTCGGAAAAACTAAGAATGTAACGAAGTACCTTGTTTATGGAGGCATGAATCAGATCCTACCAATACAGATCTATAGCGGAAATTATGTATATGAGAATGATTATGAGGGGTGTATGTTAGATAGAGATACCGCATATGCATTGTTTGGAAGTTTAGATGTAATTGGTCAACAGGTAGTAATTGATGAGAAAGTAATTAATAAGAATGCAGAGAGTAATAGCAACAGTTCACAAGGAGAGCAAGTGACTACGATTAAACAACGAGAATATTATGTACGAGGAATACTTGATACAAGCCATCCGGTTGTAATGGTACAGACAAGAGAGGATAAGACACAGTTTCATTATCTACAATTTGATTATGGCAATAGTTCAAGAGGAAGAGAATACGTAGAACAATTAATGATGGTTTATCCACTAGGTTCCTCAGGGGTAATGGTTGACCAGAATTTGATTGTAAGGTTACTTGGGAATGTACTATTTCTACCTTGGTTATTAGCAGGAATCATTATCATCTGGAAGAGAGTTCATCAGCTTACGGAATATTTCAAATTGCAGGAATTCTTAAAACAACCGCCACGGTTTTTTGCTAAATTGATTCTGCCTCCTATACTGGCTGTAATAGGTATCGTAGTTACTGCGAAACGATTTGCCTTTTTCCCCTTACAATATATACCTACAAAATGGTCAGACTTTAGTAGTGTTAGTCGGACTATAAACCTGATACGTGAACATATAGATGAATTTAACTATATGACTCCTACGATTCGTGATGTTCTACTCAAAGAGAATATAGCTATACTTGTCATAGCGGTGGTAAGCATGATCGTTCTTATGTGGGTAGTAATAGAAAGAATTCGTGCTAGGGAGACATAGGTTTTTCAGGTGGACGCTCACTTTATATAGAGTGGGAATATGATAGTAACCTCAGATAAGTAGTTAAAATGCAGTCTTGATAGATGAAATCAGGCTGCATATTTAAATTAACATTAAAAATAGTATCAATTGATATTGACAATGCCAATTTCATGTGTTAAACTAGGTTTAGTATTTTAAATGTTTTATTGATTTCACATATTTTTGCAAGTCATTATTTCACTTAATGATTTACAAAAGTATGTGATTTTTTTATTCGTATCTTTGCTTGAGTAATCATGTAAGTAACCTCAACATTTAAAGTAAAATAATATAATTTAGGAGGTATCTTTCATGAATAAAGGTACAGTAAAATGGTTTAACGAACAAAAAGGATTTGGATTTATCACTGACGAAAGCAATGGAGAAGATGTATTCGTACATTTCTCAGGAATTGCATCAAATGGTTTTAAATCATTAGCTGATGGACAAAGAGTTAGTTTTGAATTAACTCGTGGTGATCGTGGTATGCAAGCTGTTAACGTAACAGTAGATTAAGTATCAAAACCAAAGGAGGAGCCTTTGCACTGTAGATGAATAATCTATGGAGTAAAGGCTCCTTTTTTAAGCCTTATTGAAAGGGAATTTTGAGAGAATCTTCTTGTGGATAATTTTAAATGGCCACATTTCATATACTAATACATATAAACAAGTTATCTTCAAGTTTTACTTGATTTTTAAAATATATTTGCCAAAGAAAGCTAATTGTATGATATCATATAGGTATAACTATTTATGAAGTATGGATTCTGAACTATGAAAGGAGCAAATATGAAATATGCGATAGTAGTAGTAGATGTACAGCAAGCACTAATGAATGACGGATTATATATTAAAGAGGAATTTGTCTCAAACATCCAAGATATGCTTCAGTTTGGGCGTGAAAAGAATCTGGAAATTATCTATGTTCGTCATGACGATGGTAAAGGAGAAGCACTTACCAAAGGGGCGCCAGGATATGATGTCTTTGATGGAATTGCACCAGAAGATGGGGAAATCGTATTCGATAAATCATATAATAGTATATTTAAGAAAACAGGGCTTAAGGAATACCTAAAAGAAAAATACATAACAAATCTAATTATAATGGGATTACAGACGGAATATTGTATAGATGCCACGCTTAAAGCAGGAGTTGAGCATGGATATCGTATGATTGTCCCAGTGGGAACAATTACAACAAGAGATAATGGCGAATTTACAGCAAGACAATTGAACGAATTCTACCAGTATACAATATGGAATGGTCGCTTTGCTAAGGTGCTTCCTATTAATAAAGTAAAGGAATTAATCTAGATTGACGGTGTCTTCGATTGAGATTATATGCGCTAAGAAAATGTTAAGAAAATATTAAGAAAAAATAAAGTGATTGACACCCATATTAATTTGTTGATAGAATAAATGAAACCAAAAGGGAGTAGCTTACATTGAAAAATGTTTGCGATGTCGTCAATACGATTTTATACTTGGTATAAAATCCGGTATCGTGATCAAGTCAGAGATCATATGATTTGAGTAGCAAGACTTTTGTTGTAGGATAAATACAGCAGGAGTGTTGCTTTTTTTTGTATAATTTTAAAATATTTACAAAAAATACTCCAATAATGCTGAAATACTCGGAATTCATTTATTAAGAGTCATAATTAGGAGTTATCGAAAAATGGAGGGATTGATATGTTAGAGTATCAAAAGGACAAAGAAGAGATTATTCGCGAGTTTGGAACCTCGTGGAAGGGCCATTCGGAAGAACAAGCGAAGGAAGCCAGAAAGAAATATGGATCCAACGAATTGGTTGAACTTAAGAAGAAAACAGTAGTACAGATTTTCCTTGAACAATTTAAAGATTTTCTTGTTATCATCCTTATAATATCGGCTATTATTGCAGCTTTCTTAGGCGATTTGGAGAGTTCTATCGTTATTGGAGTAGTTATCACCATGAATGCTATACTTGGAACTGTTCAACAGAAAAAAGCAGAGAAATCACTTAATAGTTTGAAACAGCTTGCGGCACCAATTGCTAAGGTTATTCGTAATGGTGAGACAGTTCTATTACCTTCAAAGGAAGTTGTTGTTGGTGATATCGTAATGCTTGAAGCGGGAGATTATATCTGTGCGGATGGTAGAATCCTTGATAATGCAAGTATGAAAGTCAATGAAAGTGCATTAACTGGTGAAAGTATTAGTGTTGAAAAAGAAGATATCACAGTAGAAAAAGAAGTTCCTCTAGGGGATCAGAAAAATATGGTTTTCCAAGGTAGTTACGTTACATATGGACGTGCAACCTTCCTTGTAACACGTGTTGGTATGATGACTGAAGTAGGTAAGATTGCAAATCTACTCAATAATGCAACTGAGAAGAAGACACCATTACAGAAGAATCTTGATGACTTTGGTAAGAAACTGTCTATTCTTATATTAATAATCTGTGCTATTGTTTTCGGTATAAGTATGTTCCGTGGTGAAGCAGTAGTAGATGCATTCTTATTCGCAGTAGCATTAGCAGTAGCTGCTATTCCTGAAGCATTGAGTTCAATCGTTACAATTGTATTAGCTTTTGGTACTCAAAAGATGGCAAAAGAACATGCGATTGTTCGTAAGTTACAAGCAGTAGAAGGTCTTGGTAGTGTATCTGTAATCTGTTCGGATAAGACTGGAACACTAACACAGAACAAGATGACAGTTATGAATTATTATGTAAATAATAATGATTATAATAAAGACATACTTGATAATGGACGTTTGGTAGAGAAGCTTGATAATAAATTAATCCTCTATAGTGTCCTTTGTAACGATTCTACAAACAAAGGCGGAGTAGAGATTGGTGATCCAACGGAAGTAGCATTATGTAATTTTGCTAAGACCTTCCGAATGGATATAACAAAAACCAGAGAAACATACACAAGAGTTGCAGAGATTCCATTCGATTCCGATCGTAAGTTAATGTCAACGGTTAATATGATATCATCTGAGAAACGTATGATTACCAAAGGTGCAGTTGATGTTTTATTAGATCGATTGAATTACATTGAAACAGAAGCAGGAGTTGTAAATATCACTTCAGCTGATAAACAAAGAATACAACTAGCTAACCTACAATATTCAGAAGATGGATTACGTGTCTTAGCAATTGCATATAAAACATTAGATAATGCATCTGTTAGTTTAGATGATGAGAATGATTTGATATTCTTAGGCTTAATTGCCATGATGGACCCACCAAGAGAAGAATCGAAAGAAGCGGTTCGTAAATGTATCGAGGCAGGAATTAGACCAATTATGATAACTGGTGATCATAAAATTACAGCAGCTGCCATAGCTAAGGAAATTGGTATTCTTACAGAGGGAACAATTGCGGTAGAGGGTAGTGCAATTGATGAACTAGATGATGAAGAATTAAAGACATTCGTAGAACAAGTATCTGTATATGCGAGAGTTTCGCCGGAGCATAAGATCCGTATCGTAAAAGCATGGCAAGATAAGGGCAATGTTGTTGCGATGACAGGTGATGGAGTTAATGATGCACCAGCACTAAAACAAGCTGATGTAGGTGTTGCAATGGGTATTACAGGTACAGAAGTATCCAAAGATGCTGCTGCAATGGTTCTTACAGATGATAACTTCGCAACAATCGTTAAGGCGGTAGAAAACGGTAGAAATGTATATCTGAATATTAAGAAAGCAATTAAGTTCTTGTTATCAGGTAATATGGCTGCAATATGGGCAGTTATGTATGCTTCTATCATGGCATTACCAGTTCCTTTTGCGCCAGTTCACTTATTGTTTATCAACTTATTAACAGATAGTTTACCAGCAATTGCTTTAGGTCTTGATCCACATACGGATTTGGTAATGAAAGATAAACCACGTAGAGCGAATGAATCTATATTAACTAAGAATTTCTTAATAGATATATTAGAAGAAGGTTTTGTTATAGCATGTATGACCATGACTGCTTACTATTTTGGATACCAAGTAGACGCAGCTACAGCTAGTACAATGGCGTTCGCTACCTTATGTTTATCTCGATTGGTTCATGGATTTAACTGTAAATCCGACAGAGCAATTTTATTCTCAAAGAGAATCGTTGATAATAAATTTTTATGGGGAGCATTTGGACTTGGTTTCCTATTAATTAATGGTGTTCTTCTTATTCCTGGATTAGCATCTGTATTCAAGGTAACAGCATTAACAGTTACTCAATTACTTCTTATCTATGGATTATCATTAGTAAATCTATTCATAATTCAATTAATCAAATGGATTAAAAATTAATATAATGATTGCGAGCGATTCTATTCTTAGAGATTCTAAGAGTAGAGTCGCTCTTTTTATGCTATACTTTACGTATATTGCGCTATATGCTATAAATAAGAAAGAAGGGGTTATGATGCATGAATAATTTGACGAATAAAAGACAAAATAATGAGATTAATAAACAAAATAGAATAATTAGAGAACAAATCGAGGCATTAGCAGAGCCAGAATATCAAGTGTTTACAAGTCGGTTATTGCCAGGGGTATCGAACATAATCGGTGTCAGACTCCCGATTCTTCGCAAAATGGTAAAAGAGATCGTTAAGGGGGATTGGAGAACGTATCTTGAGTATGCCAGCGACGAATCCTTTGAAGAAATCATGTTACAAGGCATGGTAATTGGTTATGTTAAGCATTCTTTATATGAAATTATACCATACATAGCAAAGTTTGTTGAGAAGATCGATAACTGGTCTGTTTGTGATAGTTTTTGCTGTGGACTTAAAATAACAAAAGAATGTAGAGAAGACATGTGGGATTTCTTGAAGCCGTATTTTCATAAACAAGGAGAATTTGAAGTAAGGTTTGGCGTTGTTATGTTATTAAATTATTATCTAGAGGAAGAGTATATAGAGCCAGTGTGCAAGATATTCGACGAGATAGAACATGATGGATATTATGTTAAGATGGCAGTTGCTTGGACAATATCCATCTACTATGTTCATTTTCCAGAAGCGATAGAAGGGTATCTAAGGAATAATAAACTAGATGAATTCACATATAAGAAAACCTTGCAGAAGATCTGTGAATCAAGAGCTGTAGATCATAAAAAGAAGGAACAGATCAGAGAATTAAAAAGGTATCATTAGAAACTAATTAATACAAGGAGCAAGTGAGGGGAAAACAGTAAAATAGTTGAGGTAGGAAGGGGAAAGAGAGAAACACAACCCCCTTCTGGATAGAAAAGGAAATGGTGTTTTGGCGAAGCAGAAGTTAAGTATATAATTATTTTAGATGAAATGAATAATATATCACAAAAAATGATTGAAGTTTCCAAGATTTCTTAAGAAGTTAAAAACTCTTCATAAAATCTGTGAATGAAAAAAGTCTTACATTGTTAACTTATAAACGAAGATAAAGAAGTTTTCTGACGTATTAATAGATACGAATAACCAATTATAATGAAGAAACAACTTGTTTGATTTGTAAGCAAGTGCTTATGATAACGATTCTTTTTTGCTTAAAGAGAATCGATATTAGATACTTGAAATGGATTACTATATAAGGTTCTGAGCAAGGAACAACATGGTTTAAGAGACATAAGATATCTTATCAAAAGGAAATAAGTAGTGATATGTTGGAGGGAATTCATTATGAGTAGTGCTCCATATGAATATAGTTCGTTAGAAGGTATAGAAGGTAAAGTAAGTGTATCCGCATATGTTGCTAGACAAAAGTGGAGTTATGTGTTCGATGCTGATACTGCCCTTATGGAAGGAACCATCTTTCCAGGATTAATAAAACACTATAAGGGGAAAGAAGGAAATATCAGTGAAGGAAATCAATAAAGAGGAATTATTCTATAAGATACAATCGGTAAGTTTTGCGATGGAGGATGTTAGGCTCTACTTGGATACACATCCAGATGATATCGCGGCCTGTGAGTATTACGATGCTTATAAGAAGATTCGGACGAAGTCTGTGAATCAATATAATCGATTCTTTGATCCACTTGATGCTTACAACATAAAGAGAGAAGAGTATTGGTCTTGGTGTACCAAGCCTTGGCCTTGGGAAGGAGAAGATTGACGATGTGGATATATGAAAGAAGGTTACAGTATCCAGTATATATAAGACGCCCGGATAAGAAGTTGGCAGATTATATTATTGAATGTCTTAATAAGGCACCATTCGAAACTAAAGCAAGTTGTCAGTATATCTCACATAGATATCGTACTCATTATAGAGAGATTAGTGGGTTACTTACTGATATTGGTACAGAAGTATCGGTAGTGACATTCTATGCCTAAAATATTTATAAAAAAAGGAAAATATACGCAATTTATAAGTAATATTACTAAATACTATTAGTACCGCTAATAATAGTAAATTCAAAGGAAAACTACAAAATTATGGCTTGCAAAAATGCAAATATGATAGTATTATATTAAATTGTAATGTAACGTATAAGTTTATATTATGGTAACCGTTTGGTTAAAAATAAGGAGGAAGACAATGAAAAAGACAAAATTATCTAAACTTGTAGCTCTTATGCTTGTTGTTGTTTTGGCGTTCACGGCATGTAGCTCAAAGAACAACAACAAAAAAGACGAAACTCCATCAACTGAAGACACAACTGATGGTGCAGCAACAACTGATGATACGGCTTCAGATGATACAGCAGCAACTACTAAACTTAAAATCGCAATGGTAACTGATGTTGGTGGTATTAATGACCAATCATTCAACCAAGGTGCTTGGACAGGACTTCAAAAAGCAGAAAAAGAACTTGGTGTAGAAGTTAGCTACCTTGAATCAGCAACAGAAGCTGATTATGTTTCTAACATTGAAACTTTAGTAGATCAAGGAAATGACTTAATTGTTGCTTGTGGTTTCTTAATGGCAGATACAATTAAGGAAGCTGCAGAAGCTTACCCAAATCAAAAATTTGCTATCATTGATGACTCTACTAACGCTGATTTACCAAACGTATCATGCTTAATGTTCAAACAAAATGAAGCTTCATACCTTGTAGGTGTTGTAGCAGCATTAATGTCTGAAACAAATAAAGTTGGTTTCGTACTTGGTATGTCTACTCCAGTAATGAACCAATTCGGTTACGGATATGTAGCAGGTGTACTTGATACGAATCCAGATGCAAAAGTTGAATTATACAATGCAAACGCATTCGGCGATGCAGCAGCTGGTAAAGCAGCAGCAGTTCAAATGTTCACAAACGGTGCAGATGTAGTATTCCACGCAGCTGGTGGTACAGGAAATGGTGTTATCGAAGCAGCTAAAGAACAAGGAAAATATGCTATCGGTGTAGATATTGACCAAGCTTACCTAGCTCCAGAAAACGTTATTACTTCAGCTATGAAGAGATGTGATAACGCTATCTATGACTTAGTAGAAAAGATGACTAAAGGTGAAGAAATTCAAGGCGTTCAAACTTATGGTATGGACAACGGTGGTGTAGATATTGCACCTACACAGGATTTACTTCCAGAAGAAGTTATCGCTAAAGTTCAAGAAGCAAAAGACAAGATTCTTGCAGGAGATATCGTAGTTCCTGAAACACAAGAACAATTCGATGCTAAATATGGTGATGTATATAATTTAGATTAAGTATAACGATTAACAAGTACGTTGTTAATATCTTAATAATATAAGTGAAGCGAGGAGGCAGTCCTATATTGTATGAATGGACACCTCCTTGTTTTACGGAATAAAATAACCAAAATAGGGTATGTTTTTTCCTATGAGTTCTATTTGGTGGAAGTTTGATAAAATTAGAAAAATAAAGCAAATAGGAAAGAATATAATTTTTATTTCCAAATAAAAAATGTGGCGTTTGGAAGCGATAAATTGTATAATGATAATATATGTAATGTTATTAATACTAGAAATATTGTAATGGGTAATTATAGTATTATCGGTATTAATAAAACTAAAGAAAAATAAACGAATGTACACGAAACTCATAGTTATGTTTAGGAAGCTAAACAGTTTGATGTTCAGAAAAGGAGCTTAAGCATGCGAGATATTAGTATGGATAGAGTAAATACAACACGAAACGAAATTCTAGGTATAATTAAAAACAGAACATTAACTCATGAACAAAAAGTTGCGGCTTTAGCAGGGAAGGCAGATTCATTAATGGAAGTGCTTGAATTACCTGAAGGTCTAGAAGAACGCTTAAACTTAGATCCAGCGGATAAGATTATCTGTGATTTAAATGAAGGTCATGCACCAATGCGTCCAAGATACATCATTCCTGATTACGCTAAGTTTATGAAAAATGGAAGTGAGTTTTTGCAATTAGATCCACCAACAGATATTTGGGAAGCCGTAAACTCGTTATTAATCTTTTATAAGAATGTACCAAGTGTAACAAACTTTCCAGTATACGTAGGTAATATTGACGAGTTACTGGAGCCTTTTGTAGTTGATGAAGCAGAAGCAAAGAAAGCAATCCGTCTATTCTTAACGCACATTGATAGAACAATTCTTGATTCTTTCTGTCATGCGAATATAGGACCAAGAGCAACAAAAGCAGGCAGATTGATCTTAGAAGTAGAAGCAGAACTTGAGAACGCGGTTCCTAACTTAACATTAAAATACGATAAAGATATTACACCAGATGACTTTGTGTTTTTAGCAATTGATACTGCATTAAAGACTGCAAAACCAAGCTTTGCAAACCATAAGATGTTCTCAGAGGAATTATCGGAAGACTATGTAATTGCAAGTTGCTACAATGGTCTTAAATTAGGTGGCGGTTCTTATACCTTGTGTCGTGTGTTACTTGGTAATCTAGCTAAGAAAGCAGATAATATTGACCACTTTAAGAAGGAAGTATTACCTGAAACACTAGAGATTATGGCGGCATATATGGATGAAAGAATCCGTTTTATGGTAGAAGAAAGTGGCTTCTTCGAAAGTAATTTCTTAGCAAAAGAAGGATTTATCACAAAAGAAAACTTCACCGCTATGTTTGGTATGGTTGGAATGGCTGAATGTGTGAATACACTTCTTGAAAAAGAAGGAATACAAGGCAGATATGGTCATTCAGAAGTAGCAGATAATCTTGGTATTAGCATAATGGAGATTATGGACGAATTCAACAATAACCATGTAAGCCCATATTGCTATGGTGCAGATGGACATTTCTTATTGCATGCACAAGTAGGACTTGATGTAGATGTTAATTCAAGTCCAGGATGTAGAATTCCAATTGGTGAAGAACCAGAAGAATTAATTGAACACTTAGCACATAGTGCGAAGTTCCACAAATATTTCCCATCGGGAGTAGGTGACATCTTCCCAATTGATACCACAGTGCATAAGAATATGGATTATTTACTTGATATAATCAAAGGAGCTTTCGATAACAAAGTTCGTTATATGTCTGTTTACGAAAAAGATAGTGATGTAATTCGTGTAACAGGATATCTAGTTAAGAAATCAGAGATGGAGAAATTAAAGAAAGGTGAGAATGTTTTACAAGATACCACAGTACTTGGTCTTGGTGCATCAAGGAATTCTCACATATTAGAACGTAAGGTTAGATAGAAGAGTTAGTTTTGGGGTACAATACGAAGGTGAGGTTTATTCGATTGTACCTCTTAATCTGGAGAAAAGAGTATGCAAGTGAATACAGCAATTGTTAATAAGATAATTCGTTTTAGCTCTGTAGATGGACCAGGTAATCGTACAGTTGTCTTTCTTCAGGGATGTAATTTTAATTGTAGATACTGCCACAACCCAGAAACAATTGGAGCTTGTAGACAATGTGGAGCATGTATTCCCTATTGCAAAACAAACGCCATAACCCTAGTTGATGGAAAGATTCTATATGATAGAGATCGATGTGTTAACTGCGATGAATGTTTTCATCATTGCCCACATGGAAGTTCGCCTAAGACTGAGAGAATGACTCCAGAAGAGGTATTTGAGGAAGTAAAGAAGAATATGCCCTATATTCGTGGAATAACCATATCAGGGGGCGAATGCACCTTATGGAGAGACTTCTTGGTGGAGTTGTTAACATTAGCTAAGAATGTAGGATTATCTACAATGTTAGACAGTAATGGTACTTATGATTTTTCGAAGGATAAAGAATTAATGGCTGTGGTCGATGCTGTTATGTTAGATGTGAAAGCATTCGACAGAAGTGAACACGAGAAGGTAACTGGTATTCATAATGATATGGTGTTATCAAATCTTCGTTATCTAGCTGAGTGTGACAAGTTGTTTGAGGTACGTACCGTAGCAGTGCCAGAATTGTTTGATACAAAGCATACGGTCTATGAGACAAGCAGATTGCTTCATGAGGTTGGAAAACAAGAAGGGATTCGGTATAAGCTTATTAAGTACAGACCGATTGGGGTAAGAGAAGAATATCGTTCGTATGAAACACCGACAGAGGAGTATATGAATCAGTTACGTGATATTGCTTACAATAACGGTATGAAAGACATCGTTATTATATAAATAACTGTGTGAATATCTGTTGTTAAGCAGAAGCTACCACCGAATAGTAATATAATCTAGTTAAGATATAAGGGAGTAACGTGAATTCCATAAGGATCGTGCTCACTCAAATATAAATATGTGGAAGAAGGGGGCGTTTTCGCTTGCAAAATAATTCAAACATAGACTTAAATGCTAAGACTATTGAAATGAAGAATATTGTTAAGATGTTTG
The DNA here is from genome assembly GCF_900142955.1 of Anaerosporobacter mobilis DSM 15930. GTDB lineage: Bacteria > Bacillota > Clostridia > Lachnospirales > Lachnospiraceae > Anaerosporobacter > Anaerosporobacter mobilis. Next base: position 12,766 of record NZ_FRCP01000006.1, on the reverse strand, counting down.
GTAATTTTAAGGCTAATGACGGTGTAAATCTAACGGTTCACAAAGGGGAAATTCATGCGATACTAGGTGAGAATGGTGCTGGTAAGAGTACACTTATGAACATCTTATACGGTTTGTATACACCTACATCTGGCGATATCTTCGTTAATGGAGAAAAGGTTACAATTGACGGACCAAACAAGGCTATTGAACTTGGAATTGGTATGGTTCATCAACACTTCATGTTAATTCCACCATTCACGGTAACAGAGAATATCATTCTTGGTATGGAACCTACCAAAGGTGCTGGCGTTGTCAACATCAAAGAAGCTAGAAAGAAAGTTGTTGAGATTTCTGAAAAGTATGGTCTTAAAGTAGATCCAGATGCTAAGATTGAGGATATCTCAGTTGGTATGCAACAAAGAGCAGAAATTCTTAAGGTTCTTTACCGTGGAGCGGACATCTTAATCTTAGATGAGCCTACAGCCTCCTTAACACCACAAGAAATCGTTGAGTTAGTAGAGATAATGCACAACCTTACTAAGGAAGGTAAATCTGTTATCTTGATTACGCATAAGTTAAAGGAAATCAAGGAGTCAGCTGATTATTGTACAATTATTCGTCAAGGTAAATATATTAACACAGTTAATGTTAACGAAGTAAATGAGAATGAACTTGCTGCAATGATGGTTGGTAGAAATGTAGAATTCAAAGTAGATAAGAAAGATATGAACCCAGGCGAACTTGTACTTAATGTTGAAGATTTACGTGCAAAAGATTACCGTGGTGTTGAGATCTTAAAAGGCCTTAGCATCAATGTTAAAAGAGGTGAGATCGTAGGTATCGCCGGTATTGATGGTAATGGTCAGTCTGAATTAGTGGAGATCCTTACTGGCCTTCGACGTGCTGATAGTGGACGTGTTACTCTACTTGGAGAAAACACATTCAATAAAACACCAAGAGAATGCTTCTTAAAGGGAATCTCTAGTATTCCAGAAGATAGACAAAAGCATGGTCTAGTGCTTGAATTTTCAGTTGCAGAGAATATGGTACTACAAAATTATGCAGATGAAAACTTCTCAAAAGCAGGATTTATGAGAAAGGATGCCATTGATAAACATGCAGAAGTGTTAGTAGAAAAATTTGATGTTCGTCCAGCTGATTCGGCTGAAAAACCAGCGGGTCACTTATCAGGTGGTAACCAACAAAAAGTTATTATCGCAAGAGAAGTAACGAACGATAAGGACTTATTAATTGCAGTTAACCCAACAAGAGGTCTTGATGTTGGTGCGATTGAATATGTACATCGCTATATTGTTGAGCAAAGAAACAAGAACAAAGCGGTATTATTAGTTTCTTTCGAATTAGATGAAATTATGAGTTTATCGGATCGTATCGAAGTAATCTTCGACGGACAGATTGTGGGTAGCGTTCCGGGTAAAGACGCTGACGAGAATACATTAGGTCTCATGATGGCGGGAGGTGACACGAATGGATCAAAATAATTCAAAACCTACAGTAAGAAAAGAAAAGATAGCAAAAGACAACAAAGCATTATATACCGTAATCTCGATCTTAGTAGGTTTTACAATTGGTGCTATTATGCTTCTTGTTGTTAAAGTAAGTCCAATTAAAGCATACGGATTATTGATTGAAAGTGTCTTTGGTACTCCTAAAAACATCGCTCAATCGGTTGTATATGCCACTCCATTAATATTAACTGGTTTGTCAATAGCATTCTCCTTCCGAACAGGTATCTTCAATATCGGTGCAGAAGGTCAGTTTGTTATGGGTTCATTAGGAGCCATGGTAGTTGGTGTTCTAGTGGATGCACCCGCAATTATTCATATTCCATTATGTTTGCTTGCTGCAGCTTTAGCAGGTGCTCTATGGGGTGCAATAGTTGGTTACTTAAAAGCGAAGCTTGGTGCTAACGAAGTACTTTGTATGATCATGTTCAACTGGATTGCTTATTACTTCTCTAATTATGTTGTTAAGAGTAAGCTTTTCAATGATGCAGGTAAGCAAGTTAGTAAGAAAGTAGCAGATACAGCTAAGTTATCTGTAAACAGTTTGAAAGCTTCCTTAGGTCAAAAAGTTAACTGGGGTATCATTATTGCGATAATCGCAGTTATTATAATCTATTTAATTATTAATAAAACAACTCTTGGATACCGTTTACGTGCCGTTGGCTTTAACCGTAATGCAGCAGAATATGCAGGTATTAATGTTAAGGTTGCAATTGTATCAGCAATCGCAATCTCTGGAGCACTTGCAGGTTTAGCTGGTGCGACACAAGTACTTGGTTATAATTATAGTATCAGTGAGTTTGCTGGACAAGAAGGGTACGGTTTTGAAGGTATCACGGTTGCCATGATTGGTGCAACGCATCCGGTTGGAGTATTGTTTGCAGGTTTATTCTATGGAGCTATGAAATATGGCGGAAAGAATATGAACCTTCTTGGTGCTCCGACAGAAGTTATTGATATCATTATGGGTTCGATCATCTTCTTCATTGCAATATCAAGTATAATAAAGACAATGAAAACTAGATTTAGTAAAAAGGGAGGTACAAAGTAATATGGATGAATTAATCAAGAATTTGGGTCTGATTTTAAATACTACTCTTATGTACACTCCACCACTTTTGTTTGCAGCACTTGGTTCTGTATTCTCAGAACGAAGCGGTGTAGTTAATATCGGTATCGAAGGTATGATGACAATTGGTGCGTTTGCTGGTGTTGTTGGTACCTTATTAACAAGCAATCCATGGTTAGGATTCTTAATCGCTGGTTTAGCGGGTGGTATCTTCGGTTTACTTCATGCATTCGCAACAATTACTTGTAAAGCGGATCAGACAATCTCTGGTACTGCTATTAACTTCTTAGCACCTGGTTTTGCAATCTTCTTATGTCGTGTATTATATGATTCAACAGAAACACATAGTGTTGATTTAGCACATAAGATGCCACGTTTCCTTAAGGGATTATTCCAAGGTACAGAAGGAATATTCCGTAAAGGTGGATTCCTTGATAATGTATTTAATACGTATGCAACTGCATACTTAGCATTTATATTAGTAGCTGTCGTTTGGTTTGTATTCTACAAAACAAAATTCGGTCTTCGAATTCGTGCTGTAGGTGAGCACCCAAAAGCAGCGGATACACTGGGTATCAACGTAATTCGTATTCGTTACATCTGTGTTATCTTATCAGGTGTTTTAGCAGGTTTCGGTGGTGCATCGGTTACCTTAGCAACCGTATCACAATTCCGTCCATCTGTAATTACTGGTCAAGGTTTCATCGCAATCGCAGCTGTAATCTTTGGTAAATTCAAGCCACAAGGTGCAATGCTTGCATGTATCTTATTCGGTTTCTGTAATGGTGTCAAAGTATTCGTAGGTTCAGGAAGTGCCGTATCACCTCACTTGATCTCTATGATACCTTACGTAGTAACAATTATCGTATTAATCTTATTCGTTGGTAAATCACATGTACCAGCTGCTAATGGCAAGCCATACGAAAAGGCTAGATAATCGTGGATAAGTTTTAGCGATTGTGGATTAAAGCATTAAAATAATCATATGTTGTGGATAACAAGAAAGAGTTATTGTATAGGATTAGAGTACAATAACTCTTTTTCTGTTGTTCATATGAGTCAAAAGTCTCAAGTGATTATGAAAAGGATTCTTTGACAGATGGAAGAAATATGTATAAAATAGTAATATAAAAGTGTCGAATAAAAAAGGTATAAAGCGAAGAATGTGCCTTATGGTTGATTATAGCTACAGGAGGATTAATGACATGGATGTGAAGAAAAGATCAGGTAAAGGATTGCTAATAGCTTTGCTTTTTAGCGTTGCTGCACTTGGCATTGTTTTAGTTTTGTGTACTACCATAGGTACAGGGGTTAAAAAAACAGATCGAACAGATAGTGGAGAAAACTACATAGCTTCTGAGACAATTCAAAAGCAAGTTATGAAATCATTGAGTATGGAGACAGTAAAGACGGTATATGATGAACAGTATCAATCAGCAGTAAAAGCAAAACTTGATGCATTGAAGAAGAATTATGATTCTACATTCAAAGAACCGTTGTTTGTTATGAATCCATTCGGAACAAATGTTACAGGAATGTACGTGTATTTTAATACAGATGAAGCGGTTAATGTAGAATACACGGTATCTGTCAGTGACGTATCTATACCTGAATTTACTAGAACCTTATACACCGATGAAGAGGGAAATGCGGTGAAGGAACATGAGGGACAAATCATTGGCTTGATTCAAGGCATGACGAATACCGTTACACTTCGTATATATGGTAAGGATAGTAAGTTTCTTGGTGAGAATACATTCAAATTCGATGTGCCTGACTTCGGAACAATTAAAGAACAGCAGTTAAAAGTAACGAATAAACAAGATAGTAAGAAGTTAAGTGATGGACTGTTTGTAATCTTTGGTTACGATAGAAGAAATACGAAAGAACCTAGACATATGTTATTTTACGATAATGATGGAATTATTCGTGCAGAAGTACCACTTAATGTTACCTATGGCGATGTGAATATTGAGTTCATAGACGGTAAGATGTTCTATGCTTGTACAGATGCAAGTTATGCATTAGTGAATCAAGCAGGGCAAGCAGAGACAATTTATAAGACAAAAGGGTATACGACACATCACGACTTTGATTATGATGAAACGAATGAAAGAGTGATTATTCTAGCAACCAAGAAAAAGAGCAAGACAAAACAAGACATTATCTTGTCACTGAATATGAAGACAGGAGACATAGAGGAAGTAGTAGACTTTGGGAAATTAATGCCGGATATGGAAAAAGGTGCAGTGATATCGAAGGATTCACCAGACAAAGAACAAGTGGATTGGGTACATTTTAATTCCGTACAAGTTGTTAATGGAAAACATCTGATTCTAAGTTCTCGTGAATTAAGTTCTATTATTCGAATTAATAATTACTATACAACCCCTAAGATTGCTTACATCATCTCGGATTCAAAAATCTATCAAGGAACGAAGTATAGTAACTTGGTACTTAGAAAGAGCGGTAACTTTACCTCACATGCAGGACAACATTCTGTTAACTACGTAACAGATGGTTCGTTAAAGACTGGCCAGTATTATTTGACGTTCTTTAACAATAATTATGCACAACGATTATCCTATCCTAACTTTAATTGGTCCTTTATCAAAGGTGCTGGTACGCAAGAAAAGGATGCGAAGAACTCCTATTACTATAAGTATCTAGTTGATGAGAATAAAGGTACATATAAGTTGGTAGAGAAAATCAACGTTCCTTATTCGAGTATTGTAAGTAATGCGCAGGAATATGAAGGAAATCGTGTGATTTGTTCTGGTGTACCTGGAATCTTCGCAGAGTACGATAGTAAAGGCAAATTAATTAGCAGTTACAAGATGAAGGTGAAACATCTAACCTACCGTGTAAGGAAGGAAACCATGGAAGGATATTGGTTTAATTAGAGAAATTAATACAGCGTCAGTCATTTGGCTGACGCTGTATTAAATATATTCCATATGTATAAAAAAAAGTACATTAAAAAAAAGTTTTTTAACATACCTTATGGGGTTTTATTCATATATATATAATATAAGAATAACTTTTCAGAACTGCGTCCATTAAGTCTTCAGGAAATAGTTCTAGATGGTCTTGTATATTATAATATATGGAGCGTGATCTATGCATAGGAGTATGAATGTAACCAGACATGATACGTTAGTAAAGACGTGTCCGAGTATTACAAGAGAGGATCTTTTACATAAGCACCATTTTATGTCCAGTTATCAAAAAGCAAATCTGTATTCTATGGTGGAGCAGAATAAGATAACAAAGGCCCAATATGAGAAATGTATAGAAAAGATGAAGGACAAAAAAGATAGTAGTAAGGAATAGCATATGCAAGGAATGAGTAATACAAGAAGAAAAAGATAATCCCACTATACACGGTGCAGGTGTAGTGTAGGGGTTATCTTTTTGTTTCACAGGAAAGTTACTGGTTAGAGTGTCAAAAGCTAGTTTAGTTTTTATTCCGTCAATTTGCACAGATTTAAGTGTGAGCATGTTATGTCAAACGTAGTTCACTCGCAACGCGCTCTCGCGTGGCTTTTGACACACTAACCAGTAACTCTAATGCTAGGAGTAAGAAGGTGGAAAGGTATATTCTATGCTCTTTCTGAATACAGGACAAAGGTGAATACATATATTATAAGGTGAGTAGTTTGGTATTGAAGAAGGAGTGAGTAAGGCGTTGGAAAAGAAAGAAGTAATTGTGGAATCAAAAGGTGAGCAGCAAAACACCAACAAGCAAAATACCGATTTTATAGAGGTATATGAAAGTGCCTTACTGTTAGCACTATTGAAGAATGATTTGATCACGAAGGAAGAATATCAGTGGTGTTTGGAACAATTGAAGAAGTAGAAATTGTGAAGAGGGAGTAAACATGATCTACGTTGCAGCGTATTGCAGGGTTTCTACCGAGAGAGAAGATCAAACCAATTCTTTTGAGAGTCAACAGAGATATTTTCGCGAATACATAAGACGAACTGACGGTTTTGAACTATATCAAATCTATGCAGAGGAAGGGATCTCAGGGACCAGTACCAAGAAAAGAAAAGCCTTCAATCGTATGATTGAGGATGCAAGAGAAGGGAAGTTTCAGATGATACTTACCAAGGAGATCTCACGTTTTGCTAGGAATACCCTTGACAGTATCTATTATACCAGAGAGCTTAAGAGACACGGAGTGGGAGTATTCTTTTTAAATGACAATATCAATACATTAGACCCCGATGCAGAGTTACGTCTTACCATTCTTTCTTCCATTGCACAGGAAGAAAGTAGGCGTACTTCTGAACGTGTCAAATGGGGGCAGAAGAGGCGAATGGAACAGGGAGTGGTATTTGGTTCTAGCATGCTTGGATATGATGTACAGAATGGTCAGATCTATCGGAACGAAGAGGGAGCGAAAGTGGTATGTAGAATCTACGATAAGTTCTTGTTAGAAGGAAAAGGGACGTATGTGATTGCTAAGGAATTACAAGAAGAGGGAATTCTACCTCTTCGAGCAAAGAGATGGTCAAGTTCCGTGATCTTACGTATCTTACGTAATGAAAAGTACTGTGGTGATTTAGTTCAGAAGAAAACCTATACACCAGACTATCTAACCCATGAGAAGCGATATAATTACGGTGAAGAGGAATATGTAATAGTACAAAATCACCATGCCCCTATAGTTGATAGAGAGGTATTCAACCAGGTTCAAGTAATATTAGATAGTAGAGCAAAGAAGATAGCGAGTAAGGAAAGAGAAAGCAGTCGCTACGCCTTCTCAGGAAAGATTCTATGTGGAAGATGCGGGAAGTACTACATAGCAAGAGCAAGGATCCGAAAAGATGGAAGTACATATCTTGTTTGGAGATGTTATCATAGAGAGACAGATGTGGAGGAGAGTAATGAGAATGAGAAGGTTGGGGATAACATAGATGAGAATAAAAGAGTTGGTAATGGTATAGATAAAGGCTGCATATTCTCCTGTATTAAGAATGAAGAGCTTGTAGAGATGATTAAGAAAATAACCATACAGCTACCGATAGACAAGAAGAAATTCATGGTTCAGATGATGGAACTGTTGAAACGGTGCTTGGATAGGGAGGAAGGTAGTAAGGAGATACAAGATAGACTTGTGGAGATAGAAGAAGAACAGAAACGTTTATTGCATGCTTATAGAAAAAGCTACATAACAGAAGCAGAGTTTGTAGCAGCGAGAGAAGAATGTAGGCAGGAAGAAGAAAGGTATAAGAGTATATCTAGAAGGGATAGCAAGGATAATGCTCTAGTAAGTGAAGTTGAAATTACTTTAGATATGGCTAAAGCAGATAATAACAATTTGAACGATAAAGTCATGGAGGAAAGAGTGGAATCCATTAAGGGGATTTTACAGGATATAATATATGGAGTCGGATTCAACGATACGGTTTGTCAAGAAATTGTGGAGAGGATCGTCCGTATCGCTTTAGATACATATGATGTATATTATAAAGGATTACCAGGTGGTTGGAGGGTATATTGGGTAGAAGAGGGGAGGAAAACTGGTTATTAGCGATGCTTCTGTAGGGACTGAAGAGTTAGCCCATATGGAGGTTGTTAGTGCTATCTTATATCAGTTGACAAAGAATCTACAGGAAGACGAATCCAGTGATCTGTTTGCAAGGTTGGACTTTTGTGTACCGGAGTTTGAATTTCCAGCCTATAACACGAAGGAGAATGTTCTTATGTTCCTACATGAGGATATGGTTGCAGAGCAAAAAGCACAATGCTTATATGAGACCATCTTATCCAATGTGCATGATACGGAGGTAAGTGATCCAATTCGATTCTTACGAGCAAGAGAAATTGTACACTATCAAAGATTAGGTGAGGCAATTCAGATTGTGCAGGGAAAGATTGAGAAAGAATAGAGATTAATATAATCTTCACGAATTGTATGTCTATATAGACACGGTGTGACTACTCTTGACAGACAATTCGTAGAAGATTATTTTATTTAAGTTACATATCAATGCCTTCTGCGTATGATTTATGTTATAGATCTTCAAAGTATATCTATCAACAGTCTTAATTTCTCATTAGGAAATAAAAGAATTGACAATAGGGTAAGTGAGAATCTATATTGTAAGTGATGAGCTAATAAGAAAAGGGATTGTTGAAAGAGAGTTGAATGAAAAACATACGTTAGTCTAGCCTGCCAAGTAATTGAATTTAGATGATTATTCATTCATTGGTATAAATACAAAACAATAGAAGAAACTATACTTAACTTAAACTTTGCACATAAAAAACTTCACTTAGAGTAGATAATTGCTATATTCATAAGAAAAACTATCTGAACACGTCAGCACTTGATTTCGCAATGCGAAATCTTAGTACTGCTACGTGTGAAAGCTAAGCGAGAGCGGGTTTTTCGTTGAATATAGAAGTTAGCTACTCCTCGAAATCTTCAAGTGCGAAGTTTGAGTTACTTAACTTATTGTTTAAATGGAGGGTGCTTATGAAGAAATTGTTTTGGGTTATACTACTAATCGTGTTTATCGCCGCGTGCAATCGAAAAACAATACAGAAAGGAACAGAAGAAAAGAGTATGAATACCAGTCAAGATATTATATTATATGAGCAAATAACTGCTATAGATGCTAAGAAGATAATGGATGAACAGAAAGACTATGTGATTCTTGATGTAAGAACACAGTCAGAATACGATGCAAGTCATATAGAAAACGCCATGTTACTTCCTCTTGATGATATTGATGAGGAAGCAACAGACATTTTACCAGATAAGGACCAATTGCTATTGGTATATTGCCGTAGTGGAGTACGAAGTAAGGAGGCGGCATTACAACTGGCGGAACTAGGCTATACGAACATAAAGGAATTTGGCGGAATTATAGATTGGCCATATGACGTAGTGAGGTAACAGCTATCTTCCATAAGTACCACTAGGTGCGTCTTGAAACAACGGAATTCGAGGAGGATTCACAGTGAATATGACAAAACCTAGGATTAATAGAACTAGGATAATCAACATTACAATTCTTGATAACTGGGAACTAAAACAGGTAGTTTGCAGAAAATGATAACTAAATAGATACGCCACGAGCGTACCGAGTATAAAGGTTCCAATATCAGCAATTAGAAAACCCTGTCCAATGATCCCAGTGTAGGTGTAATAAGAAGCTATAATGACTGCGATACCAATCAGTATAGATAATACTTTCACTGGAAGAAAATTAGGAAGGTCTTTTCCGTAAGCGAATAACTCGATGATTGTAAATAGAATCATTGGTGTAAACAATAATTTCTGATGCTCCCAGATGCTTTCGTTGATTGGTGCAAGATAAGAGATGAACTCATTATTACCCGACCAATCATAAGCAAAATGTAGGAGTGTACTAAAAATTAAGGTAAAGATTGCGCCTGCAATATGCCATTGTTTTAGATGCTCCATAGGAATCCTCCTTTAATAATACAAAATAATATTGATATATTACTAATTGTAGATTTTATTAAGGCTACATATGCATGATTTTTATTTTAATTTATTATTAGGATTGTTTATTGTGAAAGGTATTATTAAACTTCATGTAGGACTGTAGAAGGTTATACAGAGAAGGATAAATTAATATTTCAACTATATAGATTATAAAAAATCAATATTCGATTATAATATAGGATGAAGGGGCATTACAAAATAAGAATTTTGCAATGCCCCTTATGAATTAGATTAAGTTATACTCTTTTAATAAACGGTCACGTTCCGCTTGATCTTTCGTTGCTTTTTGTACATCTTCCATGCGATTATCAGCGATTAACTTATCAATAAGAACAGCGACTAATTCTGCTAATTGTTTGGTACTCATATCTTCCATTGTTTTAGCTCCTTTAATTAAAGTCTGTATAGTGTATTGTATATAATAGATGGAGGGATTGCAAGAGCTATAAGTAAACAGAATAAGTAACATAAGTATATATTAACCCTTGGTCATAATTGGTTGTAACAAAAGTACAATCATTTATGATAAAATAAGAGTACATGTGACATATTATGAAAAAATACATTTAACTCTAGTTAAAATAGAAATATTGTTGTATGATATAATTATTGTGTGACGATTAGTAGGATAGACGATAGTGAAGTTGTGGTACCAGTGCCATGAGCTAGATTACCATAATGTTACTACAATTAATACGAATCAGATGAAAGAAATAGGAGGAATTCACGTGAATAAGGAAAAGGTTATTGTACTTGATTTTGGTGGACAATACAATCAGTTAATTGCAAGACGTGTTAGAGAATGCAATGTATATTGTGAAGTGTTACCTTACGATACAAGTATTGAACGCATTAAAGAAATAAATCCTAAGGGTATTATCTTAACAGGAGGTCCTGCTAGTGTATATCTAGATGAATCTCCACGTTGTGGCAAAGAACTGTTTGAGTTAGGTATTCCTGTACTTGGAATCTGCTATGGCGCTCAGTTAATGACATATTTACTTGGTGGTGAAGTAAGTGCAGCACCAGTTAGAGAATACGGTAAAGCAGAAGTAACTACAGATCCTTCTTCTAAATTATTTGCAAATGTTTCAAAAGAAACAGTATGTTGGATGAGCCATACCGACTACATCGCTAAATTACCAGAAGGATTCAAAGTAACTGCAACAACACAGTCTTGTCCAGTAGCAGGAATGGAATGTTCAGAGAAAAATCTATATGCGGTTCAATTCCACCCAGAAGTTGTTCATACAGTAGAAGGAACACAGATGTTCCACGATTTCGTATACAATGTATGTCACTGTTCAGGTGATTGGATTATGAGTTCATTCGCAGAAGAATCTATCAAAGCGATTCGTGAAAAAGTTGGTGACGGTAAAGTATTATGTGCATTATCAGGTGGTGTAGATTCCTCTGTAGCAGCAGTTATGCTATCGAAAGCAGTAGGAAAACAATTAACATGTATCTTCGTTGATCACGGTCTATTACGTAAAAACGAAGGTGATGAAGTAGAAGAAGTATTTGGTCCAAATGGACAATTCGATCTAAACTTCATTCGTGTTAATGCGCAAGAACGTTTCTACGGCAAATTAGCTGGTGTAACTGAACCAGAAGAAAAACGTAAAATCATTGGTGAAGAATTCATTCGTGTATTCGAAGAGGAAGCAAAGAAAATCGGTACCGTTGATTTCTTAGTTCAAGGAACAATCTACCCAGACGTAATCGAAAGTGGTCTTGGTAAATCAGCAGTAATCAAGTCTCACCACAACGTTGGAGGACTTCCTGACTATGTAGATTTTAAAGAGATCATCGAACCACTTCGCCTATTATTCAAAGATGAAGTACGTAAAACAGGTCTTGAACTTGGAATCCCTGAGAAACTTGTATTCAGACAACCTTTTCCAGGCCCAGGTCTTGCAATCCGTATCATCGGTGACATCACACCAGAGAAAGTTCGTATCGTTCAAGATGCAGACTTCATCTACCGTGAAGAAATCGCGAAAGCCGGAATCGACAAAGAAATCGGCCAATACTTCGCAGCATTAACTAACATGCGTTCTGTAGGTTGTATGGGTGACGAAAGAACATACGACTACGCAATCGCATTACGTGCCGTAACAACTTCAGACTTCATGACAGCTGAGTTTGCTGAACTTCCTTGGGAAGTAATCGGTAAGGTATCTAGCAGAATTGTAAATGAAGTGAAAGGTGTTAATCGAGTACTTTATGATTGTACGGGGAAACCACCTGCTACGATTGAGTTTGAATAACAGACATGTCCCGAGGTACCCCATCTCATCGTTGAGGCAACCCCGTTTATCCTCGTCGACAGTAGAAAATGAAATAGAAAATACCGCGAAATCATCTTCGCATTCAGACCTAGATAGGGCATTAAACCGCCCCGTCTCAGGTCTGTTTTTTTACCCATTTCAGACCAGACCACGCAACGCTTCTAAAATTAAACATTAGAAAAATCCCTGAAGAAATACAGAAAAATCAAGCATCCCAGCTCTTATGACTTCCTTGAGAGAAAGAAGAAAGAACAGAAAAAGAGGAAGAAAAGAGAAGAAAAAAGATAGAAGAAATTATGAACGAAAAACGCAATCTTTGAAGATTATTGTGGATAACTGCAATGAAGATAGACCTCGTTGGTGGATAAATGAAATTGCCCCTACGAGGCGAAAGAGAGTTACCCGATGACA
>NZ_FRCP01000003.1 GCF_900142955.1 Anaerosporobacter mobilis DSM 15930 | reverse complement strand
CTGTTTTCGAGGTGCAGACTTGCAACCACTTAACTCAATTAAAAACTGAACAGTAAAACAACCCTTACTTCTTCTTTCCTTAGAAAGGAGGTGATCCAGCCGCACCTTCCGATACGGCTACCTTGTTACGACTTCACCCCAGTTATTGATCCTGCCTTCGGCAGCTCCCTCCTTACGGTTGGGTCACTGACTTCGGGCATTACCAACTCCCATGGTGTGACGGGCGGTGTGTACAAGACCCGGGAACGTATTCACCGCGACATTCTGATTCGCGATTACTAGCGATTCCAGCTTCATGTAGTCGAGTTGCAGACTACAATCCGAACTGAGATGACATTTTTGTGATTTGCTCACTCTCACGAGGCTGCTTCACTTTGTTATCACCATTGTAGCACGTGTGTAGCCCTAGTCATAAGGGGCATGATGATTTGACGTCATCCCCACCTTCCTCCAGGTTATCCCTGGCAGTCTCTCTAGAGTGCCCACCTTAAATGCTGGCTACTAAAGATAGGGGTTGCGCTCGTTGCGGGACTTAACCCAACATCTCACGACACGAGCTGACGACAACCATGCACCACCTGTC
>NZ_FRCP01000004.1 GCF_900142955.1 Anaerosporobacter mobilis DSM 15930 | reverse complement strand
TTTTGTCAGATCATTCTTTTGGTTAAGCCCTCGACCTATTAGTAACAGTCAACTACATGTGTTACCACACTTCCATCTCTGTCCTATCAACCTGATCGTCTTTCAGGGGTCTTACTAGCTTGTGCTATGGGATATCTTATCTTGAGGGGGGCTTCACGCTTAGATGCCTTCAGCGTTTATCCCTTCCAAACTTGGCTACTCGGCCATGCACTTGGTAATGCAACCGATACACCAGAGGTTCGTCCAACCCGGTCCTCTCGTACTAAGGTCAGCTCCTCTCAAATATCCTACGCCTACGCCGGATAGGGACCGAACTGTCTCACGACGTTCTGAACCCAGCTCGCGTACCGCTTTAATGGGCGAACAGCCCAACCCTTGGGACCTACTACAGCCCCAGGATGCGATGAGCCGACATCGAGGTGCCAAACCACTCCGTCGATGTGAACTCTTGGGAGTGATAAGCCTGTTATCCCCAGGGTAGCTTTTATCCGTTGAGCGATGGCAATCCCACTTTATACCACCGGATCACTAAGTCCTACTTTCGTACCTGCTCCACCCGTCGGTGTCACAGTCAAGCCTCCTTATGCCTTTGCACTCTGCGAATGGTTTCCAACCATTCTGAGGAGACCTTTGAGCGCCTCCGATACCCTTTCGGAGGCGACCGCCCCAGTCAAACTCCCCGCCTGACATTGTCCTCTGCCCAGATAATGAACACGAGTTAGAAACCTAATACTACAAGGGTGGTATCCCAACATCGACTCCTCGGCTACTGGCGTAACCGGATCACAGTCTCCCACCTATCCTGTACATGTAATACCAAATTTCAGTATCAAGCTGGAGTAAAGCTCCATGGGGTCTTTCCGTCCTGGCGCAGGTAACCAGCATCTTCACTGGTATTTCAATTTCACCGGGTGCATTGTCGAGACAGTGCTCAAATCATTACGCCTTTCGTGCGGGTCGGAACTTACCCGACAAGGAATTTCGCTACCTTAGGACCGTTATAGTTACGGCCGCCGTTTACTGGGGCTTAAGTTCAGAGCTTCGAGTTACCTCTAACTCCTCCCCTTAACCTTCCAGCACCGGGCAGGCGTCAGCCCATATACTTCACCTTTCGGTTTTGCATAGACCTGTGTTTTTGCTAAACAGTTGCTTGAGCCTATTCTCTGCGGCCTGCATTTCTGCAGGCACCCCTTCTCCCGAAGTTACGGGGTCATTTTGCCGAGTTCCTTAACAATGCTTCTCCCGTCGGCCTTAGGATTCTCTCCTCATCCACCTGTGTCGGTTTACGGTACGGGTACATAATAAACAATAGCGGCTTTTCTTGGCAGCTAGCTCACATACTTCCCTACTTTAATTTCGGTCCACG
>NZ_FRCP01000007.1:154909-358103 GCF_900142955.1 Anaerosporobacter mobilis DSM 15930 | reverse complement strand
GTACGAGAGGACCGGGTTGGACGAACCTCTGGTGTATCGGTTGCACTACCAAGTGCATGGCCGAGTAGCCAAGTTTGGAAGGGATAAACGCTGAAGGCATCTAAGCGTGAAGCCCCCCTCAAGATAAGATATCCCATAGCACAAGCTAGTAAGACCCCTGAAAGACGATCAGGTTGATAGGACAGAGATGGAAGTGTGGTAACACATGCAGTTGACTGTTACTAATAGGTCGAGGGCTTAACCAAAAGAATGATCTGACAAAAGAGTAGAGAATACTCAAATTCAATGTGTAGTTTTGAAGATATAAGAGAAGGAAAGCCATTTATCATAATGATTAATGGCTTTTTTTGTTAGACTTTAGCCTGTTGTTCATTGTGGAGTTTCTCAACAGAGAAACGGCCTAGAATTTAGACAGTTTATAGTACAATCCATAGTTCGTTTATTACAAGTTAACTATTCGTTATATTTATCTAAAAATATGAAGTAATAATGTTATAATGAGTATTTATAAAAGATACAGTTAAGAATGAATTTTACAATAGCGATGAAAAAAACGCTTGTAAATTTGTTTTAGATTGATAATAATATAAATGGGTATATATTTAAAGCATAAAGAATCAAAATTGAGATAAACAAGGAGGACACTATGTTAGAAGTAGGAACAAAAGCACCAGATTTTACACTATTAGATCAAGATGGTAATGAAGTATCACTAAGTGATTTTAGAGGAAAAAAAGTAGCATTATTCTTTTACCCTAAAGATAGTACACCTGGTTGTACAAAACAAGCTTGTGCATATCAAAGTTCATTAGATGAGTTTATAGATAAAGATGTTAAAGTGATTGGAATAAGCAAGGATAGTGTTAAGAGCCATAAGAACTTTAGTACGAAACAAGGATTAACATTTACACTTTTATCCGATCCAGAGCTAACTGCTATTCAAGCATACGATGTATGGAAAGAGAAAAAGTTGTATGGAAAAGTAAGTATGGGAGTAGTACGTTCATCCTATATGATTGATGAAAATGGAATTATTGAGAAAGTGTATGAAAAAGTTAAACCAGATCTGAACGCTACTGAGATGCTAAAGGATATGGAATAATTATATGTTAGTATTTATATCACCAGCTAAAACAATGAAAATCAATATGATTGAAACAGTTGAATGCGAAAAGCCAGTGCTTGAACCATATAATAAGAAGGTTTTGAATGTCTTACAAGAGTTATCTGTATCAGACATCCAGTCTATTATGAAGGTTAATGAAAAAATTGCTACTAATACTTATGAAAAACATAATAGTATTCAATTTGATGATGCTGGTTCACCTGCTTTATATACGTATGATGGAATGCAATATAAGGCAATGGCTACGGAATTATTTACGAATGACGATATGATATATGCGAATGAACATATTAGAATTCTTAGTGGTCTATATGGGATATTGAAACCAAATACAAGTATTTATCCATATCGTTTGGAGATGCAATTAAAATTGCCTATAGATAAGGCAAAGAATTTGTATGAATTTTGGGATGAACCAATAAGAAAATACTTACAAAATGCAGAAAGTAGACATAAGACATATGTGAACTTAGCATCGTCAGAATACAGTAAAGTGATAGCTAATTTTATGAAGCAGGAAGAAATAGATTTCGTTACTTGTACCTTCAAAATTAAGAAGGGAGATAAGCTTAAAGTGGAATCTACGGCTTCGAAAAAGGCACGAGGGCTAATGGTTCAATATATAGTAAAGAATCGAATTGAACAAAAAGATGGACTTCGTAAGTTTAATTTAGATGGTTTCACTTATTGTAATGTGACAAGTACACAACAGGAATATATATTTATAAAAGAAGTTTTATAATTAAATTGACATTTAGAATAAGTAGATAAGTATGACATAATGTAGTCATATTTATCTACTTATTTTTAATCTATTAACAGAAAGGAGTTACACATCAAGAATCTAGGTATTTATTTCCTAAGCATTTTGAAAAGGTATATTTGTTTCTACTATCACTTTTCTATCAGCCGATATTCTTATAAGATCAGCTATTTCAAATTCAGCTGCTCTCTACCTAACCCGTGATCTAACGTTCATCTTTCTCAGGTATTCTGTTAACGTATTCCTGCCATAATAACTTGAGCATTCCTTAAACTATAATATTAAAGCGTAAAAGAAGCATACAAGGCGTAATATTTCAATTATGACAAAATATTTGTCGAATTATTTCACTTATATTTCACATTGGCTTTGTATTATTAAAAAGATATTTGAAGAAATGCTAAAGGAGAGGCTAAAATATGAAGAAAAAGTATTATTTACTTATTAGTATTATTGTTCTGTTGCTAATAGCTGGAATTCTACTAGTTACAAATGATCGTCTAAAGGACAAAATTTATCTGAATTACTATACTTCAATTAAAACAGGGGAATCTATTGGAGAGCAGATTCATGTAGTTGATAATAAAAAAGATGTGTCCATGTGGAATACTGACTTACAGAACACAATTGAGAAGAAGATAGCTAAAGAAGTAAAGAAAGCTACTTTTGATGCCCCATTTATTATCTATAATCCATATGGTACGAATACATGCGCTGTAAATGTATATTACACAACGAAAGAAGCAACTAGTATGGAATATACAATTTCAGTAGATGAAGAAGGTATACCTGACTTCACAAGAACGGCGTATAATGGAGAAGAATCTGGGACCACTAAGACACATGAGTATCAAATCATAGGACTTATACCAAATGAAGTTAACACAGTAACAATGAGAAGTAAAAATAGTGAGGGCGAAGTTGTTGATGAATATACTTTTACTTTAACAATGAAAGGCCTTGTAACAGATAGTCAATCAAAGCTTGAAATAACAGAAGGAGATAGTACACAAGAAATTTCTGAAGGTTTATACGCAGTTTTAGGACATGATAAAGCATATAATGCTAATGTATATATCTATGATAACGATGGAATTATCCGTTCGGAATTACCACTAAGGGATTATCGTTCGGACCGCATCTTATTTATTAATGACACAATGGTTTATTCATATGATTTTAATAAATTAGTGTTCGTTAATCGTTTGGGAAAAATAGTAAGAAAGATTAATCTTGGAAATTACGAATTACACCATGATTTTGAATATGATGAAATTAACAATACTATTCTATTATTGGCGAATGAGTTAGGCACTGATACGATCGAAGATGTTATAATACGTGTTGATTTAGAAGATGGAGCAGTCACTAAATTAGTGGATATGAAAGATTTAATGCCTGAAGCCAAGGCAATGGCGATAGAACCAGAAGAAGGAAATACGTATGGTGGAGATGAATTAGACTGGATTCATCTAAATACGCTTGATATTGTAAACGGTAAGGATTTGATATTGAGTTCAAGAGAATATAGTACAATTATCCGATTGAATAATGTTTATGAACAACCTGAAATTGAGTATTTTATCTCCGATGAAACAGTTTGGAATGGTACAGCGTATGAAGATTATATGTTAGATAAGGTAGGGGATTTCGTTTCGCAAGCGGGTCAACATACAGTAACTTATCTTGAAGATCCATCATTACCTGATAATCAATATTATTTATATATGTTTAATAATAACTATAAAGGAGCAAGAACAAGACCAGATTTTGATTGGTCAGCTTACGTTGGTGCAGGAACATATTCTAAGGGGGATAACTCCTACCTATATCAATATTTAGTTGATGAGGACAATGGCACGTACGAGCTAGTGAAAAAAGTCGCACTACCTTATTCAAGTATTGTAAGCTCGACACAATACTATAAGGAAAATCTTGTAACAAGCTCTGGTATGTCACATTGCTTTAATGAGTATGATTCAGAAGGTAAGCTAATACGCGAATATAAGTATTCAGCAGAAAAATATGCATACCGTGTCTTAAAGTATAGCTTTGAATCATTCTGGTTTGAATAAGTAGTTGTTAATATTAATTGTATCGAATACATTTTAATTTTAAAATATGTTATAATATTCTTAATTACGTACTAGGAGAAAAAACATGATCTGTATTGGTTAGTGACATTGGGTTATGGATTAGTTTACGTATAAAATATAAGATGAATAGGTAGGTGTATTATGAAAATTATTATGTATGGTGCGCCAATATGTGGCGATTGTGTTATTGCAAAAGAAAGATTATCAACTAAGGAAGATATAGTACTTGAGTATCGTAATATCGTTGAATCTACATCAGTATTGAAAGAATTCTTGGCTTATAGAGATAAGGAAGCAATATTTGATGAAGTGAAGGCTAATGGTAAAATTGGAATTCCATTTTTCTTATTAGAGGATGGAACCAAAACATTCCAAATTGATTCTTACGTTGATGTTGATTTAACATCAGATAATAAGATACAAGCTTGTTCTCTTGATGGAAAAGGTAATTGCTAGGTTGAAAATGTAATAGTTTTACGAAAGGTTATAATAAGTTCTTATAAAAGGCTTGTTATAACCTTTTTTGTAATTTTAATTGACAGGATTAATGCCATAAAATGGCGTTATATGTCTAAAGTCATTAATTTCATTTGTATTTTGTAAATGATTATATTATAATTAAAGTAGAATACTACCCTATAACTTTTCAGTAGTGTGTAAGTGAATACATATATAATGTCAGAGAAATGAGAATATATAAAGTGGAGGATAGATTATGGAAACTGGAATATTATTAGAAAGTGGAACGAATGAGTTAGAGATTCTTGAATTTAAAGTTGGATCAAACTATTATGGTATTAATGTGGCAAAGATTAAAGAGATTTTATCATATAAGGAACCAACTCCAATACCAAATGCACATCCATGTGTGGAGGGAATCTTCATGCCAAGAGATGTAATCATCTCGATTATTGATTTAGCAAAAAATCTTAATTTAGCTCCATCTACAGATAAATCAAAAGATATGTATATAGTAACGAATTTTAATAATCTTAATATTGCGTTTCATGTACATGGAGTTGTAGGAATTCATCGTGTATCTTGGGCAGATATTATCAAGCCAGATGATACGGTTAATTCAGCTGGATTAGGTGTAGCTACTGGTATTATTAAGATAGAGAATAGATTGATTGTTATTCTTGACTTTGAAAAAATTGTATCGGATATTAATCCAGAAACAGGTTTGCGTGTTTCTGATATTGCGCATCTAGGAGAGAGAGAGCGTAACAATGCGCCTATTTTAATGGCTGAGGATTCACCTTTACTCGGAAAACTAATCTATGACAGCTTAGCAAAGGCTGGATATACTAACATTAAGAGGTTTAATGATGGTTTAGCAGCTTGGAATGAATTATCTGAGTATAAAGCAAATGGAACTATTAAAGAGAATGTTCATTGCGTAATTACGGATATTGAAATGCCACAGATGGATGGACACAGATTAACGAAGTTAATCAAAGATGATAATGAATTAAAAGAAGTTCCTGTAATTATCTTCTCTTCATTAATTAATGATGAAATGAGAAGAAAAGGGGAATCATTAGGAGCAGATGCACAGTTAACGAAACCGGAAATTGGTAAGCTTGTTGGTGCTGTAGACAAGTTGATTTATTAATCATAGTTCTTTTAAAAGAGGCTGTCGCAACAGCCTTTTTCTATGAAAAGATTATATTTATTACGTTTCATTTATGTGAAGGTAAGTTAGAATGAAACTTGGCTCTGAGATGTTGCAGAATGAAAGAATTGAAATGAAGTGAGGCATATATGGATAATCAAATGGACTTAATTAAAAGTAAAATAGAAGATGCAGAATATATATTAGTTGGGTGTGGACTAGGTTTTGAAAATATAGGATCTTTTGCAGAAGAAGAGATCTATAAACCACTTTCTGAGTCCGGTATTAACGGAAAAGCCAAACTATTAGAAGAACTACAAGAGGAAGAAGCTGTTAGTTGGATTCATCAGGTGCTTGTAAATTACTTTAATAAAGAACATACATTACAAGCATATTCTGATTTATATGAATTAATCAAAGATAAGAATTATTTTGTATTATCTATGAATACTAGTGAATTAATAATGCAATCTGGTTTAGAGCATAGCAAAATTGTAATGCCTTGTGGCAATGAGGGACTATTTCAATGTAGTAAGTCTTGTACACATGATATTTATCAGAACAGAGATTACGTTTTGAACTTTGTCGAGCAACTACCAGATATTATGGAATCGGTTAAATCAGGAAAATCAATTAAAGAATATTTACCATATTGTAAAGAATGTGGTGAAACTTTAACTTTCAATCTTAGAGCTGACGTAGAGAGTTATGTAGAAGAAGGATATTTGGCACAATGGCAAAATTACATGCAGTGGTTATCACGTACACTTAATAGAAAACTGTTGTTAATAGAGCTAGAAGTTGATTTTACTTTACCTTCGTTAATTCGTTGGCCGTTTGAGAAGAATGCTTATCTTAATAACAAAGCATGCTTAATTCGAGTAAACCATGAATTTCCACAATTAGCTGAAGAAATCAGTGGAAAAGGTATATCAGTTAGCATGACTGCTGATGAGTTTTTGAAAGTAGTAAATAAGTAACAGAACTCTTAAAAAAGCCTATTTATCGGCAAAATTCAACTTATTTCCGTTTCATTTTAGTTGTTAAATAAATACTTATGTGGTAATATAAGAGAGAATAAAACTAGTTTGGAGGTGGATAGATGGGTAAATGTAAGATTTGCGGGACTGGAATTGAAGATACGGAAGATATGTGTGAGGATTGTAAAGCACTTGAGGACGTTGATTTAATAAAAAGTGATGATGAGCTAGAAGAACTGCTTAATTCAGTTATGCATTCCCATACTAGTTATCCGAATAATGATGGCGATAGTTTCCTATCATCAGTTGAGATGACAATTGATCCGGTTAAAGAGATAGATAATCATAAGGACTCAGATGAGATTTCTGTTCAGTTAGATAGCATTGCGAATGATTTATTAGAAGAATACAGTTTACAAGATGGACAAGATGAAGTCGTACCTTCAAGGTTAGTGTCCTCTGAACTAAATATACAGTCAAGTTATAATCTGGAAGATGAGGAACCATTATCAGTTGATTCTGTATCAAAGGAAGAGGAAGAACCATTCTCGATGGATGAACTATCAAAGGAAGAAGAACCATTCTCAATGGATGCACTATCAAAGGAAGAGGAAGAACCATTCTCAATAGACGCGCTATCAAAGGAAGAGGAAGAACCATTCTCGGTGGATGCACTATCTAGTGAGGAAGAAGAACCATTCTCGGTGGATGCACTATCTAGTGAGGAAGAAGAACCATTTTCGGTGGATGCACTATCTAGTGAGGAAGAAGAACCATTCTCGATTGATGCGCTATTAGGTGAAGAGGAAGAACCATTCTCAATGGATACTCTATCAAGCGAAGAAGAGGATACATTTTCAATTGACTCATTATCGACAGAAGAATCGGCTGAAACAGAAGAACCGTTTGCGATTGATTCCTTTATGGATGAGGCAGAATCGGATTTGGTAATTTCGGATACGGATTCACCAATATCCGCGGTACATAGTGAAGAGACAGTTCGAGCGGACAATGATTTGTACGCAGGTATACCAGGATTTGAAGGCATATTTGATGGAATTGAGGATGATGACAAAGAAGCCTCAAGTGTAAGTGATATCTTTGCTGATGTTCTTGGAACAGTCTCAAATTATGGCGCTGATGAAGAAGAGAATAACGGTACCAAATCGGAGAAAGATGAGAAGAAGTCATCTAAGAAAAAGAAGGACTTCATAAAAGGACTGTTTGAAAATATCAATAATGAAGAGACTGAAAAAGAGTTTCTTAAAGAGAAAGAGTTAGCTGAAGTTAACGCTGTGCAAAAAGCAGCTAAGAAAGAGCAAAAGATTGCAGATGCTGCTGCTAAGAAAGCAAAAAAGGCAGAAGCAAAAAAATCAAAATTAGCTGTTAAGGCTACTAAAAAAGCTGCTAAAAAAGCAGAGATAGAAAGTAAGTTAGCAGAGGAAGAGCAAGATCATAGTAAAATTAACAAAAAGGGTGCAACGGTTGTATTTGTAGCATTCGCTGCGTTATGTGCAATTATCATTCTCGGAACGAATACTTTTTCGTATTCAGCGAGCATTGGTCAAGCAGAAGACTATTTCGCGAGGAAGAAGTATACCAAGGCTTATAAGGAAATCAGTGGCGTTGATATTAAGAAAGATGATCAAGAATTAGCGAATAAGATTAAAACAGTAATGTACGTGAATAAAGAATATGATTCCTATAATAATTATTATGCAATTCAATATTATGCGGAGGCATTGAACTCTTTGTTAAACGGTCTTACTAAATATGATGTGTATCTTGATCGAGCAAGTGAATTAGGCGTTAAATCGGATTTACAGTATGTTAAGTCTCAGATACTTGAAGAGTTACAAGAAAAATATAATCTTGATGAAGATGGTGCTAAGAAGATCACAAGCATTGAAGATCAAGAGAAATATAGTGATAAAGTGTTTGCTATAGCAGAAAAGTTAGTAGCAAAAAAGAAAAAATAACACAATAAGTATATTGTAAAATTGATTTTGATGTATTAGAATATAATATGTGGCAGGATGAAAGAGGAGTTTCATTCATCTTGCCACATTCTTATATCTATTCAATTTAATACACTACTACAACGAAGTGAAGGAAGGGGCATGAAAATGATTGCTATTATAGATTATGATGCTGGTAATCTTAAAAGTGTAGAAAAAGCATTGCAACATCTTGGTGAAGAGGTAGTTATTACACGTAATCATGATGAAATTGAGAAAGCAGATAAGGTTATATTGCCAGGAGTTGGTGCTTTTGGAGATGCAATGGAAAAATTACACCATTACCAATTAGTTGATACTATTAAAAAAGTAGTGGCAAAGAAGACACCTTTACTAGGAGTATGCCTTGGATTACAACTTCTATTTGAAAGAAGTGATGAGACAGATGGTGTTGAAGGATTATCAATTCTGAAAGGAGAAATCGTTAGGATTCCAGATAAAGAAGGATTGAAAATTCCACACATAGGTTGGAATTCACTTCATCTAACTAAGGATTCAAAACTATTTAAGGGACTAGATCAAGACTCCTATGTATATTTTGTACATTCCTATTACTTACGAGCTGAGTGTGCAGAGGATGTTGTAGCTACAACAGATTATAGTACAACATTAGATGTTGCAGTTGAGAAAGAGAATGTGTATGCTTGTCAATTCCACCCTGAGAAGAGTGGTGACATTGGCTTAATGATACTTAAGAATTTTGCTAATATTGGGAAGGAGTAGGCTATGTTTACAAAAAGAATTATCCCTTGTCTAGATGTACATAATGGTAGAGTTGTTAAGGGAATAAACTTTGTTAATCTTAGAGATGCAGGAGATCCGGTTGAAGTTGGTTATGCCTATGGGAAAGCTGGAGCAGATGAACTTGTTTTCTTAGATATTACCGCTTCAAGTGATGCTCGTACGATTAAGCTTGATATGGTACGTCGTGTAGCAGAAACGGTATTCATACCGTTTACTGTAGGTGGAGGTATTAGAACGGTAGAAGATTTTAAAGTTATATTGCGTGAGGGAGCAGATAAAGTTGCTGTGAACTCAGCAGCTATACAAAACCCCAATCTAATATCAGAAGCAGCTTTAAAGTTTGGAAATCAATGTGTGGTAGTTGCTATTGATGCTAAGAAAAGAACCGATGGTAGTGGCTGGAACATCTTCAAAAATGGTGGGCGTGTTGATATGGGTATAGACGCTGTTGAGTGGGCTATGAAAGCGAATGAACTTGGTGCAGGAGAGATTTTACTTACTAGCATGGATTGTGATGGCACTAAGAATGGATATGATATCGAACTAACAAGAACAATATCTGAGAATGTATCAATTCCTGTAATTGCTTCAGGTGGTGCCGGAACGAAGGAGCATTTTTATGATGCATTAACGGAAGGGAAAGCAGATGCTGCTCTTGCAGCATCATTATTCCATTATAAGGAATTAGAAATAAATGAAGTAAAACAATATCTTAGAAGTAGAGAAGTAAGTGTAAGGTTATAACCTTGAGAAGGAGGTATTGGTGATAAGTTGATCATCCTTCTTTTGTAATACCCTTTATTATTCTTGAAGTTTAGACATTTGTAAACTCATTAGTTACTTATTTGACATAGCCTTTTTATAATGCTAATATAATATTGTCGAATTTTATGTTTATCCAACACTTACCTTGATTGTAGGGAGGGATAAATTAATAGAATGTAAGGTCTGTTAATACTATAGATTGCATGAGGAGAATTCAAATGTCAATGATTACAAATGATTGGCTAGATTCCTTAGATGGGGAATTTAAAAAGCCATATTATAAAGAATTATATCAATTCGTAAAAGAGGAGTATCAAAACAAGATTATCTATCCGCCTGTGGATGATATCTTTAATGCTTTTCATTTTACACCACTAAATGAAGTGAAAGTGCTTTTACTTGGACAGGATCCATACCATAATGTAAATCAAGCTCATGGATTATCGTTTTCTGTACTACCCTCACAGAAGGATGTTCCACCTTCATTACAGAACATATATAAGGAATTACATGACGACTGTGGTTGTTATATTCCTAATAACGGGTATCTTAAGAAATGGGCGGATCAAGGAGTATTGTTGTTGAATACAGTACTTACAGTACAAGCGCATCAGGCAAATTCCCATCAAGGAAAAGGTTGGGAGAAGTTTACCGATGCAGTAATTCAAGCCGTAAATGCGCAGGATAGGCCTATTGTATATTTCCTTTGGGGTAGACCTGCCCAGTCAAAGAAAAAGATGTTAACAAATCCTAAGCATCTAATTCTAGAGTCACCACACCCAAGTCCACTATCTTCATATCGAGGTTTTTTTGGTAGTAAACCATTCTCTAAAGCAAATGAATTCTTTAGACAGCATGGGATTGATCCAATTGATTGGCAAATAGAAAACATAAATCAATAAATAAAAAAAGGTAAAATGTGAAAAAACTGTGAAACGTATAAACGTTCACAGTTTTTTCGCATTTTTTATTTATTATGTAGTTGGCATAATAGAAGATGTCATCAAGGTGGGATATATTTCTATAAAAAGGAGGAGTTACTTTTGATTGAAGTAAAGAATTTGGTAAAGAGATATGGAAATCACCTCGCAGTAGATGATTTGAGTTTCACAGTTGAAAGAGGGCAGATACTTGGATTCCTTGGACCAAATGGTGCGGGTAAGTCGACCACAATGAATATGATTACTGGTTATATAGCAGCAACCTCAGGTTCTGTTACAATTGATGGTAATGATGTGTTTGAGGATCCAATTGAAGCAAAGAAGATGATAGGATATCTACCAGAGATACCGCCGTTATATCTTGATATGTCAGTTGTGGAGTATCTGGAATTTATTGCAGAAATTAAGGCAGTAAAGAAGAAAGAACGTACTAAGATGATTCAAGATATTATGAAGATGACGAAGGTTGATGATGTTAGTGAACGATTAATAAAACACTTATCAAAGGGATACAAGCAAAGAGTAGGGCTTGCTGGGGCAATTGTAGGATATCCAGAAGTACTTATATTAGATGAACCAACTGTGGGTCTAGATCCAAAACAAATTATTGAGATACGTGATTTAATAAAAAGTCTAAGTAAAAATCATACCATTATATTAAGTTCCCATATTCTTTCTGAAGTTAGTGCAGTGTGTGATAAGGTAATGATAATTAATAAAGGTAAATTAATTGTTAGTGACTCTCCAGAAAACTTATCAAAGCATATGGAAGGTGCAAACAATGTACATTTGATTGTAAAGGGAACAAAGGATAAAGTAATGAAAGCATTAAATAAAATAGATGGAATCGTAAAAGTTGATTTCCAAGGTACTTCTGAAGAAGATTTGATCGAACTAAAGATCCAATCGAAAGAGGCCATTGATATTAGAGAAGAACTATTCTACGCCATGGCAGAGGCAGGATGTCCAATCTATGGATTGGAACGAAAAGTGATGTCACTAGAAGATATCTTCTTGGAGTTAACAGAGAATAGTACCATTACGGAGAGAAAGAAAAAAAGTTTCTTTGGGCAGATGAAGAAAGAAAAACAAGAAGAAAAACAAGAAGAAAGACAACAAGAAAAGCAAGAAGAAAAACAAGAACAAAAACAAGAAGAGCAAGCGCAAGAGACACAGAATCAAGTAATGCAAGTTAAAGAGGAGCACGAAAAAGAAAATCTTGAGTTTGAAGATAGAGAATTCGAATCGGATAAGGAGGAAGAAGAATGTTAGCGATATTTAAGAAAGAATTACGTTCCTATTTTACTTCTATGATTGGATATTTGTTCATTGGCTTTTTCTTAGCAATCGTAGGTGTATATTTTATGGCATATAACCTACAAGGTGGATATGCTAATTTTGAATATGTTTTGAATAGTATGGTATTCGTATTCGTAATCCTTGTTCCGATTCTTACTATGCGTTTGTTAGCAGAAGAAAAAAAGCAAAAGACAGATCAATTGTTGTTTACTTCCCCATTAAGCGTGAGCAAGATTGTAGTTGGGAAATATCTGGCTGTTTTTGCGGTATTTGTTAGTGCAATGGTAATTACCATGTTTTATCCGTTTATATTAAGTAAATACGGTACCGTATCGTTTAAACTTGCATATACGGGGATATTGGGGTTTGTTCTAGTTGGAGCTGCTTATCTTGCAATTGGATTATTCTTGTCCGCATTGTTTGAGAGTCAAGCTATTGCCGCAGTTGTAACGTTCGTCGTATTATTAATTACATTCATCATGCAAGGAATTGTAGGTTTATTGCCGACTAGTAATAAAGCAGCATGGCTAATCTTTTCCGTTATCGCATTACTTATCGCTGTGGTCATTTACTTTATGATCAATAATGTCACAGTGGCAATCAGTCTTGGTGTAGTATTAGAAGCAGCTTGTGCAATCATTTATTTTGCAAAGCCTTCTCTATATGATGGATTGGTTGTGAAAGTTTTTGATTGGTTTTCTGTAGTTGATCGATTTGATAATTTTATGAATGGAATACTCGACTTGAGTGGAATTGTTTACTATATAAGTATCACCGTAATCTTTATATTCTTAACAATTCAATCTCTTAATAAGAGAAGATGGAGATAGGAAGGAGTGAAGCATGCGATGAAAGAGAAGAAATCATTAATGGAAAGATTCAAACAATCTTTTACCAATAGAAAGTTCAAACAAGGTGCATATAGTTCTTTAATAACCACAATTGTAGTAGTAGTAATACTTATAGCAAATATGATTGTTAGTGAATTAGACTTGAAGGTAGATGTTAGTAATGAAAAATTATATACGTTAACAGATGCTACGAAGGATTTTGTTAAAGATATCGATCATGATATTAAAATCTATTATATTGTAGAGTCTGGGAATGAAGTTTCTATGGTTCAAAGAATTGTAGACAAATATAATAACCTATTGGATCATGTTACGGTTGTTACGAAGGATCCAGTATTATATCCGAAATTCGCAAGTCAGTATGTGGAGACAAATACTAATGTAGTTGATAATAGTATAATTGTAGTTGATGAGACAAATGGAAGAAGTAAGTATATCCCTTATTCAGATCTGTTAATTCAATCAGTAGATTATAGTACGTATCAATCAACAACTACTGGAATTGATGTTGAGGGACAAATAACCTCAGCAATTCAATATGTGGTATCAGAAGAATTACCTACGATGTATGAAGTGCAAGGTCATGGAGAAACAGAAGTTAGCACGACACTTGCATCCTATCTGGCTAAGCAAAATGTAAACAAACAGACATTGGATACGTTGTCTGCTGATAAAATACCTGAAGATTGTTCCTTCTTATTGTTAAATGGACCTGTATATGATTATACAGATGACGAAACAACATTAATAATGGACTATCTAATGAATGGTGGGAGTGCAATTATACTTGCCAATTATGCGGTATCTACGGATAAGATGCCTAACTTCAATAGTATCTTGAATTATTACGGAGTATCATTAGTTGATAGTTATGTCATTGAAGGCGATAGTAATCATCATATGTCAAAGATGCCTACGTATCTTGTACCAGACATAACAAGTCATGACATAACAAGTGACATAAAATCAAGTAATAAACCAGTTGTTGTTCCAGCAACAAAGGGAATTCAGGTAATGGACGATGTTAGAAGCACCTTGACAATAGAAGAACTATTAAAAACATCGGATAAGGCATATGCGAAGACAAACATGGAGTCACAAGTGTATGATAAGGAAGACACGGATGTTGCAGGTCCATTCTCGCTAGGTGTAGCAATTACAGAGAAAATTGATGATGTAGAAACTAAGATCGTTGTTTATGGTTCTAATTATCTCTTAGACGATTCTATGATCACCTATGAACAGTTAGGAAATACGGATTTGTTCTTGAGCACAATTAATTGGATGGCAGATGTTTCTGTTGAAACATTAGCAATACCAACTAAAACTTTCGATAATAACTATGTAACATTAACCAGTGCACAAGCAAATAATTGGTCAGTCTTTACAATACTAATTATTCCGGGAGTCTTCATACTAACAGGTGTATTCGTATGCTTAAGAAGGAGGAAGAGATAATGGCAAGAAAGAAGAAAAAAGCGGGTACATTAATAATCCTTCTTGGAGTGTTACTCCTCATGATTCTTCTATATTGCCTCGTAATTAATAAGAAAGAGGAAGAAGAAGTTACGGAGGATGCGATTACCTTAACAACTTTGGAATCAGATAGAATTACTGAAATTTCATATACGAAGAATGGAACAACACTAACGTATAAAAAAACTGATAATACATGGCTGGATCAGTCCGATACCAAAGCACCAGTTAATCAAGATTATATAACCAATATGTTAGGTAATATATCAAACTTGTTGGCAGATAAAATTGTAGTAGAAGAAGCAGAAGATTTGGACGAATATGGTCTAGACAAACCTACATTGGTGGTTACTGTAACGTCTGATGACAATACCAAGGTTGAGCTTACTATAGGTGATTCATTAGGTGTTGGCTCTGGATACTATGCTAAACTTGCTGACAAGAATACTGTTTATGCGGTATCAGAAGGTATTTATTCGGCATTCAATCATACACAAACCGAAATGATATCAATAGAAGAATTTCCTGTAATTACGACAACTAATATTACTAATATTAGTGTTACGAAAGATAATAATCCTATATTCAAAGCAGATTATGATCAAAGTGCGGCAGATGCAGGCGAATATAATGCTTGGAATATATCAAAACCATATAAAACAATACAAAAGGGTAATCCAACCAATTTTGATTCATACTTTGAAAGTTATAGTTCTGTGTCATTAAGTGAATGTGTTGATTATAAGGGGTCAGATTTAAGCAAATATGGATTGGATAATCCAAGTGCTATAATTGATTTATCGTATTACACGGAAACAACAGAGAATAGTGCAAATATGGAAGAGGATAGTGTAAGTACTGATATGACAAGTGATACATCAACAACAAGTACATCAGGCGAAGAAGCATCAACGAATGAGGAGAAACAAGAGGCAACAACAGTACGTACGGATCATAAAGTAAAAATCCTTGTTGGTGATAAGAATGATGATGGTGAATATTATATACAAGTAAAAGCAGATGGAAGAGAATATGAGAATGCAGTATATACAATTGCTACATCTGCCATCGATGCAATGCTTGATATTAACCCTTATGATTATGTCAATAATCTAGTTCAATTAGTTGATATTACAAGTCTTGACCATCTTACTGTACAGGCAAATGGCAAAACATATACATTAGCTGTTACGCCGAATCCAGATAAGAAGACAGAAACAAAAGACGAAGCAGATGATTCGCAAGATTCTGTTTCTAGCGATGAAGTATCTGATAGCTTATATTATTATAACGGTAATAAAGTGGAAGAGAAGGAGTTTAAGAATCTATATCAAGATTTAATTGGAATTACAACTGTAGGAGAAATCAAAAAAGAGGTGAGTGATTCCACACCTGTATACGAATTTGATTTTACTAGAAATTCTGATTCTTTGGAAGAACTTCACGTAAGCTATCTTCCATATGATGGTGTTAACTTCTACCGCGTATCGATTAATGGTGAGGAGAACTTCTTAGTTGAAAAAGCAGCAGTAGATAAAATTATAAAAGAGTTAACTGAATTTACGAGTAAGTAACAAGGTTCATTAAAGTATATTAAATTATCAATATGATTAGTTCGATATAAAAAACTGGATCCACGTATTAACAATACAATTGTCTTGAATACATGGGTCCAGTCTTTTCATTATTTAGATAGTAATCAACTATGTTATCAAAATTACGCTCGTCAATGTTTATCTAGATGCGTTCTTTTGTATACTTTACTTAATGTACTTCTTTCGTAAGGTTTTTATTCGCGGTTGATAGCATTAATTTAATTCGATTAAGCTGGTTAACTTCACTAGCGCCTGGGTCATAATCAACGGCTACAATGTTTGAATCTGGGAAATGTTGACGTAACACTTTAATAACACCTTTACCAACTACATGGTTTGGTAGGCATGCAAAAGGTTGGGCACAAACTATGTTGTTAACACCAGAATGAATTAACTCAACCATCTCACCTGTTAAAAACCAACCTTCACCCGTCTGATTACCGATGGATACAAAATCTTCAGCATATTTAGCAAGATCATCGATTTCTTTTGGTGGTTCGAAGCGTTTACTTGCAGCTAATTGTTTTTTCATCTCTTTTCGGTATTGTTCAATAAACCAGATACCAGCATTATTCATATAGGCTTCTTTCTTAGGCTGTCCTAAGTATTTGGATTTGTAGTTAGCATTATAGGAACAGTATAAGAAGAAGTCGATTAGATCAGGCATAACAGCTTCCGCACCTTCAGCTTCTAATAATTCTACTAAGTGATTATTGGCAGCAGGTAGGAATTTAACAAGGATTTCACCCACAATACCAACTTTTGGTTTTGTTATATCTAATAATGGTAGTTCATCAAAATCTTTAATGATGTTACGTATATTATTCTTGAATTCAGAACGTTTTCCATTCTGTACAGATTGAATACAACGGTCACGCCATTTTTCATACAAGGCATTAGCCGATCCTTTTTCTGCTTCGTATGGTCTAGTGCGGTAGAGAACACGCATTAAAACATCTCCATATACAAGAGCTTGTAACGCACGATTAACAGCTGCTGGAGTGAATTTGAATCCTGGATTTTTCTCTAGACCAACCGTATTGATGGATACAACAGGAATATGCTCCATACCAGCTTTGCGTAGGGCTCTACGAATAAAACTGATATAATTCGTAGCACGACAACCTCCGCCAGTTTGAGTAATTACTATAGCTGTTTTGTTAATGTCATATTGACCAGATAACAGTGCTTCCATAATTTGTCCAACAACCATTAAAGAAGGATAACAAGCATCATTATTAACATATTTTAGTCCAACATCAACAGCATGCTTATTATCGTTATTCAAGACAACGACATTATAGCCTACAGAATGAAGAGCAGCTTCTACGAAGTCAAAATGTATTGGTGACATCTGAGGGCAAAGTAAGGTATATTCTTCTCGCATCTTCTCCGTAAAGATTACACGTTCATAAGAAGTAGTTGTTTTAGCTAAATCTAGATGTTTCTTTTCACGGTCACGAACAGCTGATAACAGCGAGCGGATACGTATTCTAGCTGCTCCTAAGTTATTAACTTCGTCAATCTTAAGAACTGTATAAATCTTGCCTGCATCAGTCAAGATATCACTAACTTGATCTGTTGTAACTGCATCAAGACCACATCCAAAAGAGTTAAGCTGAATTAATTCTAGATTTGGCATGGTCTTAACATAAGCGGCAGCGGCATAGAGTCTGGAATGATACATCCATTGGTCCATAACGATAAGAGGACGTTCTATTTTGCCAAGATGGCTTATACTATCTTCAGTAAGTACAGCAACACCGTACGAGGTAATTAATTCTGGAATACCATGATTGATTTCAGGATCAATATGGTAAGGACGTCCAGCCAATACAATACCTTTTCTTCCTGTCTCATTAAGATAAGCAATTGTTTCTTCACCTTTTTTCTCAATATCTTTTTTAGCTTGGCATAATTCAGTCCATGCAGCGTGAGCAGCAGCTTTAATTTCACTAGCAGGTATGTTATGACTTTCTTTAAATACTTCAATTAGTCGTTTGGTTAGAATCTCTTCTGATGTAAATGCTAAGAAAGGATTCTGATAGAAGATGGAATCTCCATTAAGTTCGTCTACATTATTCTTAATGTTTTCACCATATGAAGTAACGATTGGGCAGTTATAGTGATTATTAGCACCTGGTACTTCATTTCGTTCATAGAAAACACAAGGATAGAAGATATAATCAATACCTTGTTTAATTAACCACATAACATGGCCATGTGCAAGCTTAGCAGGATAACATTCCGATTCACTTGGTATAGATTCGATGCCTAATTCATACATCTTATGTGTTGAATCTGGTGATAAGATAACCCGGAACCCAAGTTCTGAAAAGAAAGTAAACCAATATGGATAGTTCTCGTATTGATTTAACACCCTAGGAATCCCAACAGTTCCACGGTATGCCTTATCTTGTTCAAGAGGAGTGTAATTAAACATTCGCTCTAGCTTATATTCGAATAGATTAGGAATATTGTCTTTATTCTTTGCCTTACCTAGACCTCGTTCACAACGATTACCAGATATAAATTGTCTTCCACCAGTAAAGCGATTAATTGTTAGTAGACAACTATTCGTACAACCTTTACAACGAGCCATAGAAGTCTCGAATTTCAAAGAATTGATTTTATCAATGGAAAGCATTGTTGTTTCAGAACCCTCAGTATATCGCTCTCTAGCAATTAACGCAGCACCAAAAGCACCCATAATACCTGAAATGTCAGGACGTACTACTTCACGTCCAAGAATCTTTTCAAAGCTTCGTAAAACAGCATCATTATAGAATGTACCACCTTGAACAACTACATTCTTTCCAAGGTCCTTTGGATCGGATAGTTTAATAACCTTATACAATGCATTCTTAATTACAGAATAAGCTAGACCAGCTGAGATATCATCAACTCCAGCACCTTCTTTTTGCGCTTGCTTAACCTTGGAATTCATGAATACGGTACACCTTGAACCAAGATCAATTGGGTGCTTAGCAAATAAAGCAACTTTAGCAAAGTCAGCTACCTCATAGTTAAGTGATTTGGCGAATGTCTCAATGAAAGAGCCACAACCGGAAGAACAAGCTTCATTTAATTGTACACTATCTACGGTTTGATTTTTGATTTTGATACATTTCATATCTTGTCCACCGATATCGATGATACAATCCACACTAGGTTCAAAGAATGCCGCTGCGTAATAATGTGATACGGTCTCTACTTCACCGTCATCTAATAATAAAGCTGCCTTAATAAGTGCTTCACCATATCCCGTAGAACAAGAACGTACAATCTTAGCACTGTCAGGTAAAATCGTATAGATCTCTTTGATTGCTTTGATTGTTGTCTTCAAAGGGCTACCATTATTATTACTATAGAAGGAATATAACAGTGAGCCATCTTCACCTACTAATGCCACTTTGGTTGTTGTAGAACCTGCATCAATACCTAAGAAACAGTCCCCTTCATATGTTTTAAGGTCTGCCTTTAACACGGTATGTTCAGCATGACGTGTTGTGTAATCATTATATTCTTCTTCATTGTTGAATAATGGCTCCATACGGGAAACTTCAAATTCCATTTGTATCTTTGAAGAAAGTTTTGTTAACATCTTTTCAATTGTCGTAAGACCATCGAGTTTGCTACTTAGTGCAGAACCAATAGCGGCAAATAGATGAGAATTATCCGGTGCAATTGTGTTTTCTGGTGTAAGATTTAAAGTTCGAATGAAAGCGTTTTTCAATTCGGTTAAGAAGTGTAGTGGGCCACCAAGGAATGCAATGTTTCCACGGATTGGTTTACCACAAGCAAGACCACTGATTGTCTGATTAACAACTGCTTGGAAAATAGAAGCGGATAAATCTTGTTTCGTTGCACCTTCATTAATCAAAGGTTGAATATCTGATTTAGCAAAGACACCACATCTAGCAGCGATAGGATAGATTGCTTTATAATCTTTCGCATATTCATTCAATCCTATCGCATCGGTTTTTAATAATGTTGCCATTTGATCTATGAAAGAACCAGTACCACCAGCACAGATTCCGTTCATTCTTTGATCGATACCGTTTGTGAAATATATAATTTTAGCGTCTTCTCCGCCAAGCTCAATTGCGACATCAGTTTGAGGCGCGTAGTTTTGTAATGCAGTGGATACCGCAACAACCTCCTGAACAAATGGAACATCAAGATGCTTTGATAACGTAAGACCACCTGATCCTGTGATTACAGGAGCTATAGAACAGTTGCCTAATTCGTTATATGCTTTCGTTAAAAGCGTATGTAATGTTTCTTGAATATTCGCATAATGCCGTTCGTAGTCAGAAAATAAAATGGTATGATGATCATCAAGAACTGCGATTTTAACAGTTGTTGAACCGATATCAATACCGAGAGTATAAATTGTATTGTTCATTTGTAACCAGCTTACGCTGTCCCTCCTCGATTATTAAAGAATGCCTTGGCGTTCGTGATACGTACCGCGCGTCAGCCTTACAATATTAGAACTTCCTTCCTATTAGAAAGTTGTATACACATAATATTGATTAAAAGAATATCTATTCCTATAACTAAGTTGATTAAATATTCCGATAATCATGACTATTATACGACAAAGAAACGAATTCTTCAACTTATTTTGTAAACAACATTTTAATATGAAGAAAACCATTGCCAAGCTCACATAACATTATTCAAATTATACACATTCTTTCAGGCTTTTGAATATATTAGTACTGTATAAGCTTTATGAATATTTATATGTAAGAAAGGATAGGCAAGAATGAGGAATTTTGATTTTTGTAGAGGGATAGTTCACGTTATTAAGAAAGGGGATTCTTTGTATGCTATTAGCAGAATGTATAATATACCATTAGCTTTAATTATGCGTTCAAATCCTTATGTAGATGTATATAATTTACAAGTTGGCGATGAAATTTGTGTTCCTATATCAAACATGGGTGGTATTGGTAACATCTGTACGGGAAATGCACCTTGTGTTCCAGAAATGCCAGAAATGTCTGATATGCCTGGAGTGAATGGAATGCCTGTTGAAAATGGAATGACTGGGATGACTGGAATGACTGGTAGAACAGGAATAACTGGAACTACAGGAATGACTGGAATGCCTAGTAGAACAGGAATGACTGGGATGACTGGAACTACAGGAATGAATGGAATGCCTAATAGAACAGGAATGACAGGAATGACTGGAACTACAGGAATGACTGGAATGCCTAGTAGAACAGGAATGACTGGGATGACTGGAACTACAGGAATGACTGGAATGCCTAGTAGAACAGGAATGACTGGAATGACTGGAACTACAGGAATGACTGGTATACCTGGAACACCGCAACAACCTAGTATCCCTACGGCACCAAATAATAATCTAATTACTTATATAATTAAAGATGCCGAGACATTAAAAGATATACTTGATAAGTTTGATATTGATTTAGAAGACTTTATTGAGAACAATAATATGTCAACAGTATTATTAAAACCAGGTATGACAATTAATATACCAGATAAAAGACCAAGAGAAGAGGAAGAAATCAACGAATAATAAAGAATATAAGCTGTCGAGTTCACTAGGTAACAGAAATCGATAGCTTTTATTTTCGCAAAGTAGATGTCATAATTATGTGAAAAAGTTAGAATAATAAGTAAAATGACTAACCACTTCATATTAATATGTAAACCACGTATAAACTTTCAAATGATAACATGGAACGATATGGTAAATAATTTATTTTTAAAGTGTTTGACAAACGGTAATGTTACACATATAATAAATGTGGTTAGAAACACAGTGTAAACTGTTATCAAAAGAAAGGATGTGGATTATATGGAAAGTGGACCGAGTAGTCGCCGGCAAAATATTCATCATACGGCATTATTATTTGGACAAGGTAACATGAAAATTAAATATAATCGCACTTCCGTTAGGATACATAGATAACAGTCACTAAAACAAAATACCATTTTTCTTGTATGCTTTTTGTCTAGTATCCTAAAGGAAGTAGATAGGAGCGGACTATGATTGAAGTATACAAAACATATGACGATGGACTGCGTCAAATCAACGATTTTGAGGAAGGTTGTTGGATTGCATTAACAAATCCTACTGCGACGGAATTGCTACAGGTGTCGGATCGATATCAGGTTGATATTAACGATTTAAGAGCTCCTTTAGATGAAGAAGAGCGTTCAAGAATCGAGGTTGAGGATGCATATACGCTAATTCTTGTTGATATCCCTACGTTAGAAGAAAGGAACAAGAATAATCGATATGTAACGATCCCGTTGGCAATTCTATTAACAAAAGGGGCTATTATTACAATCTGTCTTGAAGAAACTCCGATTCTGAAGAGCTTTATGGATGGGAGAGTAAGAGATTTCTTCACCTTCAAAAAAACAAGATTCATCTTGCAGATTCTATATAAGAATGCAAGTGCGTATCTTCAGTATCTTCGTGTGATTGACCGCAAGAGTGAAGAAGTTGAGAAGAAGTTACATGCCTCAACGAAGAATCGCGAACTAATCGAACTTCTAGAATTAGAGAAGAGCTTAGTTTACTTCACGACTTCCTTACGTGCGAATGAAGTTGTACTCGAAAAATTACTAAAAACTGAGAATATAAAGCAGTATCCAGAAGATACTGATTTGCTTGAAGATGTTATTATTGAGAATAAACAAGCAATTGAAATGGCTAATATATACAGCGGAATTTTAAGTGGAACAATGGATGCGTTTGCATCGGTTATTTCAAATAATCTTAACATTGTTATGAAATTCTTAGCTACAGTTACAATTGTATTATCCATTCCCACAATGATTTCTAGTTTTTTTGGAATGAACTTTGTTAATATACCAGGAATGGAAGCAAAGTATGGATTCTACATTGTAACAGCAGGTGCATTTGTATTGACAGCATTGGTGGCATACATTTTAGCAAAAAAAGATTTATTCTAAGTGATTTTAATTATTTGGGGTTGTCGTATGCTGTAATATGACAATCCTATTCTAATGTTTGATAGAAGTATATTAGATTAAGGTATAACCTCAAGTATCTTATTCCAAGAAAGCAAAGTTTTTTTGGAAGTAATGAGTACAATTATTATAATAGGGTAAAGGATTTATCAAAATTCTGTGAATTTTCTAATTTTTATTGACTTAAAACAGAATCTTAGTTATTCTTATCCTAGATTACGTAGAGTAGTCAATTCTAATAAAGAGGTGTGTTAGATGAAGTTTATCAATAAGTTAGAGAAAAAATTCGGTCGTTATGCGATTCATGATTTGATGAAATATATAATAACACTTTATGTTTTAGGTGCGTTAGTATATCTAATCAATCCATATTTTTATGATGCATATCTAAGTTTGGATATCGGTAAAGTGTTCCAAGGTCAAATTTGGAGGCTCGTTACATTCATCATTTACCCAGCAACTTTAAGTGGTGGTCTTGGTATCTTTTTCTTTGCAATAGAGATGTATCTATATTATATGATTGGGCGTTCCTTAGAGAATGCTTGGGGAGCATTTCGATTTAATCTATATTATTTATCAGGTATTTTGTTTAATATTGTAGCAGCAGTAATACTTTATTTTATTGTTGGCGGAAGCTATCCAATGGGACTTACTTTTATTAATCGTTCCATGTTCTTTGCTTTTGCTGCGATTTTTCCGAACGTACAGTTTCTATTATTCTTTGTGTTACCAGTTAAGGTAAAACATTTAGCATATATTTATGCAGCAATAATAGGTTATGATATATTTAAGTATGTTCGATATGCTATTTCAGCTACAAATCCATTTTATAGAAATTTTTATTTAGCAATGGCAATCTCAATAATAGTAGCATTGCTGAACTTTGTAATTTTCTTTCTTGCAACTAGAAATTACAGAAGAATATCACCAGCAGCACAGAAACGTAGAAGAACCTATCAAAAACAGGTGAATCGTTCAAAAACTATTACTAGACATAAATGTGCAGTTTGTGGTAGAACGGAAAAAGATGATGAAAATCTAGAATTTCGTTTTTGTTCCAAATGCGATGGTAATTACGAATATTGCATGGAACACCTTTTTACGCATACTCATGTTAAAAAATAATATTGGCGAGAATGGGTAGTTAGAAAATAAAATTGTGAGAACCTAGGTACATAATGATATGTATTGTGTGCGTAGTAACTATATATGTAATTAGAATAGGATGGTAAAAATGATGAACAAAAAGACGAAAATAGTATGTACGATGGGACCAAATATGGACAATATCGAGAATATCCGTGCTTTAGCAAAGAACGGTATGGATATTGCCAGATTAAACTTTTCACATGGTGATCATGAAGAACACTTAAACAGAATCAACATGATTAAACAAGTTAGAGAAGAACTTGGTTTACCAATCGCAATATTATTAGACACCAAGGGACCTGAAATCAGAACTGGTATGTTAGTTAATGATGAGAAAGTACAATTACAAGAAGGACAAGATTTCGTATTAACTACTGAAGAAATTGAAGGCGATGCGAACAAAGTTTCTATTACTTATACTCAACTACCAGAAGACGTTAAAGAAGGTGATACCATTCTTATCGATGACGGTTTAATTGGACTTACTGTACAAAAAGTTGCTGATAAAGAAATCTTCTGTAAAGTAACTAATGGTGGTCTATTAGGAAGCCGTAAAGGTGTTAACGTTCCTGGCGTAAGTGTTAAATTACCAGGAATTACAGAAAAAGACAGAGAAGATATCATCTTCGGTGTAAAACAAGGATTAGATTTTGTAGCAGCTTCATTCGTACGTAATGCAGATGCAGTAAGAGAAATTCGTAAAGTTTTAAATGACGCAAACTCTGATATGGCAATCATCTCTAAAATTGAGAATGAAGAAGGTATTCAAAACATCGATGAAATTATTGAAGAATCAGATGGTATCATGGTTGCACGTGGCGACATGGGTGTAGAAATTCCTGCAGCTGAAGTTCCATTTATCCAAAAGATGATTATCCAAAAATGTAATGATGCATATAAGCCAGTTATTACAGCAACTCAAATGTTAGATTCAATGATTCGTAACCCAAGACCAACAAGAGCAGAAGTAACTGACGTTGCTAACGCAATCTATGATGGTACAGATGCAATCATGTTATCTGGTGAAACTGCAATGGGTAAATATCCTGTTGAAGCGTTACAAACAATGGTAAGCATCGCTGTAGAAACTGAATCGCACCTTGATTATGATGGAATTCTTGATATGAACAGTCTTCATAGAAGTAAGAGCGTATCAAGTGGTATCTGCTATTCAGCAGTAGCAACTGCTAGCAGCTTAAATGCTAAAGTTATCGCTGCTTCAAGTTTCTCAGGTTATACTGCACGTTTAGTTTCAAAATTAAAACCTCAATCAATTATATTAGGTTTATCACCACTTGACAATACATTAAGAAAAATGCAATTATTCTGGGGAGTAGTTCCAGTTAAAGTTAATGAAGTTAATTCGACTGATTCTCTTTTAGATAATGCTGTAGCTGATGTAAAAGCAAGAGGCTTCGTTGAAAAAGACGATATTATGATTTTAACAGCAGGTGTACCAACAAGTAAAACTGGTGTTACTAACATGATCAAAGCGGTTATTATCGAAGATTAATTATTATCCAACTGGTTAATACTAAGATAGTATAGTTGATATAAATAAATAAGTAAAATGTAGACAGGCTGTCGTGTTAAGAATTATGGTAAAATTACCAATCTTAGTACGATGGCCTGTTCCAAATCAGCCTAGAATACGTGAAATTTACTAAAATTTTATAAAATAACAAAAAAATTATATGAAATGGTAGCGTATATATCGTTTTATTGTTATAATAGTAATTAGCGATTTTATTATTCGTGGCAACAGAAAGCTGTGGAGCGTGCTTTTGTTGTATATTTTTAGCTGGCAGTATAAAATTACAAGGTGAGGTTTTAAATATGAGTTTAAGTGTAAATCAATTACTAAAAAACATAAGAGATAATAAAGAAATAGAAGTATATCTACCACAATATATGAATTATTCCTTATCTGCTTATTATAGATATTCTTTCGTTGATTTAACTATGAAATATGTCATGTTATATGAGGTGATTTCTGAAAAGCATAATAAACAAATTGATCAAGTAGAAGATATCTTAAAACAAGTTAACCAATTAGTAAAAGAAACTATGTTAGATGGGTTTGATGAAAGTAATCGTGTAACAAAAGTGGAAGAAATTGATGCGGTTCGTCAAGAGATTATGTCTAGAATGAAATCTATCACAGCATATGCTGACATTATGCAATTATATGAATATGTTTTAAATCGTATTGAAGACAAATATGCTGATGAGATTGAGGAATTCGATGTAGATGTTTTCACTGGAGAAATTATAAATTATATCTTCTCAAATAATGATAATGTTATTATTAATACAAAAGTTCAAGAAATCATAGGACAATTACCAGTTAGAATGACTAAGACAAAATACTATGATTTATTAAAAGATAGTATTTCAATCTATAAAGGTAGTGAAAGAAGTTCTGTAGATGGATATTTATATATGATTAAATCGGCAACTACATTAGAGAGACCAAAAGAGATGAAAAAGCAATTTCCAGAGCTTTATAAAGCGGTTACTCAAATTGAATCAGCAGATTTTAAGAATTTAACGAAACCAGAATTTTATCGTTTAAACGGAATGGTCCAAGACCGTGCGATTGATTTGTTAGAAATTTCAGATTTATATATGCAATTACAAGAAATTGTAAACTGCTTATATGCATATAACTTAACAGTAGGTTATCAGAATGCTGAGATGAAGGAAGAAACGTTATGTAAAGAATTAGTTGCTCATGTTAACGCTTGTTTCTTAGAAGGTGCTGAAAAAGAACTTGAAAAGAAAGAGATGGACAAGCTTTCTAAATTAGAAGGTGCAATGGAATCTTCAATGCAAGAAATTGCTTTATTAGAGGGTGGCTATGAAGATGTTATGACTATGTCAGGCAAGAAATTAAAGAGTCTCATGTTAGATACACAAGGTGCTTGTGTAACTACTTGTATGAAATTACTTGGAAATAGTATGTTTGTTGATTTGAACGCGAAAGTATCAACTAAATTAGCTGATGATGCGTACATTGAAAAAGTAACTACTGCATTATTCAAAAATCTTGCTAAGATGTTTGATAAAGTTCCACAATGTGTAGTTCGTGCTGTGATGGCAAGTACTTTAAACAAAATGCCAGTATTTTTTAATAATTCAGATGAAATCTCTGAATATGTAGCAAACTCTTTAAATCAATGTAAAGATGAAGCAGAAAAGAATGCTTGCTATAGCATCATTAAAGATATTATGTCAGAAGAATAAAAATAATTTGTTAAAGTGGGTACTGTCGACAGAGTAAGAAATTACTCAGTTCGGCAGTATCATTACTATTAAGAAACCGAAGTAGTTGCCCACGTGTTAGCTAGTCATAATGGTTACTGTAAGGCTATGAATA
Organism: Anaerosporobacter mobilis DSM 15930; assembly: GCF_900142955.1. Lineage (GTDB taxonomy): Bacteria > Bacillota > Clostridia > Lachnospirales > Lachnospiraceae > Anaerosporobacter > Anaerosporobacter mobilis. The sequence goes on along the minus strand of NZ_FRCP01000007.1, from coordinate 330,319 downwards.
ACTAGAAAAATTTAGGTATATACTTATAGATGCTATGGCAAATGATTTAGAGGGGGATATCGGAATGATTACATGGTATCATAAACTGTATATGGATGACCGTATTATCAAGAATGTTGATAAAATCAAAACTGCAATTGAAGAGAATAAACCGTCGATTGGTATCTACTGTATAGCCCTTGCATCTAATGAAAACAATTTATTCGATATAATGAATGTGAATGAATTAATGTTTCAACATTATAGGAGAAATAAAATCTATATCCTTGGACTCGCACGGGGAAAAGAGAGCGCGAAACGTTTAGTTGTAAGAATGATTGAAGATGTATATAATGAAACAGGAGATTTTCACGCGAGAGAATACTTTGCAGAAAATGGTAGGTGAAGAAGTAGATGCTTCATGTGATATTCATTATATTAAAAATAATTGGTATTGTACTGGGGGTACTTCTTGCCTTATTCTTATTCTTAGTGGGAATAATACTCTTTGTTCCGGTACGATATCGTGTATATGCGTCAAAGTATGATACGATACAAGTAAAGGCAAGAGTGAGTTGGTTACTTAGAATTGTCTCGTTGCGTTTTAGGTATTATAGCGAAGAGGAGACATACTGGTATTGCTTAAGGATTTTTGGATTCACATTAATTGATAGCAATCGACCAACTAAGGTAAAGAAAGTAAAGAAAGAAAAAGTTAAGAAAACTAAATTGAATAAACATAAGGATAAAAAGACGAAGGTTAAAAAAACGAAAAAGGTAATTGCATCAGATAAAGTTCTAGGTATTGATGATCAAATAGATAGTAAAGACAAAACAATTGAAGATAATGATATTGTGTATGATGAGATAGAAGAGGATAAGAAGGATATAATAAAACCACTTCAGAATGAACATACTAATATAGTTAGGAATATAGAAGAGGCAGAAGAAGAAAGAGAAGGATTTTTCTCTCGGATAACAAAACCGATTAAAACTATATTTCAACGGATTAAAGACATATTTATTAAAATACGTGAAGGGCTACAAGCAATACGAAACATTTTTTCAAATATTAAAGCTAAGATTCATCTAATCAAGGAGTTCCTTGCAATTGAGGATAATAGAAAAGGAATTGGACGTGTATATGCTGGTCTGAAGAAAACGTTAAAGCATATCCTTCCATATAAGGTTAAGGGTGTTGTTAGAATTGGACTAGATGACCCTTGTAGTACTGGGTATCTATTAGGTGCATTATCAATGGCATATCCTATATATGCTGATAAGATACAGATCATCCCAGATTTCCAGGAAGAAGTGTTGGAAGGTCAGGTAGATGCGAAGGGAAGAATACGTGCATTTATTTTACTTATAATAGGAATAAAACTTATCTTAAATGATAACTTTAAAACGTTGCTTAAGAATGTGAAAGAATTAAAGGAGGAGTTATAATGACTGACAATAGTTTTGGATCTACGGTAGAAGCATTATTTAAGGGAATGGATAGTTTTCTTACTACTAAAACTGTAGTAGGGGAAGCTGTTAAGGTAGAAGATGGTACTATAATTTTACCATTAGTTGATGTGAGTTTCGGTGTAGCTGCTGGTGCATTTTCACAAGATGATAAGAAGAAAAACAACGGTGGCGGAGGTATGGGGGGAAGAATTACCCCAAGTTCTGTGTTGGTTGTCCAAAATGGTTCTGCAAGACTTGTTAATGTTAAAAACCAAGATGGTGTTACTAAGATCTTAGATATGGTACCTGACTTTGTGAATAAATTTACATCAGGTAAAATGAAACAAAATACCGAAACTGCTGCAACAGAAGCAACAGAAGAAGAATAAGCTCGAATTTTATTCAATTAAGAAATAATACTTGCAAAAGTACTTGATTTATGGTAGAATATCTATTGTTTGTAGGTCGTGTGACAGGATAATTGAAAAATCAATTGAAGTAAATTACCTTAAGGAGGTGCTCAACTTGGCTAAATGTACTATTTGCGAAAAAGGTGCTCATTTTGGAAACAGTGTGAGTCATTCACATAGAAGAAGCAACAAAATGTGGAAAACTAACGTGAAATCTGTTAAAGTTAATATTAACGGTGCGGCTAAGAAGATGTATGTTTGTACTTCTTGCTTAAAATCAGGTTTAGTAGAACGTGCTTAATTTTCATTATAAGTAATAAGAAGGCTGTCTTAAGTGCTATGAAAATAGACTAAGACAGTTCTTTTTATATAACGATAAAAACACTCGGTTAATTGCAAAAGAGATTATAGCCAAGGATGAGGCATAAGACAATTATAGCAATGGCGAGAAGCCCGTTGGTTATGAAAAGCATAAGCGTCATACCAATAGCAATCCAAAATAAAATAAAACCTAACATTCGTTTCATGATTGATCACTCACTCCAGGGAATATATCCCGATACTTATTTAGTAATATATATTCTAACATATGTATATTATGTGTACGATGTGACTGTTATAGCTCAATTTATTGGTTTTGAATGGTGGAATTATATGCGAAATAGCATAACGAAAACGTGGTATACTTGAAGTCTATATAGTAAGCTGTGCGATCATTGCAAATAATGAATAGGATTATGAATATTCGTTTGGAGATTACAAAAAGTGGATATAATTTGTATATAGACGTTTTTTTCATTTAACTGTTTCCTTTTTTATAAAAAAAGGGTATAATAATCGAGTAAGAAGATATATGGATCCATAAATGAACGGTAATTTATATTATTGCTATATGTGCAATCGTGCCAGCGTTGTACTGGGTAACATAATCGTTTGATCCATAGAATTAGGAATTGGAGGGTTAACTATGAAAGGACATATGAATACTCAGATGGGTGAGATCATGATTGATAACGAAGTAATCGCTAAGTATGCTGGTTCAGCTGCTGTAGAATGCTTTGGTATCGTTGGTATGGCTTCTGTGAATGTCAAAGAAGGTTTTGTTCGCTTACTTAAAAAAGACAGCCTTAGTCATGGAGTTAATGTCGTTGTAGAAGACAATAATCTAACAATAGATATGCATATTATTGTTGCATATGGTGTAAGTATTTCAGCTGTTACAGATAATTTAATCAGTAACGTTATATATAAAGTAGAAGAATTTACTGGCATGAAAGTTGAGAAGATTAATGTATTTGTCGAAGGCGTACGTGTGCTCGACTAGATAGACTTTTATGGTTTATTGTTAATTTAAGGAGGAACAAACAAGTGGTAATGAATACATTAGATGCGATAACACTTCAGAAATTATTTCTAGCAGGAGCAAAACGCATTGAAGCAAAAAAAGAATATATTAATGAATTAAACGTATTTCCTGTTCCAGACGGTGATACTGGTACGAATATGTCATTAACGATAATGGCAGCTGCAAGAGAAGTTAGTGCAATTGAGAATCCAACAATCGCAGTACTAGCGAAAGCAATTTCCAGTGGTTCTTTACGTGGAGCTAGAGGTAATTCAGGTGTTATTCTTTCACAGTTATTCCGTGGATTCACAAAAGAAATTCAAGAACATGAAACGGTTACTGTTGCTATCATGGCGGCAGCCTTTGAAAGAGCGGTTGAAACTGCTTATAAAGCTGTTATGAAACCAAAAGAAGGTACCATCTTAACCGTAGCACGTGGTGGAGCAGAAAAAGCAGCTGAATTAGTAGGACAGACAGAAGACTTGGTTTATTTTGCTGATGAAGTAATTAAGCATATGGATTCAGTATTAGCTAAGACTCCTGATATGCTTCCTGTATTAAAAGAGGCTGGTGTAGTAGATTCGGGCGGACAAGGTTTATTAGAAGTTTTAAAAGGTGCTTATGATGCAATGCTTGGCAAAGAAGTAGATATCACAATCGAAGCTTCAAAACCAGTAACTAAGAGCACGGATTCTACTTCTTCTGAACCAGTAGATATCAAATTTGGATATTGTACAGAATTTATTGTTATGTTAGAAAAGGAATATACTTTAAATACAGAAAAAGAATTCAAAGGATATTTGGAATCAATTGGGGATTCAATCGTAGTAGTTTCAGACGATGATATCGTTAAGGTACACGTACATACGAACGATCCTGGACTTGCAATTCAGAGAGCGTTAACGTATGGTTCCCTAACTAGTATGAAGATTGATAACATGCGTGAAGAACATCATGAGAAGTTAATCAAAGAAGCAGAAAAGATGCAAGCAGAAGCAGCTGAGAAGAAAAAAGATGAACCAATGAAAGAAGTTGGATTTATATCTGTTTCAATTGGTGAAGGTGTGAATGAAATCTTTAAGGGATTAGGTGTTGATTACTTAATTGAAGGTGGTCAAACTATGAATCCTAGTACAGAAGATATGTTGAATGCAATTGAACAAGTGAATGCTAAAACAATCTTTATCCTACCGAATAACAAGAATATTATTCTTGCGGCGGAACAAGCAAAACAATTAACAGAGGATAAAGAAATCATTGTAATACCAACTAAGACAATTCCACAAGGAATTACAGCTGTAATTAACTTTGTATATGATAAATCACCGGAAGAAAACATGGAACGCATGATTGAAGAGATGTCAAGAGTAAAATCAGGACAAGTAACGTATGCAGTGCGTGATACTACAATTGATGGAAAAGAGATTCACCAAGGTGATATCATGGGAATCGGCGATTCCGCAATTCTTACAGTAGGTAATGCAATCCATAGTACTACGGTAAATCTAGTTAAAAGCCTAGTAGATGAAGACTCAGAACTAATCAGCTTATACTATGGTGAAGAAGTAAATGAAGAAGATGCGAATAAAGTAGCAGAAGCTATTATGTCATTATATCCAGATGTGGACGTAGAGGTACACAGTGGCGGACAACCAATCTATTATTATGTATTGTCTGTAGAATGATCGCGAAGGCTACGAGCAGTGCGGAAATAGAAATAAAGATACCCGGAAGAACAAGCTTGCTTGTGCTTCCGGGTATCTTTATTTCTATTTCCATAGGGCGACAGCCCGTGTGCAGATTGAGCGTAAGCTCAAGCTGCTGGACAGCGAGAGAGAAAACATAGGGGGGACAGCCCATGTGCAGATTGAGCGTTAGCTCAAAGCTGCTGGACAGAGAGAGAAAACATAGGGGGACAGCCCGTGTGCGGTGTAAGCTCAAGACGCTAGGACAGGAACTATCTTCGAATATACGTTCTTGTATAATCGCATTAACTATGATAAAATCATACTACATGGAACTATGCCTTAAATAGTTTTAGGCCGCAGTCAAACATTAGAAAGAACAATCTGTCACTGTCTGTTGTCATGAATTACAAAGAGTGATTTTTAGTAAAACCTTATAGATAGGGGGCTCGCTATGCAATTAACAGATGCTATTAGTGTAGTAAAAGGAATTGGTGAAAAGACGGAAAAAGGTCTTAACAAATTAGGAATATATACGGTTCAGGATATGTTAGAACATTACCCAAGAGCCTATGACATATATGGTAGACTTATGAACATAAATGAAATTGAAGAAGGTGAAATGGCAGTATTCGTTGGCTATATGTATATGAATATCGAAACGAAGAAAGTTCGTCATCTGACAATTGCATCCTGTCGAGTGAAAGATGCAACAGGAAGTATCGGCTTAACATGGTTTAATATGCCATACATTAAGAATACCTTGAAATCAGGAAGTTATTATATCTTCAGGGGAAAAGCTTCAAGAAAAAATGGTATGCTTGTAATAGAACAACCTAAGATTCTATCAAAAGAGGAGTATTATAATAAGAAAGATGTGTTACAGCCAATCTATCCATTAACCAATGGAGTAACCAATAATTTGCTTAGTAAAACGGTGAAAGCAATCATAGAGGAGATTGACCTAACTGGGGATTTTCTACCTAGTACCATTCGTAAGGAGAATGACTTAGTAGAGTATCGGTTTGCCGTGAAGCAGATACATTTTCCTAAGGATAAAGAGGAGATGTTACGAGCACGTAAGAGGATCGTGTTTAATGAGTTTTTCTTGTTTACATTAGCGTTGACATATATGAAGGAAGAGAAGAGTAAGAAGATACGTAAAAACCCTTATGATCGTGGGAGCATAAGCGATGCACTGATAGAGGGATTACCATATGAATTAACCAATGCACAGAAGAGAGCCTGGAATGAGATAATGAAAGATATGTGTGATGGCGTAATTATGAATCGCTTGGTGCAAGGTGATGTAGGTTCTGGTAAAACCGTATTAGCTGCCCTAGCCCTAGCTATGAATGCGGAGAATGGATATCAAGGGACGTTAATGGTACCAACAGAAGTATTAGCAAAGCAACATTTTGAATCGTTGAGTAAATTATATGAACCGTTCGATATTTCCTGCCTCTTATTAACTGGCTCTATGACCGCCAAAGAAAAACGTTTGGCATATGAGAAGATTAAGAACAAAGAAGTTTCGGTTGTAATCGGAACGCATGCCTTAATTCAAGAAAAGGTTGAATATGCAGATCTTGGTCTTGTTATTACTGATGAACAACACCGTTTTGGAGTAAAGCAACGTGAAATACTATCTACAAAGAGTGAGAATCCTCACGTGTTGGTAATGAGTGCAACTCCAATACCAAGAACACTTGCAATTATCTTATACGGTGATTTGGATATATCGGTAGTCGATGAATTACCAGCAAATCGTCTTCCTATTAAGAATTGTGTTGTTAATACCGATTATCATAGCACTGCGTACCGTTTTATAGAAAATCAGATTCAAGAGGGAAGACAAGCTTATATTATTTGTCCAATGGTAGAAGAGAGTGAATCAATGGAAGCTGAGAATGTTATAGAGTATACGCAGAAAGTTCGCGAAGCCCTACCACCATTTATTCGTACAGAATATTTGCATGGTAAGATGAAACCAAAAGAAAAGAATGAAATCATGGAACAGTTTGCGAAAAATGAGATTCAAGTACTAGTATCAACAACTGTTATTGAAGTAGGAGTTAATGTACCGAATGCGACCGTTATGATGATAGAGAATGCAGAACGGTTTGGATTGGCTCAATTACATCAGCTAAGAGGACGTGTTGGTCGTGGTGATCATCAATCTTATTGCATACTGGTTAGTGGTTCAAGAAGCAAGGAAACTAAGAAACGATTAGAGATATTGAATACTTCCAATGATGGGTTCTATATAGCTGGTGAAGACTTAAAACTTAGAGGGCCTGGTGACTTGTTCGGTATTCGCCAAAGTGGTGACATGGAGTTCAAGTTAGGAGATATTTATAATGATGCTAAAGTACTAAAGGCTGCTAATGAAGCAGCTAAGAATATGTCCATCTCAGAGATTCAAAAGCTGTGTAGTAAGAATGAGCGTTTAAAACATCAATTAGAAGGGTATATAGGTACTACGCTATAATAATAGAATAATTAAGTAGAAACGAAACGTATTTGTGTTGCTTAACAAGTATGTTTCGTTTTATTTTTGCCCTTAGGTTAGGAAGGCAAGCTTTATTAGTTTATAGAGTTTAGTAAATATTTAAATGGATTATTAATATCTAAAACCCTATATTAGATTAAAATGATACTAAATAATAGGAATAAATGGAATGAAACATTGCATATGCTTATATGGTTGAAAAAGGTGTGAAGGAAAAAGGGTTAATCAAAATACTACATATTTAAGATTAACGAAAAAATACGAAATAAAACACTGCAAATGGCCTATAATCGGTTGTGTTTTTTATACATATTATGCAGATATATGACGATATTCTATAGAAAACGTGCACAATTGACACGATAACTTAAAATGTTACAAGTAAATAATTACCATAAATGTTTGTAAAAGCTAACTTTGGATGTTATAATTGGTGGAAATGAATGAGATATAAAAGGAAATAATGGCTAAAATGGGAAGGATAAACAGGTTATTATGGAATTTTACAGTAAGAAAAGAAAAAGACTTGGGGATTTATTAATTGCATCTAATTGTATTACACAAGATCAATTAGTGGTGGCTTTAGCTAAACAGAAGCTGACGCGAAAGAAACTTGGTGAAACGTTGGTGGATATGAATATGATATCCGAACAAGATATTGTTGAAGCGTTACATACACAGTTAGGACTAGATGTTGTGAATTTGAGCCGAATTCGTATTGAGGAATCTATTATACGATTGTCAAATGAGAATATTTTACGTAAATACAGTATGATGCCTTATGAATTTAAAGAAAATTATCCGAATGTATTGCGAGTAGCGATGTCAGATCCGTTAGATATTGTAGCAATTGATGATTTGGCAATTGTAACTAATTATCAAATTGAAGCAGTGGTTGCGACACCAACGGAGATTATAACAGCAATTGAGAAATATTATGGTAATGCAGAGGCGATGGCGGTTGCTGAACGGTATAGCAAAGAGAGAGAGAATCTGTATCCGAACCTAGAAGGTAAGGAAGAAGATAAAGAGGATGTCAAAAACTCTCCCATAGTTTTATTGATTAAGAAAATAATCGAACAAGCAGTTAGACAACGAGCAAGCGACATACATATTGAACCTTTGAAAGAAAGTATCAGAGTACGTTACCGCGTCGATGGTGTTTTAACTGAGGTTATGAAATACGATTATTCCTTGCTATCTGCGTTAGTAGCTAGAATTAAAGTTATCGGTGAGATGGATATATCAGAGAAGAGAAAACCACAAGATGGTAGAATCACAAGTATTATTGATAAACAAGAATATGATATTCGTGTATCTATTCTACCTACTGTGTATGGTGAGAAAGTTGTTATGAGATTAACCGCAAAACATGGACTAACAAAGAGTAAATTGGAATTGGGGTTCTCAAGCGATGAAATGGACAAGTTTAATCGTATATTATCAAATCCCTACGGGATTATATTGGTAACTGGTCCTACCGGAAGTGGTAAATCAACGACACTCTATACCGCATTAAGTGAGTTAAACAAAGAAGATGTTAATATAATAACAGTTGAAGATCCGGTAGAGGCAAATGTTGATGGTGTTAATCAAGTACAAGTTAATACGAAAGCAGACTTAACGTTTGCATCTGCTCTTAGATCTATCTTAAGACAGGACCCTGATATCATAATGATTGGAGAGATGAGAGATAGCGAAACGGCGGAAATCGCGGTTAAAGCATCTATAACAGGGCATCTTGTGGTTAGTACGTTACATACGAATGATGCAGCAAGCAGTATTATAAGACTTGTTGATATGGGGATTGAACCATATTTGATTGCGGATTCTGTGGTTGGAGTAATTGCGCAACGATTAGTAAGAAGGTTATGCTCATATTGTAAACAAGGGAGACTAGCAGACCCATTTGAAAAACAGATTCTTGGAATCGATGTAGAGGAAGAAGTTACGGTGTATGTACCGTGTGGGTGCCATATGTGTAATGACACAGGGTATATAGGAAGAATCGGTGTTTATGAAATTATGCCAATAACAACAGCTGTTAAGGAGTGTGTTAGTCATAAAGCAAGTGCGGAAGCAATCAAAAAGACAGCAGAAAAAGAGGGATTGGTTACTTTACATAAGGCAGGAGTGAAGCATGTCTTGGAAGGAATTACATCAGTAGCAGAGCTGATGAAGATTATTGCAAAGGTGTAGTAGCGTGCAATAGAGAAGACTTTGGAAAGGGGCATGTTTGTTATTATGACAATAGATGATTTGTTATTTACTGCAAAAGAGTTAGGTGCATCTGATTTGCATATTACGGTGGGTATATCACCAAAATGTCGTGTAAATGGTAGATTAGTTGACCTAGAACTACCGAAGTTGGCTCCAACAGATACCGATGCGATTATAAGACCTATGTTAAATCAACGGTTAGAAAGCAGGTTGACAGAGGAGGGGGAAGTTGATTTTTCTTACTCCATACCTAACTTAGGGAGATATCGTGTTAATGTTTTCAAACAACGTGGATCCTATGCAGCAGTACTTCGGTTGGTAGGAACAAAAATCCCTACACCTGAGTCACTTGGAATACCAGAATCGGTAATGGATTTGGCACAGAAAAAAAGAGGGTTAGTCCTTGTTACAGGACCTACTGGAAGTGGCAAGTCTACATCCCTGGCATCGCTGATTGATTTAATTAACAGTAATTATAGTCAACATATTATCACACTAGAGGATCCAATAGAGTATTTGCATTCTCATAAGAAATCAATTGTGAATCAAAGAGAAGTTGGTTTGGATACGAATAGTTATGCCAATGCCTTACGAGCTGCTTTGCGAGAAGATCCTGATGTTATCCTTGTAGGTGAGATGAGAGATCTAGATACGATTTCCATTGCAATAACAGCAGCTGAAACAGGACATTTGGTATTCTCCACACTACATACAATTGGCGCAGCTAGCACAATTGATCGTATTATTGATGTTTTTCCACCTTTTCAACAACAGCAAGTGAGAGTTCAATTGGCAACAGTACTTGAATCCGTTATATCACAACAGCTTATACCAAAAGAAAATGGAAAAGGAAGAATTGCAGCTTTTGAAGTTATGCATGCTACGAACGCTGTTAAGAACTTAATTCGAGAATCAAAGACGTATCAAATTACGTCTGTCTTACAGACAAGTAAAAAAATTGGAATGCAAACAATGGATGATCATCTCTTTGAGTTGTGTACCAAGCGAGAAATAAGTGTGGATGAAGCACTTATATTTGCACAAGATCGAGTGGCGTTAGAGAGGAGGTTGTTTTAATGGCTAGTTTTTCGTATATTGCAATTGATAGTAGAGGAAAAGAGCAAAAAGGAGCAATGGAAGCAACGAATGAGGATAAAGTAAATGTCTCCCTTCGTGCAGCTGGCTATATACCCATATCAATTATTCCACAGAATCTATTAACACGGGATATTAATATTAGTATTGGTAATCCAGTTAAGCCAAGAGATTTGAGTGCATTTTGCAGGCAGTTTGGCAGTGTCTTGTCAGCTGGGGTTTCGATTACAGTCGCTTTACATATGTTAGAAGAGCAAACAGAAAAAAAGGTATTTAAGAAAGCCATTGCAGAAGTTAGAAACGATGTGGAACGTGGAGAAACATTAGCGGATGGAATGAGGAGGCAAGGAAAGATATTTCCACCAATTTTAATTAATATGGTGGAAGCGGGAGAAACGTCAGGAAGTTTAGAGGGTTCATTGGAAAGAATCGCGATTCATTTTGAAAAAGATGCTAAATTAAAATCTATGATGAAGAAGGCCATGATTTATCCGATTGTTGTAGCCTGTGTAGCAGTCGTGGTTATTATCATAATGCTATCGTATGTAATTCCGAAATTCCTAACCATGTTTTCACAGATGAATGTTGAAATGCCATTACCAACACGAATGGTTATAGCCATGAGTGATTTTATGCAACATAAATGGTATGTAGTAGTTCTAGTAATTGCAGCAATTATAGCAGCATTTAGAGGTTTCGCTGCTATGCCAAATGGGAAAATTATCTTAGCAAATATGTCGCTGAGAATACCACTGTTTGGAAAGCTGATAAAGAAGAATGCATGCGCTAGACTTGCTAGAACACTCAGTACCTTATTAAGGTCTGGTATATCTTTGATTGATGCTATTGAGATTACGGCAAGAACAATGGATAATGTGGTAATCAAACAAGTATTAATGAACGCAAGAGAAGAGGTCGCTAGAGGTATTCCGTTATCTCTACCATTAAAGGAAAGTGGAATATTTCCTGCTATGATTTATCAGATGGTCAATATCGGTGAGGAAACCGGAAACTTAGAAGATATGCTAGATTGCGTGGCAGATTACTTTGAAGAGGAAGTAGAAATGGCAACAGAATCTTTAACAGCTGTAATTGAACCATTGATTATAGTAGTTTTAGCTGTAATAGTAGGGTTCCTAGTAATCTCTATTATGTTACCAATGGTAACGATGTATAAGGGTGTAGACAATCTGTAAATTGTTACTACCTGATATATGGGGCAACATCTAATTGATTTTGTGACAGCTATATGGGGGAGTTTGGTATAGAACGTTACAGAATCACTTAGTTGCAATAGAATGAATTAAAAGGAGAGAGGTAAATGAAAACAGAAATTATGGAAGTATGCAATCAAGAAATGAAGAAAAAGGAGGGGAAGAACAAAGGTTTTTCGCTCGTAGAGTTAATTGTTGTTATTGCTATTATGGCGATTTTGGCAATTGTTATTGCACCACAGGTAATGAAGTATATTGGACAGTCTAGAAAATCGGTTGATGCCACAAATATCTCAGCGTATAAAACGGCAGTTAATACAGCGTTAGCAAATGAGGATGTCTATGCTGAAGTAGCAGAAGGGTCAGGTAGTATTAAAATTGTCGTAAATGGATCTGCTAAAGCAAATTTTTCGTATACCAATACTAATAAAGATAGTAAGTTAATGGTTGAATTAGAGGAAATTCTAGGAGGATCGTATCCACTTCCGAAAGAAACGGATATGAATGCGTTTGAAATTAATATAGCAGTTGATGCTACTAAAGACGCTATAGGAGCAGTAACAGTTAAAGCAATGAAACAAATAGCAACACCATAATAAATTCAAAAAACTAACTATAAGGAGGAGCTCCCAATGCAAATATCCAAATACATAGTAATATTTCTATATGGAATCGTCATTGGGAGCTTTCTCAATGTATGCATTTATCGAATTCCAAAAGAAGAAGACATTGTGAAGGAGCGTTCGCATTGTATGACCTGTGGACATACACTTAGGTGGTATGAATTAATTCCCGTATTCAGTTATCTACTTCAAAGAGGAAGATGCAGAAGCTGTGGCACGAAATTATCCATACAATACCCATTGATGGAGGCGCTTAACGGAGTACTGTATGTAATTATCATACACAGAGTAGGTATTACACCATATGGAATTCTGTTGTGTTTATTGTGTTCTATATTACTTGTGTTGAGTGTTATTGATTTTAGGACCTATTATATTCCCATTGGAATTAATATATGTGTTCTGATAATTGGATTGGTATATACTTGCTTTGACTATAAGAATGTGAGTAATCATTTATGGGGGATGATAGGTGTAAGTGGTTTCTTGTTTGCTCTGTATCTCTTGACCAAGAAAAGAGGAATTGGAGATGGAGATATCAAATTGATGATTGGAGCAGGTGCATTCCTTGGAGTTTGGCCAAGTATTTTAGCGTTGTGGATTGCTTGTTTGTTAGGAGCAGTGATTCATAGTATACGTATGAAAGTTTCAAAGGTAGGGCACCAACTAGCATTTGGGCCTTATCTAGCAATCGGGATTTTGTTTTCTGCTCTTTATGGGGAAGAGTTAATACATAGATATATGGAGTATTTGATGAGGTAAAAAACGAAATCCATTGGATGGAGGAAGATGTATGGCGGTAAAGAAGGTATTAAGTATTGAGATAGGTATCACACTGACTAAAGTGTGTGAGATTGACTATCATAGTAAGTCACCAAAGGTATATCGATGTATAACCTTTGCTACACCAGATAATACCGTAGAGGATGGGTATATAAGAGACAAAGATCGATTTGTAGATTGCTTAAGAACGGAAATTCAGAATGCTGGGATGCGTTCTACGCATGTCGTATTCACCGTAGCATCTACGAAGATTACAAGTAGGGAAGTAACGATTCCTTGTGTGAAAGATAATCGTATTAGAGATGTTGTGCAAGCAAATCTTACAGAATATTTCCCGATGAATTTGGAGGATTATACGGTAACGTATAATGTGTTAGATAAGAAGACAGCGCCAGAAGACCGTCATATTCGATTGTTGGTTTTGGCAGCCCCTAATAATTTGATTAAGAATTATTATAATGTTGCAGAGATGATGAGTCTTACTATTGTGGCGATTGACTATATAGGTAATAGTACATTTCAGATTGTGAAGAAACAAACCGCAGCTGGTGTACAGATGGTATTGCAGATGAATGAACAGAGTTCGATTATCTACATACTTGAAGACAGTATTTTATTATTACAAAGAACAATTCCATATGGAATTGAGAATCTAATTGATTCAATTATTAATAGTAGTAGTTATGCTGCATCGACATCCTTAGAAGCACTTGATTTATTACAAAAAGAACATATCTTGAACGGGAAATTAAACCAATCGATTCATATGTCAGAGGCAGCGGCAACCTATGAGGGATCGGAAGTTCTATATAACAAGCAGATGCAAGAATTGCATGCTAAGGAAGAAGCAACGAGTACAATAAGCTATCTTATCAGTAATGTAATCCGTGTACAGGAATATTGTTTATCAAAGTTTAAAGAGAAGAAAATCAATACGATCTATATTACGGGTATTGGAGCTAAGATAAGAGGTATTCACAAATTAATAAGCAATGAAACAGGAATTGATGTTAAAAGGATTGATCATCTAATAGGAGTAAACTTTACTGAGATTCAGGGAGAATTTGACGAAAGTGCATATGTTTCAAGTATTGGTGCCGCAATGAAACCTTTGGATTTTGTACCAGAAGATGTGCAGGCTGAGAAAGAGCGAAGAAGTATGCAGACAAGTATAGTGGTTGTGTTATTCGCAGCAATTGCCTCTGTTATATTTGTTGCAGTAAGTTTTATTCAATATAGCAGCTCGAAGAGTGAATTAGAAGCGCTTAGAGTAAAAGAAGAGCAATTATCTGAGATAGAGATATTGAACTCAAAGTATATATTAGCTACGCAACAATATAATGCACTAGATGCACTATACCAGTCTTTGCCTACTAAGAACAGTTCTTTAGTAACGGTTTTAGAAGAGATGCAAAAATCAATGCCTAAGAATGTGGAGATTACATCTATGTCATCAGGGAGTGAAGGTTTGGCATTCGGTGTTGTTGCCAATAGTAAAGAAGAGATTGCACAGTTTGTAATGGAGATAAAGAAATTCCCGGAAATCAATTCTATACTAGTGGGAGTTATTGTGGAGAATAAAGATGATAATGGAATTGTTAAATTGAATACCACATTAACGTGTACGTATGCTACTACACAAGTAGAAGAATAAAGTGCGAACAATAAGATGTTCACACTTCATTAATGCTGAAACCAAGCTAACTTGTGATATTGAATGGGAGTAGATGTACTAAATCACCAGATATGGAGAGGGGCGTTTAAGATAGTATGAAGAAAAAAATGCAAATAGATATTTCTATGAAAGAGAAGAAATTGCTCTTAATATTACTAGCATTTGTACTTTTGTTTGTGGCATATCAATTTGGATATGTTGTATTAACGAATAGAGCTACTGCTAATAATCAAAAGATTACAGATCTAGAGGACCGTGTTGCATCTTTGGAATTGATGAACATTAATAAGTCAATGTATACCAATGGAATAACAGAATGTAATGAAAAGATGGAGGCAATTCGGGCGGAATTTGTTAAGGAAGAAACACCGGAATCTAATATTATGTTTATTAGAAATATGGAAAAGAATCTAGGAGTAGAGATTTATGAGATAAATCTCTATGATAAAGCCTTGATTACAAATCTAGTATTGGACCAAGGCCAAACAAACGCAGAGAATACAGACAATACAACAGGTGATACCTCAACGGGTTCATCAGAAGCTCAGTTTGTGCAAACCGGATATAATTATGCAGTTGATATGAAATTCAAATGTAGTTACGAAGAGTTGAAAAAGATGGCTACCTATATTAATGAATATCAGTATATGCGAGCAATACAATCCATATCTGTTGTGTTTGATGGAGATACGGGTGAATTAATTGGTGAACTTACAATGAATATCTATACATTAGAGGAAGCAACCAATGAATATGAGGAACCGAATACTGGTATAACAAACTTTGGTAAAGATAACATATTTGGTACTATTCATTAGTTAAGGTTTTTGAAAGGAGTGTAGTTGTTTATGTGCAAAGAGAAAGAAGAGAACAAAGGTTTTACTTTGGTTGAACTGCTTGTATGCGTTGCTATATTGGCAATTATCTCTGTTCCACTTTTAAATAGTTTTTTTGTAGCAGGAAAAACAAATGAAAAAGCGAAAGAAATCCAAAGGACTACAACTCTTGCACAGAATATTATGGAGACTGTAAAAGGTCAGAATCTTAGTCAACTAAAAATCTTGTTTGGTAGTTCGAATTTGATCGGGCTCAATTTGAATGCACCATATGATATAACGAATAGTTTTGCGGAGGTTAAAAGTGAGGATTCGGTTAATGGGAGATATGAGTATTGTATTAAGCGAGTAAAAGATGGGATTGGTGAATATGATGTATATATAACCCTTAATTCTGCTTTGTATAAGACACTATCAGACGCCGTACAGAATAAGTATCAGATGCCAAAGATCACAAATCTTACTGGTGATAAGATAGCGGTAATTGACCCAGAAGCCTATTCTGCTAGCTGGAATTCATATGTTGATGCAAGTGGTGAAACGATTTATTCAAAGGACACTAGTACGAATATGGATAATATGATTATCACGTATTTTTATAATCTTCATATGGCATATCTAGATTACCTTACGATGCAAAACCAAGCAGTAGCGGATGCCATGAATGCAGATCGAGTAGCGAATGGATTACCGGCTAATGTAGTTGCAAATCCTCTACCTTCTTATTATCCGTATTCTTATAACCAGATTAAGGGCTTTATTACCAAAGAAACAAGTATCGTAGCGACCAATGGAATAAAGTTAGATGGAAGTTATGATACTTCTGTGGTGAACTTAACAAGTAAGATTTCGTATTCAATTCCTGGCACTGATAAGGTAACAGGAGATGTATCAGGTTTACATACTGAATATCAAGTATTTTCAAAGACATTCAAGACATCGGATGGGACAAATCCCTTAGAACAGATTTATCTATTCTATAATAGATCTGATTTTCCAGAGGATGTGGTGGTGATTAAGAATAGCTCTATAAATGAAGCGGAATTAAATATCGTAGATCAATTGACAGGTGTAGTGAAAGTGAAATGTAATGACCCAGCAAATACTTGGAAATTAGCATCGAATGCATCAATTACTTTGCTTGAGGGTTCGAAAGTAATTGACACAGAACTAGTATCTAGTGAGGATCCTGTTGATCGTTTATTTGAAGTAAAGGTAGAAGTATATCAAACAGATTCTGGGATTCGTACTGGTAAGAAATATTCTGAATTATTATCAACAAAGGGGGAATAGGATAATGAATATTAAGAATAGAGGCTCTGCGCTTATCCTAATCCTTATTACAATGTTCTTAATAACAACCTTAGGATTAGCAATATTGTCGGTTAGTATGATGAACCTTGAGATGAAAAGCGTAGACAGTAAATCAAAGGAGAATTTCTACTCAGCGGAAACAGCATTAGATGAAATAGTAGTTGGATTAGAAGAACTTACAACAACGCAGATTAAAGCGGCCTATACAGAAGTTCTTGAGAAGTACAGTTCGATTCATCCGACACAAAGAATTGATAAGTTTAAAGAATATCTTAGGTATAATATGTGGACAAAATTGACAGATGTGTCGGATGCTACCTTATCCTCCGAGAAACTAAGGAATCTATTAGTTGATTATGTTAAACAAACTCCGAAATATGATACAGATACAAAGGTTGGAGTGACCATTAATGAACCGGGAACTGTACAACCAAATGCATTGTTTTATGATACCTACGCGATTATTCATAATGTATATGTAACCTATCAGGAGCAGGGTTATGAGACAGTAATCCAGACGGATATTAAGATTGCATATCCAGAAGATATTATGTTTGATAATGTAGATTCCTCCGAAGAAAATTATGCAATAAGCGGTTATTCTATAATTGCAGATAAAGGGTTAGAGATAGGAGATAGTTATACAACATCTTTAACGAATATTGTTGGAAACATCTATGCAGGAGAACACGGAATCTCCACAGCTAATTATGGTACGATGGTTAGTATCTTGGCAAACGAGGTTGTTACCCGTGGAGATATTGTAGTTAAGGATAAAGCAAGACTCTACATTAATGGAACGGGAACCAATCGTATATGGGCAAAGAATATTAAGTGTGAATTATCCAATGGAATAGAAGCGACTAACGATACGGCTATCGATATTAAAGGCAATTGCTATATTTTAAATGATTTGATTTTGAACGCTAAGAAAAGTAGTGTGAAATTACATGGTAACTATACAGGATATGGTACCAATCAATTAATAGACTCGAATAATGGAAGCGCAATTGTCGTAAATGGAAAAGATTCTACGTTAGATCTAAGTGGAGTATCTAACCTCATTGTTGCTGGAAACGCCTCGATTGAAGTTCCAACATACGATGCGACAGGAAACATTAAACCGAATTCTTATATTATGACGGGTGATTCTATTGCTATGAAGGGAAATCAAATTGCTTATCTAGTACCGGAATCTTGTATTAGTGCAGGGCATAACCCGGTTTTGTGGAGTGAATATACGAAAGGGGTGAGTGTTGATATAACAAAAGATACTACCATTAAGCTCGCTGACTATGTGGATATGACTCCAAACGCAGACGGAGATGTTGGATATCGTAAGGTGTTTTATAAGTTGTCTGGTGGATTGAACGTGGTGTATTATTATCTATCTTTTAAGGATGAACAAAAGGCATATGACTATATGATTAAGTATAAGGAGGTACATCCGAATAGGTTAGATGATATTCGATTGACGTTCCCTGTTAAAAAGATGGATTTTGTCTATGGAGTTATCCAAAGTAGTGGGATAGCAACAAGAATTAAAGGCACCACCGATAAGACTGAGATATTAGATACTAGGGTTAACAAGTCTTACTTAAACAGTATCGAGTCATCTACATCAAGTAAATACCTATGGATGACAAGAAGGCTAACTGAGACCGATGATAATAAACCATATCTTGATGTGAATTCTCTTGCGAATAGCTTTGTTAATATGGCAAAGATTAAGGAAAAAGCGGGGGGTATCATTGGAAGAAACGTATATACACCTGATCCATTGGATACGTATTCGATTCGAATTATCTATAACGGCAAAGGGAAATATGCTGCTGCAGGGGAAGAAAAAGGTACCGCTGTTTTGGTAAACACACCAACAAGAGGGATATTAGTAGCTACAGGGGATGTTAAAATCAATGCCAATTTTACTGGTCTGATAATTGCGGGTGGTAACATTACAGTATCTTCGAATGCTAGTATTTATTCGGATTCTACGATTGTGAATGACATATGGAATAGATGTAACGAAGATATTAACCAATATTTCTATGATATAGTGACTGGAGGAGCAACTGGAGGAGGTACTGTAAGTGGTTCAGTAACGCAGAGTATTGATATATCGAATCTAATATCGTACCAGAATTGGCGTAAGAATTAATGGAGGCTGCTATGAGGAATTTAATAAGGAATTATGAGGAGTGTAATAAGGTACAAAGCAATTCTAACAATAGAGGATTTAGTCTTGTAGAGATACTAGTTACTATAATAATACTTGTTCTTCTTGTAGCAGTGACAACGTTTCGGCTATCAACAACAAAGTATGCAGATGTAGAGAGATGTAGTGAGAATATAGAGAAAAAGATGAGTCAGCTCAGACTTAGTGTTATGAGCAGCAAGACACAGGAATATTTGATTATATACCAAGCCGCTGACGATAACTATTATATGGCCATTTCTGATGATAAAGATAGGTTATGTACTGCAAGTGATGGTGAAAAAATAGGAAATTCCAAGATTCATATCACGGGGACTACAAGTAGTGGTGCTACCAAGGTTAGTCATACGGATAATAGTCGAATTGTTATCTCGTTTCATAGAAGTTCTGGAGCGTTTATATCGGTAGGAGTGAATTTGTACCAAACGATAGAGATTGTAACAGAAGGGATTAAGTTTCGAATATATCTGGTGAAAGAAACTGGGAAACATTATTCGAAACAGATATATTAATTAGTAATTGGGGGATTTATCTGTATGATTGAAATGGAAGAGGTAGGATTGATAGATGAGAGGGGATTTAGTCTAGTAGAAGTAGTAGCTACGGTTGCTATACTATCTTTTCTGATATTTGCTATCTGTACATTTATGAGTACTAGTTCGAATCTGTATAAGGAATCCAGCTTGGAGATTGATTTACAACAGGAAGCACAAACAACAATGAATCAGTTGAATGATATGCTCCTCTCTGCGAATAAGTTCAAGGTTAGTTATAAAAACCACGGGCTAGCTAATGAAGTTGCTGTAATGTTCAGCCAAGCAACGGAAGAGATTGATACAAAAGTAAGTTATTGTATCATATGGATGAAAGAAAGAGGAAAGCTCTATTTTATTAAAAATGATGATACTTTTACCTTCGCAGGTACAGAAAGCGAAATAACAAATCTTTGTAACAGTGTTACAGATGAAGCCAATCTAATGGCAGAATATATCAATTCAATGTTAATTGATCAATCAGTAGATAAACAAGCAATATCCATAACAATTAGTTTTCATATTCGTGATGACCATTATGAGATGACCAAGCAAATTAAGTTTAGGAACCAGCAGGAATGATGGATACAGGAGGCCGATGATGATACAAAGAAGAGGAAAAGGTAAGATAGTTCTAGTAAAGATGTTGACGCTTCTAATTGTGCTGTGTAGTATCTATTCAGGATATCAGGTGGCAACTGCTCGAAGTGTAGTAGTTCCAGTTAAAGGAGCAGATGAGTCTATTTCAGAGAACGAAACAGTGGTTACGAATTTAGCAAACGTACTTAGTAGTACTCGTGTGAATGTTACAGATGATATCTTTACTATCTTAGAGATTGTTCCATATCGTGGTATGGGGGAACTAGGGTATATGGTTGGCGGCTGTGAACCTATTGATTTGGCTAAACTAACAACAAGAGACTATGATGGCTATACTAGTTTTTTGGGTGAGATGTTATTAGTAAGGGATACCTATGTGGAAAAAGAGACATTAACGAAGAAAGACCAAGATGAGTACAAGGATTGGTCTGATGTTTATGTAGCAAAACAAGAAAAGGGAAATTTTAAATCCGTTGAACCATATACGGGCGAGTATACATTGGAGAACCGTGATCAATACGTTGTCGATCAAAACAAGCACGGTTATTATAACACAAGATTGAATAAGTTAGTTTTTAATAAGAATCTATACGGTAAGATTGTTAAAGATAATAATGTAAATGCTTGGTTTTATCCAGAAGATGATGCAAGTAAGTATACCGCATTTGATGGAACCAAATATACAGTAGCCAATGCAGTGAAGAATGAGACGCATACAGGGGATTATGAGTACGATAGATTGAAGGATCTATTTGTTCTTAATAAGGGAAACGGAACGTATGATGTACAGTTTATGCCATATTCATCTCAAAGAAATCAAAAAGTATATTATATGGCTTCTGAATACGAAGTCGTAGATGATTATTCGGGTGAATATACGGGGGAGATAACATATGTTAATGCACCAGATACAGATCGTGATGGTAGACCAGATGGACGGTATAACAAAGTAAAAACAGAGAATTATGTATTCGTAGGACCAGGAATGGGGAGTTATAGTTTTATCCCTGAAGCTAAGCTTTCAGATACAACTACACAGACTTATCTGGTTTATAAGAAGTATTTCTGCCGAAAGGGTGTTGAGTATACGAACGCGGAGTGGTTTAAGCGATATGCTATGCGACTAGATGTATCTGAATGGGATGATTGTAAGATAGAGGTGATAACGCGTACACCGAGTGAAGTGAATAAGGATCCATCATTAATTACGAAAGCAGATATGTTGTTTTTATCTCCAACACAACAGAATATGGCTTATGTTGGCTTATGGGAGTTCTTTGGGAAAGATAAGGAGGCACTTGGCGTAACGGAAGCTACAAGGTATACGGTGAGTGATTTGGCTAACAATGGGTTGCCAATTAATCTAACTGGTTTGAAACCAGGTAAGACCCTTCCTACCTTTATTGATAACGATTTGAATTGGAATGTAACCTACCAGTTGTTCAAACGAATCGGCATTGAACAAGATTTACCAACGGTACTTAATTGTGTAATGTATGAAAATAATCGTACAGAGTTAGAACATTACCCTAATTCAACTAGTAATAATTGTGCCAAGTTATATCTTATGTTAAGACAGTGGAATCCACAGATTTTTTATGAGAATTTTTTTGAGACAAATCTGATTAAAGAAGGGACATTCAAAGGAATTACAACAGGAGAATATACGGCTAAAGTAAATGATGCTAGGTACATATGGCATAGTCAAACGTTCTTGCCTGCTTTACCGAATGGAGTGTCAAACCCACTGGATTACTATACTAGTATTGGTATCGATAACCCATATATGAACGGAAACGAAAGTGTTGTTAGTAACATCTATACATTTAATGGTGATTGTATCGTAGATAATAATTTCTTGGTTGAACGAAATTACTCCGATAAATATAAATGGTTTTATAATATAAATTCCTTTCTTTTTGAAGAAGACAATGGACGAGAAGGTACTGATGAAGAGCTTAAAAAAGTTACCCTTTCAACTGCGGATATCTTCTATTATTTATTAAAATATAAGAAGGTTAATTTGAATAAAACAGAACTTGTAGTGCTTGACCTTGAACCATGTAATGACTTCAAATTAACGGAAGCAGATGTAAAAAATATGATAAAAGGGTATACAGGCGCAGTGAAAATTGTTAAGATGACCACAGCGGAATTCAATGGCAAGATTGAAGATTTGAATAAAGAGTACGACATGATTTATATGGGACTGAATACTGGTATGTTCAATACGAATTCCAGTGGGAATACAGTATATAATGACACCGCACTAAATGGTAAGATATATCTCCATGTAGGGGATAAAATGGTGGGGGGCTTTGCTTTAATGGGATTAGTTAAAGACTACAACGAATATCGTTTTAGTGGGAATGATATTACTGCAATTAAAGAAAGGGAGTTGGTGGAATATATAAGTGCAGGATATCCCGTTGTTATGGCAAATGATTTATACACGCTTAATACTAGTAAGATAGATGCTTATAGTAATATCCATCATTTTGTTAAGGTGAATAAAGTAGGGAATAAGAATATACTGAATTTGGAATCCTTTCGTGATATGCAAACTAAAGTGAATGCTAGTAGTCAGCTTAAAAAGTATCTTTCAATAGAGAAGCCAAAACTAGATTTTACTATTATACCAGCAATGTATGATGATAAATCAGATACATATTCAACAGAAAGAAAACTTAGCTATAAATTCTCAATAGGGGATTTGAAAGCAGGAGAGAATGATAAGATTACCTATACGGTTAAGCTATACATTGATGGGAATGCTGATGGTAGGTATTCAACAAACGAACTACAAGCCAATATGACAAAGATTAAAGCAGGGGAACAGATTGAATTACAGAAGACATTACCATCTTCCTATGTTGGTATTGTACCGTGGAAAATAGTTGTTTACAGGACTGATAATCCTAACATACGAAGTAATCAAGTTGGTTATTATGCTATTAAAGGGAATAGTAACGAGAAAAAAGTGCTGCAGATTTTACAAATTACGTCAACAAAGTACTCTATGTATAATTGGACGGGATCAACAATAAATCTACAGGAAGAATTAAAGAATAGTAACACGCTATTCTCAAAGTATACGAAAAATCTTAATGACTTTACGTTAAAAATTGAAACAATTGATGTGAATGGCTTTGTAGATAAGTATAAGGGATTTAAGGATGGTAAATCAAATAAGTACATAAAAGATAATCCGAATTCTGTTGATCAATTATCAAAATATGATATGTTGATTTTTGGATTCGGCGATAGCTATTCAGATATTAGTAATGAAAACGGTGCGTTAGATAACGTAACTGCCTTCATTGATAGTGGTAAAAGTGTACTGTTCTCTCACGATACCACATCTGTAGACAACAATCCCGAAAGTATGGATAATGGGCAAACCCATACGAAAGGAGTTATTAATTGGGGATACAACATCAATAAATATTTTAGGAATAGTTTAGGTATGGATCGGTATGGAGTAACGGTAGCAAATGAAGAGAGAAGCGGTAAGGATGTTGCTTATAATCCTAATGGAAGCATCCATAAAGCAATTCAAGGTTATACCTATTCCGCATTGATTCAATATGGAGTAGTGCCTGGTGATAGATGGAATTCTATTACGTTCCCAGCAAATCAATTAAGTCCTTTCAAAGGCTTGAATGTAAAAGATAGTAGATCCAAAGATTTTCCTGAATTTAATTATTATGCTACCAATTCAATTACTAATGTCAATCAAGGCCAAATTACCGAATATCCATATAATATACCAACACCGTCATCTCAGGATATAGCAAAGATGGCTGTAGCTGAAACCCATGGCCAGTACTATGAACTAGATTTAGAGGATCCAGAGATTGTAGTTTGGTATTGTTTATCAAACAGTAATAATGATTCTTATGACTATCGTTACAATACCCTATACAGTTCCTCTCCAAATGATGTTCGTAATAACTATTATATCTATAATAAAGGGAATATAACCTATACTGGTGCTGGACACCGTTACTTTGGGAATAATGAATATGAGGTAAAACTATTCATTAATACTATGGTTGCAGCATATCGTGCTGCTATTTCAGCACCTGAGATTTCAGTGACGAATGGATTTGATAACGAGGATGGGGTCAGTTTTGTTTACGTAGATAGCGATTTTACTGAGAATTCTTCAGTTTCCAAGGAAGAGGATATGGTGAAGATTTCATTCACTGTTAAGGATGATAGCATTGTATCTAGTACAGCTAAGATTCAACTCTTAGAGGAGAGTGGAGAGGTGAATAGCCTGATCGTATACGATGAGAATGAACAGGTAGTTCCAGATAATAAAGTCAATACCTTCAAGAATAAAGATGGCGATCTTTATGAATACTACATCTTATATCCAAGAAAGAAATTAGACGGGAAAGAATCCGTGAATCTATTAATCACCGCGGATAATTCAAAGATTAAATCCAGTAAAAAAATCACACTAATAAGAAGGAATTTATTTAATTTGAATTAGATGATACAGTTCTGTTGCATAGTTATTTCAGTGCTGTGTACACGAATTGAAACCAAGGGATAATCTTCTTATAGTGATAAAGTATGAGGCAGTTAGAAGTCTTCTTTCTACTGTCTCATACTATTATGTTGGTGCCATATCAGACTAAAAGAGTATTGTTACTTCCACTAAGATGTAGTAGAATGATAATAGTTATTAGTAGTAGTAATCCTCTACAACAAGAGAAGGAAGTGGCAAGATGCAAGCCTATTCAAATCGTTCGTTATTTGAGATAGCCCGCGAGAATTATAAAACATTAAAAAAACATTGCGAAGATTTACTAGAAGAGGGGTATTGGGAAAAACCATCTGAGATTTTGAAACAATCTGTTTTTGATGTGCTTGACATCTATGTACAAGCAATTTTAGTAAGTTATGCAGTGTTTAGTAAGCATTATATGAGAGAAGATATAGAGTTCCTACTTTCAACGGTGGATAGTAATCATTTTGGATTGCATCCGGAGAAATGTATTGAAGATACAGTGGTGGCACAAGTTGAGCGTATGCTTGCTTCACCACCTATTTTGTTGCAATTGTGTGATTTACGAGATAAGGAGAAGGGAACGCGTTGTGCAGAGACTTTCTTTGAGACTTTAATTAATATTGTATTAGCTATGGCGTACTTGAATAGCTCAAAAGATCGTTATGTAATACAATTTATACAAGAATATTATAATAAAAGTCATATCTTTATTAGTACAAGAATGAATTGCGACTATATATTAGATGAAAAATATGTTTTCCGTAAGATTTGTAGTGAGATGTTTAAAACTGGAGTGCATATGAAAGCAGAACAGGCAATCCACCATGAAGCAATTGTTGGTGGATTGTATAAGAATGTGGAGAATCAGTTTACCGCTAGAGATGCATTGGAACTAATAAAAGCAGAGGAATCAGAAAGCATCCGGGAAAATGATATAGAAAATCAAGAAGTCATAAATCAAGATGTGGTTTGTGAACAAGTAGTAAAAGAGAATACCTATGAAATTAACGAAACGCAAACGCAGCAGGAACAACAAGAGCGATTGACTCAACTATTAGAAGAATTGAACACCTTGATCGGTTTAGATGGGGTGAAAGAAGAGGTGAATTCTTTAATTAACCTAATAAAAGTTCGCAAGATGCGTGAGAAGTTTAACATGCCTGTTATGGACATGTCCTATCACATGGTTTTTACGGGGAATCCGGGTACCGGAAAGACAACTGTCGCTCGAATTGTAGCAGAGCTATACAAGGAATTGGGGCTCTTATCAAAAGGAAACCTTGTAGAGACGGATAGGGCTGGATTAGTTGCAGGCTATGTTGGACAAACTGCTATTAAAGTTACAGAGATAGTAGAGAAAGCCATAGGTGGAGTGTTATTTATCGACGAAGCGTATTCGCTTACGAATAATACAAGTGGGAATGATTTTGGCAATGAAGCGATTGATACACTTGTTAAATTAATGGAAGATCACAGAGATGATTTCGTAGTGATTGTCGCTGGATATAAGAAAGAGATGGAAGGTTTCTTGAAGGCGAATACAGGGCTAGTATCAAGATTTAATAAGTTTATTGAATTCAAAGATTACACAGAAGAAGAATTAATTGATATCTTGAAGATGATGGCAAACAAATCAGCAATGAAAATTGATGAAGAGGCGATTTCTTATGTTACAAAGCAGCTTGATAAGATGACGAAAGCGGCAAAGAATCGTTTTGGTAATGCAAGAGGTATCCGTAATGTATTCGAAAAGATTATTACAAGCCAGGCAAATCGACTTGTAAACTATGAGGATCCAACAATAGATCAGTTACAACAGATTATATATGATGATGTGGTGGACGTAATATAAGTACTGAAATAATGCATTAACTCATAAGATACTACTAGAAAGGCATAGTAGGAGAAGAGAATATGCAGATAAAATGGAAACCATTAGCATGTAGTATAACCATACCGCTAGCATTTGGTTTGTTAGTGGGATGGTTAACAAAAGATAGCATGGACATCTATGAACAGTTGAATAAGCCAGCTATGGCCTTGCCAGGCTATGCTTTTTCAGCTGTCTGGTTAATCCTATTTGTTCTTATGGGGATATCATCTTATATCATATATGTATCGACTTCACCTGAAAGAGAGAAAGCAATGCGATTGTATGAAATCAATTTGCTTTTAGTTTTTATATGGCCAATTATCTTTTTTTTATTCCAATCGTATTTCGTGGCATTTGTAATTGCGATTATATTATGGGGTGTTGCGTTCACTATGGTGAGTATGTTTACACAGATTTCTAAGTTTGCTGGGTGGATTTTGCTACCATATTTTATATGGGTGACTTATGCAGCTTATCTTAATCTGCAAATACTAATGTTAAACAAATAAAGGTTTATGAAGAGTTACAAAAAGATAGAATATTTGTAAGGGTTAGTATATAAAATAAAGTAAGAATGTTTCAAGGAGACTGTCCTTGCGTAAAAAAATTACTTCCATAATTATATGCATTATTGCCATAGCAGTTATTGCAATGCTATATTATCCTATGGTAGAGGAACAAGTTAAAGGTTGGCCACAATACAAGCAACCGAAAGATGCCGTTACATACACTATGAATCGTAATGAGAATAGGTTAAGTCAGATTGATTATCAAGATGATTTAATAATAGAAGAAGTGGCAACTGTTACGAAACCGATTATAGATGAGAAAGCAAACATACAATTGAATGCTAGGGCAGCTTGTCTAATGGATGCCTCTACCAATAGAGTACTGTATGGTAAAGAAGTAGATAAAGAGATGCCAATGGCTAGTACGACAAAAATCATGACATTAATTGTGACACTAGAAAATGCAAATTTAGAAGATGTTGTAACCGTATCTAAGAACGCTGCAAGGCAACCAGATGTACAACTTAATATGCAAACTGGAAACCAGTTCAGGCTAGAGGATTTATTGTATTCCCTTATGTTAGAATCTCATAATGATACAGCAGTAGCGATTGCTGAACATGTAGGTGGAAGCGTGGAAGGCTTCGCGCAGATGATGAATGAGAAGGCAAAAGAATTAGGATGTACGCACACTAATTTCGTGACGCCGAATGGTTTGGATTCCAGTACAGAGGAGCATTATACGACGGCAAGAGAACTGGGGATTATAGCAAGCTACGCTATCAAGAATAAGAAGTTTTTAGAGATAACCAATACTCCAAACTGGTCATTTAAAGAACTTAAAACTGGCTCTTCTTACGCAGTTAGCAATAAGGATCGCTTCTTATATATCTATGATGGAGCCATAGGCATCAAAACTGGATTTACGAACAAAGCAGGGTATTGTTTTGTTGGTGCAGTAGATAAGGAGGATAGGACATTTGTTTCAGTAGTGTTAGCAAGTGGCTGGCCACCGAATAAGAATTATAAATGGTCAGATACAACAAAGCTTATGGATTATGGAACAGAGAATTATAAGGTTCAGGAAATCTTTGATGATACCAAGCTATATGATCCAATCTTCGTAAGAAAAGGAAAAGAGAGTTATGCAGACTTATATTGTGAAGGAAGTCTTCAGTTGCTTTTAAGCAGCCAGGATGAAGTTAAAGTTGTTTATGAAATTACAAAAGAAGTAGAAGCACCAGTGAAACCAGATGAACAAGTTGGTGTAGCAAGGTATTATGTTAATGATGAATTGGTAAAAACTTTTCCGATTAAAACTTCAACGAGCATTGAGAAAATTGATCATGAATTTACTTGGAATCAAGTGCTTAATTTATGGTTCGCAGTAAAAACTAATATGGAAGAATAGTTGAATAACCAGAACGATTAACGTAGAAAAATTAAATATTATGAACATAATCCCAGTATATAATGTAATTATTACATTATATACTGGGATTATTTGGTATGTTTTATGGGCATTCTTTAAAAGAGTATATTGGTACTGAGATTGTCTATAGGACTTAATGAGAGTATGAATACAATTTAGGGGAAGCAGAAACAGACACTGAATGTACATATATACTAAAAGATAGAGAGCTTATTCAGGATCAATAAGTCATATTGCACAGTTCTGGAAGTGTATAATTACATTATATGAAATTGTAAGCAATTATTGATTGACAGTCAACAAAATATAACAAAATATTGTGAAAAAAGGCAGGATTTATGAACAATTTGCTAAGATTCTATTGATAAATTCATTGAACTGTTATACAATTAGAATTGGCAGAAAATTGATTTTACTTAATATAATATAAAATGGAGGGCTGAAAATGAGTACTACAGCACAATTGTCAGCGAGAGAAAGAATATTATCTTTGCTAGACGACAATAGTTTTGTTGAAGTAGGTGCGATGGTAACTAAAAGAAGCACAGACTTTAACATGCAGCAGAAAGAAATTCCTGCAGATGGTGTAATTACTGGTTACGGAGTTATTGACAGTAATCTAGTATATGTATATAGCCAAGACCAGACAGCTTTAGGTGGTTCCGTAGGTGAAATGCATGCCAAAAAAATTGCTCGGATCTATGATATGGCTTTGAAAGTAGGAGCACCGGTAATTGGTCTTATTGACTGTGCGGGTCTTAGACTTCAAGAAGCAACGGATGCGTTAAACGGTTTCGGTGAACTTTATTTAAAACAAACACTAGCATCTGGTGTGATCCCTCAGATTACTGCAGTACTTGGTAATTGTGGTGGTGGGGTAGCTATTTCTTCGAATTTAAGTGATTTTACATTTATGGCTGAGAAGGATGCAAAAATATTCGTCAACTCACCAAATGCTCTAGATGGAAATTATATGGAAAAATGTGATACAAGCACAGCTAAATTCCAAGCAGAAGCTGGTGTAGTTGATGTGGTTTGTGAAGACGACGAAGCTGTACTTGCTAGTATTCGCCAGTTAGTGACAATCTTACCTTCTAACTATGAAGATAACGATTCTTATGTTGAATGCAACGATGATTTAAATCGTCTTGTACCAGCTCTTGGTACTTACTTAAAAGATTCTGCAATAGCTCTAAAAGAGATATCTGATGATAACTTCTTTTATGAAGTGAAATCTGCTTATGCAAGAGAGATGGTTACCGGTTTCATTCGTCTTAATGGAATGACTATTGGTGCTGTGGCTAATCGTGCAGAGATTCTTGATGAAGAATTGAAAGCAGTAGAAGAATTTGACGGTTCTTTAACAACGGCTGGTTGTGAAAAAGCAACGAGTTTTGTGAATTTCTGTGATGCATTCAATATCCCAGTTCTAACTTTAACAAGTGTAAAAGGCTATAAAGCTACAACTGAAGAAGAAAAGACTATTGCGAAAGCGGCAGCAAAATTAACATATGTATTTGCAAATGCAACTGTTCCGAAAGTAAATGTTATTGTTGGGGAGGCTTATGGTAGTGCTTACGTAACAATGAATTCAAAACATATAGGCGCCGATTTAGTTCTTGCATATGAAGATGCAATAATTGGTATGATGGACGCAAAATCTGCAGCACAAATTATGTATGCGGAGGAAATTAATGCTTGTAGTGATGCAACTTCTATGATTGATGAAAAGACAAGAGAATATGCAAGCCTCCAATCCAGTGTAGAAGCGGCTGCTAAGAGAGGCTATGTTGATAACATTATTTCAACAGAAGCTACAAGAAAACAACTCGTTTATGCATATGAAATGCTATTTACAAAGAGAGACAGCCGTCCAAGTAAAAAGCATGGTACGGTTTAAAATGAGGTAAAAGCGTGAAAAAATCTTTCACGCGGAGATTTGTGCTTCGCGCAAAGTCTCCATACTTTGAAAGGGGCATGCGTACTAATTATGAAAAAGAAACTAGTGCTATTTTTATTTTTGATTATTTGTCTGTTTGCTATAACAGCATGTTCATCGAAAAAAGAAGCAGCTACATTTGAATACGATGAAGCGATGGTAAAGGAAACAGCAACTCAATGGCTGGACTCATGGAATCAGACGGATTTTTCTGGATATGATGATGCAACGTTAGAAGGACTTGTTTCTTCTGGTCAATTGGATGAAGCATCAAAAAAAGTATTCACTGCTTGGAGACAGACACAATCGGATATCGGTGCTTTTGTGAAAGTTAAAGATGTTGTGATTGAAGAAGCGGGTGATATGATTACAGTAGTATTCACAGCAACTTATGAAGGAACTAAGAATAATGTTGTTTTCAAAGTACCTTTTGATTCTACATTGAATGTTAACTCTACTGCGATTACTGTGGAGGAAACCGAGGCTTTTGGTGGCAAGATGGAATCCGCTTTACTTAATACTATAATAGGTATGGGAACGGTATTCGTTGTATTAATCTTCATATCGTGTTTAATTGGAATGTTTAAAATCATACCTAAGATTCAAGCGAAGATGGAAAAGAGACAAGAAGAAGACTTTAATGTTGTAACTGCTATTGATAATACGGTATCTCAAATCGTTGAACAAGAAGAATTAGAAGAATTGGTTGATGATGGTGAATTGGTAGCTGTTATAACGGCTGCAATCATGGCTTCTATGGCATCGAATGGAGAAGAAGTCCCAGCAGATGGTCTTATTGTTCGTTCTATTAAGAGAACAAACTCAAATAAATGGAAGAAAGCTTAAGTTTAGGAGGAATAATCACATGAAAAATTATACAATTACGGTTAATGGTAATGTTTATGAAGTATCTGTTGAAGAAGGCATATCAGGAGCGGCACAAACAGTGTCTACACCTATAACAAAGGCAGCAGTTCCAGTAGCACCCAAAGCGGTAGCTCCAGTAGCACCTGTAGCGAAAGCAGCGGCACCAGTAGAAACTAGGGAAGCAGCTCCAGTAGCACCGAAAGCAGCGGCTTCAGCTGGTACTCAAGGAAGTGTTAAGGTTAACGCACCAATGCCAGGTAAAATACTTGAAGTAAAGGCTAATGCAGGACAAGTAGTTAAGAAAGGTGACGTATTAGTTGTTCTTGAAGCAATGAAGATGGAAAACGAAATAGTTGCTTCTCAAGATGGAACAGTAGCTAGCGTTAATGTAGAAGTTGGAAGATCAGTAGAAGCGGGGGATATATTAGCTACATTAAACTAGATTTGCATGTTTCAAGTAACTTACCATAAAGAAAATTGGGAGGTAATATTTAAATGAACGACATTTTAACAATGTTAGAGAACTTGGTTGGTCAATCAGGCTTTGGTTCTTTAACAATCGGAAATTACCTAATGATTGCGGTTGCGTGCTTTTTCCTATACTTAGCGATAAAGAAACAGTATGAACCACTACTGTTATTGCCAATCGCATTTGGTATGCTGTTAGTAAATTTATATCCACCAATTATTCAAGAAGGGGGATTGTTATATTATTTCTATAAACTTGATGAATGGACAATCCTACCTTCGTTAATATTCTTAGGGGTTGGCGCTATGACTGATTTTGGGCCGTTAATTGCTAATCCTAAAAGCTTCCTTCTTGGAGCAGCAGCACAGTTTGGAATCTTCTCTGCTTATATTTTGGCCATTCTTATGGGCTTCAATGGAAAATCAGCAGCAGCTATTTCCATTATCGGTGGAGCAGATGGTCCTACTTCAATCTTCTTAGCGAACAAATTAGGTCAGACTACATTATTAGGACCAATCGCTGTAGCCGCATATTCTTATATGGCGTTAGTACCAATTATACAACCGCCGATTATGAAGTTATTAACATCGAAAAAAGAACGTGCGATTAAGATGGAACAGTTAAGACCAGTATCAAAATTGGAGAAAATCTTATTCCCAATAGTGGTTACAATTATTGTTGTATTAATTCTTCCAACTGTAGCTCCTCTCGTTGGTATGCTTATGTTAGGTAACTTATTCAGAGAATCAGGAGTTGTTAAACAACTTGTTGAAACTGCGTCCAATTCGTTAATGTATATTGTGGTAATCTTACTTGGTACTTCTGTAGGAGCAACAACTAGTGCAGAAGCTTTTTTGAATACGGATACAATTAAGATTGTTATCCTAGGATTAATTGCATTTGCAATTGGCACGGCGGCTGGTATCTTATGCGGTAAATTAATGTGTAAGTTAACAGGAGGTAAAGTTAATCCATTAATAGGTTCAGCAGGTGTTTCTGCCGTACCAATGGCAGCTAGAGTTTCACAAAAAGTGGGGGCTGAAGAAGATCCTACAAACTTCTTATTAATGCATGCAATGGGACCGAATGTTGCTGGTGTAATCGGTACAGCAGTAGCCGCTGGCACATTTATGGCAATATTCGGCGTAAAATAGATTTGTGTTAGAACACCTAGAAATTCTACACTGTGCAGAACACATAGGTATACTTTATATACTAGAAAGATTAACTAGGTTGAATAGTATTAGTAATAACAGGAGGTAGAAAAATGGCAGAACAAGTCAAGAGACCGGTTAAGATTACCGAGACTATATTACGTGATGCACACCAATCATTAATAGCTACAAGAATGACAACTAATCAGATGCTTCCAATTATCGAAAAGATGGATAAAGTCGGTTACCATTCTGTTGAGTGTTGGGGTGGAGCTACATTTGATGCATCCCTTCGTTTTTTGAAAGAAGATCCATGGGAAAGACTTAGAAAGTTAAGAGAAGGTTTTAAGAACACAAAATTACAGATGTTATTCAGAGGTCAGAATATCTTAGGATACCGTCACTACGCGGATGATGTTGTAGAGTATTTTGTTCAAAAATCCATTGCAAATGGTATTGATATTATCCGAATCTTTGACTGCTTGAATGATATACGTAATCTTGAAACAGCAGTTAAAGCAGCGAATAAAGAAAAGGGACATGCACAAGTTGCCCTTGCTTACACTTTAGGTGAGGCGTACACGTTAGATTACTGGACGGATATGGCTAAGCGAATTGAAGAAATGGGCGCTGACTCATTATGTATCAAAGATATGGCTGGTCTATTAGTTCCATATAAAGCAACGGAATTGGTTGAGACGTTAAAAGGAGCAACATCACTTCCAATTCAACTTCACACACACTATACATCAGGTGTAGCATCCATGACATACATGAAGGCTATTGAAGCTGGTTGTGATATCATAGATACGGCAATGTCGCCATTTGCTATGGGTACAAGCCAACCTGCAACGGAAGTTATGGCTGAAACCTTCAAAGGAACGGAATATGATCCAGGATTTGACCAGAATCTGTTAGCAGAAATCGCTGATTACTTCCGACCAATCAGAGATGAAGCATTGGATAGCAAATTACTAAATCCAAAAGTTATGGGTGTTGATATTAAGACATTATTATATCAAGTTCCAGGTGGTATGTTATCTAACTTGGTATCTCAATTAAAAGATGCGCATCAAGAAGATAAATACTATGATGTATTACAAGAAATTCCTTGTGTTCGAAAAGACTTTGGTGAGCCACCGCTAGTAACTCCTTCTAGTCAAATCGTTGGTACACAGGCTGTACTTAATGTTTTAGCTGGAGAACGTTACAAGATGGTAACAAAGGAATCAAAAGCGCTTCTTCGTGGTGAATATGGTCAAACAGTGAAACCATTCAACCCAGAAGTACAAAAGAAAGCGATTGGAGATGAGAAAGCAATTACTTGTCGTCCTGCTGACTTGTTAAACCCAGAACTTAAGACAATTGAAGCGGAGATGGCTCAGTGGAAAGAACAAGATGAAGATGTATTAACCTATGCTTTGTTCCCACAAGTAGCTACGGATTTCTTTAAATATCGTCAAGCTCAAAAAACCAAAGTAGATATAACGGCTGCGGATACAGCGAGTAAGGCTTATCCTGTATAATCAGTAGAATAAAGGCAGGAAAGTTGTACTTTCTATAAAGGGAAAGCTCCTTACAGTATTCAAGTGAGTACTGTGGGGAGCTTCCTATATTAATAAATATTGCATAGCGCATTTTGCGTTATAGTACGTAAACTATAAGAATTCCTTTAAACTTTCTACATTCTTTTCTTCGAATTTAAGAAGATCTTTCATTAAATCAATAATCTTTTTATCAGCATTTGTGTATTCTTTGATTTTTCTAGTAGCTTCAATAATACCCATGGTACTGCCTGTAATCAACATTTCGGAAATATGAGATGCGGACTTATCCGTAAGTGTCTGCATGTTAATCATTATATATGCTTTGAATTTGTCCATTTGACTAATTCCTTTTTCATCACCACCTAAATCCGTAAGCATATTACGAGCCTTTTGGTTTATCTCTCGATATTCTTTTAATTGAGATTCAAGTTGTTTTTTAAAAGAGTCATTATCTACGATTTCTAGGATTTGTCCAATTGTCTGTATTCCCATTTGAGAATTTTGAAAAATATAGTTTAAAAGTTCTGTATTTGTATCCATGTAATAACCTTCCTTTAACAATGTAGTACTTTTAGTATGCGTATATATTTTGTAGCTATGCAAACTGTTGCTATTAATATACAAAGTACTAACGTCTTAGATGGAATACACAATTGTTTTAGTAATGAATTCACATGATAATAATGAGAATTGCTAGCATGTATAATACTGCTTCCTATACAGTATTATTCATGCTACTTATAATAAGATTTTTATTAATAATAAAATTAGTACAACAATTATTATTGGGCGAACAATCTTTTCTCCACTCTTTAACACCATTCCAGAACCAAGATAATTACCAGCCATACTGAAAAGTGCGGCACAAAGTCCAAGTGGAATTAAAAGTTTTCCATTGATAAAGAAAGTAATAAGTGCAGCAATATTAGATGCAAGATTAATAAACTTAGTATTTCCACTAGCTTTTTTTACATCTATCTTGGCCAAGCCTGTGAGAGCTAGGACAAGGAAGGTACCAGTTCCAGGTCCATAGAAGCCATCGTAGGCACCTATTATGAATGAAACTATCATAGCAATTGTATATTGCTTTTTAGTAGAGACTGAAGAATGTTCAGTAACTTGCACGGTATTCCTTCTGAATACAACAAAATAGGCTACAATTGGTAACGCGAATAGTAATAAATATTTGATATACTGATCACTTACCAGTAGGATTAGTCTTGCACCAATGGATGAACCAATAAGAGCGGAGACCACTGTTGGAAGAATCAGGCGCATAATAACCGTTTTATTCTTAAGAAATCGTATGCAAGCGACAAGGGTTCCACAAGAGGAAGAGAGTTTGTTGGTTGCGATTGCGTTATGTGCAGGAAGTCCCGCAAGTAGATATGCAGGTAAGGTAATGAGTCCGCCACCTCCTGCAATGGAATCAACAAAGCCACCTAGGAAAACAAGGGGGCAGACGATAAGAAACATATGTAATGTGAGTTGCATGAGTGTATCCTTTCAGTATGTATTCGGTATGTAATAGAACTGGTTATTTAAGAACTATTCTGATTATAATAATTATGACTACTTATGTCAATTTGCTGTTGACGGGTTTTCAACGAACTAATCTATTGATAAAATATAGGCATAGACTAGTGATAAAATTTGAACATAGAGATATGAAAATATGAATATAGAGATTTGATTAAATATAAAAGAAAATTATATACTTGACAAATATATACTTCGAGAGTAGAATTAAATTACTTCGAATGAGGAAGTAATGTGAAATATTTAAGAAAAGGGAAGTAGTGTATGACAAATACTGATAATATTAATTTGGAAACTATGTTGTTTGGTTATATTGATAAGATAAAGATATTGTTTACAGCAGATTTATGGAGTAGTGAGATCTTTAATTGTTCAAAGAATGAACTGTTTATCCTTTTGCTATTATACCAAAAAGACGAAGTTAATATGAGCCAGATAGCTCAACATATCGCAGTTCCCCTTAATACAGCAACTGGTATTGTTGCCAGAATGGAAAAACGCGAACTGGTAATAAGGCAAAGAAGTAAAGAAGATAAAAGAATTGTTACTATAATGATGACAGACCAAGGAAAAGAGCAGATTGCATTTATTATTAAAAAAATCATTAATTATGGGAATCTGATTTTTGATAGTTTTACTTCAAAAGAAGTTGAACTTACTTTTCGCATTCTTGATAAGATAATTAAGGTGTTATTAGATGAACAGCTAAGATGTGAGAGTGAACAGAAGGAAGAGACAAAGATTCGTAAGATTACAATTGAGTAATATAATTTGGCATTGTGAGAATGTAATAACAAAAACAATGCCAATAATTATAGATAAATACTTCGGAAATCGAACTATTCAACGAACGAAATAATAGGAGGGTTATGTATGAAAAGGATATTAATTTTTACAGGTAAGGGTGGAGTAGGAAAGACAAGTGTGGCCGCTGCACATGCTGTTAAATCAGCAAAAGAAGGTAAAAAGACGATTATAGTAAGTACAGATATGGCTCATAATCTGGGGGACCTGTTTGACATGAAGATTGGAAGAGAGGAAGTGAAAGTAGCAGATAACTTATACGCATTAGAAATTGATCCTGATTATATGTGTAAGAGCGAATTTAGACATATGATGGACGCTATATCTAAGATGATTTCATCACTTGACAAAGGAGACAAGGAACTTGACTCATTTACAATGTTGCCAGGAATGGATGAACTGTTTTCTTTATTAAAGATTCAGCAACTATATGTAAACAGCGACTATGAACGAATTGTAGTAGATTGTGCTCCTACAGGGGAAACACTAGCATTGCTCAAATTTCCTGAACTGCTTTGCTGGTATATGGATAAATTCTTCCCAATTGGTAAAATTGCAATGAGAATATTGTCTCCTTTTTCTAAAAAATTATTTCAGGTTCAATTACCAGATGGTAAAGCAATGAGTGATATTGAAAAATTATATGTTAAGCTTATTGAGTTACAAGAATTATTAAAAAACAAAGAGGTTTCTTCCGTAAGACTAGTTACTATACCTGAAAAAATGGTGATTGAAGAAACAAAGCGAAATTACATGTATATGAATCTATATAATTATAACGTAGATGGTATCTTTGTAAATCGTATTCTACCAACACAGATTGACAATCCTTTCTTTAAAGAGTGGATTCAAATTCAGAAAGAATATTTAGAAGAAATAAAAACAAGTTTTGATCGAATTCCAATATATTATATTCCTTGGTATGATACGGATTTGCTTGGAATTGATTCAGTGAATCGTATTTGCGAAGATGCTTTCAAGGAAAGCAAAGATTTGTTTGCAATTAAGGCGGATTTGGAGGGAGAGACATATGAACAGACAGAAGAGGGATATGTATTAAAGCTGTATTTACCACATGTGGAAAAGAATCAAATAGATGTCCGTCTATCTGGAAGTGATGTGATTGTCAAGATTGGTAACTATAAACGTAATATACCAATGCCAAATGCTTTACGAACAATGAATGTAACGGCGGCAAAATTCGAAGATCAGACGTTAAATATCACATTTGAGTAGTTTAGCCATTGATATATCTAATGTACTACACAAAGTTTTATTACTCTAAATAAAATCAAGCTTGAAAGGAGTCAAGGACTAATATGAATGAAATGTTTATAACAAAAATGATACAGTCCAAAAGGTTAGAGAAGGAAGCATTAAAATCCATATTACCAGAGTTTATGGTATCTCATCTTGATGTGATTGAAGATGAGCTGATGGCAATGATGAAAGAGTTCGCAAAGGATGCGACAGAAAAAGCCGTAGTAGGCTATTCGAAAGCTTCTAAGATCTATAAGGAAGCTAAGGAAGAACAAACACCAGATAGGGATCAACATACAGAGGATAGGAAACAGACCAAAGCATATAAATCAAAAGTTAGTAGTATAACAATTGAGTAGGAAGGTATAGAAGAAAATTGAATTGGTGGAGAGGGTTATAGGTTATCTTTATCAACCTAAATAAATTATATAAGGAGTAAGTATTAATATGAGGATTGTATTATATACAGGAAAAGGTGGAGTTGGAAAGACAAGTGTTGCTGCGGCAACTGCTGTTAAAGTAGCGGGGGAAGGTAAGAAAGTTCTAATAATGAGCACGGATCAGGCACATAGTCTGGGGGATTCATTCGGGGTACCCCTTACGAATGAACCTATGGAAGTGGCTAAGAATCTGTGGGCGCTTGAGATTGATTCCATAGTCGAAGGAGAGAGAGCTTGGGGAAACATGAAGGAGTATATGAAGCAATTTCTGACAGCAAAAGCAGAGGGAGGAATTGAAGCGGAAGAATTGCTTGTATTTCCTGGTTTAGAAGAGTTATTTTCATTGTTTCGTATTACGGAAATACACGAACAGAATCAATATGATTTGCTTATCGTGGATTGCGCCCCTACTGGGGAAACATTATCCCTTCTCAAATTCCCAGAGATCTTCGGAAACTTTATTAGAAACGCACTTCCTATGAAGAAAAAAGCAACTAAGATTGCGGGACCTATGGTAGAGAAGGTGATTAAAATACCGATGCCAAAGGAAAATGTATTTGATGACATTGAGGCACTAGATAACAAGTTGGAGAAATTGCAAACGATCATGATGGATAAATCGGTTACAAGTATTCGAATTGTAACAACTCCAGAGCGAATTGTTATTAAGGAAGCAAAGCGTAATTTTACGTGCTTACATTTATTTGGTTATAACGTAGATGCAATTATAGTGAATAAAGTTTATCCAAGAAGTGCATTAGACGGATATTTTAGTAAATGGATTTCCCTACAAGAAGAAGGGTTAAAGGATATCAAGGAAAGTTTTGATCAGATACCATTATTTACGTTAGGGTTGTTGGATAGTGAACTTAAGTCCATGGACACATTAGAGAAAGCTTCTGAGCTAATCTATGATAAAAGTAATCCTATTGAGGTTTTGTTTCAAGATAGGATATTTGAAGTAAAGAAGGATCAGGAACAATATGTATTGGCACTTAACCTTCCTTTTGCAACAAAAGATCAGTTTGAATTAAGTCAAAAGGGGGACGAATTGCTATTGCAAATTAATAATGAAAGACGATGCTTTACATTGCCAGATATTCTTAAGGGAAAAGAAGTAGAAGGCGCAAGTTATGAAGAAGGTTGGTTAAACATTCGATTTGCGATATAAATTAATATTTTTGTTAATAAAAGTGCTATATAGGTTTCGGAATAACAAATATATGAGGGAGCAGATGTGTCATGCATCTGCTTTTTTGTGCGACAGGCAGTCGTACCAGTTCTAACTACGGTTAGGACTATTTTGTGTATTAAGAACAGCGATTACGATGCGGATGCAAGAACGAATCAAGAGTTCTGAAAGCAAGATTTCTCTGGAGTGAAAATCTCCACCCGTGAGCACTGGTGCAAATCGGGAAGTCTAATCTAGGGCATTATCGTAAGGTGGTGTCTGAAGGAGATGCGGAAAGTCGAGAGACCCGTAGACGGTTTAGCAGACCGAAACGAAAAGTGAAGCACATGTTGCGGCAGGGCAAGTTGATGACCGTGCGAAAGAACGGGAAATCTAAATCATTTATTCAAAGAGCCAGTCGGGTAAATGGAAGTTGTCATGTGAAGGTGCTCGGTATGTTAAAAGGGAAGGTGTGATGACCCTGTGAGACCCTTATATTTGCCGAACGGGTTGATATATATAAGAGTAATTCGAAGTTATATCAACATATAAGGGAGTCAGACAATCTCATAGTACAGAAGTAATTATGTGACCAAACACATAATGAATGGAAGGGGGTTGACCTTTGTAGACCAAGTCAAGAATTTATAGTTATGAAAATGGTAACGATGTCAAGGTATAAGCCTAGCAAAAACGAGCCAAATGAACGTAGAGAGGACGAGGATAGTAATGAATGATGAATTGAAAATGAAATGGCATAGTATTTATGGACAGATTTTATTTGACCGTAAACTAATGTCGGCATGGAAACAGGTAGAAGAGAATAAAGGTTGTGGTGGAATAGATTGGGAAACCATAGAAACTTTTAAAGCAGATGAAGAAAGAAAAATACTGCAAATACTACAAGACCTTAAAAACAAGGAATACAAGCCGACACCAGTTAAAAGAGTATACATTCCTAAGAAGAATGGAGATAAAAGACCGCTAGGAATACCAATAATCAAAGATAGGATAGTTCAGCAGAGTATTGTAAATGTATTAAGTCCTAAATTTGAAGATGGAATATTTCATAAATGCTCTTGTGGTTATCGACCAAACAGAGGAATCGAAAGAGTTATGCAAATAATCTTGTGGTATGTAGAACATGGAAATAATTATATATACGATTGCGATATAAAAGGATTTTTTGACAACATACCACATAAGAATCTGATGAAGATACTGACAAAATATATAGCAGATGGAACCGTGCTAGATATGATATGGGCATGGTTGAAATCAGGATATATGGAAGAGGGTAAATTCTTAGAAAGTAACTCTGGAACTCAGCAAGGTGGTGTTATATCGCCACTACTTTCAAATATATATTTAAATGAATTAGACTGGGAATTAGAAAAGGAAGGAATAAAGTTTGTACGTTATTGTGATGATTTTCTGCTCTTTGCAAAGTCAGATGAAGAAATTAAAAGAGCTAGCGAAATAGCAAAGAAATTAATTACAAGCTTAGGTTTAGAAATAGCTATAAATAAA
The DNA here is from genome assembly GCF_900142955.1 of Anaerosporobacter mobilis DSM 15930. Lineage (GTDB taxonomy): Bacteria > Bacillota > Clostridia > Lachnospirales > Lachnospiraceae > Anaerosporobacter > Anaerosporobacter mobilis. Next base: position 288,772 of record NZ_FRCP01000007.1, on the reverse strand, counting down.
ACTAAGTTTGTAGATTTTCATAAGGATGACTTTAAATTTGTGGGGTTTGACTTCAAGCATTGGAGAGAAAGAAAAAATGGAAGTGGGAAATACTTTATTGTGGAACCTACAGAACAATCCTTTAAAGACTTCAAGAAGAAAATCAAAGATGTGACATGTAAAACACTGACTTTAAGTCAAGAGGCATGGATACAGAGGGTAAATCCGATTATCAGAGGAAAAGTGAATTATTATCTATATCCATATAAAGCAGTAGAACAGAACAAGAGGTATGGTCTTGAGAGTCATTGCTATTTAAAAAGTTTCAGCAAGCAACTCCATGCAATAGATGCTTACACGAGACAGAGATTAAGGGTTTGCATGCAACATAAACACCCGAACGTCAGAAAAGGCTTTGAAAAGATACATAAGTGGAATGTCGGTTATTTCTGCGGAATAAAACTAATACCATCGAATTGGCTTTACTACAACAAAATGTATGGATATAAAATAGAACAGTATGTAGAAAAACAAACACAGAATTGGAAAAAGAAACAGAATAATCGAATAGAAAAGCTAAAAGCACAAGGGAAAGAATACTATACCAAGAAAGTATTAAACGGAATAGCTATCAATAAAGGTTTGGTCATGACATAATCATTCAATATGAAAACTGCAATTGGTAAGCCGTATGCCTTAGTAGGGCACGTACGGTTTGATAAGGGGGTAGCCTAGAAACAGGTTACCCTACTTTATTGACTATAAATAAAATTATAGTTATGGTAAGGATGCCGACGGCAGAATGGGACCGTGACTACTTGTGTCAATTTACCATAGTTAATAAAACTTCATTGATTTTTCTTTACTTTTTGATATAATGTGGTAATATTGTAAATAATTTATAAAGAAAGGAAAAATGTATGAAAGCAGATGAAATTACAATTGTACAAATGAAAAAAGATACTACAATTTACGGTTTAACTTTAAAATCAAGTGACCATCGTCAGTCTAAAGACATTTCAAAATTAAGTACTGAATTTTATTTTAAAAGCAACCAGGAATCCGAAAAAACGTTTCCTTTTTATATACTTTCAAAGGACTATAATGAGAGTACAAAAGAATTTCAGTTATTTGTTGCAGGTGTTACACCTTTCGAAGGTTCCTCTCAAATGACTCTTCCCAAAGGTTATTATGCGGTTATGACAATTAAACCTAAATTCAAATTCTTCTGGGGGATAACAATAGGACAAGCAAAGACTTTTTTCTATAGAAAATGGCTACCATGCTCAGAATACACTGGTCTTAATATGGAATATGAGTACCATACACAAAGAAGTGTCACCAATCAGCCAACCATTGATTTATATTTTGCAATAAAGGAAAAGTAGTATTTCAAAACTTTTTTATGCGAGGCGATTTTTATGAGAGATATAAAGCAATTAGTTAAAGACTTACATCATACAGATAACAGTTTTGCTTATACAAGTTTTAAGCAGTTAGTAGAAGAAAGCAAGGAATCGAATTCTGTATATCCTTTCTTTGATGATTTTATTGATATGTTGGAAGATGACAACTCCTATATCCGCAATAGGGGATTAATATTAATAGCCGAAAACAGCCGTTGGGATATTGATAACAAGGTAGATGAAGTTCTTAGTCAATATTTAAAACATATAACTGACGTAAAACCTATTACTGCAAGGCAATGCATTAGAGGACTAGAAATTATTGTGGATGAAAAAGAAGATTTAGTTCCTGATATTAAGAAAGCCCTTTACAATGCTATTATTGAAAAGTATCCCAGTAGTATGCGTAAGTTGATTGAAAAAGACATCGCTAGGGTACTAAAAGGCATCCATAAGAAGTTTTAATTTAACAAAATATACTTTGCCTAAAAGCAACAATAAGCCCTTAAAAGACATGTACAAAATGAACTTTTAGATCATTTTGTACATGTCTTTTCAATTAGAATATAAATTAAATGATTTTATAATAATTTACTTAACTTTCCCAACATTATCTGAATAAATCTGGTTTGAGAGTTTATCCAATCCTAGAGCATGCTTCTTATTATTTTGATTTATGCTGAGAAGTCTTTTAAGGTTCACAAACAGAGCCATTAAGCGTAAAAGCGCCAAAGCTCCTTCTACCTGTATGGAACGGTTGATTACAGAGCTGAATTTTCTTTAAGACTTTTTTGTCTAACAAAAGGGCATATCACACAGCTCTTATGAAACGTTCAGCTTCTATCACGGAGAGACGGTTCTGGAGAAGCTTGTTTGCACCCAAGTTCCGCCAAATGAAATCATTATGAAACCGTCACTAATAAAATAAGCTTTCCAAGAAAGCTATGTAAACTAAGAAGGCCGTCAGCATGTATTGAAATAAGAGAAGACAAAGGACGAGATTTTCTGATTACAAAGAAAACTGCGTAAATTAAAATGTGATTCTTACGATACAAAAGGGACTCTTGTTTTTCAGTTCACCTGAATATATACGAAAAGTCGTGAGAGTTATATCTTATTGACAGCATCATAGCAAAAAGGTAAAATATAGAAAATGCAGAATAAATATGTAATAAAATATAGAAGAAAGAGGGGAAATGTCGTTAGGAATTTGAATATAGAGAACAATTGAGTCGTATTTAGCAATAGGTTTCGTAATTCATAAGCAAGAGGGGGGAGGATTGAAATAATTCTAAAAGATATATTTAATCCCCAAGAAACTTATATATTATATTAATATAAATGATGGTAGATATAAAATGGAAGACAATTTTGATGAGGATTTCAACGAAGTAAAAAGGAAAGAAAAAAATAAAAACAGATTGAGAAAATTAGGATCAATCATTGGAATAACCTTGTTAATACTATTTGCAGGAATAATAACTTATGAATTTATATGGCCGCATTTTGTAACACCATATGCAATAAAGGATTTGAATGAGAATATAGAACTGCCGTATGAATTTGGAGTGGCTGCTAGTGAATATGATATTGAAGAGAAGTGGATTGAAGATGTGAATGAATTTGGTTTTTATGTGAATACGAGTATAGGGGACGTATTCACGTTTACAAGATACCCTGACTATGCAGATTCAGTAAAATTTGCAGGTTATTATACTAGTAATAGGGACATAGCATTGTTTGGGTTTAAAGTGGGAGATAGTTTCGAAAAGGCGGATAAATATCTTAAAGAACATGGATATAGATGTTATGATAGTGACGCCAGTTATTACGAATACGAGAGAGGTAGAATTAACATTAGCCTTTCTGTTACAAGTAGTGTAACAGAAATGGTGGAGTTAGAGAATATTAGTCGGAAAAAAGTGGCGAAATATTGGGTAGATTTGATAAGTACAGATAAGCAACGTAAAGGATATTATAAATAGTTGGCAAAGAGAGGTAGACAATGGAAGAAAATTTAAACCAAAACATTGCTAAAGCAAAAAGGAAAGATGAAAGTAGAAACAGAAAGGGGAAGTTAGAATTAATCGCTGTATTAATCGTATTAGCATTGCTAGGAGGAGCGATGATTTACGAATTTATATGGGCACATGTTATAGAACCATACGCAATAAAGGATTTAAATAATAATATTGAACTACCTTATGAATTTGGAGCAGAGGCTGATAAATATGATGTGGAGCAAGAATGGATAGGGGATGAAGATGAAGAAGATATGGTTTTTTATATAGATAAGAGCAATGGAGATGCATTTCAGTTTGCGAGATATCCTGATTATGCGGATTCAGTAAAATTTACAAGTTTTTATACCTGTAATAAGGAAGTGGAATTATATGGGTTTAAAGTTGGGGACAGTTCGGAAAAAGCAGATAAGCAACTTAAAGAGCATGGGTATAAATGTATTGATATTAGTGGTGGTTATTATAATTACGAAAGAGGAAGAATTAATATAAGTTTTAATGTTAGCATTGTTACAGAGGAGAATAATGAGGGAAACAGTTTCACAGAGGAAAGAGTAGTTGAGTATTGGGTGGAATTGGCTAGCACAGACAAGCAACGCAAAGGCAATTATAAATAGTTAAAATGTTAGTATACTAAAGATTTATAATATGTCATTACATAAGCAGGAGGTAGATATAAAATGGAAGACAATTTTGATGAGGATTTCACCGAAGTAAAAAGGAAAGAAAAAAATAAAAACAGATTGAGAAAATTAGGATCAATCATTGGAATAACCTTGTTGATACTATTTGCAGGAATAATAATTTATGAATTTATATGGCCACATTTTGTAACACCATTTGCAATAAAGGATTTGAATGAGAATATAGAATTACCGTATGAATTTGGGGTGGCTGCTAGTGAATATGATATTGATGAGGGGAAGAGTGATCGTAGTGATGATGTTAGCTATTATATAGAATCAGGTGATCGAGAAACATATGGTTTTTCAGGTTACCCTGATTATGCTTGTACATATAGATTCACATATTTTGATTCGAGTAACCCTAAAACAACACTGTTTGGATTTAAAGTAGGGGACAGCATGGAAAAGGCGGATAAACAACTTAGAAAACACAAATATACTAGAGGTATAATAGATGAGTCTGGCTGTATATATTATAGAGGAAAAATTGAAATTTATATAGACATTTTCTTAACAGATAATAGTTACAATGTGAAAGATTACATAAAGAATGGAGAAGTAATAAGTTATAGTATAGAAATAAGTAGTACAGATAAGCAACATAAGGGCTACTATAAATAGAAGGGAAAAAGGGAGAGAATAATGAAAATAGGAAAGAGATTAGTGGTGTTGAGTATAATAATATGCTTACTATTACAGTTAGTAAGTAGTGGTTTCACTACTGTGCAAGCTAAGAGCAGTAATAAATTAGTAGTATCAGGGAAAATAAAAGTTGAGATTAAGGATTTTACAAGTGGTTCAACATTAAATAAGAGGCAGAATCCGAAGAATTATCCAGAAGATAGTAACGGTTTAGCAAAAATAATAAATAAGAAAGGAATATTATAAGCGAGACTTTAGTCGTATTAATAAGTTAGAGGTAGATGATCGAAATAAGTTTTAAGTGATCTCTAAACTTATATTTATTGTATTAATATAAACAGGAGGTAGATATAAAATGGAAGACAATTTTGATGAGGATTTCACCGAAGTAAAAAGGAAAGAAAAAAATAAAAACAGATTGAGAAAATTAGGATCAATCATTGGAATAACCTTGATGATACTATTTGCAGGAATAATAATCTATGAATTTATATGGCCACATTTTGTAACACCATATGCAATAAAGGATTTGAATGAGAATATAGAATTACCGTATGAATTTGGGGTGGAAGCTAGTGAATATGATATAAAAAAGGAATGGATACAAGATGAAGATGACTTGGGTTTTTATATTAATACGAGCACAGGGGACGTATGCACATTTACAAGATATCCTGACTATGCTGATTCAGTAAAATTTGCAGGTTATTATACCAGTAATAGGGACATAGCATTGTTTGGGTTTAAGGTTGGAGATAGTTTCGAAAAAGTGGATAAATATCTTAAGGAACATGGATATAGATGTTATGATAGTGCCTCAGGTTTTTACGAATACGAGAGAGGCAGAATTAACATTAGACTTTATGTTACAAGTATTGAAAATGAAATGATGGATGTGGGAAACAATAGAATAAAAAGGGTGGTGGAGTATTGGGTGGATTTGATAAGTACAGATAAGCAACATAAAGGATATTATAAATAGTTGGGAAAGAGGGAATAAGTTATGAAAGTAAGAAAGAAAATAGTGACATTAGTTGTTATAATATGCCTATTATTACAACTTGTAGGTAGCGGTTTCACTACTGTGCAAGCTAAGAGCAGTAATAAATTAGTAGTATCAGGGAAAATAAAAGTTGAGATTAAGGATTTTACAAGTGGTTCTACACTAAATAAGAGGCAGAATCTGAAGAATTATCCAGCAACTTTGTATTATGAAGATAGTAATGGTTTAACAAAACATACGGATATAGTAACAGATGAATTAGGTAGCTACAAAGCTACATTGTCGTCTCAATCTGCTATAAAAAAAGTATGGCTTAAAGTAAAGGCAGAAAATGAAGCCTGTGTGGTATATTCAAAATTCAAGAAGTGGACTGGGCACACTAAATATGAATATAAAAATAAAACGGTGACTGTTGATTCAGATAAACAAAGTAATCTTACAATGAATTATACAATTAAAGGCAAGAATGCCGGAGCTATTAATATAGCAAGCGTTATTAACGATGCAAGGGCATATATGAAAAAAGCTTCAGGCCTAGTAGCACCTCAGGTTCCTGTCTACTGGTCATATGGAAAAGGAGAGGGCTCGTATCAATTTGAACTTTTGGATCTAGAATTTATAGCATTATCTGGAGCAGACCAGGATGAATTTGATAGTTCTGTTATTTGTCATGAGTATGGACATTGGATGTTTAATACTTTGCGTAATGGTTGTTTTAGAGGCGGTGATCATTCGTCTAAAAAGAATGTAGATAGGAGATTAGCTTATTCGGAAGGGTTAGCTACCTATTTTGGACAAATGGCTTTGAATTCGGATATCTATTATGATGGAAATGAGCACGGGAATGATAATTCTTATTCAATTGAGAATGTTAATATAAAGGATAAAGATATCAAAGGGCTATTAAATGAAAGATATGTTGCGGCAGCTCTATGGGATATAACAGACGGGTATTATGACTATGAGATATGGGATAAGATGAAGGAAAGGGCTGAATATGTTTTTTGGGGTAATAGAGATGTAATTATGGCGGCAGATTTAGTTACAGATATTAAAAACCCGACAGAAGTATTCAACGCTTTTGATGCTGATTTGAAGGACTTCTATACTCAATATATAAAGAAACATATTAATAAGAATAGTGATGAAGCATATGACTTTTGGAAAATATTTAAAGAAAATAGAATGCAATTTGATGATGAGAATCCAGCGATTAAGTTAACAATTTCAAACAATGAGTTAAGTATTAAATTATATGACAATGTTAAAGTATCAAGAGCCGAAATATACATTAATGGTAAAAAGGTTTCTACGATAAATGATCCTTCTGACAATATATCATACTTAATTCCAACTAATAAGCTTTCTTCAGGGCCAAACCAAATAACAGTTAAGGCATATGATTATGCAGGAAATGATAAATCACAATTTAAACTGAAGCGACACAATATATATACAGATTCACCAGATAGGGCAACAGTTGGAACTTGTTATCAACCGTATGCAATTGCTTATTGTAATTATTTTTTTGATGGAGAGAATATAGCAACTATTTTTTCTAAGAATAATGCAAAGGATGCTAACGATGATAACTCAGTTATTGAAGAATTAGCGGATTTGTACGGACTAGTGTATGAAGAAAACATACATGGAAGTTTGTTATCAGAGGAGATATCAGAGACAAGGCAAATTAATGTTTCAAAAGGAAAAGATTTTTCACTGCTTATTGATGATACATTAGGAAATTGTGAGGTTCTACTGACAGACCCGAATGGAATTGTGTATAGTAATAATGTAACTTTAGATGAAGATACTGGTGATGAGGTAATGGATGAGATAGTTGATAATACAACAGCAGATATAAGTTTACAGAATGTCGTGAATCTGGGGAGCAGAGGATTGATAGCATTTTACCCAACTGCTGGTACATGGACATACACAATAAGGAATAAGGGACTTGATGGCGATTATTCCGCAGGTATATATACAAAATTGTCAGCTCCCGTTATAGAGAATGAAGAAAATCTAGCAATGATACAAGATGGAACAACTATTAGTATTAGCGGTTGTGTTGCAATCGATAATTCCAGTCAAATAGATTCTGAAAATCCAGTAATAACTGCATCGGGAAGTGCAATAACTGTAGCAACAGGCAGTGCTATTAGTGTAGATACAGATGAAAGGTTCTATACATTAACGGCAAAAGTACATCTTGAATTAATGGACGATTCAGGTGAAATATTAGTTGATGACGCCATTGTAGATGGAATTAATGAAAATGGAGATTTTACATATACCTTTAATGATTTAGAAGATGGCCATTATTATTTAGAAGTATATTCGTTGGCATCTGATGGGACAAGTAGTTGGACAAGAACAAGTGAAATCGTTGTAAATTCAAAGGAACCGGATATACAATTAGACGACGACTATGAATACTATATCTATTCACAAGAGGCTTTGCTTAGCGGAGTAATTAATAATGCAGATACGATTGATATAACGGTAAATGGTCAGGCAGTTCCTTATGTTGGTGAAAGTAAAAGAGATGATGCCTTTGCTTTTGGTTGCAATATTAAATTGAATGATGGAGATAATGTAGTGATTATTTCTGTAAAATCAGAAACAGGAAAGATCGTTACAAAAGAGTTGGTATTACATTCAATAGCAGAGGAAGAGTATTATAAGGAAAAACATCAACCAGAAATTGAAACGGTAACATTTAATGGGAAAGATGATACTACGATTAATGGAAATTCCATAATTGAAGTTTATCTAACGGATAAAAATATTTCGGATTATAAGGTTTATGCTGTTTGCAATGATCAAACATATGAGTTTAATCCGACGGATGATCATTTTAGATTAGATTTCATTCCCACAGACTATGATAATGAGAAGTATGAATTTACAATATGTGTAATAAGTAAGTGGCAATTTTATGATGAGAAGGAGTACGAGATTCAGGTTGTCGGGAATAAAGAAAAGTTACACATAAAGAATGAGCCAGAAGATATTTGCCTATATGTAAATGAAACAGCAATCTTGGATTTAAAAGAGATATTTGGAGATTATAGTTATAAAGTAGAAACAAATTATGGTACAGTTAAAGACAAAATCTGGAGTTTCACATCTGATGAAGAAGGTATATTTGAGGTTAGATTAAGGGCCTTTAATGAAGATGGTGAAAAAGAAGTTGTTTTTGCAGTTATGTTTGAACGTTCAAAGGAGCATGAAATTGAATTTAGAACAAATGGGGGCGAGTTAGATCAAACGGAGTATTATGTTATAGAGGGTGATGAATATGGAGAATTACCAATACCTACAAAGAATGGATATGATTTCATAGGCTGGTTTGATAGAGAAGTGGGAGGAGAGCAGATACTTGACAGTACAATAGTTAATGAGGGAATATCATATATTCTGTTTGCACATTGGAAAGGTAAATCAGTAACAATTAATTTCAATCCTAATGGTGGAAGTGTAGAAGTTGGAAGTAAATTAGTTACATATAAAGAGGAATATGGTAATCTTCCAATACCTATAAAAGCAAATTCTGAATTTATAGGTTGGTACAGTGGAGCAAATGGGGGAGTGAGAATATCTCCTAATAGCATAGTATCAAAAACAGAAACTCAAACCTTATATGCACAATGGCTAGAAAATAATTTTCAAGTAAGTTTTGATTCAAACGGTGGAATACTTGAGGAACAGATCCTTTTTGTAAAAAAGGGTGAGAAGTATGGAACATTACCAACACCTGTTAGAGAGGGATATACATTCAGAGGGTGGTATACAGCAAAAACGAATGGAGCTCTTATACAATCTACAACAATTGTAACAGCCACAAGTAATCATGTGTTGTATGCTCTGTGGAATCCAAACTGGTATGAGGTAAAATTTAAATGTACCGGTGGTCAGATAGAAATTAAAAATAAATATTATACTGAAACGTACGGCAATTACTACTATGATAATCTATATGGAACACTACCAACACCTTGGAAATATGGTAATGAATTTACTGGGTGGTACACACAAGAAGAGGGTGGTAATTTAATTACAGCTAGCAGTGTTGTTAAGATAACTGATAAGCAGACTTTATATGCCCATTGGAAACCACTAGAATTCGTGGCGTTCTTTAATGCTAATGGTGGAAGTGTAGATATTGCTAGTAAAAAAGTAACTTATATGAGTGAGTATGGAGAATTACCAGTACCGGTGAGAGAAAACTACATATTTGTAGGTTGGTCTACATCAACTTTAATTAGTGATTTGATTAATGCTGATAGTCAGGTCAAATCTGCTTATGGACTTACGTTAATAGCAATATGGAAGGGAAAAAGTTTTGAAGTGAACTTTGACGCTAACGGAGGAGAAACTATTGTTACTAATAAAAATGTTTATTTTGGTGAGGAATATGGAGAGTTACCTGTACCAGCAAGAAAAGGATATCGTTTTTGCTGGTGGAGTTATACAAAGACAGGAGCATCAAATATATCTTCAAATACGAAAGTTAGTATAGCTAATAACCACACATTATATGCTTGCTGGGCAGGAGAAACTTATAAAACAGTATTTAATTCTAATGGAGGTAAAATAAAAGTAGATAATTATGAATACGACGAATATCCTAATTACTATATTTATTACCAAAAATATCAACGATTATATACACCAACTAGACCTGGATATGAATTTGTTGGTTGGTATACAGCAAAAGAGGAGGGAGAACTAGTAACAGTTGATAGCATTATGACTGTAGCTGGCGAACAAAGACTATATGCTCATTGGAGGGAAGCAACATTTAAGGTAATCTTTTATCCGGAAGGAGGTGTTGTTTTACCTGCTAATAAAGATGTGACGTATAAAGATAAGTATGGTGATTTGCCAGTTGCAACAAGGGAAGGATATTCTTTTATAGAATGGCGTACTTTAAGAGCCCCAGCGGGTGAAGTGATTAATGCTGATAGTAAAGTAGTAGCAACTTCTAACCACAACATATACGCTCAATGGAAAGCCAATACGTATACAGTATCTTTTGATACAGAGGGTGGTGATTTACTGAATTATAGTAAAGAGGTTGAATTTGCTAGTGCGTACGGGGAGTTACCAATCCCAATAAAAACAGGCTATGTCTTTGCAGGTTGGGTTAATAGAGAACCCGGAACAGGATATGCAATTAAGACAACCATAATGAAAACTGCTAAGAATCACACACTTTATGCCATGTGGAATCCTCAGATCTATACAAGAACGTTTGATTGTACTGGTGGAACGTACGGAAACCAAAGTCAATATAATACGACATACTATTTTGGTAGAGAATATGGTACGTTAATTGTTCCTACTAAATTAGGACATGAGTTTGTTGGTTGGTTTACACAGGAACAAGGTGGTAAACAAATAACAAAAACCAGTATCGTGGATGTCGCAGAGCATCAAATATTATATGCACACTGGAAACCAGCTTCCTATACGATATATTTCAATACGAATGGTGGAAACGATAGTGTCCATAATACTACTAAGATTGTAACTTATAAAGAATATTACGGCGTATTACCTATCCCTACACGAGATCGCTATGAATTTGTTGGTTGGTTTACACAGACTAGCGGAGGGACGGAGATAACTTCAATGACTCAAGTAGAGATTGCAGGAGCTCATACGCTTTATGCAAGGTGGAAAGGTAAAACATATAATGTGAATTTTTATGCAAACGGAGGCTCTTGTTCTGTTAGTAAGAAGTCTGTTGTATATTATGAAAAATATGGAGATTTACCAGTGCCAACGAAAATCGGCTACAATTTTTCAGGCTGGTACACGGACATATCAAGCGGATATGTTGTTACTAAAGATACTATAGTAACAACCTCCCAAGATCAGACATTATATGCTAGATGGACACCTGTTTACTATACTGTGACATTTGTTACATATGGAGGAACCGTACCATATAACAGTATTTCGGTTATTCTGGGTGAGAAGTACGGACCTTTGCCTACGCCGAAACGAGAAGGCTATACTTTTTTATATTGGTATAGAGTTAATGGTAGTACAAGTACAATAGAAATCGTTGACGAATATTCAATAGTACCACGTGATAATGAAGATTATCGCTATTTATATGCTAGATGGTATTAAAATCAGTTAGTAACTAGCCCGTAGAAAAACATTAATAAATAGTCAGTACTTTTGAAGAAGTCTTGTATAAGTTATTTATTAGCACCAGCATAAGCTGGTGCTTTGCTAAATTATTTTGGAGGCGATTAAAATTAATTTTTAGGTTTTACTTTTGTTTTTAAGATACTATACACTGACGACATTTCTTTTGATAAAAATAGGGAGCATTACTTTTCTCATATGGAATTTCCACATGCATATTAATGTTTGATGAAGTATTATATAGGTAATTAAACAATGTCCAAAATCATTCAAAAAATTCATAAAAAAAACATAAAAAAATAAGTTGACATCAGAATAAGAATTATGTATACTAACAACTGTAAAGAAAATTACTTTACAGGGCGGTGCTTTATATGAATGATAAAATAGAAAAAAAAGATAATAATAATATAAAGCAAATTGATAAGCTAGTTGAGCTATCCTTGCTCTATGATTTCTACGGGGAACTCCTTAAGGAAAATCAAAAATGTATCTTTGAAGATTACATTTTAAACGATTTATCTTTAAGTGAAATTGCAGAACAACAAGGAATAAGTAGACAGGGTGTACACGATGTTGTAAAGCGATGTAGTAATCAACTAATTAAATATGAAGAGAAGCTTCATTTGATTGAAAAATTTGAACAAACGAAGCAAAAAGTAAGTAGGATAAAGGAATTATCTGAACAGATCATAAAGTTAAACAAGTTTAACTTGTTAAACGAGCGTAACTTGTCGAATGAGTATAGCATACCAAATGAGTTTAATTTACTTACAGAGATTGAATTACTATCCGATAGCATATTAGAAGATTTATAGAACATAGATTTATATGAAATAAGATAACGCAAATAAGATTGGGAGGTTTAAGCATGGCATTTGACAGCTTATCCGAAAAACTACAGAATGTATTTAAGAATTTGCGTGGTAAGGGGCGCTTAACAGAAGCTGACGTAAAAGTCGCTTTGAAAGAAGTTAAGATGGCATTACTAGAAGCAGATGTTAACTTTAAGGTTGTTAAGAACTTCATCAAGTCTGTTCAGGAAAGAGCAGTTGGGCAAGACGTAATGACAAGCTTAACACCTGGTCAGATGGTAATTAAGATTGTTAACGAAGAGATGGTTAAGTTAATGGGTGATGAAACCACAGAATTAGTACTAAAACCTGCTTCGGAATTAACAGTTATTATGATGTGTGGTTTGCAAGGTGCTGGTAAAACAACTACTACAGCAAAGATTGCAGGAAAACTGAAACAAAAGGGAAGAAAACCTTTACTTGTTGCTTGTGACGTATATCGTCCAGCAGCTATTAAGCAGTTACAGATTAATGGTGAGAAACAAGGGGTTGAAGTATTCTCTATGGGAGATGGTCATAAGCCAGTGAACATAGCGAAAGCGGCAATCGAACATGCACATAAGAATGGATTTAATGTTGTTATCTTAGATACAGCTGGTCGTCTTCATATTGACGAAGACATGATGACTGAGCTAATTGAGATAAAAGAGAATGTAGATGTAACACAAACTGTTTTAGTAGTAGATGCTATGACAGGTCAAGATGCGGTTAACGTAGCAGAGACATTCAACGGTAAAATTGGCGTTGATGGTGTTATTATTACAAAACTTGATGGTGATACAAGAGGTGGTGCTGCATTATCTATTCGTGCAGTAACAGGACGCCCAATTCTCTATGTTGGTATGGGAGAGAAGTTGTCTGATTTAGAACAATTTTACCCAGACAGAATGGCTTCCCGTATCTTAGGTATGGGAGATGTGCTTACATTAATAGAAAAAGCACAAGAAACCATTGATGAAGACAAGGCAAGAGAGATGGAAAAGAAGATGCGTAAAGCAGAATTCGATTTCAATGACTTCCTTGAACAGATTCAACAAGTTAAAAAGATGGGTGGTATTGGAGATTTACTTGGGATGTTACCAGGGGCTTCTGCTCAATTGAAGGACGTTGAGATTAATGACGACATCTTTGATGGTACAGTGGCAATCATTAATTCTATGACCAAGAAGGAACGTTCCCAACCAGATATTCTTAATCCGTCTAGAAAGAAACGTATTGCAAAAGGTGCTGGTGTTGATATCAGCGAAGTAAACAAGCTTGTTAAGCAATACGAGCAAAGTAAGAAGATGATGAAACAGATGTCAGGAATGATGTCTGGCAAAGGTAAGAGAGGTAAGTTCAAATTACCTTTCGGTCTGTAAGAGAGGACCAACAGGTTTAGAACCTGTAATAATAAATGACAAAAGTCGAATATGGTTCAATATTAAAGGAGGAAAAATAAGATGGCAGTAAAAATCAGATTAAAGAGAATGGGACAAAAGAAAGCTCCTTTCTATAGAGTAGTTGTTTCAGATTCAAGATCTCCAAGAGATGGTAGATTCATCGAGGAAATCGGAACTTACGATCCAACTAAAGAGCCAAGTGCTTTCAACGTAAATGAAGAAGCAGCTCAAAAATGGTTATCAAATGGTGCACAACCAACTGAAACTGTTAACAGATTATTCAAAAAAGCTGGTATCGTTAAATAATCAAGTTATCCGTAAGGTATAACTGGTTATACGAACTGCATATTCTATGTAGCTAGCCAGAATACACATAAGCCACGAGAAGTTCCCTTTTCGTGGCTCTTGTGGTATATGCATAGTGGAGGTGAAGGTAGTGAAAGAACTTGTTGAGATAATTGCTACATCATTAGTAGATCATCCAGAAGAAGTAGTTGTAACTGAGCATGAAACCGACAAAGCTATCGTTGTAGAACTAAAAGTAGCAGCGGATGATATGGGGAAAGTGATTGGTAAACAAGGCCGTATTGCGAAAGCAATCCGTACCGTTGTTAAGGCAGCCGCATCAAAGGATGATAAGAAAGTAATTGTAGAAATACAGTAATAATTCGTATGTCTCTAGCTCTTAAGAGCTGGCAACGGAATCGTTACAAGTTACAAATAAAATAGTTAACTACTAGTACTATGATACAGAGGGTGTCTTACATGTAGGACACCCTTTAAAAGAATTCCATAGTAGGAGGAAACAGATGGACAATTTATTACGTGTGGGTGTTATTAGTTCAACTCATGGAATCAGAGGAGAAGTTAAAGTATTTCCAACAACAGATGACCCAAATCGTTTTGCGAATTTAAAGAAAGTTTTATTAGATACAGGAAAAGAACAAATTGAAATGGAAATCACTGGTGTCCGTTTTTTTAAACAGATGGTAATTGTTAAGTTTAAAGGATATGACAACATTAATGATATAGAGAAATATAAAGGTAAAGATCTCCTTATTACAAGAGAGAATGCTGTGAAGCTTGAAGAGGGAGAATACTTTATCTTTGATTTAATTGGTTGTTCTGTAGTGACTGATGAAGGGGAAGACTTCGGAACGTTAGAGGAAGTTTTACAAACAGGTGCAAATGATGTATATGTTGTGAAGACCAAGGAAGGAAAAGAAGTTTTATTACCAAACATCGAACCATGTATTCTAGATGTTAATATCGAAGAGAAGAAAATCACTGCTCATATCATGGAAGGTTTAGTTGATTAATAGGAGGAAATAGTGATGAATTATCATGTGCTTACTCTATTCCCTGAGATGATTGAGCAAGGTTTGAATACAAGTATATTAGGACGTGCTAGAGAAAAGAATCTGATTACGTTACAGACAACGAATATTAGAGATTTCTCTACGAATAAACACCTTAAGGTAGATGACTATCCTTATGGGGGTGGCGCTGGTATGGTTATGCAAGCAGAACCTGTATATAAGGCGTATGAACATGTTAAGGAACAAATGGGAAGTGAGAAGCCACTTCGTGTAATTTACCTTACTCCACAAGGTAAAGTATTTACACAAGAGCTGGCAGAAGAATTTGCAAAAGAAGAAAACCTTGTATTCCTGTGTGGTCATTATGAAGGAATTGATGAACGTGTGCTGGATAGGATTGTAACCGATCATGTTTCTATTGGTGATTACGTATTGACAGGGGGAGAACTTCCTTCTATGGTTATGATGGATGCAATATCAAGATTGGTACCTGGTGTACTTAATAATGATGTATCAGCGGAGATTGAATCTTTCCATGATAATCTACTTGAGTATCCTCAATATACTAGACCAGAAGAATTCATGGGCGAGAAAGTTCCAGAAGTTTTATTATCTGGTCATCATGGGAATATAGATAAATGGAGAAGAGAACAATCTGTTATTCGAACGGCACAGCGAAGACCTGATTTATTAAAGGGAGCGAATCTAACAGATAAAGAGAAGCGGATTGCTCGCGAAGCATGCGCTGGCGATGTGGAAGAAGCAACTGAGATTTAACAAAAGCCAACATAGATAAGGAACGAATGCAAAATGATGTGGATTAAGTTAATCCATTAGTTAGAGAGAATATAAGGACAACATCTAAAAGCCATAATTTACAAGTCTGCTTCTATCATGTATAATCAATACATAGAGTAGGCTTGTTTTTTAAAATGGAGGAGACTATGATTTCAAAAATACATTATAAATGTCCAGTTGGAATGTTATGCATAGAGGAAGAAGATGGAGTTATCATAGCGGTGTGTACTGATGAGAAACCGGACTTGTCAATGGATAAAGAAACTACAATCTTGGAGAGAGCGGTAGAACAGTTAGAAGAGTATTTTCAAGGGACAAGAAAGCAATTTGATTTGCCCCTTCAATTAAGAGGAACAGATTTTCAATTGAAGGTATGGAAAACACTGCAAACCATTCCTTATGGTAAAACCTGTAGTTATGGAGAGATTGCAAAGAAGATAGGGAATTCCAAAGCATCAAGAGCAGTAGGTGGAGCCAATAATAAGAATCCTATACTGATAATTGTACCTTGCCATCGTGTAATTGGTGCGGATGGTAGTATGGTGGGATTTGGTGCGGGAATAGGAGTGAAGGAATACCTATTGAATCTAGAGAGATAATACATGAGTATGTAAAAGAGGTAGCATATGCAGGAGAATCATGAAGTAATGTGGAAATCAAGCCTAGAAGAATTAGTAGAAGGATATAAGGAAAACAAAGAAGGTTATTCTTGTATCTTCTGTGGAGAAAACTTTGTTAAGGGAAGGATTTATCAAATTGATGGAGAGTTATACGATGCATATGGAGCCGTTAGCAATCATATAGCAAACAATCATGGAGAAACCGTTGACTATTTACTATCATTGAATACCAGTGTTATAGGAATATCAGAGGTGCAACAGCAGATTCTTAAATTAATGTCTGCGGGGAAAGATGATAAAGTGATTGCTAAAGAAGTGGGAATTGCCTGCTCTACTGTACGGAATCATCGATTTAAATTACGTGAGAAGGAGAAACAGGCTAAGCTATTCTTAGCTCTTATGAAATCCTTAGAAGAAAAGACAAGTCGTGCGATAAACCAGACAGATATTGGAATTATTGAAGAAATTCATACCTCAGCAACGATGGTAGATGATCGATATAACATCACAGATCAGGACCGCGAGAAGACGATTAGCACATACATGGATGAGAATGGTGCATTAAAACAATTTCCAGTAAAAGAGAAGAAGAAAATCATTATTCTTGGTGAAATCATGAAGAACTTCGTACGAAATCGTGAGTATAAAGAAGAGGAAGTGAACAAAGTTTTAAAGAGAATGTATGATGATTATCCTACTTTACGAAGGGCGTTAATAGAATATGGATTCTTTGAGAGAACGAATGATTGTAAGATATACCGTGTGAAGGAATAATTACCTATGAGAATACCAATAAAGAGATTGTTTTGAATGGGGAATAATTACTTTATATGGGAAGACAATAATACCTGTTGATAATTACTTCTTGGTGGTTTAGAGAATTTTAATGTATTTTCACTTGCATATTTATAAAGAATCATATACCATTACAGTTATGAGTATTTTTATGCGTCTATATTTTGCTAATTTCAAGATAGAATATAGGTATGGCAAGTGTATGTAAAGAAGGAAAATAGGATGGTGTAGAATGAAAAAAATAGCAGTCGTAACAGATAGTAATAGTGGTATAACACAGGTAGAGAGCAAAAATCTGGGAATATCTGTGTTACCAATGCCTTTTTATATAGATGAAGTATTATATTTTGAAGATATCACATTATCGCAAAAACAATTCTATACTAAATTAGAGGAAGGCGCAGAGATATCAACATCACAACCAGCGCCTGGAGATGTGATTGATCTATGGAATTCTCTATTGAAAGAGTATGATGAAATTGTTCACATACCAATGTCAAGTGGATTAAGTAGCTCTTGTGAGACTGCAATTATGCTATCTATGGATTTTGATGGAAAAGTTCAGGTTGTTGATAATCAAAGAATCTCTGTTACACAAAGACAATCGGTACTTGATGCAATTGAACTTGCTAATGCAGGAAAGTCTGCATTAGAGATTAAAGAATATCTTGAATCAGTTAAACTTGAATCAAGTATTTATATTACGCTTGACACTCTTAAATACTTAAAAAAAGGTGGTAGAATTACACCAGCAGCTGCGGCAATTGGTGCGGTATTGAATCTTAAACCAGTTTTACAAATTCAAGGGGAAAAGTTAGATGCATATTCAAAATCTCGCGGTAAGAAACAAGCGAAAAAAGTTATGATTGAAGCGATGCGAAAAGATATGGAAGAACGTTTTGGTTGTACGGAAGATAATCATACAATTCATCTACAAGCTGCTTATGCAGGGAATGAAGAAGAAGCAGTATCCTGGAAAGAAGAATTACAAAGTGAGTTTCCTAACTATGAGATTCATATGGACCCCTTATCATTAAGTATTGCATGCCATATTGGTTATGGCGCATTAGCAATTGCTTGCACGAAAAAAATAGAATTATAGACAGTATCAATGAAAACAATATCTTAAAATAGTAATTATAAAATAGTAATTTTATAAGAAAGACAATGATCAAGATAAAATAGTATTGAACATTGTCTTTCTTTTATTTTCTTTATTCTTTAATATAAGCCATGTCATATAAATCCCATTTTTCATCCTTGTAATCAAAGAATGCAGGGTGAAATTCTTCATCAATCATGCCAATCGATTTGTAGCAGTTGTGAGCAGCTTCGTTGTTAGCAAATACACCAAGAGTAACACGAGTCATCTTCAATATCTCGGTAGCATATTGAATTGCAAGAGAGACCATCTCTTTGCCGTAGCCTTTGCCACGATAAGTAGTATCTACCACAATGAAGCCAAGGTGAATACTTCGCTTCTCGTAATCTGCATTACGCATGGAAAAATGGCCCACAGGGGTACCATCTTCATCTAAAGCAACGAATATCCATGCGTTAGGATCTTCATCAAAACGATTTTTATATTCTATGAGTTGTTCCATAGTAAGTGGGTATGTAAACTTATTGGCACTCCACATGGTGAAAGATTTTTCGTCTTGGAACCATTGTAACAGATAAGGAGCATCACATAATTTGAAAGGTCGTAAACGTAACATAGTTGTCCTCCGAGAATTAGCTATTTTCTAGATATGGAACATATTTTGATATGGAACATATCTTGATAGGTTATATATCTTGATAGGTTATATATCTTGATAGGTTATATATCTTGATAGGTTATATATCTTGATAGGTTATATATCTTGATGTGTTATATATCTTGATGCGGTACATATCTTGATATAGTACATATCCTAATGTAGTACATGTCTTGAAATAATCTTATATCTTGATATGATATTATCTTAATAAAAGACTATATTTTGATATGGTAACATAAATTATCAAAAATTGCAAAACGTAATAAGATAATATAGTATGAAGAATTGACATTTAGGTCTATTAGAATTACAATTTAACTGATAGTCCACGAAATAAATGATTAGTTGCGAGTGAGTATTGAAGCGGATTATGAGTAACAGTTTGATAGAATAGGAGATACGAATGCCAAAACAAACATTTTTTAATTTACCACCAGCAAAACAGAGAAACATTGTATATGCTGCACTCACAGAGTTTACGAATAAGGGATATTTGCTTGGCAGTGTAGGAACTATTGCAAAGAATGCAACTGTTTCAAAAGGAAGTATGTATCAGTATTTTGAGGATAAGAAAGAATTCTATATCTACTTAACTGATTACGTATATTCTATGATTAAAACAACCATGAAGATGCAGTTGCAAAGCCACATACAAATAGACGCAAGTCTCGGTGTAGTTGCGGAACAAAGCAAGGAAATATTATGGGGAATCATTGATAGTTATCAATCTGAAATATGTTTCCTTTTTGCATCGAAGAATGAACAAGAAGCTGAGATACGTATGCATATTGATAAGTTAAGTAAAGAATTCAAGGAGCAAATAATACAGCCAATTCTTAAGCAGTTAATACAAAAAGGGAGTATACGAAATGATTTGGAATTAGAGTATCTTGTATTATACTGCCAGTCGGTTATGGGGATATGTAAAACTCCGTTATTGAGCGCAGTTAATTACCTTGAAGAGGAGAATAAGCTTGCTATTCAAATGAAGAAAGAAGAGTGGAATGTAATCTTTGATACTGTCATAAAGCTTGCAACGACGGGATTAAACCCTGAATAATAATATAAGGATTATCCACGACTACAGTCGTAGGAATTCGCTGACGTTAATAAATTAATATAGAAAGAAGAATTAGTATGAAATTAGGTAGAAATGATTTATGTTGGTGTGGAAGTAATAAAAAATATAAGAGTTGCCATCTTACATTCGATGAAAAGATTGCAGATTTTGAAGAACAAGGTGCGATGGTACCTTCAAGAGATATGATTAAGACACCAGAACAAATTGAAGGAATTCGTAAAGCAGGAAAGATTAATACCATGATTCTTGATCAGTTACAACCTTACGTAAAAGAAGGGGTAACAACAGAAGAGTTAGATCAACTAGTTAATAAGTTTACGAAAGAATTAGGTGGAATTGCTGCACCACTTGGTTATCAAGGGTATCCAAAGAGTGTGTGTACATCAATTAACGAAGTAGTTTGCCACGGAATCCCACACCCTAAACGCAAATTAGTAAGTGGTGATATTGTAAATATTGATGTTTCCACAATTGTAGATGGCTATTATGGAGATTCTTCACGGATGTACCTCATCGGTGAGGTAAGTGAAGAGAAGAGAAAACTTGTCGAGGTAACCAAAGAATGCCTTGAGCTAGGTGTAAAGGAAGTAAAACCTTGGAGTTTTCTTGGTGATGTTGGTTATGTTATTAATGAACATGCTAAGAAGCATGGATATACAGTTGTTAGAGAAATTGGAGGACATGGAGTAGGAATTGAATTCCATGAGGAACCTTGGGTAAGCCATATTGGTCAAAGAGGAACGGATATTCTATTAGTTCCAGGTATGATTTTTACAATTGAACCTATGGTTAATATGGGAAAAGCAGATGTCATCCAAGATGAAGAAGATGGTTGGACGATCTACACAGAGGATGGTATGCCATCAGCACAATGGGAATACATGTTACTAGTTACAGAAACAGGTGTAGAAGTATTAGCGCATTAAATTATGTAAATAATTCAAAATATACCTTGCATCATACTAAGATATGTGTTAAAATCAGTTGTTGTGAGATGAAAAGGGTGTTCCTCTGTTACGGAGTGTATTAAGAACATCTAAATTTTGAAGGAGGTCGCACAAATGAACGAAATTATTAAGAATATTGAAGCTGCTCAATTAAAATCAGAAGTACCTGAATTTAACGTAGGTGATACTGTTAAAGTATACGCTAAAGTAAAAGAAGGTAATCGTGAAAGAACTCAGATTTTTGAAGGTACAGTATTAAAGAGACAAAACGGAAGCTCAAGAGAAACTTTCACAGTTAGAAAAGCTTCTAATGGAATCGGCGTAGAAAAAACTTGGCCATTACATTCTCCAATCGTTGAAAAAATCGAAGTTATCAGACACGGTAAAGTAAGAAGAGCTAAACTTAACTACTTACGTGATAGAGTTGGTAAAGCTGCTAAAGTTAAAGAGCTAGTTAAATAATTAAACGAAAAGAAGGGACAAGTACACTTTGTATATTGTCCCTTTTTATTAATGATATGTAGTATATAGAGATGAGGTTGAGTGTTCCATGAAATATAATTTCGATTCCGATGATACAAACGTGAAAAGAAAGAAAATTATAAAAGAGGTTATTATATGGGTTGTAGAGATTATAGCGGTAATTCTGTTAGCGTATTTTCTTGTGGAATATGCAGTTGAGAAGACTACTGTAGTTGGTGAATCTATGGAAACAACTTTGCAAGAGGGAGATAAGATTGTTATCAACAAGCTTGCATACCGTTTCTCGAAACCAAAGCGATTTGATGTTATTGTATTCAAACAAAGTGGTAAAGAGCACAGCTATTATAATATAAAAAGAATTATTGGTTTACCGGGGGAGACAGTACAGATTAAAGATGGAGTTGTCTATATTAATGATGAACCAATTAAAGAAAAATCTGCAGTTGATGTGATTAAGAATCCTGGTTTATCGGTAGAACCAATACTACTAGAAGATAAAGAATATTTTGTACTTGGAGATAATCGTAATCTTAGTGAAGATAGTCGATTCGCCAATATCGGTAATGTGGTATTTGATGATATTATAGGAAAAGCATGGATTCGATTGAAACCATTCAATTTTGTCAATGAACTAAATCCTGCAATTGATACTACAGAAGAAGATAGTCAATAAATCGTTATGAAGCTTAATAACGCGTAGTTACGATAAAAGAAAGTAAGAGGTAAGAGATATGCATTTTCAATGGTACCCTGGTCATATGACGAAAGCAAAACGTATGATGCAGGAGGATATTAAACTAATTGATGTAGTCATCGAATTAGTAGATGCAAGAATTCCATTAAGTAGTAAGAATCCAGATATTGATCAAATAGCAAAGAATAAATCTAGAATTATTCTATTGAATAAATACGACTTAGCCAGTCAACAACAAACAAATGCTTGGAAATCTTGGTTTGAGGAAAAAGGGTTCTTTGTAGCCCTTGTTAATTCAAAAAGTGGAACAGGTGTTAAGAATGTACATGAAGTAATCCAACAAGCATGTAAGGAAAAGATTGAACGGGATCGCAAGAGAGGAATTATGAATCGTCCTGTTCGTGCGATGGTAGTTGGCATTCCTAACGTAGGAAAATCTACCTTCATCAATAGCTTTGCTGGTAGAGCTTGTGCCAAAACAGGGAATAAGCCGGGTGTGACAAAAGGAAAACAATGGATTCGTTTGAATAAGAATGTGGAATTGTTAGATACACCAGGTATCTTATGGCCAAAATTCGAGGATCAATTAGTGGGCCTTAGATTAGCATTCATTGGTTCTATTAAAGAAGAGATACTTAATATGTCAGAATTATCTCTTGAATTAATCAAATTCTTACACGAGCATTATAAAGGAATGTTAGCTAATAAGTATGAAATCGAAGAGTCAGAAGATTCATTAGAAACACTAACCAATATTGCTGTGAAACGTGGTTGTAAGCAAAAAGGGGATTTACCAGATATAGATAAAGCAGCAAGTATTGTAGTTGATGATTTCAGAAATGGTAGAATCGGTAGAGTTACTTTAGAGTTCCCTATTTTCGAAGAAAAAGAAGAAACGGAAGAAGTTGATGAAACTATAAAAGAAGAAAACAACTAAAATTATGAACCATAGGAGTGTATTTTGCACGCCCTATGGTTTTTCTGATTTCAGTTATGATAGTTAGAAGGGAAAGGTGTCTACTTATATAGTAGAAAAGTTCCGTGTCGTAATGGTGATGGATATAGTAACCGAAGACAGAATATGCTACAATGTAACTTATGAGAAGTGTAAGACTGTAGTTCTGAAAGAGCTATAAGTTAATAAGTCTAGGATTCATTTGATCTCACAGAGGATTTAGTGGGGATAAAGTATTGTATATGACGTTAACTGGGTCTAGCGGATTGACATAGAGAGGAGAAGTTTAACATAGATATGGAGAAGAAAATAACAGACATAAAGAAGGAATTAGAATCAGCCGATATCTCTAACATAGATGTTGTTCTGAATCAATATAGAGAGGATACTAGAAGTGGTGTCGTCAAATTAATTGCAAAATATGAGAAAGAAAAAGAAAAACTTGAAAAGGAAAGAGAACGCTCCTATGAGATGCGAAGCTTTGAAAGACAATATAGCGGAGAGTTCCATGCAATCTGTGGAATTGATGAAGTAGGGAGAGGGCCTTTAGCAGGACCTGTAGTTGCGTGTGCAGTTATCCTTCCGACTGATAAAGAAATCCTATATCTTAATGATTCTAAGCAAGTTAGTGAGAAAAAGAGAGAAGAGCTATATGATGTAATAATGGAAAAGGCAGTAGCGGTTGGAATCGGAGTTGTACCACCAAGTGTCATTGACGATATTAATATCCTACAGGCAACTTATGAAGCCATGAGAATTGCCATTAGTAAGTTAGAAGTAAAGCCAGATTTACTTCTTAATGATGCGGTAACAATACCTGGTGTAAATATAAAGCAAGTACCAATTATCAAAGGAGATGCTAAGAGTGCATCAATAGCAGCGGCTAGTATTGTTGCCAAAGTTACAAGAGACCGTATGATGGTTGATTATGATACACTGTTCCCTGGGTATGGTTTTGCAAGTAACAAAGGGTATGGATCCAGTGAACATATTAAAACGTTGAAAGAAGTTGGTTCTACTCCAATTCATAGGCGTTCCTTTATTGGGAATTTCACGAATGAAAAGTAGCAAAATTACTTCAAGAGTTTAAATCATAAGGCTCTAGAAGGTAAGGCTTTAGATGGGAAGAAGATCCGTTATTGCTTATATTGTAAAAGGAGGTAGGGAGATGAATTTTTCATCACAGTCATATCAAGTTGGTAGTGGTAAAGGAACAAACAATTCGTTGTCCTTACATTCACTACAAGGAGCTTCAAATTCAGCCTATATGAATAGTAATGGGAATGCCTCCTTAGGACAGTTATCTAGTGGTAAGGTGTTTCAAGGAACCGTCGTTGATATTCGTAATAATCAAGTTACTATTCAGATTGATGAACAATTGGTACAAGCTAAATTTCAAGATATGGTAAACATCTGTATTGGAGAGACATTGAAGTTTGTTGTACGAGAGAATACAGGAAAACAAGTTACGATAGCACCCTATCACGATCAGCAAGGTAATCCTACTGATGGAGCGATTTATAAAGCACTTGAGGCAGCAGGATTAGCTCCAACGGATAAAAACATTGATATCGTTAACACTTTATTAGATCATGGAATGGCGGTTGATAAACAGACAGTAACGGCATTTATATCGGCATCGTTACGGTATCCTGACATACCATTATCACAATTTGTTGATATGCTTAAGAATAATATGTCATTAACGAATTCCAATATCGATTTGTGGAATACATTTTTAGGAGAGAAGTCCAATTTCTCTGCTAATCTACAACAAGTAATGAAAGAGCTGTCAGTTGCAATTAGTGACGCTTATGTGAATGGTGACATACAAGCGGGAAGACAACTCTTAGAGACGATTCTATTGCCAAATCAAACACCTAATTCAGAGGTAGTACAGACTCGAGTTGATAGCTTAACGTGGGATGAGTTATTGAAGGTACTGCAAGAGAAGGATATGTCTAAGATACAAGGAATGGATGCAAAGTCAATATTGGAAATTGTGAAACAGCAACTTGAGCAAGGTAATGAATCAAAATTTATGGAGAATTTCTTAAAGAGCGATGCTTTCTCACAAGCAGTAACGAAAGAACTAACTAGTCAGTGGGGAATAACACCCGAGCAATTGCAATCGGAAAGTCTGCGACAAGTTAGTACTCATATGGAACAACAAATACAAGCATTTTTGAATATTTCCTTTCAAAATCCAGAGGCTGCTAATCAGTTGCAACAGGTACTTCAGTTAGCTACACAGAATGTAGCCGCAACGAATCAGATGAATCAACAGATGGCGCAGGCCAAAGGGGAAAATCATATGTTTGACTTGCTTTATTCGCAGATTCCACTGAAATTAAAAGGACAATTAAAACATAGTGATTTATATGTATATCGGAATAAGCAAAACACTGGTGCTTCATCAAAAAGTATGAGTTTATTGTTGCATCTTAATATGGAATATCTAGGAGATATGGATATCATGATTAAGACGCAGGATTATCATATGAATGCAGTTTTCTCATTATCAGATGAAGAAGCGTATGAAATAGTGAAAGAACATCTAATAGAGTTAGAAGATAATCTAAAGGAAAAAGGATATTTCTTTACGGCTTCGGCTAATATAAAAGAGACGTTAGAAGGTGGCATTCAAGAATTGTTTGAAGAGGATAATAAGGAAGGTACTGTAAAGAGGTATTCTTTCGATGTGAGAGCATAGAGTAGGATTTTAATTGAGAAAAAGGGGTGTGCAGTTTCTTAACCCTCTAAAACCTAGGAAGGAGCAAGTTAATTATATGGACTTAAATAGTAAAGAACGAGAAAATCAGACACATAGAAACAAAGCCGCCGTTGCATTGTCCTATTCACCGGATGAAACAGCGCCAAAAGTTATTGCAAGTGGTTATGGATATCTAGCAGATAAGATTATTGACAAAGCTCAGGAAGAAGATGTACCGATACATAAGGATAGCAAGTTAGCCAACACCTTATCAAAACTTGATGTTGGTGAGTATATCCCTCCAGAGCTATATAGTGTTGTAGCGGAGATTCTTGTGTTTGTTGATAATATGGACCGTATTAAAGGAAGAGTTATGACGGATTCAAACAAGGATAACAATTTCTAATATCCCTAATCATAACAAATCAAGTACACGAAGCAATGTTGATTATACATAATTGGCTAGCTATAGTATAACTAAGGTTGTTTGAGGAGGGAGCATGGGAGAGTATAATAAGAGGAAAATTGGTTCAGAGAAAGAAAAAGTAGCTGCATCGTATCTGATAAATCAAGGGTATTCTATTGTTGAGATGAATTTTTTCAGTAGAAATGGGGAAATTGATATTATTGCAAGAGATGCGAACTACCTTGTGTTTGTTGAAGTGAAATACCGAAAGGATCAAAAGCTAGGATTTGCTGTGGAAGCGGTGAACTATGGCAAGATGCAGTCTATTATAAGGACAGCTAGATACTATATGTATAGCCATGGATACGCAGAAGATACGCCATGTAGATTTGATGTAGTTGCGATTCAAGGGAGTGAAGTATCTCTAATTCAGAATGCATTTGGGCAATAGAAAGGATTTGAGGTTCTTGCATAGGAAGGCGAAAGCTATAAAAGCAGTTGTTATCCTATGTCTTAGTATATGGCTTTCAGCAGTTGTAGGCTTCGCGGCTGGTAACGATGATTGGACGGAAGCGAAGAAGACCATTTCGGCAACTGATGGAGCCTGGGAAGATTGGTGTAAGCAATGGGAACTGTGGAAAGATAGTCCGCTGCAGATGGCATTAACACCAGGAATGAATGAATCAGAGATTAATTTTTCTTGGTATTCAACTAAGGAGGATAAGAAATCTAGGATTCGTATAGGAGACAATGAACAATTAAGAGATGGAAGTACTCTTATAGTAACTACGAAGAAGGCAACGAAGGGATACTATTATAATCAAGCGGTTGCAACGAACTTAGATATCAATAAAACATACTATTACAGCTATACAATTGATGGAAGATGGACAAAAACTTATAAGATTCAGACGAAGAATCCAGCAAACTTTCAATTCGTTTTTGTTGGTGATCCGCAAATTGGCTCCTCTTATGATAACATTCCAGATGGGGAGAGCGGTAAACAAGGGCAGGACAGAGCAGTGTGTAACGACAGTTTTAACTGGAACAGTACGTTGCAGGCAGCATACAATCATGTGAAGAGTCTAAGTTTTATCGTTACGGCGGGAGATCAGATACAGAGCAGGAATCTTAAAGATTCGGAAGCAAACTATAAGACTTTTGATAAGAATGAAATCGAATATGCAGGATATTTATCACCAGTGTTGTTGCGTAGTATACCGGTTGCAACGACGATTGGTAATCATGATAGTTTAAGTGGTAATTATAGTTATCATTTCAATAACCCCAATAGTAAAACGGGTTATGGTGCTACGTATGCAGGAGCGGACTATTATTTTACGTATGGGGATACTATATTCTTGATGTTGAATACGAACAATACAAATGTGGAAGAACATGAGAAATTCATTCGTGAAGCAGTAAGCAGTAATAAGAATGTAACATGGGGAATTGTTGCTATGCACCAAGACATCTTTGGATCTGGTGAACATTCTGAGGATGAGAACATTATAGCCCTTCGAACAGCGCTATTACCAATCCTTCGTAAGTATGATATTAATTTGGTGTTGACAGGACATGATCATACTTATGCAAGGGCGTTTATTGCAGATGATGACACGAAGTATGATGCGGAGGCAGTTGAGACGGGAAGCTTTGCTAATTCTACTAGTGTAGTTAATCAAGGTAGGGTGAGGAATCAAGGATTTGAATGTTCAAGAAAGATGATTTCTGCACTGACAATGAATGCTAGAAAAGTTCTAGCTTTTACTAAGAGTTATTCCCTTATGGAACGAGGAAGCGAGCATATGATACAGTTATATGCAAAGGCATGTGATGATACTGTACGATATTCTAGCGGTAAGGGTATTCTGTTCATAACCGCAAACTCTTCATCAGGAAGCAAATATTATAAGCTACTAGAAAATCAACAGGATTATGTAGGTGCTCGTTCTCAAGAAAACCAATCCTCTTATACAATTATAGATATAACGAAAGAGCGAATTCAGTTAAACACCTTCTTTACTGAAAGTGGTAAGAAAGTAGATAAAACAATTATAATTACAAAGTAAGTAATATTTATTTGATGAAACAGTCCCTAGATTATAAACTAGAGGACTGTTTTTTGTGTATATAGTTCAGCATGAGTTTTATGTAGCATATGTTTTAAGAATCTGGAATAGTTTCAATCCAGTTACCCAAACCATCTATTTTTATCTAATATAAATTCATTATATGCCTCTTTTGAAGTAAAAGGATGAGCTTAATTACACATTTGTTAAGCTAATATATACAGGCATCTTAATCTACATATTTTCTACAAATCTCTTTGATACTATGAAACCATCAATCAAAGGAGGTCACCCTATGTGGATGCAAATGTAAAAACGAAAAAGCTGCGTATCGGTGGTATGACATGCGTGAACTGTCAAAATACAATTCAGAAAAAATTGCGCAATACAGCTGGAATAAAAAAAGCAGAAGTAAGTTATAATGGTGGAACGGCAGTAATTACATATGATACAGATATTATATCTTTAGGGGACATTACTGCGGTCATCAAAAGGCTAGGCTATGATGTGCTGAATCGCACGCAGCCTACTACAAATTCGAGACGAACCATTGGCCTACTTATTATAATTCTTTCGGTTTATATATTGATCCAGCAATTTGGTATCTTGAATCTGCTTGTACCGAGTCAGCTTGCTGAAACCAATATGGGATATGGCATGATGTTTGTGATTGGACTTATCACCTCCGTTCATTGCGTAGCAATGTGTGGAGGTATCAATCTGTCGCAATGTATTCCTCAGAGCGGGACAATCAAAGAAGGTAGTCGCTTTTCGGCTTTACGTCCGGCCTTTTTGTATAACCTTGGGAGAGTTATCTCTTATACAATCGTAGGTTTTATTGTAGGTGCACTTGGCTCGGTCATTACTTTTTCCAATACCGCACAGGGAGGATTAAAGTTAGTAGCAGGTGTGTTTATGGTGATTATGGGAGTCAATATGCTTGGTATCTTCCCGTGGTTACGTAGGCTTAATCCACGAATGCCAAAGATATTCGCTAGTAAAATTAATGCAGAGAAGGTAAAGAGTAGGAGCACATTTATCGTTGGTATGCTCAATGGATTGATGCCCTGTGGTCCCTTGCAGGCTATGCAGATTTATGCCTTGTCTACGGGTAGTCCGATTGCGGGTGCCTTGTCTATGTTCCTATTCAGTCTTGGAACCGTGCCTTTAATGTTTGGACTCGGAGTACTCAGTACAGTACTCAGTAAAAAGTTCACGAAGAAAGTTATGACAGTAGGTGCTGTGTTTGTTGTAGTTCTTGGCTTATCCATGTTTTCACAGGGCTGGAGTTTAGCTGGTTTTATCGATCTGCCATTGCTATCAGGAACTTCAATCAAGGAAGGGGCTGAATCAAGTGTCAATGTGAAAGATGGTGTTCAAGTAATAAACAGTACCCTTTCACCAGGGAATTATCCGTCGATTACCGTTCAGGCAGGAATGCCCGTTAGGTGGGTTATAGACGCACCAAAAGGAAGCATTAACGGTTGCAATTATAAACTCTATATTAATGAATATGGTATTGAACATCAATTCAAGAGCGGTGAAAACATCATTGAATTTACCCCAACCAAGTCGGGAACTTTTAACTATAGTTGTTGGATGGGGATGATTCGTGGAACAATAGCTGTGACAGGAACAGATGCAAAGTAAAGAATATAGTCGACGTTATAAAAGTTTTGCAAATGCCTTTTAAAAACCAAGATTAAAGGAGAAGCAGTTATGGCCATTTTAATAAGTCACTGGCATTGTATTTTACCAGTTGTAGGTATTATCATTGCAGCATTCCTTCTGCGGGATAAATCTAGTAATAATGAAAAGAATGACGACAATAGGCTGAACAGCCAATTAAATTCATATGAGGAGAGAAAATGATGAAAGCAAATAATAAAAAAATTCGTTTACTAATGGGTGCAATTCTAATGACGGTTGGTGTTGTAGCTCTTACAGGCTGTAGTAAAAAAGCAAATACCGGAGCATCGTCTAAAGATGCTGAAGTAGTTTCTTCGGGTGATAATCTTGTAATTCCTGTCGACAAAATTTCAGAGAAGGCATCCTTTTATCCAGTTGAAGTAGATGGTGTCGACTTAGAAGTTGTAGCGGTAAAAGCTTCTGACGGTACAATTCGTACGGCTTTCAATACTTGTCAAATCTGTTATGGTTCAGGACGTGGGTATTATAAGCAAAACGGTGATGTGTTGATATGCCAAAACTGTGGAAATCAGTTTGCGATGGATCATGTAGAAGTAGAATCTGGTGGATGTAACCCATGGCCTATTTTTGATAAGGATAAAACGGTAGATGACGATAATATAACAATTTCTTATGATTTCTTAAAAGAGTCAACAGGAATTTTTGCGAATTGGAAAGTAGAGTATTAATAGGATTTTAATATTGCATTCACACAAAGTAATTTAATGGATACGACCGCTAGTTATTGAATTTAACAAGAAAACAAACTATAATAATAATGGAATTAAGCAAAAAGGGAAACTGTAATCTTAGCAGTTTCCCCTTTCTGGTGTTTGTAATAGGTGAAATATTTTTAGAAGATAGAATAAAGTTGTAGTTAAAGAAAGGAAATAAAATTGAAAAAAGAAAATAAAAACATTTTAATAGTAGATGATGAACCTAAAATACTGGAGGTCGTTTCTTCCTTTCTTGAAAATAAAGGCTATTCCACCTTTACTGCTGAAAACGGGCAACAAGCTTTGAAAGTTTTCGAGCAGGAAAATATATCGCTGGTTGTTTTGGACCTTATGATGCCAGGCATATCAGGCGAAGAGGTATGTCTTGCAATTCGGAAACAATCAAGAGTTCCAATTATTATGTTGACGGCAAAAGCAGACGAAGACAATTTGTTACAGGGGCTCAGACTAGGTGCGGATGACTATATTAGGAAACCTTTCAGTTTGAAAGAGTTACATGCTCGGATAGAAACCGTATTGCGTAGATCGGGTGATGATCTAACTCCGTTAACCGTAAAAAACTCATGGAATGACGGTGACTTATGTGTTGATTTTGAGAAAAATATAATAAAGAGAAAAGAAAAGATTGTTAGTCTGACACCTAATGAATTAAAAATACTATCGGCGCTTATTAAGTATCCTGGTAAAGTGTTCACGCGTTCTGAACTGATAGAAATCGCCTTAGGAAGTGATTTTGATGGTTATGACCGAGCAATTGACAGTCACGTTAAGAATCTCCGACAAAAAATCGAGGATGATCCAAGGTCACCTGTTTACGTACTTACAATCCACGGGGTGGGTTATAAGTTTGGAGGTGAATAAAGATGAGAAGACTGCGGTCACAATTATCCCTTACAATTATGATGACGGTACTGTTTACTATAGCTGTAATTAGTCTCTTGTCAAACATAATCATTAATCGTGAATTTGAGATATATAAAGCAGAGCAGCAGAAAAAGAAAGCCGATAATATCGTAGCTAATTTCACGCAACAGTACGACTGCATAACAAAGGAATGGAATATTGAATTTATTCATGGTATGGGCATGTTCGCATTATATGATGGCTACATTATCAAAGTTTATGATAAAAGCGGTGAAATAGTTTGGGATGCACAAAACCATGACATGGCTATGTGTGCGCAAATTATGCATGAGATAACGGAAAGAATGATAGAAAGACGACCTGATATTAGTGGTGAATTTGTCTCACATGATTACACGATTACCGTGAATGGTCGGGAGATAGGCTCTATGGTGGTCAGCTATTTCGGACCGTTTTTTTTCAGTGAAAGTGATTTTCATTTTTTAGATACCTTAAATGTTGTACTTATAGTAATTGGAGTTATATCGCTATTCCTATCTTTGATAATTGGAAGTTTATTAGCAGCTCGTATCGCACGTCCAATAAGAAAGACGGTATATATTGCGAAACGGATATCAGAAGGCAATTATTCCATACGTTTTGAAGGTAAGACAAAATTAAAAGAACTAGATGAGCTTGCAGCTGCTATCAACTGTCTTACAGAGGGGCTTGCCGAGCAGGAAAACTTAAGAAAACGACTCACCGTAGATGTTGCACACGAACTGCGGACTCCACTCACAACACTTGCCTCGCACCTAGAAGCGATGATCGAAGGCGTATGGGAGCCAAGTGTAGATAGACTGCAAAGTTGCTACGAAGAAATCAGTAGGCTTTCGGGATTGGTGTCTGATTTGGAGCGCCTCGCTAAAACAGAAAGCGATAATCTGATATTAAATAAATCGGATGTAGATTTAATGGTTATAGCACATTCTTGTTACGACAGATACGAAATAGAAGCGAAGAAGAAAAATATTTCACTCGTAATAGCAGGCAGTTCAACAATTGTACATGCGGATAAGGATCGTCTGAGTCAGGTAATGGAAAACCTACTTTCTAATGCGATTAAATATACACCTGAGTATGGTCACATTCGTATTGAAGTAAGGGATGCAGAGGAAAGCAGTATTATTATGATTGAAGATGATGGAATAGGTATCCCAGAACAAGAGCTATCTCTGGTTTTTGAGCGTTTTTACCGTACTGATAAGTCTCGTAACCGAAAAACAGGAGGAGCTGGAATAGGACTTGCTATCGTGAAGTCTATTGTAACGGCACATGGAGGAACTGTGCAGGCGGAAAGCAGTGCAGAACAAGGCAGTCGTTTTACCGTAACATTGCCGAAATAAATGATAGACATTTTGACACCATTATCCCCAAAATGATATAATGGTGAGGTATTACCGTAAAAGAGTGTATAGATTGGAGTAATTATGAAAGACATACAATTAAAATATAAAGATAAAAATCAAGTAAGTGATATTACCTATAATGCAGAAGGTCAAAAAGCGGGAGAATTACACTTTGATGGAGACGTTGGATATATTGTATATCCTGTATTGGAGAAACTGCCTTATATAAAGCATGGTTTCTCAACTCGATTAGGTGGAGTAAGTAAAGAACATCTCACATCGATGAATCTTAGCTTTTCTAGAGGTGATGAAGAAGAGAATGTTAGGGAGAATTACCGTAGAATCTGTAGAGCAATTCATATTGATCCAAGTGATTTGGTATTCTCAGACCAAGTACATGATACGAAGATACATGTTGTAACTGAGAAAGACAGAGGAAAAGGGTATCGTTATCCGAGAGAACTAGAAGGGATAGATGGCTTGATTACGGAGTGTCCCAATATTCCACTTGTTACGTACTATGCCGATTGTGTCCCTTTGTATTTTGTAGATACTAAGAACAAAGCAATCGGATTATCTCATTCTGGTTGGAAGGGTACGGTAAATAAGATGGCTGTGCACACGGTTAGGGCTATGAACGAAGAATTTGGTACCAATCCAGAAGATGTAATTGCGGTAATTGGACCATCTATCTGTAGAGACTGCTATGAGATTAGTGAAGATGTAGCTATGGAATTTGTGAAAGCGTATCCTAAGGAAATTGCAGATACCTTGTTAGAAAAGAAGACAGGCGGAAAATATCAACTTGACTTATGGTTAGCGAATCAAGCAAATTGTGTGGAAGCAGGAATACCAAGCGAAAACATAACGAATTCAAATATCTGTACTTGTTGCAATCACGAGGTGTTCTTTTCACATCGTGCATCAAAGGGAATGCGTGGCAATCTAGCAGCATTTCTATCTATAGAATAAATATCAAAAAACAACATTGTTATTAATTGATTAGGGTGTCAAAAGTCATTTTATATTTTTTTGAGGGCTTTTGACACCCTAAGCTTTAACTTAAACATCGCACATTTTTATCGTCTTTCTCCCATCCATAATAAAATGTATATCGCGTTTCATGTAACCCAGTTTGTTACTTCCTTACTAAATTATGTATGATTTGAATTGAAATAAGGGAAAGTTAATGTTAAACTAATTACGGATTAATATAGTAAAAATTAAATAATATAAAATACATAGGTAATAAGTATTATCTTTAGGAGGCATTATGGCAATAGTTGAAGTGGTTAAGTATAACGGAGGTCCAGATGTATTTGCTTGGAAATATCCTAGTGAGGAGTTAGGTACTTGGACACAATTAATCGTTAATGAGTCTCAAGAGGCGGTATTAGTTAAGGGTGGAAAAGTACTTGATGTGTTTGGTAGCGGAAGGCACACGCTAGATACATCGAATATACCAATCCTAAATAAGGTGGTGAATCTACCATTTGGTGGGCGTTCTCCTTTCACAGCAGAAGTGTGGTATATTAACAAAGTCTATTCATTGGATATCAAGTGGGGAACAGCATCCCCTATACAGATACAAGATCCAAAGTACGGAGTGTTTATTCCTATACGTTCCAATGGTGTTTTTGGAATCCATATCGAAGACTCAAAGAAATTCTTAATTAAATTAGTAGGTACACTTTCGATACTAGATAAGGCTAGTATTGTGAAGTTTTTTAGAGGCTTATACATAACGAAGGTAAAAGATGCCGTATCCCAATACTTAATACATAACCAAGTCAGTGTACTTGAAATAAATGCATATATTGATGAGCTATCCACTTTTATGAAGGAACGTATTGAACCAACCATGAAAGAATATGGTATTACGCTTGTTAATTTCTATGTGAATGATCTTAGCATTCCAGAGGATGATTCAGCTGTAATCAAATTAAAGGATGCACTAGCAAAACGTGCAGAGATGAATATCATTGGCTACAATTATCAACAAGAGAGATCCTTCGATACGTTAGAAGGGGCAGCTAAGAATTCAGGTTCATCAGCAGCACCGATTATGGGAGCAGGTCTTGGACTTGGAATGGGCGTTGGACTTGGCGGTACGGTAGGTAATGCCTTTGGTTCAATTTCAGGAGAAATTAACACAAGTAATGGTGCTACGAATAAACATAAGGAATGTCAAAAGTGTCATGCTACGATGAAGAAAGACCAGCGGTTTTGCGGTACCTGTGGATTTGATACAGAGAGTGCAGGGGAAGATGATAAGAATAGTAAGAATGCAGGGACTACATGCAGTAGTTGTGGAGCTAAGTTAGATAAGAATATGAAGTTTTGTTCGGAATGTGGCAATAAATATAATCCATGTCCACAATGCAGTTATGACATGCCTGATGATGCTACTAAGTGCGATAAATGTGGATATGAGAAGCCAAAAAGCTGTCCTGGTTGCGGAACCATGGTTTCAAGGAATGTAAAATTTTGTCCAGAATGTGGGATATCATTGGAGAAGAATTGTCCTAAGTGCGGTATATCCATAGAAGGATCACCTAAGTTCTGTCCAGAATGCGGTGAGAAGCTAGAATAGGGGGAGAAGATGAAGAACAGGAACAGCGCAATCTCAATTATTGGAGTTATTATAGTAGTATTCACTGGTATATTATTTGCTTTGTTGACAGAAGATAGGAGAACATCAATGTTTATTTGTCTTGGTTTCATCGTAGGAGCTGAGATTGTGTTATTTGGAGGATTATTAACCATTGAATATTTAAGTAGAACTACATCGCAAATCATAGTAAGAACAGTATGCGGTATTACCTTAGGTGTTGGCTCGATAGCTTCCATTCTTGTATCGTGTATCTATATGGGCCGAGATGTTGATAGTTTACGAGGATTTTATTCATGGCAACTAATCATTTGGGTGCTTGCGATTATAGGAATTACGATTGGTTTCTTCACGGCATCGAGTGTTAAGGCTTCGGATACTAGAACAATGAATACGGTAATGACATTGACTCTTGTAACCGATCAGCTTACCTCCTTAAGTGATGATAGTAGGAATACGAAATATGCAGATCAACTCAAAAAGATAGCAGATGAGTTATGCTATAGTGATACCTCATCACTTGTACCAAGTGACGAGCTTATTCAGAATGCAGTAGCAAAGTTAGAAGTAGTTTTAGTACAAGAGTATGGAGAAGATGAAAAGGATACCGAAATTAAAAATCTACTTTCGGAGATTCTAGTATTAATAAATAAAAGAAAACAAGAAGTAAAGTTAACTAAAGTGGGGGGAATCTAAGGTGAATAAAGGAAAAGGCGCACTTGTTATAAGTAAAATAATAGAGAAGATACAGTTGTTTTTTGGAGTAATCTTCACTTTTACATTTAGCTATTCTACCATAACCTTTATAATTGACAGAGGGGCATTAAATGAAATTATCTTAGCCATTGTAATGACAGGTTTAGGAATATGGCTAATTATACTGAGTAAGAAAAGAAAAAAATTAATTTCTGATTTTAAAACTTATGTGGCCAGATTATCTACTGATCCAACTGGTTCTATTGAGAATCTGGCGCTTGGCTTAGGGGCTTCTCAAGATGTAGTTACTAGGAACTTGCAACAAATGATTATTAAGAAGTATTTTGTTAATGCTTATATTGACTCTGAGAATAACCGAATTGTATTAGCACATGTTGGGGGACAAATGAATAATACCTCTAATACCATGCAAACTGCGAGTAATCCTTATATGAACAACCAGAATGCTAAAGATATGGAATATGTGAGTGTAACTTGTAAGAATTGCGGTGGAATTAATAAAATAACAAATGGTAAAGTGGGCGAATGTGAATATTGCGGTTCTCCTATTAATAGATAGAAAGGTAAGAAATTATGGCAAGAGAAGCAAAAAGCTCACCTTCATGGGGAGTGGTAATCTTTTTATTAATAATATTTTGGCCAGTTGGCTTATATCTATTATTTAAAAAAATCTCAAAAGGGAATACTTTAGGAGAAGGAAAAGTACTCAGAGTAGTCGGATGGATGTTTATTGTATTAGCTGTCGTATATATTTCTCTAAGCGAATCTAACTTAGTGGTATCAGAAAATGGTGAAAGTGTAGAAAGTACTATTGAAGTATTAAGGGGAGTAGGAAGCTTTTTCTTCATTGGTGGAGGAGTTATGCTATTCATGGCTAGAAGTAAACGAACGAAAACCAACAGATATAGAAAATACATAGCAATTGTTGAAAATAACAGAGTAAGACAAATAGATAGTATTGCTAGTGCATTTCCAACCACTTATGAAAAAGCACATAATGACCTAATAGAAATGATTAATAAAGGTTTCTTTGAAGGTGCTTATATTGACGAAAGTAAACGGGAAATTGTACTTGTAAATTCAGTTACAGAAAGTAACATAGCGGGACAATTGCAGGGAAATCAACCACAATATAATCAATCACAATTTATCCAAGATCCACTTAGTCAACTACTGTTTGCAGAGCAACAATTACAACAACAACTAATTAAAGGACAACAGCCAAGTAAACAATCAAGTCCATATAATCAGATACATGTTAGTCAAACAATAATTACAAACCAACAGCCATTTACAGAACCAAAAGAACCTCCAAAAAAGAAAGAACCTCGTATTGTTATCTGTAAAAACTGTGGAGGAAATAATAAGATTCTTGATGGTGAAGTTGGCGAATGTGAATACTGTGGTTCTCCTATAAAGTAAGATTAGATTAAAATAGAAAAGAAGTAGTAAAAGGACTGTTGTACAACTAATAAAGAGTTTGTACAACAGTCCTTTTAAATGGTACTACTTTCTAATCTCAGCTAAGAGTTCTTGAATTCGTATTGTAGGATCTAATATATCGTTAACGGAGGTATCATGATTTAACGTATTGATTATTAAACTAATGTACTTACTTAAGTCAACGCTTGTATAGTATGGCTTATTCTTTAATTCCTCTGATGCGTATGCTAAGTTAGTAGTATAGATTCGACTAATAACACCATCTTCATAAGCTTTATCAAAACGTGCAAAGCCTTCTGAGAATAAACCGAAAGTAGCAGCGATATAGATGTTTCTTGCATGGCGTTTCTTAAGTTCATAAGCAGTTTCAATCACGGTTGTACCAGTTGCAATCATATCGTCAACGACGATAATGTCTTTATCCGCTACATTATTGCCTAAGAATTCAAAACCAAGCACGGGATTTTTGCCATGTGTATTCTCTTTGGTAGTATAGTTTCTTCTCTTATAGAACATACCCATATCAACCCCAAGAACATTAGCATAATACACAGCACGACTCATACCGCCGTCATCTGGACTAACAATCATTAGGTTTTCTTTATCGAAGGTAATATCATTTTGTGTGTGAGCAATCTCACGAATGAATTGTAAAGCAGTGGTAAAATTATCAAAACCCTGTATTGGGATAGCATTCTGTACGGTAGGATCATGAGATTCGAATGTAATAATGTTCTTAACACCCATATTTGCTAGTTCTTGAAGGGCGGTAGCGCAGTCAAGAGATTCTAATACATTACGACGGTTTTGTCTATTCTCATAAAGATAAGGAAGAATAACGGTTGTACGATATGGTTTTCCATTACAAGCAGCGATAATACGCTTGATATCTTGAAAGATATCATCTGGAGAAGTGAAAGTTGTATATCCAGAAGCTTGATATGCACCACTATGATTGGTAACATCGGCAATAATATATAAATCCTTTCCGCGAACGGATTCATTTAACTTTGCTTTTGCTTCACCAGTACCAAATCGAAAGCAATCTGCATCTAGAAGATAACTATCGGATTGATAACCGATTCGAGCAAGTGCATGGGCTTTTTCTCTTGCGCTATCATTATTTCTACTATGGATAATGTCATTGTTCACTAAAGAACCAAGATCTTCACAGCTTGAATGAGCGTATATTTTAAGGGGAGCGACTGGAATATATTCGCTGAATGAGACTTTTGTCATGAGTACCTCCTATTTGTGTCACACGTAATTATTCTCTATCATTTATAACACCCTAAAACAAATTCGTCAATAAGAAACAATAGTGATTAACTATGACATGGTAATTATGCATGAAAAAAAGTTCCAGATAAAACAGTAGCATAAATGGACTAAAGTAAAAAGCAAGTTTACAAGTAGTCGATTAATTGGTATTATATAAGTTATGCTTTAAAAATATTTGGGTAATTATATAGTTAAGATGATTTATAAGAAGCGAATAGACGGAATGCATACGAACTTATTAGTGGAACCATATAGATAGAAAGGAAAGAAAGCCATGTTAAAAAAAGATCATATTGTAAAAAGTGTGGCTGCAGGCAGCATAGCCGATGAACTAGATATAGAACCAGGAGATATTCTATTAAGAATTAATGGAAATGAGATACAAGACGTATTTGATTATCATTATTTGGTCAACGACGAATTCCTTGAACTACTGATTCTTAAACCAAACGGTGAAGAGTGGGAATTAGAGATCGAGAAAGAGTACCAAGAAGATCTTGGGATTGAATTTGATGAAGGATTAATGGACAAATATCGTACTTGTCGTAATAAATGTATCTTTTGCTTTATTGATCAGAATCCAAAAGATATGAGAGATACTATATATTTCAAAGATGATGATTCTAGATTATCATTCTTACAAGGTAATTATATTACATTAACTAATATGTCAGATGAAGATATTGACCGAATTATCTTATATAAATTAGCTCCAATTAATATTTCAGTCCATACTACCAACAAAGAACTTCGCTGCAAGATGTTAAATAATCGTTTTGCAGGGGAAGCACTAGATAAGATTAAGAAACTCTACGAGAACGAAATCGAAATGAATAGCCAGATAGTATTATGTAAAGGCTATAACGATGGGAAAGAACTTGATAAATCAATTGAAGATTTATCACAGTATATACCTTATATGCGAAGTTTATCTGTTGTTCCGATTGGTTTGACAAAGTACCGTGATAATCTTACTCAAGTTGAGAAATTCACGAAGGAAGATGCAATACAGGTATTAAAACAGATACACTCATGGCAAGAACGAATTAAAGAAAAACATGGATCAAGATTCGTATTTGCTAGTGATGAGTGGTATATTACAGCTGGACTTCCAATTCCAGATGCAGATTGTTATGAAGGTTTTGGACAGATCGAAAATGGTGTTGGTATGGTACGCTCTTTAATAGAAGAAGTACAGGATTATCTTGAGGAAGTAGAAGGTAATACAAGCGCAAGAAAGATATCAATGGCTACAGGTAAGTTAGCAGCGCCATTTATAGAAGAATTAGCAAAAGATGTTACGACGAAGTATTCGAATATTGAAGCCAACGTATATGCAATTGAAAACGAGTTCTTTGGTAAAGATATTACAGTAGCAGGATTGCTCACAGGACAAGATATTATTAAACAGCTCAAAGGAAAAGATCTTGGAGAGTATTTGATATTACCAAGTGTATTACTAAGAGATGATGAAGATGTATTACTTGATGATTTACGTATCTCTGATATAGAAAGAGAACTTGGAATTAAGATAAGAATCTGTAAAGAAGATGGAAAATCATTTGTAGAAACTATGGTATCATAGATAAAATGAGTTTGTAATTAGCAGAAAAACATTTGTAAATCAAAATAAGAAACAGTTTACAAAAACAACAATTATTGTTATTATGTTAAAGACAAGTAAATAAAATTAGGTGAACTGAACCCCATGTAATTTTATTTAGAGAACAGAATGAAGCGATAGAGAATAGTAACTAGTTTGGTGGAAGTGTTGAACTAGTAAATCGATGTAAGATATAAGTTAAGGAGAAATAGAAATGAGTAAACCGATTGTAGCGATTGTAGGACGTCCAAACGTTGGAAAATCTACATTGTTTAATGCTCTTGCCGGGGAAAAAATCTCAATTGTTAAGGATTATCCAGGAGTAACAAGAGATCGTATATATGCTGATGTCACTTGGTTAAATTATCAATTCACAATGATTGATACAGGTGGTATTGAGCCAGAAAGTAAAGATTTAATGTTAAAGCACATGCGTGCACAAGCTGAAATCGCAATTGAGACAGCAGATGTAATTTTGTTCATAACCGATGTACGTCAAGGCGTTGTAGATTCTGATTTTAAAGTAGCAGACATGCTTAGAAAATCAGGCAAACCAGTTATCTTAGTTGTTAATAAGGTAGATAGTTTTGAAAAGTTCATGCCAGATGTATATGAATTCTATAATCTTGGAATTGGTGATCCAGTTCCTGTATCTGGCGCTTCTCGTCTTGGTATGGGTGATATGCTTGATGAAGTAGCAAAACACTTCCCAGAAAGTGCGACAGAGGAAGAAGAGGATGAAAGACCACGTGTTGCCATCGTTGGTAAACCAAACGTAGGTAAATCATCAATCATCAACCGTCTAGTTGGAGAGGAACGTGTTATCGTATCGGATATAGCAGGTACAACACGTGATGCTATCGATACAGCAATTACATGGCAAGATAAAGAATATGTATTCATTGATACAGCTGGTCTTAGACGTAAGAGCAAGATAAAAGAAGAATTAGAACGTTATAGTATTATCCGTACAGTAACAGCGGTAGAACGTGCCGACGTTGTTATAGTAGTAATCGATGCAAGCGAAGGTGTAACAGAGCAAGATGCAAAGATTGCTGGTATTGCCCATGAAAGAGGAAAAGGTGTTATAATTGCTGTTAATAAGTGGGATGCCATTGAGAAGAACGATAAAACTATCTATGAGCATACAAAGAGAATTCGTGAGATTTTATCTTATATGCCTTATGCAGAGATCGTATTTATCTCAGCTAAAACAGGACAACGTGTTAATAAAATCTTTGATATAATGGATGTTGTTATTCAAAATCATGCACTTCGTGTTGCAACTGGTGTGTTAAATGAAATCTTAATGGAAGCAGTAGCAATGCAACAACCACCTTCAGATAAAGGTAAACGTTTGAAACTTTACTATATAACACAAGTAGCTATTAAACCACCAACTTTTGTTATCTTTGTAAATGACAAACAATTAATGCATTATTCATATACTAGATATATTGAGAATAAGATTAGAGAGGCGTTTGGTTTTTCTGGTACCTCACTCAAATTTATAATCCGAGAAAGAAAGGAGAAAGAATAGAATGATCGATATATTGATTTGCTTATGCATTGGATATGCATGTGGTTGCATTTCAACTGGTTATATAGTTGGCAAGGCAAATAATATAGATATAAGAAATTATGGTAGTGGGAATGCTGGTACAACGAATGCAATACGTACGTTAGGAGTAAAAGCGGGGGCGATTACTTTCCTAGGTGATGCATTTAAAGCATTGATACCTATTTTAATAATTCGATTATTTTTGTTTCAAAATTCTGCTATGGAGTCGCAATTATTAGCACTCTATACGGGACTCGGAGTTATACTAGGCCACAATTATCCTTTCTGGCTACATTTTAAAGGCGGAAAGGGAATTGCTGCCACAGGCGGCGTTATTCTAGCATTCGACTGGAGAGTCGCTTTAGTTGCATTGTGTGGTTTTGTGATTATTACAGCAGTTACAAGATATGTATCCTTAGGTTCTTTATTGGTATCCATTATCTTTCCGATTGGTGTTGTACTGTTTTATCGAAATAATCCACAATTCCTACATATGCTAATTGTCAGTTGCTTTTTCACAGTGTCAGCTTTTTATAAACATAATGGTAATATAAAAAGACTGTTAAATGGAACAGAGAACAAGTTAGGACAAAAAGTAGATGTAAAATAACGAAGTTACCGGGAGGTATTGTGATAAATGAGTAAGGTTACGGTATTAGGAGCGGGAAGCTGGGGAACAGCGCTTTCAATCGTATTAGCAAATAATGGTCATGAAGTAATTCTTTGGTCAGCATTACAACCAGAGATTGAGATGTTACAAACGCATAGAGAACAGATCGATAAATTACCAGGAACGAAATTACCTGATAATATAGAGATAACAGGAGATCTTCCTTATGCATGTGAGAATCCAGATTTAATAGTTTTCGCAGTTGCATCTCCTTATGTGAGATCTACTGCAAAGCTTGCAGCGCCTTTTATTAAAGAAAGCCAAATGGTAGTTAATGTAGCAAAAGGTATTGAAGAAACTACATTAATGACTTTAAGTGAGATTATTGAAGAGGAACTTAATAATGCAGATGTAGCTGTATTATCAGGCCCTAGTCATGCGGAAGAAGTAAGTAAAGGCATACCAACTACCTGTGTAGTAGGTGCTCATACTAAGGAGACAGCATGTTTTATTCAAAACATATTCATGAATGAAAGATTTCGTGTATATACAAGTCCAGACATCGTAGGCATAGAATTAGGTAGTTCTTTAAAGAATGTAATCGCATTAGCGGCAGGTGTTGCTGATGGTCTTGGTTATGGAGACAATACAAAGGCTGCCCTAATTACAAGAGGAATTGCAGAGATGAGTCGTCTTGGAATTGCTATGGGTGGAAGAATGGAAACCTTCGCTGGTTTATCAGGTGTTGGTGATCTAATCGTTACTTGTACAAGCAAACATAGCCGTAATCGTGGAGCTGGATACCTTATGGGCAAAGGCTACACAATGAAGGAAGCGATGGATGAAGTAAAGCAAGTAGTTGAAGGTGTATATTCAGCAAAAGCAGCACTTGGATTAGCTAAGAAATACGATGTATCTATGCCAATCGTAGAACAGATTAATAAAGTTTTATTCGAGGACAAGTCTG
The DNA here is from genome assembly GCF_900142955.1 of Anaerosporobacter mobilis DSM 15930. Classification (GTDB taxonomy): domain Bacteria; phylum Bacillota; class Clostridia; order Lachnospirales; family Lachnospiraceae; genus Anaerosporobacter; species Anaerosporobacter mobilis. The sequence continues at coordinate 244,514 of NZ_FRCP01000007.1, read as the reverse complement.
CGAAAGAAGCAGTAACTGACTTATTACTTCGTGATAAGAGAAGAGAATATTCTGACCTTGAGTGGGAAAAATAGAAAATAGATAAAAGCACGCTATGGAACGAACTTTACGTAAATTTCATAGCGTGTTTTTGGTTTTTAAAGATAGGAGGCGTAAGCTATGTGCGGTAGATATTATGTAGATGATGATACAGCAAAAGAGATACGAAAATTACTAGAACATCTAGATGCTAGGTTTGATAGAGGAAAAGAAGGAAAAGTAGATAAGAATTATGTAAGCGAAGAAGTTGTAAAATCCAGAAATGATATGATAAAAAGGGCATTAGAAGTACGTGGTGAAATCTTTCCAACTAATAATGTTCCTATCTTAGTTGGTGATAGGAAGATTGAGCTAACTATGTCCAAATGGGGATTTACAGCGCCAACTGGGAAAGGTGTATTGATTAATGCAAGAGCAGAAACTGCATTCGAGAAGAAAACCTTTCGTGAGAGTCTGATAAGTCGTAGGTGTGTTATACCAGCAGCAGGATTTTACGAATGGGATTCGGATAAGAACAAGATCTATTTTACGATTCCAGAAAAGCGATGTATGTATATGGCTGGCTTATATCGTTTTGAAAAAGAAGAGAGTAGATTTGTTATTCTAACAACGGCAGCCAACGCTTCCATGAAAGACATACATGACCGAATGCCATTAATTCTTGATGAGGAGACGGTGCCTGAGTGGATTTGTAATAATAATGAAACCAATAAATTGCTTCATCGTGTGCCAGCTCTTCTACATCCTAACGCCATGTATTATCAACAAAAACTTCCGTTTTAATAGTTAATACAAATAAGTGGTATTATACTTGACATTTGGAGGAATAAACACTAGAATATTTGTAGTTAATTGTATAAAGTTTACAAGTAAAGATGCTTGATACTGTGAAACCCATAATAAGGAAACAGATCAAGCATTTTTGTATTCCGTTACTTTAATACGGCAAAACAGTGCTTTGATGAAGGTGGAATAAATTACAATATTAATGCATGTATATTGTGAAACAAGCATATGTAATAAAAGGTACAAGTTGTACTATGTACTATGCAATTAACTACAAAACTATAATAGGAGAGAGGGAATAGAATGCGTAAAAGATGGTTGGCAGTTGCTATAGCAACAACACTTACGTTCACTAGTATTGTTCCGCCACAATACTTACATGCGGCATTAGATCCTAACTATGCTAAGAGTGAACTTGCAGTTTCAAGTGGTACAAAAGAGAAACAGGCATTATCAAACAATATTGTAGAGGATAGCCTCTATCAAAAAGATGAAGACGTTACGATTATCGTTGAGCTAGACGATCATTCATTATTAGATCGATATGATAATGGTAACAGTACATATCAAGCAAGAAGTTATAGCACAGATGTAAGCTCATATCTTGAATCTGATGAAGCGCTATTAACTAACGAAGAGATGATTCAAACACAGAATCAATTTGCGTCAAGTATTAAGAGTATGAATAAGGCGCGCACTACATCAAGTGAGGTGTTGTATCATTACACAACGGTTATGAATGGATTTGCAATAAAAGTAAAATATGGACAGCTTAAAGAAATAAACAAAATGCCAGGAGTTAAAGCCGCATATGTTACGAGAACCTATGAATTAGAACCAGATATGACCACAAGTAATGGAATGATTGAATCAGAAGTTGCACATGCTCTGGATTATAACGGAGAAGGTATGGTAGTGGCTATTCTAGATACAGGCTTGGATACAGCACATGAGGCATTCGCAGAAGAAGGATTAACTGCTGAGGGTCTATCAAGTGCAAAGATTACAGAAGATGTAGTTTCTCAGGCAAAAGCAACGAAAGATGTAGCGGATGGCCAATACATCAGTGCAAAAGTTCCATTCGCGTATGATTATGCAGACAAAGACAATGAGGTTACGCCATCGGTAGAGGCAGTTGAGGTGTATAGTAACGATCATGGAACCCATGTAGCAGGCACAGTAGCAGGAAATAGTACTACAATTCAAGGTGTTGCTCCGCAAGCCCAGCTAGTGATTATGAAAGTGTTCAGTGATGTGGGAAAAGGAGCAAGTACGGAGGATATACTTGCAGGCTTAGAAGATGCTGTTAAGCTACATGTTGATACAATTAATATGAGTCTTGGTTCTGCTAGTGGATATTCTATAGGAGAAGAAGAAGGTGTACAAGAAGTATACGATCGTATTGTTGCAGCTGGTATTAACCTAGCAGTATCAGCAGGTAATAATTATAGTGCAACATACAATAATGAGGCAGGTGGTGCTTTCACAAGCAACCCAGATACTTCAGTTGTAGGATCGCCATCTACCTATACTGCATCGACGTCTGTTGCAAGTTGCATTAACACACATTATTATTCCCATTACTTCAAGTTATCAGAGCAAGTATTTGGTTATTCTGAGACAGCCGTTGGAAGTCAACCTGCGTTAACAGGGCTTGATACTGCTGTAGATGGAAAGGGAACTGTGTATGATTATGTGGTGGTTCCTAATGTAGGAGATGTAGAGGACTATCAAGGCGTTGATGTAGCAGGTAAAATCGCGGTTGTAAATCGTGGTAGCATTTCTTTCAATGAGAAGGTAGTGAATGCAGCAAGCGGTGGAGCAATTGCAGTAGTCGTTGCGAATAATACAGATGGAACAATCAACATGGCTATTGAAGATTATACAATCCCAGCTGTATCTGTAACGAAGGTACAGGGGGCTGAACTTAATAAGGCAGCGGATAAGAGAATAACTATATTTAGTAATGTGGAACATTTTGTATCAAGTGATGCGAAGAAAATGTCTGATTTTTCTTCTCCAGGAGTAACGCCAGACCTTAAGTTAAAACCAGAGATTACGGCACCTGGTGAGAATATTTATTCTTCCTTGCCATTCCATAATTCCTATGGTTCTATGTCTGGTACGTCTATGGCAGCACCTCACATAGCTGGAACGTTTGCCTTGGTGAAACAGTACATAACGAAAGAATCCTTAGACGCGGTAAGGGGTGGAAGTGCAGAATTAGCCAATCAATTACTAATGAGTACGGCAATGCCATTAACGGATGAGAATGGCGTATATTATTCTCCTCGTAAGCAAGGAAGTGGACTTGTTAATGTAGGCAATGCAGTAACAACACCTGCGTATCTATATGTAGACGACCAAACAATTAATTATAGACCCAAATTAGATATTAAGGATAGCGTAACAGGTGAATATGAAGCAGATTTTGTCGTTCAATCCGCAACAGGTGCAGCTATTACATATAAACTCGATGCTGTAACATTAACGGAGACGGCAGATGAAGATGGTTATATTCTAGAACAATCACAGGATATCTCTAATATGGTAGCAATTGAGTATAAAGTTGACGGAGTAGTTAGTGATACTGTTACAGTACCTGCGGGAGGAAGTGCTACAGTACGTGTCAATATTACCTTATTAGATGGTGCTAAATCTTATATCGACGACACTTTTGAGAATGGTGAATTTGTTGATGGATTTATCTTCTTAACATCAGAGGAAGGAAACAAGGCATTATCTCTTCCATTCATGGGATTCTATGGGGATTGGGCAAAGGCACCTATCATGGACAACTCAACTATATATGATAACTATTGGTATGGTACAGGTGATAATCAATTATATCAACAAGCAGTTGGCTACCTTTTGGCAGATGAAGGTTCACATTTATTGGGAGTAAATCCTTATGATGATATGGCGTATTACTTATTAGGCAATGGATATAGTGTATACTCGTATCCGAATTATTATAGGAATTACATGTTACAGCTTGATCCAAACAAGATTGCGATTTCACCAAATGGGGATGGCTATAACGATGATTTGTATGGTACACAGTTTAGCTTGTTAAGAAATGCACGTACAATTACAAGTAGAGTAACAGATTCCAGTCAAAAAGTAGTATATGAAAATGGTTGGGAATTCGAAACAAAGACTACCTATTATAGTGCAATATCAGCGATGAATCCGTCCTTTGATAAGCTGGAATGGACACCAGGAACGATTAAAAACAATGATGTATATACCTACTCGGTATCAGGTACACTGGATTACGAAGGCTCAGAACGAAACGTAAAGAATAGTATCAGTTTCCCTATTACAATTGATATTGAGAATCCAACACTTAAGAATCTTAAGATTGTAAAGGAAGCTAATAAGGTATATGCAACATTTGATGTAACGGATAATCAATATGTAGCGTTTGCAGGTTTGTATGATTTAACAGGTAACGCTATCACAGTAACCGATCAGGCGGCTGGAGAATCTTATACAGTGGGAGAATTGGTAAATGAGCCTACGAAAGCAGCAACCACAGCAATGAAATTAGAACTAACTGATTACGTAGCGGCAACGAAAGATAATTTCGTTATTCGTCTTTGTGATTATGCGGGTAATGAAAAAGCATTTACCTGTACGCAAGCAGGTACAATAATTGGTTCTAGTAGTGGTGGTTCAGAAGGAGGTGGAACAACTCCAGGAGTTCCAGATCCAAAACCAGACTATGACTTAGATAATAATACAATCGAAATTAATACCGAATCTGAAGTCACAGAGATTAAACCTGCTGATTTAAAGGAGACAATTGAGAATAAGGATGTTACTGAAATCACTGTAGTTGTCACACAAAAAGATACTAGTAATATAATTAAGTTGACAAAGGAAACGTTAGATGCTATTGCTACAGCCAATAAGGATTTAACTATTGTGATCAAGGCTGTAGATGGTAAGGTTGTGGGAACCTGGACGTTTAAAGCATCAGATGTAAAGAATGTATCCGGCTTATATGATGATATTATCTTGAATATTCAATCTACAACTGTAACAGAAGCGAAACAAGCGGATCCTACGATTAGTAAACTATTTGGTGATGCAAGTGTGTATGGCATCTATGTAGATTTAGGCCAAAAACAAGCGCTTGTTGCAGAAGGTAAATTATCTGTCTCGTTCGCTCGTGTAGAAGGTGTAAACAAAGGTAGTCGTGTATATATCTATCGTGTAAACGAAAAAACAGGTAAGCTAGAAACCATCGTGGGTGGCTATTCACAATATGTTGATAGTGATGGTATCGTAACATTCCCTGTATTAGATGGCGGAAAATATGTAATACTTACAACAAAGGCAGATTCAAAACAAATAACTTCTCTACAGAGCCAGATAGCAGTAAAAGTAAAGAGTAAGACCGTAAATAAAGGTACATCAACTACAGTTGCTGTTGATCTTCCTTCCTGTTTACAAGCTGTAACAAAACTTACTGATAAAACGACTTCAGAAGGTGTTGGTGCAGTAACAATCTCTTACAAAACATCGAATAAGAATGTTGCAACCGTTAATAAGAGTGGTAAAATTACAGCAAAGAAAAAAGGAACAACAACAATAACAGCTATAATTTCTTTGTATAATGGAAAGCAAAAGGTCGTTAAGATGAAGGTTACTGTTAAGTAAGTTAATCGTATTAAAGAAGGCTACTGTATGAAAGCAGTAGCCTTCTTTGCTTATGTATAGTAGAAAGATTCGTCTTTTACAGTGTATCGAGTATTCTGCTGAATAATCAATATTATGTAGTTTGTGAAATAATTGCTATTTACGCCGAACAAATGTTCTGATATAATGCAAATAAGAGGTGGAGTAAGAATGGATAGAGTAATTTTTCATATTGATGTGAATTCTGCTTTTTTGAGTTGGGAAGCGGTATATCGATTGAAAATTCTAGGTGAGGAAACGGATTTAAGAGAAATTGCGTCTGTAGTTGGCGGTGATGAAAAGAAGAGGCACGGAATTGTGCTGGCAAAATCAATTCCTGCTAAGAAGTATGGGATACAGACAGGAGAGTCTTTAGCAGAAGCGAGAAAAAAGTGTCCCAATCTTACGATTGTTCCGCCTCAACATGACTTGTATAAACAATGTTCAGAATTGTTTATTCAGTTGTTACGAGAGTATACACCCTGTGTAGAACAATATAGTATAGATGAAGCGTATATGGATATGAGTGGAACACTTTCTTTACATGGGTCACCAGTAGTAGTGGCCAATGCAATTAAAGACCGTATCTATAGAGAATTCGGTTTTACAGTGAATATTGGTGTATCTAGTAACAAATTGCTTGCTAAGATGGCTTCTGACTTTAAGAAGCCTAATTTAGTGCATACGTTGTTTCCAGACGAAATCGAGAAGAAGATGTGGCTACTTCCTGTTTCGGAACTATTCTTTGTAGGAAGAGCTACCTCGAAGAAATTATTTGCGATGGGAATTAAGTCGATTGGTGATTTAGCAAAAGCAGATAGTAATATACTAAAAGCACATCTAAAGAAACATGGAGAGATAATCCATAACTTTGCGAACGGAGTTGACGATAGTGTTGTATTAACAGAGACAATTGCGAATAAAGGATACGGAAACAGTACAACAGTACCATTTGATGTAACAGACCGAGATACAGCACTAACGATTTTGCTATCGCTTAGTGAAATGGTAGGAGCCAGATTAAGAAAAGATCATGTCTATATACGAGTGATAGCTGTAAGTATTGTAGATTGTGAATTCCATCATGTTTCTCACCAGATGACATTGTTAGAACCAACCAATTTAACGAATGAGATACATGCAGCTGCTTGCCAGTTGTTTGGTGAATTATGGAATGGGGAACCGCTTCGCAACTTTGGCGTTCATACAAGTCGAATTGAAGAACAGGGAGCATCAAGACAATTAAATTTATTTGAATTAGGACTTAAGAACGAAACGGATCAAGTGAAAGAGACAGTTGATTATCGAATAACAGAGAAACCGAATGCATTACTTAAGAGAGAGAAGTTAGAAAAACTAGATCAAACGATAGATCAGATTCGTTTAAGATATGGTATGGATTCCATTAAACGTGCTAACTTTGTGAATAGTAAATTGGATCATATGTCAGGAGGCTCATCAAGTATTACACTACCAAAGCAAAAAGAAAAGGGAAAGCCTTTTGATCCCGCAAAGGGATTGAAGTTATAATTAACTAACTCAAACTTCGCCCATAAAACTTCATTTAGAGTGGGTTTATCGCCTACTATAACGGTCAGCTACTCCTTGAAATCTTCAAGTGCGAAGTTTGAGTTACCTAATAAGAAATTTATAATGAGGTAGAGAAATGAATGTTCCAGTTGATGTAATAGCAACTTTTAATACAGTTGGAAAAATTAAACCGAATTATATAAGATTAGAAGACTGCCAACATGGATTGCAGACGTATAAGATTGCACAGATTGAACAGGTGAAAGAAGAAAGATATGCTGGTATGAACATGCTGTTGTTTTGCTGTAGCGTACCCATGGGAGAAGTGATACAGACAATTAAATTACGATACCACATTGATACCCATAAGTGGATGCTTGTACATTAGTTTTGGTTTTATTGTACTTGATTCTGTTGTATAAGTATGGGTTAACAAAACGATAAGATTTGATAATACCGTAATAAGTTGAAAAATGAGATACCCTTTGTTATAATGAATATGGTTTATAGAGTGTTTTCAATAATGGCAGGAGAAACTTATTGGTTTTGCAGTGCCAAGTAGAGTGGCCTGCAAAGGTTACTAGGAGATAATAAGATGGAGGCTCTAATTAATGAAAACAGATATTCAGATTGCACAAGAAGCACAAATGGAACACATTAAAGAGATAGCAAAGAGACTTGAAATTGGTGAAGATGACCTAGAATTCTATGGTAAATATAAGGCCAAATTCACAGAGGAGTTATGGGAAGAAGTAAAAGATAGACCAGATGGTAAATTGATTTTAGTTACTGCTATTAATCCAACACCAGCAGGAGAAGGTAAAACAACAACTTCTGTAGGGTTAGGAGAAGCGTTTGGAAAATTGAATAAGAAGGCGGTTATCGCACTTCGAGAACCTTCATTAGGACCATGTTTTGGTATTAAAGGGGGTGCAGCAGGTGGTGGATATGCACAGGTTGTACCAATGGAAGATTTGAATTTGCATTTTACTGGTGATTTTCATGCAATCACATCTGCTAATAATCTATTAGCAGCTATGCTAGATAACCATATCCAACAAGGTAATATATTGAATATTGATCCAAATCAAATCGTATGGAAGCGATGTCTTGATATGAATGATCGTGTACTTCGTAACATCGTGGTTGGTCTTGGACGTAAGGTTGATGGTACTGTAAGAGAAGACCATTTTATTATTACAGTTGCATCAGAGATTATGGCAATCCTCTGTCTCGCTGCTGATATGAAGGACTTAAAAGAAAGACTTGGTAGAATTATTGTAGCATATAATTATGAGGGTGCACCAGTAACGGCGAAAGAATTGAATGCAGTCGGGTCTATGGCAGCATTATTAAAAGATGCTTTAAAGCCAAACTTAATTCAAACATTAGAACATACACCAGCGATTATACATGGTGGACCGTTTGCGAACATTGCACATGGTTGTAACAGTGTAAGAGCAACAAAGACAGCTCTTAAACTTGCAGATTATGTAATTACAGAGGCTGGATTTGGTGCTGATCTTGGTGCGGAAAAATTCTTTGATATCAAGTGTCGTATGGCGGGATTGAAACCAAATGCAGTTGTTCTTGTAGCAACAGTAAGAGCATTGAAATATAACGGTGGAGTAGCGAAAACAGATCTGTCAGCAGAAAATCTTGATGCCCTAAAGGTTGGTATTGTGAATCTTGAAAAACATATTGAAAATCTACAAAACTACGGGGTGCCGGTTGTTGTTACGTTGAATCGTTTCATGACAGATACAGATGCAGAACTTGATTTTGTGAGAGAATTCTGTGAATCACGTGGTTGTGAATTTTCTTTATCCGAAGTATGGGAAAAAGGTGGAGAAGGTGGCATTGACCTTGCACAGAAAGTAATTAAGACAATTGAAGAAAAACCAAGTAACTTCAAAGTACTTTATGAAGACAACTTATCAATTAAAGAGAAGATCGAGACAATAGCTAAGAAGATTTATGGGGCATCAGAAGTAACATATGATGGACAAGCTTCAAAAGCAATTGAGAAGATTGAAAATCTTGGTTTTGCTACTATGCCAGTTTGTATGGCAAAGAATCAATACTCATTATCTGATGATCCTACTTTATTAGGAAGACCAACTAACTTCCCTATACATATACGTGAAGTATATGTATCTGCAGGAGCAGGATTTGTAGTAGCAATTACTGGTACAGTAATGACTATGCCTGGTTTACCTAAGAAACCAGCAGCGGAAGGTATCGATGTGAATGAAGATGGAGTAATTACTGGATTATTCTAAGCGGTATTGATTAGATATTTAATTGTAACAAACTTTTATAGAAAGCATGTTTTTATAAAAGACAGTTTTTATAGAAGATGAGTTTTTGTAGAAAACATGTTTTATAGAAGTTAAGTTTATATAGAAAACAAAGTATCTTATAATGATAAATATAGTAAAATCCCCTCATGTTGAGATAAAACTCTCTATATGAGGGGATTGCTATGTAATAGTAATTACCTGCTATTACATAAAACATTCTTTAATTCTATGCTTAAATAATATTAGTATTTTTCTGGTTCTGGATAATCAACACCGAATGTATCAACTGTTACTGATTTCATAACTTGATCATGAGTTGGTCTATCAGAATAATCTGTTTGAGTATCAGCGATTTCATTTACTACATCCATACCTTCAATTACTTTACCGAAAGCAGCATAAGCGCCATCTAGGTGAGGTGAGTTTTTGTGCATAATGAAAAATTGTGAACCTGCTGAGTTTGGCATCTGTGAGCGAGCCATAGAGATAACGCCTTCTGTATGATTTAAGTTATTGTCAAATCCGTTCGATGCGAACTCACCTTTGATTGAGTAACCTGGGCCACCCATACCAGTTCCGTCAGGACAACCACCTTGGATCATGAAACCTTTAATTACACGGTGGAAGATTAAACCGTTATAGTAACCTTTATTTACTAAAGAGATAAAATTGTTTACTGTGTTTGGTGCGATTTCAGGATACAGTTCTACTTTGATAATTCCACCAGTTTCTAATTCAAATGTTACAATAGGATTTTTTTCTGCCATTTTTGTTCCTTCTTTCTTGTGATTGATAGATAACTGCCATATACATTATTTACATATTTGGCAATGCTATGTATATGATAATAGAAAAAATAACTGTTGTCAAAGAAAATGTAAGATAATCAGGAAATTAAAAGATATAGCCAAAAAGTCGTTTCTTTGATACAATAATGTTAGCATACCATTTTGCCTTCTTTATGGTGTAAGTATTTGAAGCTTATAGAAAACATATGGAGGCTTTGAAGGAAGAATTAGCTGATATTGCAATTCACTTATTAGGTCTAAGCGAAATGCTTGGAATAAATCTTGAAGAGAAAATTAATAAAAAGATAATCAAGAATAAAATAGAGCAAATAAGGAAATTGGTGGAGTTACGGTTAGAATAAGTGATTAAAAGTTTATGACTATGAAGGATATAGCTCTAAATAGGGATAGACTTTTCATAATAATATAGAGGAGTAATAAAAGGATGCAAGATAAAGAGAATTTCTTAGCTATGTTAGCTGCCATAGTTGATTTAGCTAAAGCGCAAGATAATATAATTACGATGGACGAGATTAAGGAGTTGCTTGATGACTCTGCATTTACTGCCGAACAGATGGGACATGTATATGAATATCTTGCTGCAAATCAGATTAGAATTCAAGGATATATTCGTAATATTAAAGCTAATGATGAAGATGTTAATATAACTTCAATAGATAATGCCACTGAGAGCGATAATGAACAAGAATATCTAGACGAAGAAAGTAAGAAGGCATTACATGAATTAAAAGAGAGAGAAGAACGATTCGAGAAGGAAGAGGCTTCCTATATAAAGATGTATCTAGAGGATCTAGAAGCCATATGTCCTAAGGTTGATGGTGAAATGAATATGCTTATCAATTCATTACGAAAAGGAAATCGTTCTGCTAAGGAAAGACTTCTTGAGCTTCATCTTCGAGAAGTGGTAGATATTGCAAGGAGTTATAGGGGGAAAGGGCTTTTTGTTGGTGATTTAATCCAGGAAGGTAATATTGGATTAATGACTGCTTTAGAAGAAATCTGCACTGGAGCTAATCGTGTGCCAACAGAATCTATTCCTGATACGCTGGAATATATAGTAAACCGAATTCGCGAAAGTATGGAATTCGTAATTCACGAACAACAAGATGATAAGATCTTGGAAAATCGTATTGTTGAGAAGATTAATTTCATTAGTAGTTGTGTGAAAGATTTAGCAGAAGAGTTTGGTAGAGAAGCAACACTAGATGAATTAGTGGAGTTCACTAAATTAGAAAAATCAGAGATAGCAGATATTATGGAGTTAGCAAAAGATGCGTTATCTGTTTCAAATGATGAGGAAGAAAAATAATTAAAGGACAATAGTAAAAAGAGCTATAATGAAGAAGAACTATAATAAAGAAGAACTATAATAAAGAAGAACTATAAAAAGAAGAATATTGAGAATATTAAAGAAGAATATAGAGAAAAGACTTATGTGGGCATATTCAAGTATGGTCCATATAAGTCTTTTTTTGATACTATTCAAGATTTAATTTCTTTTTTAGAATATAATGAATACCTAAATAGAAGATTACTGTAATGAATATAGAACCAAGTATCATAATAGGTAAAAGGATGTGAATGTATGAAAGTATATTATTAGGATCCTTCACAAGTATTCCTATCGGCACAATTGCAATTAAAGCAACAACTTGTAATATCGTACTGAGTGCAATATATGCAATTAGGGAGCCTATTAGTTTGTTTTGGGTAATCATCTGGCCAATTGATATGCATAAATAGTAGAATAAGGTCTGTAATGCTATCGCTAAAATCACTAAGATAATTAAATAGAATATATTCCCTATACCAAGATGATCTACATAGTTTGATAAGGAGAAAGATTGCATTGGTATATCTAAATGAACTGAGCGAGAAACGGTATTACCTACAAGGAAGATGCTAGCGAATACCAAGAAAAAAGTAACAATTATGCTAAGCATAGCAGTAGTTAGTTTTGATAGTATTAGCGCATGTGTACTTGCTGGTAAGGTAAACATTAGATAACCTTCTCCAGTCATAAAGTTCTTGTAAAAACGGTAGATTACTAGGACGATTGTAAAAGCAGACAACAAAATCAAACTTAGGATATATCCGAAAAAGAATAAATTTGTTATGAATGGTAACTTATCAGTAATAAATGTTATATAGCTAAGACCTATTACCGTGATTGTAGTGAAGAATAATATGATGTATAATGGAATCAAGTAGCGTAAGTTAGCTTTGCATTCATGTTTTAATAATTTGGTATACATCGAAACACCTCCCTAAAATAAGAATCAATTGTCATATGATTGTCGTTGCGAATGCTATCTGCGCTTTCGTGAAGCATTACCGTTCCGTTGTTTAAAAAGATAGCTTCGTCTAAAATCATTTCAATTTCGGTTATCAGATGAGTAGAGATTAGTACAGTAGCATCCTCTGAGTAGTTTGTTATTATTGTGCTTAGAATATAGTCTCTTGTAGCAGGGTCAACTCCGCCGATAGGTTCGTCGAGACAATAGAGCATGGCGTTACGGCTCATGACTAGAAGGAGTTGTAATTTTTCTTTCATACCTTTTGACATTGATTTCATCTTCATCTCAGGTTTTAGATTAAGTAGTTTTAGCATCTCAAAAGCCTTCTTGCTATCAAAATCGCTATAAAAATCAGCAAAGAAATCTATAATTTGCTCGGCGGTCATATAGCTACTAAGATACGTTGCATCAGGAAGATAGGATACTATTTTTTTAGTTTCTACGCCAGGTGTGTGACCGCCTATCATGATTTCTCCTTTGTCTGGTACAAGTAAGCCGTTAATCAACTTGAGAAGGGTAGATTTCCCACTTCCATTTGCACCTAATAAACCGATGATTTTACCACGATTAAGCGTTAGCGTAACATTCGATAGAGCATGAATGTTTTGAAAAGACTTGCAGACAGAGTCGCAGGTCAATATGATATCTGATGAATCTGTATTATATGGTTTCATAGATTTCGTCCTTTCTAAATGGGTTCTAATTGCTATCGTTTAGAGTTTCGTTGTTTCACAGTTTGGCTATGTGATCTGAAGATTGTGCTGTTTCTGCTGCAACAAATCTCTGAATTTCCTGGTCAGTGAAACCAAGAGTCTTCATGTGTGTAATAAAATCCTGTACCTCTTTTTTGGCAATTTCTCGTTTCATAGTTTCTAACAACTCCTTATTATCAGTTATAAAACGCCCGCTTGTTCTTTGTGAATAGACGAGCCCATTTCTTTCTAGTTCTGCAAGTGCTTTTTGCATCGTATTTGGATTTACCATTGCATGAGCAGCAAGTTCGCGTACGGAAGGAAATTTGTCCCCGGGTTTGTATTTGCCAGAGAGAATGTCCCGTTCGATTTGTTCCATGATTTGCAGATATACTGGTTTTTCACTGTTTAGTTCAAAACTCAAAATGTATCGCCTCCTTTATTAATTGGATTGTATCACTGTATTAAGTGGTTAATACAATAATACAATTGATAGTAAATATTGTCAAGTGTTAAGTTTAATATGGTTGAATTTTCGGTATTGCATGAAAATTTTGAAAAATTCACTTGCATTTTTCTTTTTAATATGGTATCATAAATTTGTTGATAGCAGCTTTGGAATATTGTTATCAAATATTCATACATAATTATGAGTGTGAATAAAAAGCCGGCATGTCGGAATGGCAGACGAGGCAGACTCAAAATCTGTTGGTGGCAACGCCGTGTGGGTTCAAGTCCCACTGCCGGCATATAATGAGATGATTAAGTTCCGCATTAGAGTATTTGTTAAACAAATATTTTAATGCGGATTTTTCGTACTAGAGAGAGAATACTATAAGGTAATTATTTGTGATGTATGAATTTAATGAAATAATTCCTTTTTAAAAAGTAGTGTTCGTGTTATTATATAGGTAAAGCCAATTATCAGAATGGTATCATTGGCATTTGGAAATTATTATTTAGGTAACTAAGATAATAAGGACTTTGGAAAGGAGTATGTTTAATAATATGACTTGCAAAGAAGCACAAGATCTAATTATGCCATACATTAATGACAAATTAGATGTCGATCAATTAGAAGAATTTTTAGAGCATATCGAATATTGTTCGGATTGCAAAGAAGAATTAGAAGTTTATTTTACGCTCCTAACTGGTATGAAACAACTTGATGAAGATAAGAATTTATCAGGTAATTTGCACATTGATTTTGAAAAATCATTACGTAAGTCGGAGGAGAGAATACGTAGAGCAAGACTCAATTATGTACGTAAGAGAATGATTTATGTAATTATTTGTTGTGTGTTTTGTATTATGTTGAATATAAATCCAAGTGCAGTAACCGAGCTAGAGGCTCCAGATGAAAATCTAGAAGAAAGTACGTATTTTATGGAGTATTATTATTTTTTGGACAAACAGACTATGTTGAATAAAGAAATTGAGAAGCATTATGAAGAGATGATGGAATATATTTTAGAACGCCAAGCAAATAATATCATTGATATTAAAAGCGGTATTACTGGTAAGCCAATCAATAATAATAGCGGTATAAAGGAAGATTTAAAATAAAATCGATGTAGCATATTAATATGTAGATGTCAGATTAATATAGATTATAAGAGTTGGACGTGGAAAGGAATTAACAAAATGAGTGATAAAATTGTATTGATAGATGGAAATAGTATTATAAATCGTGCTTTTTATGGAGTTCCAGATTTAACTAATTCAGAAGGCATTCATACAAATGCGATTTATGGATTTATTAACATCATGTTAAAAATATTAGAAGAAGAACAAGCAGGGTATCTAACAGTTGCGTTTGATATGAAGCATCCAACGTTCCGCCATATCAAATATCCAGAATATAAAGGTACTAGAAAAGGAATGCCAGATGAATTACGTGAGCAGATACCGCTATTAAAAGAGGTGTTACATGCTATGGGAATTCGTACTGTTGAGAAAGCCGGTTATGAGGCCGATGATATTCTAGGAACGATTGCTACGAGATGTAGTGAACAAGGAATGAAAGTTTCTTTAGTTTCTGGAGATCGAGATTTATTACAGCTTGCATCCGATACGATATTAATACGTATTCCGAAAACAAAGCGGGGCGGAACGGAGATCGAGAATTACAATACTGCGGAAGTAGTTGAGAAGTACCAAGTTACACCTGCGCAGATTATTGATTTGAAAGGGTTAATGGGTGATGCATCGGATAATATACCAGGTGTTCCTGGTATTGGAGAAAAGACAGCAGCTAAGATTCTTTCAGCATTTGAGACGGTAGAGAATGCCTATGCTCATATTGATGAAGTTATGCCGAATAAAGCGCGAGAATCCTTACGTGAACATTACGACTTGGCAGTGTTAAGTAAAGATCTTGCAACAATTAAAGTAGATTGTGAACTTGAATATACCTTAGAAGAAGCGAAGATGCCTTCCCTTTTCACACCAGAAGCATTTGCGTTATTCAAACGTTTCGAATTCAAAAGCCTTTATAATAAGTTTGAAGGAGACGTGAGTCGTAACGATAAGCTGGAAGAAAAATTCATAGAAGTTACTTCCAAAGAAGAAGCGGAGAAGATTTTCCAATCGATACTAGCGTTAAAAGAAGCTAGGGACCTAAAAGAACTCGTTACGGATGGAATTAGTACAGACCGAGTAGGTCTTATGTTTGCTTGTTTGGAAGGTACTATAGTAGGGGTAGCGGTAACCTATTCCGAGGATACGTGTTATTATCTATCAGCTAATGAAGTGGTATCAGTGGAATATATACTTGAGCAAGTAAATACAATAATAGAAGAGAATATTATGCTATCGGCTGTATCGCTAAAGGAAATGCTTCCATATATCCAAGCAACGAGCACCAGTAAAATCTATGATATGGGGCTTGCTTCCTATGTAATGAACCCGCTAAAAGACACCTATCATTATGATGATATTGCAAGAGATTATCTAGAGATAACGGTTCCTTCAAGGGAAGAATTGTTTGGTAAGACGAAGGAAAAAGAAGTCTTTGAAAACCAAAAAGAGGTATATAAGAATTTTATATGTTATCATAGTTACATTGCCTATCTTGCTTTAGAGAAGTTAAGTACACAGTTGTATGAGGCAAATTCTTTGGAATTGTTTGTGGATATTGAGATGCCACTCATCTATACTCTATATGATATGGAATGTAGAGGGATTCGCGTTAATAAAGAAGCGTTGAAGGAATATGGAGATCAGTTAGAGGTTCGTATTAAAGAATTAGAGAAAAAGATTTATGAACATGCAGGGGAAGAGTTTAATATTAACTCGCCAAAGCAATTAGGAATCATCTTATTCGAAAAATTACACATGCCGTTTGCTAAGAAGACGAAGACGGGCTATTCCACATCGGCAGATGTATTAGAGAAGTTACGTAGCGAAGACCCAGTTATCGATGAAATCTTAGAATATCGTCAATTAACTAAATTAAAATCTACGTATGCAGATGGTTTGGCAACATATATTGCTGAGGATAATCGTATCCATGGTAAATTCAATCAAACAATTACGGCGACAGGACGTATTAGTAGTACAGAACCAAACCTTCAGAATATTCCAATACGTATGGAATTAGGTCGTCAGATCCGTAAAGTTTTCATACCAGAAGATGGATATGTATTCCTTGATGCGGATTATTCGCAAATCGAATTACGTGTTCTTGCTCATATGTCTGATGACGAGAGACTTATTGAAGCTTACAAACAGGAACAAGATATTCATAAAATAACTGCATCACAAGTATTCCATACACCACTTAATGAGGTGACGAATGCACAACGTAGTAATGCAAAAGCTGTTAACTTTGGGATTGTATATGGAATTAGTTCATTTAGTCTTGGTCAAGATCTTAATATAACGAAGAAGGAAGCAGATGTATATATTAAGAAGTATTTTGAAACGTATCCAAGGGTCAAGGAATTCCTTGATAATCTTGTTGAAGAAGGTAAGAAAAATGGCTATGTTACTTCCTTGTTTAATAGAAGAAGGCCAATACCAGAATTAAGCTCAAGTAATTTCATGCAACGTTCTTTTGGGGAACGCGTTGCTATGAATTCACCAATTCAAGGTACAGCGGCAGATATTATTAAAATTGCTATGATTCGTACAAATCAGAAACTGAAAGATCTGAAGTTAAAATCTAGATTGTTGTTACAAATCCACGATGAATTATTAATCGAGACACACAAAGATGAAATTGAACAAGTTGCAAACATTCTGAAAGATGAGATGCAGGGAGCAGCAACGCTTCATGTACCTCTTGAAGTAGAAGTTAAGCAAGGCAACAACTGGTACGAAGCGAAGTAGCGTTTTTAAGCAATTGGTAGACTCAATTTATATTCTATGTATGTATGATGAGTTTGCAAGTGCAGATTACTATATGGAAGGAATCGTACTCGTTTATGAAGATAATTGGATTAATGGGTGGTGTCGGCAGCGGTAAGTCAACTGTAGCCGACATCTTAGAAAAAAAATATGGAGCACATCTTATTATTACAGATGATATTGCGAAAAAGTTATATGAAAAAGGGGAAGAGGGGTACCATCGGATTGTTTCTTACTTTGGTAATGAAATCCTTAGTGAAAACGGTGAAATTAATCGCAAGAAATTAAGTGAGATTGTTTTTGCAGATAAAGAAAAACTAAAGAAACTGAACTCCTTTATTCATCCCTTAGTAATGGAAAGTGTTCTTGATGTAATTGAAGAGATAAAGCTTGCTAATGAAAACAAAACGAAAGAGCAACAAGTTCCTTATATTGTTATAGAAACCGCTATATTGATTGAGGCAGGATATCGTGATTTATGTGATACTGTGTGGTATGTAGCGGTAGATGAAGAAGTGCGTAAGCAAAGATTAATGAATATCCGCGGCTATTCAGAAGCAAAAATTGATGCAATTCTAAAAAATCAAATGAGTGATAAGGATTTTAGTGACAATTGTGACAAAATATTGTATAATAATGGTGAATTGTATGATTTGGAGAAAGAGATACAATTTTTACTAGTTTAACATAGATAAATATGCTATAATTAGTATAATATAAATATAAAAGATACTAAAAAGCACGATTCTGGGGGCAACATTCAATGGAACAGACAAGATATCCAAAACATATGGTATTCGGATTAGATATCGGTACAAGAAGCATTGTAGGTACAGTAGGCTATCGAGAGAATGATCACAACTTCACAGTAGCTGCTATATGTGTGAAAGAACATGATACTAGAGCAATGTTAGATGGTCAGATTCATGACATTGGAAAGGTATCAGAGTCAATTGCTTTCATTAAAAAAGAGTTAGAAAAAGAGCTTGATGTGACGTTAACTGATGTATGTATTGCGGCAGCAGGTCGTGTACTTAAGACGATTACTGTAAGAGCAGATTATGAATTTCAGACGGAAACATATGTAACAGATGTACACATCCACTCGTTAGACTTATTGGCTGTAGAGAAAGCTTATGACAATATTCGTGAAGAGATGCAGAAAGAGAATATCGATTTTTATTGTGTAGCATATACACCTGTACATTATTATCTGAATGATTATCCTATACTGAAATTAGATGATCATAAAGCGAATAAGATTAGTGTTGAGCTATTAGCAACATTTTTACCAGAAGAAGTTATTGATGGTTTATATAGTGCTGTAGAGAAAGCAGGATTACAAGTAGCGAATTTGACATTAGAGCCTATTGCAGCAATTAATATAGCAATACCCGAGAAATTCAGAATGCTTAATATTGCGTTAGTTGATGTTGGTGCAGGTACATCAGATATATCAATTACAAGAGATGGAAGTATTATTGCATATGGTATGATACCATATGCAGGTGATGAACTTACAGAAGCGATAATGCAAAAATTTTTGGTAGAATTCTCAGTAGCAGAGAAGATAAAACTGGCTTGTTTAAAGAAAAAGACAGTAACCTATAAGGATATTATGGGAATATCTCATAAGACTTCCATAGAAGAAGTGAAAGAAGCGTTACAAGATACCGTTTCATTTATAACGAAGAATATAGCAGACAAGATTATAGAGCTAAACGGTGGAAAAACAGTTAGTGCTGTATTCGTGGTAGGCGGTGGCGGAAAGATTCCTGGGTTTGTAGAAACCCTAGCACATAATTTAGAACTATCAAAAGAGCGAGTTGCACTTAGAGGCGAAGAAGTATTAAGAGAAGTGCATTTCTTGCCAGAGAAGATTAAGAAGGACCCGCTGTTAGTTACTCCAATTGGTATCTGTCTTAATTATTATGAACAGAAGAATAATTTTATCTTCGTTAATGTGAATGGAGAACGTATAAAATTATATGATAATAACAAGCTTACTATTGTTGATGCAGCAATTCAGTTTGGCTTTCCTAATGAGAAATTATTCCCAAGGAGGGGCAAGGCAATTCAATATACAGTAAATGGTCAGACGAGGATGACTCGTGGTGAATTAGGTGAGGCAGCTGTTGTTAAGCTTAATGGTAAAGAAACTGGTATTAATACTCCTATTGTTCAGAATGATAAGATAGAGATATTAGAATCAACAACAGGAAAGGATGCTGAGATTTTTATTAGCCAATTACCTGAATATCAAAGCACTATAGAGTTCCAGTTTAATAATAAAAAAATTATATGTCCGAAGTTTGTAGTAGCTAACCAAAATCTTAAGTCAGAATATTATTCGATTTGTCATGGGGATTGCATCGAGATTCTTAATTACTATACTTTAGGACAAATATTAGAGTTTATGGATTTACCATATCAAGAAGATATTAAGGTGAATAACGTCTATGCGAGCGTTGATGATAAAGTCTATGAGAACTTTTCGATTGCCTATGGAAATATTAATGAGATGAGTTTTCGTGATCTCAATGTAGAATCGCTAGACACTGCTTTGATTGAAGATAATGTAGAACAAACATCATTTAATCGTGAGAATACAACAATGGGTGCAGTAGAGACTAGTTATCATACAAACACAACCCAAACAACCAACAAAGAGATCCATATACTGGTGAATGGACAAAGAATAACGCTAAAAGGAAAAGACAAATATATTTTTGTTGACATACTTGACTATTATGAGTTCGATATGACGGTAGCAAGAGGAACATCGTTAGTTCTTAAGGTAAACCAACAATCAGCGGAATTCTCAAGTTCAATTGAGAATGAGGATGTAATTGATATATATTGGGAGGAATAAGTCGTGGTATTAAATAAGAAGATATTAACACAGAAGAAGTTTTCACAATTACATAGGTATTTGCTTGCTTTCTTTCTTTTGTATTTAATGGAACGTTTTGCCCAAACGAATTCGACTGACTATGTATGGCCATTTGTGATTATTATTCCTGTATTTACAATGGATTTATTACTTTCAATTAAAAATTATATGAATAGTAGAAATGTCGTATATATGTTGCGGTTTGTTGAGGTTACAGTTGCGGCAGGGTATACAATTGTTGCTACTGCTCCATATAATCTTGGGTTATCTGTGTTATGTCTTGTGTTATTTTTTAGTGAGTATGTAATGGCATTTGATTTTGAGGATATTTATTATCGAACGATAGCGGTACTAACTGGATCGATTCCGCTGGTTACGTTATTAATTATTGATGCTGTTATATCGAGAGAGGTGAAAGAACGATTATTTCCCATTTCCTGTATTTTTATACTATTAGTGGTTTTTTGTACGTTTGTAATTACTCTTTATGCGAAAGTGGTGAACGAATATAATTTTCAAGTATTTGCCCAATCGAGACTGATTGAAGATATTAATCAAACAAACGAAGATTTAAGATTAAACCAAGAAAAAGTTAAAAAATCAAATGAGCTTTTGGGAATGCAAAAAGTAAAGCTAGAGCAGGCCTACAAAGAGATAAATAGTGTAAACAATGAGATGATGATTCAGAATGAGATTGTTAAGTATATCTCTTCCTCGCTTGATATTGATAATTTAATGACGCTAATTACAGAATCCGTCCTTGAAGGTATGGGGCTTGACACCTGTATATTAGTTTTGAATCCGACAGAAGAGAACAAAATTAATTATAAAGCGCGCACGAAGTATGGTATGAACGAAGATAAAGAATTTGGTGAGTTAATAGAGAAGGGGTATTTCAATAATTATTTAGCGGATTCAAAAGTTTTTGTAGATAATGATGCGAATATACACAAGTATCCGCTACCCTCGAAAAGCGTGACGGGGTCCGTATTAATGGTGCCATTGATTAAACAAGAAGTTCAAATTGGAATACTGATTGTTACACACGCAAAAAAAGATTATTTTATATCAAATGTAGGATTTTTTGAAGGTATAGTAGCTCAATTTTTGGTTGCTATTGATAACGCTAATTTATATGCGAAGATGGAGAGAATGGCTAAGCATGATGGTTTAACGGGAGTGTATAATCGTGGACATCTAACCCAACGTTTCAATGAATATCTAAATGCAGCAATTTTGAATAAGACATCCTTAACAGTTGCATTATTCGATATTGATAAGTTCAAGAAAGTAAACGATAGCTATGGGCATCTGTTTGGAGATGTCGTTATTAAGACAATTGCTTCTTTAGCAAAAGAAGTTGCAGAGTCTTCGAATGCTATGGTTGGACGTTATGGCGGCGAGGAGTTCGTTCTAGTATTTCCTAATCGAGGCTTAGAAAGTTCACTTACCTTAGTGGAAGAATTGCATAAGAAGATAAGAGATACCGAGTTGATTCATAATGGTGAATCCATTCATATTAATACAAGTATTGGTATTACTTCTTATCCTGAAACCTGTAAAAATCCAAGTGAATTATTAAACCGTGCAGACTGGGCTATGTATTATTCAAAACAAAATGGTAGAGGTAGGATTACAATTGATAGTGATTCTATTCGAGAAGCTGTCCTACTCAAATAATTTAGAGCTAGAGTTGTTGCATACTATTTGCAGTAGGCGACAACTCTTTTTATGTTATATTTCGAGAGAGTTAGGCACGAGAATGTGGTAAATTTCAGCCTGTTCACTTGGCTAAACAAGTTCTGATTTATAAAATTTAGTAGATTAATGTGATAAGGTGTGTTATAATGTCATAGATTTGTTGAAATGTAAATAGTATTTTGATAATGAATGGTATCAATAGAAAGTCAGGTAAACATGAATTTATGTAGTATAGCAAGTGGTAGTAGTGGTAATTGCATATATGTTGGTAACACGAATACAAATATATTAGTAGATGCAGGAATTAGTAAGAAAAGGATTGAAGAAGGACTACACAGTGTTGATATTAATCCTGAAAAATTAGATGGTATTCTCATTACACATGAACATTCTGATCATGTATGTGGGGTTGGCGTTATGGCAAGGAAATATCATATGCCGATTTATGGTACGGTGGAGACGATAGCAGCAATGCTCAAGACAAAGAATGTTGGACGTATTCCTGAAGAGTGTTTTCGATATATACAGCCAGATGAATCTTTTATGATTAATGATATTCAGGTGAATCCTTTTGCGATGTCTCATGATGCAAGCAATCCGGTTTGTTATACTTTCGAAGCAGAAGGTCACAAAGTAGGGGTAGCAACGGACTTAGGTAAATACGATGATTATATTGTATCGAAGTTAGCGGATTCTGAAATCTTATTGCTAGAAGCAAATCATGATGAGAATATGTTGCAAGTAGGGGCTTATCCTTATTACTTAAAACGTCGTATATTGGGTGATAAAGGTCATTTATCGAATGAAAATTCAGGGAAGTTGATTCGTACATTATTACATGAGAAGATGAAATATGTATTCTTAGGACATCTAAGTAAAGAAAACAATTTTCCAGATCTTGCGTATGAAACGGTGAAGTTTGAAGTAGAGGCAGATGGTAATGAGTTATCAAAAGCTGTATCGATTCAAGTTGCAAATCGAGAAGTTCCATCCGAATTCGTATCTGTATAAAACTTAAGTGTATAAATAATGGTACAGTAACTGAACAGGTTACCTGTTTTGATAATATTATATAAACTGGAGGAGATTCAAGATGAAAAAAACAATTATTACAGTAGTGGGAAAAGATAGCGTAGGAATTATTGCGAAAGTATGTGCGTATCTTGCAAACAATAAAATCAATATCTTAGATATTTCACAAACAATAGTTCAAGGCTACTTTAATATGATGATGATTGTTGACATGAATGAAGCACCAAAGAAATTCGATGAAGTTGCAGTTGAGATGGAACAAATCGGCGAGGAAATCGGAGTAATCGTTAAAGTACAACATGAAGATATCTTCAATATGATGCACAGATTATAAGAGTCATAAAGTAGCGACGAGAAAGGGTTGAATCGTATGATAAACATTAATGAAGTAATTGAAACGAATAAGATGATTGAGCAAGAAAACCTTGATGTAAGAACAATTACGTTAGGTATAAGTTTGCTTGATTGTATTGATAGTAATTTAGAGAAGTTAAACAAGAACATCTATGATAAAATTACTACAGTAGCGAAAGATCTTGTATCAACAGGACAAGATATTGAGAGAGAGTTCGGTATTCCTATTGTTAATAAGAGAATCTCTATAACACCAATCGCTTTAATTGGCGGAGCAGCATGTAAAACATCAGAGGATTATGTTACTATAGCGAAAACACTTGATGAAGCAGCTGTGAAAGTAGGGGTTAACTTCATTGGTGGCTATTCTGCTTTGGTTTCTAAAGGAATGACAAAGAGTGATGAATTATTAATTCGTTCCATTCCAAAAGCATTATCTGTTACAGAAAGAGTCTGCAGCTCGATTAATGTAGGTTCCACAAAAACAGGTATTAACATGGATGCTGTTAAGTTAATGGGAGAAATCATCTTAGAGGCAGCTGAGTTAACAAAAGAAAGAGACTCGTTAGGATGTGCCAAATTAGTAGTATTTTGTAATGCTCCAGATGATAATCCTTTTATGGCTGGTGCTTACCATGGTGTAACAGAAGCTGATGCGATTATTAATGTTGGAGTTAGTGGACCTGGTGTTGTTAAAAAAGCACTTGAGAGTGTACGTGGTGCTGACTTTGGTACATTATGTGAAACTATCAAAAAGACTGCATTCAAGATTACAAGAGTAGGACAATTAGTTGCTATGGAGGCTTCTAAGAGAATGGATATTCCATTTGGTATTGTTGATTTATCGTTAGCGCCAACTCCAGCAATTGGTGATAGTGTAGCTGAAATCTTTGAAGAAATCGGACTTGAATACGCAGGTGCTCCAGGTACAACAGCTGCGCTTGCATTATTGAACGATCAGGTTAAAAAGGGCGGTGTAATGGCATCTTCTTATGTAGGTGGCCTTAGTGGTGCATTTATTCCTGTTAGTGAAGATCAAGGTATGATTAATGCAGTGGAAGCGGGTATGTTAACATTAGAGAAGTTAGAAGCAATGACTTGCGTATGTTCAGTAGGTCTTGATATGATTGCAATTCCTGGGGATACGAAAGCAACAACAATCTCTGGTATCATCGCAGATGAGATGGCAATTGGTATGATTAATCAAAAAACAACAGCAGTTCGTTTGATTCCTGTAATTGGTAAAAAAGTTGGTGATAGTGCTGAATTCGGCGGATTACTTGGTTATGCTCCAATTATGCCGGTTAATCAAGCAAGTTGTGATAATTTTGTTAATCGTGGAGGAAGAATTCCTGCACCAATTCATAGTTTTAAAAATTAGTTTGAAATCCATACAGTATATATAATAAACGTTTATATATGAGAGGAACTGTTAGATTAACTGCGATTAAGTTGTCTGACGGTTCCTTTTTTGCAAGGTCACCAGTATTAAATGGGAGTTTTAATTGGCGTCGTCGAGCTAGTTTCAGCGAATCTTCTTGAATTTTCAAAATGATAATAATATAATAATAAATAGATATACTAAGAGTGAAAGAGTTAGTAATATCTTTGAAAGACCTATGCATTGCTTAATTTCATTCTATTATGTTAGCAGTATCAGATGTTAGATTGTAATATGCATGGTGCAAATACGAATAAGCAAAAGATTGAGAGGTAATAAAATGAGTAACGTTTTAACTGAAATTGATTATAAGAATATATTTAAATACTTTGAAGAAATTAGTGCCATACCAAGAGGATCAGGTAATATGCAAGCAATTAGTGATTACTTGGTATCGTTTGCAAAAGAACATAATATTGAATATATTCAAGATGAAGTTTTGAATGTAGTTATGATAAAAGAAGCTACAAGTGGTTATGAAGATGCTCCAGCAGTGATTTTACAAGGGCATATGGATATGGTTTGTGAGAAAGAATCTTGGAGTAGCCATGACTTTGATAAAGATGGACTAGAATTAGTTATTGATGGTGATTATGTTCGCGCCAACGGAACAACTTTAGGTGCAGACAATGGTATCGCAGTTGCATATGCATTAGCTATACTTTCTGATGATACTCTAAAACATCCACGTTTAGAAGTTATCATCACAACAGATGAAGAAACTGGTATGGATGGCGTAATTGGACTTGATACAACACCATTGAAAGCAAAATATATGTTAAACCTTGATTCAGAGGACGAGGGTGTAATCCTTTGTAGCTCTGCAGGTGGTTTGAATGGTACTGTTACGTTACCATTGCAATACGAAAACGTAGCAGATGGAGGACAAGCTTTATTAGTCGCTGTTACAGGATTACAAGGTGGACACTCAGGAGCTGAGATTCATAAGAATAGAACCAATGCTAATATCATGTTAGGTAGAATTCTTATGAAATTAGGAAAAACAAAAGAATTTGCATTAGTGGATATCCATGGTGGTAACAAACATAATGCAATTCCTCGTGAAGCTGTTGCTACTATTGTTGTACCATCTAGCCTTGCTAATGATGTTATAACAACAATCGATGCTATTGCTAAGGATATTACGAATGAACTTGTTACAAGTGAACCGAATGCAAAAGTAGAAGTAAGCGTAAGTGATAACCAAGTTGCTAAGACATTTAGCAAAGACTGTACAGATAAGATTATATATATGCTTGTAACAGCACCATATGGTGTATTAGTAATGAGTTCAGATATTGAGGGATTAGTTGAAAGCTCTGTTAATATGGGGATTTTACGAGTTGTTAATGATACAATGGAATTCAATTTTTCAGCACGTAGTTCACTTAACTCATACAAGCATTATGTGTCAGATAAATTGGAGTTACTTGCTAAATCAATTGGAGCAAGTTATGTGATGGATGGCGAATATCCAGCGTGGGAATATAAGAAAGAATCTGGTTTCCGTGAATTACTTATCGATGTATTCAAGAAACAATATAACCATGAACCTGTTGTAACAGCAATACATGCAGGGTTAGAGTGTGGTATTATATCTGAGAAGATGGAAGGAATAGATATTGTTTCAATTGGACCAGACATGGCGGATATCCATACACCAAAAGAGAGATTAAACATTAGTTCAACAAAACGACTATATGACTATGTAGTTGCAGTACTTGAAGCGATTAAATAAATAGGTTTAACACTGATAAGTTAGCTCTAGGACAAAGTTCTAGAGCATTATCAGGCTTGTTAAGTAGTTTTAAAAGTGTAAGAGAGGAATGCGTGTGAAGAAACGACGACTATATAAACTGTTACTGTTTGATGTAATTGCACTTGCAATAATATTTGTTGCAGTTGTATGTATTCGATTGGATATTTCATTCGAAGTTCAAAATCACAAGGCAGATCAATCCGAATTATTATTCACACAAACACTTATGAAAAGTACAGAGACACTTGCAAAAGAGCGTTTGAGCCTCAGTGTAGCTGGTTTTAATAATAAGGATTGGTTGGTTGATGATGAGCGCCCATCACAAGAAGATGTAGTGGAAGAAAATACAACTGTACTTGATGAGGTACATATGGCAATTGCTGGTGATGTGTTGTTCTCTACCTCTCCGCTGAATAAGTATGATTCGGGGAATGGAATAACATCAATACTTTCTGCGGACTTATTAGATACGATGAATTCTTCCGATATAACAATGGTAAATTTGGAATTCCCTTTTAGTACAAGAGGAGTTCAGATGGAAAATAAGCAGTATACATTTAAAGCAGATCCCTCTAGAGGTCCTATTCTTAAGGAAATGGGTGTGGATATCGTTTCGTTAGCAAACAATCATACTTTGGATTTTGGAACGGAAGCTTTACTTGATACTATAACGACCTTACGGGAGTATAATATTCGATCAGTAGGTGCAGGAGAAGATTTAGAGGCAGCGAAAAACCCTTCTGTTATAACTATAAAAGGGAGAAACATTGCAATCTTAGGTGCATCGAGGGTAATACCCGTTACAGATTGGAATGCAACAAAATACTCACCGGGAGTTTTTACTACGTATGACCCGACTCTTCTTATAGAAGAGATTAAGTTAGCGAAGCAAAGTAACGATTTGGTTATCGTATATGTGCACTGGGGAATAGAAAAAGAAGAATATCCGAAGGAATACCAACGTACCATGGCGAAGCAATATATTGATGCGGGGGCTGACTTGGTATTAGGAAGTCATCCACATGTATTGCAAGGAATTGAGTTCTACAATGGAAAACCAATAGTATATAGCCTTGGAAATTTTGTTTTCGGCCATACAATTGAACGTACTGTCTTGTTAGATGTGACAATTGATGAACAGAATTTATGTAATATACGATTAATACCTTGCGAAACAAAGGACGCCTATACGCATACCATCACATCGGATGATAAAGTTCATGAGTTTTATTCTTATTATGAAGGAATTTCATATGGTATTAAAATAGATAAATATGGGAATGTTATAAAAGAATAAAAAACTATCATCTATTGACAAGATGTGATATAATGTGTTGAATATTTGTTTGCAATACATAAAAACATAGGAGTTATGAGAATGAGAGATAACGAAAATAATAGTGATTTTAATACATCCGAAGATGATATGTTGAATGACATAACAAGTTCGTTGGCAGATCAGATTAATCAAGAAATAGATGCTATGATAAGTATTTCGGATGAGGAAGATGAAAGCCCAGATGATTATGTAGAAACAAAGAAAAAAAGTAGATTTCCTAGATGGCTAAAGATATTATCAATTGTATTTTCTGTAGTAATGGTTGTTTCAATCGGAGGAATGTACGCGGTTAGTCACTATCTAGACCGTATCAACTATACAGACTGGAGTAATACAGAAAAGTTATCGGAAGAATTTGATCAAGATGATATAGATGGTCTTGATGTAGTGGATCCGAATAGTATTAGTTTAATCAGTGGAGGTTCGCTTCGTACGGATCAAGATGTTATTAATATTCTGTTGGTTGGTGAAGAAGCAATGTTTGATGGTGGCTCAAGAGGTCGTACAGACAGTATGATGATTGCTACAATTAACGTCAAACAAAAAGCGTTGAAATTAACTTCTATTATGAGGGATTTATATGTAGCCATTCCAGGATACAGCGATAATAAGTTGAATGCGGCTTATCATAATGGTGGAATGCCGTTATTAAAACAAACAATTGAAGAGAATTTTGACATTGAATTAGATGGATCTGTACTTGTAAACTTCGCTGGCTTTGAAGAAATTATTAACCGCCTTGGTGGTGTTGAAATTACATTGACAGCAAACGAAGCAGCTTATTTAAATCGTACAAACTATATCTCAAACCCAATTTATCGTAATGTAAGAGCTGGTACACAGACTCTTAATGGTAACCAAGCCCTAGGATACTCAAGAGTTCGTTATGTTAGAACAGAGACAGAAAGTGATGATTTTGGTAGAACGTCAAGACAAAGAACGGTATTGAACGCTATCTTTGATAAATATAAATCAAAATCATTACCAGAGTTAGTTACGATTTTATATGATATCTTACCACTTGTTACAACAGATATTAATAAGTCTACAATTATGGATTATTTAACAACTGTTGTTACACTTGGTACAACAGAGCTTGAAACAATGCGTATTCCTGTAGACAATGCATTTAGTAATAGTAGTGTAAGAGGGATGTCTGTATTATTACCAAACAGTCTACAAGATAACATTGATGCTTTGCACACATTTATATTTGGCTCAGAAGAGAACGCAACCTTAGGCACAGAAGGTGAATCTACGGGGGAAGCGAATCAAGGCAGTAGTAACACAAACGGAACAACTTCTTCTGTAGGTACTACCAATTCAACCAGGATGCAACCTTAAGATATAAGAGTTTCTATAGTTTCAATATACTATAGAAACTCTTTGTTTTTGCTCTTTGTTCTAAATAATTCTAATATACATATAATACCATGTATGTGGAAAGGACAGGGAGAGCATATGAAGAGAAAGAAAGATAAAATTCTGATTGTTGCAAGCATTCTAGTTTTAGCAAGTATTAATGTGTTTCTACTTAGCTATATACATACTACGTTATCCTATCAAAACATGGTTCGTAAGTTACATACTTTAGATGTGAATATGGAACTTTTCCGAAGTATGGAGTTCAAAGAGAATTCTCTGGAGATGCTCTTATCGGAGAATGACAAGAAACATCCCGACAAGATTGAAAACATTACGTTATCCATGATGCTCAATTCGTATTCCTGCACGAAGAAAGGCATATTTAAATATCAAAAGCTATCAGAAACCATGGTTAAGAAAGTGTGTGAAACACAGATATATCAAAAATTATATGAAAGATATAAGACAATCCTAACAGATATTCAGTATTTTCCTGTGCCGGAAGATCTAGATAAGAAGTATCTAGTTAGTTTTGAGAATTCGTGGGGGAATCCTAGGACATATGGTGGAGATCGAAGACATGAAGGAACGGACATTATGGCAAAAGAGAATATACGTGGAATCTATCCGGTGGTAAGTGTATCAGATGGAGTTGTGGAAAACAAAGGCTGGCTAGAACAAGGTGGATATCGTATTGGAGTTCGAAGTGAAAGCGGAGCGTATTATTATTATGCTCATTTGTATTCTTATGCACCTGACTTAAAGGTGGGGGATAAGGTCCTTGCAGGACAATTATTGGGGTTTATGGGAGATAGCGGTTATAGCAAAGTAGAAGGAACCACAGGAAACTTCGATGTTCACCTGCATTTTGGAATATACTATATGGAGGGTGATGAGGAAACAAGTGTGAATCCATATTATATACTTAAGTATCTTGAACATTATAAATTATCATATGCATTTGGTAAGTAATGATAAAATTATGAGGAAAGTTTACAACTTTTGTGTTATAATTAAAAATACGTGAAGAAAGGTAAGGTGAGGTCTATGGAGATACAATTGTGGAGGGAAATATTAGACCCATATGAACTGGCAGTCGATGAATTGGTAGTTAAGTTTAATCATATTATCTCAGAATATCGCAACGCAGGTGAATATTCACCCATTGAACAAGTAAATGGTAGAGTGAAGAAGATATCTAGTATCTTAGAAAAGGCACAGAAGAAAAAGATACCATTAGAGCATATAGAGGAACAAATTGAAGATATTGCAGGTATCCGTATTATCTGTCAATTTGTAGAAGATATAGATAAAGTAGTTGAATTAATCAAATTAAGAAATGATATGGAGATTAAGTCTATTAAAGACTATATTGGCAATAAAAAAGAAAGTGGGTATCGTAGTTATCATTTAATTATCTATTATACAGTACAGACTTTACAAGGTCCAAAACGTCTACAAGCTGAGATACAGATCAGAACGCTTGCTATGAACTTTTGGGCTACAATTGAGCATTCTTTGCAATATAAGTACAAGCACAATATGCCACAACATATTAAAGATAGGTTGTGGAAAGCGTCAGAAGCGATTATAATATTAGACCAAGAGATGTCATCGGTAAGAGATGAGATTATGGATGCGCAGAATTCATTTAGTATTAAGGCAAGTGTTGTATCGGACATCTTAACTAATATTCAGAATTTATATAAAGTAGCAAATCAAAGAGAAGTAGTAAAGATTCAAGATGAGTTTTTACGTATTTATCAAAGTGGTGATTTGGAACAATTAGAGCGTTTCAACAAAGAATTAGATATCATCTCAGAAGGATATCGTGCACAAAGTTTGAAATAGTAAAAGATTGAATATTTTATTAAATGATAGTAAATAAGTTTGCAAAAGCAGACGGTAAGGAGTTATTGTGGTATTACCTAAGAAATTTGAAGATAGGATGAAAGAACTGTTAGGAGAAGAATTCAATGAATTTCTACACAGTTATAATGATAAATATAAAACAGGTTTACGAGTAAATCGATTAAAGTTAACAGGTGAGGACTTTGCGGTAATTAGTCCCTGCCCAATAGAGCCAATTCCTTGGACAACCAATGGTTTTTATTATGATGGAAAGAATCAACCAGCAAAACATCCATATTATCATGCTGGTTTATACTACATCCAAGAACCGAGTGCGATGCTACCAGCAGCCTTACTTCAGGTAGAACCAGGCGATAAAGTTTTAGATGTGTGTGCTGCTCCAGGAGGTAAGAGTACAGAATTGGCTGCAAAACTTGGTGGGACAGGTGTGATGGTATCGAACGATATCAGTAACTCGAGAGCGAAAGCATTACTAAAGAACATCGAATTGTTCGGAGTAAGAAATCCACTTGTTATCAGTGAAGATCCTGCTAATTTAGTGAAATATTTCCCCGAATACTTTGATAAGATTCTTGTGGATGCACCATGCTCTGGAGAGGGGATGTTTCGTAAAGATCCAGCTATTATGAAGAACTGGGAGCAATATGGTGTAGAGTATTATAATAACTTACAAAAGAATATTATACTTTATGCCGCAGATATGCTAAAACCAGGTGGATATATGGTGTATTCTACATGTACCTTCTCACCTGAAGAGAATGAAGGAACAATTCGTTATCTGTTAGAGAACCGTGAAGGTTTTACAGTTGAACCGATAGAACGAGTAGAGGGGCTAGGCTATGGACATCCAGAATGGATTGGTAGCGATGATGAACAACTTAAGAATTGTATCCGTGTATGGCCTCATAAGGTAGAGGGCGAAGGACATTTTGTAGTATTATTAAAGAAAAGTGCCGATGTGGGAACTATTTCTTATACGGGATATCCGTTTAAGAAGGTGGATCTATCTGCCGAAGCCGAAGATTTTTTAAAACAATTAGACATTGATTTTGATCCAGATCGATTTGAACTTCGTGATGAAAGATTGTATTATTTACCAAAAGGTCTTCCTAATCTGAAGGGTCTTCGTATTCTTCGTCTAGGTCTATATCTTGGTGATATGAAGAAAAACCGTTTTGAGCCAAGCCAAGCACTTGCCAATGCGTTGAAGATTAGTGATTATACGAATATATTGAATATCTTTAGTGATAGTAAAGATGCTGTGAAATATCTAAAATGTGAAACACTTGATATGTCGGAAAATTATATTACTTGTAAAAACAGAGAAGAATATGATATACTAGTTGCCGCTAAGAAAGCAGGTAAGGAAGATATGAAAAACTGTTCTGGTATTCTATTAGAGAAGAAAAAGAAAAATACTTGGTTCTTAGTATGTGTAGACGGATATCCCCTAGGCTGGGCGAAATACAGCAATAATGGCATGAAGAACAAATATCTTGCCGGTTGGAGATGGATGTAATGAAGGAATTAATGCGTTTGGATAAATACTTAGCAGATATGGGAGTAGGAACTCGCAGTGAAGTGAAAGTACTTATCAAAAAAAGAAGAGTACAAGTAGGTAATGAAGTTGTTAATGACCCGAATCGTAAGATTGCGATAGGAGTGGACTCTGTACGTGTTGATGGTAGAGAGGTTTCCTATGTTCATTACGAGTATTATATGTTGAACAAGCCTGCAGGGGTATTGTCTGCAACGGAAGATAAGCATGCAAAGACAGTAATTGATTTAATAGAAACATCAAAGAGAAAAGATTTATTCCCAGTAGGAAGATTAGATAAAGATACAGAAGGTTTACTTTTGATTACCAATGATGGCGGTTTAGCGCATTCGCTATTAAGTCCTAAAAAACATGTAGACAAAGAGTATTATGCAAAAGTTGAAGGTGTTGTTACTAATGAAGATGTAGAAGCTTTTGCGAAAGGGCTACAAGTGGATGAAGACTTTAAAGCAATGCCTGCTAAATTAACAATATTGTCACAAGGTGAATTTAGTGAGATTACTCTTATAATACAAGAAGGTAAATTTCATCAAGTTAAGAGAATGTTTGAAGCTATGGGGAAAAAGGTAGTGTATCTAAAGCGTTTGTCGATGGGATCGCTACAACTTGATGAATCTTTGCAACCTGGGGAATATCGAGAGGTTACACAAGAAGAACTTGCGTTATTGAAGTAATTAGGCCTGTAGACAATTGTGAAACTCAATTTATATTTATCAAAGCTTCTTGGCTAACATACTATAACACAAAACACACTTTACACCTAAGTACTTCTTTATGTGTACTGTGAGTTTATACAGTAGATACGGAACCGCCATCGATTCGGCATCCTGCCTCAGCTCAGGCTGGCTCGGCATCCATGCCTCACCTTCCTTGGCTATTATGTACACATAAGAAGTACTAGAGGTGTTTCGTTATCGTTTCTTTGTTATAGTACGTTTGCCATGAAGCGGTTGATATTTTAAGAGTTTCGCAATTGCCGGGTAAGTGTATAGAATAGGAGAGAATAATGTTAAACAATATAAAAGCAGTTATATTTGATTTAGATGGTACCTTAGTTGATTCCATGTGGATGTGGAGAGAGATCGATGTAGAGTACCTTAGTCAATTTGATATTGAAGTTCCAAGTGATTTACAACAAGCTGTGGAGGGAATGAGTTTTTCTGAGACAGCACAGTATTTCAAAGAGCGTTTTAATTTACCAGATCCTGTAGAAGTAATTAAAATGGAATGGAATAAAATGGCGTGGGATAAATATGGGAATGAAGTACCTCTTAAGAAAGGGGTTATAGAATTTCTTGAGGAATTACGTAGTAGAGGGATTAAAACCGGTATTGCAACAAGCAATTCAAAAGAATTGGTGGAACATGTATTAAAGAGTTTGAATATTACAGAATATTTTGATTCTGTACGTACTTCTTGTGAAGCGAAAAAAGGGAAACCAGCACCTGATATCTATCTTTTAGTAGCAGATGATTTGCAAGTAGATCCAAAGGATTGTCTAGTATTTGAGGATTTAGCTCTTGGAATTATGGCTGGTAAAGGCGCTGGTATGCGAGTGTGTACCGTGTTTGATCCGTATTCCGAAGACGACAGAGATAGAAAACGTAAGCTTGCGGATTATTATATCGATACTTATTTTGATATATTTGAAGACAAAGTAGAGAAACTTGCATAAAAACACATTGATATGTTTGTCGCTAGTATAAAGAGTTATACAATTCCCTATGAATTGTTATATATAGAAAGGTATGTCATGATAAGAGATTATTTACCAATATCCAAAGAGGATATGAAGAATAGAGGAATAGAGCAACTAGATTTTGTTTATGTTACAGGGGATGCCTATGTAGACCATCCATCCTTTGGTCCTGCAATTATTAGTAGGGTTCTTGAAGCGAATGGATATCAAGTTGGTATCATTGCACAACCAGATTGGAAAGAGGAAGAGAGTATTCAGATACTTGGAAAACCTCGTCTAGGTTTCTTGGTAAGTGCAGGTAATATGGATACCAT
Source organism: Anaerosporobacter mobilis DSM 15930 (assembly GCF_900142955.1). Classification (GTDB taxonomy): domain Bacteria; phylum Bacillota; class Clostridia; order Lachnospirales; family Lachnospiraceae; genus Anaerosporobacter; species Anaerosporobacter mobilis. The sequence goes on along the minus strand of NZ_FRCP01000007.1, from coordinate 209,695 downwards.
GGTTAATCATTATACAGTTGCGAAGAAACATCGTAAAATGGATGCCTATTCACCAGGTGGTGTAATGGGTAAACGACCAGATCGTGCGACGATTGTATATTGTAATTTAATCCGTAAAGTATACAAGGATATTCCAATTGTTACAGGCGGAATTGAGGCGAGCCTTAGAAGACTTGCTCATTATGATTATTGGAGCGATAAAGTAAAACGCTCGATTCTTCTTGATTCAGGCGCAGATATCATATCCTATGGTATGGGAGAGCGTTCAATCGTTGAAATTGCAGAAGCGCTTGCAAGTGGGATTGCTGTATCGGACATTACATTCATTCCAGGAACGGTGTATAAGGCAAAGAATTTGGATTCTGTATATGATGCAGTCATATTACCAGATTACCAAAGTATCTTAGCAAGTAAAGAGGAATTCGCAAGAAGTTTCTATAAGCAGTACTGTAATACGGACCCATTTACAGCAAAACCATTGGTTGAGAAATACAAAGAGAATGAATATGTTGTACAAAACCCACCAGCAAAGCCACTTAACCAGGCGGAGATGGACCGTGTCTATGCGTTACCTTTTATGCGTGATTACCACCCGAGTTATGAAGCGCAGGGTGGAATACCTGCAATAGAAGAATTAAAATTCAGTTTAGTAAGTAATCGAGGATGTTTCGGTGGTTGTAGTTTCTGTGCTCTAACATTTCATCAAGGAAGAATGATTCAAACTAGAAGTCATGAATCAATTCTACAAGAAGCGCAGCATCTAATATGGGATAAGGACTTCAAAGGCTATATTAATGATGTTGGTGGTCCTACTGCTAACTTTAGACATACTGCTTGCGAGAAGCAGAAGACAAAAGGTGTTTGTGTTAATAAGCAATGTCTATTCCCTACGCCATGTAAGAATCTTAAGATTGATCACTCAGATTACTTAATATTATTAAAGAAGTTAAGAGAATTACCGAATGTTAAGAAGGTATTCATACGTTCTGGTATCCGTTTTGATTATCTGATTAATGATAAAGACCATACATTTATGAAGGAATTGTGTGAACATCATGTAAGCGGACAGTTAAAGGTAGCGCCTGAGCATATTAGTGATAGCGTGCTAAAACTTATGGGTAAACCATCAAACGATGTATATGAAAGATTTATTAAAGCATACAAAAAGACAAACGATGAGGTTGGCAAGAAGCAATTTGTCGTTCCTTATCTTATGTCATCTCATCCCGGTTCTACTATGAAAGAAGCGGTAGCTCTTGCGGAATACCTACGGGATCTTGGTTATATGCCAGAACAGGTACAAGACTTTTATCCAACTCCATCGACTATATCAACTTGTATGTATTATACAGAGTTAGACCCAAGAACAATGGAGAAGGTATATGTACCAAAGAATCCACATGAGAAAGCAATGCAGCGAGCATTAATTCAATATCGTAATCCAAAGAACTATGAACTTGTTGTAGAGGCATTACAAAAAGCTGGACGTACGGATTTAATTGGATTTGATAAAAACTGTTTAATACGCCCAAGAAACAATGACCGTTATGGACAAAATAATCAAAACGGACAGAATGGTCAAGGGAGAGCCAAGGGAATGGGTTCTGGAAAGAACACTGTTTCAGGTAAAGGAGCAAAAGGTGGATCAAATGGTAATTCCATTGGTAAACCTAAGAAGAAAAAAGCCATTCGTAATGTTCATAAAGCAAAGAAGTAATTGATTGATATATTTTTTGAAAAGAATGTTATCTGAGGATATTTTAACGAATGCATGATTTGCATTATATGAGATAGCCTTGACGTAACAAGAATAGATACACTAGCAGGGGGAAGGATACGTGGATAAGGGGACACACGGATATATTAAGTACAAGAAGAATAAACAATTACGAGATACAATAAGTATTGCACTTGTAGGCATAATTATCTTTGTTATAGGATATCTTTTGAATGATAATTCAAAAAACAATGTATTTACAATACTTGCAATCTTATTGGCATTGCCCGGTGCTAAGATGTTGGTCGGTTATATTGTAGTTGCACCTTATCAATCTATGAATGATAAAGAATATGAACAAGTTTGTAAGGTTATATCTCCTAGTATCGCAATGATATCTGATTTAGTAATTACTTCTCCTGATAAAGTAATGAATCTTGACGTTGTTGTTGTGGATGATTATCAAGTCATTGCATTACTGGGTAAGCAAGGACAAGACATATCTTATATTCAGACGTATCTAATGAGAACAATTAAAAATCAAGGGTATTCCTTTGAAGTAAAAGTTCTGACTGATTTTAGTGAATTCCTATTACGGGTGAAGACACTTGTTACCTCCAAAGAGCAGGTTCCAGCTAAAGAAGAACAAGATGGTGAGGACACTAACAATAGCGAACGAGATGAGATTATTAACTTATTGAAAACTTTGAATGTGTAAAAGTAAAGATTATGGAGTAAATAGCAATGCAAAGTATAATTGTATCAAAAAATGAGGCAAATCAAAGACTTGATAAGTTGCTTGCCAAATATCTGAATAAAGCGCCAAAGAGTTTCCTATATAAGATGCTTCGCAAGAAGAACATTACTTTGAATGGAAAGAAAGCGGATGGCAGCGAGAAATTATCGGAATGTGATGAAATCAAACTATTCTTAGCAGATGAGACAATAGAAAAGTTTAGTGAAGTATCAGTAGACGAAGTTGAGGAAGAGATTGAAATCATCTATGAAGATGAGAACATACTATTGATTAATAAAGAAGTAGGAATGTTATCACAAAAAGCGGAACAGACTGACATTTCCTTAGTTGAATGTATTATCTCTTATATGTTAAAGAGTAACCAATTAACAAAAGAGGAATTAAGAAGCTTTAAACCTTCCATCTGCAATCGACTTGATCGTAATACAAGTGGTCTTGTAGTGGCTGGCAAGACTTTAATAGGGTTACAGACTATGGCACAACTTTTTAAAGACCGTACCATAGATAAGTATTATCATTGTATTGTTAAAGGGAAAGTTGAGCATCAACAGAGGATCGAGGGCTATCTATATAAAGACGAGAAAACCAATAAAGTTTCGATTACAGACTGTCATGTAGAAGGAGCTGATCCCATTGCAACAGAATATGTACCACTTAAATCAAATGGTACGTATACCCTGTTACAGGTTAAATTAATAACAGGTAAAACGCATCAAATTCGTGCGCATCTGCAAAGTATCGGTCATCCAATCATCGGTGACCATAAATATGGTAATCGCAGTGTGAATGAACAGATGAAAAAACAATTTTCTTTAGAAAATCAATTATTACACGCGTATAGCTTAAGATTTCCTGAGTTAGAAGGCGCTTGTAGTAATCTGTCAGGAAAAGAATTTATAGCAGCAAGACCAACAATATTTGAAAAAATAGTTAATACAATGTTTTAAATCTTACTTTTCTTATGTTTATAGAAAGATAAGAAAAATTACTTTATAAAAGAAATATGTTATGGTATACTCTGTTTGAAACTATAAGAGGAGGATTAAAGTATGAAAAAGAAGTTTGGTATCAAAGAAGTTGTAGCAATAGGAATTGGTACAGCCCTTTTTGTTGCTTTAACAGAAGTACAGATTCCAATTGGTATTCCTAACACATACTTGCAACCTAGAATGGCCGTATTTGCATTCCTTGCAGCAGTGTTTGGACCAATTGTAGGTGGAGTAGTTGGATTATTAGGACATGCACTTGGGGACTTAGTATTCTATGGAAGTGTTTGGTGGAGCTGGGTTATACCAGAAGCTGTAATTGGTTTAGGGATCGGCTTGATTGCTAAAAAGCTTGCCATTAAAGAAGGAGGCTTTGACAAAAAAGCGATTATTACATTCAATGTAGTACAAGTACTAGCTAACGCAGTAGCTTGGATTCTAGTGGCACCAGCATTAGATATACTTATATATGTAGAACCAGCCAATAAGGTGTTTATCCAAGGAGCTTATGCTGCGCTTGGTAATATACTAATTATCGGTATTTTGGGTACTTTATTAGCAGCTGGTTATGCAAAAATTGGAGCAAAATCATCAAGCCTAAGTAAAGAGGACTAGGATATGGAACCTATTATCGAATTCAAAGAGTATACATTTAAATATCGATCACAGGTGGAACCTTCTCTTCGGGATATTAATCTTAAGATATATCCCGGAGAGAAAGTTTTGATTGTGGGACCGTCCGGATCTGGAAAATCAACACTTTCTAATTGCATTAACGGATTGGTTCCATTTTCTTTTCCGGGTGATAGTAGTGGTAGTTTAACGATTGATGGGAAAGACCCAAAACAATTAGGTATCTTTGGTATGTCAAAGATTGTTGGAACTGTTCTTCAGGATACAGATGGCCAATTCATAGGATTAACAGTCGCAGAGGATATAGCCTTTGCACTTGAGAACGATATGATGTCTCAGGAGAAGATGCATGCAAAGGTAGAGGAAGTAGCAGAGATTGTAGATGTGAAGAATCTGCTTAATCATGCGCCTAGTGAGCTATCTGGAGGACAAAAACAGAGAGTTTCTATGGCGGGCGTTTTGGTTGATGATGTGAAAATTCTGTTGTTTGACGAACCATTAGCAAATCTAGACCCTGCTACTGGTAAAAGAGCAATTGATATGATAGATAAGATACAAAAGAATAGAGATACTACAATCATAATTATTGAACACAGGTTAGAAGATGTATTGTATCGTGATGTTGACCGGATCGTTGTTATTAACGAGGGTCAAATTATTGCAGATATGGAACCAGATGAACTGTTAAGTACGAATGTATTAAAGGAACAGGGAATCAGAGAACCATTATATATCAGTGCATTAAAGCATGCAGGATGTAATCTCACGAAAGATACGAAACCTCAACATATAGAGAATATGAAGTTAGATACCTATGAAGAACAGGTGAGAACCTGGTATGATTCTGCTAAGAGAGAGATACCAAAGGTTCGAGAAGAATCAGTTCTTCGTATAGAGAATTTAGATTTCTCTTATACAGAAGAAAAACCGATTTTACAGGATATAAATTTTGATATAAAAAAAGGTGAGATGTTAAGTATTGTAGGTAAAAATGGAGCCGGTAAATCTACACTTTCCAATCTGATTTGTGGTTTTTATAAACCGCAGCAAGGGAAAATATATCTGCACAATCAAGATATATCTTTACTATCGATCAAAGAAAGAGGAGAAAAAATCGGACTTGTTATGCAAAATCCAAATCAAATGATTTGTAAACCTTTAATATATGATGAAGTTGCATTAGGGCTCAAAGTAAAAGGAGTACCCGAACAAGAGATAAAAGAGCGTGTGTATCAAACCTTGAAAATATGTGGCCTTTATCAATTTCGTAATTGGCCTATATCTGCTTTAAGTTTTGGTCAGAAAAAAAGAGTTACAATTGCTTCAATCCTGGTTATGAATCCTGAGATTATAATTCTTGATGAACCAACTGCTGGTCAAGATTATAAGCATTACACAGAAATCATGGAATTCTTAAAGGAAATTAATCTTAGATTAGGTATTACAATAATTATGATTACACATGATATGCATTTGATGTTAGAATATACGGATCGGGCCGTGGTTATAGCAGATGGAAAATTGATTGCCGATGACACTCCTTCCGCAATACTTACTAACGAAGAGATTGCGAATAAGGCTTACCTTAAGAAAACATCACTTTATGATTTAGCAATACGATGTGGAATTGAACAATCTTCTGAGTTTGTTGATCGTTTTATCTATTATGAGAAAAAAATACGAAGTAACAGTAAGAAAGAAATGGTGTTAGATTATGTCTAAGATATTAGCCTATGAACAAAAAGATACTTGGATACACGAACTTAGCGGTGTAACTAAATTAATATTCTTCTTAATATGGAGCATAGTTAGTATGCTAAGTTATGATACAAGAGTATTAGTTGTAATGGTTGTCTTTAGTTTGGTGATATTTTATATGTCAAAAACGAAATGGAAACAAGTTGGTGCGGTTTTTAACATGATTATGATTTTCCTTTTGCTAAATATCATAGCTGTTTTCATATTTTCTCCGTATCAAGGTGTTAAGATATATGGTTCTAGAACGGATTTATTCCATATAATTGGTCCATATACCATGACGGCAGAACAGTTATTTTACGAAGGAAACATGATATTGAAGTATTTTACAATTATTCCTGCCGCGTTAATGTTCTTTGTTACAACAGATCCAAGTGAATTTGCAGCCTCCCTTAACAAAGTTGGAATTCATTATAATATCGGTTATGCCATAGCGATTGCACTACGATATATTCCAGATGTACAAGGAGATTTCACCAAGATAAAACATGCGCAAGAAGCCAGGGGAATTGAGATGTCTGGAAAGGCATCTTTGATTAGTAGAATTAAGAATGTAGCTGCTATTATATTCCCGCTTATCTTTTCTAGTATGAGTCGAATTGATACAATTAGTAATGCTATGGAATTGCGTGGGTTTGGAAAACACAAAAAACGTACTTGGTATTATGCAAGACCACTAAAAAGAAACGATTATCTTACTATAGGAGTTGTTGTTATATTTGCAATTATTGGGCTATTTATTACGTTTCATAATGGCAGTAGATTTTATAACCCTTTTTAGTTAATATGGGTTGACCTTAAGAAAAAAGACTATACAGAAAGAAAAAATTGATGTATAGTATAATTATTGAAAAATATGTAAATACAATCGCCAACAATAATAACTAATCTACAATAATAAAATTAATATACTTAAGAAGAGACTATAATGCATATATTTATAAAGTATGGGCAATGGTCTCTTTGCTATTATTAGAATATAGTATTGAAGGTGATTGTATTAGGAGAATAAGAAAGTTTCTTTATTCCATATGGGGAAAGTTACTATTTTTACTATTAGGATTGGTTATAGGCGGGATTATAGGAGCTTGTTTTATTGATATTAAAAGCTTTCCATCGGTATTGTGTATGATGGCCTGTGTAATTTTATTAGGTATCTTCATAACAATAAGTTTTGAGATTGATATGTCTCGCTTTATGATTAAGGCAGATAAGAAAAGACGTAGTATTATATATGTATACTGGGCCTTTGCATTTATAATATTTGCATTATATTACACAATGAATTACAAGAAGTTCAAAGTAACATACAAGACAAATATTTTTGGAATTGATCAGATGCAGTACATATATCTTGTGAATTTTGCTATATTCCTTGTTCTTGGAATATTAATCTATCAGATTATCATACAACAATATAGCATTAAGAATATAGGGAAAGGTGGAGTAGAGCTAGAGAGGATAGTTACCAATGATGGTTTAGCAGCATTAGAAACGAATACGGATATGGTAAGCAGTATATGTAAACAATTAGGTGCACTAGATGAAATTGTACAGTACTTGTATTATCAAGGTTATGTAGATGATTTATTACCATATACAGATTATGTGGAAATCCTAGGAAGAATATTACTTCCGTTATCAGATAATCATGATGATGTTATAATTCAAACATTAACAGAATCGAGTTACTTAGAGTATCTTAATCATGAAAACTCCTTGTCAGTGGGGAGGATTAGAAAAATTACGTATGAATTAGATAAATACGCGATTCTTAAAGTGGAAGATACCATACATATTAAGTATAAGCTTGCGGCATTTCATGAATACAAGAGTCACCCATATGTATATATTGTTGTTAAACTTGGTCCCTTGTATGATATTAAGATTGGTGAGCTGATTTATGCGTATGTGAAATCATTTGAAGCACTATATTCCAAATACGTTATGTTGCTACTAGAGGAAAGAGATGAATAGCTTAGAAAGGGGCGTGATGCCTGTATGGATGAGAGAAGATTAGAGAATTTATTCGCTAACCTACAACCAAGAGAGAATGGAGGGGCGAAGGAAGTCAATAAGGAGTTCATAATGGATAGTTACATACCAACTGCAAATGGCACCAGTGTGGTTGATAAATTACGGAATCGACATATCTATACATATAATAATAGGTAGTTTGTATAGGAACCATTATATTTGCTAAGAATATTATAGTAATAGTAAGTAGTTGAGGTGGTTCTTTGAACGATAATATGAGTCAGTACATCAATCTTGAGGGGTTTGTTAAAAGAGATAATTCGATTCGTATAATAATTCCAACTCGATTTATCGTCGAGTATGAAGCGATACAATCCCAAGGGAAAGGAATCGTTCAGGAATTATTAGAGAAGTATCAGTTGGAAAAGTAAGATATCAAAATTCTATAGAATGTAGCAAAAAGGTAGGATTCTAAGAGATTGTATTAGTTTTGGTAATACATCTCTTATGAGTCGCACCTTTTCTTTTTGTTCATTAAGTATAAGTTCTATTGATGTGAAAGTTGTTCTGCTTGTAGTAGATAACCTGATAATGGCTCAAGGCAGCCATATTGATAAGATTCAATTTAGGAAAGTAGAGCAGTAACTTCCTCTACTTCTGAAACATATTTTTTTGCCAGTCTAGCTTTGCCCAGGTTTGATTTAATTATTTTTTTGATTTCTGGGTCTTCAATCTTTGCATACTTCTTTAATAATTCAAAACCTTTATCAGGTAAATCAGCAACAAAAACGCTGATAGCATACTGGAGTCCTTTTGACAGAACCTTAAATTCATCGGACTTGCGGCTTGCTTTGTCCACGGTCAATATCTCCTTCAAAATATCATCACTAATTTTAAGGCTGAATTTGGCAATCTCTTTATTTGTAAGAATTGGTGGATGCGCTAGTGTTGCAATAAAAGCCCTCTTCTCAGCAAAATTTGAATTTCCATACAATTGTGAAAAATAATTTTTAATCGGGCCGAAATCTCTTTCAGCAATTTTCTGAAGGCCCATGGCAGCACCTTCTTTAACGCGCCATCTTATGTCATTCATAGAGATTTTGAATTGTTCCATGATAAGTACTTGAGTGTTTTCTGGGGCAAAACAGTAATATGCACCCAAACATAGGATACCGCAAAATGATAGAAATTCTCTCGGATTGTTCGTAGGTGCATCTTCTGGTGATATATGTACCCAATCCACTAACAAGTTCACTAATTCGTCACTTATATCTTTTTTCTCAAAACTTTCCGCAAATTTGAATGCTAAAGTTAGATTACCTCGAGGTCCGGGAAGATTAGAATTAGTGGTCAAGTAATCTTCAATTTCATTGAATCTATCGGGAAATTCCAATAAGGGAATAATATCTTCAATAACACTATAACATTCCATTTGTGATTCTCCTTTACTTATTTTTTTAATATAAAAAATATAAAGAAAATAAAATTATTGAATTTATATTTAAAATCTCTTGCATAAATACTAATCTTTAAGGCGGTATATAGAATTTTTTAACTTAAAGTGTTGATTAACTTTTTTAAAGTAATACATAATTTAATAAAAAAAGATAAATATTATTTTCAACTAACAATGATTTAGCTTATTTTATTAAAAATAACAGTTTTTTCCTTGAGAGAAATTTTACCAACTTCATATCCGTAATCAATCGCTTCCTTTTTAAATTTTAAAAAGGAATGGTCTATTTCAATACCAGCGATTTCTTTAACTTCATCAAAAGAAAGCTTTATAGATGGGTTACCATTTGCTTGAACAGATCTCCATAAAGAATCATATTTACTCATAGTATCTCACTCCTTTTTATGTTGATATTATTTAGTTTATGTAATAAGTTTTAATTTTGAAAACTATTGCTTTTTAGATAAAATTAACATATTATGGTATTTTTTAAAACATACAATAGTTTTATGTAGTTGTCAAGATATTTTTAAATTCTTTAAGTTATAATTTTGTATTACTTAACTTGCCATGTCGAACAAATTTTCGTATACTATCTCTAATGAGAAGAAGTAAAACTTATTTAAAGGATTACAATAGTGTAAGATATAAATCCTTTAGAATACACAAGCTGAGGAGAAAAAAGAAGTTAATTCTTAAGCTTTGTATGTTATTAGACAGAAGTTACGAAAGGAATGATACTATGCCATCTTGGAATTCTAGAGGTCTTCGTGGATCAACGTTAGAAGAATTAATCAATCTAACTAACGAGAAATATCGTGCGAATCACCTTGCGTTGATTCAGAAGATTCCGACACCAATAAAACCAATTAATATAGATAAGACTACAAGACACATAACACTTGCTTATTTCGACCAGAAGAGTACGGTCGATTACATAGGTGCTGTGCAAGGAATACCCATATGTTTTGATGCGAAAGAATGTGCTAACGATACGTTTCCATTGCAGAATATACATGAGCATCAAATCGAATTCATGAAAGAGTTTGAACAGCAAGGGGGAGTTGCGTTCATATTGATTTATTATTCGAGTAAAGACTATTTCTATTATCTTCGCTTCAAAGAACTGCTTACCTTCTGGGAACGAGCACAGCAAGGAGGCAGAAAGAGTTTTCGATATGAAGAATTAACTCCTTGCTATGAAATCTCTACGAATAATGGAGTGTTTGTTCACTATCTCGAGATGGTGAATCAGGATCTCGCCAGTAGGTAGTGAAAGATATTATGAAGATATTGTGATCTAGCTTTTATGATATGAATCAAAGGCTAAACATTTCTTCATAGTATTTCAACATATTATATGCTATACTGGTATCTTACACGCAAAATACAATTAAGAAATGGAAGATAGAATGCAATTTAATGAAATAAAGTTATTAGACGAATTAATGAATACAATCAAGGAGATAGGTTATTCAGAAGCAACTCCTATTCAAAGTCAAACAATTCCCTTATTATTAGAAGGACATGATGTGTTAGCATGTGCCCAAACTGGTACTGGAAAGACGGCAGCTTACGTACTTCCTATGCTACAGAAACTATCGGGTTCAAAGAGAAAGAAGATTAAAGGATTGATCTTAACTCCAACGAGAGAGTTAGCAAATCAAATCCATGAGAATATCCTACAATTTGGGAAAGGACTAGGCTTAAGCTCGACGGTCATATATGGAGGCGTTGGACAGAATGCACAAGTTAATGCACTTAAAAGTGGGGTAGATATTCTGGTAGCAACCCCAGGTAGATTGAATGACTTAATCGGTCAAGGGTATATTAAGCTAGGTGATGTGGAGATGTTTGTGTTAGACGAAGCAGATCAGATGCTTGATTTAGGATTTATCCATGACATGAAAAAAATCATTCCACTGTTACCAAAGAATCGACAAACTCTATTATTCAGTGCGACGATGCCAAAAGAAATCGAGAAGTTGGCTAGTACAATCTTAAAATCCCCTCAAATTATTAAAGTGGATCCTGTAACAAGTACAGTGGAAGCAATCAATCAAACTGTTTATTATGTAGACCGACCGAACAAGATTTCTTTGTTAACGTATGTTATTAAAGAGAACAAGATGACGAGTGTACTTGTCTTCACGAGGACGAAGATTTTTGCTGATAAAGTAGCGCTAAAACTTAATAAGGCAAAGATTACTGCAATGGCTATTCATGGTGATAAAGGCCAGAATGCAAGAGAACTAGCACTTCGAAATTTTAAAGACGGAAATATTAAAGTACTTGTAGCTACTGATGTAGCGGCAAGAGGTATTGATATAGCTGAACTTAACTATGTAATTAATTATGATATTCCAGATACACCAGAGACATATATTCATCGAATTGGACGAACTGGACGTGCAGGTTATAGTGGTAATGCAATTAATTTCTGTAACTATGATGATATTGATTGCTTAAGAGATATTGAAAAACATATTGGTAAGGTAATTAAGGAAATACCTTCACGCTGGCCGATGGTAATACTTGAAAAGTCAGAACGTAAAGCAAGAAATCAAGTAGTTGCAAAATCAGAGAATAATAAACCGAAACATATAAATATGCAAGGTAAAGAAGTGGTTAAGAGTAAAGAAAAGCGTAAAGAAAAAGATAAAGGAAAGACTACTAGCAAACACAAAGCTATAAATAGTCAAATATCCAAACAAATAAATAAAGATAAAACCAACTCCAGAGGAAAGAGTAGCAAAGAATCTGGAACTTCACATAATGCTAAGACAGATGTGGGCTACAGAAAAAGCAAGAAAATCAATAAAAACAAAAGCTTCACCAAAAGCAAGTAATACCAGTCGATAAAATGGGAAAATATACAAAAAATATTGAATTATCAGTTATTAAGTGATACTATCTATAATTAGGTATATATGTAATATAGATATATTGATTAACAATTGAGGAGGCTAATATGAGTAATGAAAATGTAGGAATTAAGGTAAGAAAATATGATTCGAAGGAAAAGCGCTTCCGGTTGAATAACCTAATTTGTGTAATAATTATATCGATTATGGTGGTAATTGTTGCGGGTGGTATGATACTACAACAATTAACAAGTAGTATGGATAAACCTATTGAGGTGATTATTCCTTCCTTTTTTATGGTATTAAGTGCTGTTGTTGGTTGGGTTTTGTATTGTAAGAATCCATCTTGGAGATTATTATTAATTTTTCCGAATGCGTTGTATACGATTGGGTATGGTTATCTAGTTATTACGTCCAATAATTCATTTGTTATTATGTATGCTTTGCCAATCGCAATAGGTAATTTGCTTTACTTTAATAAGAAGTACATAAGTATAACGAATACAGTTATTATATTATTTAGTATAGTTCGTATTGCCTTAAGTTTTACCGGTGTCTATCCAGAAGCAAGGATGTCTACATTAATGTATTGTGGTATTGATGTTTTACTATGTGCCAATATTATTATGATAGGCTCCGTGTTGGTTCGCTATAATCATGACGCAGTTCATTCTGCTAAAGATCGAGAAATATTACAACAACAAATCTTAGATGATGTATTGAAGATATCTGTGACAGTTGATGAAGAAGCGAATGAAGTAAACAATGAATTGACTGAGTTAGAGAATTCTTCAAAGTTTGTTTCTAATGCAATGGATGAAATCCTAGAAAGTACTAAGACGACTGCAATCAGTATTGAGGAACAGACTTTGATGACACAGAATATTCAAGAGACAATACAAAAAACAGCGAATGTGTCAAAAGAAATGTTAGATGCTACCGATAAATCGAAAGCAGTTGTTACGGATAGTTTAGATGTTGTGAAAGACATGAAAGCACAAGTTGATATTATTGGTAATACGAATGAATCTGTAACAGAATCCATGGAGCGATTACAGAGTAAGACGAAAGAGGTAAAGGAGATAGCTAGCCTGATTTTCGGAATTTCCAATCAAACGAATCTGTTAGCATTGAATGCGTCAATTGAAAGTGCTCGTGCAGGAGAAGCAGGTAGAGGGTTTGCTGTGGTAGCAGAACAGATACGTTTATTAGCAGAACAGACGAGAAAATCAACGGAAGAAATTACAGTTCTCATTGGAGAGTTAGAAGAGAATGCTGGAGATTCCGTTAATAAAGTGAATGAATCTTTGGAGGCAACAACTAGACAGAATGATTTGGTTGTGAAGGCCTCTGAAAGTTTTGAAACAATTGATAAACATGTAGCTGTTTTAACAGATCATGTGAGCATAATGGACCAGATGATTTCTGATTTAAAGACTGCTAATGACAATATAGTTGATAACATAAGCCAGTTATCTGCAACGAGTGAAGAAGTTAATGCAAGTGCCGAGGAATCAGCGAGTACGACACATCAAAACGATGAAAGTACTAAGGCTGTAAAACAGAAATTCGATACAATGCGTGCATCGATTCGAGAAATTGATAAATATCTTCACATGGAACGTGAGAGCCAGAAATTAGATTCTTAAGATATACAACTGGAGGAATGACATGAGTAGAGTTAAGACTATTAAGAAGCAGACACAAAATAGATTTCTCAATCTATATGAACTAGAAGCGAAGCACCGAGATGGTAAGGTGTCTCCGTACTTTTTAGCATCGAGAGCAGAAGACGTTAGTGAACTTAAGATAACAACAGGAAAGAATATACCAGACGGAGTTGCTATCTATGGAATCTATGGAGAGAAAAAGGATAAAGTAGCCTTAGTTAGACAATTTCGTTATCCTATTAATGATTACATCTACGAATTCCCAGCAGGTTTAGTTGAAAAGGGAGAAGATGCGACAGATGCAGCAGTTAGGGAGATGTATGAAGAGACTGGTTTAACCCTTACACCGCTAAGTTGTGAAGAGAGATATACTCGTCCGTTCTTCACCACCATCGGAATGACGGATGAATCTTGTGCTACAGTATATGGATATCTAAGCGGGGAACCAACCAATCTTCACCAAGAAGAGGCTGAGGATATACAAGTTATATTAGCAGACCGAGAGGAATGTAAACGTATTCTTAAAGAGGAAAATGTGGCAATCATCTGTGCGTATATGCTGATGCATTTTATTCATTCAGAAGATGAGCCCTTTGGATTTTTGAAAGTGTAGATATTGTTATATAGTAAATTAATGGTATAGTTGAAAAAAGATGAACCTAGTAAATCAATACTATAGTTCATCTTTTTTGAGTAGTCTAAATATTTTGAGTTAAATTCCTCATCCATTTATATTTAATCGTCCGAGGAAAGCAGATGAAGAATTTCCCGATTTCATCAGCGGTGACCATAAGGAATACAATGTAAACGGGTGCCTTTAACACAACAGCACCTAAGAAGGCCATAGGCAAACCGAATAACCAAGTGCCACAAAAATTAGCCTTAAAACAATAGGTACTGTCACCACCAGCACGAAGAATTCCAACTATAATTGTGAAATTAATCGCACGAAATGGTAATTCAAAAGCTAGGATATATAGCATCTTTTGCGCGTATGATTGAGAAGATTGACTGATTTGGAACATATGCAATATCATAGGTGCGAATAGTACGAGTATAACCGCTACAGCAGCAGCTACTACAGGCGTAAAGATAAGATATTTTTTGCAAAAACGCTTTGCTTTTTCTAGTTGGTTTTGTCCAAGTAGATTACCAATGATGACACTTGCACTATTACCAACACCGATGGAAAGAACCAAAGCCATAGATTTTATAGAATTTACAATTTGTAATGCAGCTTGTGATTCTGTACCAGTGTATTTGTAAGCAATATTATATATGGAATTGCCAATTCCATATATAGCTTCACCAAGTATAATGAATGATCCATAGCGAAAATATTGTTTTACTGTCTGATATTCTATATGGAAGAAGCGTTTAGGATGTACAGCTACGGCAAGCTTTTTGCTATAGGTATAACCGACTATGAATAGGAATTCGATAATACGAGCGATTACAGTTGCAATTGCTGCACCATTAACTCCTAATCTTGGCATACCTACATTTCCAAAGATTAGGCAGTAATTCAACAGCAAATTACAGAGTAACGATAAGATAGTTCCTATCATTGGAACGAATGATATTTGAGTACTTCTTAAGGTTGCAACGAAGACATTAGTGAAAGCCGTAAAGAAATAAGAATAGCCAATGATTCGTATGTAACTCGCACCGATTTTAATAACAGAAGGGTCACTTGAGTAGATGCGAATAATTGTATCTGAAAAAAGGATAGAACAAGTTCCCATAATTGCTGCTAAGATGGCAACTCCGATTATCATAATACCCATGTATTGGTGGACTTTATCAATCTCCTTATTGCCCCAATGTTGTGAGATGAAGATGCTGCCTGCAGCAGTAATACCACCACATAGTAATATATAAACGAAAAACCATGAATTTCCGAGAGAGGTACTTGTGATAGCAACCTCTCCTAGGCTCCCAACCATAAAAACAGCGGTCATGTTCACTAAACTGTTGATTAGATTTTGTATAATTACTGGGATTCCAATTATTAGAATCCCTTGAAAAAATTCTTTTGTTTCATTTGTTGTCGTAGTAATTTGAGTCATAGTATTACCTAACTGTGCGTAGCGAATCGCACGGAGTATGATTGATACGCGTATTTACCAATCCATTAGTATTGAATTTAGTTGGTATGAAGAGAGTCGATTTTTATTACACCGGATACCACATGAAGTTTAATTTTTGCGCCCTCCGATTCCTTAAGTTTTATAGGTTCAAGGACCTCCAAGCCACTATTTTCAGCAAAGTTATATGTACCAAGTATTTCATCATTTTGATACACTTCTAAGACACCAGACTCTTCGCTGATATAGTGAACGAGGAGAGTAGAAGTATCTTTCACATCTTCAAGGGAATAGACAGCGAATTCTTCTTTCTCAAGCTCTAAGACAAATCGTTTAAACCCGCAGTCAAATCCAAATGCTTTTTCTAAATCCTTGTACTGTTCTACGATTTTCATGCCAGTGAGATAGCGGTAGCGTTCTAGATTAGTTTCATTACGAAGTCCGGTATAAGATACTCCTTTACCTGGGAAATGGTCAAAATCGGTACCTCGAATGATACATCCAGGTTGTCTTAATACGGCATTTGATACCGTTTCTAAGTGCTCACAGTTTTCAAGTTTGATATTTTCTAAGAATTCATCAAGTATATTTCTTGCAACCTCATAGCCTGGGTGTATACCACCTTTGGTGTAATCAATAATAGCATCCCAGTTACGTGGCTTATTAATTGAACATGGGGAATTGGAACAGTCCATCTTCTTCCAAGGCCATATATTATAACCAATGCCAAGTTCTGCAGCAAGGGGATACATGGCAGTGAACCATTCTGTATAGTTCTCACCTGTTTCACCTAACCACAATGGACAATCCCATTCTTTCGCTAGTGTTAAGAATTCGCTATAACATGAGATATCAGGTAAACATGCATAACGATGGAAATGAATAATCATCTTATCATCATATTTTTTACAGAATATATTCTTAGCTGAAGCCCAGTGATGCCCTTCTATTGAAATTAGGTGTTTCTTATCTATCTTACGGATTTCCTGAATGGCTACTTCATAAAATTCCTTTAATCTTGGTAAGAGATAATCGAAATCGGTATCATCAGCAAAGCGTTTTGGACGAATCGGTTCGTTTAGGAGATCATAGCCTGCAACGATATAGCGGTCACAGTAGCGGGTAGCTAGTTCCTTCCATAATGCAATACCTTTGTCAAAACAATCTTGATCTGTGAATAATCGCGGAACATCATCGATGGAATCATCAATATTATCTCCGGTCTGTCCACCAGGTGCGCCATGTAAATCTAAGAATACATAGATTCCATGTGTTTCACACCAACCGATACATTGATTAAGCAGTTGAAATCCTTCCTCAACCCAGTGAATTCCTTCACCCTCTTTCATAAAAAGGCGAGCATTTATGGGAATACGTACGGAGTTGTAGCCTAGTTCAGCCATATAACGGATATCAGCTTCGGTTATGTAATTCTGACGATAAGCTTTCCAGAATGAATTGGCATATTCCTCTCCAGTGAGTTCTTCTATAACAGCCTCTATCCTACGAGGGCGATCAAATCGTTTACTACCAAGCGCTTTCCACATATAACCTTCTTGTAATAACCAATTACCTAGCCCCCAGCCAGTTAATATAATCTCTTCTCCTAATTCATTAACGATTTTTTGACCATCTACGTCAAGAAATCCATTTACACGGTTGCGTCTCATATTTTCTTTCATTGAAATTCTCCTTTGTTAACTTTGGTAAAATTATTTGATTACGATTGACCATTTATATCGACTACTAAAATATTGAAACCTTTTAAAATTATAGAAACTTTATAATAATTTTGGGTTTTGTTATAGTTAGTATATAGAGAACTCTTTATAAATAAAATGATTAGAATGGTAGAATTTTTAACCGAAATGGTAGGTGAGGTATATATGTTAGATCAAATATTACAGGAGTATCCACAATTGCGACTCCAGAAGAACGAAGGAAGTTATTACCGAATTGGTGATGATTTTAATAACGGGGTAATGTCATGTGGTTTTATGCGAAAAGAAAAAGGTATAGATTCACAACATAATTTACAATTACAATTTTATAGTTGTTTCATATTATTATCTGGTAAGGGGATATATCGAGACAAAAACGGGAAGGAATATCCTTTACAAGCGGGTTCCTTGGTACAACGCATTCCTGGTGAATTACACACAACAGAGGTAGAAGGAGAAGAGTGGCTGGAGTTTTTTATTAATTTTGGTAAAAGTACATTTGAATATTTACACAGTATGAAACTACTGTCTATAGAAGAACCAGTACGTACGTGTGTAATTACACCAGAGGTAGTAAAGTATTTGATATTCCAACTGGAAAGTTTTAAGCGGGCACGGGTAGAAGAATTGCCAATTTATTTAGTAGAGCTGCAAAAAATGGTACTTCAACTACATAATAGTTGTATAACGAATACTTTGAGTAATCAAAAGATGCTAATGCTTCAGGCAAAGAATCTATTATCAAGCAATTTGGAAGAAGATATCTCGTTAGAATCTTTAGCAACAGAACTTAATATGAGTTATGAAAATTTTCGGAAAGTATTTCGAGAGACACAAGGAGTTTCTCCGATGCAATACCGAACAAGTCAACGGATGCATCGAGCAGAACTTATGATTCTTTCAGGAATTAGCATTAAAGAAACAGCTGCATTGGTTGGGTATTCAGACTGCTATGGATTTTCTAGACAATTCAAAAAAACGATAGGAGTGTCTCCGGCTGCATACCGTAATAGGAAGAGGTTGCCACTATTATTAGAGAATTAGTATAGTTGCAAAGGAAACAGGAAATCTGAAAAAGACTTTACATTCTGTGGTAAATGCATTCCAGTCTGCCCATACCCGTACTGATATCTTAGAATGAATAATGATGTACTAGAATACCAAGACAAAAAAAGTCGATAATCGTAAGAAAATATTAAGTAATATCAGTTTGACAGGTTAGATTTGAGAAACGTATAATGGCTATATATATGGAACTTGTTTTTGATTAAGTAGAAAGGAGATAGTTATGAGGAAAAATCTACTACTTGTATTACTTGGAATATGTTTTCTCTTAATGTTTATAAGTGGTTGTTCAAAAAATAAAGTTAGAGTAACGACAAGTCAGAATACGAAAATTGAAACAGAGCAAGAAGAAAATAACCAAAATGATAATCAAATGAAAGATACTACAGACAACAATGATGTTGATAATGCATTGAATGAAAATCAATCTTTAGATCAGGCAGTAGTGAATGAAGATAGTACATATACATGGGAAGAGATAACTGTCAAAGTTCCAGAGTCGTGGAAAGATAAGTATGTAATTCAAACTTCGGATGATGGATTTTACTTTTTTCAAAAATCTTCCTATGATATCACTGAAGGTATGGGATTCTTGTGTGGTTTCTTCCGTCGTAAAGTAGATGTATTTGATGGAATGGAGGCGACTCCTTTAGCATATACAAAGGATACCCTGTATTGTGCTTCTTATCCAACAGATGTGTCATATTACTACGAGAATGTAGAAATAGCAGATGAGTATATACAGATGTCAAAAGAACTTCCAGTGATGGAAAGATCAATTCATATTACCATAGAAAATGTTAACTACAATCCTAGCGAATATGTATTACCTATGAGTAATACGAAATTATATTCAAAGGAGTATTTAACCTGTTTTGATGATAACCGTTTATGGATTGCAAGAAATGAAATCTTTGCAAGATATGGACGTAAGTTTGATAATCTGTACTTGCAACAATATTTTGATTCTTGTAGTTGGTATGAAGGGACAGTAGCTACGGATAAATTTGATGAATCCATACTGAATGAAATGGAAAAAGCAAATTTACAGGCAATTAAAGGTGCTGAAGAAGAGTATATTAAGACACATCCATATCCTAAGAGATATAAACTCGGAGAACAATTAGAAGCAGATCTTGATGGAGATGGGAAGAAAAATAAGGTAGAGTATCAACTAAAAAAAGATAAAAATTCAGATGATTATAAGGCATATATAACGATTGATGGATCTGCATTTGATTTGGAGGACTTTGGAATCTATCTCATAACTCCAGAAGAGAAAGGTTTCTATATAACAGATTTAGCAGATTATAAAGATGGTCTTGAAATAGCGATTCTAGACTATGGGCCAAGTTATGATTTAGAAACTCATTTCTTTACTTACAATGGTAAGTTGGAACATATCGGTACGGTATCCGGTTTTCCTTTTAAAGAGTATAATGGGTATGATGGTTTGTCTAATCCGTTAACAGTCACAGGAACTATACGTGCAGATATTATTCATACTTGTTATGCGAATGCAGACTGGAGATATGACGTTGATAAGAATAAGTTAGTATTTCAAGAGGACGGATATTATCCATTGGTTGAAAACTCACATGAATTATATGTTGACTTACCAGTTTATTATGAAAAGAGCGAAGATTCTGTTACTAGCATCATTAAAGCGCAGCAAGAAGTTTTCTTTGTATCAACAGATGCAAAAGAATGGATAGAGGTAAAGGGAAAAGATGGAACAAGTGGCTATATGCATATTAAAGACAATAAAATTGTTCCGCTTGGTCGAGATGCTACAGAAGTATTCTCTAATTTGATTTTTGCAGATTAAGATATATTGAAGTAGACCTTTGAAAGCAATTTTTCATATGTTTTCTTGTTAGAAATAGTAAAGTTTACTCGCTGATAGAATCAACGAGTAAACTTTTTTGACATTCGAAATGTTCCTATTAAGAGTATTTCTATTGTCAGTTATGCGTATCTGATAAATAGTATATAATGATAATATACATACAACTTAAAAAGAGTTATTGGATTTTGCAACCAACATGTTCGATACAATTCGTTATTGAGTTTTGGTTTGTTTTGGAATTATATCCAACTTCTATGGAACCTCTACCAAGATCTACGTTTACCATGTTTACCCCATTAATTTTACTTAAGGCGTTTTTAACTTGGGTTTTCTTATCTTCATTAATTAAACCTGAAACGGAATAGTGTATTTTTTCCATAAGAACTCCTTTCGTTACTTTATTAGATACCTATTTAGTGTCTGGATAATGCAAACGAAATATACCAAAAGGATTGACATTAATATATGCTTAACGTATAATAAATAAAGATTTACTTTAGTAGCGAATTATCACTTTAAACTGATAAAGTGATAAAAACAATGATATCGGGTGAAAGAAGCAAATCTGAAAGAAAAAGAATGGATAAAGAAAGATAAGATAAGTAGTATATAAAGAAAGTATAGATTAGAAAGGGTGTTTGATTATGAATGATAAGTTATTACATACACCAGAAGGTGTTCGAGATATATACAATGGAGAATGTGAGAAGAAGTTAATTCTGCAAAATCGTATGCATGAGATATTGAAATTATATGGATTTAAGGACATACAAACCCCTTCCTTCGAGTTCTTTGATATCTTTAGTAAAGAAAGAGGAACGATTGCTTCCAATGATATGTATAAATTCTTTGACCGTGAAGGGAATACCTTGGTATTACGTCCGGATATGACACCAGCTATCGCCAGGTGCGTTGCCAAATACTATAGAAATGAGAACCTTCCAATTCGTCTTTGCTATATGGGAAGTACGTTTATTAACAATAGTAGTTATCAAGGTAAACTGAAAGAGACCACACAACTTGGCGCTGAATTGATTAATGATTCCTCTGTAGATGCGGATGCGCAGATGATTGCTATGTCTATTGAATGTTTAAAGAAGGTTGGTTTAAGGGAATTCCAATTAGAGATCGGTCATGTAGATTTCTTCAATGGTTTAGTGGAAGAAGCTTGTTTTGAAGAGGAAGAGATTGAACAATTGCGTGCAGCAATTGAAGATAAAAACTTATTCGGAGTTGAGGAATTAGTGTCAAGTAAGCCAATTACCTCGAAGTTAAAGGAAGTATTATTCAAACTCCCTGAGTTGTTTGGCAATGAGGATATCCTCGATTACGCGAATAAGATGATTAGCAATGAGAAAGCAAGAAAAGCAATTGAACGTCTGAAGGACGTATATGATATACTGAAGCTATATGGTCTAGGTAATTATGTTACGTTTGATCTTGGAATGCTTAGCAAATACAAATATTATACGGGTATTATATTCCGTGGCTTTACGTATGGTACAGGTGCCGCCATCGTAACGGGTGGTCGTTATGATAAATTAGTTTGCCAATTTGGCAAGGATTCAGCAGCAATTGGAGTTGCTGTTGTAGTGGACCAGTTAATGAATGCTTTATCTAGACAAAAGATTGATGTAGAACTATTAGAGAACAATACTTTGATTTTATATCGTGAAGAGTTCAGAAAATCAGCAATTACTTTAGCTGGATATTTTAGAAGCCATGGGATGAATATTGAGATGTTAACGGTAACCCCTTCTTTTGCAATTAATAATTATAAAGAATATGCAAAACGAATAGGCACAGGCGGTATATTGGTTATGGAAGATAGTGAGACCATTCAAGTAATCAATATGAAAGAAAATATAACAAACATCGTTAAGATGTCAGATCTGATTCAGTAGGGGAAGGAGTGTATAAGTAATATGAGATATTTAACATTTGCATTAGCTAAAGGTCGTTTGGCAAAGAAAACATTATCTATCTTAGAACGGATTGGAATTACCTGTGAAGAGATGAAAGATCCCAATTCTAGAAAATTAATCTTCGTAAACGAAGAATTGAAATTAAAGTTTTTTCTTTCCAAAGCAACAGATGTCCCTACTTATGTAGAGTATGGTGCAGCAGATATCGGTGTCGTTGGTAAAGATACCATTATGGAAGAAGGACGTAAGTTATATGAGGTAATTGATTTGGGGCTTGGGAAATGCAGAATGTGTGTGGCGGGTCCTGCCTCAGCAAAGGATTTGCTAAACCATGGAGAATTAATTCGTGTTGCTACCAAATATCCCAATATTGCAAAGGATTATTTCTATAATGTGAAGCATCAAACCGTGGAGATTATTAAGCTAAATGGTTCGATTGAGTTAGCTCCAATAGTTGGGTTATCAGAAGTAATCGTTGATATTGTGGAAACTGGTTCGACTCTACGCGAGAATGGATTAGAAGTGTTAGAAGAAATCTGTCCTTTATCTGCACGTATGGTGGTTAATCAAGTTAGTATGAAGATGGAGCACGAGAGAATTCAAAAACTAATTACAGATCTAAAAGGTGTTATCGGATAAAATCAAATTTTGATTTAGTTGCATGATTTTCTTGCGATAAGTTATATTATAGGAAAATAATACTAGGATTTTGTCAGCATTCATTGTAAAATAGATTATATCAATAAGTATGTTTGATTGAAGGACGTAGTCACGAATTGTTATAATAGAATTATGATAGATTTAAACTGAATTCCTAGTTTACATAGTTTGCAGTGAAGGAGAGAATTCCATGAGAATAGTGAAGATATACGAACAGTCAAAAAATAATATATTAGAGAATTTATTACAAAGAAGCCCAAGTCAATATGAAGAGTATTCTGATCGTGTGAATGCTATTTTGAGTGATGTTAGAACGAAAAAAGACGAAGCTCTATTTAATTATACAAAGCGTTTTGATGGATGTGAATTAACCCAGGATACCATTCGTGTATCAGAGTCGGAGATTGAAGAAGCGTATACAGTCGTTGATACCTCTTTATTAGATGTAATACGTAAAGCAATTGTTAATATTCGTAATTATCATGAGAAGCAAAAGCAATACAGCTGGTTTGATTCAACTCCAGAAGGAACTATTCTTGGACAGAAAGTTACAGCACTAGAGAGTGTAGGCGTATATGTACCAGGTGGGAAGGCTGCGTATCCATCTTCTGTATTAATGTGTGTAATCCCAGCCAAGGTAGCAGGAGTTGAACGAATCGTTATGGTTACGCCACCAGGTAAAGATGGAAAAGTTAATCCCAATACCTTAGTTGCTGCAAAAGAAGCGGGTGTTACAGAAGTTTATAAAGTGGGTGGAGCCCAAGCAATTGGGGCCCTTGCTTATGGAACAGAAAGCATTAAGAAAGTATGTAAGATAGTTGGTCCTGGTAATATATATGTTGCATTAGCAAAGAAAGCTGTTTTTGGCTATGTTAGCATCGATTCTATTGCAGGACCAAGTGAAATCTTAGTGTTAGCAGATGAGACAGCGAATCCAAGATTTGTTGCAGCAGATTTACTATCGCAAGCTGAACATGATGAATTAGCATCAGCAATCTTAGTTACAACTAGCAAAGAACTTGCAGAGAAAGTATCGGAAGAAGTAGAAGGATTTGTTAAGGTATTATCAAGAAAAGAGATTATTCAACAATCATTAGATAATTACGGATATATCTTATTAGCGGATACGATGGATGAAGCTATTGAAGTAGCGAACGAGATAGCTTCTGAACATTTGGAAATCATCACGAAGGACCCGTTTAATACCATGACAAAGATTCGTAACGCAGGTGCAATATTCCTTGGGAGTTATAGCAGTGAACCACTTGGAGATTATTTTGCTGGTCCAAACCATGTATTACCAACCAATGGTACAGCCAAATTCTTCTCTCCTTTAAGCGTAGACGACTATATCAAGAAATCTAGCATTATCTCTTATTCCAGAGAAGCGCTAGAGCCAATACACAAGGATATTATTAAATTCGCAACAGAAGAACAGTTAACTGCACATGCAAATTCCATTGCAGTTCGTTTTGAAAAATAGCATAAGAGAGGAAGATATCTATGATTAACAGAACATCGAAGATAAATCGTAAGACGAATGAGACGGATATTCAATTAGAACTAGACTTAGATGGATCAGGCGTTACAAAAATCGATACAGGAATTGGATTCTTTGATCATATGCTTAATAGTTTTGCAAGGCACGGATTTATGGATTTAAATCTCAGAGTATCTGGAGATTTACATGTAGATGGGCATCATACAGTTGAGGATACAGGAATTGTTCTTGGTCAGGCAATTAAAGAAGCAATTGGTGATAAGAAGGGAATTAAGCGGTATGGTTCTGTAATATTACCAATGGATGAAACCCTTATGTTATGCTCACTAGACTTATCGGGTAGACCTTATTTTGTATATAATGTTGAACTAACTACAGACCGAGTAGGATATCTTGATACTGAGTTAGTGAAAGAATTTTTCTATGCAGTATCGTATTCTTCAGGAATGAATCTTCATATTAAGCAGCTTGACGGAAGTAATAATCATCACATAATAGAAGCAATCTTTAAAGCGTTTGCAAAAGCCTTAGATGAAGCAACCAAATACGATGAACGTATAACAGATGTTCTTTCAACCAAAGGAGCTCTATAATCAACGAATAAGACTATGTTCATCATAGTCACCAAGTATAACAAACTCATTACACGCGACAAAACAAGGAGGTCAACTATGCAATTATATCCAGCAATCGATATTAGAAACGGGCAATGTGTAAGATTAAGACAGGGACAGTTTCATGATCAAGAAATCTATTCAAATTCACCGGCTAAAGTAGCTAAACAATGGGAAGATCAAGGCGCAACGTTTATTCATCTGGTTGACTTAGATGGTGCTTTACATGGTCATGGTGTGAACGAAGACGTGATCAAAGAAATTACGAATACAGTTTCAATCCCGGTTCAAGTTGGTGGTGGAATTCGTACGATCAAAGATATAGAGAATAAGATCAATCTTGGTGTAAACCGTGTAATTATCGGAACAAAAGCAGTTGAGAATCCAGCATTTATTAAAGAAGCAATCAGTATGTTTGGGGCGGATCGTATTGTTATTGGTATTGATGCCAAGAATGGTATGGTGGCAATTGAAGGTTGGGAAAAGATTAGTAGCTATAATGCGGTGACTTTAGCTATTCAGATGAGAGAACTTGGAGTTAAGACAATTGTTTATACAGATATTGCAAAAGATGGTATGTTACAAGGACCAAACGTTGAATGCACGAAAGAAATGGTAGACGCTACAGGTTTAGATATCATTGCTTCTGGTGGTGTATCTTCGCTGAAAGACTTAGAGTCAGTAAACCAAGTTAACGTACATGGAGCAATTATTGGTAAAGCATTATATGAAAATCGTATTAATCTCGAAGAAGCAATTATGCTATTTGAAAAGAAGTAATTGTATAATTAAGTTATAATTGTTAATAAGTATAGCTAAGGTAATTATACAGTTCTGGGGCGATATACTTGAGATTGGTATAAATAGTAGGAGGAATAAGGATGGCATGTAAGAAAGTTATCCCATATATGAATATAGAGAATGAAGTAGTA
The DNA here is from genome assembly GCF_900142955.1 of Anaerosporobacter mobilis DSM 15930. Taxonomy (GTDB): domain Bacteria; phylum Bacillota; class Clostridia; order Lachnospirales; family Lachnospiraceae; genus Anaerosporobacter; species Anaerosporobacter mobilis. The sequence goes on along the minus strand of NZ_FRCP01000007.1, from coordinate 183,523 downwards.
GCCAATGTGCTGACTGCGTCAGAGAAGTATGCAGCAGAGGGTGCTGATGAATTATTTATCTTTGATTATTCCGTGGATGAGTATTCAAAAGAAGAGTTATTACGAGTAGCAAAGACCTTAGCGAAGACAGTTGATGTACCTTTCATTCTAGGTTTACATGTTAAGAGATTTGAAGACGTAAAGAAAGCAATGTATACAGGAGCTTCCTATGTTATGTTGAAACACTCTTGTATTGAAGATTATTCTGTGGTTAAGGAATCTACAGAACGATTCGGCAAGGATAAAGTAATTATCGAAATCGATTCAATCAAACAATTCAGAGAACCAGGATATATCGACAAGTTGATTGAATGTGGTGTATCTGCGATTATGTTAAAGCATCTTACCATGAATGATGAATTAGCAAATGAGATTGCAAATTGTTCCTTACCAGTAATGATTCGTGATAGTTTAACTAGAAACGATATCAAAGATCTTATGCGAGTAGATCAGGTTTTTGCCGTATCAACCAATTACTTCGAGAATAAGGATCTAATGAAAGTAAAATACTATCTAAAGGAACAAAATATTGAAGTAAATACTTTCGAAAGCACCATTGCCTTTTCTGAATTAAAACTAAACGAAGATGGTTTGATTCCTGTAATCGCACAAGATTATAAAACAAGTGAAGTTTTAATGCTTGCTTATATGAATGAAGAGGCGTTCAATCAAACGGTTAAAACAGGAAGAATGACTTATTACAGTAGAAGTCGTAGAGAACTTTGGTGTAAGGGTGATACTTCAGGTCATTATCAATATATGAAAGCGTTAGATTTAGATTGTGACAAAGATACGATTTTAGCAAAAGTCCGTCAAGTGGGTGCAGCTTGTCATACTGGAAGTCGTTCTTGTTTCTATACGGAGATTGTTAAGAGAGAGTATGATGACACGAATCCTCTTACTGTATTCTCACAAGTTTATGATGTGATTATGGATCGTAAATTGCACCCAAAAGAAGGTTCCTATACGAATTATCTGTTTGATAAGGGAATTGATAAGATTCTCAAGAAATGTGGAGAAGAAGCAACAGAAATCGTAATTGCTGCTAAGAATCCAGATTCAGAAGAACTAAAGTATGAGATATCAGATTTCTTATACCATATGATGGTTTTAATGGCGGAATGTGGGCTTGATTGGAATGATGTTGTGAAAGAATTAGCACATAGAAGATAGTACGGCCTTACCGTGTATTATAAAAGATACAATTATTTTTACTATTTATTTGTATATTTTGATTTCATATTGTATAATCTTATTAGTATTACAAAGGAGCACCAATAAGGAGGCATTATCATGGTATTTTTAGGTCATTTATTAACTGCAATTGTAGAATTCATTGTAATTGCTGGAGTAGCCGTAGGTGGAATATTCTTAGGCAAATTCTTAAGTGAGAAAAAGCGTGGCAAAGCTAATTAATAGTTATTGCATCTAGCACAAATCCTTTTATAAGGTTATATAAACGATACAATTATGTATATTGAATGTGGAGTGCACCCCACATGTTAGATAAAATATTTAACATGTGGAGGTGCATTTTATTATGTAATTAAAATGCCAAAAGGTATTATGTATCGAAAGATAATTGCTTAATACAGTATAAAATAATTTTGTAAATAATGCATACACTATAAAATATTGAACGATGGTAATAATTATGTATATTTACAAGGAGCTGCCTTATGAAAACGAATGAAAGGCTTACTGAAGCATACAAACATGCAAAACAAATGAATATTGATGAAACTTCCAAATACATCTTTTTTAGTGATCTTCATCGTGGGGATGATAGCATCTCAGATGAATTTGCAAGAAATCAAACATTAATGGTAAGTGCATTACAATATTATTATAAGAATGGTTATACGTATGTTGAAGTGGGAGATGGTGATGAATTATGGGAACATTCGAATTTCAAACATATCCGTACTGCGCATACGGATGTATTTACAGTGTTAAAGGAATTTTATAAGGATAAACGATTTATTATGTTATATGGGAATCACAATATATATCTCAAGAGTCGTCATTATGTTATGATGAACTATTATTTTTACTATGATGAATTTACGGAATCAGAAGAGGAATTATTCGTTGGACTTAAACCAAGTGAAGCATTGCGGTTATCCTATACACCAACGGGGCAGGAGATTCTAGTCATACATGGGCATCAAGGGGATTTCTTAAATGACCAATGCTGGTTTTTATCAATGATTGCTCTTCGTTATTTCTGGAAGTTTATGCGCCTTGTTGGATTTCGAAATCCAGCCAGTCCAGCTAAGAATCAATCGAAACGACATAAAATAGAAAAAAACTTTACAAAGTGGATAAAAAAACACAATGTTATGTTGATTTGTGGCCACACACATCGACTAAAGTTTCCTCATAAAGATCAACTGCCATACTTTAATACGGGGTGTTGTATTCATACCAAGGGTATTACAGGAATTGAAATTATTAATGGTGAAATTATGTTGGTTCAGTGGAGAATTCATGCAGATCTTGATGGAATTTTACGTGTAAAACGTATGGTTATTAAGGAAGGGCTGCCAATAAAAGATATTCATTTCTAATATACAATTTGAAATTTACAATTCAAAAATGCAATAGATAAATAACGACAAAATCCGTTATAAGTTGATATGTTTTTCGTAATATGGTACTATTAGATTATTGGATATGGTAATATTTACATGTTATAATATAACTTATGGTATACAACGTAGTTGTTTCTAGGGGTACACGAAGTGTAATCCAGTAGCAAAGTCAAGAGAATTGACTTGAAAGAGCCATAAGTTAACTTGAGAAATTACAAAGTGATTTCTCAGGTTTATTATTATTAGATTCTAATGTTTAGGCTAGGAAGAGAAACAACGTAGTTCAATAAGATGATGGAGTGGTGAGGATGAAGAAGAAAAGAAAGGTACTAGCGTGTTTATTAATTATCATATTAGTTACGCAAATTTCGATACGGAATATATCTGATGCAAAAACTGTAGCTGATACAAAAACTGTAGACAAAACTGCAATCCAAACAGCGGACGGTTTGAATGGCGGTGATTTATTACCAATTGCAATTACGGAAGTAACTAAGGAACAGATTAAGGAGGTTCCGACCTATAATCAAAACATAAAAAAGAGGAATTTGACATTCGCAACAACGAAAACCTCATATTCATCAACGTATGGGTATGACCTGCTAGCGAATGATACATATAAGGGTGTGTATCAAGATTTGGTGGCTGCGTGCGAAGTGTTCACGAAGTCAGACAATGATGCGACTTTAGTATCTGATAATATATATGGAGCACTTACTGTGACAGTAGAAGAGAATACATTGCGTACATCTGAACTGGATGCGATACTTTGCTCCTTATATTATGATCACCCAGAGTTTTATTGGTTAGATTCATTTGCTTATACACATAATGCAAACTATATTGTTTCTATTACAGCTTTTTGTTCTAATGAGTATCGATTAGGAACAACTAGAACTGCATTAAACACTAAGATGGATACAGAAATTAAACGGTATTTAAATCTAGTGAATGGAGTGAGTAGCGATTACAAGAAAGAGTTAATTATCCATGACGAGATAATTAACCAAGTACAGTATGCTTTTGATAATAAGGGAAATCCTAGTGTAGAAAAATGGGCACATTCCATAGTTGGTGTGTTTGATACAAGTTATAACAGAGTGGTTTGTGAAGGATACGCAAAAGCGTTTCAGTTACTTATGAATGCATGCGGTATTGAATGTATCTATGTACCGGGTACAGCAAATGGGTCTGGACATGGGTGGAACAAAGTTAAATTAGATGGGGATTGGTATAACGTGGATGTTACATGGGACGATCCTACAAGTGGGAATGGTACACCTATATTATCACATGACTATTTTAACGTGACAGATGCCAAGTTATTAACCAATCATACGCCTGGTAATACTATGTCTACAGGAATCAATAGTTGGTGTTATAGTCTTCCGGTTTCTAATGCAATCATCTACAAATACGTGAATTCAGATAGTAGTCAAAAATACACGATTAAGTATAATCAAACAGCAAATGCTACTGTAACATTATATAATCAAGGAGCGGTAGTTGCAACAGACAGTGCAGTTGCCTCGGGAAGCGCAATTACGGTAGAAGCAGTACCTAAGGATCAAGATAATACATATATAGCAACGTATAGCATTAATAACCAATCTGCTATCACCATGAATGAAAAGATCGATCAGACTTCAGGAAAAATATCATATTCTAATACCTTCGTTATGCCAGAGTCTGATGTTAATGTTGCTGTCACCTTAACACAGGTAGTAAAGAAATATTCGGTAACATTTAATTCAAAGGGTGGCAGCGCTGTTCAGAAGATAACTGATATTGTGGAAGGTTCCACGATCACGTTACCTACAGAGCCTAAATACAAGGGATATGTATTCGGTGGTTGGTATGAGGATGAGGAATATAAAGTTGTCTTTAATGAATCTTCTGTTGTAAATAAAGATATGACACTCTATGCTAAATGGATTGCTTCAGAACTTGTTAAAATAGAAGCTAACTATTCCGGAATTAACTTAATTGTGGGAACCGGAATTAATAAATCGGATATTGATGTATTTGCTGTTTATGATGATGGTAATCGTGAGTTGTTATCAGCTAGCAAATTCTCAATATATCCAGAAACGATTGATAATACTGGAAATAATACAATCGAAGTAAGTTATAGTGGTAAAACTGCCAATGTTATCATCTATGGAGTTGAAGAATCAAGATTATGTACGGTGTCATTTGATTCTCAAGGGGGTAGTAGTGTGAGCCCGATTAAGAATGTAAAGCATGGTGACAAAATCACTTTACCAACAAATCCTACTATGAATGGCTATTTCTTTGGAGGCTGGTACACGCAGAAAGCCTGTTTAACTAAATTTATTTCGGATTCTGAAATTACCTCGGATATTACACTATATGCGAAATGGGTTTCTCTATTAAGTGATCCGAAGAATACGATTAAGAACATTAGTGCTACCTATACGGGTAACAGTATCTTAGTTGGAAATTCTATTTCAAAATCAGATGTCAAAGTTACAGTAACAGATATGAATGGTGTAAAACATAGTGTTACAGATTTTACCATACCAAATTATAAGATAACCGTTGTCGGGAATAATACATTAACAGCAACGTTTGGTGGTTTCTCCACAAACTTCACGGTTAAAGGTATTAGCACACAAAGTGGTGGAAACGATAATTATAAATATGTAACATTTATATCGGCTGGTTATTACGGTGGCCCGGTTGAAGTGGGTTCAAGTGTTGATCCGAATAATATCACAGTTATCGCTGCGTATAATGATAACTCCGTTGCGTATATTACTGATTTTTCACTTTCGAATACAGTAATTACTTCATTAGGTACGAATACGATTTACGTATATTATTCAGGTTATACAGCCACGGTTACCGTTACTGGTATAGCAAAAGGTTCCTCTACGCCGACTACACCTGTACAGCCACCGACCTCTACAACAGTAATAGCAGCTTCATCTTCCATAAGTACGTCTGTAATTAAAGGTGGATATCAAGGTATTGTATTTCCAAGAATTAGTTTAACTACGAATCCAACGTATTCAACCATTACTGCTGAGATTGAAGAGAAAGTGTTAGCATCTGCAATTGCAGGTAAAGACCTTGGTAATACAAATATTTTACAACTTACACTAAATAGTATTGGATCGCAGGTGTTAACGCAGTTGTATCGTGCCAATGTAAATGAAGTGTATGTGAAGGTTTGCATGCCAATCCAATATTATGGAAGGAATGATATTCAAATTTCGAATATTGCATTTGACAATGCTACGTTAACTCGAATTAAAGATAGTAGTAAGAGTGTGTATATTCAATATGTTGGTTCATCGTATAGTACAGAAACCGGTAAGACATATTATACAAATCCTATTTGTACCCTAACGCTAAAAGGAAAAGAATTTCACTCGACTGCTAATACTAACGTTGCATTACGAGTTACTTCATTAGAGAAGGATTATCAAATAGAATCTGCCGTAAATCAATATCTGAAAGCAGAAGACAGAGGCAACGGTATAGTCGTTACATTAGGACAGAATGGAGAGTTAAATAATTTTGGATCGGTAACAGTTGATGTAGGTGGTTCTTTAGGGAAAGAAAGTGGCGATAAAGTTTACGTATATGGATATAATGCGTCTACGAAGAAGTTAGAAGAACTACCGATTACAAAGTATACGGTTGACAAGAATCAAAATATATCCTTAGCGGTTTGCACATATTCTAAATATGTAATTCTAAAGGAGGAAACAGATCAAAAGGTTACTACGATTGCTAGCCGTTCAAAAGTTAGTAAATCACTTACGATGAAGAAGGACAATAACAAGCAGCTTATAATTACATTAACGCCGGATATCAGTAAAGATGACGTGAAGATTACATATAAATCTAGTAATTCGAAAGTTGCGTATGTATCCAAAGTTGGAAAAGTGTACGGTAAGAAAAAGGGAAACGCAGTGATTACAACAACTATTACATATGGTAAAAACTCGAAGAAATTCACTACTAAGATAGTTGTAAAATAATACTCAAAGCGTATATTTCGTAAATGGCTTGACAATTTATTATATTTCTATATACTAGAATGTATGAGAAAACCGATGATTAAGAAGAGTAGACAAAGGGTAGAAATTACAGAGAGCTGTATAGGGTGAGAGTACGGTATTTTGAATTTGTTGAATGGGCTTATGAGGGCAACCCGAACGATGAAGTAGGCGTTGACGGAAATCCTAACCGTTATAATGGAAGCATATGATAGTATGTGAAACAATGGTGGCTATATAAGATTATTAGACTCTTATCCTTTGTTGGGTAAGGGTCTTTTTTTAGGAGGAAATTAGTTATGGAAAAGACGATATTAACAGGAGATCGCCCTACGGGGAAATTACATTTGGGACATTATGTAGGTTCATTAAAAGGAAGAGTTGCATTACAGAATTCTGGTGAATATAAGAATATATTTATCATGATTGCAGATGCACAAGCATTAACAGACAATGCAGATAATCCTGAGAAAGTAAGACAGAATATTATAGAAGTTGCACTAGATTATCTTTCAGTAGGACTTGACCCTTTGAAATCAACTTTATTCATTCAATCACAAATCCCTGAATTATGTGAATTAGCATTTTATTATATGAATCTTGTAACGGTATCCAGATTACAAAGAAATCCTACAGTGAAGTCTGAGATTCAGATGCGTGATTTTGAAGCAAGTATTCCGGTTGGATTCTTTACGTATCCTATTAGCCAAGCTTCTGATATTACAGCGTTCAAAGCAACAACCGTACCAGTTGGTGAAGATCAACTTCCGATGTTAGAACAAACAAAAGAAATTGTTCGTAAGTTTAATTCGGTATATGGAGATACCTTAATTGAGCCAGATATCTTATTACCAGATAATAAAGCTTGCTTAAGACTTCCGGGTATAGATGGTAAGGCGAAGATGAGCAAATCCCTTAATAACTGTATCTATTTATCAGATTCTGCTGAAGAAGTTCGTCAGAAGGTTATGAGTATGTACACTGACCCAGATCATATTCAAGTCTCTGATCCAGGTAAAATTGAAGGAAATTGTGTATTCATTTATCTTGATGCATTCTGTAAACCAGAACATTTTGAAAAATACCTTCCAGATTATCAGAATCTAGATGAGTTAAAGGCACATTATAAACGTGGTGGTCTTGGTGATGTTAAGGTTAAGAGATTCCTTATTGCGATTCTAGAAGAAGAATTAACTCCAATCCGTGAGAGAAGAAAAGAATTAGAAGCAAGAATTCCAGAAATCTATGATATCCTTAAAGAAGGAAGTAAAAGAGCAAGAGAAGTTGCTGCTAAGACATTAGATGAAGTTAAAAGTGCAATGAAGATTAATTACTTTGATGATATCGATTTTATCAGAGAACAAAGTGAGAAATATGCAAAATAAATAACGTAAATGCAATAAAATGTAAACTATAAAAGACAGTCTTACCAAAGTTTTTATGAAACACGGATTGTGATATCCGAGAATTCGTATAAACCTAGGAAAGATTGTCTTTTTATTGTTGAGAGATGCATTATGATTAGAGTGTAAAAACTCTTTTATATTATGAATCACTCTAACCAGCTAATAATCTTTTAAGTAGTTTGCCCTTCAAGTATTACTGGTATTGTTGTATAACTCTGTACCAATAAGGAGGGATTCTCAAGTTTTCTAATCATCATATTACCTGCTTGTACACCCATATCGTATACATTGATATCTATAACTGTCGGTTTAGGATCAATGATTTGGGTATATGGATATGCATCAAAGGTTAGGAATGCTATATCTTTTGGTAATGTGAGCCCGGATTGTTCAATAGCTTTCATTGCTCCGACGGCTAGCGTATTATTTTCACAAACTATTCCACGAGGGCGTTTTGACTCGTGAAGTATCTTAAGTGTAGTTAGATAACCTTCTTCCGATGTTGAGTTGCTATAGAAGATTCTTTCATCAGGTACTTGGTAACCGTATTGATACATCGTACCTAGGAAGCCTTTTTGACGTTGAAAGGATAGCTCGTCCGTCTTTTGTCCACCGATAAAAGCAATAGACGTATAACCGCGTTCTACCATGTGTTGAGCAGCCAAATGCCCAGCTAAAGCATGGTTGGTGTCTACCCAACAGAGTCTACTTTCAAAGCCAGGATGACCAATTATAATATGTGGAAAGTTTTGCTTGATAATTGTTTCAGCGATGGAAGCGTTAATAGCAGAGCCATGTATGATTATTCCGTCACAACTCTTTGTTGACAGTAGGCGTGATACGCTTTCGCCTTTGACTGTATCTTTTGAAATATCTTGTAAGGTCATAGTATAGTCGTGTCCCGATAGTTCGTTATATGCACCACACATGATATCAAACATGTGTGGATTCAAATAAGCGCTATCTTTCTCTAGGTAGGTAAGAAATACTATGTTTTTGGTAGATTTCCTTGCAAAACTTACAGCTCTTGCATTGGGGATATAATTTAATTTCTCGATTGCTTGGTGTACTCGTGTTGCAGTTGCAGGGGAGATGGTAGTCCAGTTATTCAGTACCTTTGAGACGGTAGAAGTAGACACCCCGGCTTCTTTTGCAACATCATTAATTGTTATAGGCATTCTAATTCCTCCTTACTAACTCAACATATTTGTTTTAATTAAAATTGTTGCTTTAAGAAAACGCTTTCCTAAACTTATACAAATATATGATTATAGTATAGCGTTTTCCTAACAAAGTCAACAGAAATTTACATAGGTTAATTGACGTTTCGATGATAAAATGGTAAAACATAGATAACAACAAGTACAGCTGATTTGTTGAATATGTAAAGGTTAGGAAAACAGTTTCCTAAAATGGAGGGATTCGAAATGAAAAAAAGAAGAAGTTTCGCTTTATGTTTAGTACTAATCCTGATAGTGGGATCTTTAGCAGGGTGTGGTAAAAAGAATTCAAACAAAGACACGTCAAGCAATTCAAAAGATAACGCAGTAGAAGCAACAACAGACGATACATCTACTGATCAGACAAAAGAGGCAGATGAACAGACAACAGAAGAAACAAAGCCAGTTTCTATTACAGTTTGGCATGATGGGAATGAAGCTATCATGCAAACAATACAAGATTACATAAACAATAAGCTAGTAGAAGACAAAATAACTGTAACTTTTGAAAAGAAAACTGGTTTAACGGATCAATTAAAACTATATGGCAATGATTCGAATAATGGTCCAGACATGTATTTCTATGCACATGATTCTTTAGGAATGTTTGCTGAGATGGGAATTCTTTCACCAGTTACCGATGTAGTAGATACGTCGGCAATGAGTGATTTGCTACCAATGACTGTTGATGCTTGTACATATAAAGATACACAGTATATGATTCCTGTTTATTTTGAAACATTATTATTCATGTATAACAAGGATCTTTGGGAAGGTGATATGCCAACAACTACTGATGCCTTATATGATTACATGGTAGCTCATACAGATACGAAAGCCGGTACTTATGCTGTTGTTAATCAACATTCCACTGCTTATAATGTAGCACCATACATTAACGGTTTTGGTGGATATATTATTGACAAAGATGCAAAAGCAGGTTTGAATGAACAAGCTACAAAAGACGCAATTACATATAATAAGAAGTTTGCGGATTTAGAAGCAGATGGTGACTACAATACAGTAACAACGCTGTTTAATGAGTCAAAAGCAGCTGCTATAATCGGTGGACCATGGTTAGTTTCTGGAATTAATGATGCGGGTATTAATTTAGGAATCAAGTCATTAGCTAGTTTTACACTTCCAAACGGTAACGCACTTGCACCATATTCAGGAGTACAAGGAATTGGAGTTTTAAAACATGCAGTAGATAGTAAGAAAGAAGCATTAGCTAAAGTATTAACGGCTATTACAGATATGGATTTAGGTATTGCATTAGCCAAAACAGCAAATTGTGCACCATCCAATACTACATCATATGATGACGCAGAAGTAGCAGCGAACGAAATGGTAGTTGCAATGAAGGAAACTGCTGCTACAGCAGTACCAATGCCAAACATACCTGAAATGAGTGCGATGTGGGGACCAACTGAAAGTTTACTAGCAGCTGTTAACAAATCAGGAGAAGATGTGAACAAGGCTGCAGATACGTATCAAGAGAATGCAATAACAGCAATCAAAGATATGCAATAATTTTATGAGACTGTTGATGGTTGAGAGGCTCAACGATTAACAGTCTCTAAGAAGGAGAAAGACAGTATGAAAAGTAAAAAGAAAATAACCCCTTGGATTTATTTTACACCAGCATTGATTCTTATTAGTGTAATTATTGTCTTCCCGATTCTGTATACAGGATATATTTCATTGACCAACATGAATGTCTTCCATTGGTTTGACTATAAGATAATTGGATTTGATAACTACCAAAGAGCACTACTTAAGATTGATTCTGGCTTTATCAAAGCTGTTTTTACAACATTCATCTGGACTGCACTTAATATGGTTATTCAAGTTGTTGTCGCTTACTTAATTGCAGTGGGACTTAATACACCAGGACTTAAACTTAGTAGATTATATAAGACACTATTGATGTTTCCATGGGCAATGCCAGCATATGTGTCAATTCTACTTTGGAGAGTTGGAATCTATAATACGGAATTTGGTTTGTTGAATAAGATATTCGTATCGCTTGGACTTGGAAAGATGAATTTCTTATCAGAGAATGTACCAGCATTTATAGCGTGTATGGTTTTGAATCTATGGATGGCGTTGCCTTTTATGATAATGATGATTGATGGAGCACTTCAAAGTGTGGACCGTTGTTATTACGAAAGTGCAACACTTGATGGAGCTGGTTTTTTAGTTAAGAATATATACATAACGATACCATCTATTAAGCAAATTATAGCTCCAGCAGTGATAATGACTACATTTACAACCTTTAAACAGTTCGACATTATCTACCTATTGACTTTGCAAAAGGGGTCTTTAACAGGTTCTACCTTACAGACGATTATAACATACGCACATCAGAATGCATTTGTATCCAATAATTATGGTTTATCCTCAGCAGTTTCGATTATCATATTCTTGATAATTATTGTATGCTCTTTGGGTACGAATCGTGGTGTAAAGGAGGAAGTATAGATGTCAACGAAGAAAATAAAGAAAAGAATTGGATTATTTACTTTGAATGTGTTCTTTATAATAATTTGCTTTGTCGGTTTGGTGCCTATATTATATGCCTTTACCTTATCTGTGAGTGGGGATGGAGGAGCATTAACCTCTAAGATGTCGATACTGCCAACCTCGTTCACATTGAAGAATTACGCGGCAGTTTTTCGGGAAAAACCGTTCTTATTATGGTTTAAGAACTCGATGGTCCTTAGTATTGGAACGATGATCATCGCAATGGGTTTTGCAATAATAGCGGCATATGCATTCTCTAGATTTCAGTTTAGAGGGAAGAGAAAGGTATTACTATTATTACTCTTATTGAATGCTTTCCCACAGATATTATCCATGTTTGCAATCTTTCGTTTGTTCAAAACTTTGAATCTTATCAATTCGCAAATGGGATTAATTCTTATCTATGCTGGGAGCATGTGTATCTTTAGTATCTGGAATATGAAAGGATACTTCGATACCATACCAATTGAGATAGAGGAAGCTTCCAAAATCGATGGAGCTAGCAATGGACAATTGCTTACCAAAATCATATTACCATTGGCGTTGCCGGCTATTATTGTGACTTCTGTCATGGTGTTAATATTTGTATGGAATGAATATCTATTCGCTACTACATTCTTACTTAATGATAAGAGCTACTCATTAGCAGGCGGTTTATATCAGTTACAAGCAGATGATTATACTAGAAGTTGGCCGATGTTTACAGCGGCAGCAATAATGGTTTCTACACCAATACTTGTAATCTTCTTCGCGATTCAAAAGTATATGGTATCAGGTTTGACAGCAGGTGGCGTGAAAGGATAATAATTAACAGAAAAGGAAGAGTCATATGAATAAAAGTGCAATTTTACATATCCCGTTATCACAATATGCATTCGCCACGGGTGAACATAATTTAACGATTCGAATTCGTACAGGAAAGAATGATTTAACTGCATGTACACTTTATTATGGAGATCGAGCTTGCAATTGTACACCAGTACGTTTTTATCCATTACCAATGAAAAGTATTGGAGAAGATAACTTATATACGTACTATGAAGCAAATGTGGAAAGCGATTATAATCGGATATGTTATTATTTTAAATTAGAAAAAGACGAAGAATGGTATTACTATTATGCGGATCAATTTACCCATAAATTAGCTGATATTAAGCTTGATGATCATATTATAGAAGGACGTAGTGAATATTATCAATATCCGGTTATTCTACGTGAAGAGATACCAGATGTACCGGAATGGTTTAAGAATGCTATTGTATATAATATATTTCCTGATAGTTTTGCTAGTGACAAAAGAGAATTGTCAGGTGAATCAAGAGTAGTTGAAGTTGAATTAGGAAGTGCTGTTCAAGAACTAGAAAAAGTTAGTAATCAAGAGGGAGCATATAAGACGACTTGTAAATCTCGCCTAGGGGGAACAATTAATGGAATTAGAGAGAATCTAGATTATATCAGTAATCTTGGATTTACGTGTATCTATCTGAATCCGATTTTTGTTGCAGGGGAGAGTCACAAGTATGATATATTAGATTATTTCCATATAGATCCTTGTTTTGGAACGGATGAAGAATTCCGTTGTCTTGTGGAGGAGATTCACAGAAGAGGTATGAGAATTATCATTGATGGTGTTTTTAATCATTGCAGTTGGTATTTCTTTGCCTTTGACGATGTAGTAAAGAATGGGGAAAACTCAAGATATAGAGATTGGTTTTATGATCTCACCTATCCGGTTGTTCGACCAGAAGATGAGAAAGACCTTCCTAATTATGCTTGCTTTGCTTATGAGAGAAAGATGCCAAAGTTGAATACTTCAAATCAAGAAGTACAAGATTACTTTGCTAGTGTTTGTGAGTATTGGTTAAGGGAATTCAAAGTGGATGGCTGGAGACTCGACGTGGCTAACGAGGTCGATCGTAATTTCTGGCGCAGATTCAGACAGACTGCAAAGAAAGCAAACAAAGAATCTGTATTAATCGGTGAAGTATGGGAGGACTCTTCAAGTTGGTTAAAGGGTGATGCGTTTGACTCCACGATGAATTATGATTTTAGAAAACATTGTAGAGAGTTTTTTGCTCTTCGTGAAATAGACGGTAGAAGCTTTAGAGAGTGTATGTTACAGATGTATCTTCGTTATCCGGTGAATATTGCACTAGGGCAATTGAATCTGTTAGACAGTCATGATGTACCAAGGTTTTTGTCCTTGTGCCAAGGTGATATTAGTAGGTATCAACTAGCTCTTGTGTTTTTAATAATGTATCCAGGGGTACCGAGCATATTCTATGGAGATGAGAAGGCTATACAAGGAATTACGGAGAGTGAATATAGAAGTCCAATGCCTTGGAATAAGACAGAGGATATAGAAGTACTGATGAGGGAACTTATATATATAAGAAAGAAGTATCTTAAACCTAGTGATACATTTTGTTTTCGTGATATAGTCGATAGTGACGAGGTTATTTGTCTTGAGAGAATCACAGATACGGGAAGGGTATTAGTCTGGTTGAATGGTTCTAAGGAAAGTATTGGTATAAGTGATTCTATCAGCAATTGTATTACCGAGGAGTCAGTCCTATTAACGAATGGTTTCGAACAAGGTGAGTTAAACACAAATTCTTACGTTATACTGTTTATTCCTATTATATAGTGATTACAACGAGGTTGTTGCAAATGCAACAGCCTCGTTTGTCACTTTAGTTGACAAAAATTATAGAACAATTTATAATAGATTACTAGAATAAGGACTAGTGTTGCGTTTGTGGTTGATAGAACACATACCAATATAATATATATACGCAGGAGGCAAACACAGTGAAAGTGTATGGACTTAACGAATTAAGAAGAATGTATTTAGAATTTTTTGAAAGCAAAGATCATTTACGATTAAACAGCTTTTCTTTAGTACCACAGAATGATAAAAGTTTATTATTAATCAATTCAGGTATGGCACCACTGAAACCATACTTTACAGGACAAGAGATTCCTCCAAGAAAAAGAGTTACCACTTGTCAAAAATGTATCCGTACAGGGGATATTGAGAATGTTGGAAAGACTGCTCGTCACCTTACTTTCTTTGAGATGCTTGGTAATTTCTCTTTCGGTGATTACTTCAAGAAAGAAGCGATTGCGTGGTCATGGGAGTTTCTAACAGAAGTTGTTGGACTAGATGCGGATCGTTTGTATCCTTCTATTTATTTTGAAGATGATGAAGCATTTGATATCTGGACGAAAGATATGGGAGTAGCTGGAGATAGAATTACTCGTTTCGAAAGAGATGAGAACGGTGATTGTGATAACTTCTGGGAACATGGTGCAGGTCCATGTGGTCCATGCTCTGAAATCTATTATGATCGTGGTGAAAAATATGGTTGTGGTAGCCCAGATTGTAAAGTAGGTTGTGAATGTGATCGTTTTATGGAAGTATGGAATAACGTATTCACACAATTCGAAAGTGATGGCAATGGCCATTATACAGAATTAGTTCAAAAGAATATCGATACTGGTATGGGACTTGAACGTTTAGCAGTTGTAGTTCAAGATGTGGATACGGTATATGATGTAGATACAATGAAAGCAATTCGCGATAAAGTATGTGAAATCGCAGGAGTAACATACCAAACAAATGAAAAGAATGATGTTTCTATTCGTTTGATTACAGATCATATCCGTTCTGTAACATTCATGATTTCTGATGGTATTATCCCTTCGAATGAAGGTAGAGGCTATGTTCTTAGAAGATTACTTAGAAGAGCTGCTCGTCATGGTAAATTACTAGGAATCAATGATAAGTTCCTTGCACAGTTATGTAAGACGGTTATTGATGAATCGAAAGACGGTTATCCAGAATTAGAAGATAAGAAAGAATATATCTTAAAATTATTAACAATTGAAGAGGATAACTTTAATAAGACGATTGACCAAGGTCTTAGTATCTTAGCTGATTTAGAAGAAAATCTTGTAAAAGTAGGTAAGAATACATTAGACGGAGAAGATGCATTCAAATTATATGATACGTACGGCTTCCCACTTGATTTAACAAAAGAAATCTTAGAAGAAAAAGGTTTCTTTGTAGATGAAGAAGGATTCCAAAAAGCGATGAATGTACAAAGAGAAACTGCAAGAAGTGCTCGTGAAGTTACTAATTATATGGGTGCTGATGTTACTGTATATCAATCAATTGATCCAGCAATCACATCTACATTTGTAGGATATGATCGCCTATCACATGATAGTAAAGTTACTGTACTTACGACAGAATCAGACATCGTAGAGGAATTAGTAGCTGGTCAAACAGGTACAATAATTGTTGACGAAACTCCATTCTACGCAACAATGGGTGGTCAGTTAAACGATGCCGGAGTGATTAAGACTGCAAACGCTACATTCGTTGTTGAAGATGTTATCAAATTACAAGGTGGCAAAGTAGGTCACGTAGGTAAGATGGAAGAAGGAATTATTAAAGTTAACGAAACTGTTACTTTAGTAGTTGATGAAGATAGAAGAAACTCTACAGGCAAGAATCATACAGCTACACATTTACTTCAAAAAGCACTTAAGATGGTACTAGGAAATCATGTTGAACAAGCAGGTTCTTATGTAAGTAAAGACCGTTTACGTTTTGACTTTACGCATTTCTCAGCTTTAACAAAAGAAGAGATTGCAAAAGTAGAAGCAATTGTTAATGAACAAATTGAAGCAAGCATTGCAATTCAAACGAATGTTATGACAATCGAAGAAGCTAAAAAATCGGGTGCAATGGCATTATTCGGTGAAAAATATGGGGATACTGTACGTGTAGTATCTGCAGGAGATTTCAGTAGAGAATTATGCGGTGGTACACATGTTGGCAATACAAGTACAATCGCTGCTTTCAAAATCATTGCTGAGCAAGGTGTTGCAGCAGGTGTTAGAAGAATTGAAGCTTTAACAGGTAAAGGTGTATTCGAATATTATAACCATATGGAAGAAACACTGAATGAAGCATCAAGAGTTGCTAAGACAGAACCTTCTATGTTATCTAAGAGAATTGAAACTATGCAAGAGGAAATCAAGGCTCTTCAAGTAGAAAATGAAAAACTTAAAAACAAATTAGCAAAAGATGCTCTTGGCGATGTTATGAACCAAGTAGTAGAAGTAAAAGGTGTGAAGGTACTTGCTACGAAAGTACCTGATGTAGATATGAATGGCCTTCGTAATTTAGGAGACCAATTAAAAGAAAAATTAGGTGAAGGTGTAATTGTACTTGCATCTGCACAAGATAGTGATAAGGTAAACTTAATAGCTATGGCAACTGATGGTGCTATGAAGCAAGGCGCACATGCAGGTAACTTGATTAAAGCAATCGCAGCAATCGTTGGCGGTGGTGGCGGTGGCCGCCCTAACATGGCACAAGCCGGTGGAAAGAATCCTGCTGGCATTGATGAAGCAATTGCTAAAGTGACAGAAGTGTTGGAACAACAATTATAAGAAATTTTGCAAAATAATGTTGACATTTATAGTTATTAATACTATAATCATAATAGTGCTATTCAAATTATACCCAAACAGTTGTATAGGCACAATACACAACTGGAGGGAGGTTAGGTGTGAGACTATGTCAAATGTAATTGTTAAAGACAATGAAACTTTAGATAGTGCTCTACGCAGATTCAAAAGAAACTGTGCTAAAGCAGGTATCCAACAAGAAATACGTAAAAGAGAGCATTATGAAAAGCCAAGCGTAAGACGTAAGAAAAAATCTGAGGCTGCTCGTAAACGTAAATTTAAATAGTTAAAAAATAGTGTAGCATACACTACGTAAAAGCCAATAAACCCTTAATCATTTTATGATTAGGGGTTTTTTACGATTGTTTAGACTGTATTTTAATGGAAAAAGATTGGCTTATTAAGGATACGATTTACTTTTTTGAAACTGATTTGAAATTGGTAATAAACTGTGTATATACTTTTTGTCTTCAAACATATACTGTTATAGTACTACTATGTACGAGAGCTTAATTTGGAAAATATTATTTTCAACTTAGGAATTGTTCTTGTGCATAGTCTCCAGATCTTCGAAAGGAGTAAGTTGGTTTATATGGGTAAAAGTTTGAAATCAAGTCATGATACATTCAAAAAGAAGTCCAAAAAGACTCTCTATAAACAGTTTGATAATTCCAACAAGAAAGTTTCACCGGAAGAAAAGGAAACATATCTGGAATCCCTTTCTAATAGTTTGCATTTACCCGGAGATATGATTGTGGGTGCGCCAATCATCACAACAACAGGGCGTTGTAGTCTATGTATAGAGAATTATAAAGGGATTATAGAGTATAATTCTCAAGTTATAAAGGTACAGACGAAAACAGGTAAGATTTGTGTGGAGGGAACTAACCTTACAATAAAATATTTTACGAATGACGAGATGAGAGTTTCTGGGATTGTACATTCGATCAAATATTGTTAGTAAGGAGGTTTTCGTTTGCTGATTCGAATCGTAAAATGGTTTCGTGGATACCTTCTCGTACGTATTAAAGGGTATTCACCGGAACGTTTCGTTAATCTTTGTAGTGCGAAAGATATACTTATCTGGGATTTAAAGCAGGTTGGGGAGGGCTATGAGTTTTTTATTAGTGTACAGGGTTTTCGGCAGTTAAGACCGATTGTAAAGAAAACAAAGACAAGGCCATATATTAAAAAGAGATATGGATTACCCTTCTTATTACATAGATACCGTAAAAGAAAAGTGTTTGCCATTGGAGTGGTATTATGCTGTGTACTAGTGTATATCATGTCATTATTCATCTGGGAGATTAGTATTTCGGGTGAACTAAAACATACAGATGAGGCTATTTTAAAATTCCTTAGGAATAATAATGTGTATACAGGAATACAGAAAGAGAAAGTAAGTTGCCAAGAGATAGAAGATAAGATTCGTGCCATGTACCCGGATATTGGTTGGGTATCAGCAGAGATTCGTGGAACAAGGCTATTGATTAAGATAAAAGAAACGAATATGCCTAAGACAGTTGAAACAAGAACAGAACCATGTCATATTGTTGCGAATAAGGATGGGATTATTACTTCAATTATTACACGTAATGGTATCCCGCAAGTAAAAACAGGAACAGTAGTGAAAAAGGGAGATGTTTTAGTCTCGGGAGTTGTAGATATTATGGGTGACTTTGATGTCTTAATCAGAAAAGAACCAGTTGTATCAGATGCAGATATACAGATGAAGACTTTTTATGAATATTCAGACCGATTTGATTTAAAATATATTAAGAAGCAATATACAGGTGAAGAGAAAAAAGCGTATAGTATGTCGATTAATGAAAATAAAATATTTTTATATAGTCCTTTAAAAGTCTATAAGAAGTATGATATAATTGACAATGATGAAAAATTAAGGATAGGAAAGAACTTTTATTTACCTATTTCATTCACAACTACCTGTTATAAAGAATATGAAATGATTCCTTCAACTTATACGCAAGAAGAAGCGAATCAGATTGCTAAAGAAAAGTTGCAACTCTACATCGACAAATTAGTAGAAAATGGAGTTACAATTTTAGAAAATAATGTTATAATCGAGTTCAAAGGTGCGAAATGTGTGGCTTCTGGCAAGCTCATTGTTGAAGAAAGCGCTACGACCTTTCAATCGATAGATGACAGCGAGTGGAGGAATATAGAGACTGATGAGTATAGTGGAAACGATGATTGACATACCAGTAGAACATACCAAGAATGTCTTTGGTCAGTTTGACTCTTATATTAAGATTATAGAGAAAACATTAAATGTTACAATTGTAGCGAGAGATGGAGCGCTTAAGGTGATTGGTCAAGATGCTAAAGTAACCAAAGCGAAAAGTGTATTCTCGCAACTATTAGAACTCTCAAGAAGAGGAAATGAGATTACAGAGCAGCAAGTGAATTATGCACTTGCTCTTGGTATGGACGATAATGAACATGCTATCGTCGAGATTGACACAGATTTAATTTGCCACACAATTAACGGAAAACCAATTAAACCAAAAACAATAGGACAAAAAACATATATCGACGCAATACGCAAGAAAATGATTGTATTTGGTATCGGACCCGCTGGAACGGGCAAGACTTATTTAGCGATGGCAATGGCAATTACAGCATTCAAAAACAATGAAGTAAATAAGATTATAATGACTCGTCCTGCAATTGAGGCGGGAGAGAAATTAGGTTTCTTACCGGGAGATTTACAAAGTAAGGTTGATCCGTATCTGAGACCGTTATATGATGCATTATATCAAATCATGGGTGCAGAATCCTATGTAAGAAATTCGGAGAAAGGTTTAATTGAGGTTGCTCCGTTAGCGTATATGAGAGGACGTACCTTAGATAATGCATTCATTATACTGGATGAGGCGCAGAATACAACACCAGCACAGATGAAGATGTTCTTAACACGAATCGGTTTTGGATCAAAAGTTATTATTACAGGCGATTTATCACAAAAGGATTTACCAGTAGGGCAGAAATCAGGTTTGGATCATGCAATTAAAGTACTAAAGAAGGTTGACGATCTTGGTTTTTGTTATTTAACAAGTCAAGATGTTGTTCGTCATCCATTGGTACAAAAGATTGTTAAGGCTTATGATGATTATGAAGCAAAAGTTCAGACGACACAAAAGGTTAACCGTGATTCACAGGAAGTAAACAAGTCTACGAATAGATCAAGCAATGATGAGAAGCGTGATAACTATAAGAAGAAAACCAGAAAGGTAAGGTCTTAAGGAATGACAATTAACTTTGAATATGAGACAGAGATACCATTAGACCTTGATTATGAGAAGATTATAACCAGTGTTATAGAAATGGCATCTGACTATGAAGAATGTCCATATGAGATTGAGGTAAGTGTTGTGCTTACGGATGATGAGACGATACGTCAAATCAATGCGGTGAATAGACAGATTGATAAGGCAACAGATGTACTATCCTTTCCTATGTTAGAATATGAAGCTCCCTCTGATTTTACTGCGATAGAAGAGGAAGAACCGGATTATTTGTTTAATCCGGATTCAGGTGAACTAGTTCTTGGAGATATTGTTATCTCTGTTGAGAAGGTAATGGAACAAGCTGAAAAGTATGGACATTCAAATAAAAGGGAACTCGCATTCTTAACAGCACATAGTATGTTGCATCTCTTTGGATACGACCATATGGTTGATGAAGAACGCATGGTTATGGAAGAAAAACAGAATGAGATATTGAATAAACTTGGAATCGTAAGGGAGTAAATTTATGAGAAAATACAAAAGTATCATAGTAATGCTTCTCGTTGCGCTGCTATTAGTAGGTTGTAAGAAAAAAGCAGAGAAGCAACCAGATGAGATAAGGGAAGAAACAACGGAACCTGAGGTACCTGTGGAAGAGGAACCAGAAGAAGAACCTGTAGTAGAGGAAAATCATGAGGGTATGGTAATTAGTAAACTTACAGGGGAGTGGGTACCGGAAGAAGTAGGTACTAGACGTCCTTATGCGATTATGCTAAACAATATTAAGTATGCATCCCCTCAAAGTGGTACGTCGGAAGCATCAATACTATATGAGGCAATTGTTGAAGGCGGCATCACTAGGTTAATGGGAATTTTCGAGCAGTTCTCTTCTGACCGAATTGGCTCGACTCGAAGTGCAAGACATTATTTTGTAAGCTTTGCAGATGAATATGATGCGATTTATGTACATTTTGGACATACCAAGTATGCAACTGCAAAAATTAAGGAATTAGGAATAAATAACCTGAGTGGTTTATCAGGAATTGGGACAACAGTATTCTACCGAGATAATTCCATTAAGGCTCCTCATAATGCGTTTGCTAGTTATGAAGGAATCAAAAAAGGAACTGAGAAATTAAAATATCGTACCGAATATAGTGAGAATTTTGAAAATCACTTTACGTTCTATACAGAAGATACGGATTTAAAGAGTGATACGATTGCAAACAAGGTAACTTTGAATTTTTCAAATTCAGCAAAGCCTTATCTAGTATATAATAATGATGATAAATTATATTATCGTTATCAGTTCGGTGACAAGCATATTGATTATAATACGAAGGAACAATTAACTTTTAAGAATATTATTGTTCAATATGTAAAAGAGTGGGATATTGATAAAAATGGCTATCAAACGATGGATATTGAGAATTCGTCAGGAAGTGGCTATTATATAACAAATGGGAAAGCAGTTCCTATAACATGGAAGAAGAATGAATCTACTAAAAAGATGCATTACTACGATGAAGATGGTAATATTCTAACAATTAATCCTGGAAAGACTTACATTGCGATATTCCCAACAGATCGTCAAAGTGATGTGGTTTTTACGGATAAAACATCTGAATAGTTTACCAATGATAGGAGCATATTATGAGACATGCAACAAACAAAAAACAGAATAATTTCATTGTACAAGGAAGTATCCTAGCGATTGCTTCCTTGTTAAGTCGTATTATCGGCTTGTTGTATCGTGTTCCAATGACCAATATTATTGGTGACGAAGGGATGGGGTACTATTCCAATGCTTTTATTATCTACAATATTGCATTGATAGTTTCTTCCTATAGTATGCCGCTAGCAGTTTCTAAATTAGTTGCGGCATATACGGTGAAGAGAGAATACAAGAATTCATATCGTGTTTTTAAAGCTGCGACCCTTGTTGCTGCCATTTCAGGATTAGTGGTATCCTTAATCATTTTTTTTGGTGCTGATTTCTTTGCGGGAGTGATTTTTAAGAGTCCTAGAAGTGCTATTCCATTACGAATGGTAGCTCCGAATATATTTCTGATGGCGATAATAGGAACACTAAGAGGGTATTTCCAAGGTAAGAATACCATGATGCCAACCAGTGCATCACAATTAATAGAGCAAATTGTTAATGCGTTTATTAGTGTATTTGCAGCATATAATTTCATGGTTGCGAATAGTGCATCTGCGAATATTGCTGCTTATGGTGCGGCTGGTGGAACATTAGGTACGGTCGTTGGATCTGGTGCTGCATTAGTTTTCTTAGGACTAGTTTATTTTGCGTATAGCCCAATTATTAAGAAACAGAATAGAAGAGATACTATGTCTCCAATCGAAGAATATCCAGACATTTATAAGATGTTACTGTTAACAATTGCACCAGTAATTCTTAGCCAAACTGTATATCAGTTAAGCGGATTACTTGATAATGCAATATTCGGTAATATTATGGATTCGAAGGGATTTACATCTGAAGAACATGCCGCATTACTCGGTATCTATTCTTCAAAATACAGTCTATTAGTAAACGTGCCTGTTTCTATTGCTTCAGCCATAGCAGCATCTATGGTTCCGGCAATTGTTAGAGCACGAGTACAAGGTGCACATAAGGAAGTTAAGAAGAAAATACATGTTGCTATCAAATTCAATATGATTATCGCGATACCATCAGCTGTTGGTATGACAGTATTAGCGCAACCGATACTTAATATGTTATTCCCTACGAAAGATGAAGATTCTGCTAGGCTAGCAATTCGCTTATTAATGATTGGTTCTATAGCAATTGTATTCTATGCCCTATCAACTATTAGTAATGCGGTATTACAAGGAATTAATAAGATGAGTATACCAGTAAAACATTCTGCAATATCACTTGCTATTCATGTTGTCCTAGTAGCTGTCTTATTAAAATATACTGATATGGGAGTTTACGCTCTTGTAATAGGAAACATAACATTTCCATTAGTAGTTTGTGTACTTAACTGGATTTCAATAGGAAAATTATTACGTTATCAGCAGGAACTATTACAAAGTTTTATTATTCCTACGATATGTTCCTTCTTAATGGGGCTAGTTGCCTTCTTGGTTTATAAAGGCACGCATTTGATAATTCCATCAAATGCTTTTGCAACTGTTATAGCTATAAGTTTAGCTGCAGGTTCTTATTTTGCATTGTTAATTCTATTCAAAGGTATAACAGAAGATGAATTATATGGACTTCCAAAAGGCCATCTTATTATAAGATTAGCAAAGAAATTCCATTTGATGTAAAACAAGAGGGTTCTTTCGGTTATAACTGTATAATTTTTGAAAAACTGGTAATAACTTTATCCAAAGGAGTGAATACACATGAAAAGGATATATGTTATTATCAGTGGTTTTTTTTCATTAACAATTATATTTACTTTATGCTTTTATTTAAGCTATACTGCTGCGCTTAGGCAATTTAACCGGAATGCCAATGAGATGAATATGCTGTCTGTAAAGAGCGATGTAGGCGAATATGCCAAAACTGTAGACACAGCAAAGATTGATACTATAACTCCATTTACCAATATAGTTATAGAGCAATATGACATTGCAACAAATACGACTACCACAACCAATCAGAATGTGAAAGAAGAGCTGCTTGGCTACACTAGAGAGGATTTAGCCTTGTATTGCGAACGTTATATGAGAAATATTCCAGTTGACGAACAAAGTCAGGGGTTGATATCTTTTAAGGTAGAATCATTTTCAGAAAATAAAGTAGTATTAAGAAAAAGTTATAATAGTAAGAATACGCAGTATAAATTCTATATGGCAATCCAAAATGGATTTATAACCGTATTTTACAGTGATAAAAAGACAGTTTTTGAATATACCAATATTGAAATGAAAGACTTACCACAAGAAGAGATTGACAAATTATATGTGGGAGTCTATGTAAAAGACGAACAGGAACTATATACGATACTAGAAGGGTATTCTAGTTAAACCGAGAAACACACTGACTTTATATGCATAGGCAGGAGGTACTGCGTGAAGAAAGAAATTATAATTATCGGTGGTGGAGCTGCTGGTATGGTAGCAGCTATTTCCGCCGCTAGGAATGGTGCAAAGGTAACCATTCTAGAACATAAAGAGAAATTAGGAAAGAAAATATTGGCTACAGGTAATGGTAAGTGTAATTATACAAATTTACATCAAAGCATTGACTGTTATAGAAGTGAGAATATTCCTTTTGTTGAGGAGGTATTCTCACATTTTAATGAAAAGGATACGATTGAATTCTTCAAACAATTAGGAATTTATCCAAAGTCTAGAAACGGCTATATGTATCCCAATAGTGAACAAGCTTCTTCTATTGTAGATGTATTAGTAATGGAATTGCATCACTTACAAGTGGAGGTTCGTTGTAATGAAGTCGTGAAGAAAATTAAAGCGATGGATGAAGGGTATCAGATTGATACTATAGTGACGGTTACAGAGCCTAAGAAGGGGAAAGATAGGAATAGTAAGAATACCTCCAAGAATAAAAGTGAGAAACGAGTGGCGGTAGAGACGTTCCAAAGTAGCTATCAAGCCGAGAAGGTAATTATAGCAACAGGAGGTATGGCCTCTAGTAAATTAGGTTCCGATGGTAGTGGTTATTATCTAGTAAAACAACTAGGACATACTATAATTCCCGTTGCCCCAGCTTTAGTGCAATTAAAAGCCGAAGGTGAGTTTTTTGAACTGGTGGCAGGTGTTCGTTGTGATGTGTTATTACAGATCTTCATAGAAAAAACACTTATTGCATCTGAAGAAGGTGAATTACAGTTAACGAATTATGGTATATCAGGAATACCTGTATTCCAAATCAGTAGATTTGCAGCAAAAGCGTTACTTGAGAAGAAAGAGGTAAGCGTTGTAATCGACTTCCTTCCTCAAATGACGACTTCCGAACTTATAGAATTACTTAAACAACGTATTAATAATTCAGAATATAAAACGGCTGAAGAAGCGTTGATTGGCTTATTAAACCAGAAATTAATACAGATGTTGATGAGTCAGTTAGATAAACAACATAGTAAACATATAGACATTAACAGATTAGCAAGTCTACTTAAAGAATTCAAGGTAAAGATCTTAGATACGAACTCCTTCGATAATGCACAAGTATGCGCAGGTGGTGTAGACACTAAGGAAATTGCAGGTTACAGATTAGAGTCCAAGTTGCACCGAGGCTTGTTTGTGGTAGGTGAACTACTTGATGTAGACGGAATATGTGGTGGCTATAATCTACAATGGGCATGGGCTACCGGTTATCTTGCTGGTGAGGCAGCTTCAAGAAAATAGTAACCTTAAAGAAAGGATATAGGTACCATGATTAAGATAAATCAATTAAAATTAAGTATTGAACACTCGAAAGAGTCGTTAGAAGATAAGATAGCGAAGACGCTAAAGATACCAAAGGAACAAATCTTACATTATGAGATTGCAAAACGTTCAATTGATGCAAGAAAGAAGAATGAGATTTTATACATCTATTCGATTGAAGTAGAAGTAACAAACGAGAAAAAGATAATTGATCGTTGTAAGAATCAAAATGTCGTGCTGACTAAGAAAACTGTGTATCAAACAATCAAAGATGGAACGCAACCAATGAAACATCGTCCTGTAGTGGTGGGAACTGGCCCTGCGGGGATCTTCTGCGCATTAAAACTTGCTGAAGATGGATTTAAACCAATCGTTATTGAACGTGGCGAAGATGTAGATAAACGTGTGGAGACAGTGAATACATTTTGGAAAGAAAATAAACTGAACAACGAATCAAATGTTCAATTTGGTGAAGGTGGAGCTGGTACATTTTCAGATGGTAAGTTAAATACCTTAGTCAAAGATGTAACGGGAAGAAACACCGAAGTCCTTCGTATGTTTGTTGAACATGGAGCTCCAACGGAGATTCTATATCTTAATAAACCCCATATAGGAACAGATCGATTACGTGGCGTGGTAAAGGCTATGAGAAATCGTATTATCCAATTAGGTGGAGAAGTAAGATTTAAAACAAAGCTAACGGATATTCAATTTGAAAAGGACCAAGTAACTTCCATTGAGGTAAATGGTAGGGAAACGATACCTTGTGATGTACTTGTATTAGCGATTGGTCATAGTGCAAGAGACACCTTTGAGATGTTATATAAGAAGCAATTTGATATTAAGAGTAAACCTTTTGCAATTGGTGTTCGTATGGAACATCCACAAGAGATTATTAGTAAGTCTCAATATGGTGATAGTTATACGAAGTTACCAGCGGCGGATTACAAGGTAACCCATCAGACAAGCAATGGAAGAGGGGTATATTCATTCTGTATGTGCCCAGGTGGATTCGTAGTGAATGCGTCTAGTGAATCAGATAGATTGGTAGTTAACGGTATGAGCAACTATGACCGTGATGAGAAGAACGCAAACAGTGCTATTATAGTTACCGTTAATCCAGAAGATTTTGATGAAGATTCACCACTTGCTGGTATGGAGTTCCAAAGAAAATGGGAGCGTCTTGCTTATGAAGAGGGCAAGGGGAAAGTGCCGGTACAATTATTTGGTGATTTTGAAGCAAATAGACCAAGTACTAAATTGGGAAGTATGACACCTAATTTAAAAGGCGAATATACATTGGGTAACGTGCGCAATTGCTTGCCGGAGTATGTATGCGAATCCATTATTGAAGGGGTACATGCATTCGATAAGAAGATTCATGGATTCAGTAAAGCAGATGCTATTATGCTTGGTGTTGAGACAAGAACTTCTTCACCAATTAAGATGATACGTAATGAAGCTTTCGAATCGAATATTGCAGGGGTATATCCGTGTGGTGAAGGCGCTGGCTATGCAGGGGGTATCACATCAGCAGCAATGGATGGAATTAAAGTTTATGAGATGATTGTGCATAAATATAAGTCTTTGTAACAGTTATGAGTTGCGAGTGTTTTATCAATGTGTTATTATGGTAGGTAGCTATTCAGTTAACTAGCCTATTAGAGCTAGTAGTAACAAACTGATAAATATAATTTGGCGCTGGCTAACTCGAAAAAGTAAGTTTTTCTCGAAGTTTCTATATAGTTATGTGCTAAACTATGGGGGAAGGAATTGCAGAAGAATGAACAAGAGAGAGTTTCTAAGAGATAAAAAACGAATTGTTATTAAAATAGGATCGTCAACAATTACCCATCCAACTACGGGTAGCTTGAATCTAAAGAAGATGGAGCAGTTAGTTCGTGTATTAACTGACCTTAGAAATCAAGGTAAAGAAGTCGTATTAGTTTCTTCAGGGGCTATTGCAGTTGGACGTAAGACATTAGGTCTTAT
The DNA here is from genome assembly GCF_900142955.1 of Anaerosporobacter mobilis DSM 15930. Taxonomy (GTDB): domain Bacteria; phylum Bacillota; class Clostridia; order Lachnospirales; family Lachnospiraceae; genus Anaerosporobacter; species Anaerosporobacter mobilis. The sequence goes on along the minus strand of NZ_FRCP01000007.1, from coordinate 155,607 downwards.
AGAAAAACCCACGCAAACGAAGACAAAACAAGCATGTGCTGCTGTTGGTCAAGCAAATTTGATGATGGTATACCAAAAACTTTTTGGAGAATATAATCAAGTACCTGCTCAGATATTGATGACGAAGTATACAATGATTAATGATATAAGTAGAACGAACGCAAGAAATACATTTGAAGAATTATTACATTATGGAGTAATTCCTATTGTAAATGAGAATGATACAGTTAGTACTGATGAATTAGAACTAGAATTCGGGGATAATGATACATTATCTGCTATTGTTGCATCTGTAATCGATGCTGACTTATTAATATTAATGTCTGACATTGAGGGATTATACACAGATGATCCACATAAAAATCCAGATGCCAAATTCATTGATGTGGTAGAAGAATTAACAGAGGAATTATGTTCCATGGGAAAAGGTTCTTCTAGTAGTGTCGGAACTGGAGGAATGGCAACGAAGTTATCAGCTGCGAAGATTGCAACTAATTCAGGAACAGATATGCTTATAGTTAATGGAGAGAATGTCTACATTATTAATGATATCATGGAAGGCAAATCTGTTGGAACATTATTCAAACAACACAAGAGCGAACAATTTAACATACTAGATTATATAGCAACAAAACAATATAGCTTATAAGAAATAGCGAAGCTATTTCTAGGGATTACACGAAGTGTAAGGCCGCACT
>NZ_FRCP01000007.1:0-154674 GCF_900142955.1 Anaerosporobacter mobilis DSM 15930 | reverse complement strand
CCGCACTAAAGTCAAGAAACTTGACTTGAAGGAGTTATAAGATAACGAGTGAAATTACATAGTAATTTCTCGAGTCTAGTAATATAGAGAGTGGATAATAGCGAAGCTATTTCTAGGGATTACACAAACACGGAGGCTAAAATGGACGATTTATCAATAAAAAGGATTAATGAATTATATAAGAAGATGAAAGAAGTAGGATTAACAGAAGAAGAGAAGCAAGAGCAAGCAGAGTTACGTAGTGCTTATATAGCTGCAATAAGAGCAGATCTTCAAAGTTCCCTTGCTAGTATTTCAATTCAGAATGAAGATGGAACAATAACACCATTAACAAAGAAAAATAAACAATAGAGTGATTGTTAGTAGGAAAAGCTGGTGATAAGTGATGACTAATAAAGCGGAGATTAGAAAGTATATCAAAGACATGAAGAATAACCTAACGGAAGAAGAGATTGAAATAAGAAGCAGTCGAATCGCAAAGAAGCTCTTTGACAAACCGTTTTATAAGCAAGCAGAGTATATTTATCTATATGTATCATATAATCAAGAAATTGATACGATTGGAATTATTAAGCATATCCTAGAGGATAAGAAGCGGGTTGCTGTACCAAAAGTAGTAGATAAGAATATGGAATTTCATGAGATAACAAGTCTGAATCAGTTATCAGAAGGAGCATTTGGGATTCAAGAACCTACAGTTTACAAACCTGTAAGTGAGGATCCTGAATGGGCTTCCTCTAATCTAATGATAATACCAGGACTTGCTTTTGATAAGAATGGAAGCCGCATTGGATATGGTGGAGGTTATTACGATCGTTATTTACATAAGAATCCTGAAAGAATTGGTTTGAAGATAGCGTTGGCATACGACTTTCAAGTGCTTGAACATATCGATATAGAGAGTTATGATGAGAAGATTGATGGTATAATTACGGATAAAGAGTAAGATATAAGTTATTGAAAGGAGAAGTTTATATGAGTTATCTAGAAGAGATCGGTAGCAAGGCAAAAGAGGCTGCTAGTTTTATGAATCGTATAGGAATAACGAAGAAGAATGAAGGACTACAAGCTGCAGCGAATGCTTTACGAGTGCATGCGAATGAGCTAATAGAAGCCAATGATATTGATGTTGCTTCTGCAAAAGAAAATGGAATGAAAGAAGCATTAATCGATCGTTTACGTCTTACAAAAGAACGTATTGATGGAATGGCAATTGGATTAGAACAAATAATAGGTTTAGAAGATCCTATTGGAGATATGATCTCGATGAAAACTAGACCGAATGGACTTCAGATAGGACAAAAGAGAGTACCACTTGGTGTAGTAGGTATCATCTATGAGTCTAGACCTAACGTAACAGCAGATGCCTTCGGACTTTGTTTTAAAACAGGTAATGCGGTAATTCTTCGTGGTGGTAGTGATGCCATTCATTCTAATAAAGCCATTGTCTATGTAATTCAGAATGCGTTAAAAGAATGTGGCTTATGTGAATATGCTATTCAGTTACTAGAAAAGACGGATAGAGATACAGCGAAAGAATTCATGCGTTTAAATCAATATGTAGATGTCTTGATACCTAGAGGTGGAGCAGGTTTAATTAAGACAGTTGTTGAAAATAGTACAATTCCTGTTATTGAGACTGGATCGGGTAACTGTCATGTATTTGTAGATGAATATGCAGATATTGATATGGCTTTAGATATCATTGAGAATGCCAAAACACAACGTTACGGAGTATGTAATGCCTGTGAATCACTTGTGATTCATAAGAATATAGCGAAAGAAATCATTCCTCTTATTAAAGAGAGATTAGGAGCAAAACAAGTAGAAATTCGTGGTGATGCAGAAGCTTGTAGAATCTGTAAAGAACTTGTTCCTGCAACGGAGGAAGATTGGGGAACGGAGTACTTAGATCCAATCATTTCCCTTCGTATCGTGAATGATATTGACGAGGCGATTGCTCATATCAATCGTTATAATACGAAACACTCTGAGTCAATTATAACGAAAGATTATGCAAATTCGATGCAATTTTTGAATGAAATTGATGCGGCTGCCGTTTATGTGAATGCATCCACTAGATTTACAGATGGATTTGAGTTTGGTTTTGGTGCTGAGATTGGTATTAGTACTCAAAAACTTCATGCTCGAGGACCTATGGGATTGCTTGCTTTAACTACGACAAAGTACATCATAATGGGATCTGGACAGATTAGGTAATTATAGAAAGAAGTGTAATGAATGGCTTATATACGTGATGTAAAGTATTATGAGACAGATAAGATGGGAATTGTCCATCATTCTAATTATGTACGCTGGTTTGAAGAGGCGCGTATGGACTTCCTAGCGAAAATTGGTTATCCATATGATAAGATGGAAGAGATGGGAATTCTATCACCAGTACTTGCTGTAAGTAGTAAGTATAAATCTGTAATCAAATTTGGGGAACATGTTGAGATTGATACAAGAGTAATATCCTTTAATGGAATTAAATTAGTACTAGGTTATGAGATTAAGAGACTTGGTACAGATGAGATTACAACGGTTGGAGAATCAGAACATTGTTTTGTTAATGAACAGTTTAAACCAGTTAACATGAAAAAAAGAAATAAGGAATTCTATGATACAATAGTTTCCAATGTAGAATAGACGTAAGCTCTTTGCCTAGTATTAGGTAAGGAGCTTTTTTTTATACTTACACATACATAAATTTACATATTGATAACATTATATTTACACAAACAAGATAGAAGGAAAAACAGTATTACAATACAATAAAGGTAATAGGAAGGATCAAGTATAATAGCATTTGTTAGGGAGATAATACAATATTAAGCAAATCAATATTATTTGGATATAAGTATTATAGAGCTTGTTTGGGAGAGAGTATGTTACAAAAATTAGTGATTATGAGCAAGAAAGTTGCAAAGAGTGGTTATCGTCTTGTTACATCGTGGAACGATGATACACTCTATTACAGTAGAATCTATATTGACAAGAATAGAGAAAAAATCAAGAAAAATCCAATAAAATTTATGAGTAAGTTACTAGAAATCAATTGGTTATGTTACAGGGGAAAGATAGAAAAGCTACAGAAAGACTTGATATCTAGTGAAGAAGGAATTGATAGCTATATTAGCAGGCCTAAAGTATTTCGTTTTGCAGAACAATTCATTGGGTATACAGACTTGATTATTGATATGGAGAATTGTGTATACGTTAAGACTAAGACGAGTAATCAAATCTATCAAGAGGTGGAAGAATATTTAAAGATTAAGGATTTTGCTAAGATAAGGTCAGCATACAATTCTAAAACATTGACAATAAATCAAATTTACCTAGAAATATCTTCTAGTTTAGAACAGGAGGTATCACCAGATATGGAAATACAGTTATATCAAGAATCAATTATGGTAAATCCATATATAGCGAAAGCATTAAGTGTTATAGCATATAATTCTGTCCACATTACGGCGTATCTAGAAACTAATTATGATAAGAATATATACGATAAGATCTGTAGGAAAGCTGGAATTGTATTAAACGATTTGGAAACGACAGCGGATAAGAAGGTTAGCTTGGAATATATTATGCGAGAAAAAGGTCGAATGGCAAAAGCAGAAAAAAGTAAACGATATATATTCTTAACGTCTAATTACTCAAGATTTAAGAAACTATACCAAAAAGTAGATGGTAAGATGATATTTTATCCTTCCACTAGTGTGTATGCAGATGAGATCATCACTAAATATCTCTCCACCGGAGTTAGTAAATTAGAAAAAGAGAGTATAGCAATGCAGCTATTCTGTGGCTTAAAACCATTCGATTACGAATACACCTTATTGTATCTAACAAAGGCACCTGTGTTCTTTCATCTTTTGGAGCGTATAGGAAAGCGTGCAGCCGTTCTCGATGCTACAGTTATTATTCTTGGAGATAAAGAATCAAAACTCGAAGCGATATATATGAAGTTTTTTGAGGCATGCAGAATCATATTATGGTCACCTTTAGCGGCTTACGAACCGAAGACGTGTAAGGAGTGGAAGGAAGTATTAAGACAATATCCTAGATTGAATAAGATTCCTGTTGAGAGGATTATGTTTGCGTTAGGAATAGGGACAATGCTTAATGGTAAAGATACAATTCAAACTATGATAACGAAAGTAGTGCGGTGTAGTATGCCAAGAAATCAAAACGAAGTAATTCGATATCTGAATGAAGCATGTGGTGATATTAATTCCTTGTTGTTATGGAATCCTGTTGGTGGGGATATCATGACTAGTACCTTTGTGGAAGGTTTACAAGCAAGTAATCCTAACAGAAAAATCTATTATATTGACGATTTGAGCGAGATGGAATCAGAGGTTATACGTGATATTGCGGAAGAGATGGAAGAGAGTTTACCAGTATGTCTTGGAATATTTGATGACAATTATGCATTTGCATTACCAGAAACCTTGAGAACGTCTAATAGTGAATTACTGTTTCGGGTTTTAGAGGATTATTTCCTCACTATGTATGAGTAAATACATCAATTAAGTTACTAGGAGGAATGAGAATGATATTATATCATGCTTCAACTGTGTACCATACTTTATGTTGTATCGTTCATAAATTATCAATACGTAGAGAAGAAAAAGCCGTATTGTTTATTGTTGAATATATGTTACCAACGAATGAATTACACGCATATGTTAAAAAATTAAAGAGTATGCATTGGTTTCATGATATAAGAATTGTTCCCGAAAAGAATTTCAGGTTTCAAAGAGGGTTTGAATTGACAGAGAAAAGCAGTAAAGAGGATATAGAACAGGTAATACAAAATATCTGCAATTCATTAGAAAAGTGGTATAAAGCAGGGTTTACACAATTTGATGAGTATAACGTAGCAGCAGATAATTGGTCGATTGGAGTTTATCTGCTATATCATAGAATTCCATATAATTACTTTGAAGATGCTTGTGGAATTATGGGTGATACAGAAAGATTCTTACGGATTATACGCAATTTTAACGAGACAAACTATATAATATCCAATTATCTTGGTGGAGTTGGTCGTTCTAGAACAGCGAAACGACTCTATTGCAGTTTGAAAAGTCAGAGTAAGGATTTCTATGATGATCGAGCGATTGACTTTACAATATATGAAAGTGTATTACGAATGAATCCTGTAGATGTGAATCAATTAGTAGATTTATATGGATGCGACACCTATCCAATCAATCAAGAGCAGGAGAATGTACTTTTTTTATCGCAACGTTTGCCAACTTTAACGATTCAAAAGATAGAGGTACAGGAGAGAATGACAGTTTTAATTGTGGATTATTTTTGTAGTGGATGCAATATTATAGTGAAACCACATCCAAAAGATGTGTGGATAGATTATAAAAAGCTTATTCCAGAGTGCCACGTAGTGAATAGAAGTGTCCCAAGTGAATTGTTACCATTTATCTTAAAAAAGAAAGAAGATCCTGAAACGGAGTCTCTAGATACCATAAAGTTTTCCTTGTGTATAACACCGAACTCTACCTCAGTACATGGATTAGCACATATTGCAGAAGCAACGATGTATTTTGGTAATGATTTTGAAGTTAATTATGAACGTCTTCATATCTATTATATAGTAGCAAAATTCATTCAAGTAGTATTTAGCGATGAGCACATTTTAACGGATACCATAACAAAAGGATATATGAAACAGTTCTTTAAACGACAAGAATTTGATATCGATTTTGATGAACAATTCGAGTTTAATAATAAATATATATGCATCAAGTCGGATTCTAATAAAGAGTCGGATCGTTATGATATCGAAGGAATAGAAACAATTATCTTTCTAAATGAAGAGAACTCCTATGCTTTCTTACTAGAAGATATGTACAGGCAAGAAGAGTTTCAAATAATTGAATACGAGGTTATGAATGCGATCGAAGAGAAGATAGAAGTAAGCGGTAGCATATGGATTAATATTAGTGAAGAAAGGGTGAGAGATAAGGTGAAAGAGTGGAAAGGTTCGTGTGATCTTAAACATACCGGTTCTAAATTAAACTATCAGCTTAAAGAAAGCAATGAACTGCGGATTGCAAGAGGCAAGATTAAAGCGATGGAGTATGCTATGCAACACCCAAGTGATAAGAATAAGAAAACAAAGAAGGAGGAGACTTTATGAATAGAGTGAAATTATTAGATTGTACCCTTCGTGATGGAGGATATGTGAATAGCTGGAACTTTGGTAAGGATACCATTAAAACCTTAATTACAGGTTTAAGTACAGCAAGGATTGATATCGTTGAATGTGGATTCTTAACAGACTGTATCTACAATGAGGATTACGCTTTGTTTTCAGATAATAACGAGGTTACGAACGTTTTAGAGAATCCAGATTCTTCTATTTTATATGTAGTTATGATAGCCATTGGAGAGAAGGAAATCAATCCTATTAATTTATCACCAGCAAGTGAAGGGCCTATTAAGGGAGTCCGTTTAACTTTTCATCAAAATGAGATAGAGAAAGCGTTTTATTATGCGCATATTCTGATGGATAAGGGCTATCAAGTATTCATGCAGCCGGTTGGTTCGGCTAATTATAAAGATCAGATATTAATGGATTTAATTCAAAGAATTAATGAATTGAGGCCACATGCTTTCTATCTTGTCGATACCTTAGGTACCATGTATCAAAACGATGTGAAGCGGTTGTTATACCTTCTTGATAACAACCTAGATCCCTCCATTGCGCTTGGATTACATTCTCACAATAACTTACAGATGTCTTTTGCTAACGCACAGGATTTGATTAGCTTCTGTACTACAAGAACAATCCTTATAGATACATCAATCTATGGTATGGGAAGGGGCGCTGGCAATCTGTGTACCGAGTTGTTAACCGATTATTTGAATACGAATTATAAAGCGGATTATGAGGTATTACCATTACTTGAGTGTGTTGACGAATGCTTGATGCCCATCTATATGCAACGTCCATGGGGATATTCTGTAGCGTACTTCTTAGCCTCATCTAAGAATTGTCATCCAAATTATGCCTCGTACCTATTATCAAAGCAAACAGTTTCAGTACGAGCAATAAGCAATATTCTTGATGAAATCCCAGAGGAGCGTCGATTTTTATTTGATAAGAATTATATAGAATCCCTATATCAAAGTTATCAAAAACACTATGTGGATGATTTAGAGGTGTTAAAACAGCTACGTATTGATATGGTAGGAAAAGAAGTTCTAGTAATAGGTACCGGAAAAAGCGTAATAGAACAGAAAGAGCGAATTGAAGCTTATATAGAAGTAAATCATCCGTTTGTAATTTCGATAAATTCTGTTCCGGATTTTAAGGTAGATCTTATCTTTATCAGCAATGAAAGAAGATACCGAAAAATTGCGAATCGTGTAGATCTTAAGAAAACCATATTCACTTCAAATCTTATGCATCTAAAACAGGATGTTAGATATGTTAACTATGCTGAACTATTGAATACTTCTATGGATGTATCGGATCAAGCTGGGATGATGGTTTTGAAGTTACTTGTAAAAACATCTGCCCAATCTGTTGTATTAGCAGGCTTTGATGGATTTAGTGGAAACCAAGTAAACAATTATAGTGAAAATAGATTTATTGGTTCTTCAGAGCCAGAAGAAATGTCAAAGAAGAATGAAGCGACAGCAATCCAGATCAAAAAACGTGCGAAGGATTATAAGATTACATTCTTAACAAAATCTCTGTATAGTCAAGAAGTTACGTAAGTATAATTTTAATCAATTAAATAAAAGGAAGGATATCTATGAAAGAAAAGATCATCAAGCTAATAGCTGTTGATATTGATGGGACTTTAGTAAATTCTAAAAAGGAATTATCAATTCGCACAAAAGAAGTGGTATGCAGGGCAATTGATCAAGGAATACTTGTAATTCCTTGCACCGGTAGAGTAGCTAGTGGTATTCCTAAATGTATAACAAAGGAATTAGATATTTCATATATAATATCAGCTAATGGGGCGAATATATGGGACGTCAAACAGAATCAATCCATATATTCAGAAGGTATGGATAATAAATACGCCGCAAGTATGCTTGCGATTATTGAAGAATATGATTGCTTTTTTGATGTGTTTATAGCAGGAAGTGCATTCGCTGAGGAAGAACGATTGAGTATTAGTAACCGATATGTCGGTAATAACGAATTTAATAAATATATTGTTGACACTAGATATGGAGTTATCGATTTGAAGAATTTTGTAATCGCTAGTAATCAACAAGTAGAGAAGATTAACCTATTCTTCCGTGACTTAGAGATTCGAACCAAAGTACTTAAGAGGTTACAGCCCTTCTCGGAGTGCCAGATATCTAGTGGAATACCTACGAATATTGAAATTACGAGAAAAGGAATTCATAAAGGGCAAACACTACAGGACTTAGCGGCTACTTATAATATTACAACAGATGAGATTATGGCAATTGGCGACGGTGAGAACGATCTTGATATGTTAGGGATTGCAGGGGTATCTGTTGCGATGGAGAATGCAGTTGAATCTGTTCGTAGGATTGTAGATTATGTTACGAAGAGCAATGAAGAAGATGGCGTTGCATATGCCATTGAAAAATATGCTTTGGAAGGAGTGTCTTATTAATATGAAGATAGTTGGAATTATACCAGCAAGATATCAATCAACTCGTTTTGAAGGGAAGCCATTAGCAGATATATGTGGAAAACCTATGATATGGTGGGTTCATTATCAGTTTAAAAAAGTAAAAGAGATTGATGAAATATATGTAGCAACTGACGATGAACGTATAGAAAAAGTTTGTAACGAATATGGAATTAAAACAATTATGACTAAGGATACGCACCCGACACATCTTGACCGATTAAGTGAGGTAGCTGAGAAGGTTGATGCGGATTACTACATCAATATTAATGGTGATGAGCCACTTATGATGCCTGAATATATTCGATTCTTACTTCCGACCGAGAAGGATTCATCAAAGTTCTATGCAGCGAATGCCATGACTACGATCAAATCTCCAGTGGAAGTGGTTGATACGGCAAGAATTAAGATAGCAACTGATATGCAAGGGTATGGAATGTATATGGCAAGAACTCCTATTCCATATCCGAAGGCTTCTGCCAACATTGTGTACAAGAAATTTGTTGGAATTCAATGTTTTAGTCGTTCTGCTTTATTGTTTTGTGGAGAGACGAAACGAGGCACTTTAGAAAGTATTGAAGATATTGACGAATATCGTTTCTTAGAGAATGGTAAGAAGTTAAAGTTTGTTATGACGGATGCCACTACGTTATCCGTTGATACGAAGAAAGATCTTGAGAAAGTAAGAGAGATTTTAACAGAGCGCATACAGAATGGAGAAATCTAGATATGAACGTATTCGTTTGTGGAACAATATTTCAAGTAATAACTGCAATTAATATACGAGTTACAAGTTTATTGGATAACACAGATTTAATCTTAACCGATTCAACGGATTTTAGTAATATTGAGAATACACTAGAAGAACTGGGAATTTTTCATAAGATCTATCATATGAAAGATGATGCTTGTAAGAAGGATTATTGGACTATGAATGAACAGCAACGGAAATACTTAAGCAAGAATCCGGCAAAAGGTATTGATCCCATTGTATTGAATGATAGGTATGAACATCTATATCTACCATCATTAAGCGCGTATAATAAGCTATTTTACTATTACCTAATTAAAAAGGGAATGAAGCTAACTGTTCATCTCTATGAAGAGGGTATTACAACTTATGTTATTGATGTATTGGAGAATCTTCATACGGATGGAATGCTTCATCGACACTATGGAAGACAGGCTTTGGAACAGAATTTAGTGGAAATAATGTTATATGAACCAGAATTATATTCGGTACCAAATCTAAATGAAATCGTAACTTCCATTCCTAAGTTGTCAGAAGAGAATAGGGAATTATCAGCAATATATAAAAGGATTTTTGGCGAGTGCTCATTACCTTCCGAGAAATATATTTTTTTAGAGGAAGCATTTGTGAAAGACGGTATTTTAAGTATGGATATTGAACTAGTGGAAGAGTTAGCTTCCATGGTTGGGAAGGAGAATATGGTAATAAAACTACACCCAAGAAATCCGGTGGATCGTTTTTCTATGAGAGGATTTACCTTATTCCCTAATTCAAGAATACCTTGGGAAATTATACTATTAACCAATGATTTAAGTGACAAAGTACTTGTTACGGTGTCTTCAAGTTCTTCCATTACAGCAAAGTTAATCCTTGGTAAACCTATGTATGCCATACAGTTGTATTCAATGATGTACATTGGAAGGGCACAACATATCAAGCAGAAGGCATTTCAAAATTACTATACAAAATTATATGAAGTACTTAATAGAGAAGAAAAATGTTTCTACACACCTGATACAAAAGAGGAATTACATCAAATCATTCAATATCTAGAGAATGGTTTTGTGAGTTTATAGAGTATAATGACTATGAAGGAGTTATCTATGGAAAGTAAACCAAAGGTTTCTGTCCTATTATTAGTAAATCAATATGCGGATAGCAAAGAAGGAACTAGATCCTTATGTCGGTGCGTTGATAGCCTAGTGTATCAGACTTTAGAGGAGATTGAGATACTAGTACTACTGAATAAGAATATGGAAGAGTATAGATCAGTTGTATCGATGTACTGTGATAAATTTGGAGAGAAGATTCGTATATACAATAGAAAAGAAGAAGATTTGCTCGAAACCATTGGAGAGGTATTGAAAACAACAAAGGGTGAATATATCGGTATTATTTCGGAAGATATCGTATTGGAATATCATGCGTATGCTACCTTATATGAGGAAGTGCTAAAAGAGAATACCTTTGACCTTATATATGGGGGATATAAATATTATGAGAATGGCTTGTTACTTGGTTGTAAGGATAAAAGACAATCGGAGGATACACCTTATAAATACCTTCTAAAGGGTGAATTAGTCTTGTTTAATAAGATTATCCATAGGAATAAAATAGAGGAACTAATTCGTGCAGAAGGTGGCAAGAACGATCGGAATTTTACAAGAAAACATATATGGAACGATTATGGTTTATCACTAAGAATAATTAGCGCTTGTAATGATAATCGTAGTTGTAATGCAGTTCTTTTTCACCAGATTTTAGATGAATCAATTTTATCATATAAAAACAGTGAATCTTATCTAGAGGCAGCTGTTGAAGGAATTGAGAAAACAATAAGTTGGAGTAGTAGGGAAGAAATAAAAACAATCCAAGTTCAAAATTTTGATATTCCGTTTGGTGACAAAATAGAGTATTTGCTAGCGAGAGTTGGTCTAGAATTGGTTCGAATGATGCAATTCTATTGGTTATATAGTAATCAAATTCTACCAATAGTAAAAAAATATAAAAACACAATCTCAAAAAGCATAGTCTTTGAAGCATATTCTTCTTCCTTAGCCATGTTTGAAAGAGTTTCAGAACTTACAGTTGATGCAATACCAAGAATCTTGTATGTTGGCGCATTTGGTCAATCTATATCACCAGAACATGGAAGGCAAGAGGTTGAAGTTAGTTTTAAAGAATTTGGTGAAATACGTCTGTTGAATGAAACAACGTGTAATATGCACGAGAATCCTATCATTGAGAAAGCTTATTATGAAGGAAAATTACAGTTTGTGGAGGAGTATTACGCAGTAAAATCCATCGTAAGAAATGGTGGCTTTTACATCGGTCAACATACTCAATTACTAAAAACCTTAGATGGACTTTGCTGCTATGATAGTGTGTTTGGTTATGAAGACCGAACTACTATAACAGCAGGTTTGTTTGCTGCAAGAAAAGGGCAACCGATTTTGAAAGCTATTCTAACGAGTTATAAGGAAGAATATTTTGAACAGATGGGATACTTACCACTTGGCGATCGAATTCGATTATTTCTAATCGGGAAAGAGGAATTCAAATTAGACGCAAATGGAGGATTATTAAAATCGGGCATCTATATAGTATCACCAGAACAATGCATAATCCCAAGATATCAAGATCTAAAGTCACAGATGCAGCCCTCACTTTGTATAATTAATCATGAAGATAAAGCAACGGATAAGGAGTATATCGTTGTTAAGAAATCAACCTTAGAATATCTGTTATCAACGGCTAATGATGCAAGAACCATGAATAAGCTTAAGAACAATAATACACAGTTGAAAAAGACACTTGACCAATTATTAGCTTCTAGGTCCATTCGCTTAACAAAACCACTCCGTGCTGGATATCAAAAACTGAAGGCATTGTCTCATGTTTTTAGAGGGTAGGATAGAGTTAGTTTTTGTATAGAGAGAATAACTTGTCCTTGTTTATGAATAGGTAGGCTATAAAATAAAACGAAATAGGTATAATAAAAATCCCCTTCGCATATATTGTACAAATGACGTAGTCATGTACATATATGGAAGGGGTATATTCATGGACAATATTTCTATAGCAAATAGCTATAATGTATACAAAGATATACAGGTCCGTACAGGTGGTGAGATCTATATCGGTGTAGTTGGTCCTGTTAGAACAGGTAAATCAACATTCATTAAGCGATTTATGGATTTGCTGGTTATTCCGAATATTGAAGATGTTCATAGTAAAGAACGTGCTATTGATGAACTTCCTCAAAGCGCAGCTGGCAAGACAATAATGACAACAGAGCCAAAGTTCATTCCAAAAGAAGCAGCACAGATTAGTTTATCAGATGAAACAAAAGTTAACATTCGATTGATTGATTGTGTTGGCTTCATGGTAGATGGAGCGTCTGGCCATATAGAGAATGAACAAGAACGTTTGGTTAAAACACCATGGTTTGATCATGAGATTCCTTTTACCCAGGCAGCAGAGCTTGGAACCCAAAAGGTAATCAATGAACATTCCACAATTGGTATTGTGGTTACAACAGATGGAAGCTTTGGTGATTTAGCTAGAGACAACTACTTGAAAGCAGAAGAGAAGACAATCTCCGAATTAAGGAAAATGAATAAACCTTTTATTGTTCTCCTTAATACGAACAAACCATATTCCGATGATACGAGAGCCCTTGCTGAGAATCTAATGGAGAAATATAATGTAGCTGTTACACCTGTGAACTGTGAACAGTTAAGAAAAGATGATATCAATGCAATCATGGAAACGATACTGAACGAATTCCCAATCGCAGAACTAGATTTCTTCATTCCAAAATGGGTTGAGATGTTACCGCAGACACATTGGCTTAAGATGGATTTGATTAATGGTGTCAAAGACATTATGAAGAAGGTTAACTTAATTCGAGATGTAAATTCTGAGAATGTGAAATATGACTCTGAATACATAAAACGCTGTAAGATTGACAAAGTTTCTATGCAAGATGGTAGTGTCAAGATTTTTATCGACTTTGATGATAAATATTATTATCAGATTCTGAGTGACCTAATTGGAACTCCAATCGAAGGAGAATATCAATTAATTTCAACGCTACGGGAGTTAGCAGCGATGAAGAATGAATATTCTAAGGTTGGTACAGCTATGGAAGAAGTTCGTTATAAAGGTTATGGTGTCGTAACTCCGATGCGCGATGAAATTACAATTGATCAACCAGAAGTAATTAAGCATGGTAATAAGTATGGAGTTAAGATTAAAGCGGTTGCACCTTCTATACATATGATTCGTGCGAATATTGAAACTGAAATTGCACCAATCGTTGGAAGTGAACAACAAGCGAACGACTTAATTAACTACATCAAAGAAAGTGCGGAGGAAGAACCAGAAGGAATCTGGGATACGAATATTTTTGGTAAATCCATTAAACAGCTTGTTGATGATGGGATTAATAGCAAGGTTCATAATATGAATGATGAGAGTCAAGTGAAGTTACAAGAAACCTTACAAAAAGTTATTAATGATAGTAACGGAGGATTAATCTGTATTATCATTTAATTCATGAGTAACTGTTTCGTTATCTCTATATAGCTGCCGAATTAATAAGTTGGATACTTGTTAGTTTGGCAGTTTTTTGTTGTAATTCGGGTCTAGATAACAATGTCTTCTAGTTGCAATTTAACTAAATACTCAGTATAATTACGAAAAGTAAGACACTGCTATATGAGAAGATTATAATGGAGGTTCAGAATGAATATTCAGATTTTTGGTAAGTCAAAATGTTTTGATACAAAGAAGGCACAGCGGTACTTCAAAGAAAGAGGGATATCGTTTCAATTCATAGATATGGCACAAAAGGGAATGAGCAAAGGCGAATATACTAGCGTGAAGCAAGCGGTTGGGGGTATGGACAAGCTAATTGATGAGAAGACAAAAGATCAACAAACCTATCTACTGATCAAATATCTTGCAGAAGAAGATAAGGAAGAGAAGTTATTAGAGAATCCTAAATTGTTTAAAACACCAATTGTTAGAAATGGTAAAAAAGCCACGGTTGGTTATGAACCTGGAATTTGGAACAAATGGGACTAAATCGTATGAAAATATTATAACAATTATGTATTTATTTCGTAATATTTACTTAGTTCATTAGACCTATTAAATTACACATTAGGGTAATATTGCATATTCTTGACATAGTTATTAAAAAGTTTTGACATATAGTTGACAAATTTAATAAGTATTGGTATAATAATCTCGTAATATATTTAACAATTATGTAACAAATAGAACGAAACTACTTAACTTGTTAAGTTGCTATGTATTCCGTTACATAAGTATAAGTGAATGGTTTTGTAAATTACAAGTGATAGGATAAAGAGATTATATGGAATAAGAGGGGTAGCTGAATAGCTACCAATAGAAATACGATAATCAATATATATTAAATCAGGTTATGTACGGTACGAGAGAGTTTCGTAGCGATAGTTTCAAAACTTGAAGCGTTTAGGAGGCGTAATATGAACTTTAACAAGAAAGTGCTTAAGATTTCAACACTTTGTGTTGCAGGAGCTGTTACAATTGCTGTTAGCACAGTTGGAATGCGTGCAGTTTCATATACTACTGAGGAACCGGTAGCGGGTATTTCTGTTTCTTTGGATGATTATTATACTACAAAGAGTTCAGCGAAAGAAGTTGCTTTTGCTGGCGCATTAGCTAGATCTGTTGGAACAGAGATGAGTGCATATTCAGGTGATTCTGAAGAGATAGCAGTAGGGGATGATGCTTCTGATGAGACAACAGATGAAGCTCCAGAAGAAGAACCTACAGAAGCAGAAGCAACTGATAAAGAAAAGGAAGATGCAATTACTCTAAATTATGAGAATTTAGGTATTGCAAAGGTTGATAATTATCTTAATATCCGTGAAGGTGCTGGTGAAGATAAGAAGGTTATTGGTAAACTTCCTAAGAATGCTGGTTGTGAAATCTATAGTATATCTGATGATGGCTGGGCTAAGATTAAATCTGGTAAAGTAACTGGTTACGTATCATCAGAATATCTTGTTACAGGTGATGAAGCCAACGAATTAGCGAAAGAAGTTGGAATGATTGTTGCGACAGTCAATACAGAAACTCTTAAAGTTCGTGAAGAAGCAGATAAGGATTCCACATGCTTAACACTTGTACCAGAAGGTGAAGAACTTGAAGTAAAAAAAGTGAGTGACGAATGGGTTAAAGTTGTTATTGATAATGATAAAGGGTATGTAGCAAAAGAATATGTTGATTTATCATATCAATTAGCAAAAGGTGTATTTGTTGAAGAAGTAGAAGCAGGTACGAATGGCGTGTCATCTGTTCGTGCAGACATGGTTGCTTATGCAAAACAATTCCTTGGGAATCGTTATGTATGGGGAGGTACTAGTTTAACAGGCGGTGTTGACTGTTCTGGATTCACAATGAGAATTTATCAACATTTTGGTTATAACATCACCAGAACATCTCGCTCTCAAGCTGTTAGTGGTAGAACAATTTCGGCTTCTAGTGTTAAACCTGGAGATTTATTGTTCTATAGTAACGGTGGCGGTATTAACCATGTAGCTATGTATATTGGCGGTGGTCAAGTTATTCATGCAAGTAACCCAAGAAGTGGTATTAAGATTAGTAATATGTATTATCGTACACCTGTTAAGGCTGTAAGATACATTAATGACTAATATTATCATAATAGTAAAGGTGAAGAAATAAGACGTTTGTCTTGGCTCTTCACCTTTTTTGATTCTTGATTTCATTTGAATTATTAAAGTCTGTATTGTATAATTAGAAAATGATGACGAGGAGGAAACGACAATGAAATTTTTGATATTCATACTAGTAGTAATAATAGTACTTATGATAATTAGTTATAGAGAAGAAAAACGCCGAATGCTGATGTGGAGAGAACGAATTAAGAATGCATTTGGTGACGTGCCAGATCAAGAATATACCTCTGAGTATTTTGAAGGACTTAAAGGCTACTATAACAGCAAGAAAGTAGAACAGGGGAATGTTGACGATATAACATTTAACGACCTAGACTTAAAAAACATATACATGTTACTTAATAATACGGGAAGTTCCGTTGGTGAAGAATATCTATACTACCTTTTAAGACAGATGAACTTTGATGCAGACGAACTGAAAGAACGTGACCGTATTATGAAATACTTCACGGAACATGAAGAAGAACGAATTCAGTTTCAGTTAACAATGCACCGGTTAGGAAAACTTCCAAATCTATCTGTGTTTGAATACATGAATCGTATGAAAAGTTTAGAGAAATATTCTCTAGGTCAACATTATTTCTGTATTGGTTCACTAGCACTTGCCTTTGGGATACTTGCCGTAGAGCCTAAGATTGGAATTCTTGCTGTATGTGTAACGATTTCCCATAATATTTATCAATATTATAAGAGAAAAGGTACAGTTGAGAATTATTTTAAGACGCTTTCTTTTATTGTCCGAATACTTAGAAGTGTAGAGGAACTAGATAAGAATAAGGACCCATTCTTACAGCCATATGTTAACAAAATGAAAGAAGCGGCTAAGAGTTTTGGCTATGTAAAACGAAACGCGAAGTGGATTAGTTGTGGAAAATCCATGAATGGAAGCTTAGTTGATAGCTTGTTAGATTATGAAAGAATGTTACTGCATACGGATTTAATTAAATTCAGTAAAATGGTCGATATCATTAATCAAAACAGTGCACAACTTGAACTGATCTATGAAACGATTGGTTATCTTGAAAGTATGGTAGCGGCGGCTTCTTTCCGTGACTTACTAGAGTATTACTGTGTGCCTGAGTTGGTTAAAAACAGCAAACCTTTTATAGATGCAAAGGATCTTTACCATCCATTAATTGATGATCCTGTTGCAAACACCATTAGTGAGAAGCAAAGTGTATTAATTACAGGATCGAATGCATCTGGTAAGTCTACTTTTATTAAGACGCTTGCGATTAATGCAATATTATCTCAAACAATTTATACTAGTACAAGCCGTGCCTATCGAGGAAATTACTATAGAGTATTTACTTCGATGGCGTTACGAGATGATCTATTTAACAATGAAAGCTATTATATTGTTGAGATTAAATCATTAAAACGAATCTTAGACGCAGTGAATGATGATATACCAATCTTATGTTTTGTTGATGAGGTATTACGTGGTACGAATACGCTTGAGAGAGTAGCAGCATCTGCTCAGATACTTAAGAGTTTATCAAAAGGCTATGTTCTTTGCTTTGCAGCTACGCACGATATAGAATTAACATATATATTAGAGAAGCATTTCTCGAATTATCATTTCCAAGAAGAAGTTGTAGATAACGATGTATTATTTGATTATAATTTATGTACGGGTAGAGCGCAGTCTAGAAATGCTATTAAACTTTTAGGCATGATAGGTTATAAGAAAGATATCATTGACCAAGCAACGAATGCAGCAAATGATTTCCTTAAGAAGGGAACTTGGGAAACCATATAAGGTGATAGGATTCGGGGATAAGTAAATGTTCATATTCATTATTCGATTAGGTATGCTTGATGAACATTGAGACACAAGGGAAAAAGGAAGGTTGATAATATGCAATTAACTCCAATGATGCAACAATATATGGAGATAAAGAATCAATATAAAGATTGTATTCTGTTCTATCGCTTGGGAGACTTCTATGAGATGTTCTTTGAAGATGCAACTATCTGTGCGAAAGAGCTAGAGATTACATTAACAGGAAAGAATTGTGGTCAAGAGGAGCGCGCACCGATGTGTGGCGTTCCTTATCATGCCGTAGAAGGTTATCTAAGTAAGATGATTAGTCGCGGTTATAAAGTTGCCATATGCGAGCAAGTAGAAGATCCAAAGCTTGCGAAAGGAATTGTGAAACGTGATGTTATTCGTATCGTGACACCTGGTACGAACTTGAATACACAGGCACTTGATGAGACAAAGAATAATTATCTATGTGGTATATATTATTCAGAAAGTGGAATCGGTGTTTCCTTTGTAGATATTACAACAGGAGATTACTATGTAACAGAAGTTGATTCAAAGAAGAAACTTCTTGACGAAGTGATTAAGTTTCTGCCAACTGAGATTATCTGTAATGACACATTTTTAATTTCCGGTGTTGATATTGTAGATTTAAGAGAACGTCTTAAGATTGTTGTTTCGTCACAAGAGTCTTGGTATTTCGATGATGAGATGTGTAAGAATGGCTTAAAAGAACATTTTGCAGTATCTTCCTTAGATGGACTGGGATTACGGGATTATGAATATGGTATAATAGCCGCTGGAGCTGTTTTGAAGTATCTATATGAGACGCAGAAGAACTCACTATCACATCTTACACATATACAACCATATATCACAAGTAAATATATGCTTCTAGATAGTTCAACAAGAAGAAATCTTGAGTTAACGGAGACGTTACGAGAGAAACAAAAACGAGGTTCCTTATTATGGGTTCTAGATAAAACTAAGACAGCTATGGGTGCCAGATTACTTCGTAATTATGTGGAGCAACCTTTAATTGACATGGACTTAATTAAGGAAAGACTGGATTGTGTTGAGGAGATTAATCAATCAACAATCACCAGAGAAGAGTTAAGAGAGTACTTAAATCCAATCTATGATTTAGAGCGTCTAATTAGTAAAGTAAGTTATAAGAGTGCGAATCCAAGAGATTTGATTGCCTTTCGGGCATCCCTATCTATGTTACCTTCTATCAAATACCTTTTATCTGATTTTACTTGTGCTTTATTAAAGGAGATAGATTCTGAATTAGATACACTAGAAGATATCTGTTCTCTTATTACAGATTCCATTGAGGAAGAACCACCGATATCAGTGAAAGAAGGTGGTATCATTAAAGAGGGCTATAATGAGGAAGTGGATCGACTTAGACATGCCAAAACGGATGGCAAGTCATGGTTAGCTGATCTAGAGGCAAAGGAAAGGGAGCAGACGGGGATTAAGAATCTTAAGATAAAGTTTAATAAAGTATTTGGCTATTATCTTGAAGTAACGAATTCCTATCAAAATATGGTACCTGAAAATTGGACAAGAAAACAAACGCTCGCTAATGCGGAAAGATATATTACTCCAGAATTAAAAGAGTTAGAGGATATGATTCTTGGAGCAGAGGATAAATTGTTTACCTTAGAATACAACTTATTCAGTGAAGTTCGTGATCAAATAGCGGAACAGGTAAAGCGTATACAGACAACAGCAAAAGCAGTTGCTAAGATTGATGTATTTGCTTCACTTGCCTTTGTAGCTGAACGTAACAATTTTGTAAAGCCTGAGATGAATCAAAGTGGTATGATTGATATTAAAAACGGACGTCATCCTGTGGTTGAGAAGATGATTACCAATGATTTATTCGTTGCGAATGATACGTTCTTAGATAATGATGATAACCGCGTATCCATTATAACAGGACCGAATATGGCAGGTAAATCAACGTACATGAGACAGACCGCACTAATAGTCTTAATGGCGCAAGTAGGAAGTTATGTACCTGCTGAGTATGCTAAGATTGGTATTGTTGACCGTATCTTTACGAGAGTTGGAGCTTCTGATGATTTAGCATCTGGCCAAAGTACATTCATGGTTGAGATGACAGAGGTTGCTAATATTCTTAGAAATGCGACGAAGAATAGTTTATTAATCCTAGATGAAATTGGTCGAGGAACAAGTACCTTTGATGGTTTGAGTATTGCCTGGGCAGTAATCGAACATATCAGTAATAAGAAGTTACTTGGTGCCAAGACGTTGTTTGCAACACACTATCATGAACTTACTGAGTTAGAAGGTAAATTAAGTGGTGTGAATAACTATTGCATCGCTGTGAAAGAGCAAGGCGAAGACATAGTATTCCTCCGTAAGATTGTTAAAGGTGGAGCGGATAAGAGTTATGGTATACAAGTAGCCAAATTAGCTGGAGTTCCCGATGCTGTACTTAGTCGTGCTAGAGAAATCGTTGATGAATTAAGTAACAATGATATTACTTATAAGGTGAAGCAAATGTCGGATTCTCTTCTAGATAAAGAGTGTCACGTTGCATCAATACATGAAAATAAATCGAATAGTTACGAAGCTTCTGATAAGGAAAAAATTATACAACAAGAAGCTATACAACAAGAAAATCGTCAATCAGTTGCTGCAAATGATTCTGAAAAAACAATGATAAGTAAAAAGTCAAAGAAGGACATCGATGGACAGATATCTTTCTTTACCGTAGATTCAACGAATCAAGTAATTGAAGAAATTAGAAACTTAGATGTAGCGAATATGACACCAATGGATGCGATGAATATGTTATATCAGTTACAAAAACAGATCAAAGGATAGGAAGAGTGGTGAGTAACAATGGCTAAAATTGAGTTATTAGACCAAAATACCATTAATCAAATCGCTGCAGGGGAAGTTATTGAACGACCTGCAGCTGTTGTTAAGGAATTAATTGAGAATGCCATAGATGCCAAAGCAAATGCCATTACCGTAGAGATCAAAGAAGGTGGAATTAGCTTCATACGAATCACAGATAACGGCGGTGGAATTGCAAGAGATGATATCAAAGTTGCATTCCTTAGACATTCTACGAGTAAGATTCGTTCAGCTCTTGACTTGTTACATGTATCAAGTCTCGGTTTTCGTGGGGAAGCATTATCAAGCATAGCAGCTATAGCACAAGTAGAACTTGTTACGAAAACACCTGGTGAATTAACAGGAATTCGATATGTAATCGAAGGTGGCGTAGAAAAGACGATGGAGGAGATTGGGTGTCCCGAGGGTACCACATTTTTAATTCGTAATCTATTCTATAATACACCAGCAAGACGTAAGTTCTTAAAAAGTGCTACAACGGAAGCTTCCTATATTGGAGATATTATTGAAAGAATAGCCGTTTCTCACCCTAATATTTCATTCAAATTCATGAGTAACAATCAAGTGAAACTTCACACTTCGGGAAATGGTAATCTAAAAGATATTGTTTATAATATCTATGGCCGTGAGATTGCGTCTAATGTAGTAGAAGTGAACGGGTCGAGTGAGAATGTAGACGTTTATGGATATATAGGGAAGCCAATTATATCCCGTGGTAACAGGAATTATGAAAATTATTATATCAATGGACGTTATGTAAAGAGTGGTATTATTACGAAGGCAATTGAAGAAGCATACAAATCGTATACTATGTCTCATCGTTATCCATTTACTGCAATCCACCTAACAATACCAGGAGAATTCATTGATGTGAATGTACATCCGACAAAGATGGAAATTCGATTCCGTAATAACGATGAAGTATACGGAATGGTGTATCATTCCATAAAGGACATACTAGCGGGAAAAGAATTAATACCGGCTGTTACCTTAGTAGAAGAAAAAGAAAAAGCAAAACGAATTGAAAATGTGCCAGAACCATTTGAAAAGAAGCGTTTGCAAGAAATGAAACCAAGTTTCATAAAAGATAAAAAGGACCCAATTATTGAAAGTTCAAGGACAATAGATGATGAATCAGCTTTAATACATGATAATTCTAGACTAAAAGATAATAATTCTGGGCGAATAAATGAATATTCTACAAAAGTAGACAGTAAATCATCAGAGTATACTACAAGAGTAGAGAATAGATTGATAAATCCGACTGATTATTCTACAAAAGTAGAGATTGGTAAAACAGCTCTTGTTAAAGCAACGGAGATCGGTAAATTTGATACCATCATTAAACATCCACATGAGGCAATAGCAGAGAATCTTAAATCTGCACTTCGTGAAACACCAGATTATCAGGTTACAAGTAATAGGAGTAATGATAATAATACAGACAAGCATGACATAGAGTTTGGAACAGAAAACCTAGACAACAATTCAGAATATGAGATGGAACAACTAGCTGAGAAAAAAGCAGAACAGATAAGCTTGTTTGAAGAGAAGATGATTTCTGAGGAAGCTAGGAGCAAACATCGGATTATTGGGCAATTATTCAATACTTATTGGATTGTTGAATATGAAGATAAGATGTTCATGATTGATCAACATGCGGCTCATGAGAAGGTCTTATACGAAAAGCTTTTGGCTTCCTACAAGAATAAAGAGATTGCCTCACAGATGTTACAGCCGCCGATTATTTTGTCTTTGTCAATGCGTGAAGAAGAGGCATTGAAAAAACAGATGCCCATATTACAAGAGATTGGTTTTGAAATTGAACATTTTGGTGGAAAAGAATACTCTGTCCGAGCAATACCTAATAACCTTTTAGGAATTGCAGAAAAGGATTACTTGATTGAGTTAATTGATTCGTTGGTGGAAGAAAGCCATACGAATCTAGTAGAGTCTATCTTAGAAAAAGCTGCGTCTATGTCTTGTAAAGCTGCAGTGAAAGGTAATAATAGATTATCAGTTGAAGAAGCCAATGCGTTGATTGATCAGTTATTACTTCTTGAAAACCCATACCATTGTCCACATGGTAGACCAACAATAATCTCTATGAGTAAGTATGAGATCGAGAAGAAATTCAAGCGTATCGTGTAGATGAATGATGTAACTGCAGATTTTAATGGAAATTGATTTAAGACAATAGAAAGTCCGAATAGGACACTTTCTATTGTCTTTATTTATTTACAAGTAAACGTTTTGTTGTTTTACAAATGGGTTAGTATTATGTATTCTTATAATATGCTGATTTAATCAGTACTTATAGATTCTATATAGTTAATTGTGATACTCTTTGTAATGTCGACATGGAGAAGTGTTTCGCATATGTGAAAAGGAGAAGATAAGATGAGTAATCAACAATTTTGTAATAACTTAGTTCATTATAGGCAAGCAGCAAAAATGACACAAGATGATTTGGCAAGCAAATTAGGGGTTACCCCACAGGCAGTATCAAAATGGGAAAGAGGAATTGGTTATCCGGATTTGGAGATTACTTGTGCAATTGCTGAGTTTTTACATATTAGCTTAGATCAACTATTACTTGAGAAGGCAATGATCACAGAAAGCGGAAAGAGAATTGACAGTGATAAAGTAATGTCCATTATCTTGTCTGATCCAATTCTATTTCAAGCAGGTGAGGCATTCATTCCTCATATGCTATTAGAAAACGAGAAACATTTTAATGGAATCCAAAAGATCCGTGAAGAACTGGCAAAAGAATACGGATATCTACTGCCAGTTGTAAGGATGAAAGACAACACAGAGTTGGAAGCTAATCAATACCAGATATGTATCTATGACAAAGTAGCATTGGATTGTAAAGTAGAATGTTTAGATGAATTTACGTTCAAGGAGGTATATGAAGTAGTAAAGAGGGTTGCTATCGAACAATATGATTGCATTATTAATAAGCAGATTGTTAAGAATCTTCTTGACAATATAGCTTTTCAATATCCTGCTGTAATTCAGAATCTAATACCGGACAAGGTATCCTATTCGATGGTTCAACAAATACTAGTTGTAATTATAAAACAAGGTAAGTCCATCCGAAATCTTATTAAGATTATAGAATGGATTGAAGAAGGGATTATGGTAGGATTAACGGTAGAAAAAATAGGTATAGATATAGCTAAGAGAATATAACTAAGAGAATACGGCTAAGAGAAAATGCCTAATAGATTATAAGCGTAGTAATGAGTTGGAATTTAATTCTTGTCAGTACATACTATGATTACCCTTTTATATTTCACATTAATACGACTATTTTAAGAATGTAGTGCATAGAATTATATTGGAGTCTAAGTACTGGGGTAAGTCTTTACTCCAGTACTCTTAATTTTTAATTAAGATAAGACATTTCCAATTGCACTAATATCATCCATAAAGTATAATAGTTAAGTCGATTACACTGATGGTACATAAATAATTGTAGACTGTGTACATTTCAAGTGTGAATATGTATGAAAATTACTAAGTTTGAGAGGAGAATCGTTACGTATGATTGAATTTTTGAAGGCCATACTCTTTGGTGTTGTGGAGGGAATCACTGAGTGGCTTCCAATTAGCAGTACAGGACATCTGATTCTGTTGAATGAATTTGTAAATCTTAATGTAAGAGATGAATTCTTCAGTATGTTTGAAGTTGTTATCCAATTGGGAGCTATATTAGCTGTAGTTGTTTTGTTTTGGAATCAGTTATGGCCGTTCTCCAAGAAAGAAAAATACTATATTAAACAAGATACCTTTATGATGTGGATTAAGATTATTGTTGCGTGTCTTCCAGCAGCTATAATTGGAATTTTATTTGATGATGTTATTGAAGATTTATTCTACAATTATCAAGTAATCGCATTGGCATTAATCGTGTTTGGTATTGCGTTTATTATTATTGAAAATTATAATCACAAGAGAAAACCACATATTAATTCGTTAACAGAAATCACCTTTAATGCGGCTATTATCATTGGTTTATTTCAATTAATTGCTGCAGTATTCCCTGGAACGAGCCGTTCTGGAGCTACAATCTTAGGTGCTATCTTAATCGGTGTATCAAGAAGTGTTGCTGCAGAGTTTACTTTCTTCTTAGCAGTACCTGTTATGTTTGGTGCTAGTTTATTGAAGTTAGTTAAATATGGTCTACCAGCAACAGGAATGGAAGTAATTATTTTATTAACTGGTATGATTGTTGCGTTTGTTGTATCTGTAATCGTAATAAAATTCTTAATGAGCTATATTAAGAAACATGATTTCAAAATATTTGGTTGGTATCGTATTGTATTAGGTATTCTAGTATTACTATTCTTTGGACTGATTAAATAGCTGACAGATATCCTTTATCCACGGACAAGAGTATAGATATTACCTAGTATCAAAGAAATAGGAGGGAATGAGAATGCAATTCGCTAATACAGGAAATGATTTGTTTTTCAATGGATTTATCGTGATTTTTTTCATAGTGTTTGCTCTGATTCTTGGTTTGTTTATTGTAGCAATAGTAAAAGGCGTAAAGCAATGGAATACAAACAATAACTCTCCAGTATTAACAGTAGATACTAAAATTGTAGCAAAGCGTATTAATGTAAGGCATAGTTCTTCTAGTATGAATAATGATAACGGTATGCATACTAGTTCGACATCGACAGATTACTATGTAACCTTTGAAGTTGAAAGTGGTGATCGCTTGGAGTTCGAGGTAGCTGGAGATGAATATGGTATTTTGGTGGAGGGTGATCAAGGAAAACTTACTTTCCAAGGTACCAGATATCAAGGCTTTGTTAGATATTAAATAGATTGAATTGAAATGCTAACAGTGGTATACGATACCTATTGTTAGCATTTGTTTATGGAATGAAATATTGGAAAAAACAATACCTTGCGGTTAATAAACAATAGAAAGCTCAATATACAAGCTTTCTATTGTTTGGAAGAAGAAATGTATATGGTAGTAAGCGAAAGTTGATGCAACTACTTTTGAATTTCTTATTAAATTATATTAAGAGTCCATAGATAACATGCTAAAGAATTATAGCAGGCTATAATAAATCAAGGAAATAGACCAAATAAAGCGCGACTAAGAATGGATGTATGAGAGAAAATCAAGCATATTGAGGAAATTATTATGGCAAAGGAATATAGCAAAGAAAATAGTAAAAACAGTAGGTGTTGTTTTGAAGTGAGAGATAATAGTATCTCCTATTCTGATTTAGAGATACCATATGAAATCGTTCGTTCTAAGAGAAAATCTCTATCCATCATGATTGCAGTTGGCGGTAAGGTTACTGTTAAGATACCTATAAGGGCAACAAAAGCTGATGTAATACGATTGTTAGAAAACAAAGGAGATTGGATTTACGACGCGTACAAAAAGCAAGTACTTCGTGAAAGAAAAGGGATTGAAGTTAGAGAAGGTGCGATACTGCCTTACTTAGATCAAACATTTCGCTTACATGTAGTTTTTAATCCTACTAGACAAGCAGCGAATATATCAATAAAAGAATATGTACAACATTTGCAAGGGTTTGAAGAGGTACTTAATATAGAGACTCCATTAACTGATCCAAATTTCTTAATAGAATGTCTGGAAGCTTGGTATAAGAAAAATGCTAGGAATATCATTACTATGAAGGTAGAACAATATGCCAAGTCAATGGGAGTTACGTATGGGAGAATTTCTATTAGAAGTCAAAAGAGCAGATGGGGAAGTTGTAGTAGTGCAGGAAATCTGAACTTTAACTGGCATCTAATAATGATGCCTAGTAAGATTCTCGAATATGTAGTAATCCACGAACTTGCTCATAGAATGGAGATGAATCATTCAAAAAGATTTTGGGAGATTGTTTCAAAGTTTTGTCCGGAATATAAGCAAAGAATAATATGGCTAAAAGAACAAGGGATTTCCTATGAATTATTTATTAAAGAATAGTTTATGATAGGAAGATTTTGTTTTATTTACTATAGTTGATAGTACTAATTTTGATTTGATTTTGATTAATGGATCAACTAAAATAAAAGTTTTATGGAGAGACGTAGACGGAGGATGTATGGACAAAAATGTAGCAAAAAATCCCTTGGGTGAAGAACCAATAGGGAAATTAATGGTTAAATTTGCAGTACCAAGTATAGTGGCTATGTTAGTAAGTGCACTGTATAATATTATTGACCAGTTATTCATTGGTCAAGCAGTGGGAACGATAGGAAATGCTGCTACTAATATAGCATTTCCTTTATCAACATCCTGCGTTGCTTTAGCTTTGCTGTTTGGTATTGGTGGAGCATCTAGTTTTAATCTAGCAATGGGCAGAAATGAATCCGATAAAGCAGCACATTATGTGGGAAATAGTATAGTATTGCTATTAGGAAGCGGTATTATATTAATGTTAGTTACTCAGATATTTCTAACGCCGATGTTAAAATTCTTCGGTTCTCCAGATGATGTACTCGAATATGCTAAGACATATGTAAGAATCACTTCCTTTGGTTTCCCATTCTTAATCTTAACGGCAGGTGGAGGGCATCTAATTCGTGCAGACGGTAATCCTAAGATGGCAATGATTTGTAATCTTTCAGGAGCAATTATTAATACGATACTGGATGCTGTCTTTGTATTCGGTTTTGATATGGGGATGGCAGGTGCAGCTTATGCAACAATTATAGGACAGATATTTTCAGGATTCCTTGTAATTAATTACATGAGACGTTATAAAACGGTTGAACTTACTACGCATCAATTGAAGCTAAAATGGGAATATTCAAGACGCATTATCTCGTTAGGTACAGCATCTTTCTTTAATCAAATTGCAATGATGGTAGTTCAGATTGTACTTAATAAGTCCTTGAAGTATTATGGTGCGTTGTCGGAATATGGTGAAGCTATTCCGCTTGCCTGTGTAGGTATTATATCAAAAATAAATATGGTATTCTTCTCCTTTATTATTGGCATTGCCCAAGGTACGCAACCAATTGAAGGATATTGTTATGGAGCAGGAAAATATAAGCGGGTAAAGGAGACCTATCGATTAGCTGCAATTGTTGGTGGGATCATAGCTATAATTTTCTTCCTGTTGTTTCAATTAGCACCAAGACAGATTATAACGTTATTCGGTAAAGGTGACGCGCGTTATTATGAATTCGGAATTAGTTATTTTAGAGTATTCCTTCTCTTTACTTGTCTGAATTTCCTTCAACCAATTACGTCAACCTTCTTTACTTCAATTGGAAAACCTTACAAAGGTATTTTCTTATCCTTAACAAGACAGATTTTATTTTTATTACCGTTGATTATTGCTATGCCATTGTTTATGGGTATTGATGGTATTTTGTATTCTGGTCCAATTGCAGATGTTTTGGCTGCTATCATTACTATTATTATGGTTTTAGCTGAATTTAGAAATATGAAGAAGCTACAGGTAATTGAGAATAAATCATAAGTTGCTGAATTATATTAATGTGTGATTAAGCGTAACTAAGGGTTAAATGGATATGAATATAAAAAGAGTTGTAAGACAAACATACTAGTATGGTTGTCTTACAACTTTTTTTATTTATCGACTTATTGATAATTAAACTCAGTAAAACTATTGATTTTCAAGTAACAGTTAGATATGATATAAATAAGTTAGAAGCAACTAACCTCGATATAACTAACAATACTCAATATGTTGGAAGGAGTATGAATACTATGAGTAAAGAAGCACTTCAGATGATATATAGTTTAAATCAAGATGATATTAAGACACAATTAGCAATACATTGTTCTCCCGTTTTAACCGGTTTAAAGATATCGAATTTATTTATTGTATCCAATGAATATGTAAGAATGGTATATGAGATTTTCAAAAGATCACCGATTTCTATATCGATAATCTGGAAATCAGAAGAGAAAACAACTTTCTTACTATACAATAAAAGTCGAGTAGAGGAATATCTTAGAAACAAAGAGGTTAAGGAAGTAATGCTTTCGTTCGGTTATTCTAATCCTAAGTTATATTCTGTGTTAGTTGAACTAAGAAGTCGTTATACAAAGTATAAAGAAGAAGGAGCGGAATTTCCTCACGAACTTGGGATTTTGTTAGGCTATCCACCAGAGGATGTTGTTGGATTTATAGAGAACAAAGGTAAGAATTTCTTATATACAGGGTATTGGAAAGTATATGGGAATGTGCAAGAAACTAGGAATATATTCTATATGTTTAATCAGGCAAGAGAGAATGTTGTAAGAATGTTAACAAGCGGGGTAAGCATTCAGAATATTCTTACGATGCACTATGGAAGCTACAATTAATAATATTGCATTACAAAGAATATTACAAATGACTAATAATAATCATTTAAAAGGAGAATAAGTATGAATAAAATAACAGTTGTATATTGGTCACAAACAGGAAATACAGAGGCTATGGCAGAAGCAATAGGAGAAGGTATAACGAATGCTAGTCAAGAATATGGTAAGGAAGCTGAAGTAGTAGAAGTATCTAATATGGATATAGAAGAATTAAAAGATGCTAGTGTATTTGCTCTTGGTTGTCCTGCTATGGGAGATGAGGTATTAGAAGAGTGTGAGATGGAACCTTTCGTATCACAAGTGGAGAAATATGCTGCTGGTAAACAAATTGCTTTATTCGGTTCTTATGGATGGGGCGATGGTCAGTGGATGCGTGACTGGGAAGATCGTATGAGGAATGCAGGTGCAACTATCGTAGATGAAGAAGGTATCATATGCCAAGATACACCTGATGATACAGTTTTAGAAGCTTGCAGAAACCTTGGTAAAAAATTAGCATCAATATAAGGAAAGTAAAGGAACTTGATCGTAACTAAGGAGGTGAATTATATGAGTATTGTTATAATTGGAGGACATGACCGGATGGTCTGTCAATATAAGAAAATATGTAAAACATACAATTGCAAAGCTAAAGTGTTCACACAGATGACAAGCAATTTAAGAGAACAGATTGGTAAGCCAGATTTAATTGTATTGTTTACCAATACAGTATCCCATAAGATGGTGAAATGTGCTGTGGCAGAAGCAGAGAAAAACAACGCGAATGTTGTAAGATGCCATTCTAGTAGCGGTAATGCATTAGGTGAAATCCTTGAATCACATGTTAGTATGGCGTAATTTACTGGAATTGTTTTAATCCAACTGGTATATTACTCAAACTTCGCACTTGAAGATTTTGAAGAGTAGCTAACTGCTATATTCAACGAAATACCCGCTCTCGCTTAGCTTCACACGTAGCAGTACTAAGATTTCGCGTTGCTCAATCAAGTGCTGACGTGCTCAGATAGTTTTTCTTATGAATAT
This sequence comes from Anaerosporobacter mobilis DSM 15930, assembly GCF_900142955.1. Classification (GTDB taxonomy): domain Bacteria; phylum Bacillota; class Clostridia; order Lachnospirales; family Lachnospiraceae; genus Anaerosporobacter; species Anaerosporobacter mobilis. Next base: position 124,484 of record NZ_FRCP01000007.1, on the reverse strand, counting down.
AGCAATTATCTACTCTAAGTAATGTTTTTTATGTGAGAAGTTTGAGTATATTACTATATGAGGATCTTTAAGCAACGAAAGGAGTAGGCATTACTATGAAGGTATTTGCGTTAGAAATAAAATTACGAGCTATTTGGGTACACTCATTAAAAGAAAAGAGAATGATAGTACAAAGTATTGTTAAGAAGATAAGAAACCATTTTAATGTATCAGTAGGAGAGATAGCCGAACAAGATATCCATCAGATTGTTGTTATAGGAGTCGTTGGTATGACTTTAGATGAAAGGCACTTAGAAGAACGTATGGAAGAGATTCTTCTCTATGTTGAAAAAAACACAGATGCTGAGATTATCGATGTTGTGAAAGATAAAGCAGTATTTTAGTAGTTAATAAATTATGTTAGTTTTCTTAACTGTGGACGTATAGCGCGCAGTAGTATATAATGTAATTAAACTAAACAATAACAGTTGAAGGCAGATTAGTGCTTTCAACTGTTTTGATATGAAAAGAAATATGAGAGAAACAGTCGTATAGGAGGAATGAATATATGGAAAAGATTTTGTTATTCCAATCAAAAGAAGCCACAAATATTAGAAAAATAGCTACACCTATGCATATTAAAGTTGTTGAAGTAGAGGTATCCCAGTTTAAACAGACATTAGGTAAACTTGCAGGTTACGATAAAGAGGAAGAAGATATTGTATATGAAGGAGAAGCACCAGAAGGAAGCCTTATGGTTTTCTGTGATTTTACAGAGAGTCACTTTAATACCATGTTGCAGAAGATGAGAGCAGCTAAAATTCCTATGACTTATAAAGCAGTCATGACAGCGGTGAACCGAACATGGGATGTGTTCCATATGTATGAAGAGATGGAGATGGAACGAAAGGCTTATGAGAATAGAAAATAATTACTAATATTTTTAAGATGGTTGAAAAAAGGCTCGGCATTATTATAATAACTAATGCTAGGTCTTTTTATTTTGTTACATAATTTTATTGATTTTTACGCTTAGTTATGTTTTATTAATATATAAGAAGTTAGCCCTGGGAGGTAATCATGTTTTTGATATTTGGAATTAGCCAAAAAGAAAAAAGACTAGTTTTTGATCAATTAATTGTATGCAAATGTTGTGGCAAATACGGTCATGCGGATGTGTTCATGACGTATACATATTTTATGTTTTTCTTTATTCCGTTGTTTAAGTGGAATAAGAGGTATTACATACGAATGCGTTGTTGTGGAGCTACCACAGAGATTGATAAAGAATTAGGTAAAGCAATTGAACAAGGAACAGTAACAGAAATTAACTTCGATAAGATTCGCTTTGCACATCAACAAGAAAATCAAATAAAACATTGTAATTATTGTGGTTTTACCAGTACAGAAGCTGACTATGAATATTGCCCTAAGTGTGGTAAAAAATTATAACTCAAACTTCGCACATGAAGGTTTTGAGGAGTAGCTAACTGCTATATTCAACGAAAAACCCGCTCTCGCTTAGCTTCACACGTAGCAGTACTAAGATTTCGCGTTGCTCAATCAAGTGCTGACGTGTTCAGATAGTTTTTCTTATGAATATAGCAATTATCTACTCTAAGCGAAGTTGCTTATGTGCGAAGTTTGAGAATATAAGAAAAACCTTAGAATTCGTCTCTTCAAAGAATCGAATTCTAAGGCTTTTTTAATAAATTAGTCCTCTAAGGCAACAAAATCACCTGTTAGAGTTTTGGAATTACCAGATGATTTCTCAGTTATACCAGTAATACTGTATTTGTAAGTGTTTCCTTCTTTAAGGTCATTCACCCTTACACTTAACTCATCATTTTCTTTTTCAATAATGGTTGCATTATACGTTTTTGATCCATCTTCACTGGTTATAGTAACATTAGGATTGTTATATTTTACTTTCTTACTAAAATCAAATGAAACTTCGTTATCTTCGCTATCAAAATCTACTTCCTCTACGAGATTAGTTGATGCTTTTGGAATGCTGAATGTGATTGTTAAAGTACCGTATTCAGATTCTGTTTCATTCTTAATACCAGTAATAGTTACCGTATAACTCTTGTCAGCTTTTAAACTAGCTACGTCTAAGTCAATTTCGTTTTCATCCGATTCTTCTATAAATGTTTTATAGGTCTTACCAGAATCATCTTTTACACTTGCCTTAGCAGAAGAGCTAAGATTAATTCTTGTTGAAAAATCGATTTCGATAGAGTCATCTTTTTCATCGTAATCGTATTCCACAGATTTAACACTTATATTAGAGGTTGTTTTAGTCGCTGTAGTGAATTTGGTGTTTTCTGCATATGAAAAAGCTACTTGAGAACCTACACCGATTGTAGCGATTGCTGCTAATGCTAATACTTTTGTACTTAGAGATTTTTTCATAGTTTATCTTACCTTCCTTTTGAATAGTTTTATTATTTTGTTGTTTTGTTACTTGCTTAGTATAAAATCTAAACATTAAAAGAATATTAAAAGATATATAAATTATTTGGTACAAGTTTACATCACGATTTTGTGTATACTGATCTGATTAAAGAAGAAGGCTGAAGGATTTCATATGAGAATATTAGTAGTTGAAGATGAGAGAGACTTGAATTCGATAATTGTTAAGAGACTTAATAAGGCAGGTTATAGTGTTGATACATGTTATGATGGTGAAGAGGCACTTGATTATATGAGAATGGGCGAATATGATGTAATTTTGCTTGATATCATGATGCCCAAGATGAATGGTTTAGATGTTGTAAGAACGCTACGAAAGAAGCGTGATAAAACTCCAGTATTGTTATTAACAGCTAAAGATGCTATTGAAGACCGTGTAATGGGACTTGATAGTGGTGCTGATGATTATTTGGTAAAGCCCTTCGCATTCGATGAACTATTAGCAAGAGTACGGGTTTTAACAAGAAGGAGTATCGATGAAGTAACGAATGTTTTCGCTGTAGCTAATCTAAGTGTTGATTGTGATACGCGAATTGTGAAGAGAGGGGAAACTGTTATTCCTTTATCAAGCAAAGAGTTTTCCGTTTTAGAATATATGATAAGAAATCAAGGTGTTGTATTAAGCAGGGCAAAGATAGAACAACATATCTGGAATTTTGATTATGAAGGAGGTTCGAACGTAATCGATGTATATATTCGCTATCTTCGTAAGAAAATTGATCAAGATTTTGAACCTAAATTAATACACACCATACGAGGAGCAGGATACGTGCTTAGAGATGAGGCAAATCATGAGTAAGATGCATAGAAAAAGGATATCCATAATATGGAAAGTAACGCTTTGGTATACTGCTTTTCTTTGTATTATGGCTTTGATAATAGTTTCTGTTACGTATCTTGTAAGTGAACGAATACTGAGTAATTCATCAAAAGAAATGCTTATCAATAAGGTACAAGAAGTTTCTCAGGAGATTGAATATGAGGAAGGACAACTTGAGATAGATGAAGACGTCGATTTTGTTGAAAAAGGTATCTATATATCAATATTTAATAGTAATGAAAAGCTGATTCATGGATTTCTTCCTAGAGAAGTTGGTTCTACTTTGTCATTTGTTAATCAAAAACTCAGGAAAATCTCACTATCGGAGGACTGGTATGTCTACGATATGATACAAGAAGTACCGGGTTATGGAATAGTAACCATTCGTGGTATGATGCCAACATCAACGAATGTGGGGCGTACCCATGTTAACGTTCTGGTTTTATTGATATTAGCACCGATTATTATTATAATTGCGATTGTAGGAGGATATATTCTAACGAAACGAGCCTTCAATCCAGTAAAACAGATGAGTAAAACGGTTGAACAGATAACCAGTGGGAATGATCTTAGTAAACGTGTGAATCTAGGGGAGGGAGAGGATGAATTATATCGATTAGGTAGACTGTTTGATCAGATGTTTGAACGTCTAGAAGATTCGTTTGAGAGAGAAAAGCAATTTACTGCGGATGTATCTCATGAACTTCGAACTCCAGTAAGTGTTATATTATCCCAGTGTGAATATGCAATGGAATTTGATAATAGGAAAGAGACAAAAGAGGCTTTAGAAAGCATACATCTACAAACAGTACGCATGTCTAATCTTATAGGGCAATTATTATTACTTGCTAGAAGTGATATGGATTCAAACAAAATACAATTAGAATGGGTCAATCTAAGTGATTTGCTAGAAGTAATTGTTGAAGATGCAAGAGAAAGAGCACAGAAGAAGAATATCAATGTACATGCCATGATCGAAGAGGGGATTGCGATAAAAGGAGAGGAAACATTGTTAATGCGTTTCTTCATGAATCTTATAATGAATGCTATTAATTACGGGAAAGAATCTGGTAATATAGAGATAGCTTTGTATAGAGAAAACAGAGGAACGGATAACGAATCTCTTGTTGGATATGTAAGTGATGATGGAATTGGAATAGCAGAAGAGAACAAGGAAAAGATCTGGAGAAGATTCTATCAAGTAGATCCTTCAAGAACGGCTAAAGAAGAAGGAAGTCTTGGCCTTGGTTTAGCTATGGTAAGATGGATTGCAAATGTACACCACGCAGAGGTATGGGGAGAGAGTGAACTTGGGGTTGGTAGTACCTTCTTCTTTCGTTTTCCAGCTAAGTAACTTAGAATCGGTCAATTGTTATGAAAGTACAATTGGCCGATTTTTTGACCTTTGAATCATATTGTTACAGAAAGATTGACAGGTGAAGATAGAAATCTTATAGTAGTTATGTAGATTAAACTAAAAACTGCTTAGGGTGTCAAGGGTCCTAACTTCAGCGTTGCGATAGTGGGTTTTTAGTTGAACATAGTAGTTAGCTTTTGGTGAAGGTTTAATAAGCTTCAGAAAGTTTATATATTGAGAATAGAACATAAAAGGGAGAATCAGTATTATGTCAATGGTTACATTAGGTAAAACAGGGATAACTGTAAACAAGAATGGTTTTGGAGCACTACCAATTCAACGAGTAAGCAATGAAGATGCTGGCAACTTACTAAGAAAAGCATACGAGCACGGAATTACATTCTATGATACAGCAAGATTTTATACAGATAGTGAAGCAAAGATTGGTGAGTCTTTATCAGATGTTAGAGATAAGATTTATATTGCAACGAAAACAGCTGCTACTGATGCAAAAACTTTCTGGAAAGACTTGAGTACAAGTTTATCGTTGTTAAAGACAGATTATATCGATTTGTATCAATTCCATAACCCATCCTTTTGCCCAAAACCAGGAGACGGAACTGGTTTATATGAAGCAATGTTAGAAGCAAAAGAACAAGGACAGATTCGTCATATAGGTATTACGAATCACCGATTAGCAGTTGCGAAGGAGGCAATAGATTCCGAGTTATATGAGACTCTACAATTTCCGTTCAATTATCTTGCTACCAAAGAAGAACGCAAACTAGTAAGTCGTTGTAAAGAAAATAATATAGGATTTATCGCAATGAAAGCATTATCAGGGGGATTAATTACGAATTCTAAAGCAGCATACGCGTATCAAGATCTATACGATCACGTTTTACCGATATGGGGTATACAAAAAGAGACAGAGCTCGATGAATTCATAAGCTATATCGATAATCCACCTACCATGACAGAGGAGATTAAAGCGGTAATTGAAAAGGACCAGAAGGAACTAGCGAGTAATTTTTGTCGTGGTTGTGGGTATTGTATGCCATGTCCGGTTGGAATAGAAATCAATAACTGTGCAAGAATGTCATTATTGTTACGTCGTTCTCCAGTTGAATTGCAGTTAACCAAAGAAGTGCAAGCAAAGATGAAGCGAATTGAAAAATGTATTAATTGTGGTCGTTGTTCAGCAAGATGCCCATACGGTTTAAATACACCTAAATTACTAAAGGATAATTACAAAGATTATGTAGAGGTATTAGCTGGAAAAGCTTTATAAATTATAATACGAATCCGATAAAGTATGTAAAGAATACTTTAACAAGGTCAAAGACGGTATCAAATTAATAACGTTGTGGCTATAGGAAGGGGTAGGTGTAAGGTGGCAATAAATCAAGTTATATCAAATACTCATTATAGGAATTCCTTATCTAAAAAAGCTGAATCGCAGAAAGTGGATGTTAGTGAGGTGGAAGAATCCTTTAATAAGGCAATGAAGAACTATTCTGCATTGGTAGAGAATCGTCTGGAAAATGGAGAGCCTAGTTATCCGATTGGGTCTTGTGATATGACTCAAAAGGAGTGGGATACTCTTATAACCAAAATAGATACTTCAATCGACCAGATCAAAGAAGAACTGAAAGAGCGAATCAAAGTGCTTAAAGAACGAGAAGAGAAACAGCGTATATACAAGGAAATTAAAGCAGAAAAAGATCTAACTAAAAAAGAACGTTTAGAAAAAGAAGATTTAGAAAAAGAGTTAGAAGGTTCTCTTAAAAAGGCTGAATTAGAGGAAAAGGTCGCAGAAGATATCATTAGAGTAAATCAAGAAAATGTTGTTACGAAAGAACAGATAAAACAATTGATAACTGAATAATTTATAAATAGTATATTTAAGGAGTAAGATATGGAATTTAATTTTCAACAATATTTTAATCGTACATTCCCTTTCTGGAATCGTATAACGGATTCACAGAAAGAAGAATATATACAAAATTCATTTCTTAGTAACTTCAAAAAGGGACAGTTTGTACATGATCCAATGGGCCAATGTTTTGGAATGTTGACAGTTTATAAGGGACAATTACGTGTCTTTATTCAATCAGAAAATGGAAAAGAAGTCACCTTATACCGAATTGATGAAGGAGAAACGTGCACATTAGCAACTTCTTGTATAATGGATGAGATAACGTTTGATGTTTTCATTGAAGCTACGAGAGATAGTACACTTGTTGTAACGAATTCGTCTTATCTAAATCGTGTATCAGAAGATAATGTATATGTTCAGAACTTTATATATAAACAAACCACAGAAAAATTCTCGAGTGTTATGTGGTCCATGCAGCAGATACTTTTCTTAAGTTTCGATAAACGTCTAGCCAGTTATCTGTATGATGAAGTGATTAGGACCAATGAAAGCTCTTTAGTGGTTACGCATGACGAAATAGCAAAAGAATTAGGAAGTGCCAGAGAGGTAGTTTCTAGAATGTTGAAATATTTTCAAAAAGAAGGTTTTGTTATATTAGAACGTGGAAAAGTTGAGATTGTTAATAAGGATGCAATACGAAAGATTGCTATTGAGTCTTAATGTGACTTAGTCACGGTACAATTATTCATTTATGAAGTATTATATTGATAAGAGTTAATGTTTTTGTCATGCAATTAATATGCATCAAGTGACTAGGTTTGAACATCATGTTATTGTTTAGATAGTTACCATAATACTTATATAGAATGGAGAATGAATATGGCTAATAAGACTGTTATTATTGGCGGAGTAGCTGGTGGAGCTACTACAGCTGCAAGACTTAGAAGATTAGATGAAACAATGGAGATAGTACTATTTGAAAGAGGCGAATATATATCATTTGCCAATTGTGGTCTACCATACTACGTTGGAGATGTGATTAGTGAAAGAGATAATCTGTTGCTACAGACACCAGAAGCGATGTATCAGAAATTTAATATAGATGTAAGAGTATTGAATGAAGTAACTTCGATAAATACAGAAGAAAAGAAACTTGTAGTTAAGAATATTAAAGCAGGTGAAACATATGAAGAGTCATACGATCAATTAGTTATCTCAACAGGCTCTACTCCAATTAAACCACCGATACCTGGAATTAATGGTGATAAGATATTTACAGTATGGACGGTACCAGATACCGATCGAATCAAAGAAGTAATAACAAAACACAATCCTAAGAGTGCAGTCGTAGTTGGAGGTGGATTTATAGGTCTTGAGATGGCTGAGAATCTACATCATGCTGGAATCAGAGTCACATTAGTCGAGAAGATGAATCAAGTAATGGCACCAATCGATTATGATATGGCTACACTTATTCATGAAAATCTTCATAGTAATAAAGTGTCGTTACAATTAGAAGATGGTGTTTTAGGTTTTCGTGAAAATACAGAACGTGGTACTATTACAGTTGAACTTGAGAGTGGTAAAAAGCTAGAAACGGATTTCGTTGTCTTAGCAATTGGTGTAAAGCCAAATAGTGAGTTGGCAAAAACAGCTGGTATCGTATTAAATCAGAGGGGTGGAATAATTGTTGATGAACATCTTCAAACTTCTATAGAAGATATCTATGCTGTAGGTGATGTTATAGAAGTTACGAATCCAATCCTTAATAACAAAACAATGATTCCGTTAGCGGGACCTGCAAACAAACAAGGACGAATAGTTGCTGATATCATAGTTGCTAAATCTAGTACGAACAAGGTTCAGAGTAAGTTGGTTAATAGTAATAGAAAGCAATATAACGGTACTATAGGCGCATCTATAGCGAAAGTTTTTGATTACGATGTAGCAAGTGTTGGTTTGAACGAGAAACAGTTACAAAGTTTTGGAAAAGTAAAAAATGTTGATTATTATACCGCTTTAATTAATCAGAAATCTCACGCAGGCTATTATCCAGGGGCAACACCACTCACTTTAAAGTTGCATTTTGATACAGAAGGTAAGATTCTAGGTTGTCAAATTATTGGTAGTGAAGGAGTAGATAAACGAATTGATACTGTAGCAACTACAATTCGTTTAGGTGGAACGATTTATGATTTAGAAGAATTAGAATTTGCTTATGCACCTCCATTTACTTCTGCCAAAGACCCTGTTAATATGTTAGGTTTCGTAGCTGAGAACATCTTGAATGGACTGGTTACACTAACAGAAGTTGCTGAACTTGATGAAATGAAAGAAGATAAAGTGATACTTGATGTTACAGAAGATATCGAACGTATGGTTTTTGAAATCCCAGATTCTTATCATATACCATTAGGACAATTAAGGAAACGAATAAATGAACTTAATAAAGAGGTTCCAGTAGTTGTTTATTGTGCAATTGGAGTACGCGCATATAACGCAGCCAGAATTTTAATGGAGCATGGATTTAAGAAAGTTTCGGTATTAGCAGGTGGTGTAACTTTCTATAAATCGATGCATTATGCAGATAGGCTACAAGATGAAGAATTGCAAGTAGCGGAACATATAATGGAAAGTGATAAGGATGATACCATGAAGGAAGAATATAATCAAAAAATAGAAGAAGCAACTGATAAAGAAATTAAAATCTTAGACTGTTGTGGTTTACAGTGTCCAGGACCAATCATGAGAGTGAATGAAACAGTTAAGAATATGAACGATCATGAGGTATTAAAAGTTTCTGCAACGGATATGGGATTTTCAAAAGATATTCAATCTTGGTGTAGACGAACTGGAAACACATATGTTAAAGCAGAACGTATTAATAATGAAAATATCGTAACAATACAAAAAGGATCCACAGTAGAGAGTTTACCAAGTTCGAATAGCGTTATGAATAACGATAGAGAAGGAAAAACATTAATTGTTTTTAGTGGTGATTTTGATAAAGTCTTAGCTTCCTTCATAATTGCTAATGGAGCAGCTTCTATGGGAAGACCAGTGACGATGTTCTTTACGTTCTGGGGGTTAAATGCTCTTAGAAAGACAGATAAAAAGAATGTTAAAAAACCGTTCATAGATGCTATGTTTGGTAAAATGATGCCAAAAGGAACAAAGAAGCTAAAATTATCGAAGATGAATATGGCGGGAATGGGAACTGCTATGATGAAGAAGGTTATGAAAGATAAGAATGTGAATACATTAGAAGACCTTATGAAACAGGCAATGGCACAAGGCATTAAATTAATAGCATGTACTATGTCTATGGATGTAATGGGAATTACCAAGGAAGAGTTAATCGATGGAGTTGAATTCGCAGGAGTTGCTTCTTATCTAGGAGATGCAGAAGAATCTAATGTTAACTTATTCATCTAATTAAATCCTTGTTCTATAAGAAAGATAAATAATGTAAAAACTACTACACTTTAGCTTAATTGTAGTAGTTTTTTACGTTATAAAGATCTGTATTTTGTCATTTGAGTAAAGGTATGGTGAAAGTATATTAATCTGCTAAGTAAATGTGTTTATCTTCCGTTGGATTAGGTTGGTGATAAGATTAACATAAGAATAATTATACTTGCTTTGTGTTAGTTATAAAGTATAATGTATATAAGATAAGCCATAATGACTACGTTAGATAGATAAGGAAGGACTAAAAAGAATAATGAAGACAGTTGTAATTGCAGAAAAGCCATCTGTAGCAAGAGATATTGCAAGAGTTCTAAAATGCAATCAAAAGATAAATGGAGCTATTGAAGGTAGTAAATATATCATAACTTGGGGACTTGGGCATCTTGTAACACTTGCTGATCCCGAAAAGTATAAAGAGGAATACAAAGAATGGAAGATTGAACATCTACCAATGTTACCACCGCGAATGGAACTAGTAGTAATTAAACAAACAGCTAAACAGTTTAATGCAGTTAAGGCACAGTTAAATCGTAAAGACGTTAGTGATATTATAATAGCAACAGATGCGGGAAGAGAAGGTGAGTTAGTAGCAAGATGGATTCTCGAGAAGTCTGGATGTAAAAAGCCAATAAAACGTCTTTGGATTTCATCTGTTACGGATAAAGCAATTAAAGATGGCTTTTCACATCTGAAAGATGGAAAAGAATACGATAATCTATATGCAGCCGCTGTGGCAAGAGCAGAATCGGACTGGTTGGTAGGTATGAATGCAACTCGTGCATTAACCTGTAAGTATAATGCGCAGTTATCATGTGGTCGTGTTCAAACACCAACACTAGCTATGATTGCGAAGAGAGAAGAGGAGATTCGAAAATTTGTTCCAAAACCATATTATGGTTTACAAGCTAAGAGTATGGGATTAACTTTTACGTGGATTGACGGAAACACTCATAGCAATACAACATTCGACAAGAGTAGAATTACAGATTTGTATAAAAAATTACAAGCTGGTGATGGTAAAGCGAAAGTTACACAGGTAAAGAAAACAGCTAAGAAAAGCTATTCTCCGGCGCTATATGATTTAACAGAATTACAAAGAGATGCGAATAAGCGGTTTAATTTCTCAGCGAAAGAAACCTTGAATATCATGCAACGCTTATATGAAAACCATAAGGTTTTAACCTATCCTAGAACGGACTCTAGATATATTACTACAGATGTAGTTCCAACGATATCGGAACGTTTACGTGCTTGTGCAGTAGGACCATATAAGAAATTAGCAGGTCGTCTGGTGAATACAGTAATGAAAGGAAATTCAAGTTATGTGAATAACAATAAGGTTTCTGATCACCACGCAATTATACCTACCGAGCAATATGTTAATCTTGATCATATGTCGAATGAGGAACGAAAAATCTATGATTTAGTTGTTCGTAGGTTTTTGGCGGTATTGTATCCTCCGTTTGAATATGATCAAACCAACATAGAAGTTGAGTATGGCGGTGAAACTTTCATTGCCAAAGCAAAGGTAGTAACTAAACTAGGTTTCAAAGAGGTATACAGTTCTGATTTAAATAGTGATTCAGCAGGAGAATATGATTTTGAAGATGATTGCGAGGAAGGTACACGTAATCCCATGAAAGAACAATTCGTCTCTATGAATGAGGAGATGAAGAGACTTCAACCTGGTGATAGTATTAATAAAGTCTCAGTTTCTATAACAGAAGGTAAAACAAAGCCACCAGCCCCATTCAACGAAGCTACTTTGCTCTCTGCTATGGAGAACCCTGTTAAGTATATGGAACATTATGATAAAGAAGCAGCTAAGACACTTGGTGAAACTGGAGGGCTTGGTACAGTAGCAACAAGAGCAGATATCATTGACAAGTTGTTTGCTAATTTCTTACTTGAAAAACGAGGAAAAGAAATCTTCGTAACTTCCAAAGCAAAACAATTACTTGAGTTGGTCCCTTCCGAGTTATGTCAACCTGAACTTACGGCTGATTGGGAGATGAAACTAGGAAGAATTGCGAAAGGAACTTTGAAGAAAGAACAGTTCATGAATGAAATTCGTTCGTATTCTACAGAGATAGTAAGCGAAATCAAAGGTGGTGCAGGTACGTATCGCCATGATAATTTAACAAATTCTAAATGTCCAGTTTGCGGAAAACGTATGTTATCCGTTAAAGGCAAGAATAGTCGTATGTTAGTATGTCAAGACCGTGAATGTGGACATAGAGAAACGATTGCCAGGGTAAGTAATGCTAGATGTCCAGTATGTCATAAGAAGATGGAATTGTGCGGTAAAGATGATGCACAGGTTTTTACTTGCCAATGTGGACATAAAGAAAAATTATCTGCCTTTCAAGAGCGTCGAAAGAAGGAAGGTGCAGGTGTATCGAAGAAAGATGTAGTAAATTATATGAAGAAGCAACAAAAAGAGGCGAAAGAACCTGTAAACAATGCTTTTGCAGATGCCTTTGCTAAATTAAAATTATAATAAAGACAACGGGAAAACTATCAACTTGTAATTTGACAATTTGGTAGTTTTCTTCCTATCATATATGTTTTTCGTTGAATATAGCAGATAGCTACTTTTCGCAATCTTCAAGTGTGAAGTTTGTGTAAATAACTTATAGGTTTTTTATTGACCTTTCCGTAACGTAAACCCTTATAATGAAAGCAGTAAAAAATAAATAATCATTATATGTAACCAACAGTTATCCATTAGAAAACATAAGATGATTATAAAGATTTAGGAGAGAGAGTATGGAGAAAAAATATTATACAGCAGGTGAAATTGCAAAGATATCAGGAGTATCTAGTAGAACTATTCGATACTATGATTCTAAGGGGCTATTACAACCGGTTGATTATTCAGCGAGTGGATATCGATATTATGACAGTAGTTCTTTTGAAACTTTACAGAAAATTCTAATGTTTAAGTTCCTAGGTTTTTCTTTAGAACAAATTAAAGAACTTATACAAAGTCATCAGAGAGAATATTCTATAATGAAACAATCCTTGGAGAGTCAAAAAGAGCTACTAAAGAAGAAGAGGATAGAGATTGATCGTTTGCTTGAGGCAGTAGAAGTGGCTGAAACGTGTACCGAGATAGAAGATTGGGATAACCTAATAGTACTATTAAATTTATTATCAAATGAAAAAAAAATCGAAAATCAGTATGCAACAACTGATAATCTAAATCGAAGAATAACCATACATCAGTATAATACCAGTACTGTAAACTGGATGGAATGGGTTTTTGATCATCTGCATATAGAAGATGGCATGAAGATACTTGAAGTAGGTTGTGGAAACGGCTTATTATGGGAGACGAATATAACACGGTTACCTCCAAATTTGGAGATATACGTATCTGATTATTCTGAGGGAATGTTAGAATGTATAAAAAAGTGTTTCAATAAACACAAGGCTGAATTAATCAAAAAGAATATACAGATACATTACAGACAAGAGGACAGTAATAACCTACAACTTGATGATATGAAATTTGATGTTATAATAGCGAATCATATGCTTTATCATCTTGAACGAATGGAAGACTGTTTGCTAAAACTTAAGAAAGCATTGGGAAAAGATGGTTATCTGGTATGCTCTACAATTGGTAATGGACATATGAAAGAATTAATGGATCTAGTTTATGAGTATGATAACACAATAGATAACACCTTAGATTTATGCGTCAAACGTTTTTCTTTGCAAAATGGAAAAACTCAGTTGAGTAAAGTATTCAACCAGATAGAGAGATATGATTTTGATTCCAACCTTATTGTTGACAATGCAAAGGTTATCTGGGATTACGTATATTCTTTTCCAGGTAATGCACCAGTTATACTTGAAAGAACAGGTGATATGCTAATGAAGATGATTATGGATCGTATTGATAAAGAAGGAGCTTTCTTAATACATAAAGAAACTGGATTGTTTGAATGTAGGAATATATGACCATTGGTAACTGGTACCGAAATTAAAGGTTTATAGATAAGTAGAATGTATTCGTGATATAATTAGTTAAAATCGTATATTTGTATTATGTTCTTCTATGTGATAGTATTACTAATAATATTATAGTGCTTATAGGAATAATACATAGGATACTTGGAAAACCATACAAACCAAAGGTAATGAATCGAGATTGACCAATGATTTATAACGGTAAAAGAAAGGAACAAAACAAAACGAAAGGAAGTATATGTATGAAGAAGATTTTAGTCGTTGTTGATTATCAGAATGATTTTGTGAATGGAGCATTAGGTTTTGAAGGTGCAGAAAGATTAGATGAAGCAATTGCCAAAAAGATTCGAGAACATGGTGAAGGCAATGTATTCTTTACAAGAGATACGCATGAAGAGAATTATCTATATACACGCGAAGGAAGAAATCTTCCAGTTGAACACTGTGTAAAGTATACGAATGGTTGGGAAGTGTATGGTGAAACAAAGGTAGCATTGGATGAAGTAGGGGCACAAGGTTTTAACAAAGAGTCATTTGGACTTTCTATTACGCATGAAATAGCGAATAAGTTACCAAAGTCGGTTGACGAGATTGAGTTGGTTGGATTAGTATCAAATATTTGCGTACTAAGTAATGCGGTTATTTTTCAGACGTACTATCCGGGTGCTACAATTATTGTGGATGCTTCTCTAACAGCTAGCTTTGACCCAATACTTAACCAGAAAGCGCTGGATGTGATGGAAGGATTGCAAGTTAAAGTGATTAATAGATAGCATTAGGCTGTATTCAATTCTAACATGTCACATAGTTGTCGTGTTTGATGTTATATACTTTTGATATAAATCTATTAAATTAGGGAGGATAAATATGATTGAATCAAGGTGTGGTATTGAATGTAGCAAATGTGAATACCGGGAACAATTTCATTGCAAGGGGTGCGTTAACATAAAAAATCCATTCTGGGGCAAATGCACGGTGAAACAATGTTGTGAAACGAAAGAATCAGAGAATTGTGGACATTGTCATCAGTTTCCTTGCAACACTTTACATAATTTCGCCTACGATAAAGAGCAAGGAGACAATGGAGCTAGAATTGAACAATGTAGACATTGGTGTGGCAAGGAGGCTACAGAAACGTTGAATTAATTTAGAAGAAAATAATTTATACGGAAAATAATTTATACAAAACTGAACAGAATATTAAAAAAAGATTGACAAATGTTCTATATATGAGTAATATTTAATAAATTCATAAATAGAAGCAATGATAAGGAGTAGTATATAGTAACTGGATTTCAGAGAGAAGATGTTTGGTGAAAATCTTCATGAAGGTTCTATAGAAGGCGCCTTTGAGCTGTGCATTGAAAGGTAGTAATATTGATTAGATGGCACCGGAGTTCCTACCGTTAGAATGGGAGTAGCATAAGGAAGCATACATTCCCGTGCTAACAAAGAGCAGAGACATCTGAAATTAGGTGGTACCACGGACTTATTATAGAGTTCGCCCTAAGCATTATAAGCTTAGAGCGGGCTCTTTTCTTTTGCCTTTTAAAATAGCTTCACTATGAATGATTTGAATATCAATTGGATAACAAGGAGGAATTGTGAATGAAAACATTTAATATGGATGATCTAATCGCTTATTGTAATCAGTATGGTTTTATATTTCAAGGAAGTGAAATATATGGTGGCCTAGCAAATACATGGGACTATGGCCCACTTGGATGTCGATTAAAGAACAACCTTAAAGATGCATGGAGATACTTTTTTATTCAACGCAGGGATAGTAGTTATGAAATAGATGCTGATATTTTAATGAATCCTATGGTTTGGAAAGCAAGTGGTCATCTAGAAGGGTTCTCAGATCCCCTATTAGATTGCAAAGAGTGTCAAACCAGACATCGTGCAGACGATTTAATCAATGATTTTGATGATACGGCAAATGCTGATGCTATGTCACAACAAGAGATGATTGCATTTATACGTAGTAAAGGAATAGCTTGCCCTGTTTGTGGCAAATCAAATTTTACAGATATTCGTAATTTTAACTTGATGTTTGCTACTAGACGTGGAGTAACTGATGATTCTGCTAACACGGTATATCTAAGACCAGAGAATGCCCAAGGGGAGTATGTGAATTTCTTAAATGTTCAAAGAACCATGCGTACGAAATTACCTTTTAGTATCGGACAAATCGGTAAAGCGTTCCGTAACGAGATAACGCCAGGTAATTTCACATTTCGTACAATCGAGTTTGAACAGATGGAGTATCAAACATTTTGTAAGAAAGGTGATGATGAAGGTCTCTACAAGTATTTCAAAGAGTATGGAAAAGAGTTCTTTCAGTATCTTGGATTATCTAGCGAACATCTACGTTATCATGATCATGAGAAGTTAGCTCATTATGCAAAGGCAGCATGTGACATCGAATATCTATTCCCATTTGGTTGGGGTGAAATCAACGGAACACACAATCGAACAGACTTTGATTTAGCAAGACATCAAGAATACACAGGTAAAACAATGGAATACTTTGATGCTAATACAAATGAACGTTATATACCTTATGTTATCGAATCCACCTACGGTTTGGATCGACTTATATTAGCTGTATTGTGTGAAAATCTAGTGGAAGAAGAATTAGAAGGTGGTGACACTCGTGTAGTTTTAAGAATACAGCCTTTCTTAGCACCGATTAAGGTTAATATACTACCTCTAATTAAGAAGCGTCATGCTGATAGGGCTAAAGAATACCATCACATGCTATCAAAATACATGATGGTTTCTTATGACGAGGCAGGGAATATCGGTAAACGTTATCGAAGAGGTGATGCGATTGGTACACCATTTGCAATTACAATTGATGATGATACAATCGTGAATAATACAGTAACGGTTAGAGAACGAGATAGTATGGAACAAATAACAGTATCTGTATCTGATCTAGTACCCTATCTTATAGAAAGAATATAATACCTTAGGCTACCATGTCATAACAGAGCAGTAAAAGGGTAAGATATAGCAATATAGTACTTCTCAATATTCCTAGAAAGTGCTATATTTATTATAGTGAATTTGTTTGATTTGGTTATCTAACAATGCTTACCCTTTTTGAAGATAATGAAATCAGATCTACATATATTGAAGGAGGTACATAATGGCGACAAAATGGAATTTACTTTTTCCAGAGGGAAAAAGAAAAGCAGTAACTTTCAGTTATGATGATGGATTGGTTCATGATCGAAAATTAGTAGAACTATTTAATACATACCATGTAAAGGGAACCTTTAATCTTAACTCAGGAGAGCTAGGTAGAATAGAAGTTGAGAATATAGATGGGGTCAAGCAGGAGAATTCAACTGTTACAGTTAAAGAAGTGAGACAATTGTACAAAGGTCATGAAGTAGCGTCCCATACCGTTACGCATCCTTCACTTCCAGCTCTTGATACTAGTGTAATGTCTTATGAGGTAATTACTGATAGAAAGAATCTTGAAGATATAACAGGTTATATCGTTAATGGATTTGCTTATCCATATGGTACCTATAGTGATACTGTTAAATCTGTATTACAGATGTGTGGTATTCAATATGCAAGAACTGTGAATACAACGCATCAGTTTGAGCTACCAACCAATCCACTTGAATGGAATCCAACCTGTCATCATAACGATGACAAACTTATGGAATTAGCGAAGGAATTCTGCGAAGAAGAAGATATCTATCGACGAATCCGGTTGTTTTATATATGGGGACATAGTTACGAATTTGCGAGAAATAACGACTGGGATACAATAGAGAACTTGCTTAAATATATGCAACCGTATCTATCTGATATCTGGGTAGCTACCAATAGTGACATCATAACTTACTACAATGCATTTAAACAAGCAAAATACTATGCAGATGGTTCTACAATTATTAATACCAGTGGAATTGATTTGTATTTTGAAGGGGACGATGGACCAATTGTAGTGAAGAAATTCACAGAATTGTCGATATAGAACAGAAAAGCAAAGGACTGTTTATAGATACCTTATAGTTATAAGAATCTTGATAAACAGTCCTTTATGAAGTAGATTATTATTGCTCCTCACAAACCTCTTCTTCTATGGTAGGATCTTGAGGATTTCCATTGTTCGAATTATTTGAACCATTGTGACTAAATACACTGATTCCTTTTTGGAATGGAGAGAAGATAAATCCAGCAACTATCCCTACTAATGTTGCAGAGAGAATAACGAGGAATTTTTCTTCTTTTGTCCAAGAACGATTTAAGAATTCTGTAATACATTGTTTCATATTGCTACCTCCACTATGTTCTGTTTGTGTTTATGAATATATAGATATTCTATCCTTAAAAACCAGAAAATACAAGATAGTTTATTATTAATCTGAATTTTACGTTGTTGTTATATAGCTATTGAACTTCGCTATATACATACTGGTTAGGGTGTCAAAAGCTAATATTAACTTTGATTTCGTTAATTTACACAGATTTATGTGTGAGCATGTTATGTCAAACATAGTTCACTCGCAACACGCTCTCGCTTGGGAGAGGCTTTTGACACTCTGGCCCGCAACTTATTTGATACAAATCGAATACCATTCACAATCACTACATATGGAGGGTTGAAGATCCTTCTCTATTATCATATCTTTTACTAACTGTAAAAACTCTTGCATGCTTAGCACCTGTCCGGAGTTTAGATCACAATAGGACAGTACTTTTTCATCAAATCGCTTTACTTTCTCATAGGATATACATTCGGAATCTATATTGTTAGGACAGGAATTACATAATTCATCCACAGCTGTATGTAATTGAATTACCATCCTGGGGTTTCGTTGTATTTGATTAATCAATGCATCCATCTTTTTCGTAAATTCTTCATTATATCCTTTTCCTTCATAGAATTGAATACAAAGCCCGTGGTGTGGACGTAGAAGTGTTTTCATTATATTGCCTCCGCACGCATTAAGTCCGGTAATGATAGTCGTAATCGAATCGTTAATGCTGTTGCTAGAATGATCTTAACGACATCACCTGGTAAGAAAGGAATAACGCAATAGGTCATAGATGCTGCTAGTGAATTACCTGTTATGTACATAAACCATGTTGTTCCTATAATGTAACAAGCAGTTAAGCCAACTATCATAGCGATTACTAGGGTCCACCAACTATAACCGCACTTCTTAGTGATAAGTCCTACAATTAATGTGGCTACTATATATCCTATAATATAACCACCGGTTGGGCCTGTGATTTTACCAAAACCACCGGATAATCCAGCAAAGATCGGAGCACCAAGTCCCCCTAATAACACGTAAGTAAGAATTGATAATGTACCATACTTAGGACCAAGTATAGTGCCAGCTAGATAGATAGCAAACAAAGCAAGATTAATTGGAACCATTGGTAGTGGAATCTGTATCTGTGAGCAAATTGCAGTAAGAGCAACAAACATTGCACTTGTAGTTAAAACTTTGGTTTTCATATTCATAGTAGATATCCTCCCTATATTTCTTATTGTTAACTTAATACACACGTGAGTTAACATTAGTATAGTTGCTTGGTGTGTATATGTCAACCATTATATGATTTTGGTTGACATTAGTTTTCTTATGTCATATTAACGAGTGAATTTAAAGTTGCACAAAAACTATTGTAGAAAATATTATATTTATTACATGGTGTACAATATGTGCCATGAAAATTGCAAGATGTGCCAAAATACATAACAAGTTATTCCCGTATGCTATCATGGCTGTGTTAGTAAGAGTAACTAAATTTTAACGTTAGGTAATTTTTTATTGGTAGAGATGACCAGTCTGTCAATGAAAAGGTAATGATTAGCAGAATTGATCAACAGATACGAGTAACAAAATTCATGGTAGAATGTTATGATATTCTAAAAATTAGAGATAGAAAATTAAGAAATTATATGGTTAAATATTTAGCTATGATGATGACCATTAGTTCTGTTTTCCTAATTAAATCAGGGTTCAGAAGAGAATTTAGAGAAAAAACAAGCGCTATGGGATTATTTGAAAAATTATGATAAGGATCTTTATAAAGAAGTTAATTCCTTATTAATTGCGAAATCAATGAAATTACCGGGCGAATCAGGACGTAAAATTATTATTATGGGATATAAATTATCAAGAAAAATCTATGGATTTGGCTAATAAAATAAAGCATTTGTCAACCTATATTAACAATGGTTGACAAATGCTTTGTTTTATTCTTGTCCGTTCCAACAATACGTACATAACTTACATGGTTCAATACCAACAGACTCAATCATATCGTCAAGGCGATGATATCTTAGAGAAGTAAAGTTAAGCTGATTACGGATCTCATCAAGCATAGATTGGTAACGATCTGATTCTGGATTCGCATATTCTTCAAGTGTCTTCTTCTCTACAGTATCTCCTTCGTTCTTAGCTATAATCCTACGTGTAATTAAATCCATCTCTGAAGTGGAACGAGAGAAGTTAAGATATTTACAACCGTATAATAGAGGAGGACAAGCTGGTCGAATATGAACTTCCTTGGCACCACTTTGATATAAGAATTCAGTAGTTTCTCTAAGTTGAGTTCCTCGAACAATGGAATCATCAATTAAAAGTAAGCTTTGGTTTTGAATCAAATCATGCACAGGTATTAGTTTCATCTTAGCAATTAAATTACGTTTGCTTTGAATGGTAGGCATGAAAGAACGTGGCCAAGTTGGAGTGTATTTAATAAAAGGTCTTGAGAATGGAATACCCGATGCATTGGCATAACCAATTGCATGAGCAGTACCAGAATCAGGTACACCAGCAACGATATCTGGTTTAACATTATCGCGACTAGCAAGTTTTTCTCCACAATTATAACGCATCTTCTCTACACTGATTCCTTCATAGGAGGAAGAAGGATATCCATAATATATCCATAAGAATGTACAGATTTTCATATCTTTACCTGGTTGACGTAATGTCTGCACACCTTCAGGGGTAAGAACTACAATTTCACCAGGTCCTAATTCCTTATATTCTGTATAACCTAGGTTAAGATATGCAAAACTTTCAAATGAAGCACAGAAGGAATCAGCCTTCTTGCCAATCGATATTGGAGTTCTACCGTATCGATCTCTAGCTGCAAAGATTCCTTTTGGAGTCATTATCATTAGTGTCATAGATCCTTCTATTAATTCTTGCGCATATTGAATACCGTCAACAAGATGTTCTTTTTGATTAATTAGAGCGGCTACTAGTTCAGTAGGATTAATATCACCACCACTCATTTCTAAGAAATGTGAATGTCCTGTAGCAAAGACACGCTTTATGATTTCTTCTGTATTATTAATTTTTCCTATCGTAGTAATTGCATATGTACCGTGATGGGAACGTACAATTAACGGTTGTGGTTCATAATCAGATATACATCCGATACCAAGGTTACCTTTCATCGAATTCACATCTTTCTCAAACTTAGTTCGAAAAGGTGAATTCTCGATGTTATGAATTGCACGGTCAAATCCTTTCTCGCCGTATACCGCCATACCGCCTCTTCTTGTTCCAAGGTGAGAGTGATAATCTGTTCCGAAGAATAGATCAAACACACAATCTGATTTTGATGCAACGCCAAAAA
The DNA here is from genome assembly GCF_900142955.1 of Anaerosporobacter mobilis DSM 15930. Classification (GTDB taxonomy): domain Bacteria; phylum Bacillota; class Clostridia; order Lachnospirales; family Lachnospiraceae; genus Anaerosporobacter; species Anaerosporobacter mobilis. The sequence continues at coordinate 102,887 of NZ_FRCP01000007.1, read as the reverse complement.
ATCCGCCCATAATAACCTCCGATTATTAATATATGACTTAAACTTCGCACTTGAAGATTTCAAAATGTAGCTAACTGCTATAAGTTTTTTATGTGTGAAGTTTGAGTATATAATGTTGTTAGTAATTAATAGTCTTAATAACATAATGTTTTTCGATTACCATCTTATTCTATTAAAAATAACTACTAAAAACAATGCTTATATAAGAATATACTAATAAATCATAAAACATATTAGCTTTACTTATATAACGTTGATTTCTTTTAGGACTTCAATTATGTGACTTAATTTCATACACTGGACGTAGATTAGAAAAAGAGTAGAGGAAAATCAAATTCTATTTTCCTCTACTCTTAAAAACATCTATATTTAATTATTCTACAGTTACAGATTTTGCAAGATTTCTTGGTTGGTCTACATTAAGTCCACGATGAACAGATGTGTAATAAGCAATTAGTTGTAAAACAACAGCTGCGGTGAAAGGAGCAAATTGATCGTCAGTTTTAGGTAGAACGATATGGTGAGCACATAGATCATCATCAACTGGCATTTCGCCATTGGTAATTAGTATAACCATAGCACCTCTTGCACGTACTTCACGAATGTTTGAAATCATCTTAGAATAAACTTTTTCTTGTGTTGCTAGTGCAATAACTGGTACATCATCTGTTACAAGTGATAGCGTACCATGCTTTAACTCACCAGCTGCATATGCTTCGGAATGGATATAACTAATTTCTTTTAATTTGATAGAACCTTCACATGATAAAGGATAATCAAGACCTCTTCCAATGAAGAATAGATCTTCTACACTTGTAAGGCACTCACTGATTTTTTCAATTTGTTTATCTAAGTCGATCGTAGTGGCAACCGCATTAATAGTGTCTTGTAGTTGTTTTAAGTAATCTTCACAAGTTTCTTTGCTAATTGTTCCTCGGAGCATAGCAAATTTGAAAGCAATCATATAGATACTAGATAATTGAACCATATATGCCTTTGTGCTAGCAACTGCTATTTCTGGACCTGCGTGTGTATAGAAAACATAATCACTTTCGCGAGCAATAGAAGAACCTTTTACATTAACTATTGATAGTGTTTTACAACCAGCTTCTTTTGATAATCGAAGAGCAGCAAGAGTATCAGCAGTTTCTCCAGATTGAGAAATGGTAATTACTAACGTATTCTTATCAAGAATTGGATCGTTATAACGGAATTCTGATGCAATTTCAACGGTTACTGGTATGCGTAATAATTTTTCAAACATTACTTTACCAATAAGACCAGCATGCATAGCAGTACCGCAGCCAATAATTATTACACGATTAATATCTGTGAATACATCGTCGGCGATTCCATCTTCTTTAAAATCTAACATTCCGTTCTTTACACGAGGAGTAATTGTATTGTGTAAAGCATCTGGTTGTTCGTGAATCTCTTTTAACATATAGTGAGGATATCCACCTTTTTTAGCAGACGTAATATCCCAGTCTACATGCAAGATTTTTGGCTCAACTACAGTGCCATCTAGCGCAGTAACTTCAATTTGAGAACCATCTAATTTAGCAATATGATGTTCCGGTAATACGAAGTAATCTTTTGAGTATTTGATTAATGCTACCATGTCAGAAGCAATGATAGAACCTTGCTCAGATTGACAAGCTACAAGAGGACTACCATTACGAATTGCATAGATAACACCTGGTTGATCATGAAAAAGTATACAAAAACCATATGCTCCATCGAGAATATCAGAAGCTTTACGGAGGGCTTCGTATGCATCTCCAGTATATAGACTGTCAATAACCATAGCAGCAATTTCAGAATCAGTTTGAGATACAGGGAACTTGCTTTCTTTGGCAAATTCTTTCTCTAACTCATGATAATTTTCAATAATACCATTATGGATTAAAGTAACCTTACCAAAGGTATGTGGATGGCAGTTAGTATCTGATACTCCACCATGTGTTGCCCATCTAGTATGACCAATTCCACAAGTTGTATCTTTATCTACTGAAGAAACAACTTTTTCAATAAGATTGGAAACTTTACCAGTTGTTTTAATCGTGCGAATGGCATCATTTTGAAAGAAAGCGATACCAGCGCTATCATATCCTCTATATTCTAATTCACTAAGACCATTTAACATTACTTCTGTAGCATCAAGATTTCCAGTAAAACCAATAATTCCGCACATAATTCATTCTCCTTTATATAACAATTAATATGGGTCAATTGCGAAATTCTTTTCCATGTCAACATCATATCTGTGTTTTGGGGTAGCCTATTACAACGCACTAATACACATGGATATGTTTGTCATCATTACAAAAAGTTTCCAATTACCTAAACAATAATAATCAAAATAGGTATTTTTGCAGAATTTAAGTAAGACGATTGCTTTGATTCAGTACATAAAAGTCATAAGACAAGATTTAATTCTTGAATTAGGGAATTTATATAGGAATCTAAGAAATAGTCTAAAAAAGACAACAAAAATAACAGCTTGGTTATACCTCTTTGTTCCCTGATTACTCAGGTATTTAAAGATATATTACGCATCCAAGAATACGAAAAGGTCCCCGCCGAAGTTTCGAACACCTTTTACCTCGTTACCCTTTGCTTTTTCCGCCCAGACAAAGGTACATGGCGCTAATTTTATCAAATTAGGATAGAATAGAAACTATAACACTAATTGAAGACATTTCTGTCAGATATTACATTCATATTTGGGCTATTATTATATAGAATTATGTGTCTATGGATCCCCCCTCTAATTATTCTAATTAAACAATCTATACTATTAGTATATGAAAGTAGTAGCATAGTTGTAACACAAAATATAAGTACAATTGCTAAATCTTTTGAATTATCCAATTCGCGAAAAGTTGCAATCTTCGTCAAATATAGCATGTTTTATTAGGTAAGTCAAGAAATTGACGAATAGTTAATTGAAATGTAACAAACTAATGAATGGGAGTATCATGCATGAAATTGTACCTATTGTGTTTGAAAATTAGCTAATTGTATGATACACTACCATAAATAAGGATAGAAATATTATTGGAGGTGCATATGGACAAGGGAAATAAACCACTTATCATTCTTACAGGACCAACTGCAGTAGGTAAAACTGCACTTTCCATACGTCTTGCAAAGGCTATTAACGGTGAAATCATATCAGCAGATTCTATGCAGGTATATAAAAAGATGGATATTGGTACTGCAAAGATTATGCCAACGGATATGCAGGGAGTCAAACATTATCTAATAGATGAATTCATGCCAGACGAAGATTTCAATGTGGTTAAGTTCAAACAACTAGCATTAACATATATGAACGAGATCTATGCAAAAGGAAAGATACCTATCCTTGTAGGCGGTACGGGATTCTATATACAAGCAATCCTCAATGACATCGATTTTACACAAACAGTAGACGATACTTCTTACCGTGAGCACCTGCAACAAGTAGCCGATGAAAAAGGAGCTGAATTTCTCTATGAACAATTAAGAGAAGTAGATGAAGAGGCTACCAAAACAATTCATCAAAACAATGTAAAACGAGTAATTCGTGCGCTTGAATATTATCATCAAACAGGTAAAAAAATCTCAGAACATAATGAAGAACAAAAACAAAAGGAATCGCCTTATAACTTTGCATATTTTGTTTTAAATCATGATCGGAGTATACTGTATGATCGAATTGATAAACGTATTGATATTATGATGGAGCAGGGTTTACTAGATGAAGTTACTTCTTTATATAAAAAGGGGTATAGCAAAGAACTTGTTTCTATGCAAGGATTAGGATATAAGGAGATACTAGCCTACCTAGAAGGTGAGTGTACTTTAGAGGAAGCAATATATGTATTAAAGAGAGATACAAGACATTTTGCAAAACGTCAATTAACTTGGTTTAAGAGAGAAAGAGATGTTATTTGGTTAAACAAAAGTGAGTTTGAGGATAATGAAGATGCAATACTAGAAAAAATGTGTGAAACATTACATGAGAAGAAGATTATGTAGATTCCAGTTAGGAGAAAACAAATGGAAGAATTAAAAGATATGTACCAAAGCTTAGGTATAGATAATAAAGTATTAGAATATTGTAAGACGATTGAGACGTCGTTAAAAGATAGATTTGATGCAATCGATAAAGTAGCTGAGTATAATCAGATGAAAGTGATTAAAGCAATGCAAGAAAATCGTTTATCAGATGTACACTTTAGCGCGACAACGGGTTATGGTTATAACGATCTAGGAAGGGAAACTTTAGAAAGCATCTATGCTTCTGTATTCCATGCGGAATCAGCTTTAGTTCGTCCACAGTTAACCTGTGGTACACATGCTCTTACTATCGCTTTATCAGGAAATCTTAGACCAGGTGATGAAATCTTATCGCCAGTTGGAAAGCCATACGATACTTTAGAAGGTGTTATTGGTATACAGCCAAGCAGAGGATCTTTGGCGGAATATGGCGTAACATATCGTCAAGTTGATTTGCTCGAGGATGGTGCCTTTGATTATGAAGGTATCAAGAATGCATTGAATGAGAAGACCAAATTAGTTACGATCCAGCGTTCAAAGGGATACCAAACGAGGCCAACGTTATCGGTTGCGCGTATTGGTGAATTAATTTCCTTTATTAAAAAAATCAAACCAGATGTGATTTGTATGGTAGATAATTGTTATGGGGAATTCGTAGAGACAATCGAGCCAACGGATGTGGGAGCTGATTTGTGTGTCGGTTCATTAATTAAGAATCCGGGGGGTGGACTTGCTCCGATTGGTGGTTACATTGTAGGTAAAGAAGAATATGTGGATAATGCAGCTTTTCGTCTTACTGCACCAGGTTTAGGAAAGGAAGTAGGAGCAACACTTGGAATTAACCAACAGTTGATTCAAGGTTTCTTTATGGCGCCACAAGTAGTATCAGGGGCTGTAAAGGGAGCAATTTTTGCAGCGAGTATCTATGAAAAGTTAGGTTTCCCAGTTGTTCCTAATGGAACTGAATCAAGGCATGATATTATTCAAGCTGTTACATTAGGTTCTGCTGAGGCAATTATCGCATTCTGTAAAGGAATACAAGCAGCTGCCCCAGTAGACAGCTACGTAACACCAGAACCTTGGGCAATGCCGGGTTATACTTGTGATGTTATAATGGCTGCTGGCGCTTTCATACAAGGTTCATCAATTGAACTGAGCGCAGACGCACCAATTAAGCCACCATATGCTGTATATTTTCAAGGTGGATTAACTTGGTATCACTCGAAATTTGGTATTATGATGTCACTTCAGAAGTTATACGAAAACAATCTATGTAAATTATAAAAGACTAACGTATTCATTGTGTTTACCGTTAACTTTTACCAAATTAGGTATCTAAAAAGTTACATCTTTAATAAGTTGTCGATGAAATTGTGTATACAAACACATGAATTTGTGTTAAAATGTTGCGTGGAGAATTGAATAAGACATATTGATTATATGAATAAATGAGGATGGATTACGATGCGAAATTCGGCCAAAAATGGGTGGTCACTATTCTTGTTATTATTAACAGGCATAGTGCTCGGGGGATTCATTGGCTGGTTAGCTAAGGATGTTGCGTATTTAAGTTGGCTTAATTACGGTCAACAATTTGGATTTAGCGAACCTTTTCATTTGAATCTTGGAATCCTAAAGATAACATTCGGATTAACGATTAAGATTACAATGTCAAGTATTATAGGTGTAGTTTTAGCAATTATCGTTTATAAGAAATTATAAATAGGTAAGAGTAGACATAGTTCGAAGTAGTTAAGATTGGACAAGTTTGAATAGCGTTCCTTGCAGAGAGTGAGGAAGACTATGAAGCAAAAAGAGCATTTAACAGTCAAAGAATTACCAGTAACTGAACAACCTTATGAAAAATGTGAACGTTATGGCACTGCTAGTTTATCAGATGCTGAATTACTAGCAGTTATTATTCGTTCAGGTACAGCTAATGATCGAGCAATTGATGTTGCAAATCGTGTTTTGATGAACCAAAAAAGAGAACAAGGAATTATATCACTATATCAGTATACTATGAGCGAGTTAATGAAGATTCATGGTATTGGGAAGGTTAAAGCAATTCAATTACTATGCCTTGCCGAGATTAGCAAGCGGATGGCAAAAGCCTCATATGGAATGAAAATGCGCTTGTCTTCTCCAGAAGCTATAGCGAATTACTATATGGAACAGATGAGACATCTTCCAGTTGAACAAGCTGTCCTTCTGCTCTTAGATACTAAGTGTCAGTTAATTCGTGATATGGAATTATCAAAAGGCTCAGTTAATGCATCGATTACGGCACCACGGGAGATATATTTGAATGCACTCAAGTATGGAGCGGTCTATGTTGTTTTGCTGCATAATCATCCAAGTGGCGATCCTATGCCAAGCAAAGAAGATATCATCACGACCAAACGAATACGAGAGGCAGGACTATTAATCGGAATACAACTTATGGATCATATAATTATTGGTGATAATATGTATATAAGTTTAAAAGAACAAGGCCTTTTGAATTAAAGGCCCAGTTCGTAGTTTGGAAGGAGTAAATGTAAGTGGCAGCAAAGACTTATGGAATAGACTTAGGAACGAATACAATTAAAGTATATAAAAAAGGCGAAGGAGTTATCCTTCATGAGAGAAATATTATAGCAATTGAGAATAAGAAAAAAGTTATAGCAGTTGGTGACGAAGCATATGAGATGAATGAAAAAGCACCTGCAACAATTAAAGTAGTTTCACCAGTAAGAAGTGGTGTGATTGCAGATATTAGTAATATGCAACGTCTATTAACGAGTATTATAAGCAAAGTAAATGGTGGTAAAAAAAGTACTAGTACTTTTTATATATCAGTACCTACTGATATTACAAGTGTAGAGAAGAAATCCTTCTACGATACTGTACTAGCTTCTAATTCCAAAGTAAAGGACATTAGTATAGTAGAAAAAAGCATTGCAGATGCCCTAGGGGTAGGACTAGATATAACAAACGCTAGAGGTGTTATGGTTGTTAATATCGGTGCAGATACAACAGAGATTTCTATTATATCCTTAGGTGGAATTGTTCTTAGTAAATTAATTAATGTTGGTGGTAACAAACTAGATGAATCCATCAAATTATATGTTAAGAAAAAATACAACCTGGCTATTGGTAGTAAAACTGCAGAAACAATCAAGATAAATCTTGCATCTGCATTGCCAGGATCAGATGAGACGATCGCTGTGTTTGGACGAAATATCGTTAATGGATTACCGGCACAGATGGATATTAATTCAGAGATGGTTTATGACTCTATTAAAGAATATCTTCACACAATTGTGGATGCTATTAAGGTTATTCTTGAAAGAACACCACCAGAAATATCTTCTGATATTATTGAATCAGGCATCTACGTAACTGGAGGTTCATCCGCTATTAAAGGCTTAGATACGTTAATTGCCTCCAACACAGATCTTAAAGTTAATATCTGTGATAAAGCAGATAGTACAGTAGTTGAGGGATTAGGAAGAATTATCGAAGAACCTGATTTAAAAGAACTTGCTTATAACATTAAACAGATGACAACTAGGCGATAGAGAGAGAATTCGAGGGGGACGTTATGAGGCGTAGAACTAGGTTTTCACTTGAGCCAAAATACATTTTGGCTATATGTTCTGTCCTATGTATCATATTGATTTTTATATCGGTTCGGTACGAGGATAAAGTACAGCCTGCTAAAGATGCGGTTACTGGTGTTTTTACTCCAATGCAAAAGGGGATTAATACAGTTGGAAAATGGATAACAGATAAAATTGAACTATTATCAAGTATCAAAGATTTACAACAAGAGAATAAAGAACTAAAAGAGAAACTTTCTGAAACAACATACCAAAATCGAATTCTTCAACAAGAAGGATATGAATTAGATACCCTTCGTGATTTGTATGAATTAGATAAACGTTATCCGAGTTATCCTAAAGTTGCTGCTACTATCATAAGTAGAGATACAAACAACTGGTATAACCGCTTTGTAATTGACAAAGGCTCTGATGATGGTTTGAAAGTTGGAATGAATGTTTTAGCGGGGAATGGTCTTGTTGGTATTATTACTGAAGTAGGGCACAATAATGCAACTGTTCGTTCGATTATTGATGATGCTAGTAATGTTAGTGGTATGTTTTTAAAAACCAATGACCAATGCAATGTAAAAGGTAATCTTGAATTAATCGATAAAGGACTAATTGAAGTTCAAGGAATTGATAAAGATGCAAAAATTAAAGAGGGCTATGAGATTGTAACATCTACTATAAGTCCTAAATACTTACAAGGGATTTTAATTGGTTATATCTCAGATGTAACAGTTGATGCAAACAACATGACGAAGTCTGGATATTTAACACCAGCAGTTGATTTTACTAATTTAACTACGGTATTAGTTATAACAGAATTAAAAGAAACTTTATACTAGAAAGGATTTTGATATATGAAGCAATTTATTATGTCTGTAATCGTTATTATAGTATGTTTCTTATTACAAAGTACTGTTTTTCAGGCACTTTCCATAGCTGGTGTAGTTCCTAATCTACTACTTATTGTTACAGTGGCTGCAGGCTATATGCACGGCAGAACAAATGGAATCTATGTCGGACTTGCCTGTGGTCTTTTGGTGGATATATGCTATGGTGATATTATTGGATTATTTGGTTTAATGTATATGTGTATTGGATACCTGAATGGATATGCACATAAAGTATATTTTCGTGATGACTACACAATGCCTATAATCTTAGTATCTGTAAGTGATTTCTTATACGGATTTTTCTACTATGTGTTTTTGTTCTTGTTAAGAAATCGTTTGAATTTTTTCTTTTATTTAAAGAGAATTATCTTACCAGAACTGATCTATACAGTGGTAGTATCCATCGTGCTTTATAAGATACTATATATATTGAACGTGAAATTAGAACGTTCTACGTATAAGGAGGTTTAGGTATGTTTGATATTTTAATTGAAAAACTAAAGAATATGCTTCAATCTCGTTTGCTTCCTATTGTAATTATATATCTGGTACTATGTTTTTCACTAGTAAATCGTATATTCAAAATACAAATTGTGGAAGGCGAGGCATACGAACAAGAAGTACAACAAAAGACAACGAAAGAGCGTGAGTTAAAGGGTACGCGCGGGAATATACTTGACAGAAATGGAGAACTACTTGCCTATAATGAATTGTCTTATTCGGTAACCTATGAAGATACGGGTGAATTAACTACGAATGAAGAAAAAAATGCTATGATATATAAGCTAATTAAAACGGTGGAAGATAATGGTGGAGTTTTAGCTAATGATTTTTTCATTCAATTAGATAATAAAGGTGATTTGGTTTTTCAGACAGATGGTAGTGCGGAGCTTCGATTCAAAAGAGATGTATATTCAAAAAGCTCTGTTGATCAATTAACAAAAGAACAAAAAGAAGCAACTGCCAGTGAAATTTTTAATTATATGCGATATGGTTCAGAAGTAGAAGCAACAAAGATGTATGATATCTCTGATGAGTATAGTTTAGAAGATGCGTTGAAGATAATGATGATTCGGTTTAACATACTTATGAATAAATATTCTAGATATCTACCGATAACAATTGCTTCTGATGTGAAAGCGGAAACAGTTGCAGCAATTAGAGAAAGTAGTGAAGAGTTACCTGGTGTAACAATTCTTGAACAAACAAGTCGTGTATACAATGAAAGTGAATACTTTGCCCATATCATGGGGTATACGGGTTTGATTACTCAAGAAAAGTTAGAGGAGCTAAAAGATCAAGGATATGATAATTATAGTGCGACTGATCAAATTGGTATTACAGGAGTAGAAAAAGCATATGAGGAATATCTACATGGAAAGAACGGTAGCGAGACTGTAGTAGTTAATGATCAAACAAGAGTGCTTGATATTCTTAAAACAAATGAACCAGAAGCAGGTAATGACGTTTATCTTACTATTGATGCTGATTTACAAAAAACTACTTATCAGTTGTTAGAAAAACGATTAGCAAGTATTTTGTTAAATGCCCTTAAGAATAACGATAAGCTTAACATATATGATGTGTATTATGCATTAATCAATAATAGTGTTATTGATATTAAGGCTCTAGATGATGAGGATAGTACAGCGTTAGAAAAACAGGTGTATAATAAATTTGAAACACAACAAAAAGTAGTTCTTCGTAATCTTAAAAATGAACTAACGATTTCGAATACAACGCCTAAAAAATCTTTATCAGAAGATATGCAAGAGTATATTGATTATATCTATAAAATGTTAAAGGATGAAAAGATACTTTTGGTATCAGAAATACCTGCAGATGACGCAACACTTCTTTCTTATCAAAACGGTACCATTAGTTTAAGTAGCTTTTTGAAATATGCTGTTTCAAATAATTATGTTGACTTAACCAAATTGAACGTAGGCAATGAGTACTATAGTACAGAAGAGTTATATGAAAAGCTACTAGATTTGATTGTTGATACCTTGACGGAAGATAGCAAATTTAACAAAATCATTTACCGTGATTTGGTATATTCGTACAAATTATCAGGAAAAGAAATTTGTCTTTTATTATTTGACCAGAGTGTGTTAGAATATGATGAGAAGGCTATTAATGGACTAGAAACGGGTACGTTATCACCTGCATCCTTTATTCAGACAAAGATAAGAAATTTAGAAATTACACCTGCGCAATTAGCACTGGAACCATGTTCTGGTTCAGTAGTGATAACAGATGTAAAAACTGGAGAAGTACTAGCTCTAGTTTCGTATCCTAGCTATGATAATAATATGTTTGCAAATCGAGTGGATTCAGAGTACTTTAATAAAATTAATAATGATTTAGCTTATCCATTAATAAATAGACCATTACAACAAAAAACTGCACCTGGTTCAACTTATAAAATGGTATCAGCAGCTGCAGGTTTAGAAGAAGGTGCAATTGCTCCTTATGAAACAATTCTTGACAAATATGAATTTACAGCGATAACCCCAAGTCCAAAGGATCATACTAGACATTCTCATGGTAAAGTTGATGTACCGAATGCGTTAGAGGTTTCTTGTAACTATTTCTTCTACGAAGTAGGATATCGTTTGAGCTTAGACTCAGCTAAGAATTATAAGAGTCAGTTAGGACTTGATAAAATCAAGAAGTATGCTGAAATGTTTGGTTTTGGTGCAACCAGTGGTATTGAGCTACCAGAGTATAATCCACAGATTTCTAATTTTGATGCCGTTCGTTCTGCAATAGGACAAGGTGAAAATAACTATACCCCAGCGCAAATCGCTCGTTATGTTACAGCGATTGCCAATAGAGGAACTGCTTTTAATCTTACTATATTTAATAAAGTTCAAGACCTTAATAAGAAGGTAATTGAGAAAAACAAAGCTACAATCTTTAATGATGTTGAGATTAGTGATACAACTTGGAATTTAATTCAAGAGGGTATGTATAAAGTAGTTAATGGTGAAGATAGTTCTATAAAGAGATTGTTCGCGGGTATGGATATTGAAATAGCAGGAAAAACTGGTACAGCGCAACAGAATAAAGAAAAACCAAACCATGCTTTGTTTGTTTCGTATGCTCCATATGAAGACCCAGAAATTTCAGTTACAACTGTAATCCCAAATGGTTATACTTCAAGTAATGCTGCAGAGCTTACAAGAGATATCTATAAGTATTATTATAAACAAGATGGATATAAAGATATGTTAAAGAGTAAAGTTACACTTCCTGAACTAAGCAGTGGCATTTCTGATTAGACAGAGAATAGAAACACTTTTGAAAGGAGAAAGTTGATAGATGGATAATTCAGTTATGATTAAGGGAAATCAATCTGGCATTATTGTTGTACTTGATGCAAATCTTGATTTCGAAGAATTAAAATCGAATATAGCTGAGAAATTCAAAGCATCAGCCAAATTTCTTGGAAATGCTAATGTTGCCGTAACCTTTGAAGGTAGAGAATTAACCACAGAAGATGAGAGAGAAATTTTAGATATTATTTCAGAAAACTCTGATCTTAATGTAATATGTGTAGTTGATTTAGATGCAGAGAAAGAAAAGATATTCAAACGATGTTTAAATGACAGATTGATGGAACTGTCCAATAATACTGGACAATTTTATAAAGGAAATTTACGTTCTGGACAAGTACTAGAGTTTGAGACTAGCATTATTATAATTGGTGATGTGAATGCTGGAGCAAAGGTAGTATCCAAAGGAAATGTTGTAATACTAGGTGCATTAAAAGGAAATGTTTTTGCAGGGGCTTCTGGCAATCAGAATAGCTTCGTTGTTGCACTTTCTATGGATCCTGTTCAAATCAGAATTGGAGATATCATTGCAAGATCTCCAGATGATAAATCAAAAGATGTTTCTAAAGAAGCAAAGATTGCCTATGTAGAAGATGGAAACATCTACATTGAGTCCATTAGTAAAGATGTTCTTAATGACATTAGTCTATAGAATAAGTTTATAAGTATGTTGTCAGTAACACCGAATTTATGTATTAAATTATCGGTGTTACTGCTAGGCAACAGGTGACATTACGAATTAACAATAAGTTTGGAGGAATATTTAATGGGAGAAGTAATAGTTATAACGTCAGGAAAAGGTGGCGTTGGTAAAACAACTACCACAGCTAACGTAGGTACAGGATTAGCAAAATTAAATAAAAAAGTTGTATTAATTGATACAGATATAGGATTAAGAAATCTTGATGTTGTACTTGGGCTTGAAAATCGTATTGTTTATAATCTTGTTGATGTTGTAGAAGGAAATTGTAGAATTAAACAAGCATTAATCAAAGATAAGAGATATCCAAATCTATACTTATTACCATCTGCACAAACTAGAGATAAATCCGCAGTTTCTCCAGAACAAATGAAAAAATTAGCTGATGAGTTAAGAGAAGAATTTGATTACATACTAATGGATTGTCCAGCAGGTATTGAACAGGGTTTCAAAAATGCTATTGCAGGAGCAGATCGCGCTTTAGTAGTTACAACTCCTGAAGTTTCAGCTGTTCGTGATGCAGATAGAATTATCGGTTTACTTGAAGCAAATGAAATTAAACAAACACATCTAGTTGTAAACAGACTTCGTATGGATATGGTAAAACGTGGAGATATGATGTCAAGTGAAGATGTAGTTGAAATCTTAGCAGTCGATTTGATTGGAGTTGTTCCTGATGATGAAGGTATCGTAATCTCAACAAACCAAGGTGAACCATTAGTAGGTAGTGACACATTAGCTGGACAAGCTTTTATGAATATATGTAAAAGAATCACCGGAGAAAGCGTTCCTTTTTTGGACTTAAATGGACGAGCTTCATTAATGCAACGTTTAACGAGCATATTCAAAAAATAAAGGGAGGGAATGTAAACCAATGGGTATTGCAGACTTATTTAAGAAAAAAGCATCAGGTACCGTTGCAAAGGATCGTTTAAAACTTGTTCTTGTATCCGATCGTGCGAATTGTTCTCCTGAGATTATGGAACAGATGAAAAATGACATTATTAAAGTTATTTCAAAATATGTGGAAATTGATGAAGAGAAGTTAGATATTGAAATTGCACAAACTGACTCCGAAGGAAATAATGGCAAAGTTCCAGCACTTATTGCCAATATTCCTATCAAAGACCTGAAGTCTCCACGAAAATAAGGATGATTATTCATGTTTGATTTTAAACAATATGACTTTAAACGAATGAATTATTCGTTAGTTGTACTTGTTCTTATACTCGTTGGTATAGGAACGTATCTAATTCAATTAGTAGAACCATCAGATGGTAAGAAACAGATTCTTGGTCTTGTACTTGGATTTGTGGCTATGTGTATTGTAGCACTAGTTGATTACCATTATGTTTGCCGTTTTATGTGGTTAATCTATATCGTTAATATTGTGTTGCTATTACTAGTTTTTGTACCTGGTATAGGAAAGACACAATTTGATACACAACGTTGGATTAATCTAAGAGTATTCGATTTGCAACCTTCAGAAGTGAGTAAAATCATGATGATTATTGTTTTTGCTCAGTTTTTTACTGATAGGAAAGAGAAGATGGATCGATTATCTACTGTTTTCATATCTGCTATAATGGTAATTATACCAATATTGTTGATATTGAAACAACCAGCTTTATCATCAAGTATGGTTATGGTATTTATCTATATCATAATGATATATGCGGCTGGTCTTAGTTATAAGATAATTGTTCCGTTCCTCGCGATAGGATTACCTACCATATTAGGTTTGTTTTGGTATATACAACAACCATACCAGAAGTTGTTAAAACCATATCAGCTAGGTAGAATCTTGTCTTTTAAATTCCCAGAAAAGTATCCAGATTTAGTATGGCAACAAAAGATATCTGTTGAGTATATCGGTTCTGGACGTTTGTATGGAAAGTTGTTTTCTGGGCAATCCTTTGAATTAAAGAGTAAAAGTTTACCTGTATCAGAAAGTGATTTTATCTTTTCGGTTGTAGGGGAACATCTTGGCTTCATTGGAAGTTGTGTCATTATTGGCCTACTTGCTATTCTTATATTCAAATGCCTTGCAGTTGCAAAATCAGCAAGAGATCATATGGGTATGCTCATAGCAACTGGTATATCTGCAATGTTTATGTTCCAAGTGTTTGCCAATATAGGGGTTTCTACTTTCATGTTGCCAAATACGGGATTACCTTTACCTTTCGTTAGTTACGGACTAAGTTCCTTAGTCAGCTATATGATAGGTATAGGGTTTATATTGAATATTAGTTTACAAAGAAAAAATATAAGGGGGTAAATGCATATGAATATTGGAATGATTGCACATGATGCGAAGAAAAAATTAATGCAGAATTTCTGTATAGCCTATCGTGGTATTTTAAGTAAGAATGAGTTATTTGCGACAGGAACTACAGGTAGATTAATTGAAGAAGTAACGAATCTTAATGTTCATAAATATCTAGCTGGTCATCTAGGTGGCGAACAGCAATTAGGTGCACAAATTGAGCATAACCAGATTGATATAGTTATCTTCTTAAGAGACCCATTAACGCCTAAATCACATGAACCAGATGTGAATAATGTTGTTCAATTATGCGATACGCATAACATTCCATTAGCTACGAATCTTGCAACAGCTGAACTGTTAATAAAAGCGTTAGATCGTGGCGATCTAGAATGGAGAGAAGCGTTAAAATGAGATTGAATAAGAAAATAAAAGTAATAAGCTCCCTGTTAGTGTTAATATCACTAACAGGGTGTTCGTCGTCTAGCAATGCGCTTATGAAATATTCTAATTCCGATACAAGTGTGGTGCAGTATATTACCACAAATGATACAGATGATGAATATGCCAATCTTCTTGGAGAAGATCTCTGTGTTATACCATTAAAATCAGATAAAGGTGGAGATGGTAATTTAGCAGCTGAAGCTACTTTGTTAGTAAACAATACGGATAATGAAATGCTATATGCAGAGAATGTATATGAGAAATTATATCCAGCAAGTATAACTAAGGTTATGACTGCATTAGTAACTTTAAAGAATGCTGACTTATCTGACATGGTAACCGTTAGTTATGAAGCTTCTCACATAACCGAAGTTGGAGCAAGTTTATGTGGATTAAAAGAAGGAGATAAGATTAATCTTAAAGACCTTTTGAATATCTTCCTAATAAGCTCAGGTAACGATGCCGGGATTGCAATTGCTGAACATGTGGCTGGAAGTGAAGAAGCTTTTACAAAGATGATGAATGAAGAGGCCAAAGCTATAGGAGCAACACATTCTAATTTTGCCAATTCCCATGGGCTTCATGATGAAAATCATTATACAACTGCTTACGATATCTATCTGATTTTCAGAGAAGCATTGCAGGAACCAACTTTTGTAGATATTATCGCTACTAAATCATATAAGGTTACCTATAGTAACAGTAATGGTGATAAAGTTGACAAAGAATTTTCAACTACAAATCTTTATCTAAAAGGCAATGAAGTAATGCCTGATGGTATTACTGTAATTGGAGGGAAGACAGGAACCACTATTAAAGCAGGATCTTGTCTCGTGCTTTATTCAAAAGATAAGTCTGATAAAGAATATATCTCTGTTATTCTTAAGTCGGATTCAAAGACAAGTCTGTATTCACAAATGTCGTATTTACTCAAGTTTATCTATAAATAAAGGTTGTGAATTCATACGACCTATACTATAATTAAATCATAGACTTATGGTTCTTTAGCATATAATACAAATAACAGTAGCTACAGTTATTGAATTTGTAACTATTCAAAACCTTCGAGAAAAAGCTTGTTTATACGAGTTAGTAGTGCCAATTGGAAGTTTGCGTTCATTTGGTATACATCCATCACTGAAGAAGAAGGGTATCTGAATAGCTACTAGAATATCAAGAGCATCACATAAGGAGGAAATTCTATGGTTCAGATTATTGTCGGTGAAAAAGGCAAGGGTAAAACTAAGGTAATTATCAATCAGGCGAATGAAAAAATGATACACTCGGAAGGTACAGTAGTGTACATAGACAAAAGTAACAAGCATATGTATGAACTTAACAATAAACTCAGGTTGATAAGCATAAAAGATTACCTAATAGAAAATTACAATGAATTCTTAGGATTTATATGTGGGATTATTTCGCAAGATCATGACTTGGAATGTGTTTTTGTTGACAGTTTCTTGAAAGTAGCACATATATCTGATAACGAGATTGAAGTGGTAGTTAACAAACTAAAGAGAATCTCTGATCAATACCATATTGATTTTGTTCTCAGTATATCTATTGCTAGTAAGAGCACACCAGAAAGTTTAGAAAATGACATATTAGTGTCACTATAGACGGATTAAAAAAGAGCAGATTAATTTCTTGAATGAAATGAAACTGCTCTTTTCAATTATGATACAATGGGAGAGAGTTACTACCTGCAAACTACTCGTTTCGTAATCTTCCGAAGAAACTAAGTGCATAAAGACCACAAATACCGATGACGGCATATATGATTCTTGAAACTAAAGTCATATCACCGAAAACTACTCTTACAAGATCAAAACCTAAAAATCCAATTAATCCCCAGTTAATAGCTCCAATAATTACTAGAATGAGTGCAATATAGTCTATGGTTTTCATAACATACCTCCTTCTTGTCATTCTAAAGATAGTATGTTTCATCTTATAAAAAATATTCACCAATTAGTAATAATATTTTAGTACTAGTTTTCTCATGTATCTATACAATTTTATGAATATATGATACAATAGGTGTAATTATTGAGTGCTATACATTGGAGTAAATATGTATTATAAATATTCAGATTATTTAAAAGATAGATTTGAAACTAAAATTTATAAATTACCAGTTAATTTGCCTATTACTTGTCCTAACCGTACTTATGGGACAGGCTGTTCGTTTTGTGCGGATTTTGAAACAGGTTTTGAAGCTTATAGGAATGCCGCAGCAACCTATCCAGATATCGTAGAGAATTCTATATCAACTCGTCCAGATTGTATTCAGGATGAGTATTTACAATTTTTAAAACAATTATCAGATGAAAATAAGATTGCAATAACAAGCGAGTTAGGTTTACAAACAGTAAATTATAGCAATGGATCTGCACTACGCAGAGGAGGTTACTTACATGAGCAGTAGAAATAGAAAAGTGGCCAAATATAGAAGACCAATTAATATTAATATCGGCGGAATCATCTTTTTTGTATTATTTTTGTATATCGGGATAAATGTGATTTTATATATGAAAAAGGAACATCTAGCAATCTATGAAGTAGTTGAAAAAACGATTTCAGATGACAATACTTGCGAAGGTGTTATTTTGCGTGAGGAGGAAGTGGTCAAAACTCCACAAGCTGGTTATGTAAATTATTACATAAAAGATGGTGAAAAAGTAGCTAAGAACTCTGTGATATATTCCCTTGATCAGAATGGGAATATTGCAGAAACTTTGGTGAAATCCGATGGTGCTATAGAATTAACTTCTAAAGATATTGCAAGCATACGTTCTGATATTAGCAACTTCAAGAATTATTACAAGCCTAGTAGTTATAATAAAGTTTATGATTTCAAGTATGACTTAGAGAACGCTATATTAGACAGTCTTAACAACTCCAACATGAAAAATATTGAAAACCTCACTTCTTCTAATACTACAGGAACTTTTGATGTAGTAAAATCGAAGAAAAGTGGAATTGTATCTTATTATTCGGATGGATTAGAGAATCTCACAGAGGAAGAGGTATCTTTAGATACCTTTAATATGGATTCTTATAATAAGATCATGTTACGTACGAATAATCTTATAGAAAAAGATAGTCCAGTTTATAAGCTTATAACCAATGAAAAATGGACGCTTATTCTTAATGTTTCTAAAGAACAATATGATAAATTATTGGAGAAAACCTATGTTAAGTTAACTTTTAAAAAAGATAACTTAACGATAACAGCACCAGTTTCTGTTTATCAAAAAGGGGAAGGATACTTTGCAAAATTAGAGCTTAATTCCTATATGTTACGTTATGTTGAAGATCGTTTTGTAACAGTGGAATTAAATCTTAATTCAGCAAAAGGGTTGAAGATTCCGGTTTCAGCCATTACAGAAAAAGAATTTTATAAAGTACCACGTTCCTATTTCACGAATGGTGGAGACACGAGTGCAATTGGCGTAGTAAAAGAAACATACACGGAAAAAGGTGAAAAGACATATACATTTGTTCAAACTGAGGTATATTACCAAGATGACGACTTTGGATATGTTGATAAATCGGTTCTGAGTGCAGGTGATGTCATTAGTAATGTCGATACCCAAAAAACATATACGATATCAGAAACGGACAAACTAGAAGGTGTTTATAACGTTAATAAAGGGTATTGTGTATTTAGAAGAATCGAAAAAGTATACGAGAACCAAGAGTATTGTATTGTAAAGTCGAATACAACATTCGGATTATCGGAATATGATCATATTGTGTTGGAGGCTTCAATGGCAGTTGAGCAGAATATTATTAATTAATTCAATGTGACGTTCAGCCACAGGAAAGGAAGAAAACGATGATTAAAGAAAACTTAGCATATGTGGAGGAACAAATAACAAAGGCTTGCGAAAGGTCAGGAAGAAATCGTGAAGAGGTTACTTTAATTGCCGTAAGTAAAACCAAACCAGTTTCTTTAGTTGATGAAGCAATCGACAATGGTATAAGAGAATTTGGTGAGAACAAAGTACAAGAGATCATGGACAAGTATGATACGGTTAAAGCACCTGTTAATTGGCATATGATTGGTCATTTACAGAGGAATAAGGTAAAATACATTGTAGATAAGGTATGCTTAATCCACTCCGTGGATTCCTATCGATTAGCTGAGATGATTGATCAGGAAGCTGCAAAAAAGGGAGTTAAATGTGATATTCTAATTGAAGTAAATATTGCAAAAGAAGATACCAAATATGGAGTGATGGAAGATGAAGTAATTCCATTGATTGAACAGATTTCAAAGCTTACCAATATTAGAATTAAAGGTCTTATGACAATTGCTCCTTTTGTGGAATATAGTGAGAAAAATAGGGTTCATTTTAGAAATTTGCGAAATTTATATGTTGACATAAAAACGAAAAACATTGATAATGTTGATATGAAGATTTTGTCTATGGGAATGACAAATGATTATGTAGTTGCAATTGAAGAAGGTGCTACCATGGTTCGTGTGGGTACTGGAATCTTTGGTCAACGTAATTAGTTACTATACAATTTTTCCCTCCTCGAAGCAACAGGAATGTACCACCTTTGTGGAAGGCTGTTGACTGAATAGTAACCATAATGATAGAAATTAAGATAGGAGATATGTTATGGCTAATATATTGAAAAATTTTCTTGGCTACCTAAAGCTAGGAGAAGATGATGATTATGATGATTACGTAAATGATTACGAAGAAAAAGAAGAAGCACGAGAAGAGAAGAGACGTTCAAGACGTGATGATGTAGATGATTTCAGTATGTCTAGAACTGAGAAAGCAGCACGTCCTGAGAGAACTCCAACACGTTCTTACATTAATAAAGATCGAGATGATGAGGAACTTCAAATACCTGTTTCAGAAACAAGAAAAGAACGTACTCAAAGGTTAGAACGAGAGCGTGGAAGTTCTAATAAAGTAGTCCCAATTAGAACAACTCCAAAAGGACTTGAAGTTTGTATTATGAAACCAGCTTCTTTTGAAGATTCACAAGATATCTGCGATATGTTATTAACTGGACGAGCTGCTGTAGTTAATCTTGAAGGCTTTGATCCTATGGAGGCTCAAAGAATCATGGACTTTATATCCGGATGTGTTTATGCAATCAATGGTAAGCTTCATCAGATTTCAAGATACATATTTATCTTCTCACCGGATTCTGTAGATATTTCAGGTGATTATCTTGATTTAGTTCCTGATGAAGGATTTGGCGTTCCAACCATTAACAAAGAATTTTAAGGAGTCGTATGAGTAACTTAATCGTAAATTCACTTTATGTTTTTTTTATCGTATTAGAGATTATATTATTTGCGTATTTTATGATGAGTTGGTTTCCGTTTAGTACGAAAATTAAGGAATTTCTAATCACTCTTTTAGAACCTCTATTAACACCAATTCGGTTCTTATTAAAACATTCAATATTTAACACAAAAGTGATTGATTTAGCTCCTATGATTGCATTAATTGTTATATTATTTTTTCAAACGATCTTTTATCACTTAATGCGGTAAAAGACAAGTTTAATGCTGTAGCGATATACCGCAATAATATAAGATCAGTCGTAAGAGGTAAGCGCAGAGATGACAAAAGACGATGAATTACTTTGTAAGCGACTAAAAGAGCTTGCTTTTAACACATGTAATAAAGGGTTTACTACGTATTCAGAATTTTTGAACTTAAATGAGTTAAACCTATTATTATCGATTAAGAAAGAATTACCACCAGTAGAGATAGATTTATATGGTGGTTATGAGGGTGCAGAGCGTAAGATGGTTTGTTTCTATCAGTTCACCAACGATTATGATAGAAAATTTCCTATTCACTGTGTAAGAATAACCCCACGTAATGTAAAGTTTTGTGATGTCTTAACACATAGAGATTATTTAGGGGCATTACTAAACCTTGGAATAGAGCGTTATACAATTGGTGATATCATTATAAAGAACAAAGAAGGGTACGTATTCTGTAACGATAAGATGTGCAATTATATTATTCAGAATCTTACCCGTATAAAACATACAGATGTAAGATGCACACAAGATGATGATTTAATGATGAATGTAGCACACCAGTTTCAAGAGATTCGTGGTACTGTTGCTTCTGTGAGGCTAGATGCTGTGTTGTCCTTAGCTTTTAATGGTTCAAGAAGTAGCCTTAGTAACTTAATTACAGCTGGAAAAGTGTTTGTTAATAGCCGTTTAATTGAATCAAATAGTTACACTCTTAAAGAAGGGGATGTTGTATCCGTTAGAGGATACGGAAAATTCATCTATCAAGAACAACAAAATCAGACAAAAAAAGGACGATATTTTGTCGTATTAATGAAATACATTTAGGAGGCATACTAATGTTAACACCGATTGAGATACAGAGTAAGAGTTTTAAATCAGGAATTGGCTATGATCGTAAAGACGTAGATGGGTTTATGCGTGAGATCTTAGCCGGTTATGAGAAATTATATAAAGAAAATGTAGAATTAAAAGATAAACTTAGTGTATTAAATGATGGAATTCAATATTATAAAACAATTGAAAAAACATTACAAAAAGCATTGGTTCTGGCAGAGCAAACTGCAGAAGAAACAAAACAGGCTGCACTTAAGAGTGCCAAAGCCATTGAAAAGGAAGCGCGTGGTAAAGCAGATTTAATTATTGCTGATGCGAAGAATGAATTAAATCACGTAAATCAAATGATTACAGCTCTGACACAACAATATGAATGTTACAAAGTTCAATACAGACAATTAGCTGCAGCGCAGATTGATTTATTAAAATCGCCTACATTCGAATTAACACTTATGAATGGAGAACAATTAAAAACAAGTTATACAAACCCAGTTGATTCGAACAGTCTTTCACCTTCTACTTCACAAGATTCGGCAGAAAGTATTAAAGAAACTGACCACGCAAAGAATGATTCATCTGATGAAGAGAATAAAGAACTTGTAAAGAAGCTTGTTGAAGAGTTTATTGACGAGCAAACTGATGAACAAGTTGTAAAAAAACCTTTAGTTGAAGAATTATTTACAAAAGAGGAATTAGAGGCGTTTGAAAAAATTGCTAATTACGTTAATAATGAAAGCAATACAAACACAAACAATATATCGAATACAGAAGATTCTGATTTCACTATGGTTGAGGAAGCAGCTTTAACCTTAGAGGATTCTCCGAATAATTGTAAGGAAAAGAAAGACGCTTCCTTGGAATCCGAATTTGAATTTATAGATTTTGAAGTTAATCTTGATTAATAGGGATAATTAGGCTGTCGCTGTAGTATTTACTAAGCATGACAGCCTCATTCTTATGTGTAAATGAAAGGGGCAGGTTCTTACTATGCAAGAAATACTACAGGTTAATTATAATAATTCATGGTGTTACGATATCATTTTTCATAATTCATACGAAAAGTTAGGTGAAGAACTAGAAAAACTTAGTTTATCTAATCACAAGGTGTGTATAGTATGTGATTCTAACACAAACACGTATTTACAAGAAGTTATAAATAGTACGAAGGAACATGTGGCATTCGTCGATTCGTATGTATTTCAAGCTGGTGAAGAGAATAAAACACTAGATACGGTAAAGAATCTATATGAACACCTCATTAAAGCAAAATTTGATCGTAATGATGTTTTAATTGCCCTTGGCGGTGGAGTAGTTGGTGATTTGGTTGGTTACACTGCTGCAACATATCTTAGAGGGATTCGTTTTATTCAGTTACCAACAACGCTTTTATCAATGGTTGATAGCAGTGTGGGTGGTAAAACTGGAGTTGACTTTGATGCATATAAGAACATGGTGGGAGCATTCCACCAGCCCAAATGTGTCTATATGAATCTGTCAACACTAATTTCATTACCGAAAGAACAATTCTCATCTGGTATGAGTGAAGTAATTAAATATGGATATATCAAAGATGTTTCTTTTTATAAATGGCTACAGGATAATCATGATCGTATTCTAAATCAAGATTATGAAGTTCTTCGTGAAATGGTATATCACAGTTGTCTTTACAAGAAGGAAGTCGTTGAGAGAGATCCACTTGAAAAGGGCGAGAGAGCCTTACTTAACTTTGGGCATACGCTTGGGCATGCAATCGAGAAGTTGATGAGCTTTAAATTATATCATGGGCAATGTGTTGCTTTAGGTATGGTTGCAGCAATCTATATGTCTGCTAAAAGAGGTATGCTTACCTGGGAAGAGGTAGAAGATTCTGTTACTTTGATTCAATCTTTTGGATTACCAGTCGGAATAAGTAGTATTGGTATAACGGAAGTTATAGCTGCTACGAAGAATGATAAAAAGATGGAAGCTGGTAAAATCAAGTTTATCTTACTCGAAAAAATCGGGTCTGGATATATAGAATCGGATGTGACAGATGAAGAGATGGCGGCAGCCCTTGAATATATAATGCAAAATAATTAGATTGGGATTTTTTATACGAAGCTATTCCTAAAATATACTCCTAGGAGGAAACAAACATAATGAAAAAGAAAATAACGGGGTTATTCTGGTTAATACTATTAATAGCATTTGATCAGATTACTAAAATCTTAGCTAAGACAAAACTTGAAGGCACCGAAGGATTTGATGTTATTAAAGGAGTATTCCAATTTCACTATCATGAAAATCGTGGTATGGCTTTTGGCATGCTACAAGATAAAATCTGGCTATTTGTATTGTTTACTATAGTTATTTTAATTGGTATCGTATTTGTATATATAAAACTACCGGAAACCAAGAAGTATCAACCAATTCACTGGATATTGATTTTCTTAGGCGCTGGTGCACTTGGAAATTGTATTGACCGTGTATTTAGAAATTATGTAGTAGATTTTCTATATTTTGAATTAATCGATTTCCCAATATTTAATGTTGCGGATAGTTATGTTACCGTATCTTGTTTTATACTCGTTTTACTGTTCTTATTCTACTACAAAGATGAAGACCTTGACTTTCTATCTAGGAAGAAAAAACAAGCGAATTAAACACGGATTCGATATATTCATGTCAAAGATTTTGTTGTCACAGTGTGTTGGATAAGAAGGCTGTCGTATAACAAAAAGTTTCGCACATGCTTAATTAAATTCCAATATGGAAAGGATTTAATGAATTGAATAAAGATATAAATGAATTAGAAGAATCTAATGAATTACTAGATGACGATTTGTTAGAGGATTCCTCGATAAATGTTTCTATTATAAAGAATAATGAGAATCATACTCTTGTTACCTTTACCGTAACAGAAGATAATCAAAACATTAGAATAGATAAATACCTTACAAATGTTTGTCAAAACATGGAGAACTTTACTCTATCACGTTCCTATATACAATCATTAGTAAAAGAGGGCGCTGTCTGCGCAAACAACAAAATAGTGAAATCAAACTATAAAGTAGTGAAAGATGATGAGATTACAATTGCCATTCCACAACCAAAAACACTGGAAATTGAGCCAGAGGATATCCCTCTTGATATTCTATATGAAGATGATGATATTATCGTAATTAACAAAGGGAAAGGAATGGTTGTTCATCCTGCTGCTGGGCATTATTCTGGTACTATCGTGAATGCTCTTATGCATCACTGCAAAGACAATCTATCTGGAATCAATGGCGTATTAAGACCGGGTATCGTTCATCGAATTGATATGAATACTACAGGTGTTATCGTAGTATGTAAGAATGATAAAGCCCATACTTCCATTGCTGAACAATTAAAAGTACATTCTATTACAAGAAAATACGAAGCTATCGTATATAACTCATTCTCTATGATGGAAGGAAAAGTAGAAGGACCGATAGGAAGACATCCAATTGATCGTAAGAAGATGTGTATTAATCACAAAAACGGCAAAGATGCGACAACCCATTATAAAGTTCTTGAAAATCTAGGTACAAAATATGCTCATGTGGTATGTACATTAGAAACAGGTCGTACCCATCAAATCCGTGTTCATATGGCAAGTATATCCCATCCCCTTGTAGGAGATGACGTTTATGGTCCATCAAAAGATAAATTCAAATTAGAAGGGCAAGCTTTACATGCTAGAGTTCTAGGTTTTATTCATCCAACAACCAATGAGTATGTGGAATTTGAAGCACCTTTGCCTGCGTATTTCGTAGACTTATTAGAAAAGTTACGAAGATAGGGAGAAAACTTATGTTAAGACACCGTTGTTTAGTATTTGATCATGATGATACTGTTGTTGACAGTACAAAGAATATACATTTTCCAGCTTTTCAAGATACTTTAAAACAGTTAAGACCAGATATTACTATGGAAATTGATGAGTTCATACTTCATTGTTTTCATCCTGGTTTTAGTGAGCTGTTATCAAAGCATCTTTCCTTTAATGAAGAAGAATTGCAGATTCAGGAAAGCAATTGGTTAACTTGTGTAGAGAATCATATTCCAACGATCTTTTCGGGAATGAAAGAGTTAATGGAACGACATAAAGAGCAAGGAGGCAACATTTGTGTTGTCTCTCATTCCTTTAGTAAGAATATCTATCGAGATTATGAGAAAAATGGATTACCTAAACCAGATCTTGTATTCGGCTGGGATAGGCCTGCCAAAGAAAGAAAGCCGAATCCATATCCTTTACAAGAAATCATGCATCAGTTAGATTTAAAACCAGAAGAAATTCTTATGGTGGATGATTTGAAACCAGGTTATGATATGGCTAAGGCTTGTAATGTACCATTTGCTGCAGCTGGTTGGGCATATAACATACCTAAAATTAATGACTATATGTCTAAGCAATGCGATTTCTATTTTACTAAAGTAAAGGATTTATATAACTACCTATTCTAATATACTGGTTAGAGTGTCAAAAGCTAATTTTGATTTCGTCAATTTGCACTAATTTATGTGATAGCATGTTAGGTCAAACGTAGTTCATTCGCAACGCAACTCTGCAATCGAGATCTTCAAATGCAAAATTTGAGTTGAAGATGAAATTTGACAAATAGTATCTATTAATGTAGAATATGGTTATTATCAAAGCTCTTAATGGGTCTAAGGTCTTGTGTGATACTCAAGCAGTAATCTTATTAACTTTAATCCTTCCTTACATAGACCTGAATAGAGCTAGAAACATAGAAAGTATGGGGATATATTAGGATGAAAGAGATTCGATTACACGAAGGTGAGCTTAATATTATGGAACTTTTATGGTCCAATAAGACACTTGCGGCTAAAGATATTGCTAAGATTATCAAAGAGTATATTGGTTGGGAAAAGAATACAACGTATACCGTAATCAAGAGACTCATCGATAAGGGAGCGATTATGCGAGAGGATCCAGGCTTTATATGTAAGGCTTCCATATCCAAACGCACTGTACAAAATATAGAGACGAAAGTCTTGATTAATCAATTATATAGTGGCTCTCTAAGTAAATTCATTGTGGATTTCTTAAAAGAGCAAGAATTGTCAAAGGCTGAACTTATGGAGCTTGAACGGATTGTTAATGAACAAAAATTCTAAGCTATATATATAGAACTAGAGTAATACATAGTAATACTAAGTAACGGAGTGTAAATCTATTTTAATGAAATATTAGCTATCGTAATATATGATTACGATAGCTTTTTTAGTATGAAAATCCTGTAGTTTATTTATAATTATTTATATTTTAACAATTTTTATTTAATAAATATAGATTATGATAGAGATATAGGCATCAAGAACGATAGCGTATAACTTGTAAAATAGTATACGTAATGTAAATATAAGAGTTATGCAATCGCCTAATAATTGCATCTATGAGAGGAGTAAATAAGATGTGGACCAAATTATTTAGACAACGAAAAATCCAATCGTTAATGGTTTTCTTTGTTATATTGTTATGTAAGACATTATTAAATGGATCGATGACAATGTTGACATCTATTAATGAACCCTACGAAAGATTAAAAGGTGATTGTAAACCTGCCGATATCACGGTATTTTCATTCTCCCCAGAACGTAGTTCGTGTGAAGTACTACAAAATCGATTTGAGGAACTAGAAGAAGTTGATAGTTCAATCATTGTACCGTATTCCTATATCGAAGACGATATGTATGTTGGAGGAGAAAAATTAGAAGCATTTGTGGACTTAGTCACGTACAATACTGAGGTATATGGAAATATTCGTTTATTAGAGGGTACTTCTACATTAGAGGATAAAAATGGGCAAAAAAGTTGTCTAATTCCAGCTTGTATTAAGAACGAATTTCATTTGAATATAGGTGATACTCTGGTAATTAAGAATGCTAAACAAGAGCTTAAGTATACAATTAGCGGAATTTTCACCGAACCATATTCTACTTCGACTGCATTTGATTCAGCCGTTTTAGTAAAGGAAATCCCAGAGGAATTTCATCAGCAATATTTATTGAAAATCTATGCAAAAGATGGTTATATAGGTGAAGATATTAAATCTGCTTATCAGGAAAAGCATTCTGAGGTATTCCCAGGTTTTATTGTAACTGTTGATGAAATGCTATCCAATGCATTGCTTTCAACTAACATAGTATCTGCTTTATTCTTAGCTATTGGATGTATTATGTTAATTGTAAGCTGTTTAATTATTAACTTCATGATTCGTCATGCAATGATTACAGATGCTAAGTCAATTGCGGTGTATAAGACGATCGGTTATGATACGAATGATATATTGAAGTTCTATCTTACTTTTTATTTCGTAATTGTTTCCGTAGCAAGTGCATTTGGAATATATGTATCAAAACTAATCTCTAAGGTGGTATTAAACAGAATTTATGAGAATCTTGGAGAAAATACTGATATTAATGTCCTACGAACTGGAATTCCTTGTTTTGTAATTATTCTCGTATTTGTTCTAGGGATTATCTATATGATTATTCATAAAACTAAGAATATAAAGCCTACCTATGCTTTGAATGGTTTACAGAATACCAATACCAAGAAACAAAGATTGAAAGGGAATGTGAATGTTGCATTTTCTCCAATGGGAATTGCACTACGAAACATAGTAAGGGATAAAAAAGGTATTATAGGTATTCTAATAACAGCGATTGTAACTGTATTTAGTATCAATTTCGGTATGATTTCTTTAGATGTTGCTTACTCACAAAAAGACAAGAATGATTACTGGCTTGGTGTAGATGCTTCCGATGTAATTATTAATGTTACCAATTCAGAGCAATATACTTATGTGAAGTCTGTTGTGGAGGCTGATGAGAGAGTTACGCAAGCAGTAGATGTTGTTCAAAATGAGAGAATCCTTCTTGATTGGAAGAAAGAAATAGTTAACCCTAGCCTATCGGCCTTCGTCTATGATGATTATAGTGAAGTTAATTTACCTGTAATTGAAGGATATAATCCAAAGACCAAAGATGAGATTGCTATATCAACTAAGGTTGCAAATGATCAAAAAAAAGAAATTGGAGATTATATTGAATGTTACCTCGGCGGTAACTATAAGAAAAAGTTATTAGTTACCGGAATCTTTCAGACTTATTACCAACTAGGCGATGCATGCCGTTTACGTACGGATGCATATACCTCGAATAATGTTTCAATAAGCTACAATGCTTGTTCTATATATTTAAAAGATGGTACAGACATAAATCAGTTCATTCAAGATATGAAAAAGATTATTGGAAATAACGGTAAAGTAATTCCTAGAACAGAAGCATTTGCATCGATTATGAATATGATTACGGCACCTCAGATTAGTGGAATACCACCTGTCATCTTACTTGTTTTCTTAATCGGAGGAATTAATATCTTCTGCATTGTAATGCTTAAGAACGCAAGTAACGAAAAAAGTAATGGCATATACAAATGTATCGGTTATTCAACAAGAGATTTAATGTTGTCTAATCTATACTATGTAGGGATAGTTGCTATCGTAGCAATAGTTATTGTCGTACCATTAACAATAATATCGTATGGACAAATTATGTCAATTGCACTTAGTATCTTTGGATTTCGAAAATATCCAATTACTATTGATGTTTCACATCTAATTATTCTTAATACCAGTGCATTTTTATTATTTATCATTAGTACCGTATTATCTAGCCATTCTCTATATCATGTGAATGTAAGGGATTTAGTAACGGAATAGGAGGAGTTAAAAGTGAAAGATTCAATTATAAAGACGCAACTATTATGCAAGAGTTTCATAACAGACGGAGAGATCAATAACATTATTAAGAATATGGATTTAGATATATATGAGGGGGATTTCACAGTAATTATGGGAAGTTCCGGATCTGGTAAATCAACACTGTTATATTCACTTAGTGGCATGGATCAAGTTACTACAGGTAAAGTATTCTTTGATAATGAGGATATTACAAGAATGAAGGAAAAAGAAATTACGAAGTTACGTAAGAATAAGCTTGGATTTGTCTTCCAAGGTATCAATCTTATTCCCAATCTTAATGTATATGAGAACATTGTAAGCCCCACTTATAAAACAAAAACTAAACATAAGGCAGTAGAAGAACGAGCAAACGATCTTCTGGAAAAGTTAGAATTGAACGAGCATAAACATAAGTTTCCTAACCAGATGTCTGGTGGTCAACGGCAACGAGCAGCAATATGTAGAGCACTTATAAACAACCCGAAAGTATTGTTTGCAGATGAGCCAACTGGATCTTTGAATTCCTCACAAGGTGAAAGTGTGTTGGATATATTTACTGCGGTACATGCAGAAGGACAATCAGTAGTAATGGTTACTCATGATTTGAAGGCAGCCCTTCGGGGCAGTCGAATTCTGTATATTAAGGATGGTCGAATAGATGGTGACCTAGTATTAACGGAATATGGAACAGATGACTTGACGCAAAGAGAAGATACCTTATATCGCTTTCTAAAATCGAAAGGTTGGTAACTTGCAAGTATTCTTATAGTGTTTTTAGGAATATAATGGTATACTTAGATTATCTTTTACGAAGAAGTACAGGTGATCTCAGATGCGTAATATTATTAAAATGATAACCGAATGGGGGAAAAAGGACCCACAAGTAGAAGCAATTGTACTTGTTGGTTCTTTTGCACGTAAAACAAATCAACCTAACTCTGATATTGATGTATGTATAATAACTGATTATAAAGAGGAACTTCTGAATAAAATCTCATTTATAGATACGTTTGGACACGTAAAAAACTATGTCTTAGAGTATTGGGGAGCTTGTACTTCCATACGAGTGTGGTTTGAAGAAGGTGAGGAAGTAGAATTTGGACTCGTTAAACCTAGTTGGTATTCCATGCCATTAGATGCGGGGACTCGCAAAGTATTAGAAGATGGATATCAGATACTAGTAGATAAACAAGGTGTTCTTACAAGTGAAGAGTTCTCGGTAAGACCATTAGATGGTCAATATATTGATAGTTAAAGGAGTGGTTATGATACACACAATTCTAATAGTCGATGATGAGAAAGAATTAGCCAATATTGTTGCAGCGTACTTGAAAGTAGAAGGTTTTCAAGTAGAGATTACCAATGACGGCAAAGCTGGATTAGAAGCATTTCATCGTTGTAATCCTAGTGTAGTATTATTAGACATTATGTTACCTCTTATGGATGGAATAGAAGTATGCAAGGAAATCAGGTCAGATTCTGATGCATCCATCATTATGTTATCCGCTAAGAATGGGGAGATGGATAAAGTAATTGCATTAGGAATTGGTGCGGATGATTATGTAACGAAACCATTTAGTCCGATTGAAGTAGTTGCACGAGTGAAAGCGCAAATTAGGCGTTATGAGAAGTTAACCTGTAATTCAAGTACTATGAATACCAATCAAATCATTGTGGGGGACTTAGTTTTGAATAAAGCCTCCTACACAGCAACTGCCAAGGGGGAAGAACTAACGCTTACAACGAAAGAATTTGATATTCTATATTATCTAGCATCTAGCCCGAATCAAGTTTTTTCAAAAGATCAAATCTATGAAGCTGTGTGGGGATATAACGAATGTAGTGACGATAATAGTGTCACTGTATATGTTAATCGAATTCGTTATAAATTAGATGTATACAGTCTAGATTATATAAAAACGGTTTGGGGTGCAGGATACAAATTCATTGCTCAATAGTACATATCTTCAGGAAGGTATTTATGATAAATAATAAGATTAAAAGATGGAATCGGATTACCTCACTAATGATTATATTTATTCTAGTAGCTGGTTTTTTAATCAGCTTATATAACTATAAACACCTTGATTTTACGATATATATTAACAATGCAAGAGTTAAGCTTGAAAAAGAACGTGAACAAATTGAACGAGGAATCTATCCAGAAACCGAATATCCTTATATAGTGTTTGATACATCGGGTAGGGTATTATTCGCTACATCAGAATTCAAACAGGAAAAAGATGATACGATAGTCGTTGATGAGATGCTTCAGATGGACCGTAGTTTTGCAAAACAATATCCAGGGTATCAAAAATGCCCTCTAGTGCTGAATAACAATAATGTTTGTATTGGTTTTGTTGTATATCTATTACCAAGAAGCCATGTTGTTTCCGATTTGCATGCAAGAAATGAGGTGTTAAGTTTTTTACCAATAGGTATTGGAATTATCTTAAGTATCATCCTATTAATTCTACGATCCATATATTGTAACCTACGTATATTAAAACCCCTGCAAAGGATATCTTCTTCTTCGCAAGCAATTATTGCAGGAAATTATGATATAGAGGTACTTCGTGTATATGACAATAAATTACAAGCCAATGAAATTGGAGATTTAACCTATTCCTTTGAATTAATGAGAGATGAGTTAAAAGCAAAACAGATTAGTGAACAAGCAATTCGAAAATCCCAACAAGAATTAATTTCTTGTATATCCCATGATTTACGTACTCCAATCTCAACAATTAAAGCATATAGTGAAGGAATTCGTGATGGTATTGCAGCAACAGATATAGAACGTCAGGAATTTTTATCTATTATCATTAATAAGACAAACCTTCTTGAAGGCATGATTACCGAGTTATTAGAATATTCGAACGCGCAACTTAACCAGATGGATATTCAAAGGAAAGAAGTATATTTTCAAAGTTACATCAAGGAGATAACCAGAGAATTACGAATCTATATTGAACAACGTAATATTCAGTTTGAATGTACCTACCCTGAAGAGGATTTTATTATATTGATTGATCAAAAGCGAATAACAGAAGTATTGTATAATCTTATAGAAAATAGTATGAAATATATGGACTCGGCACATGGGTTCATACAGTTAATAACAAAACGAGAGAAGGGGGTATTAAGCATCCATATCATAGATAATGGCATTGGTATTCGCGCTGAAGACATTCCATATGTATTTGATAAATTCTACCGTGCGGAGAAATCTCGTAGTTCCAATGTACCTGGATCGGGATTGGGGTTATCCATCAGCAAATATATTATCCATCAGCATGGTGGCGAAATCTATTGCCGCAGTCGTAAATCGAATGGAAGTGAGTTTTGGTTTACATTAAGTTGCATATAATAATTCTCTCGAACAGCATTACCACCAGTCGTAAAGTATTGGGTTGAATCCATAGCAATTATAGTGTATACTTCTATAAGCAAAATATGACATACAGAAAGAGGAATTGTTATGGAAATTATTAATGTATTAGCAGGACCAATTATCGGAGGAGTTATCGGATATTTTACCAATTATATTGCTGTTAAGATGCTATTTCGCCCATTAAAACCTATTAGAATCGGAAAATATACGTTACCGTTCACACCAGGCATTATACCTAAGAGAAAGCCAGAATTAGCACATGCTCTCGGTCAAGCAGTAGGCAATGCGTTGTTAAGTAAGGATGAACTCACTAAGGTACTTACCTCAGATCGTATGAGACGAACCATTACTGACGGCATTGTAAAAGGAGTTAATGATACTCTTATTGAACGTAATATTGAAGAAATTGGATTATCTGTATTCGGACAAGATTCCTATGAAGATAAAAAAGACTTATTAATCGAAGGTGTTACGGGTAAGATTACAACTGGTTTCTTGTCTATGAACGTTGGTAATATTATTGCCACCGAAGGTGCCGCTGCGTTAAAACAAAAGGGTGGTATGTTAGCGATGTTTATTAATGAAGATCTTATTGCATCTCTAGCTACTCCAATAGGTAATAAGGTTGATAGTTATGTAAGGGATGGTGGCAAGGATAAAATAAGAGAATATATCTCAAACGAAATTGATACCATGGAAACGAAATCCATTAATTCAATTATTGGTGGTATCGATACTACAAAAGTAGAAAGTATAATAAACCAACTATATAATAGCATGATAGAGGAACATGTATCTGATATTGTAGATACATTCGATATCCAAGGAATTGTTGAAGAGAAAATCAATAATATGGCTGTGAGAGAGTTAGAAGATCTTATTATGTCTGTTATGAAGAATGAACTTGGAATGATTGTTAATCTAGGAGCGATCATTGGTTTTGTTCTTGGTTTATTCAATCTTTTCTTTTAAACTCTAACTTGGAAATTACATTATAGTAAGTAAATAGTAATACGACGAAATTATGCTTAAATTAATGAAATGGTTCTTGATATTAACAAATATAGAACCGTCGTTTATAGGGTTTTCACTAAATTAAAATTTTAGTAGAAAAATTTCTTTAAATGTTGTATATTATTAAGTGTAGTTGTTAAAAATAATAAATAAATAAATTGCAAAGGAGCATACTATGAAAAAATATGTTTGTATCGTTTGTGGATACATATATGATCCAGAAGTTGGTGATCCAGATAACGGTGTAGAACCAGGAACTGCATTTGAAGATATTTCTGATGATTGGCTTTGCCCACTATGTAGTGTTGGAAAAGATGAATTTGAAGAATGTGAGTAATTAAACATTACGATCTAAGGGAGGAACTTTATAAGGAAGTTGCCTCCCTTAGATTATGTATACATTGTAATACAAGATTTTGAATAAGATTAATAGATAAGTTTAAGAGATAAGAAGGAATGAATATGTGGATTCTATTTGCATTTGGTTCGGCCTTGTTTGCTGGACTTACTGCTATATTAGCAAAGGTTGGTATCAAGAATACAGATTCTAATGTTGCTACAGCTTTACGAACAATCGTTGTTTTGTTGTTTTCCTGGATTATGGTGATCCTATCAGGAAGTTATTCTGATATAGGAAATCTAACTAGCAAAGCATGGGCTTTTCTAGTCTTGTCAGGTTTATCAACAGGAGCCTCATGGTTATGTTACTTTCGTGCGCTTCAAATCGGCGATATCAATAAAGTAACACCAATTGATAAATCTAGTACTATAATTACAATGATATTAGCAGGAATTTTCCTTGGTGAAGGTTTTTCGGTAATAAAATGTATCGCAATAGCAGCAATTGGTGTTGGAACCTACCTAATGATTCAAAGGAAAACAGTAACCACTAAGTTACAAACAAAAAAGCGTAGCTGGATGTTTTATGCCTTTGCTTCTTCCGTTTTTGCTAGTTTAACTTCCATTCTTGGTAAGATAGGGATCGAAGGAATAGATTCTACCCTTGGAACAGCTATTAGAACGGTTGTAGTATTAATAATGGCATGGCTTGTAGTATTTATTACCAAAAGACAAAACACCATCAAGGATATCGATAGTAAGAGTTGGCTCTTTCTGATCCTTTCTGGCTTCGCAACAGGAGCTTCTTGGCTTTGTTATTATCGGGCGTTACAAACAGGTGAAGCAAGCATTGTGGTCCCAATTGATAAACTAAGTTTACTCATAACAATCGCTTTTTCTTATTTCATATTTCATGAAAGGTTGACGAGAAAAGCAATGATTGGTTTGGTATGTATCGTTGTAGGAACATTTAGTTTGTTACTTTAGCAAAATATGATTATACGTGATATATGATATTTAATTATACGAACAATAAGATCTAGGTGGTGAATAATGAGTAAAGGTGCATATAATAGGACGGTAACAAAGCGATTGTATTATCTGATAATAGTTATAGTCTTAATGGTTATAGAGGTGCTAATAGCAGTATATGTACATGATTCATTTATACGGCCGTACGTAGGAGACATTCTTGTAATGGGGGTTCTTTATACACTGATTCGAGTGATTATTCCGGAACGCTTTCCGTATTTACCGTATCTATTATTTGCATTTGCTACAATTATAGAAATCTTACAATACTTTGATTTTGCCAGCATATTAGACTTCATGGATTCTAAGATTTTAAGGATTGTGTTAGGGTCAACATTTGACTTGAAAGACATTCTTTGTTATGCAATTGGTACATTTCTAATTGTAATTATTAATCACATGAAAGTAGATAATAGAATATAGATATTACATAATAACTATTCAGGACTGAGTCCTTCATAGCCAAAATTTAAGGGAGACAACTTTATGAAGATGTATCTTACTAGAAAATATATAGGGATAAAGATAATAACTATACTAGGAATATGCGCGATAGCATTTGCAATAACTTCTTGTAATAACAAACAAACCGTGAATACAACGGATAATGCCACCTCAACCTCGCAGGCATCAACATCTAACAAACCAATAAGGTCTGACTCAAAAACTGATAATGTTAGTCTTGTACTAGACGAGATTTTTTAGCGTAAAAGTTAGAGATACATATAGAAGATGGGAGGATTACAATGGCTTCAAGAATTATGCATCTTGCTATCTGCAAACAATTAGAAAAGTACATAGAAGTTAAAGATATTGATAGGTTTCGACTGGGGCAAATATTACCTGATGCAGTAATATCTAATCAGGAAGTTCCTTTCAACAGTCATTATAGAAAATCTGTATGTAATAATAGCAAGATGATAATGGATTTTTCTAGTTACTTTCGAGATTATGAAAGAGAAATCCATGAAGATTCACTTTATCTTGGATATTATTTTCATCTTATCGAAGATGTTATTTTTAGAAATTTCATGTATTATAATTTGAAGTTACTCAGCAGAAGAGGGACGCCACAGTTAATAGGTGAACTATATCAAGATTATCATATATTGAATTATTACTTAATTCAAAAATATCATATAACACCGATACAGCACCCTACAAGAAACTTCAAAAAAGAGTATATAAATCAAATTTGTCCTTTTGATTTGGAATCTTTCTTAGCAAACATGCAGTCTGATTTTACAGAGCATATTATAGAAAAACCAAAACATTTTACAGAAGACTATGCTGAGAGATATCTCGAACAATGTAGGGAGTATTGCCTAAAGGAGTACAACGCTTTATTAAAAGGTAAGCATGCTTTTTCTCCAATCGATTTTGCTTGGGATAAGAACTGATTGATTTATAAATTACCTAGGTAGTATTTGACCAATTAGTTTTAGAATAGTATAATAGAAGACAGTAAAAGCTTCGATTTTCTTACAAAAAGATTCTCTTTTTGTGTAATCAAAACCTTTTGTAAATAATGTACATTCAGGACTTGCTTTTAAGCAAGTTTTTTTAATAGGAGGAACTACTATGCGCACAGAAACAGAGATGTATAAATTGATACTAGACATTGCAAACAATGACGATAGAATACGTGCTGTTTATATGAATGGGTCAAGAACAAATCCTAACGCCCCAAAAGATATCTTTCAAGATTATGATATTGTATATGTGGTAACAGATACCAAAGCATTCTACGAAGAGAACGGTTGGATTAATAAGTTTGGTGAGCCTTTCTATATGCAAAAACCGGAGATGATGGATAATTTGTTGGGGCAAGAATGTCACTTAGAGGATACATATGGTTGGCTTGTCATATTCAAGGATGGTAATAGAATAGACTTACATGTGAATTCCATACCATATGCGAAAAAGGACATATTAAATGATAAATTGTGTCAAATACTTTTAGACAAAGATCATATACTACCTCATATGCCTGAATCTACAGATATTGATTATCACGTAAAAAGACCAAATGAGATTGACTTCTTATGTGAAAGCAATGACTTTTGGTGGTGT
Organism: Anaerosporobacter mobilis DSM 15930; assembly: GCF_900142955.1. GTDB lineage: Bacteria > Bacillota > Clostridia > Lachnospirales > Lachnospiraceae > Anaerosporobacter > Anaerosporobacter mobilis. The sequence continues at coordinate 65,609 of NZ_FRCP01000007.1, read as the reverse complement.
TTGAACAATGTTGCGAAAGGCCTTTGGCGAGAGGAAGTTCCATATGTTATGGACATGTTAAACATCGTAATACGACCACATTTAGTTACTCTATTATCTTGGAAGATTGGTATAGAAACAGATTTTGCATGTAGTATTGGAAAATCAGGTAAATATATGAACCGTTATCTATCTCAAGAATTATATTATCATTATTTGGAAACCTATCCAGATTATAAAATTGAAAATCTGTGGAATTCTGTATTTACAATGTGTGATTTATTCAACGAGGTTGCTAATGAAGTAGCTACTTCGCTTGGATTTACTTATAACCAAATAGAAGCTGATGCTTCTATGAAGTTTCTACGCGTTGTTCATAATTTATCAAAAGATGCTTTAGAAATTCCATCATTTAATTAAAATATTAGAAAGGATTCCATCATGGATAAGAAACGATTAAAACTTAAAAGCGTAGGTATAGAATATTTGGAACAATACAATCAATTATTACGTTATGTATTCCAAGTTACAGACAATGAATTACATCAAATTGGTTGGGAAGAAAAAGAGATGATTAGAGCAAAATCACCTACCTTAAAAAAAGCTGATGTATTAGGCTGGTTTGATGGTGACAACTTAATATCACAAGTAGCGGTATATCCAATGAAAGTCCGTATATTCAACCATACGTATAATATGGGAGGACTTACAGGGGTAGGTACGTATCCCGAATATACCAATCTAGGTCTAATGCATAAATTGCTATATCAGACATTAACTGATATGAGAGAGCGCAATCAATATATTTCCTATCTCTATCCATATTCCATTCCTTATTACAGAAGAAAAGGTTGGGAAATTATATCGGATAAGATAACCTATGAGATTCAAGACTATCAATTACCAAAGAATCGTCAGGTTAAAGGAGAAGTACGTCGTGTAACAACTGATAGCACACAAGTTAAAGAAGCCTATGACCGATTTGCTCTCAGAACACATGGTGCTTTACTTCGTGATGAATTAGCATGGAATGAATATTGGTTATGGGATTCGGATGATTTAATGGCTGCTGTATATTATAACGAAGATGGTGAACCAGATGGTTATGTAATCTACTGGATATCAGATGACGTATTCCATATTAAAGATATGATTTTTATTAATGAAGATGCACGAATCGGTTTATGGAACTTTGTTGGAGCACATTTTTCTATGATTAATAAGGTGGTTGGTAATACATTTACTGATGAACCTCTTTCTTTCTTATTAGAAGATGGCGATATTAAAGAAACTATCGCTCCATACTTTATGGCCAGAATTGTTGATTTCGAAAAATTCATTGAAGAATACCCATTTAAACCAGATACAATAGAGCGTAATTGGACTTTCACATTAAATGATCCGTTACTTGCATGGAATCAAGGTACTTTTACGTTAAGCATATCAAAAGATGGTAAAGGAACTGTTACACATTCTACGCAAAAAACTAACGACTCAATCAATATCCAAACTATGACTACCATGTTATTAGGATATAAACGTCCTGATTACCTCTATCGGATTGGTCGCCTTGATTGTAGTGCGGAAACTGTTGACATGTTAGAAGATGCAATCGAACAGCAATCTCCATATTTTTCGGATTATTTTTAAATAATTCTATATAGACACAGTAGATTATATGAGTTTGTGAGGTGGATATAAAATTTCATATCATCAATGCCTATCCGATGATTTGTTTCATTAAAGTAACCCATTATTATATCTTGGTAGGAAAACCAATAGGAGATTCTAGAATGAAAAAAAGAGTGCGTTTATTTTTACTTATTACAGTATTGATAACATTAGTAGCATGTGATAAAAACAATAAGAAGATGACTATTGCTGCTATTACATTAACTAAGAATGAAGAATCTATAATGAAATTATTGAATGCACAAGATAATAGTAAGATTTTTGATTTTACATTAGATGATACTGTAAAATCCATAATTATTTCTTACCATACTCTAAATAAAGATCAAACGTGGGAAGAACACGGCGCAATGTCAGGTAATATTAATGCTTCATCTGGTAAAATAGGTATCACGATTGATGATGAGTTACAAATATCATTGGAGTCAGGTTCTAAGGGGATTACCACTACGAAAATGAGTATAACTGATTTATTGAATAAGCTTAAGAATTCTGCACAGTGTACCTCTTGGTTATCGGAATCCTCTATTGAACTTGACAAAGAGATTCCACTACTCGTAAAGGCCTATACAGATTCCAATAGTATAATAGGTTATGATACAACCAGTTACTTTAATCCAGAAGGATTAGTTGGTAATGATTTAGTTATCGCAGTAACTGTTTGTTTTTCAGCAGTAAGTAATGAATGATAAAATGTAAGCTTCGGAGCAAATAAAGAAAATTAGGATTTTAATTAAATTAAGGATAAGGGACGTATGCAAACAGAAAAAGTGAAGCTATATGAAAAGTTTTTACCTGGACTAACCGAAGATTGTCCCGATGAATTCGTGTATCTAGCGCAGATATTCAAAGAAAATGTTTTTGAATTAATGGAAAAAAAAGATGAAACACAGTACTATGTTGTATATATGATGAACGATGCAATTGAGAGTTTTCTCGTATTTGAGAACGCTATAATGATAGGTGAATATGAGAAAGAGAACGAAGATATCGCACAAGGAAGATTGGACAGAATCAACAATAATTATATTCTGGTTATAAGACAAGGAGATCGTAATTCCTTTACCATTCGTTTCTCTAGATTACGACTAGAAAACAATCTCTATCAATACCATAACATAGGACATTTTTGGGTAAAGCAGGATGAATATTTAAGACAGATTAATTATAGACTAGGTATTTTGCAGGATAAGTATCAATTTCTGGGTAAAAAGGTGTGTAACCAAGAAGAACTTGAATTATTACCATTATTTGAGTTCACACCATTACGAAATTACATTTGTGTTTCATGGGAAAAGGCAGAAGCATTTAGATCAACAGACCAGGGAATAGAAGCTTTTTTACATTTGGCAAAAGAAGCGAAGGATTATTCTATGGAAAAATGGATTATCAGATATCAGAAACGACAGTCAAAATGTTTGGAATGGATATTGACAAAGATGTTAAAAACAGTTTCACATAAACGAGTGATTGATTTGCTGTTTAATAAGATTGATCAAGCATCAAGAAAATATAGTGAAAGAAGTTTTGGAGTGATGGAAGATCAGTTGATTACGAACTGTCGTGGAAAAATCAAGGAAATCTTGAAACATCATAACAGTATAACCTTTTTAGAAGAACAGCCTTTTAGTGTAGGTGATGAGTTTACCTACACCTTTCATCTGCTACATTGGAAAGAAAATTGGATATTTCGTAAGGTCCAAGTCCATTCCATAGTATTAAAAGGGAGCGACCCTGTTACTTTGGAGAACATATTTGATTTAAGTTTACAGAAATATTTTCATTAAACAGAATCCATTTCCTTTATTACCACAAAATCTTTTTCATAATCTAAAGTTGGTATTTCATTTGCCACTACATTATGAACAGATGCCCTTTTTAATGATCTTATAAGTAATAAGGAAATTGATTTTGTCAGTTTCTCCTTGTATCTCAGCTTCAACATTCTTATCTAATGTATTTTTAACCCAACCAGTTAAATTTAGCCTTTTTGCTAATTCATAGGTTTCTAATCGAAATCCTACCTTCTGAACTCTTCCTGAAAACCTTAGTTTCTTTCTAACGATAGGTGATAAATCAAAATTAGGTATCTTAATATGCTTTACCTGGTTAATTACATATGCATCTCTAAATTTTTTGAAATAGTCTATAAAACGCAAATTGAATCCTCCTTTTTGTTTAAGTACTAATGTACGTTTCTTTCATTATTTACTACGTAATTATGAATATTCAAATATTCATATAAATTTTCTTACTGTAACTCTCTATATTCACTAGGAGAACAGTGATAGTACTTCTTAAATTGCCTTGCAAAATAATTACTATCATTAAAACCAGTCTGGATAGAGATATCGGTAATCGATATAGAGGTATTCTTTAATAACAAACTAGCATAATGCAGTCTTAGTTTTATAACATACTGCATGGGAGAGATATGATAGGTATTGGTAAACACTCTAGAAAAATGTCTTTCTGAAAGATATGCCATCTCCGCGAGTTGCTTTACTGTTATCGATTCAATAAAATGATTTTCAATGTAAGATATTGCATTTGCTATATAGATTAAGTCATACGTATCTGTTTTTTCTGGTAATTTATATATTCTTGAAAGATAGATGATTAAGCGCATAAAGCAAGAATTCAGCATCTCTTGCCACCCATCCATGCGGACTTTATATTCATACATCATTTCATCAATCATAGCACTTACCTTTTCATACTCAGTAAAGTTTAATCTTAATTTACTCTGAAACACGTATTCTTTTGTAATATAAGGTTCTAATACAAATAATGCATGAAATCCTTTTGATTTTTTAATATCAAAATCCTGTGAGAACGTAAGTTCTGGACGAAACATAATATTGCATAGGCGAAAATTCTTTGAATCCTTAAAACCATGTGCTGTATTACTCCCAATAACGAATATATCACCTTTCTTGATTTCATAGGATTCCTCTCCAACAACATGAACCGCTGTACCTTCCATTACAATTACAAGCTCTGTAAAATCCTTATGTACATGCATAAAGAAATCGCCTGAATGATGTCCATATTGAATAAAGAATGGAAAATTATGATCCATTGCGAAAAACTCTAACTTCATTTCATACATAATGCTTACCCCATGTCTTTTTTGTGCTAAGTTCTGACAGAATACTCATTGTCTCCCTTTATATAATAATGATACACTATATACAGTATAGTGCTAGCTATAGATGAAGTCAAGGTTAAGAAAATGCCTATCAATTCAGGAGGAAAATACAATGATATATCAAAATCCAATAATCAAAGGGTTCTATCCAGATCCAAGTGTGTGCAAGGTTGAAGATACCTATTATATGGTTTGCAGTTCCATGCAATACTTTCCTGGAGTACCTTTATTCAAAAGTACAGATTTAATTAACTGGGAACAAATAGGCCACTGTTTAACGAGAAAGAGCCAAATTGCATTAGATAAAGTAAATAGTTCTGGTGGTGTATTTGCGCCATCAATTCGATATAATAATGGACGTTTCTATATGACAACAACAAACGATACAACTCATCAGAATTTCTATGTTTGGACAGATGACATTAACGGGGAATGGTCAGAGCCAATCCATGTTGATCAAGGTGGTATTGACCCCTCTCTATACTTTGAGAAGGATAAGACATATTTTATGAGTAATGGTAGTGATGATTTTGGTGTAAGTGGAATAGTTCAATGTGAGATTGATATTGCCACTGGTAAAAAGCTTACCAAGAGTCAAACGATTTGGCAGGGGATAGGCGGACGTTATCTTGAAGGTCCACATATGTACAAAATTAACGGTATGTATTACCTACTTGCTGCAGAAGGCGGAACAGAATTTGGTCATATGGTTACTTATGCAAAGAGTGATTCCATTTTTGGTCCTTTTGTATCTGATCCAGCTAATCCAGTACTTACGAACCGTAATTTAGGTGGTTATGAAATCCAAGGTGTTGGGCATGGTGATTTAGTAGAAGATAATAATGGGAATTGGTGGCTATTCCATCTTGGATTTCGTCAAATAGGCAGATGGGCAACCTATCACCATCTTGGACGTGAGGTCTTCTTAACCCCAATTACCTTTGGAGAAGATGGTTGGTTTATCGCTGGGGATCATGGTACAACTACACGCCAATTTGAAACAAATCGTATTACCGAAGATGTCATTCAAGAGGAGAAGAGACTCTATACATTCGAGAATACAGACTGGAATACGGATTGGTGTTTCCTTCGTTTACCTTATAATGAGAATTATCAATTAGAAGAAGACCGAATTAAACTTACTGGTACTACAATCTCAATTGATGATATCGACAGCCCAACCTTTGTTGGTCTAAGACAAAGAGATTTTAACGGAATTATTACTTGTGATGTGAGTATAACGAATGGGGAAGCTGGTATTACCATGTACATGGATGAAAATCATCATTATGATTTAGCAATACGCGAGAAACTAGACAATAAGGGAAACTATGAAGTGATTGAGCGACTTAATATCGGGAATATTAAGAGTGTTGAAAACAGCTTTGATCTTACGTCTAATTCGAAGGTTACACTTGTGATTTATTGCGCTAACGAATCCTATACATTTGGGATAAGAGTAAATGGTGAGGAGAGAAGTTTAGGAAATGCCTATACGAGATATCTATCTTCAGAAGTTGCTGGTGGATTCACAGGGGTTATGATTGGTCTATATGCCTATGATTCGGAAGAATCAAATGTAGCAGAGTTTACTAATTTTACATGCGAATATACAGAAAATCCATTACAAATTAATTAATAAAATTATAAACTGTACCAAACAGATGTATTTTTAATTCATATCTGTTTGGTACAGTTTATTTAGGAGCTTCTTAATTAAAAACAAACAGGTCCATCTTCGGTATTTGTTTTACAACTACATTGTCCTTTCGTTGTACCACATACTTGCGTTTCAGCTGGTGTTTCGGATTGGACGCGTGCTAGGGTTGTGTTATCACAACGACGATTTTGAAGTACACATAAAGGATTAGGAGCTGTTTCAAAACGATAGTCATGACCTTTGCATTTAATATATCGCTCTATTACATTATGACTAGCCACACAATTAACATTATGATTTACTATGTCTTGATAGAAGAAAAATGGATCATCTGGAGTTAATTCATTTAATGGAACAACACATTCCCATCTTTGTGTATTACCCGTTGTTGTTGCGATAATAGATCGAACATAATCAATGTTTGGACGTAAGCATAATAGCTCAGGAAAGTTACCGCAAGGAATTATCTGTTGCCACTCCGTGCCTTCATATTCCCATAATAAATCTTTTGCTTTATGAAGATGTGCAATTTCTTGGCACAAACATTCTTCCCAGATACAACGAATGCGTTTGTCACATTCTGTTTGCATACAGGAATAGTAAAGATAACATTCTGTATATTCATGTAGTAACAATTCCTCAAGCCATGTTCCTGTAGTATCTTTTAAACTTTCATATTGGCTAACATGTTCCTCTTCAATCATACCAATTTCTTGGTAAAGTCTTCGTCCTAGATCCGATTTATCATATAAGCTAGCAACATTCATATAATAGTTCATAGTCTGTTGTTCTGCTGCAGTGATGATGCCAATATTAAGTTTTGTAAGTATGTTCGATTGGTCATTACATACATAAGGGAAGATACTATCCATTGGATCACGATGTTCGGATATGGTAGGACGCGCAGGTGTTATTTCAGTATAACCACCCACCAATTTCTTAGGACAGATACCATATTCATAATTAAGTAGGTTAGAATAGCGATAGAGATGATCAAAATCTTCTAATAAAGCAAAATTAAGAGCATTTCTAACGTTACAATCTGGTTCTTGCTTGGCAAGGACAGAAGTAAGATCTACCGCGAGTTGTTCATATGTTATTGTATGTTCGAGTATAGATTCGTTTTTGGGCTTTAGACAACTAATTCTTTTTTGCTGTTGTTGTTCTACTCTTCTTAGAGTTGCTAGTTCACGTCTTAAATCATTATCGGTACAATGTCTTGAAAAATTACGTGAAAACCATTGTGCTTCAAATTCAGTACCATTCATCAAAACAATACGGCATTTCGTATATGGGTCCACTGTCTCCTTATTATATGGACAGGGGTACATGGTATTCCAATCCATAAAGGTTCTCTCAATTGGTAGAGGTTTTTCTTCAAAAGGATTAAAACTCTGCATAACGCCTCTTTATTTATTTGTTCCTTATAATATATGAAACATCTTATGGTTATTGCATGTATGAATAGAATTTATAATCGTATAAGGATATTATTTTCAAACAGTATATTTAGAACGGGCTTTCCCAAGAGGATTTGACTTGACAGCTTCACGTAAAGTATTATCATCAATATGTGTATAGATTTCAGTTGTTGATATACTTTCATGCCCCAAAATGGTTTGCAATTTTCTTATATCAACACCATTTTGATACATAATGGTAGCAGCAGTGTGTCGCAACTTATGTGGAGTATATTTTTGAGCATCCGCTACACCAGATTGTACAATACACTTTTTCACCATAATCTCAACTGTTCTATGACGTATTGGTGTTTTGTGAGTGGATAAAAAAAGAATATCTCTATATTGTGAATCTGTCTCAATCTCTAATCGTACTTTTAAGTATTCCTCCAATGCTTCTAAACAAGCATCATTTAGATACACGGTTCTTTCCTTGTTTCCTTTTCCTATAATCGTAAGAATATCCCCAGATATTTTTGATATCTGAATACTACATAATTCGGAAAGTCTGAGTCCGCAATTCAAAAACAAAGTCAATATACAGTAATCCCTCGTATAATTTTTCTTTCTGGAATCTAATGATTCTAGCAAATTAAGACTTTGTTCTAATGAAAGATGAACAGGTTGACGTTTTTGAATCTTCGGGGATTCTAATTCAAGTGCAGGATTGTGAGATAAAACTTTTTCCTTTGCATACAAGTAGTTATAGTAAGATTTTAACGTTGCAACCTTTCTTGCCCTAGCGTAAGCTCCGTTATCTCGATATTTCTTAACAAATAAAAGAAACGCATATAAATCATTTAACTGTATAGAGTCTATGAACGTATAATCGATATCTCGAATATCAATTGCTTCAAATGGAGTATTGCCAGGAACTTTTTGCTTATATAGCAATAGAAAACGAAAGAAGATAGTTAAATCACTTTTATAACCTTCTATGGTATTACTTGATTTCCCTCTAATTGTGCCTAGATATAGCAGAAAATTCTGCGCACTAGTTGGTAAATTATCTTGTTTTGTATTAAATATATCGTAAATCAATTCTTTCTCCTTAGTATGTATAACACATTACAACATCGTCTAATAGTATTATAACAGAAAGCAAACATAAGTTCTACGATAATTATGGTTTACACAAAATAGATTTTTGTGTATGATTAGAGTAGATTAATACCAGTAGACAAAATACTAAATATTTGAAATATATAGGAGTATTATTAATGAAGATAAATTTTACGAACACCACTAGTATAATAGCTGTACAGCGTATGGAATCATTATATCTAATATCAATAGCATTACATGACTTATATATACCAATGGTATTTGACACTGGTGCTACGATGACAGTAATGAAGCGAACAACTGCTTCAAGATTTCAGGCTATCGCATGTTCTGAAACAGTAAAAGCTGGTGGCAATGCCGGACAAATATTAACTGCTAATACTGCAATTATACCGTTAATGCAAATTGGTGAAGTCACCATAGAAGATCTGCAAGTCATTGTAGTAGAAGATGAGCAATTGGATTTTGGTGAAGATGATAATGGAAATCCTATCATAGTTAATGGTTTCTTAGGTTGGGATATTATTCAACACTTTAAGTGGGAATATGACAGAATAGGAAACACAATCAATATAACCAAACCAATCCCTGAACGGCTATCTTCTAATATGGAAGAATGGGACAATATGCCGATACTTCGCACATTAATTAATGGGAGAGTAGAATTATTTGGTTTTGATACTGGTAATACAGAAAGTATTCTTGGTGATCATATGTATCATAGATTGCCTGAATCTTCAGAAACGTTAGATGTCTTAACTGGTGTTGACGGTACGAAAGAAGAGACGGTTCGTATAGTTGAGAAGTTATCTTTAGAGATTGGGAACCAGATTGTTGTATTGAATCAAGTTTCAGCTATTAACAGAAAAGTATTTCCTACAGAATATGAACAAATTAATGGGTTACTTGGGGCAGACATCCTAGAGGAGAAAAGTTGGATGCTGGATTTTAGTAACCGAATCTTAGATGTTGAACGATCTTGATAAGAATGGTTATGAAAATCACCATTCTTATCAAAATAACTATGGTGATTCAAATCACCTTTTATCATACTGTAGATAATTAGTAACAACGATTTACTAATTCGTATTAAGAAACTTATTTCTTTTGATTATTACTATACCCACTAAGATAATAATTGTAACAACAGCCAGATATACAAAACTAAACTTTAAGATCGTTGACATAGTGACCATGAGATATAAAAAGGCACTGTCATTAGGGAATGTTGTAAGCAAACTACCTATGAATACATTCTCCATCCAATCAAAGCACATCCCACACACAGGAATAAGTGCCAATAATTTAATCAATCTAGAGTGGTTTTTTAATTTCTCTAAAACATACAAAATAGTGAAGCCATAGAAAGCAGCATAGGTAATTGGATAAAAGAAATCCACAATGAAGAATTTGCTAAGATAAAAATCACGCCCTTTTTGACCTAGTTCTTGTAAAGTTTGCATCATAAACTCTTTAGAATTATAGAAATTCAAATCCAAAATAGCAGTTCCACCAGATATAAGCTCTACTTGTTTAGCGACATGTCGCATAAAAGTAAGCATAATAAGGAATAGAGCTAGCGATAGAATAACGTATGAAAATCTTATCTTTTTCATCTTTCACCTCTTGTAAATTTTACACATATGTGTCATTATTAATTACTATACTTTTGCGTATTACTTTTGTCAATACAACAAGAAAAAGATATACATATCAGGTAAATGTGTGTCAGGAGGCCATTATGAGTAAAAGTTTAAATCCATCAGCAATTCGTTCAAGAGAGTTGATAATACAAGCATTACTATTACTTATGGAAAACAAACGTTATGAATCCATTACAATTAGTGAAATTGTATATGAAGCACAACTTGTAAGAAAAACCTTTTATCGGCACTTTGTAAACAAAGATGCAGTTTTGAATGAATATGTAAATTTATTATTTTCTCAATATATTAATTTATTAAAGTCATCTAATTGTCATAATGTGCAGCAAAGTGCAGTAGTCTATTTTGAATTTTGGAGTAATAATATAGCTTTTTTAAAGGTGCTTCAAAAGAATGATTTACTGCATTTTATTTTGAATAAGTATGATGAATTGTTACCATTAATCAATAAGATGTTCCCTTGTAAAAAGACTGCAAATTCAATTGAACAAGAATATTCGATCTCTTATTCTACTGGTGGATATTGGAATATTCTGTGTAAATGGATTGACCGAGATTTTATAGAATCTCCAACGGAAATGGCAAGGATATATGAAAACATAGTTTTACATTCAATTATTGATGAATAACCGCAACGTTAAATAATTTAGAAACTTAATATAACCATTGGTTACTTTTTGTGAATAAAAAGTAACAACAATTCACTTGTTTGTATATCGGGTCTTTGCTATTCTATAAGTAGCAGAGGCCTTTGTTAGTATGAAGAATTGGAGAGATATGAATGAAAATTAACGAATTAATCCGTATGTACAGAAAAGAACAACATCTAACACAAGAACAAGTGGCTAATTATCTAGGCGTAACTGCGCCTGCCGTGAATAAATGGGAGAATGGGATATCCTATCCAGATATCACTCTCTTAGCCCCTTTGGCCAGGATTTTAAAGACAGATATAGATACACTACTTTCTTTCCGTGAGGAACTAACAGATCTGGAAATTGATAAAATAATCCGTGATATCACCGTGGAGATATCAACACGAGGATTTAATCAAACATTCGAGAAAGTATCCAATCTGATTAAGGAGTATCCGAACTGTGATAAACTAATCCTATTTACTGCACAGCTATTGAATGCATACTTATTAATGCAAGACATAGAAGACAAGGGCAAGTACAAAAAGCAAATTACAGCTTGGTATGAAGTGGTTGCTTTTGGTGAAGATAAAGAATTATCAAACATGGCGACTGCGTCACTATGTCAGGATTATGTGGTTAATGGTGAGTATGAAGAAGCACAGAAGTTACTTGATCAAATTCCTCCAGTTGGATTTGATAAAAGAATGATTCAAGCAAACCTTTACAGTAAACAGGAAAAGTACGATGAAGCTTATAAGGTTCACGAAGAGATGGTATATCAGAATGCAAATGGGATTATTGGGAGTTTAATGCAAATAATTCATTTAAAGTGCAAGCAGAAGGAGTATGAGGAGGCTTTGATATATGCAAAACTTGCACGCAATGTAGCAGAGAATTTTGAATTAGGCCAATATATTGCAAGTTCCTCAGAATTTATGATAGCACTGGAGCAGAAAAACAAAGATGAGAGTCTAAGGCTTTTAGAAGAAATGGTTTCTGGCATAAATGAATTAAACGGTATTAGACAGTCATTATATCCGCATATGAAATTTAAACAAGATAATGGTCTTAGTAGTATGAAAGAAATGATTAAAAAGTCATTTGAAAAGGATGAAGAGTTAGACTTTTTAAGAGATGATCCTGCGTTTATACGAATTATGAAAAAGTTGGAAGGTGAAGATGCATAGATAGGAATAAAGACTTTAGTATAAAAACTCCCTTATCCATAGTTTCAGCTGGTATTGTATGGATCATTATGGTAATATTTTTATATAATAAATATATTTCTCATAAAAGATAGGGAGGCAAATACAAGTGAGTAAATTCATAGAAGAATATCCGAAAAGTCATAGACCAGAAATAACTGATTTAGACCAATTTTTTAATAAAGAAATTTCCTGCTTTTTTCGTGAGTTCTCTAACGTTATTTTAGATAAATATGATCTGAGATTTGGTATTCCCACTTGGTCGGAAAAAAATGGTTGGATGTACCGGATTGGAAAATCGGGAGTGTATCTAGTTACTGGGATCATAATAGAGAAGGACCGATTTACTATTGATACTATATCGGTCACAGATACGGATACGTATCACTTGCTACTTGATTATATCCAATCATTCTATAATAAGGAGAATAAAAATTTTCTGGAAAAAATCGCAGAGAAAAATAAGCGTCAGGCAGAGCGGAATAAGATAAGAATTCAAAAAGAAAAACATGAAACTATATTGCAGCAAGATAACGTAATAAAAGATCGGTACAATAAATTCAAATGGCCCGACAAATTGAATATTACTAAATTGAAACAGCTTTATTTGTTAGATTCAAAAGGCATACCAGATGAAGTACTAGCGGACGAGATTGGATTAACTCTTTATCTAAGATGTAAATATGGTAAAGAGGATATGGAGCTTCTGGAAAGATACATGATTAGATGCCATAATTGTAATAGTGTAATTGAAGGTCATGATGATTTCAGAGAATGCAAATGTGGTTATCAATATTCCTATAGAGAATATCGAAGAAACTATCGGAAAAACAATATGCCTTCGGGTGCAGCAGCTAAGGTATTTGATGAGTACATACAAAATTGGATTCGTGCACAAGGTTACAATAGTAAAATGATTTTAATAGATAAGCTTTTACACGAATTTCATTTATCATTGGTTTCCGGGGCTATACATCGTCCTGTGGCCATGAATTTCATTGATGGTACACGTGAAAAAGTAACAAATATTATTAATGAGCTAGCTTATAATTAATATTAGTAAATAAAGCAATCCTAAGTACATAGCGTTTATAAAATATTTCGTTAAATAACAATTTAACGAAATATTTTTATGCTAACATACTTTCTTACTAAAAACGAAACGAGATCACCATTAAATATCACGATATGGAATAAAATGCCACGTCCTAAAATCAATTTTAAGTCATTTGATTTAAAATTACGACTTATCCTATACCTATTAATAAAAAGCGAAAATAGATAAGCAATAGGGCGTATAAAAGAACTTGTATGAATTAACCAATTTACAAGGTAAGAAACTGTATGTAAAAAAGTCGTTATACCTTGAATCACCACTCTCGACCATATATAATGTAACTTATCGGAAGGAAATCAAGCGCGAACAAAGTGAGCATTTGATTTCACCCGATAAGTTAGCGATAGAACGAAGTTCTAGAGCATTATTCGATCACGGAGTGTATCTGATAATTTCTTATCGGAAGGAAATCGGCGCGAACAAAGTGAGCATTTGATTTCACCCGATGATCATTATTCGATTCATAAAGTGCGTCTGATAAAGTGTGTGCACTACGAATATTCAATTAGAAAGGATTCAATACAATGAAGATAATTGCACATAGAGGTTATAGCGGATTATATCCGGAAAATACGATGTTAAGTTTTCAAAAGGCTGTTGAGGCTGGATGCGATGAAATAGAATTAGACGTTCAATTAACAAAGGACAATGTACTTGTTATCATTCATGACGAGAGTATAAAACGTACTACAGATGGTGAAGGTCTTGTGCGCAAATATACATTTGCAGAACTACAAAAATTCAATGCAGCAGAACTACAAAAGAAAGAGTTTGATTTTCTACCCATTCCAAGTTTCGAAGAATACCTTGCATGGGTAAAGACTACGAATGTTACTACAAATATAGAATTAAAAAATAGCAAGTTTTATTATACAAATCTTGAGAAAAAAGTAATCGATTTGCTTACGTCATACGAAATGCTAGATAAAGTAATGTTTTCTTCTTTTAATCATCTATCAATGGCCAAATGTAAACAACTTGCTCCTGAAGTTCCATGTGGAATATTAACGGAACGAGAAATCGGTAACGCGGGATACTATGCAAAGAGTAATGGTATGGAATGTTATCATCCAGATATTACAAAACTTACGACAACAGTAGTAAATAATTGCAAGAAACATGGTATTTTAGTTAATGCGTGGACTGTGAATGATATGGGCCACTTGAAAAAATTATATGACTGGGGTCTTTCTGGAGCTATAACGAATTATCCTGACGTATGTAAAGCATTTATCGAGAAAATCGAAGGTTAGTACCATATCAGAGTAATTTATTATTACTTTCAAAATTATTAGCTGATTTAATGTAATAACAAATTGTTGTCTAAGAGGAATATTAGTATGAATATTAAGATGTCTATCAAGAAAAGAGCAAGCGAGCTTAAGATTAATTTACCGGCTGTTTTTTTAGCTTTAAAAGAAAAAGAAACACCCGTTCTAGCTAAGTGTTTGGCAGCAATTACTATAGTATACGCATTGTCTCCAATAGACTTAATACCAGATTTTATACCTGTATTAGGTTATTTAGATGATATTATATTATTACCGGCATTGATAGCTTGTACGATTAAACTAATACCAAATGAAGTAATGGAAACATGTCGTTCAAAATCACAAAACCTATGGAAAGATGGGAAGCCAAAG
Source organism: Anaerosporobacter mobilis DSM 15930 (assembly GCF_900142955.1). GTDB lineage: Bacteria > Bacillota > Clostridia > Lachnospirales > Lachnospiraceae > Anaerosporobacter > Anaerosporobacter mobilis. The sequence continues at coordinate 50,335 of NZ_FRCP01000007.1, read as the reverse complement.
AAATGGTATTACGCTATTCCAATCATAGTTATATGGGTATTAATACTATGTAGCATCATTCTATTCTAATACTACCGTACATATTTCATTACAACACTAACAACTAGTAAATAAGAAAAAACTTACATCACTAACATACAATGTAGACAAAAAGGAGAATATGCATGACTAAAGTAACCGTTTGGAACGAATATTACCACGAGAAGGAATACGAAAATATTAGAAAAATATATCCAGAAGGAATTCATAGGTGTATTGCAGGTTTTCTAGAAAAAGATAAGGAGTTTTCTGTTAGAACTGCAACCTTTGATATGCCAGAACATGGTTTAACTGAGGAAGTACTGTCAGATACAGACGTACTAGTTTGGTGGAGCCATGCAAAGCAAGAGGAACTCTCTGATGAAGTTGCTAATCGTATTAAGGATCATGTACATATGGGAATGGGATTTATCGTACTTCATTCTGGACATTATAGCAAACCATTAAAACTATTACTTGGTACATCTATGACATTACGTTGGAGACATGATGATCGTGAACGACTATGGTGCACAGCACCAGCACATCCTATAGCTGCAGGTGTTCCCATGCAATTTGAAATTCCACAAGAAGAAGCCTATGGAGAATATTTTGATATACCAAAACCTGATGATGTTGTCTTCATGGGTTGGTTTGCAAGTGGAGAAGTTTTCAGAAGTGGAGTGACTTTTACTAGAGGACTTGGGAAGATATTTTATTTTCAACCAGGACATGAAGAATACCCGGTATATTATCAAAAAGAAATACAGACAATCCTACATAATGCAGTTTACTGGGCAAAACCACAGTTTCGCAAACGAGAACACCTAGATTGTCCCGAGATAAAAATACCATTAGAATCATCATATTAGACTTAAAGAATAAATATATATCGTCTATATCATCAAACATAGGAGTAAATAATATGAAAATATCAGTATTTTATGATCATCTACTTGAAGCTTGTGAGCAACAAAACATCACAATACAAGAAGCATTGCAAATTACGAAATCCTGCGGTATTAAGGGGATAGAAATCAATCTAACGTGCCTGCTTGAAAACGAAGAATTCATCATGAAAAATCTTCGTGCTCTTGATATGGAAATCAGTTGTATCTATGAATTTTATGACTTTGGTAATTCCACCGACCTTTCTTATGGAAAAGACCATATCCTTGCGGCTAAGAGAACAGGTGCAGATAAGATTTTAATAGTTCCAGGTTTCCTTACTGAGGAAGAAGCTTTTATCATAAACCAAGTATCCGATAATAAAGATACAACCACCAAAGAAATGAATAAGAATTCTAAAGTACTTCAGATGAAGGAGGCATTAATAGGGCTTACCAATTATGCATCTCAAAGTAATATTACCGTAACGTTGGAGGATTTTGATTCTAATACGGCTCCATATGCAAGAGCCAACCAACTATTATGGTTTATGAAAGAAGTTCCGGGCCTTCGATTCACCTTAGATACCGGTAACTTTGTGCATAGCGATGAAAACGTGTTAATCGGTTATGAACTTTTAAAACCATATATTGTTCATGTACATTGTAAAGATAGAGGGATAGAAGAGAATAGGGATGAGAATGGTACATATAACAAAGGTATGGCAGCTTGCCCTACTGGAAGTGGCTATATGCCAATTGGTGAAATTGTAACTAAGCTATTACAGGATCAGTATACTGGTTACTTTGCTATTGAGCACTTTGGTGCTGATAATCAGATTGATTTCATCAAAAGGTCAGCAAACTATATGGAATTAATTGGTTGACAAAGAGAATATGTGTGCTATAATTGTTAGAAATATCTGAAAGGACGTAATGTTATGATAGCAAAATACTATGTATGCAAAATTAGTATGCTCCAAGTGATAATCGGTAAAGTCATTATGTGTACCGATTTATTTTGCTACCATAAAACATAAATCCTTCCATAGATCTTCATAATAATTGGACAGTAGGACCGATGTTTTGTGTGAGCAAAACATCGGTTTTTTTGTCGCTTGCAAACTAATTAGACTTAAAACGAGTAGGAGGAGTACATATGTTTAAAAAATTATTTTCAGGAATCCCTAAGAAATTATTAATCGCCAGTATTATTTTTACTTTAATTTGGTCATTTATGAATTCTTATATGACAGTAGCCCTATCCAAGACTACATCAGCACATTTAGTTAAAAGTGAGTTTATTCATGCAGCAATCTTTTTCATTGTGTATATACTGTTGTGGGAATTACTAGAATTCATATTAGATTGTATGCATGGGGTTATACAAGCATATGTAAGTAATTCTAGCTATGACTTTTATTATGAAAAGTTGTATTATACCAAGCCGGAATCCTTACAACGGGGGAATACGGGCTATATTGCAGGTATATTAACACAATTAATTGAGAAAAAATCAACTCTATTAAACAGTTTATTGTTAGCAACAGTTAGTGTCATCTATATACTGTATCTAATGGTATATATAACCCATTACTCTATATGGTTTTCTATTATTATACTTGTATTATCCTTGTTATCCATTGCAATTCGTATGATTTGCTCTAGGTTCCTCGCTTTGCATCTAAAAAGGATGACTATTGTAAAAGGAGAGCAAACAAGAATATTCATGGATGGGATTAACAATATTTCAACTGTTCAGAAATTGCGTGGTTTAGATTTTATTATGCAAAAATCACGGAATGTTCAACAAGAAAACTTGCAAGCAACGAAGCGATACCTTATTGGAAACGAACTTGGATTTACACTATATAAAACGGTAAATTACCTTTTATGTCCAATCTGTATGTTTGTAGCGCTTGCACTATATAAGAAAAATCCATCATTTCCAATTGTTGAATTCATGTCATACTTGTCCTTGATTACTATACAGCTAGTTTTTAATAACAGAAATATATCTGGATTTATAAGAGATTATAACATCTTCTGTGCATCACAAAGGGAAATGGATGCAATTGTAAGAGAACAATCTGAGATTTATACCACTACGTCTATTAGTGATACATTTCATGAGATTGCAGTACATAATTTAGAATATCAATATGATTCAAACGAAGAAGCGTTAACGATTACAATCCCAGAATTCCATATTTATAAAGGCGAGCGAATCTGTATTACTGGTGAAAGTGGTCAAGGAAAAACAACAATACTTAAGATATTATCAGGTATTATAGAAACTACAGATACCATGTTTCTTGATGGAAAACCATTAAACAAAAACATTGATGCCGTATATATCGCACAGGATACAGAGATGTTAGATTTGACATTACGAGAGAATCTAGCCTTTGGTAATAAAACAATATCAGATGAACAACTGTATGAGATGCTTTATGCAGTAGGTATGTCCGATTGGCTATCCAAACAAGAAAAAGGACTTGATACTTTACTTGGTGAGCGTGGAGTATTCATATCAACCGGTCAAAGACAACGTTTGAATGTAGTTCGTGGACTTTTGATTAATAAAGAAATCTATTTTTTAGATGAACCTACAAGTAACGTAGATGATGTTACTGAAACTAAGATGATTGAACTTATAGATACCTATCTCAAAGGTAAGACAGTAATTATCGTTACTCATAAAGAACAGATCTGCAAGATCTGTGATAGAAGGTATATCTTTGAAGAAAATAGAATGAAGGAATGTACAATATAAGTATATTCACATGGAGTAAGTATCCAGAATGACGTTTTGACAGTATTAATTACGGAGCTAAAATGACGGCTGTCAAATTGGTATGACCCATTAGTCTTTATAACTAATAAGTCATTATGAATATCGAGTCATTATGAATGCTAAGTCATTATGAATACTGGGTCATTATGAATATTAAGTCATAATGACTTATTAGTTATATAGTCCATCGAGTCATAATATTTAACAGACCATGTGACTAAAGAGTCATTATGACTATGTAGTCATTATTGATAGTAGTTTATCATAACTTGCAGTTCAGTGTGACGAATTATACTCTAGTTATACGTACCTATTAAAATAAAACTAAAGAATATTTATGTGTGTATAAGGGAATAACAACTTTAAGGAATATTATTGAAAGCCTTGCGATATGTATATATATAGGATATAATGATTTATAAATTCAATATTATGTCATAGGTGCCAAATAAAGGATATTTATTTGGTGAAAAGGGAAACAGGTGCGAATCCTGTACGAACTCGTCACTGTAATCAGGGAGTTTGTAACCAACGTTATGCACGTTAAATCACTAGGAAACTGGGAAGATGGTTACATACTATGATCTGAAAGTCAGGAGACCTGCCATGACTGGTACAAAGGCTTTGCCTAACCACGAGTAACTGGTTGTACGTTAATGAAATTGCACTCTACATATGCCTTTTTATGCGTATCCTTTTACTCAGGTAAACCTTCCTGTTTGAAAAGGATTTTTTATTAGAAAAGGAGAACACATATGGAACAAGAAAAAAACAAAATGAGTAGTAAGAAAATAATTCTCGGTATAGCTATTTTAGTTGTATTAGTAGTAGGAGCAATTTGTGCCTATAAAATATTTTCGCCAAAACCTGTTGAAGGTTCTAAGTCAATTACTGTTACTGTTATTGATGACAAAGGAAATAGTACAACATATAATCAAAAAACAGATGCTGGATTCTTAAGAGATGCATTAGAAGAGATTAAAGATTTAACAATTGAAGGTGAAGAATCTCAATATGGATTATTTGTAAAAACAATTAATGGAGTAACAGCAGATTATGATGCCAACGGTGCGTTTTGGTCTTTCTCTGTTAATGGGGAGTTATGTAATAACGGTATAGAAACACAACCAGTTTACGACGGAGATTCTTTCGAGATATCATATGAAGCACAATAAATTAGATAAAAAACGTAAATTAACTGTTAATGATGTTGCACTTATAGGTATAATGACCGCCACTTTAATTGCTTCAAAGATGGCATTATCCTTCTTACCAAATATCGAGATTGTATCCTTATTAATAATCGTATTCACTCTAACATTTGGCTATAGGGTATTCTATTCCATCATAATATTCACTTGTATTGAGACTTTTATATGGGGAATGGGGATTTGGTCTATTATGTATCTCTATACTTGGCCCATACTTGCGATTATAGCCTATGTGTTTCGTAAACAAGACTCCGTTTGGTTTTGGAGCATCGTATCTGGTATATTTGGGTTATGTTTTGGAGCGCTTGGTTCCCTATTGTATCTATTTATTGGTGGAGTTAGGACAGCATTTGCTTGGTGGATAGCAGGAATTCCATGGGATGTCATTCATTGTATGGGTAATTTCGTTCTTGCATTGGTTTTATATAGACCTTTAATAAACGCACTAAAAAAACTTAAAAAGTTTTCTTATACTAATAGTATATAAAGTTTGTTAGGATATAAAACAATAGCGGTTGGTCCAAGTAGCCTGTATAGTATGAAACTACAATGGGCCGATAATAGGGCAACCCTATAAAATATATGTTATCACATTACACAGCATACCGCCCATTGGATAAACAGGGCGGTATTTTTTGTATCTAGAATTACGTTGACACAATAAATTTACTGGGGTATGATTACAAATATTATCTATATTTGAAACATGAGGTGGAATATATGATTTGGGTAGTAATAGTTTTGATTGCATTGGCAATCATAGTGATCTACTTGGCAATACCCGGAGGAAGACTTTGGAAGCAATATCTGCTAGATGTAAACAGTTCTTTGGCCGAAACAAATAGAAAAAGAAGTACACAAAATGTATTTACGGAAGATTGTATTGTTGAACTGCCTTCACTGCTCCGTCAGCATATCATTAATGGGGGCTATATCGGTAAGCCCTATATGGATAACATGTTGATATATTTTCACAACACAAAGTTTCGTATGTCGGCGGGCAAAGAGCCAATTAAGATTAAATTCATGCAGGTCAATTTTGTGAACAGACCTGACCGACACGCTTTTTTGAAAGGAAAAATAGCGGGGATTCCATTGCAGGCTAAAGACAGTATGTTGGACGGATTCGGCTCTATGACAGGTGTACTTGCCAAGCAGTTTCAGCTTTTTCGTTCTACTGGTGCAGAGATGGATCAGGGTCAGTTGATAACTGCGCTTGCCGACGCAGTATATATGCCGTCCTTGTTTTTTCAGGAGTTTGTGTCATGGACAGTTATTGACGACCACACCGTTGAAGGTGAGATTACATGGAAAGACGTTTCTGCTAAGGGAAGATTTACGTTTGACAATAATGGCTACATAATACGTTTTGATACGAATGACCGATATATGGACGAAAACGGGAAAGGCAGCTCGCTGGTACCGTGGTATGTAACCTATTCTGATTACAAAGAGCAGAATGGTTACTTTCAACCGGGAAGCGTTAGTGTAAATTGGATACTCCCGGGTGGTGTCGACACTTATTTTGAGAGTGATAACATTGAGATTCAATACTCAATAAATGAAGCAATTATAAACTACTAGACACATTTAGGAGGAAATCTATGATTAGACATATTGTTATGTGGAAATTTAAAGAAAATGAAGAGGAAAATAAGAAAAAGTTTTTAGACGGATTAAGATCGTTATATGGAGTAATTCCAGAGATTAAGTATATGGAAGTAAAAGAGAGTATTAATGATAATAATAAGTTTGATGCTTGCCTAATATCCAACTTTGATTCCCTTGTGGACTTAAATACATATAAAGTCGATCCACGCCACATCAAAGTATCTGAATTATGCAAGAGTATTCGAATTGATAGAGCAGCAATTGATATTGAAATATAGCGAACTGATGAGCAAAAAACATTATAATCCAGTAAAATGTACTATGCTCTCTTTAATACAGGAGGTACTTCTTAAGAAAGTATCTCCTGTTTTTTTAGTTGTATTTTTTATCGTATTAACTTATTTTATTAGCATATCAATCTTAATTCAGTCTTATTATCATTAAAGAAGCTCCTACACCTGATATTAACGTAACAAGTACAGGTAGTATTGTAGTATTTACAAATTGTAGTGATATGGTACTTCCAGCAGTTAAATTAACTTCGACTTCATTGTTATAATTAGATACGCTAACTAAAGGAGAGATAATAGATCCTGCTAATGGTGATCCGTTTACTAATAATCTAGTACCTAATAGTAAGGCAAGAGTAGTATTGACACTATATGATAATCGATACGTGCCTGCATTAGCAACCGTAAAAACGGAATTAGCACCACTTACTGTAATATCGGGCGAAAAAATTTGAGCATTTGGTAAAGAAAGAGTAAGTGTACCACTTAAAGGGACGGTCAAAATAGTTCCTAGAGTATTAATGTTAGCTGCAGAACCAGCGGTTGTGGTAGTGGAAGTTGGGGCAAATGTTCCTGTAGGTCCAATAGCACCATTTGTTCCTACTGTACCAATAGCTCCGTTAGGACCAGCTGGACCAGTTGGACCAGTAGCACCTTGGAAGGTACCATCCGCTCCAGTTAATCCAGATGGACCAGTTGGACCTAGAATCGAAGGAGCATTCATCGCCAAATCCAATTTGTTCTTTAATAGAAATGTTAACTCCATCGAACTATTTAATAAATCTGATACGCTATCATTCGCATCTAATACTTCTTGATACGTTGCAGGTCCGCCTGATAGCCCTGGAAGTGTTCCTAATATATATTGAAGTTTTTCCCCTTCAGCATTAAGTATATGACTCATACCTAATTCTTCGGAAGCAATGGAAGATATTAACTGATTTAAAGCATCCTCTCGTGTAATGGGAGGGGTTATACTTGGAAAACTTGGTAATGACATAATTATCCCCCTTATTAGCTTAGACGCATTATCATAAGAGCAGCGCCTTGAGAACCTGAACCAGTTAATAATGTTGCACTTACAGTAGCACCAAACAATTGTAATTCCACAGTTGATCCTGCGGTTAAATCGGTAATAAACTCAGCTTTATAGTTAGATAAAGATAATACAGCATTGATCGAAGAAGCTGCTACAGGATTTGAATTAACTAATATTCGTGTTCCAAGAAGAACACCGGCTGTGAGGTTAACACTATAGGAGATACGGTATCTACCCGCCGTAGCGACAGTGAAGACAGTATTAGTACCATTAACAGTTATACCAGCTGGTAATACTTGATTATCAGGAAGAGGTATTGATATTCCGGCCGTAACAACTGCAAGTGGTGTTCCTGTAGTAGTATTAGCTGCGAACGAAGTTGTAGTTGTGAAATTAGCGCCCGTAGGGCCAGTTGGACCTGCAAGACCATTGGTTCCAGCTGTTCCAGTAGGTCCAGTAGGACCGGTAGCGCCGGTAGGACCGGTAGGACCGCCAGCAGGTCCAGTTGCTCCAACAGCACCAGTTGGGCCAGTTGGACCAGTTAAAGGTGAAGCTGCCAATACTGTTTGAAGTTTACTCTTATATAATAATTGATTCTGAGAAATAGCGTCTAAAGTAGACTTTACACTATCATTAGCGGCAAGAACATCCTCAACGGTTGCAGCAGGTCCAGTTGCCCCAGGAATAGTGCCTATAATATACTGAAGCTTTTCGCCCTCTGTATTAATAATATGGCTTAAACCCAGCTCTTCATAAGCTATAGAAGATATTATTTGATTAACGGCTTCTTCCCTAGTTATGCTAGGGCTTAAGGAAGGAAAAGTAGGTTGTGACATAGAAATACTCCAATTTTTTATATAGTTCATTATATGTATAAGTTTTCGTAAGATGACAAATTATTATAAAATAATGTATATTTCGTGTTAATTTGTTCCATTTCTCTATCTGCCTCTTCTTCTAGATGAAGATATGAATAACATAAATATATATGATATGAGGATAGAAAAGAATTAACTCCGACTAAATATAGATATCCGCAATTAACTTCACTCGGAGTCAAACAATACTGAAACATCTTAATTGCTTCCTTATAATTAGCGGTACGTTCCAATACAATTCCTTTATAGAAATACAAATCAATATAATCTGGATATAATAAAATTACCTTTTCTAAACTTTCTAAAACATTTACAGTAGTTCGCGAATAAAGCAAAATTTCGTATTTTAACTTATAATAGATAGCTGGCGGTTTGCAATTATTAGTTATACTTAATTGAAGTGCTCGATTTATCATTTTGTAGGCAATACTGATTTCGTTTTGTTGAAAAAGTTCAGAGGCGATATGATAATTTAACCATACATTATCGGGTGTCTTATTCCAATCTTCTAACAACATGGTTAAATTCCGTATGCATTTATCTTTCTTATTCATTTGATCATAACCAAAATGGTTAATTTTAATAAATTTATTTAAGGAATAACGCATTCCTTGGGTTACATGAAGTCTTTCGTGGATTTTTCCTTCATAGGTAAGTTGCGAACTTTTTTTAAAAAGTCGAAAGTGATAAGATACATGTGAATTATTTAAATTGTCAAGATTATGGGTTTCATAATGTTGCAATTGTACGTAAAATAAGTCTTGGTTATCTGATAACGATTCTTTGAAAGCAATAGAATCTTCAATAAAAATTTCTTCATCTGCATCTAGGCACAGTATCCAATCATATTTTGCAATTCCAATACTATAATTTCGTGCTTTTGAAAAGTCATTTTCCCATGGAACCGAGTATACTTTAATGTTTTTTTCCTGACAGATTTCAATTGTATTATCCGTTGAACCAGTATCAACTATGACAACTTCATCCACGAAAGGTAAAGCATGCTCTAAACATTTTATAATATGTCTGGCTTCATTTCGTACAATCATACATAAACTAATTTTATTCATAGTACCATCTTTTTTTTACATTCATATTCTTATTATCAAAAATTATGAATCCTATGTCATCAGATTTCTATTGCCACATGGACAACATAAAATGAATATGATAAAGTAATAAAAAAAAAATCGAGGTCAAACTATGTCAATGCCAGATTTTCCTCCGATAAGTGAAGACTTAACAAGAGAAAAAGCCCTTGATATGATATTAGCTTCCATAGCTATGGAGGAGCTTGCATTGAGTCATATTATCAATGCTGAAGGAGAAAAGATTCAATATATAATAAAAAAATTAGATGAAGAATGCGATCCTTCCAATGATGAGTTGCTGGCTGTAAATGCAAGTGTAGAATCTTTATTACAAAAAATTACGGAAACACAGCTTGTATTAAAGAATAAAATGCAAAGGGTATTAGAAACAATAGATCTTGGCATAGGACCTACGGGGCCCACTGGTCCAAGAGGAGCTTGCGGAAAAAGAGGAGCAACCGGTCAGAAAGGAGAAACTGGTGAACAAGGTCCTATTGGACCACCAGGACATGATGGAACATGTAAAAATTCTTTTGTATATCTCACCGAAGTATGCCCTAATTTCAAGTGGTATAATAATTCCCCGTTGTGCTGGAACACTCGCTTTGCATGTGGGAATGAAATTGCATTTCTCAATGATACTGGGAAAATAGTATTAACTAAAAATGGTATATACAAAATTACTTTTTCATTATGCTTAATTGAACTATGTAAATCTAGAGATAACAGCCTACAAATAGAAGTTAATATAACTTCTAACAGTGGGAATAAGAACATTTTTTGTTTTTCAAAGTATTGTGTTAACAATTCTCAAGTGCCATTATATGTATTTGGTAATGATATATTCTTCTCAACAGAACATTGTGATGAGCCAATATATTTGACATTTGATTTACGTATACCAAAGCAAGTAGTGGTTCACGATGCACATTGTTCTTTAACAGTGCTCAATTAATTTTGAATACCAATGTACAGGGGTCACACATTATTTCTTTGACATGTGCGACCCTCGTATTAACTTACATACTAATAGTCGTAGTTTATGAACATTACGATAACAGATAAAGTCATTCTAATCCTAGTATTATGTGTTAGTTATTGTTATTCTTATAAAAAACAAGAGGAGAAATGCTATGAATACAATAGAAGAAAGTTGGAATGTAATGGCTATGGCATATGAGGATTTTACTGAGAATTCGGATTCTTATAGTTATTCTATTGAATGGCCTTGTATACAGAAAATGCTACCGAAGATAAAAGGCAAGAGTATTATAGATTTAGGTTGTGGTACTGGTAGGTTTACGTTTTTATTAGAAAATGAAAAACCTGATGTAATTACGGGAATTGATCTATCTCAACAGATGCTAGATATTGCACGAGACAAAGCACAACGAAATAATTCAACTGCTATATTTGCAAAAGGAGATCTCAATAATTTGGATTTAATAAATATGAATAAAGTAGATTTTATATTTTCCTCAACAACCTTTCACTATATCCTTGATCTTGATACATTGTTTTACAAATTATTCAATTTATTAAATGAAGAAGGTAGTTGTATTATTACTTTGATGAATCCAGTCTATACGGCTGGTTATCCTATTGATAAAAACGGTATTTTCCCCTCAGATGAGGATTGGAATATTAGATATCTAGATAAAAGTCTACGTTCTTACATGCAACCTTGGATTGAATACAATGATACCATTAACAATTACTTAAGTAGCAGTTATCATCATACATTTAGTGATTATTTTAATGCCATTATCAAAGCAGGTTTTCATATCCTTCAGGTAGAAGAACCAGCACCACCGCTAGAATGGAAAGAACGATTCTATAATCGATATGATTCGTTTATACAGACTCCTAGTTTTCTAATTCTAAAGCTAGTAAAATAGATTACAATCATAATTTTAAGAATATCATAATCCGGTAAAATGTAATATGCTCCCATTATAACAGGAGGTACTTCTTGAAAGGTAGTATCTCCTGTATTTTTTACAGTTGGAATTTATACGCTCATGCGTTACGCACAGTTTTGCTACAAGAAGTTCTGTGGATATAATTAAAATGCTTTTTTTATAAGAAATTTTAAAAACTTTACATAAAAGTATTGACCTAAAGTTAACTTTAGGTTTTATTATAGTAACACCGGTTGAATTAAGTACTTAGTTTGAAAGGAGTTTTCTATGACATATACAATTAAACAAGCTGCAGAAAGAATGGGAGTTACGGTCCCCACACTTCGTTATTATGATAAAGAAGGACTACTTCCTTTTGTTGATAAGAAACCAAATGGTACAAGAGTTTTTAAAGAGGACGATTTCAAGTCATTGGGTATTATTACATGTCTTAAGAACTCAGGGTTATCGATTAAAGACATCAAAAGATACATGGATTTATGTGCGGAAGGTGATAATACCTTGGAAGAACGATTACAGCTATTCTTAGATAGAAAAGCTGCTGTTCATAAGCAAATGCAGGAGCTAAATCAATTGCTTGATACTATAGAACATAAGATATCTTATTATGAGACGGCTATTGCAGCTGATACAGAAGAAATTCATTTTTCAGATTCTTGTTCAATAAAATAATATTGTTGTGGAAAATGAAATTGGTTGTAAGAATTATAAAATCTATGAAAGGAGCCATGCATCGCCATCTCTCAATCGAGAAAAGGAAAATCATACCATAGACTTCGTCTATATAGTATGTAATGTGCATGGATTTAAGTATGAATATATTAAATAAAGTAACCAATCCAAAGGATTTGAAAAATTTAACAATAGAGGAGTTAACCTCGCTATCCACTGATATAAGAGATGTATTAATTCATAAAATCAGTACTACTGGCGGTCACTTCGGGCCTAACTTAGGTATGGTGGAAGCTACAATCGCATTACATTATGTATTCAATTCACCTGTTGACAAAATTGTGTTTGATGTATCCCATCAATCCTATGTCCATAAGATTCTCACAGGAAGAAAAGAAGCATTTACTAATCCAGATAAATACGGTTCTGTAACAGGATTTACAGCTCCTGAAGAAAGTGAACACGATTTCTTCACGATAGGACACACTTCAACTTCTGTAAGTTTGGCATGCGGATTGGCAAAATCTAGAAACTTAAAAGGAGTGAAAGAGAATATCATCGCAGTGATTGGTGATGGTTCTTTAAGTGGGGGAGAAGCATATGAAGGGTTAAATAATGCTGTGGAACTAGGCAATAATTTTATTGTTTTAGTCAACGACAATGATATGTCTATCGCCGAAAATCACGGTGGTTTATACAAGAATCTTAAGTTGTTAAGAGAAACGAATGGAAAAGCAGAGAATAATTTCTTTAAAGCACTAGGATTTGATTATTATTATGTTGAGGAAGGGAATAACGTAGAAGCTTTAATAAACATATTCAAAACAGTAAAAGATATTGACCATCCGGTAGTGGTGCATATGCATACGATTAAAGGTAAAGGCTATCAAGACGCGGAAGAACAAAAAGAAACTTTTCACTGGACAATGCCATTTGATCTAGAAACTAAGAAACCATTTATGGAAGAAATAGTTGAAAGTTATGAAGATATCTTAGGAAAATTTTTCGTTCATAAAGCTAAAGAGGATAAAGAAGTTGTTGTAATTACTGCAGCTACACCAGGTCCAGTAGGCTTTAACTACTTCAGAAAGGAAACTGATCTAAAGGACCAATATGTAGATGTTGGAATAGCAGAAGAGCATGCTGTAGCATTAGCTTCAGGTATTGCATCACGAGGTGGGAAACCAGTTTTATCCTTAATAAGCTCGTTTATTCAAAGAACTTATGATCAATTATCCCAAGATCTAGCGATCAATAACAATCCTGCATTAATTATGGTGCACTGGGGCGGTATTTCTGGAGGTGATGTAACTCATCTTGGAATATTTGATATTCCCCTAATCTCTAATATCCCTAACATTGTATATCTTGCACCTACATCCAAAGAAGAATTATTGGCTATGACAGAATGGGGTATGAATCAAACCAAACGACCAGTTGCGATTCGTGTACCTAATATGAATGTGATATCCACTGGAGAACAGTTAACTTGTGATTTTGACAATATTAATGTATATCAAAAAACAATTGATGGTAGTGAGATTGCAATAATCGGCTTAGGTTCCTTCTATCAACTTGGAGAAAAAGTTCAACATATGTTAAGAGAACAAACAGGAATTCAAGCTACCTTAATCAACCCAAGGTATATAACGGGAATAGATCGTAGTTTATTAACAAGCTTATTAGATAATCATAGGTTAGTTATTACACTAGAAGATGGAATTCTTGATGGGGGCTTTGGTGAGAAAATCACTAGATTCTATGGTGATACGGATATGAAGGTATTAAACTTTGGTGCAACTAAGGAATTTACCGATCGTATTAGCATGAATGAACTATACGAACGCTATCACTTAAAGGAAAATATGATAGTAGACGATATAAAGAGTATTTTATTTAAAGAATAATTAACATTGTAATAGAAATAGAAATAGAAACAGAAATAATAATAGAAGTGTAGTATGTATATGAAGTAGAGGTAGGAGTATAATTCCTACCTCTAAGACTGTTCACGAACTAGACTTCTATTTTGGTTTATTCTGATATTTATAATAAACCAAAGTGGGCACTCGCGAATATATCTTTCATTTGACATAAGCAAAAAGGGTGTCCTGCAGGGTCAAACATAACTCTCCAATTATCAGAAAATTGCTCATCTGCAATTGTAGCTCCGCACTGGATTGCATATCGAACTGCTTTTTCTAAATCATTAACAGCGAAGTCTAGATGTGCCATTTGTTGTTGAGCTTCAGGCTCTTCTGGCCACACAGGTGATTTATACTCTGGATTTTGTTGAAACAATATACCAGGATACGTACCCTGACCTGTTCCCGGAGCGCATACACATGCCCATTCTTCATTACTAAATCCTATTTCCCAATTGAGTAACGCCGCATAGAATTTTGCTAAATCAAGTGCATCTATACAATCCAGCGTAAATGAGTACATTTTGATTTTCAGTTCATCATCCATAACACGAACACCTCCATAAATTTCTATTTTCTCTATTATACTACACAAAAACAAAAAAGCATAGGAAGAATATTGAAAATTCATAACACTATATGGTAAAATTATGTAGATACTAAATAGTGATCCAGTTTAATTTGTGAATTTTAGTATTTTAACAAATAATTAGTTAATCTTTGGAACCTTGCTACAAGCAAAATCGTCTAATTGATGAAAAGGGAATAACCTAAAAAAATATGAAGTGAGGTAGTAATCATGAGAAAATCTCTAGAACAACAAGATTCATTAAACAAGGCACGTTGCAAACAGTTAAAAGATATAAGAAAAAATATGGCAGATGAACTTGGCATATCATTAAATCAAACTGAATGTCAAAATAATGGGTATTGTAGTGGAACTTGTCCTAAGTGTCAAGCAGAAGAGAAACTACTGAACGATACTATTAAGAAGCAACAACATAAAGGTAATACATGGAAGCAAAAAACTATGGTGGCGGGATTACTTGTGGCTACCACACTAACAATGTCTTCTTGTACATTAAACAGTAATGATAACTTGGAACTAGGTGGAGAGGCAGTTATAGATGAAAACATTGATAATAATAATCAGCTAAATGGTGATGTTGCGTGGACTGATGAAGATGAGGAGCAGACACCACCTGTCGATCAAGAATGTGATACAAATAGTAATTCTTCTACAATTTACTTTAGAGATTACGTGAAACCATGAAAATTCATTGGATCAATCGGCATCGTATTAATATTGATGGAGTTGGTATTACCTCGTTAGTAGCACTACCAGGTTGCCCGTTATCTTGCGCATACTGTATTAATAATGAACTATTGCAAAGGGATGATTTGATAAAGACTATAAGCGAAGAAGATTTGATTGGACAACTTTCCATCGACCATAGTTATTTTCTCTATACCAATGGGGGAATCACATTCGGAGGTGGGGAACCCCTTTTGCAATGGAAGAATTTATTACGATTTGCAAGTTTATGTCCAAGTGAATGGAATTTAACCATCGAAACTTCCCTCAACATACCAACGAATTATCTAGAACCATTAATTCAAAAGAATTTTTCGTTTATCATAGATATTAAATCAATGGATCCGCAAATATATAAAGAATATACTGGTGAAAACAATGATCAAGTCATAACAAATCTAAAGTTAATAAAACAATGGGTTCCTTTTAATAGCTACGCCATTAAAGTTCCTATCATACCGGGATATGCTGACGAAAACTCACAACAAGACTCTATATGTAAACTGAAGGGATTTGGAATCAATGAGGAGATAATTGTACCATTTACGTACATAAAATAAAAGGACCGAAACCACTTATAACAGGAAAACGACCACTTATCGATTTCCTGTTTTATTTTTGTATTCGGAGAACTATACTATAGACAGTCTCAGAAAGCATGGGTGTAAACATGAAAATCAAACTAATAATTGATAAGAAATACGAAGATACACAAATACTTATTTGTGCCAAAGAGAATACCAAAGAAGTAAAGAAAATATATCACACAGTTGAATCAGCAGTAAACGCTGGGATAACAGCTTATGATGGAGATAAGGTTTCTATCTTATCTAGTGCCGATATTATACATATCTATACGCAAGACCTTAAGGTTTATGCAGCTACCGTTAATGGTATCTATCGATTACATCAGAGGTTGTATGAATTGGAACAAGAACTTGATGAAAGTCGCTTTATACGAGTTTCAAATTCTGAAATCGTTAATATTAAAAAGATAAAACGTATGGATACAAGTTTAGCAGGTACAATTCGTATGTATCTTGATTGTGGTAGGGAAGTTTATGTTTCTCGTCGTTATGTAACGAAGATTAAGAAAGCATTGGGAATTTGAGGTGATAGGATATGTTGAAAAAAGGGATAGTAAGAGGTATTAATAGTTTTTTATATGCAATAGCAATCAATGTGATATTAAGCGTCATTATTATGGTAGCAGTAAATAAACCAGATTTTATTCCTATTTTACCGGATTTTGCTACTAGATTTTCTTCTGGAACAATGGCTTTACTCGTTCAAACGATATTAATTGGTATATCAAGTGCAGCCTTTGGGTTTTGGTCAATCATTATGGAATTTGAACGTATTAGTTTACTCCTGCAAAGTATTATTTATTTTATTTTAACTGCAATGGTATGGATTCCCGTATCCATTCTATGTTGGGATCTAGGGAAAGATAGTTTGTCTTTCATAACAATTGTTACAAGTTACCTAGTTTCTTACGTTATTACTTGGATAATCCAATATCGTAATTGCAAAGATTCAATTAATCAAATTAATAAAAAGCTAGAAGAATTGCGAAATGATTGATGTACTTGCACATAGGCTATTTGCCTCGTGCAGTAAGGAGGGTTTTATGAATAGTGCAATAGTAGTAAAGAATTTACGAAAAGAATTTGGTAACAAAATAGCAGTTAAAGATAGTACTTTCGAAGTAGAAGAAGGATCTCTATTCTCTTTACTTGGAGTAAATGGAGCAGGCAAAACAACTACCATACGCATGTTAACTGGGTTATCAAAGCCATCAAGTGGCGATGCCTATATATGTGGACATAGTATTGTAACCGAATTAGATGAGGTAAAGGCCATTAGTAATATATCTACTCAAGAAACAGCCGTGGCTCCTAACCTAACGGTAGAAGAAAACTTATTGTTTATGGCTAGAATCTATGGTATGTCAAAACAAGAGGCTAAGGAAAAAGTAGAGCAAATTATAAAACAGTTTTCTCTTGAAGAGATACGAAGGAGTAAAGCTAAAACTTTATCTGGTGGTTGGCAAAGAAGACTTAGTATTGCTATGGCACTGATAAGTGAGCCCAAAGTATTATTCCTTGATGAACCAACGCTAGGCCTTGATGTACTTGCAAGGAAAGGACTCTGGAATATTATAAGAGACTTAAAAGAAAAAGTAACCATTGTATTAACAACTCACTATATGGAAGAAGCGGAGAGTTTATCGGATCAAGTAGCTGTTATGGTTGATGGTGAAGTTAAAGCTTGTGGTACGGTAGCACAATTAAAAGAGTTGACTGAGAAAGATACATTAGAAGCTGCTTTCATAGCAATCGCTGAAGGAGAGGTGTAGAGATGAATAGTGTTGTGTTTGGAAAAAGAACGTTTACAGAGATTGTCAGAGATCCGTTAAGTTACATCTTTTGTCTCGGATTTCCGTTACTTATGTTAATTCTTATGTCTATTATTAATCAAAGTATTCCGAATGAAGCCAATATGGATATATTTCAGATTCAGAACCTTGCTCCTGGCATTGCAGTATTCGGCTTAACCTTTGTAATGTTATTTACTTGTTTGCAAGTATCAAAAGATCGATCTACCGCCTTCTTGATACGCCTATACGCGGCACCTATTAAATCAAGAGAGTTCATAATCGGATACACGTATCCCGTAGTTATTATTGCAATCCTACAATCCATATTCACCTTCCTAGCAGCAGTGATAATTGGAGGCATACATGGTTATAGCTTTAGTATACTTAATATAATCCTTTGTATGTTAGTACTTATTCCTTCCGCGTTATTGTTCATTGGATTTGGACTTTTTTTTGCAACCTTATTAAATGAAAAGGCAGCGCCAGGTATCTGTTCCATTATTATTACAGCATCTTGTATGTTAGGCGGTATCTGGATGGATGTCGATGGTATCGGTGGGGCTTTAGCTAAGGTGTGCAAGGTGCTTCCTTTTTATCATGGGGTAACTGCTGCAAGAATGGCATTGCGTGGTGATTACAGTGATTTATTAAAACCATTCATTATTATAGTTGTATATGCAGTTGTTATTTATCTATTGGCAGTATTAATCTTTAAGAAAAAGATGCAAAGTGATGTGAGTTAAGTAATTCCGTTTTTTAATCCTAATTTCAGAATGTATTGTGTTGTAATATTATGGATTTTAAGATAGAATAGTTGTAATATATTAGGGAAGGTATTATGCGATTATTAGAGGGGAGTATTAACAATGGATTTGCATGACTATAGAGATATAGCAAAAATTTATAAGGAGAAAATCTTTAAAAAACAATTAGCTCTTCAAGGAATCTTCAATTCCTTTATTGTTCTATCTATTCCTATTGTAGGTCTGATAATGAACATTTTTAGAATGAATCATTACTTCTTTAGTATGCTAATGTCTCTAATTTTTATATTCTGGATAAGTGTCATGTGTTTCGTAGAGAAAAAGGAGAATTTTATTCCAACTAAATATTTTAGTTACATAAGATATCGCGTGTGTTATTACTTAGTATGCTTTATCTTATATATTAAAATTAGTGGTATAGATAATCCCTTCTTTCCGCTGCTAATAATAGCTCTACTCTATATCCCAATTGAAATCTACTCCGGTTATAAAGAGTTTGTTACGTTCAAAATGAAGATGGATCAGTCACAACAAAATTAAGTATGTTTATTAATTTTGATTTCACGGAGGCGAATTAATATGATCGACAAAATTATAGTTATAAACGAAAACGAAATAACTCCTACTCATAAACATATTCACGACCCTTATGAATACTACAAGAAGAAAGTAACACCAAGTTCTGAGATTAATCAATGCTATGTAGCATTCTACGAAATTCCACCACAAAAAAGCAATTATCCATACCATTATCATGAAGAAAATACAGAAGTCTTTTACATAATAGAAGGTAATGGTATTCTAAGAACAGAAGATGGATCAATCGCCCTTAAAGCTGGTGATACGATTGTTTGCCCACCTGGTAAACATGGAGTACATAAAATAACAAATACCTCCAAGGATACCATGCTTAAATATCTTGATGTTGATACGACGAATTCACCTGATATAATTCATTACCCTGATTCGAATAAAATAGGTATTATAAAACATAACCAAGATCCCGCTTTTTATAAGAACAACTCTACATATGATTATTATGAGGGAGAATAATACATAAAACTATGATCTATTGCATCTGTATCAGTGATAGCAATTGATTTGTATGATCAAAGAACTTACTAGGAGGAAGCAGAATGACTACTAGGTATGCTGATTTACATATACATTCTTACTATTCTGATGGAACGTTAACGCCACAAGATATAATCGATATAGCCTTGACTAGGAAAATCGATATAATAGCTATTACGGATCACAATGAATTAAATGGTTCAAGAGAACTTATGAGACTCAATAAACCGAAAGGATTTACCTGTATACCGGGTGTAGAATTAGATGCTATGTATTGTAGCACGAATATACATATATTGGCTTAATGAATACATCTATTGAGGTACTTAATAATATTGAGCTAATATTGTCTCAAAAAACAAATTCTAGATCAGTGAACTAAGGAGAATCGTTTTGAAATTACATATTAAAAGTTACAATGGAGATCCAACTACACTACCATATAAAGAACATGTGCCTGGAGCAATACCCTTTATAGAATTTGATGTTAAAGAAATGCGTAAATTTATATTAACTAGAGGCTCTATTCTTATTATTTTACTATGTCCATATATTGTAATCCATGCAAAAAATCTAGGACTAGACATGGAACTAGGACTATTATATTCTATACTTGCGATATTTCCACGGGAACTTATACGTGCACTATGTTTTAAAGAGGATGTCACCATTTATATAAATAAGAAAAAACTCTCTCTTTTTGTACATGGAACAGAATCTATGAGTAAATCCCGCTTTATTATGATGAATCTACTGCCAATTTTTATATTAGGGGTTATACCTTTTATTCTTTTTGTTTTTTTACCACAATACACCTTCTTTGGTTTGTTTGGATTAGTATATATAGCAAGTGGTGTAGGGGGTTATTACAATGTTATAAATGCAATTAAGCAAATGCCAAAAGGTGCAAAAACTTATTATCATCTAATGCAGTCCTATTGGTATCTTCCAATTTAGAAGAATATAGAGAGTGCTAAATATAGAGGTAAGGGTGTAATGCCACATGTATTAAGGATATTTACACAAAATCTATTTGAAAGTTTTGATTTGCATAGAATATGGGCAAGACCGTTTGAACATAATAAGGCTTCACAAAGAGTATTACTAAAAGCAGGATTTTATTATGAAGGTTTATTAAGAGAAAGCATATTAAAAGAAGGAGTGTTTCTTAATTCAACTGTCTATGCCTTAATAAAGAACTGAACAACTTATGTTTATCTACAAATGAGTGATAACTTCAATTGTAACAAGAATGACAAATCGAATTGAAAGGATAAGGCTATGAATATAGTTATTATTAACGGTAGCCCACGAAAAAATGGTGCTACAGCCAGAATTCTACATACAATGGAACAACAGTTACTTGGCAAAGCAAATGTTTATGTTGAATTTGTGAATATTAGTGATTTAGAAATAACCCCTTGTAATGGTTGTTGTTTATGTTATAAAACTGGGCATTGCTATATGAATGACGATGCGGAAAAATTATCAAATAGAATAGCATTAGCAGATGGGTTAGTTATTGGTTCACCCACTTATGCAAGTAATGTATCTGGACAATTAAAACTGTTTATTGATAGAGGACATTTTGTAATTGAACAACTGTTACATGGTAAATATGCAGTTAGTATAGCTACTGGAGAAAACTATGGAAGTAGTGATACTAGTAAAATTATAATTAAACTATTAAAATATTCTGGTGCAAGAGTGATTGGAAAAATTGTATGTAATCTTCCATTCAACAAAGAACCAAATGAAACTAGTAAAGTAACAAGGCAGATTTGTGAACTTTCAGAAAAGATATATGGTGATTTCCAGACAAAAAGAAAGTATTTGTTTCAAACGATTATCCATAAAATAATTTTTACAGTTGGCATTAAACCATTTGTGAAGAGAAAAGGAGAGAACTATAAGGGAGTTATAGATAAATGGAGAACTTATCAAGTGACTAAAAGCTAAATGGAAGGAGATACTTCTGTCAGAGTATTACCTATTTTTCTCCGTATATAAAAATCATATCTCTATAAAAATTTATAGAATTGTATGATTTGCTTATAAATTATACTTATATCATAGAATAATCGACAAATTTGTAGAAAAATAAAAAAACACTTACACACAGATTTTTTTATACTTATAATATATTAGGTAATAGAAAATTAAATATCGGCAGCAGATGAAAATGGTAGTGAGATTATACGCTTATAATCGTAATGAAAGTTATTACAAGGCGTAGTCTCACTTTTTTTTGATGCCAAAAGAGATGGAGGATTATAGGAATGCCAAAGACAAAATTACAGGATGTTGTATTTACGATTATGATGGTAATCGTAATGGTGTATGCTATGGTGGTATACAATATTTCAATTGACAAGGGAGGGGTAACGAATGAGGTATTTGTACTAGCATTTGGTGAATTAATCCTTATGGGTATCGTTGGTTTTATATTAGAGATGCTCGTTGCAGGGCCATTGGCGAAAAAACTTGCTTTTCGGCTGGTGACACCAGGTAAGGATAAGATGATTTATATAATTCTTGCAATTTCCTCTATGACTGTATGTCTTATGTGCCCAATGATGAGTTTAGTTGCTACTGTGTTGTTTAAAGGTTTTAATTCACAGTTACTTGCTAATTGGATTCAGACAACTGTATTGAATTTTCCAATGGCATTGTGCTGGCAGATTTTTTTTGCAGGTCCATTTGTCAGATTACTTTTCAGACACATGTTTACAGAAAAATAAGGAGATTAGTTTCCCGACCGAGTTTTGGTCGGGTATAAAAGCATAAGTATTAGACGCTAAGATTAATTCAATGACTATATTTTGGTTCAAACAAAATAGAAGGGTAGTAGATATTGATATATGTAATTATATGGGATACAATGAATTAAATGGAGGTGTTTGGATGCGGATTGGTGAAGTAAGCCTATTAACGAACAATGTAATTGAACTCGCGAATTTTTATAAAACTTTATTGGAAACCGAGAATGGAAGTAATGATGGTATTCATCAAACAATTATATCAGAAGAAACGATGCTCACTGTGTATAATGATGGATCAGTAAAAAATAATACCAATCAAAATATAAGTCTAGCATTTACTGTTGATGATATTAATAAGGAATATGATAAACTAGTTAAACTGGGAGTAGACATTATAGAGAAACCAACAGCTCGTCCTTGGGGGACAATCAATATGAGCTTCTACGATCCAGACAGAAATATCGTGTATCTGAGAAGTTTTAATAAGTAGTTATATAAACACCAATTACATAGGAGATTCGACTACTCATGTTTTACTCTAGAACTAACTAAAAAATACATGATGATAAAAACTGCATATTGGTAGATGATAATTTATGGTATATTATTAAGAAAAGATTGGTATGAAAGGAGGTTTTGTAAGTGATTACTATATTCAACAGGAAGGAATTAATTATAACCTATGATCTTGTAAAACAGGCAGAACTACGTAATTTATTAGCAGGCAATAATATAAAATATTTAATAAAAACACGTAATCAAAAAAGTCCTTCTCCTTTTACGGCAGCTTCAATAGGAAGAACGGGAACATTTGGTGAAAATCTTTCACTCGAATATGAATATAAAATATATGTTCATAAGGACGATTATAACGAAGCATTATCAATTGTTAAGAAAAGTTTATAGAGTTATTTAGTATAAAATCAATCAAAGTATGTTACAATACAATCAGTACGGTGATGCTAATAAGGAGTTATCTTATGAGGTAACTTCTTTTTTTTATTAATTACTTGACAACAGAATACTTAATATGTGTACTTATTTTCTAGATAGAAACATATTAATACATATGGTATACTATGCGACTTCTTACAATAGTTACTGACAATTCACTATTGTGTCCGTATAGACTTTGTGTTATTATGCAAGAGTAATAAACTGTATATGCACATAATTAATTACATACAGATTGGAGGTATAATATGTTTGAAATAATAAAAAATTCAGAGAATAAGTATAAAAATCTAAATAACGGTGTTTGGGAAACAAGCGAAAGTAACAAATTTATTGATATCTACTCACCACTAGATCAGCGTCTAGTAGGAAGTGTACCAGCAATGACTTCCGCTGAAGTTGATAAGACAATTGCATCGGCAAAAGAGGCTCAAAAAAAATGGAAACATATATCTGTAAATGAAAGAGCAGAAATTCTATATAAGGCAGCAGATCTCCTTATTAAACATACAGACGAATTAGCCGAGTTAATGATGTTGGAAATCGGTAAGGATATCAAAAGTGCTCATTCTGAAATTTCAAGAACAGCAGATTTTATTCGTTTCTCTGCTGATAGTGGAAAGAGTGTATCAGGAGAAAGTATTCCAGGTGATAGTTTCCCAGGATTTAAGAATAATAAAGTTTCTGTTGTAAAAAGAGAACCGCTAGGTGTGATCCTTGCAATTTCACCATTCAATTATCCTGTCAACTTAGCTGCATCTAAAATCGCACCTGCTCTTATCATTGGTAATACCGTTGTCCTAAAGCCTGCAACCCAAGGAAGTTTAAGTGGTTTATATTTGGCACGTATTTTCCAAATGGCTGGAGTTCCCGATGGAGTTCTTAACACTGTTACAGGTAAAGGTAGCGAGATTGGCGATTATATAACGACCCACAAAGATATCAATTTTATTAACTTTACAGGTAGTACAGAAGTTGGTCAAAGAATATCTGGTATTACGAAAATGGTTCCACTACTTATGGAGTTAGGTGGTAAAGACGCAGCAATCGTTTTGGAGGATGCAGATTTAGAAATGACAGCTACTCAAATAGTTGCTGGAGCATATTCTTATTCAGGCCAAAGATGTACCGCTGTAAAGAGAATTATCGTAATGGATAGTGTTGCGGATGAACTTATTGCAATGCTTAAAGAAAAAATAAGCCAATTAAAAATAGGCAATCCGTTAGAGCACGATCAATTAGATGTTGTTCCATTAATTAGTAGCAAAGCAGCTGATTTTGTTATGGAACTTATTGCAGATGCAAAAGATAAAGGAGCTTCTCTAGTACTTGGTGGTAACCGCGAAGGTAACCTTATTGAGCCAACACTGTTTGATCATGTTACTAGAGATATGAGATTAGCTTGGGAGGAACCATTTGGCCCCGTTGTACCAGTTATCCGAGTTGCTAGTAAAGAAGAAGCCATTGAGATTGCAAATGCGTCTGAATATGGTCTACAAAGTTCCGTATTTACACAGAATATTAACGATGCCTTCTATATAGCAGATAGTTTAGATGTAGGTACTGTTCAAATCAATAACAAAACAGAGCGCGGACCAGATCACTTCCCTTTCCTAGGTGTTAAATCGTCTGGTATGGGAACACAAGGTATTAAGTATTCGATTGAATCTATGTCAAGACCAAAAGCAACGATTGTTAATTTGCATATTTGATAATTGAGTGAGATTTTACAGCTTAAAGAGAAAGTCTTTCGTCTCCTTGGTAAATTGCCGAGGACGAAAGACTTTTTATTTAAAGATTTTCAATTACGATTTATATTATTAATTAATCCATATATATTTCTTGGTAGTTCTAAATGATTGCTTTATTATAACAATATTTTGAAACACCAAATGATTCATTTGATGAGGAAGTTGTTGCAAAGTAACAGTAAGAGAAGGAGAAACGTAAAATGATTAAGATACATAAAGCCATTTTAAGTGAAAGTAAAATTGTAACGGAGTTATTTATTCGTATGTGGGAAGATCATAATCTTGAGGAACTACAACAAGAGTTTGAAGAGGATATAGCTTCTGATGAGTCCTCAATTTTTTTGGCGTATTTCGATGAACTTCCTGTAGCAGTAGCACAATGTAGATTAAGAAAGGATTATGTGGAAGGAACGTGCTCAAGTCCTGTAGGATATCTCGAAGGTATCTATGTAGAACAAGAATACAGAAAACAAGGTATAGCTAAGTTGTTATGCAAAGAATGTGAAAACTGGGCTAAGGAAAAAGGGTGTGAAGAATTTGCTAGTGATTGTGAACTCTCTAATGAAACAAGTTTGAAATTCCATTTAAGAATAGGTTTTGATGAAGTAAATCGGATAATTTGCTTTACTAAGAAATTATCATTGTGACGTATAGTAGATTGGTTAGTCTAATAAGTGATCTGCTTGTAATACAACTAATCGTGTAGATTTCTCTTAATGAGATAGTTGGTGGTAAAGTGCATAATACATGCTACTAACAAAGGACGTGTAAGGAGGGTTCACGTAAAATAAACCCTCCACATTTGAATGGAGGATTCAAATGAAAATTATAGATTTTGATAAGAACCATGTCAATAGTTAATCTAAACTATGAGCATCTATGCCGGCAATTGTTTGATGAAAGGGTTTTTCGTTTGTTAAAGGCGCTGGAGAGATTGCACGACGAAATTGGTTAGGAGTGCAGCCACACACCTGTCGAAACTGTCTGCAAAAATGTTCGACGTTATTGTAGCCGCAGTATTCGGAGATTTCACCAATAGTTTTTACCGTATACATCAACTGATCCTTAGCCATTCGGATTCGACCTTCAATAACATCCTCCATACAAGATATACCAAACATGTTTTTATACAGAAGTTGAAGATAGCCCGTACTTAAATGGAGTCTTTCGGCCATATGGCTGATATTCCAGGCAAGCTGCGGGCTATTATATATTTGCTTGCGTAAATTAAGGAGACTACCTGCGTGAATTGTAGGCTCATGTCGAGTAGAATCCTCGTTTAACTTTAAGAATAGAACTCGTAGGAGATTAGATATAATTATTTCACTGTTCAATGATGTAAAGGAAGATTCCCAAGTTAACAGCTTGATCAGATTATGGCAGTACTCAGGATCACCAACTGTAAATGGAACTCCCAGTACAGGAAATTTTGTCACAAAAGTTTCATCTGTTATAAAACGCAACCAATCATTGCGATATTCCGTGCCACAAGCACGGTAATAGATTTTCTGTCCTGGAGCATATAGAATTGCAGAATGTGCTGGATATTCATGGAGAGTCCCATCGATAAGAAAGTAAGCAGGAGTATTTGTTAAAATAAATAAATAGAAGTCATGATTTTCAGAAAACTCGTATTCAAAATCTTCGGTATGTTTAGCACTGTAGCCCATAAACTGGATTTCATTCATCTGATATGTTACTCCTTTCATGTGAGAATACATCAATTTTCCATAAGTATAAATCATTGTTGCATATAGGTCAATCCAATATAATATAAACATGTTGACGCTGGACAACGCTTCCAATTTAATCCACTCAAAATAGATCGTTGTCTATTGTTATGAAAAGAACAATTTGGGGCAAAGAGAGGTATTTAAAAGAATGGGACAAGAACAGACAAGAAGCAAAAGTATCAAAATACGCGGAGATGAAAGAGTAGAATTTCACAATCAAGTTGATTATTGTATTGGTACAGGACGAATGGGGTTGGCATTGCAACAGGAGTATCAAGAACAACTTCGTCTAGTACAGGAATTAATTGGTTTCAAACATATTCGTGGACATGGATTGTTTTGTGATGATATGGCTATTTATCAAGAATATACAGTAGAGGGGAAAGTCCATGCAGAATATAATTTTACTTACTTAGACCGTGTTATGGATAGTTATCGAAGTATGGGATTAGCACCATTTCTGGAGTTAGGATTTATGCCACAGAAGATGGCTAGGGGTGAACAGACTATTTTCTACTGGAAGGGAAATACCACGCCACCTAAATCCTATGAAGCATGGAAGCACATGATACAGACTCTTTTGCGTCATCTGATGGAACGCTATGGGGCAGATGAGGTGGTTACCTGGCCAATTGAAGTGTGGAATGAACCAAATCTAAATGGATTTTGGGAAAATGCCGATATGCTAGAATACTTTACATTGTTTAAGGAGTCATTTGTGGCAATCAAGGAAGTCGATAGTCGCTTTAAAGTTGGAGGTCCTGCTGTTTGTGGAGGCAGCGATAAACCTTGGATTCAGGGGTTTATGGAGTTTTGCGAAGAACAGAAAATACCAGTAGATTTCGTAACAAGACATCACTATACTACAGATTTTCCAAAATATGAGGGACACTATGGTTACGCCGATTTGATGGATCCAGAAGAAGGCTTTTCTAATCTACATAGTACCCGTGAAATCGTTGACAGTTTTCCACAGTACAATGGATTGCCTATTCACATAACAGAGTTTAATACATCTTACATACCTAATTGTCCATTGCATGATACCAACCAAAATGCAGCATATATTGCCCATCAGCTATCGCGTCTAGGTGATGACAACGAATCCTACTCGTATTGGACCTTTGGAGATGTATTCGAGGAACAGGGTGTACCATTTACTCCTTTCCACGGAGGGTTTGGGCTAGTTGCAAACGGCTGCATCCCGAAACCTACTTTTTGGACCTTTGCATTCTTTAAAAAACTGAAGGAACTAGAAGGCTACTGTGTTTATCGAGACGACAATACTGTAATTATGCGCATGGAAACTGGTGAATACCGTGGTGTTGCTTGGAACAGGACATGTAAACGATTGGACGATACTATAACTCTTAACTATGAGTGCAAGACAGAAACTAACGAATTATGTCTTCTTACAAAACGTGTAGATGAGTCTACTTGTAATCCTCTGAAAGTCTGGCACGATCTAGGTGAACCTGCAAATCTAACTAAAGCACAGATTGCTGTTTTACAGGACGTTGCACAGCCATTTGTACAGACTAACAGCATATTCTCTAAAGATAGTCTGGCATGTTTTCGAATAAACCTTCCTGAAAATGCAGTAGTTTACTTCGAACTCAAACCTGTACATAGAAACGCTGACAGAGGTTATGACTATAATCGAATTATGCAGAGCTAAAATTGTGATTAATAAGGTTATAAGAATTAGAATGAATTAATAATAGAAAGTAGAGAAAATGATTATGAAAAAACAATCTTATAACCCATATTTACCATCATGGGAGTATATTCCTGACGGAGAGCCATATGTTTTTGGAGACAGAGTCTATGTATATGGATCTCATGACTTGTATAATGGTCATGTATTTTGCCTTGGGGATTATGTATGCTGGTCTGCACCAGTAGATAATCCGGCTGATTGGAGGTATGAGGGTGTGATTTATCCTAAAATCACAGACCCACTAAATAAAGATGGTAAGATGTGCCTGTATGCACCAGATGTTACAGTAGGACCGGATGGCAGGTATTATCTGTATTACGTACTTGATCATGTATCCATTGTGTCCGTAGCTGTATGCGATACTCCAGCGGGGCAATATGAATTTTATGGATATGTGCACTATGAAGACGGAACTCGTCTGGGTGAAAAGGAGGGAGATGAGCCTCAGTTTGATCCTGGTGTATTGACAGAGGGAGATATAACCTATCTGTACACGGGTTTTTGTTCTAGAGGTGATAAATCCCGCCATGGAGCTATGGCAACCGTTTTAGGAGCAGATATGCTGACTATTCTGGAGGCACCAGTAATTGTTGCTCCGGGTTGTGAATACAGTGCAGATAGTGGCTTTGAGGGGCATGAGTTTTTTGAAGCTCCATCTATCCGTAAAATAGGAGATACCTACTATTTTGTTTATTCTTCTATTGTGATGCATGAGCTTTGTTATGCAACTAGCAATAACCCAACAAAGGGTTTTGTGTATGGTGGCGTGCTGATAAGTAATTGTGATTTACATATAGACACTTATAAACCTGCTGAACAGCCAATGGCTTATGGAGGGAATAATCACGGTAGTATAGTTAAAATACAAGATGTTTGGTACATATTTTATCATCGTCAGACTAATGGTACATGGTATAGTAGACAGGGGTGTGCAGAGAAACTGACGGTATTACCCGATGGAAGAATCCCACAGGTGGAGATTACTTCCTGCGGTCTTAATGGTAGACCATTGGAAGGAAAAGGTGAGTATCCTGCCTATATTGCTTGCAATCTGTTTCGTGATATTCCTTCTATCTATGTGGGTGATAACCGATTCCCTAGGATTATCCAAGATGGTAGGGATGGAGATGAGGAGCCAGGATATATTACGAATATTCAGAATACCGCTACAGCAGGTTATAAATATTTTGACTGTGAAAATGTAACGGAAATTAGTATTAAGGTAAGAGGATATGCAAGTGGCGTATTTGAGGTGAAAAATGCTTGGGATGGTGACGTACTTTCCACCCTGAAGGTGGAGTATTCAAATGTGTGGGAGGAGTATACTGCTCCCCTGAAACTGCCAAACGGAAAGCAAGCAATTTATCTGACCTATCGTGGGGATGGAAATGCTAGTCTGCTATCCTTTACATTTGCTTAATGTTATTTCTTTTGTTATTACATTGAGAGTTACTAGTTTTGAGAAATCTGAAATTGATAATATCTTAGAAATGTATATTTAATTAGATAGTTCAAGTTGTATGCAATAACAACCAATCTTTATTTTTAGCTTGATGTAAATGAAGTAACTTGATATAGTTTAATTATCACAAAAGGAAGTAAGTGGAAAATGTATTAATAATGAGGGAAAGCATAAGCTTTCCCTTCTGCTGATCTGTGTACATAAGGTGAGGGCTAATAGCTTTGATGATGCCCATAACAAAGATTCTATAATCTTGTTTAATAAGGAAATTGTTTTACCTTATAATTATAATAGCATTGTGATACAATAAACCAATTAAATCTTAAAAGTAAAGGAGCAGATTATTTATATTTGCGGGGTGATTAAACATGGATTTTAGAAAAACTTTTGATACAATTCCAGAACAATTTGAAAAATGGAGGCTACGTTATTGTGATGAACTATTTACTGAAATTATTGAGATTGCAAAACTCGATTTAAATAAATCCATACTTGAAATCGGACCAGGAACTGGTCAAGCCACCGAACCATTCCTTAAAACAGGTTGTAATTATCTTGGTATAGAACTGGGAGAGCATTTTACAGAATTTATGAAGAGAAAATTTAACCCATATAGTAATTTTCACATCGTAAACGATGACTTTGAAACTCATGATTTTGGAGAGCAAAAATTTGATTTAATATTCTCAGCAACTACAATTCAGTGGGTACCGGAAGAAATCGGTTTTTCAAGGACATACGATCTTTTAAAACAAGGAGGCACATTAGCGATGTTTATGACGCTCTCCGATGAAAAAAGTGCGAACGAAGAGTTGTATGACAAAATTGATCAGATATATAAAAAGCACTTCCAGGTTGAAACAAAATACACTTGTAAACTGAATTATGACAATGTAGTAAATTACGGTTTTGTTGATTATAGTTATCTTGAATGGAAAAAAGTTAGAGTCCTTAATGCAGATGAATATATTTCGTGGATTAGTACGCATATTGAACATATAACTTTGCAGGAACCCTTTAAATCAAGATTTTACAATGGAATTCGGGAAGCAATAATGGAAGTAGGTAACAAAATTACAATTAATGATACAATTGCACTGTATATTGCGAAAAAACCTTGATGGATGGGGTTTTACTATGAATTTAATCAACTAGCTTAAAGCAAATAGCAGTTGAATGTGGTTTTGTTACAACATTATAAGCTAGTTGTCTGTTGTTAATTTATGATATATTATAGATAAAAGCTAATTAGGAAGGAATTACTACAATAATGAATAAAATTATATTAGATGATAATAAAAAACCAAAGGCTGCGTTCGTATGTGTGCACAATTCGTGTAGAAGTCAAATGGTAGAGGCCCTTGGAAAGCTCTTTGCTAGTGATGTGTTTGATAGTTATTCTGCTGGTACACATCTAAAAGACCATATTAATCCAGATGCCGTAAGACTTATAAAGCAATTATATGGTGTTGACATGGAAAAATCGCAACATAATAAATTAATTGACGATATTCCTAGTCCAGATGTTGTTATCACGATGGGATGTAATGTGAATTGTCCAATGTTACCTTGTAAGTATCGAGAAGACTGGGGATTAGATGATCCTAGTGGTAAAAGTGATGAAGAATTTATTAACATAATTGAAATAATTGAAAGTAAGATAATAGAATTAAAGGCTAGATTAAGTTAACCACCTGATTTGAATTATAATGAAATATTAAAACAATACAAAGAAGTGTGACATACCGTTGTCAGCCTACTTTTGTTTTGCTAATTTTACAAGTAAGATGCGAACAGTAAAGTTCGCGTTAAACCAAATGAGGAGGTATTCAATGAACAAAAATACGGATTTTTTGAAACTAGTAGAGGAACGATATTCGGTTCGCAAGTTTACTGACAAGGCTATTGAACAAGACACTATAGACAAAATACTAAAAGCGGGTCACTTAGCACCAACCGCATGCAACCGCCAACCTCAACGGGTTTTAGTAATTAATAATGAGGAAGGCATAGCCAAACTTAGAAAGTGTACACAATGCCACTTCAATGCTCCTTCCGCGATGCTTATCTGCTATGATAAGAATGAATGTTGGCATCGAGAATATGATGGCAAGACCAGCGGCGTTGTCGACGCGAGTATCGTTACAACACATATGATGCTTGAGGCTTACTCACTTGGTGTGGGTACGACGTGGGTTATGCATTTTATTCCCGAAGCCATCATTGAGGAGTTCTCAATTCCAGACAACATCGAGCCAGTCGCTCTGCTTGTTATGGGTTATCCCGATGAGAATTCAAAACCATTCCCTGGGCATTTTGAATGCAAACCACTTGAAGACATAGTATCGTACAATATGATAGTGAAATAGAAGATTAGAGGTAGTGTAACTTTTGGGAGTAAACTTTTATATCAAATCTGTACACAGAAGTTATGATAGAGGTTATGACTACAACCGAGTACTTTTATAAAGTACAGTCCTAAGTTTCTCCCTATCACATAGATGAATATTAAATATACGAGCCAGGTTAACAGCCTGGCTCGTATAATAATTATTAGTAATAATAGTTCCATCCCTAGCAAGATAATACGTTTTCGTAAATGGTGATAGCATAGCCTTAATAGGAAAATCTATACCACACTTGACCCAAATGGCATAAGTGCTAGTTTGGCAATCTTAAAGCATTGTAGACCAAAAGGAATTCCCACAATAGTAATAGAGAAGATTACACCAATAACAACAGCTTCTATTGCAAGAGGCAGACCAGAAAATATAATCCAAAGGATATTCAATAATACGGATCCAGCACCTCCGCCATATACAACTTCTTTACCAAATGGGAAAAATGATAGACTAGCAAACTTAAAACACTGTAATCCAATCGGTATCCCTACAATTGTAATACACCATACAATACCCGCAATAAACCAACTCATTCCCATAATAAATCCACCAAAGATAAACCAAAGTAAATTACCTAAACAGCCCATAGTACTCCCCCTTTTACTAGCTATTATATCATATGCTGTAGGTAGATCCAATTCTTATATTCATAGAGAAGTAAAATATTAATATAGCAGTTTCAATTGAACTAAAGGTATTTGCTCATTAGTTGACATATACTGGATAATTATGTAATATAAGATTATGTATGATTGGGGAGGTATATAATTCGATTACTAATCGCAGGAGGAAATGCAGGTATTTTGTATATTTAATTCAATCATTTATTGTTAAAAAAGTATAAAAATATGAATTAGGGTAAGGGGGATAAACAGAGGCTATAAAGTTAATTGTTGTAGGTAATAAAAATAAAGAAGATTTAATGCTATTAGTTTACAAGAAACTTGGAAAAAGAACTAATTGAACAAGGCAACTTGAGGAGGGGAATTAATATGATTATGAAAAATAAATGTAAAAGATTATTTGCTTTACTTCTTACGCTACTGATAGTTCTATCGTTGGCGGCGTGCAACAAGGATAAAAATGACTCACAGAGTGAGACTGTCAAAAGTGACGGTTATGCTAAATTCAGCCAATTGGAAATAGGTATGACCGAAAGTGATGTTAATGCAATTTTGGGTGAACCTGCGAAAGTTGACAAAGCTTCTTACTATTACAACATAACGGTAAATGGACAGGATTTAGAAATAGAAGTATGGATTGACACAACAAGTGGTTTAGTTTCTTATTTCTCCGGAAATTTTGCGGGGGATGAATATAGAGCTGAATTTGCCGATAGTGAAACCGATCTTTCCTCAGCCGATGAACTTGACAGTGGCAAGCTGAACACTTATGAAGAATGTGTAAGTGCTTTCAAAACTCCAGGGTACTTAATTAGTGCCAGCGAGAATGGTACAAAAAGATATCTTTGGGTAGATTCTAATGATGGTAATTTGTGTGTTACATTTAGAGCTGATGGAAGTGTAAAATCATATGCAGGTTATTGCTCTAATAACAAGTTTTCTGTTTTGAAGCTAAGATTAACGGTAGTGGAAGTTTAGTTTTTAGGCTTTAGGTTGTCTTAATATATTTTGTATAGAATGGATATATATGGTATATAATTAGATGATCAAAAATGCAATTTATTTTTTACAAGTTTTATAGGTATAATGGGGAGAGTAAGAATGTCAAAAAATGCAATGAATTATTTTGAAAACATAATCATACCACTAATTCAAGCAAATTATCCTAATATTATTTCAGATATGGATATAATGATATTAGGCTCTGTTGGATTAGGAATTGATGATGAGATTTCTGATATTGAAGCATCTATATATTTAGATGATGCAATATGGGAAAATCAAGGTAAACAATTACAATTATTATTAAATGATTGTCTTGCTAAAACCAATAACTGGAAGAGAGAAGGCTCGATTCTATGTGTCCATCCTGTATCTTGGCTGTTAGATGGTAGTGCCAATAAGTTCCTATCTAATAATGATAATTTACCTTGGGAAAATATATCTTTTGAAACTTTATTTACAATGCAGAAGAATACTATAATTTTAAATTCAAAAGGAATATTAACACATTTACGGGAGAAAACTGATGTAACAAAATATCCAGAGCAGCTATGGAAAAAATCATTAATAACCAATATAAAAGAGCTGTACGTTGAAGAATTTTTTGAATTAAATAAAAATGTTCAGCGAAATCATATTCCTGAAGCTAATATATTGTTTGGCTTAATGATAGAGAGAATTTATCACATTGCCTTTTTGGTTTCACATGAATATTATCCATGGCGTACACATCTAGACTGGGCGTTTAGAAATTTATCCATTTCTAAAACAGAACTTCGTAGCCAAATAGATAAGTTATTGTCTACCAGTAGTTGGA
This sequence comes from Anaerosporobacter mobilis DSM 15930, assembly GCF_900142955.1. Classification (GTDB taxonomy): domain Bacteria; phylum Bacillota; class Clostridia; order Lachnospirales; family Lachnospiraceae; genus Anaerosporobacter; species Anaerosporobacter mobilis. The sequence continues at coordinate 15,235 of NZ_FRCP01000007.1, read as the reverse complement.
ACGAAAGAGTGAAAATAATAAAATCCATCATTGAATTTTATAAAAACTATATAAAAAATAATAATCTTATTCCTGAAATCGATGTATATAGCGATGACCTTGAGACGGAACTGATTTGGGCAGAGCGGCTTTCTGCCTGGAACACACCTGACTGGCGGAATTTCATTAAAGAAAAGGAAAGGAATGCTGTAGATAGCGGTTATTCGCCAGAGCAATTTTGGGTTTGGAGTCTGTGGGAGTAATCCCTCTAAATGAGAGGTGGTGGAAAAGTGTTGATTCATCATTTTAACGGTTTTGCACTTGATGTTACCAGATTTGTGTCCCTTAACATCGATGTCAATTGAAAGAAATCTTTGGGTATATATTTTTATTTTAGTATCTTGAAAGCTAAATCTATAAAATAAGAGTACTCTTAAAATAATATTATCGTGATATTGTTGAGAGATATAAAAAAATGCACCATTACATGTTGAAGTATTATGACATTTAGTGGTGTATTTTTCTTTTTACTCGAGTACAAGCGCTAACCTGAAATTACATGATATATAGATGATAATGTATGTCTTGGGGTAGAAAAGTAGATTTTATTGAATATTTTGTTTTATATATATGCAATTATACTTAGTATAGAGCATATATTATAGATAAATATATATATTGATATAATATGTACGCAAATATAAGCTGATTTAGATTGACTATATAGATATTCATATATATAATGCATCATATAGACATTAATCTATATATAAGAATTAAAGGAGGTAATCATGAATTACTACGAAGAAAATTCTAAATTAATGAAGGCAATCGCTGATCCAAGTAGATTGAAAATCTTAGATATCCTATCATGTGGTGAGCAATGTGCCTGTGATATTTTAAAAATGTTTGATTTTACACAGCCGACTCTATCACATCATATGAAGTATCTAATGGATTGCGGTTTAGTAGTAGGACGCAAAGATGGTACTTGGATGCGATATCGACTGAATCTAGAAAGAGCAAATCAAATGATGTATTTTTTAATGGGTGTTATTACTCCAAAAGAGGAATGTATCTGCAAGAAATGCAATAATACAAATTGCAATTGCGAAAATATAGAGGAGCTTCTAGATGAAAACAATATTTGAACCAAGTAAAGTTAACTTAACAAAATACTTATTTTATACTGGAAAGGGTGGCGTTGGTAAAACTTCAACAGCATGTGCAACAGCTGTTTCCTTAGCTGATCAAGGAAATAAAGTATTACTAATTAGCACTGATCCGGCTTCCAATCTGCAAGATGTATTCCATACAGATTTAGATAATAAGGGAACACCAATTAAAGAAGTACCAAACTTATACGTGGCAAATTTAGACCCAATTGGTGCAGCCGCAGAATATCGAGAAAGTGTTATCGCTCCTTATAGAGGGGTTTTACCAGCAGAAGTTATATCTAATATGGAAGAACAGCTTTCTGGTTCCTGTACGGTCGAAATAGCAGCTTTTAATGAATTTTCAAATTTTATAACAGATGATTCAGCTAGCAATGAATATGACTATATTATATTTGATACTGCTCCAACAGGTCATACATTAAGAATGCTACAATTACCATCTGCTTGGAGTGGATTCATTAGTGAAAGTACGCATGGAGCTTCTTGTCTTGGTCAACTTGCCGGATTAGGTGAAAAGAAAGCTGTTTATAAGAAGGCAGTTGATACATTAACAGATAGTAACCTAACAACACTAATTCTTGTTGCAAGACCTGATAATGGACCATTAAAAGAAGCAGAACGTGCCTCAAAAGAGCTAATGGACCTTGGCGTTGTAAATCAAATACTCATAATAAATGGTGTAGTAACAAGTTTTAATGATGCATTATCTGAAAGTCTTTATCAAAAACAACAAAAAGCATTTGCTCAAATGCCAGATAACCTTAATAAGTTAGATACCTATTTCATTCCTCTTCGAGCTTATAACGTAACAGGTATAGATAACATAAGATCTTTATTTACATCTGATCAAAGTACTACAACAAATTTATAAACTTAAACATGATGATTTTTTAAATCTACAAAATATTATTGATGAATTATATCAATCTAAGAAAAAAGTAATCTTTACAATGGGAAAAGGTGGAGTTGGAAAAACTACAATAGCAGCTGCAATTGCTCTTGGTTTAGCAGAAAAAGGTGTTAAAGTACATCTATCTACTACAGATCCTGCAGCACATCTTAATTTTGTAATAAGCGAACAGGAGAATATCACCTTAAGTCATATTGATGAACAGAAAGTTTTATCTGACTATAAGGAAACCGTCTTATTGAAAGCTCGTGCTAATAATTTAAACGAAGAGGATATTGCATATATCGAGGAAGATTTAAGATCTCCTTGTACACAAGAAATTGCTGTATTTAGAGAATTTGCTTCTATCGTAGATCGATGCGAAAACGAAGTGGTTGTTATTGATACTGCACCAACGGGCCATACTTTATTATTACTTGATTCGACCCAAAGTTATCATAAAGAAGTACAACGAACAATGGGAGATACCCCTGAATCTGTTAAAAAACTATTACCTAGACTACGTAATGAACATGAAACATGTGTAATAATTGTTACTCTACCTGAAACTACACCAGTTTATGAAGCCTTACGATTAGAAGAGGACTTAAACAGAGCGAATATCCATTGTGGTTGGTGGATAATTAACGCTTCCCTATACAAAGCCAAAACAGATAATTCGTTATTAAAAGCAAAGGCAAATAATGAAATCGTATGGATTAATAAAGTTTATGATCATACGAAAGGAAAAGTTGCAATAACAGAATGGGCAAAAGACGATGTAAAAGGCTCTAACTTAAAAGCTCTTTACTTATAAAAAAGAGGATAGGAGATATAAAACTATGGAAACTAACAACAATTCTAGTGGAATCAGTTTCTTCGAACGCTATTTATCAATCTGGGTAATCCTTTGTATGATTATTGGTATACTGATTGGTAAATATTTGCCTAAAATACCAAGTTTACTAGGACAATTTGAATATGCAAACGTCTCTATACCAATCGCTATTTTAATATGGTTAATGATTTATCCGATGATGATGAAAGTGGACTTTAAAAGTATAAAAGACGTTGGACGTAATCCAAAAGGCTTGTTCGTAACATGGGTTACTAACTGGTTAATTAAACCATTTACCATGTTTGGTATCGCATACCTGTTTTTCTATATTATATTTGGTAATTTAATTTCGCCTGAACTTGCTAAAGATTACTTATCTGGCGCAGTTTTACTTGGAGCAGCCCCTTGTACAGCCATGGTATTCGTGTGGAGCCATTTAACCAAAGGTAACCCTGCATATACGGTAGTTCAAGTAGCAACCAACGATTTGATTATCTTAGTTGCATTTGTTCCTATCGTAAAGTTTCTCTTAGGAGTATCTAATGTATCAGTTCCATGGGATACCTTGATTTTATCCGTAATACTATTTGTTGTAATTCCTCTGGTAGGAGGTATCTTCACTAGAATGATAGTAATTAAGAAAAGAGGAGAAGAGTACTTTAAAAATACTTTTATACCAAAATTCAATAATACTACTATAATAGGACTTTTATTAACCTTGATTATCATATTTTCATTCCAAGGTGAAATTATTTTAAAAAATCCTACACATATTGTACTTATTGCAGTTCCTTTAATTATACAGACAGTTTTCATATTCTTTATTGCTTATATCGCTTCAAAATTATTGAAGTTACCTCATGATGTCGCAGCTCCTGCAGGTATGATCGGTGCATCCAACTTCTTTGAATTGTCTGTGGCTGTGGCCATTGCATTATTTGGTGCAACATCACCAGTTGCTTTGGCAACAATTGTTGGGGTATTAGTAGAAGTTCCAGTTATGTTGTTACTTGTTAAGTTTGCTAACAGTACTAAAAAGTGGTTTATATAATAACAAAATAATAAGAATGGAGAATGAATATGAGTAAATTAACTATTTTCGAACCAGCTATGTGTTGTGATACGGGGTTATGTGGAGTTGGTGTGGATCCTGAACTATTAAGGATATCAACTATAATCAATACACTAAAAAAACAAGGGATAGAAGTTGAACGTTATAATTTATCCTCTGCACCGAATGCTTTCGTTCAAAACATACAAATCAAAGAAATACTTAACAAAGAAGGTATTAAAGTGTTACCTGTTACTATGGTTAATAATAAAATTATTAAGAAATCTGGTTATCCTACCAGTGACGAACTAATGTCTTTGTTTGGAATTACTTTTATTTCTTCAGAAGAAGAACCAAAAAAGAGTGGAGATTGTGGTTGCTCCGGCGGCGGTTGTTTCTGTTAAATAATGGAAATACAATTTTATAGATAAAAGCGATTAGGAAGGAACTACAATAATAATGAATAAAATTATATTAAATGATAATAAAAAACCAAAGGTTGCGTTCGTATGTGTTCACAATTCGTGCAGAAGCCAAATTGCTGAGGCTCTAGGAAATCTTTTTGCTAGCGATGTATTTGATAGCTATTCTGCTGGTACTCATCTAAAAGACCATATTAATCCTGATGCCGTAAGATTGATAAAGCAACAATATAGTATTGATATGGAAGAAAAACAGTACAATAAATTAATTGATGATATTCCTAGTCCAGATGTAGTAATCACTATGGGATGTAATGTGGATTGTCCAATGTTGCCTTGTAAATATCGTGAAGATTGGGGCTTAGATGATCCTACCGGTAAAAGTGATGAAGAGTTTATTAAAATAATTCAAATAATCGAAGACAAGATTATAGAATTAAAGTCAAGAATAAGTTAGTTTAAATAAATCAACCGTTAAAAGGTATTTAGTTTATACAAAACTAAGTACCTTTTTATATGTATAAAGTGTTTCTTATAGAGATGGCTTAGTGGTTTATATGTTGCAGAATCTGACAAAGTACTTAGTAAAAGCCTAAGAAAGGTAAAGCTCATAAATATTGTCTATAGAGGCTTACTTTTTTATATTATTGAACATTAGCAATAATTGATTTATAGATAGCAATATACAATAAGATATTAACTGAAAATGGTTATATAATGAAATAGAAATATATGTTATAACTAATCAGTATATTGTGAATAAGTTCATAATATTTAGTGAACATTGTTGAATGAGTATGTTGAATGAATATACAGAAGAACACTCTCAAAAATTACAAATCATAAAATATACGATCGAAAGGATCATTTATACTATAACCCCTAAAAGCAAACTATAGAAGTATTAGAAGTTAAAATCGTATGTAGGTAAGTATGAATAATAAATTTAACATTCTTAGGAGGTATTTTATGTTTCAGTTTAACAAAAAGAAGCTCGCAGTATTGTGTGCAATGGTAATGATTTTTTCATGTTTTATTCCGGTATCTGCTTCAGCAGCTGTAGATTATTGGCAAAACTGGACGGATGGGGGTGGTACAGTAACTTCTACCAATGGAAGCAATGGTAATTACAGTGTAAACTGGTCCAATTGTGGGAATTTTGTTGTTGGTAAAGGTTGGACTACAGGGAATGCTAGTAGGGTTGTGAACTATAATGCTGGTGCTTTTAATCCGTCTGGAAATGGATATTTAACATTCTATGGTTGGACACGTAATTCGCTAATAGAATATTACGTTGTTGATAGCTGGGGTACTTATAGACCTACTGGAACTTATAAAGGTTCCATGTCTAGTGATGGTGGTACTTATGATATCTATACAGCTACGAGATACAACGCACCTTCTATTGATGGCACTCAAACATTCACACAATATTGGAGTGTTAGACAGTCAAAAAGGGCAACCGGAAGTAACGTACAGATTACTTTTAATAACCATGTAAATGCATGGAGGAATGTTGGTATGAATCTTGGTAGTAGTTGGTCTTATCAAGCGTTATGCGTAGAAGGATATCAAAGCAGTGGCTATGCCAATGTAACTGTGTGGTGACAATTCATAAGTTAATTGTTATTGGGTAATAAGCAGTCATCCGAACTGCTCGATATAATTTTGTAATGTGTAGAAAGACTAACCAGCCTTGAGACTTTAGTCTGTTTTATCATCAAAATACTTACCTACATACAATAGCAATATAACTATACAGAAGAGTTATTTTAAAGGAGATAAGTAAATGAAAAAACTATTAGTTTCACTCTTATTGTCAATTGTAGTTTTCATTTGTGCTTGTTCTAACGATAAAGCTGATCGCTTTATGCTAGTTGAAGGCGGAACTTATATAAACACAGAATCCGATTATTATAAAGACGGCATATCAATAACAGACTTTTATATTGGTAAGTATGAAGTCACCCAACAAGAATGGATTGATGTAATGGGAAGTAATCCTTCTAATTTTACAGGTAATAATCTTCCAGTAGACACAGTGAGTTGGTATGATTGCATTGAGTACTGTAACAAAAGAAGTGAAAAAGAGGGCTTAGAACCCTATTACAACATAGATAAAAATCTGAAAGATCCAGATAATATAAATGAAGTAGATAATATCAAATGGATTGTAACCATGAATGAAGAAGCCAATGGTTATCGATTACCTACTCAAGCAGAATGGGAATATGCTGCAAGTGGAGGACAACTGAGTAAAAATAATAGATATAGTGGTGATAATAACGCAGACGAAGTGGCCTGGTATTGGAGAAATGCTGGAGATACCTACTTATCAGGAGATTGGACCTGGGCTGCCATCGAGAATAACAATAACAATACGAAACCCGTTGGTGAAAAAAAACCAAATGAGTTAGGAATCTATGATATGTCAGGGAATGTAAGAGAATGGTGTTGGGACTGGTTTCAAGACGACGTTTACGATAGTGGTTATTTTCGAGTGTGTAAGGGCGGCGGTTGGATCGGAGATGTAATCTGCTGTGAAATCTCTTATAGTGGTAAGTTCGACCCGAATGGTATAGGATCTGACCAAGGATTTCGTGTATGTAGAAATAAGTAATGGAAAGATTCAAGTAATAACAAAAAAATCACGAACAGTATTCATGTCGTGATTTTTTTGCTTAATGATAGAAAGTTGACCCAACTTAATCCAGACGATGAAATCCTAAACTTATCAAATACATAAACGATATATTATTACCCAATGAAACAGACTATGGTTATAAATTTAGTATTTTGGTTCATAAAGCTATAACACTTATGAAAGATAAATATGCAAAATGAGAAAATCACATGAAATATCTTTATAAAAACAATGATAAATATGAACTTACAAAGAAACCCTAAGTTTACATTCATTTTATCTGTATTTCCTAAGATTTGTTTAAATTATTGTAATTAGAATGAATCTTTTTGGAGAGATAGGTAGTTAATAACTAGAATTCCATAACTTTGGCTTCATTGGACACATCAACAAGTGTCCAGTGAAACCAATAAGTTAAACGATGATTATCAGATATTTACCGACTGATAATATAATTAACCCACAAATATCTATAAAATCCAGTTGTTTGTGGGTTAATTACGACATTCCCGAAGATTTCTTTCAATGGACAAAACAACTGTCGAGGGACACAAATATCGTAATATATAGAGAGTAAAAAACCGCCTAAATAAGCGGTTTTTTTGTTGCCATAAAACAATATGTTACCAAATTTGTGTCATAAAAAAGGACACGGATTTTATTTTGAAAGAGATGTAACATTAAAAAAACATGAAAGTATCAACATTACATTATAAATTTCTCTATGAATACCGCAATCTTGGTATTAAGGACTTCATAAGTGATAGTAACTTAAAGGTATCTGCATAAGATTAAGTAAGATTTTTTTACATATATTCAAATATTTTAGCTGGAGGGTAAAAGAAACTATGAAAACAGAAAAAGTCGTAACAAAAAATGCTACATATCAAAAATTTGAAGTATTAAAAAGTAACAGAAATAAACGTTATAAGTATCAAGAATTTCTTGTAGAAGGTGTACGTAATATAAATGAAGCAGTAAAAAAAGGATGGAATATCAAATCTATTCTCTATGTTGATAATATTAATCTTTCAGATTGGGCAAAAGGAATTATCAGCAGTACATCCACCGAGATAAACTATATTCTTAGTGAAGTACTAATGAAAGAGCTTAGTGGAAAAGAAGTAACATCAGAAATTATGGCTATTATTGGTATGAGAGTCGATAATTTGGACTCATTAGTATTATCAAATAATCCTATGATAGCATTATTCGACAGACCCTCGAATAAAGGTAATCTAGGAACAATTATCCGTTCTTGTGATGCATTGGGGGTGGAGTGTCTTATCTTAACAGGACATGCTGTAGATTTGTACGACACTGATGTAGTAGTTTCATCTATGGGTTCGTTTTTTAACATGCAGATAGTCAGAGTTCCTGAAACTCAAAAAGTTTTGGATTTTATAGCAGGTATGCATAGACGATATCCAACTTTTAACACAATAGGAACCACCGCTCATAAAGAACACCCTATTTACGATTTGGATTTGTCAGGTCCTGTTTTATTCATGATAGGAAATGAAACAGATGGCTTGTGCAATACTTTTAAAGACTGTTGTGACCTTTTAGCAACCATTCCGATGGCAGAATCTTCTTATGCCTCATCCTTTAATGTTGGTTGCGCTGCAACCGTTATGTTTTATGAAGCATCAAGACAAAGATATCTTTATTTTGGAGAATAATAATGGAATATAATGATTCCGTATGTAGCAGACAGAAATAATGAATTAGAAAGTAATTTAATTAGTAATAAGTAAAGGGAAGCTAGCTTATGCTTTCCCTTTACTATAAGTATTTTTTCATGCGATACACAAATTAATTTGAGATAACAACATATAACAATTTTTGTGTCCGTATTGCGACAATTTACCATTTTTATATCACTTTTTTATTTTGATAGAAAGTCTTAAACAGCAGAGAGGCATCATTTTACCAGTTTTATGTCCTTGATGTTACCAGATTTGTGTCCCAACAACAGAGGAAGAGATAATTATACACATTATAATTTATACTTATCTATTCGCTAAACTCAGGTTTAACGAAATCATTATGTAAAATTCATATATGTTTTCCCACGCTAACAATTATATTATAAATAAAATTAAAAATCAAAGAAATGAGGTAAATTACATGAAATTAAGTGGAAAATTCGATTTTTTAGGTGCTATTGCAAATCAATCATCAAAGGAAGGTTCAAAACCTTACTATGTTGTATCTCTTTTACAAGATGTCGATGTAACTAAAGTTTATGTCGACTATGATACATATTTAAATATTAAGGATATACCAAAAATGACACCAGTTGACGTTGACTTAGACATTACTGTAAATAAAGACAGAACTTACATTTCCCTTTTAACTGTAAGTAATGCAAAACAGGTTAAAACTGCGTAAATGCAACATTTGTCGATTTCTTACACTTTAGTTACATGGGCCTTGCGCCCATTAGTGCTCGATTTTGAATATTAAGTGTTTTATAGAGTTGTTGAGATTTTAAGTTTGTAAAGCGTTGCAATCCGCTTGCGGGTTTAAATATAAATAAATAAGTGTACTCGTTTGTTTATTTATTATTAGAAGGATTGAATCTCTTTATATTTACTTACTCTCTCACTGCTCTGTTAATGGGTAGGTGTTTATTATGGAAAATATAGAAAATGTTGAAGTTGCAAGTGGTTCTGCAATTGAAGTAATTAGACTAATGGAAAGTAATAATTTATATCTAAATGCTATATTTAGCATACTTATGATAGGAATATGTATTGTTTTTATATATTTTTTGTATAAATTTTTGAGAATATTTTTCTGATTGTAACATGGTAAAGTTGTAAATGCCAAAAAAGGCTTACATATAAAAATATAAGAAAAGAGGTATCACTATGGGTGAAATAATTACAGCTTCAATGGTAAATGGTGTTTTGGATCAAGTTAAGGAATTGCTACCGATTCTTATGCCGGCTATGATTAGTTTTATTGGCTTAAGAAAGGCTATTTCATTTTTACAAGGTGTCTTACATTCAGCTTAGTAGCTGGCAGGAAGTAGGCTATTAGCTTACTTCCTTTTTTTTATACATGAAAGGGGGTATTTTATGTTTTATGTATTAATATTTGTACTATTCGCTATAACATTTATTGAAGTTCTTCTGTATATTACTGATTATATAAATCGTGATTGTTATATGTTTAATGATGAATCTATGGATAAAAATGTGAGGTATTCGGATGAGAAATAAAATTCTTGTTATGATTTTGATAATTTGTATGCTTACTGGTACTATTAATCCCAAAAAATCGCAAGCTACTGGTGTTGAAATAGCTATTGTAATTGGTGTTGAAGTAGTGAATTATCTTGTTCTTGCAAGTATTGCTTCAGGAGTTGCTGTGGAAGATATATACGAAAAGAAAAATGAGAATGATGGAAATTGGATATCTGTAACTAATAAGAATGGAAATCAATTTGAATTAGCTTCTGGTGCTATGTATAAATTGAGTCAAGGTTATGCTAAGAGCCTAGTAGATTCATTATCGAAAACACAGTTAAAAGAATTATCAAGTGCTATTACTATTGATAATAATACAATGAAAGTTAGCAATGTTGGAGAGGACACTTATAATTCCATCAATAGTATGAATGAAATGATACGAAATAATCCTAAGCTTAAGTCGTATTTGAATAGTGATACATTAACTGGTAAAACAATGAATCAAATTCAATTAGAATTGCTTAAAACTGCATTTACATCGATTAAAGCTTATAATCCTAATATGAATGTTTTGGAACTATCTAAAACGTACCCATATTATGTCCTATTTCCTACTGCGGGTGGTTATGGAAGTACTTCTATTGATGAAAATAAAAGAGGATATGTAATGGCATTCTCTCAATACCCACTTTTTGCAACATGTAGGCAAGAAAATCTAACAGGTGATTCTAAGCAATTATTTTATGATGTCTTTATGTATAATGGTGAGAAATTAGGAAGCGTAAATAATTATTGTTGGTTTAATAGTAATGCTTATGGTGGTACAACTATTAAATCATCTGAAATGACGAATAATCCGTTTGAATTTTGGAAAAGTGGAGTAAGTGTTGTTGGTAATGGATTAATGGTAGTTGGTAATGCTGATTATATTAGGCTTTCAGATTTGTCATTTCCAAATCATACATCTTTGAATTGGGAACGTTACGTAAATGAGGTAGCTAGTAGATATTATAGTCTGCCTATATCTTGTTTGAATAGTATGACAATAGATACATATATGCCATATCCTAAAGACGGGGTTAGGGTTAAAGAAGATGAAAAAGTTGTAATACCGCCTATAACTTCTTTGGATAATGTTGACGATTTAGCGGAATACGTTAATTCGGGATCTGTTAAAGATACTGAAAATGGTAGAACTATAGATAATTCTGATAGTATAATTCGTGATAAAGTTATTAATCCTGTTCTTGATAGGGATACAACTGGTAATCCACCTATTGAAAACGACCTTTCATGGTTAGACCGATTGTTTGAATGGTTTAATAAACATTTAACTTCATTGGGTGATAGTATTGTTAGCGGTATTGGTGCTATTATAAATGCTCTTGGACTAACTGGTCTAATTGAATGGATTGGTGAAATCTGCGGTAACATATTAAGTGGTGTTGTTGATGGCTTTAAATCAATTGGTAATATTCTTGAATGGATATTGGAATTATTAGGTACTGGAGTAATAAGTGCTATAACAGGCATAGGGAGTGTACTTGGTGATATTCTAGAATTTTTACTTGGTTTGATAGAAGGACTTATAAGTGGATTTAGAGAATTGCTAATATCTTTATTCGTACCAAGTGATGGTTATTTAGATGCTAAAGTATTGCAATTAAGGACTAAGTTTTCTTTTGCTGACGGAATTATAAAAATAGTAAAAGGTTTTGATAGTGCCTTGACTGGTACTGCTCCACCAATTGTAAAACTAGGTAGTTTAGATGAAAGCAATAAGTATGGAATTAATAATTATGTATTAATGGATTTAGTTTGGTTTAAAAGGTATAAACCAACTACTGATATTATTTTGAGTGCTGCATTATGGGTTATATTTATATGGCGCATGTTTATCAAATTGCCTGGTATAATTGCTGGCTATTCTGCTATGACTTATGCTGATGCTAAAATCGACGAGTATAATAATAAACAAGGTAAAGGTGATTAATATGATAATTAATGGATTATTTGATTTTATATTTGGTTTAGCAAATGTATTGTTTGAATTTTTACCTAGTGTTGAAATAGGATTTGGAACGGGATTTAATACATTCTTAAGTATTGTTAGCTCTGTTGCTTATTTATTACCTATGAATACAATTTTGATTATGTTTGGAATAATAATTTCACTTATGATATTCCGAATAATTGTAAGTGTTATAAAAACTATATGGCAGTTACTACCTATTTTGTAATAATAAAGGAGATATAATTATGTTGTCTATAATAAGCGTTATAGCAAGTTTGTTGTTAAGTTTATGTAAAATGTTATGGTATATTGCTATTCCAATTATGATATATACTTTATACCTTATTTTATCAGTATTTGTAGTAAAAAAATATTTTGTTAAACATGGATACAAAATAAATAAGCAAATTAGTAAAACAATTAAACGAACTGGTTTATTACATAGTTTATTCATTGACTTACCTTATAGATATGCACTTGATTTAGTAACTAAAGAGGAAAACTATTTTCCTTTTCAAGGGATTCATATGTTCTGTGGCGAACAAGGTAGTGGAAAAAGTATTGCAATGTGTGAATTTATGAAACGTTTACAAGAAAAATGCCCTTTGGCTAAAACAGTAACGAATTTTGACTATGATACACAAGATGATGAATTGGATACTTGGCATAAGTTAATTGATTATACTAATGGTAAACAAGGTGTAATAGTTGGTATAGATGAAATACAAAATTGGTTTATGTCGGGTAAAAATCAACTTCCACCACAAATGTTAGAGGTCTGCACACAAAATAGAAAAAATAGACGTGTAATAGTCTGTAGTGCTCAAGTGTTTACAAGGGTAAATAAAGCTATTAGAGAACAAGTTACTTTAGTCTATCGACCATTTACATTCTTGGGTTGTTTTACTGTTGTACGTATAGATAAGCCTGTTTATGATTCAGAAGGGAATGTTAAGAGTTACAAGTATCGTGGTATATATCACTTCGTTCATAAAAAAGAAATTAGGGAATGCTATGATACATATAAGGTTATACATACTCTTGGTAAAGATGGTTTTAAAGAAACAAATATATTGAGTAACAATTAGTTATGAAATGTAATTCTTGAAAACATAAAAAAGTAGCTTGCTACTTTTATGTTTCAAGAATTGCTTACTTGACAATAACAACATAACTCCCTACTTTTTTGTTTTTAAGGGTTTTATATTTAATAATTTAGGATTGGGGGATTTTGAATTATGGCATATAATTTACAAAAAATAGAGTTTCTAGATGGTACTCAATACAGAATATATGGTACTCCAGTAACAGAACGACAATATATGAGTGGTGAAAAATTAAGACTACAATCGGATGCGATTGATGAAAAAATAAGAATACATCAACAAACACCGTGGGGCACATTCGCTGATGAGGTTGACAATATTGAGGTGCTTAGTATAGATGAAATAATAGCAAGAAAACGACGTTCTGTTATTAGTAGTACAAATAGGTCAAAGACAATGTTATACAATTATGCACGCTCTAACGAATGGGATTACTTTATTACCTTAACATTTAATAAAGATAAGATTGATAGGTATGATTATAAAGTTGTTTCACAAGCAGTACGTAAATGGTTAGATAATACAAAGCGTAAGTATGCACCAAACTTAAAATACTTATTAGTTCCAGAATTACATACCTTAAAAAAAGGAGAAACTACTCCTGCATGGCATTTTCATGGACTTATTTCCAATACTGGTGATATAAAATTTACTAGGGCAATTGATCCTCACACTAACAAAGAAATGTTTACAGATAGTGGAATACCAATATTCAATTTTAAAAGTTACAAATTGGGATTTACTACGGCTACTCCCTATACAAGATAGCGCAAGGGCATCTAGTTATATAACTAAATACATAACAAAAGATTTAACCTTAAGGACAAAGGGATATAGGCGCTACTATCCTAGTCAAAACTTAGACTTACCGAAAAAAACATACTACTTTCTGCAAGAAAGTGAAATACTAGAATTTCTTAAGAAAAGGGAAAAACGAATTACTTATAGAAAAGATGTAAAAGTAAATGTTAGTAACTACGAACAACTAATCACATATCTAGAAATAAGTAAACCAATAAAAGGGGGCTAATACAGTTCCCTTTCTTCTACTCTTCTATTTACATTAATAATTCATTCTATATTTATATTCTATTCTATTATCTTTTCTTGTATATTCTTTGTTATTCTCTAATAAAACATTCTCGAGGTTATCAAAAAAACCATTTGCAAATATAGCGTAATTATTTCTATTTTCTAATTCATCATAGTTATTATTAATTGGGTTTATTGGATTTAAGAGTTCCAATTCATCAACTGTACATATGTATAAATCTTCAAAAATCGAACTAACTGAAATCAAACTGACTTGTTTAATAGCTTTATCAATTTTATTGTAATCTAATGTATCTTCATCATATAATTCTGTTATATCTTCAATAGCAGATATAAATAGATTATCCCTAAATGTAATAGCTCCGTTATTAACAATCTTGTTATTGTCAAGTATATCTAAATTCGGTTTCTTAATTGCAATAAATATTATTATGAATGCAAGAAATGTAACTGACATAAAAACGAATATTTTTGTATTTCTAGCTTCTTTTCTCATCTTTTGTATTGTCGGTGAATTCTTTCTCCAGTACTCTTTCCAGTCCTCTTCTTTTTTCACTCTTCAATACCCCTTATAAACCTTGCTAATAAAAGTCAAGTACTTTTTTGAAGTATTTATGTAGTAAAAAAGGGTAACTTTAATAGACCTCATTTACAGGAGAAGAAATGTAAAATATAGTAATTAGCTATTTGTAGAGTTCCATTACTCTAGCGTAATAGATGCGAAGAAACTTGTTTATGGCTGCCATTTTAGCAACATTTAAAGGTTTTCCTTCTTCTTCTTTCTTGATCATAAAAAGATAGACAGGATCATCTTGTGGTTTATGCATCTTTAAACATTGCATTACTTCATAACAAGCTTTT
>NZ_FRCP01000043.1 GCF_900142955.1 Anaerosporobacter mobilis DSM 15930 | reverse complement strand
GGTGAAGAGGATATAAAATATACATCGTCTGTAAGATACGGATCTGCACGCCACATAGGTATATCGGTAGCAGACATGTAAGCAGATGCACAGTTAAGTAAGGAAGAATGTAAGGACACTTTTGTAGATACTTGTTCTATTAGTAAATTTATATATTAAACTACAAGTTTAATGTTAATCTATCCCTGGTGTGTTATCCTATGAACTAGAAAAGAAAACTCACCAGGGAGGTTTGGTTATGAAGTACTTTACATCTGCAGCTGCAAACAAATGGATAAAATCATTGGAGGATGAAAAGAGTTTTTATATATCGCTAGAAGATACGGCAAATGTATATATCTTAGCAGAAGGAGAAGAGATAGAGAAACCAGATTACGATTATGAACAGGTGAACGGGGAAATTGCTAAATTAGATTATAAGGTTAGAAAAATCCGTCATGCAATTAATATCTTCAATGCAACAACTGTACTTGAAGGTTTGAACATAACCATAGATGAAGCATTGGTAATGATGGCGCAATTGAATAATAGAAAGAATAAGTTAGATTGTATGAGACGTAGATTACCAAAGGAACGAGTGAATCCAATGGTATCAAGAGCTAAGTCTTATGTAGAATATGAATATGCAAATTATGATATTAACAAAGTAAAAGTAGACTATCAACAAATTAGTGAGGAAATTACTAAGATTCAGTTGGCACTCGATATGTGCAATCAAACGAAGACATTTGAGATTAATATAGAGTAATTTCATTTTCCTGTAACATTGTAAGGCATTTTAATCAATTTGGGACGTTATGGTCAATGAATGGTTTGTGTTAAGGATTATTTTCTTATTTTTTTATGTTGATGTTCATGGTTAGGTAAGAAAAGCGTATTCATCTTACAGTTACAAAAACTTGTTTTAGATGGAATGGAAGTAAAGGTTACAAGTCCATCTGTATTAAGAAAAGCATGAATTACTTGTTTTAGCTTAGTTTACAATAATTTTAAAGATACAGTTGAATATAATAAAGAATTGAATTATACTGGAAAAGTATAACAATAGACCAAAGTACTTTTGGAAGGAAGGTAATTAGAATGAATTTTCCAACCGTTAATTTGAAAGCAACTGGAGATAATATTATTAAACTAAGAAAAGAACAAGGTATTACGGTTCGTCAAATACAAGAATATTTTGGTTTTGAACAACCGCAGGCAGTTTATAAATGGCAGCGAGGAGAAAGTCTTCCTTCTGTTGATAATTTATTTGCATTGAGCAGATTATTGGATACAACAATAGATAAAATCCTGGTCGGAAACGACCAGGATTTTTTGAATTCTAAGCATTGGCTAAAGCATAGTCTAGTCTGTCTATTAAGAAATCAATATCAGACTCTTCAATTACAAGAGGAGGTTGAAAAGCAAGAACG
>NZ_FRCP01000005.1 GCF_900142955.1 Anaerosporobacter mobilis DSM 15930 | reverse complement strand
AAGATGTTTTAGAAAAGCTTGGATGTAAGCCGGTAGCCGCCGGCGACATCATGCTAAAACCTGCACTTCTCAAAAAATAATTATTAACGTGCCGCCAACCATTTATCTGTCTAAGGAATAAAGGGGTGGATTCTCCGATTACAAAAAAATCGAGAGGGAGTCGACCTCCCTTTGGCATGCCTATAATTATCATCATACAGCAGAAAAAGCTGAAAATCAAACTGCATTTAGATTACAAATATGGCTTCTCAGTTACAAAACTCTACATTTCACTTGCAAAAGTGGCTTTTCGTTTACAAAGTGGCATCTCGTGCTACAACTCAGTTTTCTTTATTATCATACCACAAAAAAACAGTAGTTAGAAGAAAAATAGCCTAGAAAAACTGTAGAATCTACAAATTAATTAAGGTAGAATGTCAATATGCTACACTGTATGAAGTCGCTGGTACTTAGGCTTAAAATTAGAATTGGCTTTTGACATTCTGACCAGTTATATAAATTAATGGAATACTGAAAGTAGGTGCAAGATGAAGAGTGAGGGTACGAGTCTAACAAATAAAGACAAACAAAATAGAGAATACATATTGAATGCGAATATGTGGAGTGTGGTATTTCGTATCTGTTTTCCGCTCGCATTGTTTCAATCATTATCACAGATATTTAAAATCCTGGATTCACAGATGGCTGCACATATTAGTTCAGAGGCTGTTTCTGCCGTAGCATATCTATCACAACTAAATATGGCAATCAACGCTGTTGGTGGTGGATTAGCCGTTGGAGCGAGTCTCAAGATAAGTGAAACGTATGGGGCAGGAGATTATCAGAAAGTAAAACGTCAAGTAAGCACACTATATATGATATGTGGAGTGTTGGGAGCAATTATTTTATTAGTATTTGTTCCGTTTACAGAGCCGTTTTTAAGAATGGCAAAAACACCAGATGAGTTTATTGTGGTTGGAAAACAGTATTTTATCATTGAAACCTTTTCATTAGTGATTATGTTTTTTAATAATGTATATATTGCAATTGAACGAGCCAGAGGTAATTCGAGGCGTATCTTGAATCTGAATGTACTTATTATTGTTGTAAAACTATCCTTAACAGCGTGGTTCGTGTATGGTCTACAGGGGGATGTTACATCTATAGCGATTGCAACTCTATTATCTCAACTAGCATTGTTTGCAATAGCAATTAAGAATATGGGTGGAAAGGAAGGAATATTTGGTTTTTCTATAAAAGCGATATCTGTAAATAGAGATGTCGCTTCTCCGATGATTATAATCTCTTTACCAGTTATAGTTGAGAAGTTCTCGTTTGCAATTGGAAAAGTCATTGTGAATTCAATGAGTACGGGTTATGGGGCGTTAACAGTGGGAGCACTAGGCATATCCAATAATATAGGTGGATTGACAACAAACCCACAGAATGGCTTTCAAGAAGGTGGAGCAGCAATTATTAGTCAAAATCTTGGAGCAAAGAAATATGACCGTGCATTTGATGCGTTCAAAAAAATACTAGTGTGTAATATTATTATTGGTGCAGTAGGTTATGTTCTGACAATGGCAAACCTGCACGTAATTAGTGAGGGATTCGCGAAGAATGATGCGACATTTCAGGGATTGATTGAACATATCTATCGTTATGAAGCAATGGGTGCAGTAGCATTGGGAGTTCATGCTTCGGTAATGGCCTTGTTATATGGATATGGATTAATGAAATATACATTCTTCGTAAACTTTATGCGAGTTTTTGCTTTTCGTGTTCCGGTATTATGGTTCTTACAAAACTATACGAATGTTGGTAGTGATAGTGTGGGAATTGTTATGATGATAAGTAATATCGGAGTTGGGGTATTATCTTCATTCATTGCATTTATCGAGTTAAGAAAGATACGTAAGATTCATAAGATTCAAAACGAGAGTGAAGAAGTAAGAGTAGATTATAATTAATAATCTATTCATAAAAAATAATCAATCAAAAAAACAACAATCATAGGAATGATTGTTGTTTTTTTGATTGAAATGATTAGAATTTGGTGGTTTCTCTTGAAACTAATTCAGCTGAAAAGACAGATCTAAATGGAACAGAATTACCACTGAATATATTCATTAAAGTGGAAACACAGTTTTTGCAGACTGTTTCTAGCTTGTTATCAATAGAAGAGAGTTCCGGATCGCAACAAGTAGCAATGATGGAATTATTATATCCAATGATAGATAATTCATCTGGTACCGAAATTCCTTGTAGTTTAGCATATTTTATTGCGCCGACGGCTAAATTATCATCTGCAGTAATGATAGAATTAAAGGTAAGACCTTTCTTTTTTAAATTTATTAAGAAATCTCTGGTTTCGTGAATATCACCAACAAAATACTGCACATGTGAATCATTAATCTTAATGTTCATTGAGGAATGAGCGTCGTAAAAGCCTTTTAATTTTTTCTTACCACTATAAGAATTAGAGTTATATAGGTAAAGGATTTCCTTGTGATCGGATTCAAGTAGTTGTTGTGTAACTTGGAAAGTGGCATGATAATCATCACATAGTGAACTGTAAATATTAGGGGCATCAATCGCACCGTTTAATAACATAATAGGAATAGTTTTAGCGGCTTCAATAATATATTGATTCTTTTCTTCCTCGGTTTCAACGAAGTTTGAACCGACAAGAACGACGCTGTCTACCTTTTTTGATAATAATAGGTTCAGATATTTCTCTTTGTCTGCTTGGTCGTATCCAGTACAGCAAAGCAGTGAGTCGTATTGTTCCTTATGTAGCATTTGTTCTAAGTAGAAAATAGCACTTGCAAGATAAGGATCGGACGAATCTGCGCATAGAATACCAATTGTTTGCATGGTATTAAGTCCTAATCCTCGAGCGAATGCATTGGGGGTATAATCATATTGTTCTATAATAGCCATTACTTTTTGTCGTGTTTTTTCGCTTACATTAGTATTACCATTGATAACTCTAGATACAGTAGCAATGGAAACACCAGCCTTCTGTGAAATGTCGTATATATTCATTATTTGTACCTCTCTCGCAACATTAATTTAATGGAAAGCATATTCATTATACTATACTTAATTATAAGTGGGAATAGTTGCTGTATTGATTTATCTGAAATTTGATATAATATTAGACATATTATATGTAAGTGCTTTCAACTATATTACTATTATAAATGATAATATACATTGTTACAAGTATTAATTTTACAGTGATAGAATAATAATATACAAAAAAAACACATGCAAATGATAGTAAATAGATAAAAGTAACAATAAAAATAAAAAAGAGTATTGACTAATTCATTAAAATATTGTAATATCAATGTAAGCACTTACATAAATGTTACATATAGCTTACAGAGTGCCTGTAAGAAGCGGTTTGGTTTTTATGAAGGTGTAAAAAAGTAATAGCTAAATCAAGAAAATCAGAAAATAAGGAGAGGGCTTTATGAAAAAATTCAAAAAGGTTGTAGCACTTTGCTTAGCATGTACTATGGTATTATCTTTAGCTGCATGTGGCAAAAAGAATTCGTCTTCTAACACAACAACAAAAGAAGAGGGGACGACAGAAACAACAACAGAAGGAACAACAACAGAAGGATCGAAAGATCAAGTAACAATTAAATTATCTTGGTGGGGTGGAGACGAAAGACATACTGCGACAATCGATGCAGTTAACAAGTTTATGGAATTAAATCAGGATATTAAAGTTGAGATGGATTACGGTGCATGGACTGGTTGGGAAGATAAGATGTCAACAGCATTTTTCTCAAAAACGGCAGCAGATGTTAATCAAATTAACTGGAACTGGATTACTTCCTTCAGTTCAGATGGAAGCGCTTTCTTAGACTTAAACGAAGTAAAAGACACGTTGGATTTGTCTAAATTTTCACAAGCTGCTCTAGATCAATGTGTTGTAGCTGATTCTCTTCAAGCGGTACCTGTTTCTATGACGGGTAGAATCTTCTACTTCAATAAATCTACTTTTGACAAAGCAGGCATTGCTGTTCCTACTTCATTAGAAGAATTAAAAACTGCTGGTCAAACTTTCAAAGATACTCTTGGCGATGACTATTATCCATTAGCTCTTGGTGAATACGATAGAATGATTCTTATGGTTTATTACTTAGAATCAGTTTACGGTAAAAACTGGGTTGAAAATGGTACTTTAAATTACACGAACGAAGAAATCCAAACTGGTATTGACTTTATTCAATCATTAGAAGATGCACATGTAACACCATCCATTCAAACTATCTTAGGTGATGGTGCTGAATCACTTGATAAAAACCCTAAATGGATGGAAGGAACTTACGCTGGTATCTTTGAGTGGGATTCTTCAGCAACTAAATTCAGAGATGCCTTAAATGAAGGACAAGAATTTGTAGTTGGTGACTATTTCAAAGATATGGGAGAATACCAAGGTGGATTCTCTAAAGTATCTTTAGCATTTGCTATTTCTAAAGATACAAAATATCCAGAACAATGTGCAAGATTAATCAACTTCTTATTAAATGAAGATGAAGGTGTTGCAATCATGGGGTCACAAAGAGGTATTCCTCTAAGTGCAAGTGCATTAGCGTATTGTCAAAATAATAACTTATTAGATGCTACAGTAGCAGAAGCAAACTCAAAGATCATAGCTTGGACAGGATTCGCATTAGATCCAACATTCGAAGATGCTAAACTTAAAGGTACTGATGGTACATATTATGATGCTTTCCAAGGTTTAAGCTACGGGGAATATGATTCCGCTAAAGCTTCTCAAGTTCTTGCTGATGGTATTAACGAAGTACTTGGTAAATAATTAGTAGCACTTCCTAAAATTCATGTTAATTTATGGTGTTATCATCGTCATGAAGTAATTTGGATAACATGTTATATGAATAAAGGAGAAGGGGGATATCCTTTCGGATATCCCCTAATTCATGACGATAGAGCGTTCGATGCAATGTGTTCTATTGCATGAATAAGTTGAACAGGAGAGAGTCATGCAAGTAATGAATTATATAAAAGAGTATCTATCAAATTACCATAATTATAAAGAGTATTGGAACTATGAAGATGGCTGTATACTTATCGGTTGCAAACAAATGTATGAAGCAACGAAAGACGAGTTTTACAAGAAATTTATTACAGATTATGTTGATTCGTTTGTTACTGAGGACGGAACGATTGTTAATTATGAGAAAGACAAGAATAGTTTAGACAGTATGAATGCGGGCAAGATTTTTTTCTTCTTATATAAGGAGACAAAGGAAGATAAATACTATAGAGCTATTGAATATATTATGAAACAGCTTAGAAGTCAACCAAGAACGGAAAGTGGGAACTTCTGGCATAAGAAGATTTATCCAAATCAAATATGGTTAGATGGGCTGTATATGGCTTTGCCATTTTACATGGAATATGAAACTGTATTTAATAAAAAGGAAAATTATTCTGACATAATAAAACAATATACAAATGTCAGAAAATATATATTTGATGATAAGAAGCAACTCTATTATCATGCTTATGATGAATCAAGGAGTCAAGAATGGGCGGATAAAGAAACTGGGTTGTCAAAGAGTTTTTGGTTACGTTCCATGGGGTGGTATCTCATGTCCTTAATCGATACAATAGATGTTATGTCGATTGAGATTTTTGAAGCTTTTAAAACGCTAGAAGGTTTGTTCAAGGAAGCTGTTAAAGGTATTTTGCAGTATCAGGACAAAGACAATAAGATGTTTTATCAGATAATAGATAGAAGTGATGTAGAAGGCAATTATACGGAAACATCAGGATCTTCTATGATTGCATATGCAATTCTAAAGGGTTGTCGCCTCGGTGTACTTTCAGAAGAAAAATATAAGAAACGAGCAGAAGAAATTTTAGCAAGTGTTATAGCAAATAAACTTGCCACAAAGGACGGTACAAGTGTATTAACGGATATCTGTTTATCTGCAGGTCTAGGACCTGACAATCAAAGAGATGGAAGTACCGAGTATTATTTGTCTGAAGAAGTAACAGTAGACGACCCTAAAGGAGTAGGTCCATTTATGATGGCGTATGCCTTAAGTCTAATGACGAAGTAATACATCAGAAAGAGAGGAAAAAATTATATGGCAAAGAATGCAGTAAATTCAGCAGTTTTTGTACCAAAGCAGAAATTTTCATTGAAGAAAACATTTCAGAATAATTTAGGTTTTTTCTTTATACTACCATGGTTGATTGGATTTTTAGTTTTCCGTTTATATCCATTCGCTTCTTCCTTGGTATACAGTTTTACTGATTTTCATTTATTTACTGGTATCCATGAGACAGGATTTATGAACTATAAGGAGATCTTTACTTCTGACAAAATCCTTAAAGCATTAAGAGTTACCTTTAAGTATTCCTTTATCACAGTGCCATTAAAATTAACTGCTGCGTTATTCATTGCGTATATCTTAAATTTTAAAATTAAAGGCGTTAATTTATTCCGTACCGCTTATTATATACCATCTATCCTTGGTGGATCTGTAGCTATCGCGGTATTATGGAAAGCTATCTTTAGAGATGACGGTTTGGTAAACACGATGTTAGGTTTCTTCGGTGTTGAAGGTCCTCATTGGTTAAGCGATCCTAAATACGCTTTGGTAATTATTTGTTTACTTCGTGTATGGCAGTTTGGGTCTGCGATGGTTATATTCCTTGCAGCGCTTAAGAATGTTCCAGCTGAATTATATGAAGCTGCATCTATTGACGGTGCAGGCAAATGGAGACAATTCTTCAAAATTACGGTACCTATGATTACACCAGTTATTTTCTATAACTTAGTAACTCAATTATGTCAAGCATTCCAAGAATTTAATGGACCTTATATCATCACGCATGGTGGTCCAAGAAACTCTACGACATTAATGTCGTTATTAGTTTATAACAGTGCCTTCCAGTCACATGAGATGGGTCTTGCAAGTGCTATGGCATGGGTAATGTTCATCATCGTAATGGTTCTTACAGGAATCGCATTCTGGAGTCAAAAACACTGGGTATACTATAGCGATGAGGATGGGAGGTAGAAGATAATGACATTAAAAACAAAAAAAATAGTATCTACCATTTTAAAATACACAGTACTAATCTTTGTTGGGGTTTTCATGGTTTATCCATTGTTGTGGATGATAAGTGCAACATTTAAAAGTAATAATGAAATCTTTTCAGGCATTGGTTTAATTGCAAAGGAACCTACTTTAGAAGGATACAAAAAAGCGTTCCAAGGTTTTGGTGGAGATATAAACTTAATTAAATCATTAATTAATACATATTCATATGTTTTGCCTAAAGTAATCTTTACAATAATTTCATCTGTTATTACAGCGTATGGTTTTGGTAGATTCAAATTCAAAGGTAGAAATTTCTTATTTTCTGTTTTGATGGGAACACTTTTCTTACCTCAAGTAGTATTGAATGTACCACAATTTATCCTTTTCAACAAGTTAGGTTGGGTAGACTCACCTTTATACCTACCTATTATTGTACCAACACTTTTTGCAATTGATACATATTTCGTATTCATGTTAATTCAATTCTTACGTAATGTACCAGTAGAATTGGAAGAAGCAGCAAAAATTGATGGTTGTAACGTAGTGCAGACATTAGTCAAAGTAATTGTACCAATGCTTAAACCAGCAATCGTATCTTGTGCGTTATTCCAATTTATGTGGTCATCGAATGATTTCATGGGACCATTGCTTTATGTACAAACACCATCTCGTTATCCAGCAGCATACTTCGTTAAATTATCCATGGATGCGGATAATGGATTCCAATGGAACAGAGTATTAGCCGTTTCATTAATTTCCATTGTACCTTCACTTATCGTATTCTTCTGTGCACAAAGTACGTTTGTTGATGGTATCACAGCTGGTGGTGTAAAAGGATAAGAAACCGTTTATCTTTTGCCAGTCGGCCTAAGGTGGTAATAATATAGTATGAAAACAGGCTGCTGAATATATAAGATTTGGCAGTCTGTTTTCATAAACAAGGTGTATCGGAACAGTAGCAAGAAAGAAGTATAGTGGAGAGGACGGTGAATACGGGGATGAATCTTAAGATTCTTATGAAAACTGCAAGAAACGTTGTTTTGGAGATTAACGATAATGAAGTTTACGAGACAAAGAAAACGTATGAGATTTTTGTGAATGGTGAATATAGATGTAGTACGAATAGAGTTATTACAAGTATCTATGGCCTATGGCCAGATACTGATTATCAAGTGCAAATTAGATGTGATAGTGTAGTGCTAGCAGAAGATGTATTTCACACAGATTACGAATTTGTAACGCTTGATGTAACGAAGTTTGGTGCGAAAGGCGACGGTATTCAAGATGATACGACCTATATACAAGCAGCAATTATGGCTTGTCCAAGGGATAGTCGTGTTTATTTTCCAAAAGGAACCTATAAGGTAACTAGTATCTTCTTAAAGAGTGATTTACGAATAGAATTTGCTAAGGATGCAATGTTATCGGCTGATACAGACCGTGATCATTTTCCTACATTCCCTGGTTTAATTGAGAGTTTTGATGAAGAAGAGGAATATAACCTAGGGACTTGGGAAGGTAATCCCTTGATTATGTATTCAGGTATTATTACAGGAGTGAATGTTGAGAATGTAATTATCTATGGACAGGGAATTATTGAAGGAAATTCAAGTAAAGATAATTGGTGGTTTAATGAAAAGGTTATGCGTGGAGCGTTTCGACCAAGATTATTCTTTATCAATCATTGTAAGAATGTAATCTTACAAGGATTATTATTTAGGAACAGTCCAGCGTGGACATTACACCCGTACTTTAGTGATAATATAGGCTTCTATGATGTTGCTGTAGAAAACCCACATAACTCACCGAATACAGACGGATTAGATCCAGAGTCTTGTCAGAATGTAGATATCGTAGGTGTTAGATTTACATTAGGCGATGACTGTATCGCGCTTAAATCAGGAAAAATCTACATGGGTAGAAAACATAAAAGACCTTCTAAGAATATCACAATCCGTCAATGCTTAATGGAAAATGGTCATGGAGCAGTAACAATCGGTAGTGAAATGGCTGGTGGTGTGAATAATGTGATTGTTAAGGATTGTATCTTCCGTCATACGGATCGAGGGCTTCGAATTAAAACAAGAAGAGGTCGTGGTAAGGATGCAATTCTTGATGAAATTGTATTTGAGAATATTCATATGGATAACGTGATGACTCCGTTTGTTGTCAATGCCTTCTATTTCTGTGATCCAGATGGAAGAACAGAGTATGTACAATCCAAAGAATATCACCCAGTGGATGAGAGAACTCCACTTATTAAACATCTTGCATTTCGTAATATTACTTGTAAGGATTGTCATGTTGCGGCAGCGTACTTCTACGGATTACCAGAGAAGAAGATTGAATTTATAGAGATGAAGAATATATCGGTTACTTATGCCAAGAATCCAAGGAAAGATGTACCTGCCATGATGAATGGTATTGAACCTTGCTCTAAATTAGGAATCTATGCAAACAACATTGAGAAGATGAGTATTGAGAATGTTGTAATCGCTGGTCAAGATGGAGAAGCAATGACTTTGCTAAATATAGATTATGTAAAGTAGCGAAGCTACTTTAAGGGATTGAACGTAGTGAAATACCTACTCCGAAGGAGTCATAATCTAACGAGGGAAATTACGCAGTAATTTCTTGAGTCTAGTTTTGATTGGGATTGAACGTAGTGAATACGGTACGTAGGAACCAGTGAAAAAGAGGAAAGAGGGAGAGTATGCAGATAGGATTAAGACTTCATGATGCAAAGCAATTACCTTTGGAAGAACGATTAGTGGAAGTTAGAAAGCAAGGTTTTGTTTGTGGCCATCTTGCGTTATCAAAGGTAATACGTGAAAACACGATAGACAATAGTGCACTAACACCGGGATATGCAATGTATCTTAAGAACATGTTTGCTAAGGCGGGAATTGATATAGCAGTTCTTGGATGTTACCTTAATCTAGCGAATCCGGATCAAGAACAGTTAGAGAAGATTAAAGAACGGTATCTTGCCAATATTAGGTTTGCCACACATCTTGGTTGTGGAGTAGTAGGAACGGAAACCGGTGCTCCGAATACTGCATATGAATATGAACCAGCCTGCCATACAGAGGAGGCTCTTCAAACATTTATCACGAATCTAAAACCGGTTGTGGAGTATGCACAGAAGATGGGGGTCATCTTTGCAATTGAACCAGTATATAAGCATATCGTATGCAATCCAAAGCGTGCAAGACAAGTTCTTGATACAATTAATTCACCGAACTTACAAATCATTTTAGATCCAGTTAACTTACTATATGAAGGTAACTACAGGGAACGTGAAGGCATTATCAATGAAGCAATAGAGTTACTTGGTGATGATGTGGCGGTAGTTCATATTAAAGATTTTGTCTTAGAGGAAGGTAAGATGAAATCGGTAGCGGCTGGAACTGGCATGATGAATTATGAGAATATACTTCGTTTTATTAAAGAAAAGAAACCATACATTCATACCACATTAGAGAACACAACACCAGAAAATGCTGTCTGTGCTAGAGAGCATTTAGAAGGGATTTATAGATTGCTTTAAGTTTAGATCAGTAACGAAAGATATGAGAACGATAAGTTCGACTTAAGGAAAGGATAAGCAAATTATGAAAGTTAATGAGAAGATTAAAAAAGAATACGGCAACTATCCAGAGAGGATATTACAATTTGGTGAAGGCAATTTCCTTCGTGCATTTGCAGATTGGATGATTGATGGAGCGAATGAAAGAGGCGATTACCAAGGAAGTATTGTACTTTGCCAACCAATTGGAGAATTCCCTAAGATGTCCGATATGATTAATGCACAAGATGGTATCTATACCTTAGCGATGAGGGGAATAGAAAATGGAGAAGCAGTAGAGAGAATTAAAGCTATAACAAGTGTTTCCAGATGTATTAATGCTTACCGTGATTACGAGGCACTAATGGAAATTGCAAGAAGTGCTGACCTTGAAGTAATTATCTCTAATACTACAGAAGCTGGTATTGCTTATAAAGAAGGGGATAATATAACAGATACCCCTCCAAGTTCATTCCCAGCTAAAGTTACACAATTCTTATATGAAAGATACAAAGCCTTTCATGGTGATATGACAAAAGGTCTTTTATTCTTACCTGTTGAACTAATCGATTATAACGGAACTGAGCTTAAGAAAATTGTTCTAATGTATGCTAATGAATGGAAGTTAGAAAAAGAATTTATCGACTGGATCGAGGAAGCTAACAAATTCACGAATACTTTAGTAGATCGTATTGTAACTGGTTATCCAAGAGATCAAATCAGCTACTTTGAAGAAAAGAATGGTTATTCCGATGATGTAATTGTAACAAGTGAAGTATTTAATCTTTGGGTTATAGAAGGAAAGAAAGAATGGGCGGACATTCTTCCAATTCACAAAGGAGAAGCTAATGTAATTTGGACGGAAGATGTAACGCCATATAAGATGAGAAAAGTACGTATCTTAAATGGTGGACACACATCAACTGTATTAGCTGCATATCTTGCTGGACATAACATTGTTTTTGATTTTATGAAAGATAATGTGTTTGAAAATTATTTAGAAAAATTATTATACAATGAAGTAATACCTACTTTAGAATTACCTAGAGAAGAATTAGAAGAGTTTGCTAAAGCGGTTAGTGACCGTTTTGCTAATCCATACATCAAACACAACTTACTTGATATCTCACTAAATTCATGCTCGAAATTCAATGCAAGATGCCTTCCAACTTTACTTGCTTATGTTGATAAATTTAAAGAAGTTCCTAAATTATTGACTTTCTCATTAGCAGCTTTTATTAAATTCTATCAAGTAACGAAGGTTGATGAAAAATACATAGGCAAGAGAGCTGACGGTACACAGTATCAGGTAAAAGACGATGCAGATATACTAGAATTCTTCGAAAACATATGGGCAAATAGTAACATGGCGGCAATCGCTAAAGCTGTTCTTTCTAACACTAGTTTCTGGAGTGGAAAAGATTTAACAGAAGTAGCAGGTTTAGAAGTTTCGGTAGCTGCCTACTTAGAAGACATGAATAACAAAGAAATGAGAGAAATCGTAGCGAGTTTGTAAGAGCTTCGAGTGTCTTATCCTCTGTGAAAGAGAATATGTGAAGGGGAAATGCTACTTATGAAGATAAATCACTGAAGATAATAGAAAAGAAAGGGGTAAACCTATATGGATAATAAATTAATTATGATCTCCGATAACGACAGCGTAGCAGTTGCATTATGTGAAATCAAAGCTTTAGAGGTAGTAACTGTTAACAATAGGGAAGTAACTGTTTTGAATGATATACCATTTGGTCATAAAGTTGCTTTGCATGACATAAAAGAAGATGAAAACATTATCAAGTATGGTCATGCAATTGGTCATGCAAGATGTGATATTAAGAAGGGCGAACATATTCACGTTCATAACTTAAAGACAAATCTTGATGGAGTACTTAATTATGAATACAAGGAAGCAGAGCATATATTTGAACCATTCAAAGGAAAGTCTGAATATACCTTCGAAGGTTATGTTAGAGAAGATGGAAAAGTTGGTATCCGTAATGAAGTTTGGATTATTCCCACAGTAGGCTGTGTTAATACGACAGCTAAGCTTCTTGAAGAGCAAGCAAGAAAATTATATGGCGATAAAGTGGATGATATCTGCGCGTTCACACATAACATGGGTTGTAGCCAGTTAACCCAAGACCATGAGAGAACACAACACATCTTAAAAGGTATTATCAACAATCCGAACGCAGGAGCTGTATTAGTATTAAGTCTTGGTTGTGAGAACAATAATTTGGATGTATTCAAACCAATCCTTGGTGACTACAATACAGATCGTATTAAATTCTTAGTAACGCAAGAAGTGGAAGATGAGTACGAAGCTAGTATGGATATCATGAAAGAATTAGTAGAGTATGCAGCTACCTTCAAACGAGAAACGGTATCCGCTGATAAGCTTGTTATGGGCTTTAAGTGTGGTGGTTCTGATGCATTCTCTGGTATCACAGCTAACGCATTATGCGGAAGGGTTAATGACCGAGTAGTAGGTAGCGGTGGTAGTACAATCTTAACAGAAGTACCGGAGATGTTTGGTGCAGAAACACTATTAATGGAACGTGCTGTTGATCAGGAAACGTTTGATGAGATAGTGGACTTGATTAATAACTTTAAGAACTATTTCACGAAATACAACCAAACAATATATGAAAACCCATCTCCAGGTAACAAAAAAGGTGGCATCTCCTCCTTAGAAGAAAAATCACTTGGTTGTACACAAAAGGGGGGGCACGCACCTGTGGTTGGCGTTCTTAATTATGGTGAACGTGTTGAAAAATGTGGTCTAAACTTGTTAATTGGACCAGGTAATGACCAAGTATCTTGTACAAATCTGGTGGCAAGTGGTGCGCAAATGATACTATTCACAACTGGCAGAGGTAATCCATTCGGTTCGCCAGTTCCTACAGTTAAGATTTCTTCAAACAGCAATTTATATAATAAGAAGCCCCATTGGATTGATTTTAATGCGGGACAAATCTTAGAAGGTAAATCCTTCGAGACGGTAACGGATGAATTCTTTCGATATTTATTAGATGTGGCTTCCGGTAAGAAGACAAAGAATGAAGAAAAAGGATACAAAGAAATCTCTGTGTTCAGAGATGGTGTAATTCTATAATAGTATTAATACAGAGCGATATGAGGTTATCAATATAAGGCTGAGTAGATTTATTGAAGTAAAAGATATAGCAGAGCGGATAATATCCGCTTTGCCTTAACGTGAAGCGTTAAGTATAGGAGGAAAGTAATATGAAACAATTTATGGATAAGGATTTCTTATTATCAACAGAGACAGCTAAAAAACTATATCATGAACATGCAGCAGCAGTACCAGTTCTTGATTATCATTGTCATATTAATCCAGCTGAGATTGCTAACGATCGTAAATTTGATAACATTGCTCAAGTTTGGTTAGGTGGGGATCACTACAAATGGCGTCAGATGCGCTCAAATGGTGTGGAAGAAAGATACATTACTGGTGATGCTTCTGATAGAGAGAAGTTCCAAAAATGGGCTGAGACGTTAGAAAAAGCCATTGGAAACCCATTATATCATTGGAGTCATCTTGAATTACAAAGGTATTTCGGGTATACCGGTGCATTGAATACGGAAACAGCAGAAGAAGTATGGAATTTATGTAACGCTAAACTACAAGAAGATTCTATGAGTGTTCGTAATATAATTAAACAGTCTGGTGTAACATTAATCTGTACAACCGATGATCCAATCGATTCACTTGAATGGCATCAGCAAATTGCTGCTGATGATACTTTTGATGTTCAAGTTCTTCCGGCATGGAGACCAGATAAAGCAATGAATATCGAAAAAGTTGATTATGTTAGCTACCTTAGTAAATTATCCAAAGTAAGTGGTGTTAAGGTTTCAACATTTGCTACGCTGAAAGAAGCATTACAAAAGCGTCTTGCTTATTTTGCGGCGAACGGCTGTTGTGTATCTGACCATGCATTAGAATATGTTATGTATACTCCTGCTTCTGATGAAGAAATCGACGCAATCTTTGTAAAGAGAATGCAAGGTGGAGAGATTACAAGAGATGAAGAACTTAAATTCAAAACAGCTTTCATGGTGTTCGTAGGTAAAGAATATCACAAATTAGATTGGGCTATGCAATTGCACTATGGTTGTAAACGTGATAACAACACGTTTCGTTTCAACCAATTGGGTCCAGATACAGGATATGATTGTATTGATAATTATGCACCTTCATCACAAATGGCCGATTTCCTTAACGCATTAAATGCTACAGATCAAATGCCAAGAACAATCATTTACAGCCTTAATCCCAATGATAATGCGGCAATCGGAACTATCATAGGATGTTTCCAAGACGCTGGCGTTGCAGGTAAGATCCAACAAGGTAGTGCGTGGTGGTTCAATGATCATAAAACAGGTATGACAGAGCAAATGGTTTCTTTGGCAAACTTAGGGTTATTAGGCAATTTCATCGGTATGCTTACCGATTCAAGAAGTTACTTGTCTTATACAAGACACGAATACTTTAGAAGAATTCTTTGTGAATTAGTAGGTAACTGGGTTGAAAACGGGGAATACCCGAATGATGAAAAAGTTCTTGGTAAAATGATTGAGAATATTTCATATTACAACGCTGTTAAGTATTTCGGATTTAATTTATAGAATGGCGCCATTTCTAAAGAAAGGGATCATGTAGGATCTGAGCTAGTATCTTAGATTGTAATGACATGTGTGGGTGAAAGCATGGAGAAAAAACAGTATGCGGCATTAGCACTTGGGGAGATTTTATTACGCTTATCGACGCCAAACAATGAAAGAATTGTTAGAGGCGATACGTTTCAAAAATGTGCAGGTGGAGCAGAACTTAATGTGGTATCTGGTATATCGGCACTTGGTCTTCGTACTGGGATTATGTCCAAAGTACCGCAAAATGATTTAGGTGTATTTGTGCGTAATCATATTCGCTTCTGTGGTGTGAGCGATGACTATTTATTATACGATCAGGCGAGAGATTCAAGACTTGGTATCTATTATTATGAGAATGGAGCGTATCCTAGAAAGACATCTGTTGTTTATGACAGGGGACATTCTACAATAACAACACTAACGGTGAAGGAAATCCCGGAAGAAGTATATAGCTCGGCAAAATTATTCCACACAAGTGGGATTACACTTGCGTTATCAAGTAAATTACGTGAGACAGCTGTAGAGGTGATTAAGAAATTCAAAGAAAAAGGTACTTTGATATCGTTTGATGTAAATTATAGAGCGAACCTTTGGAGCGAAGAAGAAGCTAGAGAAACAATTAAGACAATCCTCCCTTATGTGGATATTCTTTTTGTTTCGGAAGAAACTTCAAGAAGAATGTTTGCTAAGAAAGGTGAACTGAAAGATATCATGAAATCATATACAACTGAATATGGAGTGAAGATTGTTGCTACAACAGAAAGAACTATCGTAAGTCCTAAGAAGCATCACTTTAATTCCATTATCTATAATGCGAAAGAAGATTGTTATTACCAAGAAAAACCATATGAGAATATTGAAGTTGTAGATCGTATTGGTAGTGGTGATGCATATGTTTCAGGTGTATTATATGGTTTACTTCAATACGATAGCTGTCAAAAGGCTCTTCAGTTCGGGAATGTAGTAAGTTCCCTTAAGAACACAATACCAGGAGATGTATTATCGACTAATATCAATGAAGTTACAAGAATTATGGAAGAGCATTCTGGATTAAAGGAAGTTAGCGAATTAAATCGATAAAAAGAATATACAAAGGACCAATTGCAAAATTTCGGTTGAAATTGTCTGGTGAAATATGATATACTGTAACGAGCAATGAACACCAAGGCAAAAGGAAGGGTTAACATGAGTTTATTAGAACAATGGAGAGAGCATGCATACTCTCAAGATACAAACCAAAAGATGGGTCAGCTTTTCTGGGCTAATTACTTCAATATTGAAAAAGGAATCTACGAACAATTATTAGCAGATCCTGATACTGTTGTAACTGGAACCGTGAAAGAATTAGCAGAAAAATATGATACAGATATCGAAACGATGACTGGTTTCTTAGATGGAATCGACGAAAGTTTAAAGACTCCTAATCCAATCGAAACAATGGACGAGAATACAGAAGTTAATCTTGGATTCGATAAAGAAAAATTATACTATAACATGGTTGGTTGTAAAGCTGACTGGTTATATGAACTACCAGTATGGGACAATCTATTAACTGTAGAAAGAAGAAAAGAATTATTTCTTCAATCAAAGAAATCTGGTACAGTTGTAAAAGAAAAGAAAGTTGGAAGAAACGATCCATGTCCATGTGGTTCAGGTAAAAAATATAAACAATGTTGCGGTAGATAAGCTGTAACACATAATGTCCACGCTTCTTATAAGCGTGGACATTATTATTTTTTATACTGCTGCATTATTTGTGCTTTATCTTCATCGGTAAGTGATTCTATGAACTGATTGAAGTTTGTTGTCTCTTCACGTTTGTTGTAACTTGCTAGTTGAGATAAATATTCTATGTTTTGAAGTTTTTGAATTATTTCACCTAAACAATAAAGTATTGTACCAATAATCAATGTAACAACAATTCCTATTAGCAAGATGAGTGCGGTTTTTTCCAAGTTACGAGTAGTTCCAAGTCCTGTGGTAGTTAACTCGTATGAGTTACCAAATTTTATAGACAATGCAATGCTACTGAAGAAACCGAGTATTATAATTGCTAGGGATAACAATTTGGCGCTATTACTAGTTGAATTTTTCATCTTATTCTCCTTATATGTACTAATTAATTGCATTTCCGCTTTTTAGTATAATGTTTTGACTATTCCAATATACCATAATATAGTAAAATATACAAATAACAAACAGTTATACAGCTATGCCAAATGCGATAGTGTTCGAATACAACAAGTATGCTCATAGCATATTAAACTGTCGAAATATATGTTATACTAATTATGCAGACATATGAATAGAATATATTAGCAGAGCAGAGGGTGGATTATGAGTAAAGAGAATAATGAAAAAAAATCAAGTGCAAAGCAGTTATTAGCAGGCGGGTTACTAATAATAAGTACAGTATGTTTGACAGCAAGTGCAGTTTATCTCTATGATACCTATCAAGAGAGCAAGACAAAAGTAGATACATATGTAAATTCCGTTCAGGATGCAGTTGTTGAAGGGGATAGCGGAGAAAGCAGTACTAAGGTTGATAGTTCGGAGCAACCGATAAGTAAGGATATGGAACCAAATCAAACGAATCAAAAATCCAATCAACAAGAAGAAACCAAACATCAGCAAGACGGGGAAACGAGTGTTGCTGATAACAATCAAGAGCTACAAGGAAGTCAGTCAGCAGACGGTGAAGATACTGGGAATACAGAATTGGAACAAATCGTAGCAGAAAGTAATCCGATAGACG
Source organism: Anaerosporobacter mobilis DSM 15930 (assembly GCF_900142955.1). Classification (GTDB taxonomy): domain Bacteria; phylum Bacillota; class Clostridia; order Lachnospirales; family Lachnospiraceae; genus Anaerosporobacter; species Anaerosporobacter mobilis. The sequence goes on along the minus strand of NZ_FRCP01000005.1, from coordinate 654,553 downwards.
AAGTGATTCATACCAAGAGCACACCACCGTGTAAGGTTAAGGGTATCTATGTATCTGGACCGATGGCTGGTTCAACGAACAACATGGCTAATTTAATTGAGCTAGTAGAGTCAACAGAGTTAAACACAATGGTAATTGACATCAAAAATGATTCAGGCGAGATTACTTACAAGATGGACAATGAAGTAGCAAAGGAAATCAATGCTACGGTTAATTACATAACTAATATTCAAGAGTTAGTCACGAAATTAAAGGAAAAAGGGGTATACCTAATCGCAAGGGTGGTTGCCTTTAAAGATCCTATTTTAGCACAGAATAAACCAGAATTGAGCCTTAAGAATGCCAATGGTACCATATTCCGTGATAAAGCTGGTTTGGCCTGGGTTAACCCTTATAAGAAGGAAGTCTGGGAATACCTTGTTAGTGTGGCAAAAGACGCTGCCAATATAGGATTTGATGAAGTCCAATTTGATTATATCCGTTTCTCAACTGATAGCGGGATGAAACAAGTTGATTTTGGCGAGGAAGCGAAAGACAAGACAAAGATCGAAGCAATTACAGACTTTACTAAATACGCCTATGAAGAGTTGAGTCCGTTAGGGATATATGTATCAGCTGATGTATACGGAACGATTATTAACAGTGAGATTGACGCTAAAATCGTTGGGCAGAGTTATGTGGAGATGTCAAAATACCTTGACTATATTTGTCCAATGATTTATCCATCCCATTATGCCAATGGAAGCTACGGAATTGATTATCCTGACTTAGAACCATACTATCTGATTAAGAAGGTGTTAGAAGAATCAAAAGTGGTACTTAAGGTGAATGAAGAGGAAGAACATCAAGCGATTGTACGTCCTTGGTTGCAAGACTTTACCGCTACCTGGGTAGAAAAGCATCAGAAATATGATGCTAAAGAAATTAAGGAACAGATACAAGGTGTATATGATAGTGGATATGAAGAGTGGATTCTGTGGAATGGCAATAACCGATATACGAAGAGTGGATTAGAGAATAACAATTGAAATAAAGGAGCATTCATTATATGACTAAGTTAATAGATATGCACTGTGATACAATTACAGGATTATATGATCATAGAGTAAAAGATGGCAGCACGGATACGTTACGTAGTAATTCCATGCACATTGATCTTGAGAAGCTAAGGAAAGGGAACTATATGCTTCAAAACTTTGCAATCTTTCAATCACTTAAGAAACATGAGAATATGTTTGAAGATAGTATTAAGTACATAGACTACTTTTATCAGGAGATGGAAGCAAATAAGGATTATATAGGTGTAGTGCGTACCTATGAGGACATTCTTAAGAATGAAAGGGAAGGTAAGATATCTGCGTTATTAACTCTAGAAGAAGGAGCAGAAGCAGAGGGAAAATTAGAATTCTTGCGTACGTTCTATCGTCTAGGTGTTCGGATGATTACACTAACATGGAATTACGAGAATGGTATTGGCTATCCGAACTTTCATTATGAAGAAGGAAAATCATCTGACATGAAGTCGAGAAATACCGTTGAAGGTTTGACGGAGTTTGGAATTTCTTTTGTAGAAGAGATGGAGAGACTAGGAATAATCATCGATGTGTCACACTTATCAGATGCCGGTTTTTATGATGTATTGCGATATATCAAGAAACCGTTTGTTGCAAGTCATTCTAATGCACTGCACTGCTGCAATCATTGTAGAAACTTAACAGACGATATGATTCGTAGATTATCTGAAAGGGGTGGGGTGACAGGAATTAATTTTTACCCTTATTTTCTTGACGAAGTACTAAGTACAGAAGTAAGAAAGCCTTATGCTAGCATAGAGAAGATGGTTGAGCATATCAAACATATAAAGAATATAGGTGGAATCCAGTGTATTGGTCTAGGTACGGATTTTGATGGTATAGAAGGGGATTTAGAGATCAAAGATGCATCATATATGCAGATGTTAGTAGATGGACTTGAGAAGGCCGGTTTTACTTCGACAGAGATAGAGGCGATCTGTTATAAGAATGTTTTGAGAGTGTATAAAGAAATTTTACGATAGATAAACGGCACCAATTTATAGAATTAAATTGGTGCCGATCTATTAATAGACCAAAAAAGCCATCTTGTCAATAATTCTGAATAATTACATTAAAAACAAGTATCATCATATACATCTTAGCATAAACATAGAATAATCGAAGCTAAAGGTTGTAGATACATGAAGTTTACTAAGATGCACGGACTTGGAAACGACTACATATATATTAATGCCATAACTGAGACCGTTGATAATCCTGAACAGTTAGCAGTACAGATGAGTAGACAACACTATGGTATCGGTGCGGATGGTTTGATATTAATTAGACAATCTGATGTTGCTGACTTTATGATGGATATGTATAATGCCGATGGATCAAGGGCTGAGATGTGTGGAAACGGGATTCGGTGTGTAGCAAAATTCGTATATGATAACAAACTAACTGAAAAAACAGAACTTCTAATAGAGACGTTATCAGGAGTGAAACGACTTTTCTTGGAAGTGGAAGATAAAATTGTTAAAATGGTAACAGTTGATATGGGAAAACCAGAGCTATTATCGACTAAGATTCCTGCTATATCTGATAAAGAGATAATAAAGAACGAAAAAATAGAAATTGACGGGGAAATATATCATATAACATGTGTCTCTATGGGAAACCCACATACAGTACTATTTGTAGAGGATATTAGAGAAGTTAAGCTTGAAGATATTGGTCCGAAGATAGAGAAACATCCTATGTTTCCTAAGAAATCAAATGTTGAATTTGTTGAAGTTATCACGAATAACATTATACGTATGAGAGTTTGGGAGCGCGGAACTGGTATTACTTTGGCTTGCGGTACTGGGGCATGCGCAAGTGTGGTGGCTAGTATAATGAACGACTATACGGACCGGAGAGTAGACGTCGTACTAGATGGAGGAATTCTAACAGTTGATTGGAATGAATCCAATGATATAATTTCCATGCGCGGACCAACTGAAACCGTTTTTGAAGGCAGTTGGGGGGGATTATAGAACCAATATAGATACTATATCATTCAGGATTCGTTACAACGATGGAAGTAACCCGTTTAATTATGAATAATGAAAATAAGAGCAAGAAGACTATTCGAGTATTCTTGCTCTTTTTTGTACAATTTTACTAAAGCCGAATGGATTCATACAACTAAATTAACAGAGAGTGGAAATGGAGGCAAACAAATAATGGCAATTTGTTAAAATGACTAAAAAATTAAAAAAATTATCGAATTTTTGATTAATGTGTACATTGACAAACAATTAACAATAATATAAAATAAACATTGTTAAAAGATAAACAAAATAGCAACACATAAAAACTTGTTAATATTTTAACGCATAACATTGTTATAAATGAAAGAAATAAAAAGAGGTTATAATTTTAGTAACGTATTTTATTTTTAGTAATTAATAAGTTTATATCTATGAAGCTGTATCGGAGGAAGCACCCCCCTACTGATAACAGGATGATTTCAAAATTAGGAGGATAATCGTAATGGCAAAAAAAGAAGAACAAACTACAGTACAAGCAACTGGATTAGTTGACAGCGTTGATGCATTAGTTGCAAAAATGAACGAAATCAGAGAAGCACAGAAAATTTTCGCAACTTATACTCAAGAACAGGTAGATAAGATTTTCTTAGCTGCTGCAACAGCTGCTAACAAACAAAGAATCCCGCTAGCTAAAATGGCAGTTGAAGAAACTGGTATGGGTATTGTTGAAGATAAAGTTATCAAAAACCACTACGCAGCAGAATATATTTATAATGCATACAAAGACACTAAAACATGTGGTGTTATTGAAGAAGATACTAGTTTTGGAATCAAGAAAATTGCTGAACCAATTGGTTTAATTGCAGCAGTTATCCCAACAACAAACCCAACTTCAACAGCGATTTTCAAAACATTAATCGCTTTAAAAACTAGAAATGCTATCATCATCAGCCCACATCCACGTGCTAAGAATTCTACTATCGCAGCAGCAAAAGTTGTTCTTGATGCAGCAGTAGAAGCAGGTGCACCAGCTGGAATCATTGGTTGGATTGATGTTCCATCATTAGAGTTAACAAACGAAGTTATGAAGAGTGCAGATATCATCTTAGCTACAGGCGGTCCTGGTATGGTTAAGGCTGCTTACTCATCAGGTAAACCAGCTCTTGGTGTTGGTGCAGGTAACACTCCAGTAATTATGGACGAAACTTGTGATGTTAAATTAGCAGTTAACTCAATTATTCATTCAAAAACTTTCGATAATGGTATGATCTGTGCATCAGAACAATCTGTTATCGTTAACGATAAAATCTATGCAGCAGTTAAGAAAGAATTCGCAGATAGAGGATGTTACTTCACAACACCTGAAGAAACAGAAAAACTTAGAAAAACAATCCTTATCAATGGAGCTCTTAACGCTAAAATCGTTGGTCAAAAACCGATTACTATCGCTAAATTAGCTGGATTTGATGTTCCAGAAGCAACTAAGATTCTTATCTCAGAAGTTGAATCGGTAGCAATCGAAGAAGAAATGGCTCACGAAAAATTATCTCCAGTTTTAGCTATGTACAAAGCAAAATCATTTGATGAAGCAGTTGCTAAAGCAGAAGTACTTGTAGCTGATGGTGGTTATGGTCATACATCTTCACTTTATGTAAATGTTGGAACTGGTAAAGAAAAGATTAATCAATTCGCAGCAGCAATGAAGACTTGTAGAATTCTTGTTAATACTCCATCTTCACATGGTGGTATCGGTGATTTATACAACTTCAAATTAGCTCCATCATTAACTCTTGGTTGTGGATCATGGGGTGGAAACTCTGTATCAGAAAACGTAGGAGTTAAACACTTAATCAACATCAAGACAGTAGCAGAGAGGAGAGAAAATATGCTTTGGTTTAGAGCACCTGAAAAAGTTTACTTTAAGAAAGGTTGTCTTCCTGTAGCGCTTGATGAACTTAAGAACGTAATGGGCAAGAAAAAAGTATTTATCGTAACTGACTCATTCTTATACAAGAATGGTTACACTAAATGCGTAACAGATAAATTAGATGAAATGGGTATCCAACATACTACATTCTATGAAGTAGCACCAGACCCAACATTAGAATGTGCAAAAGAAGGCGCTAAAGCTATGAGAGCTTTCGAACCAGATTGTATCATCGCTATCGGTGGTGGTTCAGCAATGGATGCTGGTAAGATTATGTGGGTTATGTACGAACATCCAGAAGCAGATTTCATGGATATGGCAATGCGTTTCATGGATATTAGAAAACGTGTTTACACATTCCCTAAGATGGGTGAAAAAGCATACTTCATCGCTGTTCCTACATCTTCAGGTACTGGTTCAGAAGTTACACCTTTCGCAGTTATCACTGATGAAAAGACTGGTCACAAATATCCATTAGCAGATTACGAATTACTTCCAAACATGGCAATTATTGACGCTGACATGATGATGAACCAACCAAAAGGATTAACTAGTGCTTCAGGTATCGATGCTCTTACTCATGCATTAGAAGCTTATGCATCAATCTTGGCTACTGATTATACAGATGGTCTTGCACTTAAATCTATGAAGAATATCTTCGCTTACTTACCAAGTGCATATGAAAACGGTGCAGCAGATGAAACAGCAAGAGAAAAAATGGCTGATGCTTCAACAATGGCTGGTATGGCATTCGCTAATGCTTTCCTTGGAATTTGTCACTCTATGGCTCATAAATTAGGTGCATTCCACCACTTACCACATGGTGTTGCTAACGCATTGTTAATCACTGAAGTAATGAAATTCAATGCTGTAAGCGTTCCAACTAAGATGGGAACATTCTCTCAATATCAATATCCACATTGTATGGAAAGATATATTGAAGTTGCTAACTTCCTTGGAATTCAAGGTAAGAACGATCAAGAAAAATTCGATAACTTACTTAAAGCTATTGAAGAATTAAAAGCTAAAGTTGGTATTAAGAAAACTATCGCTGAATACGGCGTAGATGAAAAATACTTCTTAGAAACATTAGATAAGATGGTTGAGCAAGCATTTGATGATCAATGTACAGGTGCTAACCCAAGATATCCATTAATGTCAGAAATGAAAGAAATGTATTTAAAAGTTTACTACGGTAAATAAATCATACGTGACTTTTAAGCAATATTAAGAAGACAGTCTTCAATTGGTTTGTGTGTGATACACGGATATATAAGATTCGTGTATCCACATAAAAACCTTGAAGATTGTCTTTTTTAGTTGCTTGTGAACGTATATATAATCTAGAATATTTGAAAGTAATATGTAAAAATAGCCGCTTCTAACCTCTATTTTATTGGGTTGACATAGAAGTACCTCAATACTATAATTGTAATTTAATATTAATTACTGATTCGGGTGTCAAAAACCCTCTTTCTATGTTCTACATCACATTTAACTAAAGCTAACTGGTAATTAGTTTCGTTAGCCGTATATAAGAAATTCATTTAGGATAAGATGATTATCAATCATAAATAGGAGGAATGATTATGTCGTTTGGAGAAGATTTTGTATGGGGAGTTGCTACCTCTTCCTATCAAATAGAAGGAAGAACTAAAGATGATGGTAAGGGTGATGATATATGGGACATCTATGTACGTGAACCTGGTAAGATTATGGAAGGTCACACTGGCGATATTGCTTGTGATCATTATAATCGTTATAAAGAAGATATCGCTATCATGAAGCAATTGGGCATACGTGCCTATCGTTTTTCAATTAATTGGGCAAGAATTCTGCCAGACGGAATTGGGAAGATTAATGAAAAAGGAATTCAATTTTATAATAATTTGATTGATTGTTTATTAGAGAATGGAATTGAACCGTACATTACCTTGTATCATTGGGAATTACCATACGCCTTATACCGCAAAGGTGGCTGGCTAAACAGGGAGATCGTGCAATGGTTTGGTGAATATGCCAAAATAGTTGCAACCTATTTCTCGGATCGTGTTACCAAATATTTTACCTTGAATGAACCACAGTGCTTTATTGGATTAGGATATCTTAACGGAGTCCATGCACCGGGTCTAAAGGCGCCAATCCGAGATACATTTGAGATGGCACATAATGTTTTACTAGCACATGGACAAGCTACTAGAATGTTGCGAGAGCATGCAAAACAACCGATAGAAGTAGGCTATGCGCCGACAGCTGGAGTTAGTTATCCTGCGAGTGAGAAACCAGAAGATGTAGAGGCAGCAAGAAAAAGTTTCTTCCGATGCCCGGATATAGAGGAAGGTTGGACTTGGAATGTTAGTTGGTGGAGTGATCCTGTTATACTAGGAGAATATCCAGAAGAAGGTCTCCGTAAGTATAGTAAGTATTTGCCGAACATAACAAAGGAGGATATGAAGCTAATTGCACAGCCACTTGATTTCTATGGTCAAAATATGTACAATGGATTTCAAGTTAAGATGGGAGCAGACGGTTTACCTGAGTATGTAAATCGTGAGGTAGGGTTTGCTAAAACAGCAACAAATTGGCCGGTTACACCAGAGTGTTTATATTGGGGCACTAAGTTTTTGTATGAGCGCTATCAGCATCCAATATTCATAACGGAGAACGGAATGTCTTGTCATGATACGATATCCCTAGATGGTAAAGTACATGATCCAAACCGCATCGATTTCTTGAATCGTTATTTATTACAAGTAGGAAAAGCAAAAGATGAGGGCGTTGACATCAGAGGTTATTTTGAATGGTCACTGATGGATAATTTTGAATGGAATTGTGGTTATACAGAACGTTTTGGACTTGTATATGTTGATTATGAAACGCAGAAAAGAATAATTAAAGATTCAGGATATTGGTATCGTGATGTTATTATGAATAAAGGAAAAAATCTATAAAAGAATAAAACTGTAAAAAGAATAAAACTGTAAAAAGAATAAAACTGTAAAAAGAATAAAACTATAAAAAGAATAAAACTATAAAAAATAAAGCTATAAATAAAATAAAACTTTTAAAAGAATAAGACTATAAAAAGAATAAATCACACTATGAAGAAATTATATTAAATCTTCATAGTGTGATTTTTTTTCTCGATATTGTAGTGGAGTTAAGGTCGTGTGGTTTTTGAATAAGTGGATAAAATGAGGTGTGTTAGCTATACCGATTGATTCCGCTATTTCATTAACGGTTTTGTTTGTTGTAAGAAGGAGTTGTTTAGCAACCTCCATCCTACGATCAATTAGGTAGTCAATAGGAGATTTATGAACATAGCGTTTGAAATCCTTTGCTAACTTGTATTTGTTATAATTTAACTCCTCAGACAAAGAGTCAAGAGTATGTTTTTCTGTATAACGAGTTTGGAGAATTGTCATCATCTGTTTGATATGATTAGGTACATAACTACTTTGATTACAATCTACATGTTTGGTAAGGATGATATTAGTTAGTAATGACGTTAATAATGACGAACGTATTAATTCCACTGTGATTGAATTGTTTTCTTCGTAAGAAAATAGTTTGTGTAAGGTTGTTATACTATCATCACTAGGAATGCAATTGCAATAAGGAATACCATTCTCTAGGAACAATTGATAGTAATAGTTAATTTGCTGACCATTGAGAAACAGGATTTCAAAGTCCCAATTTTGTTCTAATAAATCTAGTTTGAGATAATTTGAACAATCAAGAAATATAAAAGAGTTATCTCCTATTACATATTGCTTGTTATCATAAGTTAAGCGATACCGGCCCTTTTTGGTGTATAGTAAAAGGAAAGAGTCCAAATCTTTCATCTCTATAGTAAATGGAAAGTTGCGTGTTGTCTTAGCTAATATCTCAAGATAGTAAAGGGATTCTATAGCATGGGTGGATGGAGAAGGGATGTAGGATTCTTTCAAGAAATCCTCTAAAGAAATGTTTTGAGAGGAGATTTTTCTTGATGAAATTCTTGTGTTTAAATTAGGCTGGTAAAAAGCATCTGTATAGGAAGAATGAAGAGATAAAACAGATCGATTCCAACGCTTTGCAAATGTTGACATAGATATCCTCCTCTTGTGATAATAAAATTTCGATTATTTAACTTAAATTTAGTATACCTAATACTTGATAAGAATGCAAGATACGTAAATGAGGGAAAATTTATTAACAAACCTTTTTAAGAACAGTAAAAAGCCAAGATAGTATAAAAATAGTCAAGATAGTAGAGTGATTAAAAATTAAGCAAAGTATAAAATTAAATTAAGCTAAAAAGGATAATTTATTAGCGGATTAGCGATTAAGTAGAACGGTAGCTGGGTTTACAAAAGCTAATACTTACGATGAAATAAAGGCGAGGAGGAGTAGGAATGTTCGTAGAAGAAGCCAATCGAATGCTGAATGATAAAATCCTTCCATTTTGGGAAAATCTAAAAGATGATACATATGGTGGTTTTTATGGCTGGTTAGATTTTGAGTTGAATTTAGATAAAAAGGCTGTTAAAGGCTGTATATTAAATAGTAGAATCTTATGGTTCTTCTCAAATGCATATTTGACACTTAAGGATACGGAGTTGTTACCTTATGCAAAGCATGCGTATGAATTTTTAAAGAAGTATTGTATTGATAAAGAATATGGAGGCGTATACTGGTCATTAAATTATGATGGTACCGTATTTGATAGTACAAAACATACCTATAATCAAGCGTTTGCAATCTATGCGTTAGCTTCCTATTATGATGCAACCAAAGAGGAAGAGGCACTAAAAATTGCTTATGACTTGTATAGAATCATAGAATCAAACTGCACGGATGAAGTAGGATATTTAGAGGCATTTACATATGATTTTAAACCAGAAGATAATGATAAGTTATCAGAAAATGGTGTAATTGCTGAGAAAACAATGAATACTTTGTTGCATGTGTTTGAAGCTTACACAGAGTTGTATCGAGTAACGAAGGATGAGCAAGTTGCTAAAAAATTATATTTCATAATGGACGTATTCGAGAAGCAAGTATTCAATGAAGAATTACGCAGACAAGAAGTATTCTTTGACAAGAATATGAATAGTATTCTCGATTTACATTCCTATGGTCATGACATAGAAACAGCATGGTTGATTGATAGAGGTTGCGAAGTACTTAATGATGCAGAGTTAACAAAGAGAATGCACCGTATTACAAGTATTTTGGAAGACGAGATTTATAAGGTGGCTTATGTTGACCATTCTCTATTGAATGAATGTGAAAAAGGAAATGTTAATCGTATGAGAGTTTGGTGGGTTCAAGCAGAAGCAGTGGTTGGTTTCTTCAATGCCTATGAAAAGTCAAACGACGAACGCTACAAGGAAGCTGCCAAAGATATCTTAGAATATATTAAAACAAAACTAGAAGACCAAAGAGAAGGGTCAGAATGGTACTGGCAATTAGATGATAATCATCTACCAGATACAAGCAAACCAATTGTTGAGCCATGGAAATGCCCATATCACAACGGAAGAATGTGTTTTGAAATCATTAGGAGGAATATAGATGTTGCATAAAAATTATTATACAGAATTAGAAAAGTACAATGCATTAATTAACAAGAAGAATAAGGTGGCAGATTTCTACAACGGAATCTATGATCGTTATGAAAATCCTGTATTAACGAGAGACCATATTCCACTAACATGGAAATATGATTTGAATGTAGAAACAAATCCATACTTTATGGAACGTATAGGTGTGAATGCTGTTATGAACTCGGGAGCAATTGAATTGAATGGAAAATTCTATCTGGTTGCAAGAATTGAAGGAAATGATCGTAAGTCTTTCTTTGGTGTTGCAGAGAGTGACAATGGGGTTGATGGTTTCGAATTCTGGGATTATCCCGTTGAATTACCAGACACTTGTAAAGAAGAAACTAATGTTTATGATATGAGATTAACAAAACATGAAGATGGATATATCTATGGTACGTTCTGTTCAGAAAGCAAAGATACAAGTGCTAATGATTTATCTGCAGCAGTTGCGGCAGCTGGTATTGTAAGAACAAAGGATTTAAAGACCTGGGAGCGTCTTGATAATTTAAAGACTCTACGTTCCCCACAACAAAGAAACGTTGTATTACATCCAGAGTTCGTGAATGGTAAATATGCATTCTACACTAGACCAATGGATGATTTTATTGACACTGGTTCAGGCGGTGGTATTGGTTTTGGGTTATGCGATGATATTGAACATGCAGTCATTGATGAAGAAATTATTACAAGTTGCAGAAAATATCATACAATTACGGAAGTTAAGAATGGTGCAGGTGCTGTTCCAATTAAGACAGATAAAGGATATATCCATATTGCTCATGGTGTACGTAATACGGCTGCTGGTCTTCGCTATGTTATCTATGCATTTGCAACAGATCTTAAAGAGCCATGGAAAGTTATCGCTGAACCATCTGGATTCTTAATTGCACCATTAGCATCAGAAAGAGTTGGAGATGTATCTAATGTTGTGTTTACGAACGGAGCAATTGCAAGAGATAACGGTGACGTATATATCTATTATGCTTCTTCTGATACAAGAATGCATGTAGCAACAACAACTATTGATAAACTAGTTGACTATGTGTTCAATACACCAGAAGATCCATTACGTTCACCTGATTGTGTACAACAAAGATGCGAATTAATTAGAAAAAATCTTGAATATTTAAAAGATGAAAAATAAAAGAGTGCTATGTATTACAAGTGTTCTAGTAAAGGTTTGTGATTATCATGGAAATGCCAGGAGAAGTAATATTACCAAATGCAAAAGAAATGCAATATTGTGGACGTATTGACTTAACAAATGAATTAGAACCAGTGTTTGTATATGCCTGTAGTTTTGTTACGTTTACGTTTACAGGTACCACAATACGCGTCATAATAAGTAACATGCATTGTTATTATGATAACTATATTGGATATATAATTGATGGCAAACAAGGGAAAGTTAAGTTGTCCCAAGGGCAAGATAAGGAATGTTTACTACTAAAAGATAATTTAGAGGACAAAGAACATGAGATAATCCTTTTTAAACGTATGGATGCTTGTCATTACTTCACGCTTTTTGGGTTTATTATAGATGAAGGAGCTGTCGTTAACTCGGCTCCTTCATTTCCAACTAGACGTATAGAAGTATATGGTGACTCGGTTTCAGCAGGAGAGTTATCTGAGGCAATAGATTATATCGGAAAACCGGATCCAAAGCATAATGGCGAATATTCTAATTCGTGGTATTCCTATGCGTGGATGACAGCAAGAAAATTAGAAGCTCAGATTCATGATATTGCACAAGGTGGAATATCACTTTTAGATGGGACTGGTTGGTTTGGTGCACCACATTACTATGGAATGGAACATACATGGGATAAATTGCGCTATTATTCAGAATTAGGTCCAAAGACTCCTTGGGACTTTACTAAATATGTGCCGCATGTAGTAGTTGTTGCAATTGGTCAGAATGATAACAATCCAGTTGATTATATGAAAGAGAATTATCAAGGAGAAAAGGCGAGTCAGTGGAGAATTCGATACGCAGAATGGATTAAGAATATTCGTAAAACATATCCAAATGCGTTAATTATACTGTCAACAACTATATTGAATCATCATTCTAACTGGGATAGAGCAATTGATGAGGTATGTGAAGGGCTCGGCGATGAGAAAATTGTACATTTTTTATATAAGAAAAACGGCCAAGGTACACCAGGACATATACGTATCTTGGAAGCTGAAGAGATGGCAGATGAATTAAGTGAATTTATTCAGTCGTTTGGTGATGAGATATGGAATGGTTGATGACTTTAGGAGGTCTATATGAGTTATTTAGAGAAATACAAAGAGTGGTGTGAAAATGCGTATTTTGATACCGAAACAAGAGAAGAGTTACTTGAATTAAAGGGAAATGAGCAAGAGATTCAGGATCGTTTCTATCGTGATTTAGCTTTTGGAACAGGTGGATTACGAGGAGTTCTTGGTAATGGAACAAATCGTATGAATATCTATACAGTTAGGAAAGCAACACAAGGTTTAGCAAATTATGTATGCAAGAAAGCTGGAGAAGAAAAAGGTGTTGCAATTGCATATGACTCTCGTTTAATGTCAAGAGAGTTCGCTGAAGAAACGGCATTGTGTTTTGCGGCTAATGGTATTAAAGCGTATGTATTCCCATCTTTACGTCCAACGCCAGAACTTTCTTTTGCTGTACGTAGACTAGGTTGTATCGCAGGTGTAGTTATTACAGCTAGCCATAACCCATCTAATTACAATGGATATAAGGTATATTGGGAAGATGGTGCACAGATAACAGCTCCTCTTGATGCTGAGATAATTGCAGAAGTGAATGCAATCACTGATTATGCAGTTGTTAAAACAATGGCAAAGACAGAAGCAGAGGAAAAGGGACTATATGAAGTAATCGGAAGCGATATCGATGACGAATATATCGCCAAGATGAAGGAGTTAGTACTAAATCCAGAGCAACTTCGTGAATATGCAAAGCAAATTAAAGTTGTATATACACCATTACATGGAACAGGACTCGTTCCGGTTACTAGAATCTTGAAAGAAATTGGGTTTGAACAGGTATATGTTGTACCAGAACAAGAACAACCAGATGGAAGATTCCCAACCATTAGTTATCCGAACCCAGAAGATCCGAAAGCGTTTGCTATGGCAATTGAATTAGCAAAGAAGGTAGATGCGGACATTATTCTAGCAACAGATCCAGACGCTGATCGTCTTGGTATCTATGCTAAGAATACACAAACTGGAGAGTATGTATCGTTCACTGGTAATATGTCTGGAATGTTAATCTGTGAGTATATCTTATCGCAACGAAAAGAGCTTAATAAGATGCCTAATAACGGTGCACTAGTAACAACGATTGTGTCGAGTAATATGGCATTAGCCGTAGCCAAGGAATATGGTTTAGCTTGTATTGAAACCTTAACTGGATTCAAATATATTGGAGAACAGATTAAATTCTTTGAACAACAAAATTCATACCAATATCTTTTTGGATTTGAAGAAAGTTATGGTTGTTTAATCGGAACCTATGCAAGAGATAAAGACGCAGTATCCGCTGTTATGGCTCTTTGCGAAGCAGCAGCATATTACAAAGCACATAATCTTACTTTGTGGGATCAGATGCTACGTATCTATGATAAATATGGCTACTACATGGAAGACTTGCATACGATTACTTTAAAAGGGCAAGATGGTGCAGAACGAATTAATCGCATTATGGATCGTTTCCGTACAGAGAATGTTTTATCCATAGCAGATACGAAAGTAAAAGCACTTCGTGACTATGAGAATGATGTAGTAATTAATTATGGGACATCAGAAAAAACTACAACAGGATTACCAAAGTCAAACGTTCTGTATTTTGATTTAGAAGATGATGTATGGTGTTGTGTGAGACCATCTGGAACTGAACCAAAGATTAAGTTTTATATGGGAGTAAAAGCGAAGTCCTTAGAAGAGGGCAAAGAACAACTTGAAAAGTTAAAACAAGCGATGAACGATTTTGCAGAAGAGACAAAATAAATAGAGAAGGTCGAGGGACCAATTTGAATTATATCAAATTGGTCCCTCGACCTTTTTCATAGTTTTAGTTTACTTGCGAGTATTTTCTATGTGTTTATTGATATCTATGTAACCGATAGTCTTATGAAGGAAATGAATGGTTTATTCGTATTCAACTACATCTAACCATTTCATTAACAATTCTCTTTCTTCTGGTTTGTTTTTCGTTAATTGTGCAGCAGCGACAATTGGCAACCAAGTCTGTACGTAACGTTTTTCTGTTTGACTCTTCTTGCAGAAGAAATCTAGATATAAGTCTGCAGCTTTTGGATCATCTAATGATAATAGAAGATAAGTTCTTGCAGCGTCAGCACTGGCATTTCCTTGTGAAGCATGCACCCAATCCAAAACGTATAATTTATCGTTAGATACGATGATGTTCTTAGGATTGAAATCACCATGACATACTTTGGTATGTTTTGGCATTCCATCTAGTCTGGTTAATAAATCATATTTCTTAATGTTATCAATGCAATCAAGACTATTGATTTGACGAACCATCTTATCCTTGAGCTTATTAAGCTGTGGAGATCGTTTGGAATGAATCTCTAATTGCAAGTCCACCATTTGTTCAATATAGGATTGCAATTTGTCAGGATTATCTTTCATTAATTGGTATAGAATCTTGCCTTCAATGAAATTCATGCTAATAGCCCATTGTCCATCGATGATGGATACTTCGCTTATACTTGGGATATCTAATCCTGTTTCTTCGACTCGTGAGGTATTTAACGCTTCATTCAATACTTCTGTTTTAGGAAAATCTTTATTAAATACTTTAATTGCAATGTCCCCATCTCGGTATACATTTGCATTTGTACCTTTAGATATTAAGTTTTCTAACTTCATATGAATCGCTCCTCTCGTTGCTGTCTTACCTGTTAAGTTTACCATTATGTTACATGTTAGTAATCTTTTGGATTGATTATATTATACTACAAACTGCTTAAAAAGTATAGTCTATTAGGAGTAAAATTATAAAAAATATATAAAAAAACAAAATTCGATATAAAAAGATAATCATATTGCTTAAAAAAGATGAATATTTGCAATAAAACAATACAATATGTTTAAAATATATAAACAAAAGTCAAGAAATAGCTAGAAATTGAAGCAGATGTATGGTAAAATATAAACAAAACAAAGAACAGTATATGAACTAGTATATACAAATATGACAAAATTATATTTAGTAAGAATGCCAATAGAAAACTAGTTCAAAGACTTTGGAAGGGAGTAATTTTGCCATTATGAGTATATTTAAGAAAAGTAAACA
Source organism: Anaerosporobacter mobilis DSM 15930 (assembly GCF_900142955.1). Classification (GTDB taxonomy): domain Bacteria; phylum Bacillota; class Clostridia; order Lachnospirales; family Lachnospiraceae; genus Anaerosporobacter; species Anaerosporobacter mobilis. Next base: position 638,663 of record NZ_FRCP01000005.1, on the reverse strand, counting down.
ATCAAGTAACCCTGATAGTATGAATAATCAGCAACTAGAAGTGAAAGAGAAGGCAAAAAACATACAATTAGGAGTAAAGCACATAGAAAATTCAATTGAGTGTTTAATGAATGAGGAAGGTGATATATCAAAATATTTTGAAGAGATTAAAGAAGGTTTTGAATCAACTTCATTACAACTTGGAAACATGAATGAGAATTTAGACAATAGACAAAAGAATTTCAAAGATTTTCATTTATATGCGAGTCAAGTGAATGATATCGTTTCAAAGTCAGATGATGCAATAACAGAAGCGGATAATAAGATGGGAACACTATCGAATTATATAGAACAAAGTTGCGATCAATTAGGTAATATTACGAATACATTTCGTACATTAGAGAAAAATTTTGAGAACATTCAAGAAATGTCAAAGAATATTACAGGGATAGCTTCCAATACAAATCTATTAGCGTTAAACGCATCCATTGAAGCTGCTAGAGCGGGTGATGCCGGAAGAGGATTTGCAGTTGTAGCAGAACAGATTCGTGAGTTATCTACATCAACAACGAAGTTGGTATCAGGGATAGATGAATCGGTACAAGCATTGTTTGATAGTTTAGATGGTTTAAAGAAAGAAATTGAAAAAACAAAAGGCACAATTCAAGAGAACCTTACATATGCTAATGATGTTAAGACTAATTTTGTGCAAGTTACAGAGTATACGAAGGAAGTAAAAGAATTCAGTGATAGGATTGTATCCCAAATCGGTGATACTGGGAGTGAAATTCAATCTATTGGCAATGATACAACCGATATAGCTAGTGTAATACATAAATTAGGTAGCAAATTAGATACTTTGAATGAGAAGATGACTAATAAATCAGCCTTGCTATGTGAAGTAAATGATTTCCTAAAGCAACTTGACAATCTAGTTGATGAAGAAATCAAAGAGGTATAAGGCTATATTACAAATTAGATGCGAGTAATTAACTACCGTACTATAATAGAAGATTGATATTGTAGAAGGCGGAGTATATTACGGTGAAATGATTACAACAATTAAAGTTGAAGTGCAAAAGAGTCCAACTGCCATGGTATGGTTAAGATGATGGTATGTGAATTATAATATAGAAGAAGCTGCGGTTATGATAGAAGAATAAGACATCATATTAGCAGCAGTTACAAAGAATGCGTTACCATATTGTAATATTGTCTTTATCGAAGGAGAAGAGAGAAAGTCAATATTAAGTTTATAACTTATCTAGGAGATAGCATCGGCAAGATGTGGGTTTAATTGAAGGCAATGTCTTTTTCAATAGACACTGCCTTCTTATTTTCGTCTAACAATTACCTACATCTAGGCCACTGTGGTACGAGCGATTACCAATTGCTTCTACGAGTCGATCGAACCTAGTATAATCAATTAACCCACTGGATTTACTATTAAGGTAAGCGGTAATATGTGAGAGAATATTTTGATAAAAGATGGCTGCCTTACTATATAAATCATAGATAGAGTCTGATGATTCAATGCTAGTGTCCCATGGGTTTTGCCAAGTGGATTTGCTAAGATTGCATGCATCCATGGTATCAATAAGGGTATCGTTGATCATAAGAGATGAAACGATAGGTTCCTGTTTTACTAAATTTTCAAGGGCACGTATCGTTCGTCGTTTTCTTCCTGTTTGATCGTGCAAGAATAAAGTTTCGATTTTCATGAAGGTGATTGCTTTTTTAATCTTAGAAGGGCTTGTTATTCTGGAATCTTTCTCCGTATCTTGGAGAAATGAATGGAAGGTTTGGTTAATACTGATACTCAGTAAGTTTGCAATAATTGCCTTATCTTTATAAGATAGAGATACTGTCTTAGAAGGATAGAACTTAGAGGGGGATAGTCCCTTTCGCTCTAGCAATAGTTGCTTATCAATAATGGCTTCTAATGTACCGTGTTGACAAAAAGAAGTGACATTCGAATCACTAATGTCAGGTGAATAACCTGTTCTATGATAGATATAGGGGTGTATATGTGCATCTAAGGAATAGTGAGCAAGCAATCCACATAGGTAAGCAAGGCCACAATCATATTCTGAACCTGTTAATGTAGAGAGTTTATTCAGATAATTTCGAAAGAACAGGGATACTCTATGTTCGTGCATATGATTTCCTACATTATATTCGGAAGGGCCTAAGATAAGGGATATATCGAAAAAGAATATATCGGGACCTTGCAGACCAAGTTTGTAGGCGTTTTGATTATGATATAAGATAGTTTTGATTTCACTTGCTGTGAGGGTCTGATACATATCAACCCCATATAAGTAATGTGTAATAAAAGCTGGCATAGTATCTCCTTGTAAAACGAAATAGTCATTTAAATCTAGTTAATAATGTATAGTATAACAAAGAAGGAGTAAATGATACGGAGATATTCTATTAAGTAAGAATATCTCCATTTTATGAATTATTCTGAGTTTGTTGTTTCTTCTATATCACTGTGTTACTATATAGAAGTGCCCTTTGCCTCATAACGTGGCAAGAAAGAAGATTATTTTGCCAAATAGATGAGTCAGCACACTAATATTAAAGATAAAAAAGGAACAAAAAACATGGAATTAACAAATGAAAAAGTTTTAGGAAAACAAAGTAAACTTGTTAGAAGTATAGCATCTGTTATAATGATAGTGCTTATGACAGCCACTGCGGAGTTATTAAATGAAAAGGAAATTATTTTCCCAGAGATTGCGGCGTTAGTAATCGGTGCGTGGTTTGTAGATCGTCAACCATGGAGAGTGAATCGAATTAAACTTGTTATATTAATGTCATTATCAGCAATAGTAGGGATTAGTATCGTACGCTTTGTACCTTTGCCGATGTTTTGGCAAGTAGCGATTGGTTTTGCATTTGCAGGGGTATCACTTACGGTGTCTAAAACCACACTGGTACCCATGATATCAGCTTGTATATACCGATTTATCTAAGAACTACAACAATAATTTATCCGATTTCAGTTTTTGCAATGGTGTTAATTATTACTTTAGTACAAAAATTATTTGAGACTGGTAATTATATCGAGCAGGTATCATATCAACCAGTGGATATGAGTTTTAGGGAAGGACTATTCTATTATGGTAAACGTATTCTTGTATTTCTTATACTTGCTTGGTGGCCAATACATAAAGGTCAGTTGTACGTAATAGCACCCCCTTTAATCGTTACGTTCATAGAGTTTACCAACGTGAAAGCTAAATTGAGGGTTCAATATACAAAAATAATAGTAATAGTTGGAATTGCGGCTGTTATTGGGACAATATCAAGATTGTATCTATATGAATCACAAGGTGTATCATTAACAGTATGTACACTACTAATTGTAATCTCAATGTTATTGTTCTTCTCATTCTATAACATCTCTTTTCCACCCGCAGGAGCGATAGGTATGTTACCGTTAATTCTGAAACTGGAAGGGTTGATCTATTATCCTATATTAGTAGTGTTAGGTTGTCTTATTCTTGTGGCAGCTGCAATGATATGTTTTCGAGAAGAAATTAAAGTTTAACATCACACGTCTGTTTCAATAAAATGAACCGTCGAAGTTTCCCAGTATTTTTTATAAACTCGGTTATTCTTTCCGTCGAAGTTTAGTTGGTACATACGAAAGGTAACTAGAATATCTTTGGGTTGCCACTGTTCTTCGTAGGAGTATTGATAATACATACCAACCTGTTTCATTACACCACCGCTGCGCAGGTTTTTGATATCATGAGTGGCGGTAATATAAGGGAAACCATCATGTTTCAACTGCTCAATAACAGCTTTCACTGCTTCACTTACAATCCCTAGGTGCCAAAATTCTTTACGTAGCCCATATCCCAAATCATGGTTGTCATCCATGCTTACATGAACATACCCAATTGGCACATTATCATTCTTTAAACAGATAGCATACTTATAGCCATTCGGTTGTTTGTATGCTTTTGCATACTTTTCTTCATAGAATTCCTTTGCTTCAACTAATGATTGCAAAGGAAACCATGGTAAATAGGTATTTACTTCTTCATCTTTGTAAATAGCAAATAAAGCTTCTATGTCTTTATCAGTAAATTTTCTTAAAATTAATCTTTCTGTTGACAGTAAAGGTGTATTTTCATTTATTAAATGCATTGTTGTTTTCCTTTCGTGGTTCTATTCATGGGTTAATTAATGAAATCCATCAGCTTTAAAATCCTAGTTTATCGCTACGGTGGATTGCAGTAGTAACCGTATATTCTGTTTTTTCGACAAGCAAATTATACTATACAATTAGATTGAAATCTATGCCATTTTCGATCCTTTACAACGGATATTGGTTAAATAGTTCCACGCCGGCAAATACATGATATAAATTATTGATATCATTTAGAATATGTAGTAGATTTTATTTATTATACTAGTTATAATATAGGACGTGACTAAAGATGTTGTGTAATAAATTTAAGAAATACTGATATTTTGATAGAGGTAAGGGTGAAACGATGGAGGGTAATGAAGGCTTAGATGCCGCAGCTTTAGCTGGAAGGATTTTATTACAGAATGGTGCTGAGATTTTTCGTGTAGAGGAGACGATTGAGCGAATAGCAAAATCATATGGATTGGAAGGGAATAGTTCGTTTGTACTAAGTAGTGGAATATTCATTACGGAGGAAAAGGATGATAAGCATTTCTATGCCAATGTGAAGCATATTCCTCTAAGTACGGCACATCTGGATAAAGTTGCAGCAGTAAACCAGCTGTCTAGAGAAATAGAAACGGGAAAATACACGCCGGGAGAGGCAATAGAAGAGCTACATAAAATACAAAACATGCCTGAGAACCCTAAAGTAGCGCAGGTTATTGCAGCGGGTGTTGGTAGTGGATGTTTTGCATATCTCTTTGGAGGTTCGATATTTGATAGTCTTACAGCATTCCTAGTAGGAGGTTTGTTGTGGGTGTTTCTTGGCATTATGTCAAGGAGAAAGAAGCGAATGACAAAGATTATGTTAAATCTAAGTGGTGGCATGTTTTCAACAACGCTATCGATTCTGGCATACCGATTGGGAATGGGGGACAACCTAAATCATATTATAATAGGTTCTATTATTCCGCTTGTTCCGGGTGTGGCATTTACGAATGCTATACGAGATATATCTAATGAAGACTATATTAGTGGGATTGTTCGATTAGTGGATGCGTTATTAATAGCATTCTGCATTGCTTTAGGGGTTGGAATTGTAATTACTGTATATCATAAAGTTATGGGGGGAATCGGATGATAGGACAATTTATAGCCGCTACATTTGGCACGATTGCATTTTCCTTACTATTTAGTGTTCCTAAGAGATATTACCCATGGTGCGGATTGGTTGGAGGGACAGGCTGGCTTTTTTATTTGATTTTTTCAAAATATGCTGGAATTGTGATATCTTGTTTTATAGCAACTTGTGTAGTTGTTTATTTAAGTAGGCATTTGGCAACAAGGATGAGCTGTCCAGTAACGATATTTTTGTTATCTGGAATATTCCCTCTTGTGCCAGGCGCAGGAATTTATTGGACGGCATACTATACTATTATGGAACAATATAGTCTTGCAACAGCGAAAGGATTTGAGACATTCAAGATTGGGGTTGCTATTGTTCTTGGAATTACATTTGTATTCGAGTTACCGCAAGAATTCTTCAAGCGAAGGACTACAAAGAGAGATCAAGTATAATATAATAAAAATAGGTTGAGACAACAGTGATGGGAGGTTTAGAAGATGGAGGTTGGAATGAACAAAGAGGAAGCATACCAACTGCTTGAGAATAATGTTATTGATACGATTCATGAATGGCAAGTGAAATTAGGCTATACAGAGGAAATGATACGAATCTATTATAATAGAGATTCGTTAGAACATCTTGTGAAGTTATCGCTACCTACTATATTAGAAGCGAAAGAGTTTCTAATAGCATGGCGTGAAACGGTTCAGGACCATCTGGGTAAGGTGCATCTAAGCAATAATGAGGAGAGATTTTGCATCGGTATACCAGCAGAAGGAACGAAGTATGTTCATGAGCAGAAGAAAGGAAGTACCTTTTTGCTTAATTTAATGGAAGTGTTGAAAGAACCTACCTGTTCAATTGAACAAATCCTAGAAGTATTCAAGAAGAGGTCGCCAAACGTTATTTGTGAGAAAGCGGTAGATGAAGAATTTGATTATGTAATCTACTATGAGAATGATGTATTAGATTCTTTTCGATACTGTTTTAGCTTAGGCGAGATGGGAGCGTTTTATCATAGATTTTCAGAGTATGATTATCAAACTGTACGCTAGAAAATTACAAATTGACGTATGAATTAGAAGTCAATTTATTTAATCATTAATGATATACGGGTTCTGATTCTATTACTCTATAATGAAGGTATCAGGACCCATTAGGTTTAGCTTATAATAATAGGAATTACGAAGGAGGAGTTAAAATGGTTTTTTCTAAAAAGACAAAATCTTGTTGCGAAATGGTAGGGTTATTGGAGTATGTAGATGAGGCATTAGCAGGAAAAGAAGTAACTTTGCCAAGGAGTGATCATCCCGTACATAAGAAGGTTATTGAACGTTTTGACCAATTATTAGTCAATGAAAGGAGAATGTCACAAGCAGCGAAAGGTGTACTTGAAGTAGCAGCTACATTAAGTAGTTTCGATGTAGGAATGACACATATCTCAAATCAATTGATGGATTTTGCGAAAGATCTGGAAGCTCTTAGTGCTTCAAATCTTGCGATTGTCGAAGAAACTACAGCAACAATGAATCAGGTTACAGATACAATAGATCAAACAACAGTGACACTTGAGAATCTATCGAATGATTCAAAGAATCTGTCGACTAAGAACAGCGAAAGTAGAGAACTTCTTGTAGAAGTTGAATCATTAAAGGAAGAAGTAGTTACTGATACAAAAGAGATGAATGACAAGATTGAACAGTTAGTTGAACTAGCTGTTGCCGTTGGTAAAATTGTTGATAGTGTACAAGGCATCGCTAACCAGACAAATCTTCTAGCATTAAATGCAGCGATTGAAGCAGCAAGAGCTGGAGAACATGGTAAGGGATTTGCTGTTGTGGCAGAAGAAGTTCGTAATCTTGCTGACAATACGAAAGATAACTTAGAAGGTATGAGAGGTTTCGTGTCAAGTATTCATACAGCAGCAGAAGAAGGAAAAGCTAGTATGGAGCGCGCTTTAACTTCAACAAGTCAGATGAGTGAGAAGATAGATGCGGTATCACAAACAATAGGAAGTAACATACAAGTATTAGAAGATGTTATAGAAAACGTCGATACCGTGTATACTTCTATGCAGGGAATTAAAGTTGCAGCTACAGAGATTAATATAGCAATGGAGAGTTCAAGCGATGATGCACAACAATTAAGCGAGATGACTAAGAGTATTCATAAAGATGCTGTTGAAAGTGTTACTTTTGCAAAGGGCATCTCAAAAATAGATGATCAATTAACGGAAATCGTTTCTTCCTTGTATGAAGGGTTACGTTCTGGAAAACATGCGGTAACAAATGATGAGCTTAGAACTGCTATTGAAAAAGCCATGAAAGCACATAAAGATTGGCTTGCGAATATGAGTATAATCGTTGAGAATATGAAAGTGCTACCTATTCAGACAAACTCTAACAAATGTGCTTTCGGACATTTCTATCATGCAATTCATATCGATCATCCTGCAATCATTGATGATTGGAGAGAAGTGGACAAACTGCACAAAGAATTCCACGCAATGGGAGACACGATTCTTGGTTACGTTAGGGCCCATGATGAAAGTAAGGCAAAACAACAGTATGAGCAAACAATTGCATTGTCAGAGAAATTATTAGCGTTACTTGAAAAAATCGTAGCAACAATTGATTCAATGACAGCAAAACAGATTAGAATATTCAAATAGAAAGTTGAGAAGTATGGAAAGTATAGAAAAAAAGATCCCATTCACATGTCCAAGTTGTAAATCGGAACATATGGTAACTTGTTATGAACAATTAGGCCCTAATAAGAAAGAGGAAGTTATGAGTGCCTCTTTTTTACAATGGGACTGTGAAAGTTGTGGTCATAAAGTTAAGTTAGTCTACCCAACGTATTACTGTAACATAGAGAAGGAATTCGTGGTGTTTTTGCGCCCAAATGCTAGTGATGTAAGTTGCATCACAGAAGATGAGAAGGAAATGTTCAAAGATTTTACGATGAGATTATGCAAAACAGCAGACACTTTCGTAGAGAAAGTACGTGTATTTGAAGCAAATCTGAACGACCGAGCGATCGAATTACTAAAATTAATAACATTTGCAAAGATACATGTAGAGAATGATACGATTCAAGATATCTTTTTCTATCGTAGAAGTGAGCATGGAAGCTTGGAATTCACATTAATGTACAAAGAAGATATTGACGGAATAGATATTGACCAAGCAATGTATCAGAATGTATTAAATATCGTGACAGATGAATTACCACCACTTGAGGAGGATGTGTATTGTATTGATTTGAATTGGGCAGGGGCTCAGGTTGTATAAGTCTCCTGTTCTTTGAAAGGAGTATTATTATAATATGAGAGAAGTTAAATTCAAGATGGAGAGAGAGAATCTTGTAAAAGCTGGTGATAAGGTTGAAATCTTAGAGAAGAAATCGTTTCACTATTACTATATCATAGAACCGGCAGTTGCTATGTCGGGCTGTATTGGACCAGGAGAACGTATTAAATCAAAGTTTGGGATTGTGAAAGAAATAGAAAAAACAGATCGAGGGTATTATGTTATCGTAGAATTCGATGAATAAATTCGAACATTTATTATACATTAAACATACTTTTATGTGACTCTTTTGAGAACTATTTGACAGGTAGGCGTTGCATATACTATTATAGTATTAAGTTTATGTAAGTGCTTACATTTTAGAAAGAAAAGAGGAAAGAGAAGTATGGATAAGGTTTTGCAAGACAACATATTTAAGTATATTGATGAGTTACTAGAGAAGAGTACACCAGAAAAACCAATTTGGAATATTGAAAAGATTCTAGAAGGAAAACCAGCTGATTGGAATTATATTGACGGTTGCATGATTAAAGCGATTCTTGAGATGTATGCAATCACTGGGGAGAAGAAATACTTCAAATTCGCAGATGAGTTCATTGACTATCGTGTTAGAGAAGATGGAAGTATTGATGGGTACTCGGTAGAAGAACTAAACATTGACAATGTAAATGCAGGAAAGACATTATTTGAATTATATGATTTAACAGGTAAAGAAAAATACAGAAAAGCAATTGACTTGGTTTATAGTCAGATTGAAAAGATGCCTCGTACCAGTGAAGGCAACTTCTGGCATAAGAACATCTACCCAAATCAAGTTTGGTTAGATGGGTTATATATGGGACAACCCTTCTATATGGAATATGAAACTAGATTTAATGAGAAGAAGAATTATGATGATATCTATAACCAGTTCTTTCAGGTAGTTAAGAACATGCGAGATGAAAGAACGGGTTTATACTTCCATGCCTATGATTCTTCTAGAGAGATGTTTTGGTGTGATAAGGTGACTGGATTATCTTCAAATTATTGGTTACGTGCACTTGGTTGGTATGCGATGGCATTACTTGATACACTGGATAAAGCAGATCCATCTGCAAGTGAGCCATACGAGAAGATGAAAAAGATCTTCGTGGATTTAATGGATTCCATGTTACGTTACCAAGACGAAAGTGGTATGTGGTATCAAGTTGTTAATCTTGGTGGTATGAAACATAACTATCTTGAAACCAGTGGCAGTTCCATTATGGCATATGCTTTATTAAAAGGGGTAAGATTAGGCTTCCTACCAGAATCATATACAGCATATGGTATGAAAGCCTTTAATGGTGTTTGTGATAAGTATCTTAATATCGAAGAAGGAAACCTGCACCTTGGAGGAATCTGTTTAGTAGCGGGTCTAGGTGGAGCTGGAAATCGTCCAGGTACATATGATTATTACATGTCAGAACCAATCGTTAAGGATGATGCCAAAGGAGTAGGACCATTCCTACTTGCTTATACGGAGATGTTATGTTTAGATAAATAATTGATAAGTGAAAAGTTGCTGTTACAATAGTTAACCGTTTGCTGAGTTTATAATCAGTTAACTTTGTATCAGCAACTTTTTGCTAGTCTTCCCAAAGAGAATTCAATTTTTCTTGGATTCGGATACTTCTGGCATTCGTTTCATCTTCGTTAATTGTATAAGTATTATCAATATATTGAATACAATCGCCTTCTTTTGCCTCCTTTGGTAAGTGAAAGCGAGGAATGGTAATGAAACTACCATTCTCTTGTTCACACACAGCAAAAGAACCTTCAAAACGATCTATGATATATGTCATTATAAACTCCTTTCTAAGGTCAACTACGTAATCGACTTAACTAGCTGGTTTGCATATCTTGCAAGGTTCATAGCCTGCATTTTTTGCTTTCTCAACTGTAGTTTTTGTTTTGGTATTCTTAAGGTAACTACATTCTGATTTATGATACTTATTACCAGAATCCGTAATATAAACGACATTTGATTTATTACTAGTGGCATCATCTTTGTTTGAATCTGAAGTGTTAGCGTTACTTAGATCGGTAGCTTTCGCACTGAAAGTGATTTTGCTACCAGTACTCGTCGCTATAATCGTTCCATTTTCATCCGTACGATAGGTTTTAATATTGTTTTTCTTTAATAAACTAAGGGTTGAGTCACTAGGGTGACCATATGAGTTATCGCCAACACTGATTACGGCATAAGTAGGTGTAACGGCTTTTAATAAATCAGCGGTAGTACTTGTTTTGCTACCATGATGTCCACAAAGAAGAACATCAGAATCAAGTGTCTGTCTGCTTGCTAGTATATCTGCTATAGCTTCGGTTTCCGAATCGCCAATGAATAGAAAACTGTTATCTCCATTTACTAATCGTAGGCCGATGGAATAATTATTTAGGTTCGAACCATAATCCATAGAGTTAGGTGCGAATATAGTGAACTTTGCATTTCCAATCGTATAGGAATCACCCACAACAGGTTTTGTTATCTTAAGGTTCTTCTTAGCAATGGTATCTAGCAAAGTTTCAAATACTTTCGTATTATTTGTTTTTGGTGACATGATAATCTTACCAATGGAAAATGTATTAACAACTTCAGAAGCAGCACCAATGTGATCTGCATGAGGGTGGGTTAAGATAAAATAATCTAGTTTCTCAACTTTGTGTTCTTTCAGATAATTAACAATGGTGTCCTTATCATCAACATCTCCTGCATCGATTAGCATATAATGACCCTCCGATTCAATTAAAATCGAGTCAGATTCTCCCGTGTCGATGTAATGAACTTTCATAGCATTAGAAGGATTAGTTGCATCTGTACTGTTGGTTTCGAGTGAACAACCTCCTAGGAAGAAAACTAAGAATACAGCTAATACTAGATATAGACGTTTTTGTATTTTCATGTGTAACTCCTTTGTAGATAAATCTTTTGTAATATATATATGATATAAATCATCTATAGAAAAGGATATCATATAAAACCTTTCAATGGAAGAGTGCTTTCTACTTATATTATCAGATGAAACAGTTATATAGTATCATAGTATCAAATAGTAAAGTAGTGTACAATATAGATAAGCGAGGGCTAGCGGGAAAGGAAGGATGAAGGAAGCCTATGAAACCATATGTGTTAATTACAGGTGCATCAAGTGGGATTGGCTACGAGTTTGCAAAGCGTTTTTTAAGTGAAGGGTACCCAGTTATACTGGTATCTTCTAATGATGAAAAGCTAAGTCGTGTATGTACTGAGTTAAAAGACAATCTATTAAATTGTGAAAAAAAAGCTAATAACAGTAAAGTTAATAATAGTAAAGCTAATAACAGTGAAAAAGCTAATAGCGAAAAAGCTAGTTATCCTAATGTTAATGAGCAGACTGCGTGTAACAAGGTCGATTCAAGTTCCGAGAAGATTATTAAGATTGTTCAGGATCTTAGCAAAATTGGAGCAGCAAAAGAGCTGTATCAGAAGGTACAAGCTATGAATATAGAAGTTGGTATACTTATTAATAATGCTGGAATTGGATATGCAGGAGAATTTATTCGAAGTGAGAGAAAGCTACAAGAGGAAATTATGATACTTAATATGAATAATCTCGTTTTGTTAACACACTGTTTTGCAAAGGCCATGGTGAGCAGCAAATCTGGAAAAATCCTGAATGTTGCATCAAATGGAGCGTTCCAACCAGGACCATATATAGGAACTTATTATGCAACCAAATCTTTTGTATTGAATTTTTCTCAAGCGTTGCGAGTAGAGGTTAAAAGATATGGGGTTACAGTTAGTACCTTGTGTCCGGGAGCAACGGTTTCCGATTTTGCAAGGCGTGCGGGAAAGCAACAGCTAAAACTATCCATGTCAGCAGAAGAGGTTGCAGATGCTGGTTTTCGTGGACTGATGAAGGGAAAGAATGTTATACTTCCAGGTATTCATAATAAAGCTGCACTTATAGTTCCTAGAAGAATCCGTTCCTTGTTGATTGGTAGAATGTATGGTAGTAATTGATGGTAAGTCATCATCAAGGCAGAAGTTGGCCTACGTCGTGTGAGGATTAATTGAAAAGTAGATAATTATTAAAAAGATACTTGACAAAGTTTCTCAATAAGTGTATGATAATATCAGTAATGATTACTATTATTGATTAATATTAATATTAATATTTATCTTAATATAATGTGAAAATAAGGAGAGAATAAAATGAAAAAATTTGTATGTCAAATCTGTGGTTATGTTCATGAAGGAGATTCTGCACCAGAAAAATGTCCAATCTGTCAAGCAGGAGCGGATAAGTTTACAGAACAAGCAGGTGAAATGACTTGGGCTGCTGAACACGTGGTTGGAGTTGCTCAAGGTGTTAGCGAAGATATTCTTAAAGATTTAAGAGATAACTTCACTGGAGAATGTACTGAAGTTGGTATGTACCTTGCAATGGCTCGTGTAGCACATAGAGAAGGATATCCTGAAATCGGTTTATATTATGAAAAAGCTGCATATGAAGAAGCAGACCATGCTTCAAGATTTGCTGAATTATTAGGTGAAGTTGTAACTGATAGCACTAAGAAGAATCTTGAATTAAGAGTAGCTGCTGAAAATGGTGCTACTGCTGGTAAATTCGATCTTGCAAAACGTGCGAAAGCTGCTAACCTTGATGCAATCCATGACACAGTTCATGAAATGGCTAGAGACGAAGCAAGACATGGTAAAGCATTCGAGGGACTTCTTAAGAGATACTTCGGCTAATCAGAAATACAGTAAAATCAATACTATCAAGTATTTTAGGGTGTGTTGGAGGAATCCGACATACCCTTTCTTGTGCGCCCAGCATGGGCGTAATCTTAAGGGTTAAAGTCCCTAACACGTCCTAGTAGTGGAAAGTGTATAGCCTAAGACAAGGGTGTCCATCGTGAGGTGGAATCTGAAGGAAGTCCGTGGGCAAATCTCTGGTTCGACGAACAGAAATCATATACAAGGCATACTTTTGTGGGTAAGGCTGCAAGACAAGTCAAAGCCCAATAGCTACTCGAAGACAAAAGGTGTAAATATGGCGGATAGATGGAGAGGAAGATTGCGTTCTTACCTGGGGAGACCTTAGGGATAAGTTGTGGAAATGAACTTTGAAACAACAACCCATACAGTGATGTATGGCCGAACTCTAAGGGGTCAGCAGAGGTCATAGTACCAAGGGTAACATGTGACCATTGGGAAGGACTGAACAATAGATTTGGAAAAGTACTTTGATACGGTTAATCATGATAAATTAATCGGATTGATTTATAAAGAAGTAAAGGATATACGTGTAATCGGATTGATAAGAAAGTATCTAAATGCAGGAGTAATGGAAAAAGGACTAACTACTGTTACTACAGAGGGAGTACCACAAGGCGGAAATCTGTCACCACTACTTAGCAACATTATGTTACATGAACTAGATATTGAACTGGAAAGACGAGGATTGAGATTCTGCCGTTACGCAGATGATAGTAATGTATACGTAAAATCAAGAAAGTCCGCTGAACGAGTTATGAAAAGTATCACAAAGTTTATTGAGGAGGACTTAAAGCTTAAAGTTAATAAAGAAAAGAGCAAGGTAGACCGACCATGGAAACTAAAATATCTAGGATACACCTTTTATACAAAAAAAGGTGAAATGGGAATAAGAGTTCATCCGATGTCAATCAAGAAATTAAAGGGGAAACTTAAGAACCTCACAGGAAGAAGTAATGCAATGAGCATGGAATTTAGAGCTATGAAACTAAGACAACTAATGGTTGGATGGGTAAGTTACTTTAAACTTGCAGATATGAGAAGTAGCTTAAAAAAACTTGATGAATGGTTAAGGAGACGTATAAGACTTTGCTACTGGAAACAGTGGAAAAAGATTAAAACGAAACACGATAACCTAGTAAAGTTAGGTGCGATGAATTGGATAGCATGGGAACATGCGAACACAAGAAAAGGCTACTGGAGAATCTCCAATAGCCCAATTCTAGCAACAACTCTTACGAACAAATACCTTAGAGAAGAAGGATTTATAACATTAACTGAAAGATATTTACAAGTAAGGTAATTCTATTGAACCGCCGTGTACCGAACGGTACACACGGTGGTGTGAGAGGACGAATAATCAATTAATGATTATTCTCCTACTCGATTTGGTATAAGTGGTTGGCGAAAAAGTGTAAGTATATTGTTTGTAATTATTCCGTTTCTTAATTTTACCTACACTTAAAATATGGGTATGCATTTAACTTTCTCACTTGTCGGCTGCTTGTTTTTTTGAACAAACTATTTACGAAGTCCACAATCCCATAAATCATAGAAAAAGAGGTTGTTAGACATACTCTATCTAACAATCTCTCGATTATCCTTTCCTTTGGTTTATTATTTCAATAAACCAACATTTGTAAAATACAATATGTTCTCTTTCCTTTTCATAGTAATCACCCAATCAAAAATGTACAACAACTTTGTTGACTAATTCATCAAGTTCTATGCATCCATCATTTATAATAGAAACATATTTTTCTTCATTGCATTGTCGTTGTACTTCTTGTGCAAACAAAATATCTCTGTTCATCCAACTAGAAAAAGTTTTTCTTTATCTTTACATCCCTCTAATACAAATGGAACCCACACTCTTTTCATGTAATGAGAAATTTGAAAGTCTTCCGAAGGTGTAATCGATATATACAATCATTAAACTTGAGTTCTAATAACAGGAAGCCATATTTCAAACTTATAATCCTCGGCTCCTTTAAAGCCTTCATATGGAAAACATTCGATATCAATTGCTTCTGCATATTTATATCCAGAAGTTGGAAGCCATTCGGTAAAAATTCTTTTCCAAGCAATTTCCAAGGTTGAATTAACTGGACCGGTTAATTCAAAAATTGCCCATGTAGATTTTGGTATTACCTGGATAAGCATTCCTTCTGGTGGCTCCTTATCGGATATACTGCCAATCATATAATCAACTTCTTCATCACCTAATACGTGGATGAAACCATGAACACCTTTCGGAGCCCCGGTCGACAAATCAGATATTACTTTTAGTAATCCTTTTTCATTAAGTTCATCCCATAATGATCCGACAACACTTGCATTATCCTCAGGTCCTTTGTAATGTCTTTTGATTCCTACAACTTTAAAAGCTTCTTTCTCCTCAATTTTGTAATCCATTTCAACATCTCCTTTAATCGAAATATGGAAGGTAATGCGAGGAAAGGCTTTTAGGGCTATACCTGTATTGTGCGCTTTTGAAGGTGTAACTCCGTGCAATTTTTGAAATGCTCGAGTAAAAGAATCAGGCGAATCGTAGCCATATTTTATGGCAAGGTCAATTATCTTTACTTTGCTGTTTTGTAATTCAAAAGCAGCAAGTGTTAAACGCCTGCGACGAATATATTCTGATAATGTAACATCAGCTATAAACGAAAACATTCTTTGAAAATAAAAAGCAGAACAATAAGCCTTACTAGCAGCTAGTTCGTAGTCAATCTCTCCAGCCAAGTTATTTTCAATATAATCTAGGGCATCATTCATTCTATGCAAATATTCCATTCTTCATCCTCCTTCCTGCTTAAAGTATAGTTGAGATGAATTAATTATACCCGATTTTTATTGTTCTTTTATGTAGGGTATTAGTTTCTTAACAATTCTGCTTCGGCAGGAAACAATTCACTTATAATTTATGTATCAATTAAACAATATTATATATTATAACAATTGGGATTACTACTAAAAGCATATGAGGTATTCATCTCCAATCGATAGCAACGCACTAATTAAAGCAATGAATATATGACTTTTGTCATATGATTCATTGCTTTTTTCACTATTTATGAAGATGTTAGTATTGTAATATATAGTTAAGTTAAAAACTAGGTCGACAGAATGATTGGCCTAAGAGGGAGGGGAGATTATTTATGGATAGAAGTAAGAAAAATAAAATTGTAGTCTTAGATGGATTAACAAAGAAGTATGATAACAAAACCGTAGTTGATCATGTATCTCTAGCTATAGAGGAGGGAGAAATCTTTGGTTTACTAGGCCCTAATGGAGCGGGTAAGAGCACTATGATGAATATGGTTTGTTCCATTAAGAAGCCAACAATGGGGAATATTCAATTGTTTGGATATGATACAAAGAAAGACATGAATAAGGTAAAAGCAAAACTGGGGTATATCCCTCAAGAGCTTGCAATTCATGGGAATTTAAAAGCATGGGAGAATGTAGAGTTATTTACTTCCTTGTATGGTTTGAAGGGAAAAGAATTAAAGCAGAGGGTGGAAGAATCACTTCGCTTTGTGGGACTAGAAGATAAAAGGGAAGGGTTTGCTAAGAATTTTTCTGGGGGAATGAAAAGAAGACTTAATATTGCTTGTGCCATAGGTCATAAGCCTGAGCTATTGATATTCGATGAGCCAACTGTAGGAATTGATCCGCAATCACGTAATTTTATTCTAGAGAAAATCAGGGAGACAAATAAGGCGGGAGCTACGGTAATCTATACAAGTCATTACATGGAGGAGATTGAAGCAATCTGTACAAGAGTAGCGATTATGGATAATGGGAAAATCATTGCTATTGGAACCAAGGAAGAATTAGTGAAGATGGTATCGGACCAACCATGTGAATCGATGTCGCTAGAGAAAGTTTTCCTAACTTTGACGGGTAAGAAATTAAGAGATTATACGGAGGGAGGATTCTAAGATGCTATTTACTTCCATAAAGAATAATCTCAAATTAATTCTAAGAAATAAAGTACTGATAATCAGTATGATGTTGGCACCAGTGGGTGTTATGTGGGTTTTGTCTGGTGTGTTTGAAGATATGTTACATATCTATTCGGAGACAGATACGATGCAGATTGCTTATTCCGTTGATGATGACTCCCCATATAAAGGGTTTCTAGACCAGATGAAAAATGAAAATAGTATGGAAGGTATAGAGATTAATAGGTACCAAGTTGATGAAACTCAGATAGAGTCAGTAATTAAGAATAATGATATCGCAGCCTTTCTACTAATAGGTAGCGATTCTTATACTATATATGAATATAATAAATATAAAAATCAGCTAGGTATAATAGAGAATGTCATCACTACAATGTTTGAAGAGATGCAAAATATTTCTAAAATGGATATTGAAAAAAAGAAAGTGAGCTATAGTGAGATCGTTACTATTGATGTTATACCAATGCCATCATCCTTTGACTATTATGGGATCATTGAACTTACATATTTCGCGATGTGTGGTGTAGTAACGATTTCTATGGTAGTTGGTAGTGAGAGGAAGAATCGTATCATTAGAAGAATGCAGGTGGCTAGAGTTTCGAACTTTAAAGTATATTTGGCGAAGCTAATTCCTTGTACATTAGGTATATCAATAGAATTGATAGGTGCAATGGTGTTGTCACATATTATAGTCGGCAACCGATTTGGCAATTATCCGGAAACGATTGGGATTCTATTTCTATTAGCAGTGGCATCTTCAGCATATGGTATTCTAGCCTTACACATTGTTAAAAATCTGGCTGTAAGTGTAATTATAGTATTCTCAAGTGTGTGGTTTATGGGATTCTATGGCGGTAGTTTTCAGAATTATATGATGAATACTGCACCTGACATATTCGTTAAGTTATCACCTATGTATTATGTTAATCGAACCCTTGTGGAGTTCAGAACAATGGGACATAGTAGTTATGCCTTACCGGCTGTTTGTATATTAATAGGAATGATTGTTATATGTAGTTTAGCAAGTGTGCTATTAATAAAAAGGGAAATGGAGGAGTAGTCATGAGAGGTTTCCTAGTAATGCTGAAGACAAATATAAAACTTCTGCTTAGAAGCAAGGGGTATCTATGCTGTATATTTCTCATTCCGATTTTGGCTGTAATAATAATGCACGGGGATAGCTCCATTGCAAAAGAAGGGGGAGAGCAGACCAATAGAATAATGGAATGGAAAAGTATTAGTGATACAGCTGATATGGAAAATATAAAATTGACAGTAAAAGTATATGATTATAGTGAATCAGATGTTTCATCATATTTGCTTCAAGAGTTAGCACAGACGAATACATATAAATTATATCTGGTTAATAATAGTAAAGAACCTGAGAAGGAATCCTATGAGGATATTTTAAAAGATGCAAAGAAAACGATGGAGTCTTCTACAATAAGGGCGATTCTTTATATACCGGAAGATTTCTTAGATGCGCTTGATAAGGGAGAAGAGGCACCAATCAAAATTATAAAAGGTTATGATGATAGTCGAATTGGATTACTAGAAACTAATATTGAATGGTATTGTAGTAAGATTCACAACGCATACGAGACTGCTGTAAAGAATGGAGGTAACATAGAAACTGTATTAAACAAGATGGCAGAAGAAGAGTTAGATAAAAACGTCATTATGTTGAAGGATGAGGATAGCGTTGTATTAAATGAAAGACAACAGAATGATAGATCAAGAATAGGATATGCACTATCTTTTTTAATTATTAGCTTTGTGTTTAGCGGAGTTTTTATTGTAGATATATTAATTAAAGAAAATGAGAATCGAACAATTAATAGAGTAAAATTATCGCTTACTACAAACCGATGCTATATTATGGTTAAAGTATGTTTGATTCTTTTAACAGCTATAATACAAGTGATTGTATTTGGGGTCGGAATTGCTTTGACTATGGGAACGAATGTAGGCATTCCTTATAGTGCCTTTTTAGGAATGGTTTTATTACAAGGTATTTTATTCAATTTTATTAGTTTAGTAATCGGGGTTCTTTTCAATAATTTTTTAGGTACGATTTTCTTTTCTTTTACTCTCTGGTCATTCACAAGTTTGCTTGCAGGATTATACTTTCCAGTTATACCAGGATCAACAATTGAGAGAATATCTATGTTTACTCCTCAGAGATGGTTTATTAAGTCAACGGAGATGTTTATGACTGGTAAGAAGGGAGCATTTACACAATATACGCTAGTCTTTCTAGCATTCATGATAGTATTATTTACTATTAGCATGATCAGCCTTAAGATACAAGAAAAAGAATAAGGATTCTTAATGGATATATTCGACAAAATTAAGAAATTATGTTAATATTGAGCTTGAAAGAAATGGGTGATATCGTGAATGAACAAAACACTAGAAATCAATTTATAGTAATTAAATTATTGATCTGTCTGAGTGTAATACTGTATTCCATTAGCAATGAGGTGAAACCATTTTGGTCCATTGGACTAGAATGGTTACTTGTTGCTGTTTTTGTATTTGTAACAATTGGTTTAGAATTACAGGAAAGTAAGAAATGGATTTGGCTGTCACTATCACTTTTGGTTATAGCCATAATGGCATATTATAATGGATTAGGAGCGATTGCACCTTGGGCTATCATTGTATATCTTGATTGTGTAGCATATTGGGACAGAAATTTTTGGATAAGCGGTTTGTGTTATCTTACGTTGTTTCAAACGGAGGTTTCTACAAGTAATCTGTTTATGTTTTGTTCCTTGCTACTAGTAATTTACTATCAGAATACTATTGTTATACGTAAATGTAATGATTATATTAATAGCTCGGCTAAGGAAGAATATGAGCTGAAAGAAGATATGGATCTACAACGACAGAGCTTTAAGAAGGAGATGGAAAAAAGAAATCTATATTCAGAAAACAAAATTCTTGAGGATAGAGAAACACTGTTTCAACAGCTTCATGACCGATTAGGTCATAGTATTAATGGATCGGTTTATCAGTTAGAAGCAGCCAAAGTTCTAATTGAACAAAAACCTGAAGAAAGTAAGTATATCATACAAGGAGTAATTGATCATCTAAGGGGTAGCATGGATGAGATTAGAGTGATTTTTCGTAAGGAGAAACCTTCTAAAAAACAACTGGCAATTATTCAGATAGTAAGTCTTTGTGAAGAATGTAGAGAAAAGTACGGAATTGAAGCGCAATTTAAGATTGAGGGAGACGAAAAACGAATTCCAGATAAAGTAGTAGAGATTATTCTGGACAATACATATGAAGCAGTATCCAATGCCCTGAAATATTCTAAATGTACACAGATACGGATTACGATACATGTAATGAATCAAAGAATTCGATGTGACATACAAGATAACGGAAGAGGCTGTGAAAGAATAGAAGATGGAATGGGGATTCAGGGAATGAAAAATCGAATGCGGGCGGTGAATGGTTTCTTGAATATTCAGGGTGAGGCTGGGTTTGAGATAATGATGTTATTTCCTATTGAACTAGAGGGGGGAAGAGATGGAACCAATTAAGGTAATTATCGCAGATGATAGTGATTTTGTACGAGATGGAATGCGGATAATCTTAAGTGTTGATGAAGAATTCGAGGTTCTGGGCTGCGCCGCAAACGGTAAGGAAGCGGTGAGATTAACAAAGGAATACCAGCCAGATGTGATATTAATGGATATTCAGATGCCCGTAATGGACGGAATTGAAGCAACGGCTGAGATTGTAAGAAGAGGTATAGGAAAAGTTCTGATTCTAACTACATTTGATGATGATCAACTGGTTAAGGCTGCATTACAGAATGGTGCTGCTGGATACCTAATTAAGAATCATACACCAGAACAGTTGAAACAAACGATTAAGTCAGTTTACAATGGGATACATTCGCTAGATGCGAAGGTATTTCATAACGTTACGGAATTTCGCAGTAAGCCTTTAGAGGGATTTGATGCTAACTTATTTACCGCTCGGGAGATTGAAATTATACAATTAATTGCTGAAGGATTATCAAACAGAGGCATTGCTGATCGGTTATTTCTAAGCGAAGGAACTGTGAAAAACTACATTAGTGTTATACTTGAGAAAGGGAATTTATCACATCGTACACAGGTAGCCGTCTATTACCTAACTGGGAGAAAATAATTTTCCTTTAGTTGACAAAGTGTATCACATAAATTATCATAGATGTGTAATTACAGTTGGATTTCTTGTGTAATTATACTAATTTAGAAATATCGTAATACATAAAAGTGTCATTATTGTTAGATAATAGATAGGATTCAATCTCAGCTAATAAAATAATATAAGAGTGGGTATTCATATGAAAAAACTGATGAGAAAGAAAAAGTATTCACAGATTGTATATTTATTTTGGATTTATGCAGGTGGAATTATTTTTGTACTTGGGATATTTTTCGTAGTAATCGATGCAGTATACCAGTCTAATATCTATATGGATGCGAAAAATCAAACTACAACATTCTGCACCTCGATACAAAGTGCAGTTGAATCAGAGCTGAACAAGATGTCTAGTATAGCAACGAACGTAGTATATTCGGATGTTATTCGAGATTCTGTGGGGCTAAATCAAACAGAAGGGGAATTAGGAAGTATCTCAAAGAAGAGTTCTAACTTTCCTATGTTACAAATCTATGCTGCTTTGAATGCAGCACAGCAGAATATAAATTCTGCTTCTCAAGTTAATGTCTATACTTTGAATCAAAAATGTATTGGTACGGGATTAAGTGATTCCATGAGCGATGTACGTCTACTTGACAAAAGCTGGTATGAAAAGGCTTTGTCTCTTAACGGAAAAAAATATTTTACGGCTCCAGAAAAAATCAGATTCAGTCAGTCTTCTTATAAGTTTATGGAAGATCATATGTACATAACTCTTGTACGCTTATTCAATAATGGGACCGGGAAAAAAGTGGGTTTTGTAGAAGTTATTCAGGACTGTGAACGATTATTTTCCTTAGTGGATCGATTGAAAAAGCAAAATCCGAATACCTCAATCTTTATATTCAATGATCGTGGTGAAACCGTCTATCCTTACAATGGATCTGGTGAAAACTATACAAAAAATTATAATATTATTAAAAATAATAATATGGAGCCACTGATAAGCAAATGGGTCCGAACCGAGTATTATATTAAGAGTTTGGCTACTTATCAAGTAATCGATAGCTATAATTGGTCGATTCTAGTATATGAAAATCGCCAGTCGATTTATTATCCTTTACATAAATATAGAGTGGTATTCGTTAGTGCTGGATTTATAACGGTCCTTATGGTTATTGTTTTATGTTATATGTTATCAAGAAAGATAACTAGGCCATTAAGGAAAATTAAAGATGCCACAAGGCAGATTACAATAACCTCTGTTCTTGACGAAGAGAATGAACATATCAATGAAATTGATAGTAATATAATTGAGATTCACCAATTATGTGAGGCAATTCGAAAGATGTATGAACAATTAAAGGACTCTTCAAGGGAAGTGCTCTTGTCTAGATCAGAAGAGACGAGAGCAAAGTTAAGCGCGACACAGTCATTAATTAATCCTCATTTTCTCTATAATTGCCTTACTCATATGAGTATAATGGCAGAGGAGGAGATGAATGAGGAGATTATTCAATTATGTAATTCCTTATGTGATTATTTCAGATATATATCTTCGACGAAAGAGATGAAAGTACCGCTTGAAGAGGAACTAGTTTGTATACAAAAGTATATCGATTGTATGAAGATTCGGTATGGTGAGGATCTTACATACATATGTGATATATCTGATGCTGTAAAAGAGGTCCCAATCCCAAAACTCATTCTACAACCTATCGTTGAGAATGCATTCAAGCATGGGTTTAATAAAAAGCCACCTTGGGTGTTAAAAATCTCAGCGTTTAAGAGAAGAAAGAATTGGAGAATTGAGATTGAGGATAATGGAGGAATGCTTAGTGATGAGCAGAAAGAAAAGTTGCTTAAGGAATTTAGAGAAACTAAGAAAAATGCATTCTATAACATGGAAATTGGAGGGATGGGACTAAAGAATACGTATTTACGTATGAAATTATTGTACGGTGAGAAAGCAATGTTTACAATTGTGAATCACTATCCAGGACGTACGAAATTCATATTAGGCGGACCGATTGAGACAGTTAAGGAGAAGAATGTCTTGTAGTGGAAAGGTGGGGGAAGTTTAATGAATACGGAAATCACTTATAAGTTTATTGTAATTGAAGATGAACCATTAATTCGGAAGAATATAATAAAGAAAATCGAAAGTTTAGGTTTACCACTTGTATATCTAGGTGAGGCAAGTAATGGGGTAGATGGGATATTACTTGTAGAAAAGGAAGTACCCAATATAATAATAACGGATATTCGCATGCCTCAATGTGATGGTTTAGAAGTTATTAAATATGTCAATCGAAAGTATCCAGATACAAAGATTATAATATTAAGTGGATACGATGAGTTTTCTTATGCGAAAGAGGCAATGCGGCATAATGTACATAATTATATCTTAAAGCCGATACGAACGGAAGAACTAAGAGAAACCTTAGTAGAAATAGTGAACTATTTTGATGCGAAGTCACAGAGGATTCGAACTCTATCAGATAAGCAACATGATTTATCACAAGAAGAGATCTATACATTAATGGTTAATTATTTCAAAGAGAACTATATGCAAGACATATCGCTTCGTTCATTGGCAGATTCAATAGGATTCTCTCAAGAATATCTTGGGAAAGTATTTAAGAAAATAGCATGCCAATCTCCATCGAAATACCTAACAACGTTACGTATTAATCAGGCAAAACAGCTTTTAATACAGTATAAAGACATGGAAGTAAGTAGAATTGGTGAATTGGTAGGATATAAAGATGCATTTTACTTTAGTCGAGTGTTTAAAATGCATACGAATAAGACGCCAAGTGAATATAGAACATGTAGTAAATAAGCAATGATAGGAACGATTTTCCCCAAATATAGTATGCGTGATTAGCATATTTTGTTTTGGAAAATCGTTCTTTTTTGATTCTTAAACGTGTAAATAGAATTACTAAAAGAATAGTGATTTATTATACAATTTTGAATAGAACGTTATGAAGAGTTCAAAAAAGTACTAATCATATATCAATTATGTCCATTTAAACAAGAAAATTCCCTGAAAATAAAGGAATTATACTAAAACGATTAAGAAAAAATGACAACAAAAATATGCAATTAGTAGGATTGAATTGTCTATTCTGTATAATGAGAAAATTTGGTATACTCTAGTTAGTAAATAACTACTGCACATAAGATGGGGGTTGCAGAAAGTGATTACTAAAAAACATATAAAAGGAGAAGATGTTATGAAAAGAAAATTACTTAGTTTAGTGTTATGTGTAACATTAGTAGCTTCAATGGCAGTTGGTTGTGGAAAGAAGAATAATAATTCTGCAACAAAAGATACGAATAGTACAGAAACTGCTACGAATGAAACTAAAACAGATGATACGAAAGAAACAGATGACACTACGACAGACACAACGACGACAGATACTTCGTCTAGTGAATTAGCTTACAAAGGAACAATTAACATTATGCATTTCTCTACATCAGAAGAAGCACAAGGAAATGGTGGATCTGATGGATTCCGTACTATGAACCAACAATGGGCCGATGCTCATAAAGACATCAAGCTTGAACAAAATGTATTAGCAAATGATGAATATAAAAGTAAAATTGCCACTTTAGCAGGCGCAAATGACTTACCAGATGTATTCTTATTACAAGGTATGAATACAAAAGCTTGGGCTGACCAAGGTCTTATCTTAGATATGACAGATATTATTAATACTTCTCCATATGCAGCTCAATATGATTTAAGTAAATTCTACCCATTCCAATATGATGGAAAAACTTATGGGTTACCAGCACTTTGTGAAGGTTCTTGTGCAATCGTAGCTTACGATTCAGAACTTTGGAAAGCAGCAGGATTTGATGCATTCCCTACTACTTGGGACGAGATCGTAAGCGCAAAAGCATTCTTTGATGATAAGAAAGTTACAGAAGTTGCTTTTGGTAACAGAGACAAATGGAATATGAACTCATGTTTCTTATCAACAGTAGGTGATCGTTTTACTGGTTCTGACTGGTATCACTCAATTATTGAAAAAACTGGTGCTAAGTTCACAGATCAAGCATTCGTAGATTCATTAAAATTCACACAAGAAATCTTCCAAGCAGGTGTATTTAATAAGGACTTCAATGCAATAACTAACGAAGATGCGAGAGAATACTACATCGACGGATCTGCAGCAGCAGTAATCGGCGGTAACTGGGATATCTCTTATATCGGAGCTACTTTAAAAGAAAGCGATCCAGAATTATATGCTAGAACTAAATTTGCTGTAATCCCTCAACCTGCTGGTGCTTCAGGTTCAACAAATACTCACAACACTGGTATGGGTTATGCTGTAGCAATCAATGCAAAAGTTGCTGATGATCCAGACAAATTAGCTGCTTGTATCGATTTAGCTTACAAATTAACTGGTTCAGATTTCTCAACATATGTTGCAGAAAACTATGCTTTATCAGCATTGACAAAAGTTGATTCTGTAGATATGAGTAAATTTGATCAATTCACAACTGATTTCTATAATTTCTACCAAAATCCAGGTTGTGAAATCTATGACTCTTTCTTAACTGGTGCAGTTTGGGATGTATTAAATACTGATTTACAAACAATGGTTAATGGAGAAATTGATCCAGAAACAGTTGCAGCAAACGCACAAAAAGCTTACGAAGAAAATTATTAAAATATTAATCTACTCAAGTTGACTTGACAATATTAATGAATGAATTGGTTCTCGTGAGTAAACATCATGAGAACCAATTATTCTATCGGATACAAGGAGGGAGTCTATGCTTAGTTCCATACGTCCCAAGAAAAGAGTAGTATTCTTTTACTTACTTATACCAGTTCTTATTTATGTGTTTTCTGTTTTTGTACCATTGGCTACTGCGTTCTATTATAGTTTCTTTAACTGGAAAGGTGGCCCTAATAAAACCTTTAATGGTCTTGAAAATTACATAACATTGATTAAAGATATTAACTTCTGGAGTGCTTTTGGACATAATATTTACTTGGTTATTGCCTGTATAATTGGACAGATTGGTTTAGCGTTTATATTCGTATTAATGATTAATTCAAGATATACAAAGTTAAAAGGAATTCATCGTACATTTGGTTTCTTCCCAAGTACTATTGCAGCAGTATCGATTGGATTCATTTGGAGCATGATCTATGATTACAAAAGAGGTCTATTAAATTGGTTATTAGATCTAATCGGCAAAGGAGATTCTGCTAAAGTTTGGTTGAATGAACCTAAGTTAGTAATGTTACTTATTGCAATTCCATTGATATGGCAGTTTATCGGTTATTATATGGTTATTATCTTATCAGCCATATCGTCCATTGACCAAGAGATTTTTGAAGTATCAGAGATTGATGGTGCGAATGCATTCCAAAGAGCTATATATATCGTACTTCCTTTAATTAAGAATACATTGTTAGTATGTGTTACTTTATGTATCGCGGGTAACATGAAAGCATTCGATCATATTTATGTAATGACTTCAGGTGGTCCAGGTAGATCTTCTATGGTTATGGCACTCTATGGGTACAAAGTTTCATTTGGACAACAAAATATGGGATATGGTAGTGCAATTTCAATTGGTATTTTCGTATTGAGCTTAATCGTTATTCTTGGCTCACAAAAATTAATTACTTACTTCTCGAAAGATAAGGAGGTGGCATAATGGAAAAACAATCAAGACATATGTTTTCTAAGGTTTTTGTTAACTTGATTTTGATTATATTTTCATTAAGTTGTATCTTCCCATTGATATGGATGTTTTATTCATCATTGAAAGAGAAGCGTGTATTCAATGCTGATATCGTTGGTTTACCAGCAAACCCTACTATAAGTAATTATACGAAAGTACTTACTAATCCAGATTATCATATTTATCAATCCATGTTTAACAGCTTAAGAACTACTTTCATATCTATAGTATTGATTGTTACCTGTGGATTCATTGTAGGCTATATTATTTCAAGAATAAAGTTCAAACTAAATAGAGTAATCTATGTAATGTTCTTAATGGGGATGTTAATTCCAATTCATTCCCTGTTGGTACCAATTTATATTGTTTTTAAGAATTTTGGGTTAACGGATAAATGGTATACATTAATTATACCTTACGTAGCTTTTGGATTACCGATTGCAATATTTCTGGTGGAAGGGTTTGTAAAGGGGATACCAGTTGCTCTTGAAGAAGCGGCTGCAATCGATGGAAGTAGTTTTAGCCGTACCTTGTTCAGCATTATATTACCGGTTACGAAACCAATCCTAACAACGATTGCAATTATACAGACCTTTGCTTGTTGGAATGAATTCTCGTTTGCATTGGTATTGATTTCTAATACTAAGTTCCAAACGGTACCACTTGCTATGACGCAATTTACTGGTCAGTTTGCTTCGGATTACCCGAAGATTATGGCAGCGATGTTATTAACAATGTCACCAATCCTTGTTCTTTATTTTGTGTTTAGTAAACAGATAATTAAAGGAATGGTTGCCGGTGCTGTAAAAGGATAAGAAATATATTAGTAAAGAGACAATCTTCATATGGTTGGTGTAACACGGATATGAAATATCCATGAAATCACATAAAACCTTGAAGATTGTCTCTTTACTGGTGTGTGATGTGTTTGATTCTAAACTGCTTTGGTGTGATTCCTTCCTTCTGTTTAAAAACACGGATAAAATGACTACAATCAGAAAAACCGGTGTCTTGACTAATGTAATTTTGATCCAGATCAGTATAGATAAGAAGATCCTTAGCTTTTCGAATACGAATGGAAGCGATATATTCTTTGCAAGATTGCCCATAAAGAAGTTGGAAGTTTTTTGCGAAATAAGAATAACTCATATCACACATATGGGCAAGTTCATCAACACGAAGCGGTTGCTGGGAATGTTCATCTATGTATTCTGTGATTGTTTGAATCGTTCCTATATTCGGTGCTGCTGGTGAAGTTTGTTCAACCACAAAACCATGTTGTTTCCAGATTCGAATGATTTCAATTAGTATGTTAGAAACAGTAGAGTAAAAGCTGATATCATATCCATATGCCTTTTTTGATAATTCGGTGATACATCGTTTGAACCAATCAGCTATTGGTAGAGCTTTAAGCTCTTCTTGTTGTACATGGATTGGAGCTTTTTCGTTGCCCTTAGCGGTTCGAATAATTGCAACGGGTTTAAGAAAATGATCACCAATCGTGTGCAAACTACTTAGATTCAGCTTTATAATGGCATAATGCATATCGTCGGAGGGATTATATATACTATGAATGGAGCCGGGATGAAAGAATATTAAATCACCAGCGTTTAGATGATGATCTATATTGTCACAGTTAACTTGGACGGTTCCGCTTACAAGATACATAATCTCAACAAAGTAATGCCAATGGGCAGCTATCTTTTCAATAAAATTCTCTTTTGTTACATAGAAGGCTTCAAAAGGAGAGTTAATCATATCAATTTTTTCATAAAGAGTTTTCATAATATCACCTACAGAATAGATTTGTACAATTATTAGATAAGATTATTATAGCAGTAAATTAATTAAATTGATATATTTAATTTAAGCTACAGGGAAGCTAAATTAATTCGGATTACATATAGAAAAATACAGAGTTATACATGTAAGATAAGGAGAATATGTATGGAACAACAAATTATTAGTTTGAATGGAGATTGGCTTCTAAAGAGATCTGATGGAGAAGCCTTTGAAACGAATGTCAATAAGGATTGTAGTGTGACGGAATGCAGTGTTCGGATTCCGGGGTCCGTGTTATCTGGCTTACTTCATAATCAGTTATTAGAGGATCCTTATTACCGAACCAATGAATATTTTACAAGAGAGATGTTACGTAATGATTTCATCTTTACTAGAAGTTTTTCTATCCACAAGGAAGAAGGAAAAATATATGAACTAATGTGTGAGGGTATTGATACCATTGCAGATATCTATATGAATGATAAATTGATTAAGTCAGTAAATAACATGCATGTAAGATATCAGATTTCTTGTAATGATGCACTAGTGAATGGAGAGAATACCATTCGTATACACATATATTCACCGATAAACTATATTGAGAGTCATGTACCGGAACAAGGTAAGGAGATACATTTCACTGCATGTGGTGCTATGGAAGCAAATCAATATATACGGAAAGCACATTCTATGTTTGGATGGGATTGGGGTCCACAACTACCAGATATGGGAATCTGGAGGAACATATATATTCGTTGTTATGAAGTGGCAAGTCTAGAAGATGTTAAAGTTGACCAAAAACATGATGCTGGAATGGTTCAACTAACCGTAGATACAGAGGTTAAACTAGAATCTGGTGAGAGAATGCGTCTGGAAGAAGCAAAAAAATTATTACCAGATTTAGAAGTGGAATATGTACTGATTACACCAGATGGGAATCAAATTAGCGTCCATAATAATATGTGTTTGGTGAAACAGCCGCAACTTTGGTGGCCAAACCGATATGGGAAACAGCCACTATATGAGTTAAAGGCTACATTAACCAATAAAGGAGCTATTCTTAATGAAAAAAGTTACCGAATTGGCCTTAGAACATTGACCGTCAGTAGAGAGAAAGATTCCTGGGGAGAGGAATTTGCTATCTGCGTGAATGGAATTAAGATATTTACGAAGGGTGCTAACTATATTCCGGAAGATTGTGTTTACTCATGGATTACACCTAATCGTATGGAATACCTAATTGACTCTTCTGTGGAAGCAGGGTATAACTGTTTGAGAGTTTGGGGAGGAGGTTATTATCCATCGGATACCTTCTACGAGATGTGTGACGAAAAAGGGTTGATTGTATGGCAGGATTTTATGTTTGCCTGTAATGTATATGAGTTAACCAATGGCTTAAAAGCTACGATTGAAGAGGAAATAAGGGATAATATAAGAAGAATTCGACATCATGCTTGCCTTGGTCTTTGGTGTGGGAATAATGAAATGGAATCAGCTTGGGATCATTGGGGTGGTTTTTGTGACCATTCTGATGCGCTTAGACAGGATTATCTTACTTTGTTTGAAGAGTTAATCCCGGTTATAGTCAATGAAGAGGATGATAAGACCTTCTATTGGCCATCATCTCCGTCGTCAGGTGGGGGATTTGACAATCCGGATAGTGATGATATTGGTGATAGACATTATTGGGATGTGTGGCATGGTGAAAAGCCTTTTAGTGATTATGAGAATTATTACTTTAGGTTTTGTTCAGAATTTGGATTTCAATCCTTCCCTTGTATGAAGACAATTGAATCTTTCACGTTACCAGAGGATAGGAACATATTCTCGGAAGTAATGGAGAGTCATCAAAAGAATGATGCCGCTAATTCAAAGATTCTTAGATATATCTCAGACAATTTCTTGTATCCAAGAGATTTTGCTAGCTTAGTCTATGTAAGTCAAGTGTTACAAGGGATTGCAATCAAAGCAGGAGTTGAACACTTTAGAAGAAACAGAGGAAGATGTATGGGGTCTATCTATTGGCAGATTAATGACAATTGGCCAGTGGCTTCATGGGCAAGTATTGATTATTTTGGAAGATGGAAAGCACTGCATTATATGGCTAGACATTTCTATGCAGATATACTTGGTAGTTTGAAAAGAGAAGAAACTTGCTTTATTCCATATGTACAGAATGAGTCTTTTGCAGATACAACTTCGCGGGTAGAATTATATGTGAAGGACATGGAGTGTAACGTGATTCATCAATGGTCAGCAGATATAGAGACGAAAGCGTTTGGTGTTGCATTTACGGAAGGAATTGATGTGAATCCATATGTAAAAGGCAGAGAGAACGAGGTGTTTATCGAAGCTAAGTTCCATCATTCAGATGGTACAACTAGTTCGCAAGTGGAAGTATTAAAACCATATAAACATATGAACTTAAAGTATGTTTCCATTAACTGTAGTACGACCAGAGTAAATGACACGTTACAAATTACTTTAAAGAGTGATGCATTGGCATTATTTACTGAAATTACAGTTCATGGGGTAAATGTGATTCTATCGGATAATTTCTTTCATCTAACAGATACGAAAGAACATATAGTTACGGGGGTACTTCCTACTGATTATGTAGGAATACCAGAAGTTACTGTTACTTCATTAAGCGATTCTTATAGTTTTTAGTAAATAAATTGAAAAAGACTTAGGTTATCATCTCTTAATGACTACAAGGATTCGAGGGTTAAAAGGTTATAGATGGTCTTTTGATTCTCGAAACCTAACATAGATAAAGAAAGGATAAGCGTATGAAATATATTAAGATTAAGGAAAACGGGATTAACGTTGTATTTGGAATAACGAAAGATAATCAATTTAAATTACTTCATTTTTCGCATACTGACTTTAATGAGGAGGATTTATGTAGGCCATCTGCAGAATGTAAACCGGAAGAAGTCAGTAGAAGAGAGCAGTATATACAAGAAGCCTTTCAATTAGTGCAGGTTAATTTAGCAGGATATAACAGACCATTTGAGAAACATGGTAACAAACATATCGTTACCGCACCAGGTTACCTTCTACGATATGTTGATATGGAAGATACGAATAATGAAATTGGTAGAAAGCTTGTAATAATACAAGAGGATACCGCAGTTACCAAAACACGAGTGGTTACAACCATGCAATTCTATAAGGGTACATCTGTTGTTAGATTTCATAACCAAATCACGAATGTAGGAACCGAGGCACAGACCTTAGAATACATATCTTCCTTTTGTTATACTGGAATTGAGAAAGAAGGTGCGTTGTCATCTGATGATAAGATGAATATGTGGATTCCTTACAATGGCTGGCAAAAAGAGATGAGCTGGAAGAACTTCAGCTTTTCTGATCTTGGTATGGCACAGACACAACCAACAGTGACCCAAAGAACTTCTCAAGTAATTGAGATTACCAATACGGGAAACTGGTCTACTAAAAAATATCTACCTATGGGATATCTTGAGAATACAGAGGCACATACAAGCCTTTATTGGCAGATAGAGCATAATGGTTCTTGGCATTATGAAATTGGTGACCAGAATAATAATTACTACCTTAATGTAAGTGGTCCAACCGAGATACAGTCACAATGGTACAAGGTTTTAAAACCGGGGGAATCCTTCGAATCCATTCCAGTTGCAGTTGGTGTAGCTAAAGATGACTTCGATGTTGCTATGGGAGAATTAACAAAATATCGTCGTATGATCCGTAGACCGAATCGAGATGATGAAGAATTACCAGTTATCTTTAATGATTATATGAATTGTCTCTTTGGAGATCCTACCACAGAGAAAGAGTTTCCATTAATCGATGCAGCAGCAGATAGTGGATGCGAGTATTATGTTATTGACGCTGGTTGGTATGCACCAGGAGAATGGTGGGATAGTGTAGGAGAATGGAAAGAAAGTAAAGAGCGATTTCCTAATGGAATTAAGGAAGTGACTGATTATATCAGAAGTAAAGGTATGATAGCAGGCGTTTGGCTTGAACTTGAGGTAATGGGCATCGAGTGTGAGAAAGCAAAGAAAGTACCAGATAATTGGTTTTTCGTACGCCATGGAAAGAGAGTATTCGACCGAAGCAGGTATCAGTTAGATTTTAGAAATCCAGAAGTAATTGCCCATGTAGATGAAGTAATCGACCGTGTTGTACGTGATTATGGTGCCGGCTATATTAAGATGGATTATAATATTGAGCCAGGTGCTGGAACAGAACTTGATGCGGATAGTGTGGGGCAAGGTTTATTAGAGCATGAAAGAGCATATCTTAGATGGCTTGATGGAGTATTTGCAAGATATCCAGATCTAGTTATTGAGAACTGTTCTAGTGGTGGTTTGCGAATTGACTACGCTTTACTAAGTCGTTATAGCATTCAATCCACATCGGATCAAGAAGATTATAGAAATTATGCTACAATCTCCGCCAATGCCATTACAGGTGTGACGCCAGAACAGGCTGCGGTATGGTCTTATCCAATGAAGAATGGTGATAAAGAAGAAGTAATCTTTAATATGATTAATTCTATGTTATTGCGAATTCATCAAAGTGGACATCTTGCAGAATTGTCAGAAGAGAGACTTGCTCTTGTGAAAGAAGGCATTGCATGTTATAAAGACATAAGAAACAATATTAAGGATTCCCTACCATTCTGGCCGAATGGTTTAGCAGATAACAAAGATACTTGGTTATGTTCTGGAATTAAGAATGAGAATAAAGCATATCTTGCTGTATGGAAACGATATGCCAAAGAAGATATCTGGGAGATTAATTTAGAGAAAAGCCTATGTGCAGAAGGTAAAAGCATAAAGGAAGTAAGATGTATCTATCCTGTGAAAGAAGAAACTGAATTCGTATATGATATGGAGAAGATGAAATTAACAGTTACATTTGAAAAACAGGTTATGGCTAGACTTTTTGAAATTGTTATTGAATAGAAAGATATAATCTAAGGGACAATAAACCTATCAGATAAAATAGGAGGTTATAGTATGGACTATTTTGGCATAGGTTTATGGGCATTCCCGGTAGCCATTGAGAATAATAAAAGACTAACAGAGGCTGAGAAAGAACAACTATATTTTCGTTGTAAAGATAATCACCAAAGACTAGAAGCTGATAGAGTACTGAATGGCGATAATCTTGAAGACAAAGTCGATTCATTTATGAATCTGGCAATCTTATCAAGTGTTAATAAGAACGTTTAAATGAATGAGGACGTTGCTAAATATAAAGATAAATCATTTCGCAACTACCTAGGAGGCATCAGATTTCAGAGTTTATTATATGAAGTCTGATGCTATTTTATAATCTCTTGTAGAAAAGAATTCGTGAATTGAATAGTAGGGTAGATACATATAATCTAGATAAGTAATAATTTGGTGAACGATTATGAATAGTGGAAAAAGAGATAATCAACTGAATCTTGCACTTGATGTGGGTCAAGAAACGAGAGAACAAACACTTGATCTTGATGTTGGGTTTTTACCAGAGGTACAATCCTGGGAATTAATTGTTAAATATACTGGTAGTCTTCAACGTATACGTGACGAACTGCATATAAGTGCTGTGGAACTACTGAATGAATATGCAATCCTTATAATACCAGAGAATCTTATAACTCGACTTGGTACTTATGAAGAAATTGAATTCATAGAAAAACCGAAACGACTTGTTTTCGCAGTGGCAAATGGTAGAGCAGAATCTTGTATAAATCAACTACAGTTACCGCAATTTAATCTGTTTGGGGAAGGTGTTATAGTTGCAATTATTGACTCCGGAATAGATTATAGTCATCCGGATTTTCGAAATAACGATGGAACAACAAGAATAGAAATGCTATGGGACCAGACAATTCAAGGCTCGCCCCCGGAAGGTTATGATATAGGGACCTTATATACACGTGAGAACATAAACGAGGCTTTGGCTGAAAGAAATATAGCACAACGATTGGCAATTGTACCGAGCGTAGATTTATCGGGACATGGTACAGGAGTTGCTGGAATTGCTTGTGGGAATGGAAGAGCAAGTAACGGTAGGAATAGAGGAGTAGCCTCTGAGAGCAATATGATTATAGTGAAATTAGGAGCCCCTACTCCATTGTCTTTTCCCAATACGACACAATTGATGCAAGGAATCGATTTTTGCATCCGCAATGCCATTCGAATAGGGCAACCGATTGCGGTTAATGTAAGCTTCGGTAATAATTATGGTTCACATGATGGAAGATCATTGCTAGAATATTACATTAATGATATTGCTAACCTTTGGAAGAGTAATATTGTTATAGGTTCCGGAAACGAAGGAGCAACGGCAAGGCACACAAATGGATTTGTTCAAAATCGTAGCAATCAGATTATAGAGCTTGCTGTGTCGGAATATGAGAGAACGTTCAATTTGCAGCTATGGAAAAATTATAATGATATTATGTCCATTGAGATAACCAGTCCAAGTAATGTAACAGTAGGTCCAATACGTGAGATTCAGGGAACGCAAAGCTTTGTAGTTGACAATACGCGGGTATTATTCTATTATGGAGAGCCGATTCCGTTCAACAAAGCGCAAGAAATCTACTTTGAATTTATTCCGGTAATGGAAAGAGTGGCAACTGGTATATGGAAGATTCGGTTAAATGGAGAAAATATTGTTGTAGGTAATTATGATTTTTGGTTGCCAGCAGGTAATGCAATTAGTGCGGAGACAAGATTTTTGCGTCCAACACCAGATGTTACCCTGACGATACCATCGACTACGTTTCGTGCTATTACTGTAGGTGCCTATGATGGCAGTACGGATAGTTATGCTAATTTCTCGGGGCGTGGTTTTACTAGAGATGGAGAAACAATTAAGCCTGACATCGTAGCACCGGGGGTGGATATTACGTCAACCGCACCGAATTCAAGTTATTCCACGTATACTGGTACTTCTTTTGCAACGCCATTTGTCACTGGTAGTGCTGCAATGTTGATGCAGTGGGGAATCGTTAAGGGAAATGATCAATATCTTTACGGAGAAAAACTAAAGGCTTATTTAATAAAAGGAGCAAGACATTTACCTGGATTTAATACATATCCGAATCCACAAGTAGGTTGGGGAGCGTTATGTGTCAGAGATAGTCTGCCGATATAATAATTAATCATATAAGAACGAGGAGGCTTGTTGCACCTCGTTCTTATTACCATAGATTAGGAATGCTTCTAATAATTATTCAGCTTTACGAATAATCAATGACAATGAGATAACACTACTAAATATAAATAGTAGTTACTAAGTAAAGGAATGGTTAATCATGAAAGAACGATATGTGAATAAGTCAGAGATAAAATTAGAGAATACTTATATAACCTTGCCCAAAGAGTTTTATTCTCAACAATTGCCATGGGAAGTACCTTCACCGGAAATGGTGATTTGGAATAACGCCTTAGCAACTGAACTTGGGTTAAACCTTGACTTCTTTTTGCAACCACAGGGATCAGAAGTACTTGCGGGAAACAAAATAATAGAAGGAACAACACCAATTGCGCAGGCATATGCAGGACATCAGTTTGGTTACTTCACAATGTTAGGAGATGGACGAGCAGTTCTTCTAGGAGAATATGTTACAAGTAAGGGAGAAAGGTTTGATATACAACTAAAAGGTTCTGGACGAACGCCGTATTCTAGAGGAGGAGATGGGAAAGCAACACTTGGTCCGATGTTACGGGAGTATATTATTAGTGAAGCGATGAAAGGGCTTGGTATCCCAACCACAAGAAGTCTAGCAGTTGTAACCACGGGCGAAAGTGTTCTGCGAGAAACGGGTTTACCAGGTGCTATATTAGTAAGAATGGCTAAGAGCCATATACGAGTGGGTACTTTTGAGTATGCAAATCGTATGTTGAATAAAGAAGCACTAAAAGCTTTAGCGGATTATACCTTGGAGCGACATTATAAGGAAGGGAAGACGGAGGATCAACCATATGTGTATTTGCTACAGGAAGTGGTAAAAAGGCAGGCAAGATTAATTTCTCAGTGGCAATTAGTTGGGTTTATTCATGGTGTAATGAATACAGATAATATGACAATAAGTGGGGAAACCATTGACTATGGACCTTGCGCATTCATGAATCGTTACAAACCAGAAACGGTTTTTAGTTCCATTGATACTAGTGGAAGATACTCTTATCAGAACCAACCAAAGATGGCTGCTTGGAACTTAGCCAGATTTGCAGAAGCTCTGCTACCTTTGTTAGCGAATTCGCAAGAGGAAGCGGTTCAAATTGCACAGACAGAGATTGATCAATTTTCCACGTTATACCGTACGTTCTGGTATAAAGGAATGAGGGAGAAACTTGGTTTGTTCCATTTTGTTAATGGAGACGAGCAGTTGATAGAAGAGTTGTTACGCATTATGTTAAAGTATCGCGCAGATTATACGAATACTTTTCGGGATTTAACGTTGGATTTGAAAACACAGTCCGAATTAATGGATTCCGAAGAATTTGAAAAGTGGTATGGATTATGGCAAAAACGTCGTAAGGAACAGAATGAATCTCTAGAGGAATCGAAAACGTTGATGGAAAATAGGAATCCAATAGTAATTCCAAGAAATGAAAGAGTAGAAGAAGCACTTGAACGAGCTGTGGAACATAAGGATTATAGTGCAGTTGAAGACCTTGTTTCTGCAGTTAGTCATCCATTTGCTTATAATAATAGAAACGAATACTATGAAACGCCATCTGATTTGCATGACTGTGGATACAAAACCTATTGTGGTACGTAAGTCGATAACGTCTAGTTTGAATTAAAGGGAATAATTTGGTATACTATTGTTATGGACTGTAATGATTACACTTAGTGCATTCATTATGAAAGATAATATTTATAGAAAAAGGATGGTATTTTAATGGCGAAAAATCATGTGGAAGAATTTCGTGAAGATCTTAAAGAATTTCATGAAATGACAAAAAAGTTTTATCAAAAAGAAATTACGGTACCAGAATATAAATCGTTCTCTGGTGGTTTTGGTAGTTATGCTCAAAGAGGTGGTGAGCATAATATGTTAAGGTTGAGATTCGCTGGCGGAGAGTTGAACAAAGAAAATGTGAAATTTGTAGCTGATAGTGTTAAAAAGTATAACATAGACCTGGTACATTTTACGACCTGCCAATCAATACAGCTTCACAATCTGACGGAAGCTTCGGTATGTGGTCTAATTGAGGAAGCGTTTGATCATGGTATTATAACTAGAGGCGGGGGTGGGGATTTCCCAAGAAATGTTATGTGTTCTCCACTTTCTGGGGTAGAAGAAGGGGAATACTTTGATCCACTTCCTTATGCAAAGGAAGCTGGAGATTATCTTCTAGGTTTTATCAAGAAGGTAAAACTTCCTAGAAAGTTAAAGGTATGTTTCACTAATTCTAAAAAGAATGAAACACATGCAACCTTCCGTGATTTGGGATTTGTTGCAAAAGAAAACCAAACTTTTGATGTATATGCAGCAGGGGGACTTGGAATTAAACCTAAGATGGGAGTATGTGTAGCAAAAGATGTAGAACCATCGAAAATCTTGTACTACATTAAAACTATGGTTGATGTATTTACCGAACATGGTAATTATACG
This sequence comes from Anaerosporobacter mobilis DSM 15930, assembly GCF_900142955.1. Classification (GTDB taxonomy): domain Bacteria; phylum Bacillota; class Clostridia; order Lachnospirales; family Lachnospiraceae; genus Anaerosporobacter; species Anaerosporobacter mobilis. The sequence continues at coordinate 600,069 of NZ_FRCP01000005.1, read as the reverse complement.
AATCGAGCAGCATCTCGTACAAGATTCTTGCAGGACTCACTTGGAGTTGAAGGCTTCATTAATGTATACCAAGAAAAATTAGCTTATAATCTAGAGAATGAAAAACTTGATATTAACGTAAAGCCAGATGTAATAAATAAAACTGGTGATGGTGAAATCTCAAATCCTAGAATTATAAAACAGAAACAAAAAGGGCTTTATGCTGTCGAGTATCATCCAATTGGAGGAAATCCTAACCCAGAATTTTTTACGAAGATTTATGAAGTTATTAGTAATATGAAAGAAGTTAAATTACGTATAACACCTGATCAAGGAGTGTATGTAATTAATCTGACAGCAGCAGAAGCGCATAGAGTATTAGAAGCAACAAAAGACGGAGCTAATACCCTTTTTGAAAGATCCACTGCTTGTGTTGGTGCAACAATATGCCAAGTAGGAATTGGAAAATCACAAGCTCTTTTAGATGCTTGTATTGAACGTGTGAAACAAGAGAATTTTAACGACAAGGTACTTCCTCCGATTCATATATCTGGTTGCCCATCTTCTTGCTCTGCTCATCAAACCGGCACCCTTGGGTTTAGAGGTGGCAAAAAACCAACTGTAGATGGACCGAAATTTGCTTTCGCAGTCTATGAAGATGGTTGTGAGCTTATAGGAGAAGAAAAGTTTGGTAAAGAAATGGGAGTTATGGTAGAAGATGATATTCCAGAATTCTTAGTTGATATAGGTAAAGAGGTTACTTCATTAGGATTATCCTATGAAGAATATCGTAAGGAATATCCTGAGAATTTAGGAAAGTTAGCAGCAAAATACTTATAAGAGTTCAATATAAAAATATCTATTTGTATACAGATAGTACTTGTAATTATGGAGGTGTACTTGTACGGATATCGTTTAACGGAATAAGAAAAACGACATGGAGCCAAATTGGTTTCATGTCGTTTTTTTGTAGGTTGAAAGAGGTTAGTACTTTCAATATAGGTGGATGTATCTTATGTGGCTACACTCTGTATTGAATATGTACTTGACAAACTATAAAAAAAGAAGTAATGTTAACCTAGGTTAACAAAAGGGAGGCGTATGATGCGAATTTCAAAATCTTTAGAAGAATATATCAAGACAATGTACGTTCTACAAAACCAAAAGGGAGAAATCAGAGTAACAGATATAGCCCAAAAGATGCAATGTACCAAAGCAGGGGTGAATAAAGCCATAAAACTACTTGCTGAAAATGGACTAGTAAATTATGAAGTATATGGAAAAATAGAGTTGACCGATGAAGGAACAAAAACTGCAAGAAAAGTGTTAGAAGCTTATGATATAGTCTATCTGTTTTTAACCGAATTACTAGAAATAGAAACAGAAGAGGCAAAAATAGAAGCAGAGAAAATAAAAAAAAGTATGGAGGATCATACACTAAATAAATTAGCTAAATATGTACAAAACACACTAGGTATTCAAGGCTTGAAATGTGATTATGACATTAACAATGAAAGATGTCTCGATTGTGGAAGAAGAAAAAAATCAATTCATTTTTAGGAAAGGGAAGGATACATTATGAATAATACTTTATTAGATATTAGAGATCTATATGTAAATGCAGAAGGACAAGAAATATTAAAAGGACTAAACTTAAAGATAAACAAAGGAGAAGTTCATATCGTTATGGGACCGAACGGAGCTGGTAAATCAACTCTTGCACATTCTATATTAAACAATCCTACTTACGAAAAAGAAAACGGTGAAATAATTTTTGAAGAAGAGGATATTACTGATTCAAAAACAGATGAAATTGCTAGAAAAGGAATCTTTATGTCCTTCCAATTACCGGAAGAGATACCAGGTGTATCGGTAACTAATTTTTTGAAATATGCAAGAAACAAAATGACAGGTAAGCCTGTAAGATTAATGCCATTTAAAGAAGAGATAAGAGGATATATGGAACAATTAGATATAAATCCAAGTAATATGGAGAGAAATCTAAATGTTGGGTTCTCTGGTGGAGAAAAAAAGAAAAATGAAATTCTTCAGATGCTTGTTTTGAATCCAAAACTTGCCATATTAGATGAAACAGATTCTGGACTGGATGTAGATGCTATACGAACTGTTTCAAAGGGAATTCAAATGTATAAGAATGATGAGAATGCAGTCCTAATAATTACACATAATGCAAAAATATTAGAAAACTTGAAAGTAGATTATGTTCATATCTTAGTTGACGGTAAAATTGTAAAAACAGGAACAGAAGAATTGGCAGGTCAGATTGAAAAAGAAGGATATGGAAAATATAAATTAGAATAAATAATGTGAAAGGTAAGGCTGTTAATATGAAAAAGACGAATGTAGAAGAAATTAATCGAAATATATATGACATTAAGAATGAAGACAAGTATGAATTCAAGATAAGGAAAGGCCTTACGCCTGATATCATAGCAGAAATCTCTAATCAAAAGCAAGAAGCGGAGTGGATGAGAGAATTTAGATTAAAGGCTTTAGAGGTATATAATTCTTTGGAATTACCAACTTGGGGTCCTGATCTCTCTGAATTGAACATGGACGAAATTGCGACTTATGTAAAGCCAAAATCTAAATTAAATAGTAGCTGGGATGATGTACCAGACGATATCAAAAACACCTTTGAAAGTTTAGGAATCCCAGAAGCAGAAAGAAAATCCTTAGCAGGTGTGGGTGCACAATATGATTCGGAGGTAGTATATCATAGCATTAAGGAGGAATTAGTAAAGCAAGGGGTAATCTATACAGATATGGAAACCGCAGTTAGAGATTATCCGGAACTTGTTAAGCCGTACTTTATGAAATGTGTATCCGTTCGTGATCACAAGTTCGTAGCATTGCATGGAGCGGTTTGGTCAGGTGGTTCCTTCGTATACGTACCAAAAGGGGTAAAAGTAGATATACCACTTCAATCGTATTTTAGACTAAACTCGCCAGAAGCAGGACAATTTGAACATACTTTAATTATCGTGGACGAAGGAGCAAGTCTTCAGTTTGTAGAAGGATGTTCGGCACCAAAATACAATAAGGTAAATCTTCATGCAGGATGTGTAGAGCTGTATGTCAAAGACAATGCATACCTAAGATACTCAACTATTGAAAACTGGTCGAAGAACATGTTGAATCTGAATACGAAAAGAGCGATTGTAGGAAAGAATGCTCAGGTTGACTGGGTATCCGGCTCCTTTGGTTCTAAAATATCGATGTTATATCCGATGAGTATCTTAAATGGAGAAGGAGCAAAAACAGAATTCACAGGAATTTCTTTCGCAGGTAAAGGACAGAATCTAGACAATGGGTTTAAGGTGGTACATAACGCACCAAATACTTCTAGTGTTATAGATGGAAAATCAATATCCAAAAACGGTGGAACTTGTACCTATAGATCGTTAGTAAGGATAAGCGAAAATGCTAAGAATTCAAAATGTTCAGTATCCTGCGAATCACTTATGCTTGATAGTTTATCAAAGTCCGACACCATTCCGGTAAACGATATTCGAACAGATGATGTAGAATTCTCTCATGAAGCAAAAATAGGTAAGATAAGCGATAAGACAATATTTTATCTAATGTCAAGAGGGTTATCTGAAGAAGATGCGAAAGCAATGATCGTAAGAGGATTCGCTTATCCGATTTCAAAAGAACTTCCTATTGAATATGCAGTGGAGATGAACAACTTAATTAATTTAGAATTGGAAGGGGCGATTGGATGATGGATAAAATTAGATTAAATGAGACACCTGTTAGGACAAGTGTGAAATTCGGAATTAATGACATTGTCCTAGATGACTTCACGGTTCCAGAAGAAATCACTGCGTTTGATTCGGTAACGATAAAAGATAGGGCAGGGCAGGTAACAACAAACGAAAGAATTAAGGATACTTCATTGATATATGGAGTTGGAGAGATATTAGAAGACCAAGTAAATGAGCAATCAAACCAAAACATTAAAATTGTAATGGATCAGAAGAATCAAGAAAATGTAGAGCTTGTTTTTGATTTTCAAGGAAAGGATCATTGCTTAGTTGATAACATAGAAATCTTAGCAGAAGAAGGAAGCAAAGGAACAGTTATCCTTAAGTATAAATCTAGTAAGGATAATGCTGATTTGCATGAGAAAGATTATCATAATGGAATCTGTAGAATTAAAGCAAAGAAGAAATCAGATATTCGGGTTATTGTGATTAATTTGTTAAATGAAGATTCTAGGAATTTCATTAGTCTAGAAAGTAATGTAGAAGAATCGGCAAAAGTAGATATTATCACAGTAGATTTTGGTGGAAGAAGTAGTGTTTCTAATTACTACGTGAATTTGGAGAAAAACAATTCCGAGGGTAATATTAATAGTATTTATCTTGGAAAGGAAGACCAAAAGATAGACATAAATTATATGGCTCATCTGTACGGTGAGAAAACGAATATAGATATAGAAGTGCAAGGTGCTTTAAAGGACAGGGCAACGAAAAGCTTCAAAGGTACCCTAGATTTTAAAACGGGAGCCAAAAAGGCGAAAGGAAACGAAAACGAATTTTGTATGCTATTATCGGATAAAGCGAAATCAAAAGCATTACCAATGTTATTATGTACAGAAGAAGATGTAGAAGGTAATCATAGTTCAGCTTCTGGAAAAGTAGATTCGAAAGAATTGTTTTATCTTATGACTAGAGGATTTAGCCAAAAAGAAGCAATGAAATTAATTGTTAAAGCGAAATTTTCGCATATTATTGAAAGAATAGAACAAGAAGAGTTAAGAGAAGAAATCCTAGCCGAGATTGATAAGAGATTAGATTAGACAAGGAAGGAATAATGCTATAATGGATATAGGAAAGATAAGAGAAGAATTTACACTTTTACAAAATAGAGATATAGCATATCTAGATAGTGGTGCAACAACACAAAAACCAAAACAAGTAATAAAAGCAGTAGAAGAGTTTTATCAAAGATATAATGCGAATCCCCACAGAGGAGCGTATGAGCTAAGTGTTGAAGCAACAAATCTGTATGAGGAAACAAGGCAAAAGATCGCAAGATTTATTAACGCGAAAGAATCGGAAGAAATTATATTTTCAAAAAATGCAACAGAAAGCCTAAATCTACTTGCGTATTCCTATGGAATGGAAAATCTGAAAAAAGAAGATGAAGTTGTTATATCTATTATGGAGCATCATTCTAATTTAGTTCCTTGGCAAATGGTAACGAAAAAAACAGAGAGTAAGTTATCATACATGTATATTAATGAGCAATATGAACTAACACAAGAAGAAATAGAAAGTAAAATTACAGATCAAACTAAAATTGTTGGTATTACACATGTATCAAATGTTCTAGGAACCATTAACCCTGTTAAGGAAATCATCGAATATGCTCACAAAAAAGGAGCAATCGTAATTGTGGATGCTTCTCAAAGTATTCCACATATGAAGATAGATGTACAGGATTTAGATGCAGATTTTCTAGTATTCTCTGGACACAAGATGCTAGCGCCATTAGGAGTTGGAGTACTGTATGGAAAAAAAGAAATCTTGAATAAAATGCCTCCATTCCTAATGGGAGGCGATATGATAGAATATGTGTATGAGCAAGACACAACCTTCGCACCTCTTCCTAACAGATTCGAAGCAGGAACACAAAACGTAGGAGGAGTGGTTGGATTAGGTGCTGCCATAGATTATATGAATGATCTGGGATATGAGACCATTCATAAAATAGAACAGGAATTAACCGATTATGCACTACAGAGGCTATCACAATTCGATTATATGAATCTATATGTAACGCCAAATAGGGAGAATCATTCTAGTGTTATTTCATTTAATATGAAGGGAATACATCCCCACGATGTGGCCAGTATCTTAGATTCTAATAAGGTGGCTATACGCTCAGGCAATCATTGTGCACAACCACTGATGAGATTCCTACAAACAGATTCCACTTGTAGAGCAAGTCTTTCTTTTTATAACACGAAAGAAGATATCGACCAGTTAGTGCAAGGTATTGAGAAGACCTACAAACTGTTTGAAAAATATATGAAAAAATAAATAACAGAGAGGAAGAGATATGGTATGGTGGAAAGCTTAAGTGATGTATATAATGATTTAATTATGGAACATAGTATGTATTCAGAAAACAAGAAAGATATAGCGGAAGCAGACTATAGCGAAATGGGCCATAACCCTAATTGTGGAGACGAAATTAAATTAGAGCTAAAATTAAATGGAAACAAAATAGAAGATATGGGATTTACGGGACATGGTTGTGCTATTTCACAGGCCTCTACTTCCATTATGATAGATACTATTAAAGGAAGAACAATAGAAGAAGCAAAAGAGATTATATCTACGTTTATCTCTATGATCAAAAGAGAAATTACAGATGAGCAAGAATTACAAAAAATAGAAGATGCCATTGCATTTAAAAACATATCCAATATGCCAGCAAGAGTAAAATGTGCTCTTTTGGCATGGCATACAATGGAGAATATTCTTCAAAAAAGTGAGGATGGCTCTGAAAAGTAAAACATAATTTAATAGGTTAGATTTTGCTAACCAAAACATGAAAGGGGTAATTTAAATGAAATTAGTATTATTAAGACATGGTGAGAGCGTATGGAATGAACAAAATCTGTTTACTGGTTGGACAGATGTGGAGTTGTCTTTGAAAGGACAAACAGAGGCAAAAGAAGCTGGGAGAACATTGAAGGAAAATGGTTTTGATTTTGACGTTTGTTACACTTCTTATCTGAAAAGAGCAATTCATACCCTTAATTTTGCATTAGATATGATGGATCGGACATGGCTTCCCGTAATAAAGACATGGAAACTAAATGAACGTCACTATGGAGCACTTCAAGGCTTAAACAAAGAAGAAACTGCTAATAAATATGGAGAAGATCAGGTAAAGATATGGAGACGTTCCTATGATGTTGCACCTCCACTTCTAGATGAAGCAGATGAGAGAAATCCTAGGTTACAAGAACAATATCGTCAGGAAGAAAAAGATCTTTTACCACTTGGAGAAAGCCTAGAAGATACCATTGCCAGAGTAGTACCTTATTACGAAGAATATATTGCAAAGGATATGAAGGCAGGAAAGAGAGTACTGATTGCAGCACATGGTAATTCCATACGTGCTCTAGTTCAATATCTAGAAGGGTTATCTAAGGAAGAAATTATGAATGTCAATATCCCAACAGGTATCCCACTTGTCTATGAACTTGATGAACAAGGAAGATTTATCAGTAAGGAATATCTAGGGGATCAAAAAGCTATTCAGGAAAAAATGCAAGCAGTAGCTAAACAGGGAAGTAAACAAAATTAAAGATAATAAAAATATAGATAATAAAAGTAAAGACAACCTTCATAGTTGGTATGTAGATGTATGGATAGTAGGTATTCATAATTTGCATATCAATCTTTGAGAGGTTGTTTTTTTAATACTAAAATAATAATAGTAATTATTATTAATTTTAGTATTGCAATTTTTAATTGTACGTGTTATTATATATTCATGAGTTAGAGAGAACTAACCAATAAAAAACAAATCAATATCAATACAAAAAACAATAACAATAATAAAAAGTTAAAACAATTTCAAACATCAAGGAGGATTTTATTATGTCACAAATTAATAAAGAGGTTTCAGATTTTACAGTTCAAGCATTTGTAGGTGGTGAGTTTAAAGAAGTTAAGAAGGAAGATATCTTAGGTAAATGGTCAGTGTTCTTCTTCTATCCAGCGGATTTCACATTTGTGTGCCCTACAGAATTAGAGGACTTAGCTAACAAATATGAAGATTTCCAAAAAATTGGTTGTGAAATCTATTCTGTATCTTGCGATACACATTTCGTTCATAAAGCATGGCATGATGCGTCAAAGACAATCAAAAAAATCAATTACCCAATGTTAGCAGATCCAACTGGTGCATTAGCTAGAGATTTTGATGTTATGATTGAAGCAGATGGTCTTGCTGAAAGAGGAAGCTTTATCGTAAATCCAGAAGGAAAAATTGTTGCTTATGAAGTAATTGCTGGCAACGTAGGAAGAAACGCAGATGAATTATTCAGACGTGTACAAGCATCTCAATTCGTTGCAGAACATGGGGATCAAGTTTGCCCAGCTAAATGGCAACCAGGCGCAGAAACATTGAAACCAAGTCTTGATCTTGTTGGATTAATCTAATGGATATGTAAAATTAACCATAGAATAATAATACCCCGTTTCTTTTTAAGAACGGGGTATTATAAAAAGGAGGTTCGCTTATGGAAGATTTAAGAAGTCTATACGATCTGATTATTGTAGGCGGAGGTCCAGCAGGTCTCTCAGCTGCACTTTATATGGCGAGAGCGAAATATAGAGTACTTGTTATAGAGAAAGAAAAACTGGGTGGACAGATTACAATTACAGCAGAGATTATTAATTATCCTGGAGTTAAGAAGACAAGTGGCAAGGAACTGACTGATAGTATGAGAATGCAAGCAGAATCTTTTGGAGCAGAATTTTTGATGGCGGAGGTTCAGGAGATGGAACTAGAATCCGATGTCAAGATAATCCGTACTACCAAGGGAGACTACAAGGCATTAGGAGTCATATTAGCGGTTGGAGCCAATCCAAGAAATCTAGGTTTTGAAGGAGAAAAAGAATTCCAAGGAAGAGGAGTTGCTTATTGCGCTACCTGTGATGGAGAATTCTTTACTGGAATGGATGTTTTCGTGATTGGAGGAGGATTTGCCGCGGTAGAAGAGGGAATCTTCTTAACAAGATATGCAAAATCTGTTACTTTAATTGTGCGAGAGGAAGATTTTACTTGTGCAAAAACGGTGTCAGATCAATTGAAGGGCAATGATAAAATATCAACAGTATTTCATACTGAGGTCGTGGAATTAAAGGGAGATAGTAAGCTAAAGAGCGCTAGATTTCGTGATAACATAACGGGTGATGAATGGACATACGAGGCTAAGGAAAATGAAAGCTTCGGAGTCTTTGTTTTCGCAGGTTATGTACCTAACACACACTGGTTACCGAAGTCAGTGGAATTAAACGCGCAAGGATATATCCTTACAGATGCAAATCAACAGACAAATATAGATGGAGTTTTTGCTGCTGGAGATGTATGTGTTAAGAATCTAAGGCAAGTAGTTACAGCTGTTTCAGACGGTGCAATTGCAGCTACTTCTATGGAGAAATATGTATCTGATTTACATGCTAAACTTAACATACCGGAGTTAGAAATCACTAAGAAAACTAGTAAACAGCCAGAGGCTGAAAGTAATCATAATACTGATGAGGATTCAACAGATGGTGAATTTTTAAGTAGTGAGATTAAGAATCAGCTAAGAGGAGTATTTGAAAAATTCGAAAAGCCTGTTATCTTAAAAACTTGGTTGGATGATAGAAAAGTCTCAGAAGAAGTAAGAGGTTTTGTTGAGGAGTTTACTAGTTTAACTGACAAAGTTACTTGGACCGAGGGGAATGAGGAAGAAGTTAGTACACGTTTACTTCCAACAATTGAAGTTTGTTATGACGATGGTACTAGTAGCGGAATACAGTTTCATGGAGTACCAGGAGGACATGAAATCAACTCATTTATAATTGCGTTATACAATGTTGCAGGTCCTGGAAAAGAAATTGATCCAGATGTGGAAAAGATGATAAAAGAAGTATCAAAACCAGTAAATCTAAAGATTATGGTTTCTTTATCTTGTACGATGTGTCCGGAGTTAGTTATGGCCGCACAGAAGGCTGCAACTCTTTCGGGTAATATTGAGGCAGAGATGATTGATTTAATGCACTATCCTGAATTAAAAGAGAAATATCAAATTATGAGTGTGCCATGCATGATTATTAATGATAAAACGATTCATTTCGGTAAGAAAGGGATAAGTGAAATTGCTACTTTAATTAGTCAATAATATTTTTACATTCGATATTGCTTTTTGTACCAATATATGTTATACTTCAATTGAGTTAGTTGTGACTAACTACAAACGTGGAGAAAAATATAGGAGGTACGAATTATATGGAAATAGCAATTATCGGTTTAGGTTTCGTTATGGTCTGTATTGTTGGTATCAAAAATAATATAAGAAAGTTATTATAAGATACCAGATATACATGTAATCTAATATAGTTTTGATTATATAATTTTAGAATATAGATTATAAATAATAATATATAAATATAAATTTTAATAATAAAAATATTAGTTTGAAAATAGAAAGTACCTTATGCGTACTTTCTATTTTTTGTTTTGGTAGGGGGAATTAGGATACCGATAAAATAGATTTACTCACGCATACAAATAAGAAATTTTTGTTTGATTTATAAACTTGTAAGACGCTCTTGAATTTTGTATAATCAATCTAGGAGGACGGTCGTATGTTCAGCTATGATAATATTCAGAAGTTAAATAATTTGGAATTACTTGTTTATGATTATGTTATTAAGAATAAACAGGTAGTAAGATATATGACAGTAAGAGATTTAGCGGCGGCAGTACATGTTTCAACGTCAACGGTTATTCGATTCTGTAAAAAGCTTGGGTGCGATGGCTACTCAGAGTTTCGCGTGAAGTTTAAATTATACTTAAATGAGCAATGTAGTCGTCAATCCAAAGATGATATTGAGGAATTACAACATTATTTTAAAAGTGTAGAGACAACTGCATGGGAGCAGGTGATGAATGATGCTGTTCAGATGATTAGAGATGCAAAAAGAGTAATCTTTGTAGGGGTTGGAACCTCTGGAATCCTTGGTAAATATGGAGCAAGATTTTTCTCTAATGTAGGAAAATTTGCACAGAGTATTGATGATCCTTATTATCCGGTCTTAGAAGATATTCTCGACAATACAGTGATTATAGCATTATCTGTTTCAGGTGAAGTGAGTGAAGTAATCCGTATGATCAATGAATTCAAACAGCATAATTGTAAAATCTTAAGCATTACCAATAAAAATTCATGCACACTTGCTAAAATATCAGATTTGAATCTGTCGTATTATATAGAAGAGCAAAAAGTTGGTGGTGAACTAAACGTTACTACGCAGGTTCCGGTGCTATTCTTAATTGAAACACTAGCGCGAAGTATTAAATAAGGACTATAGTAAATAAAGCCGATACAACAAAGATATACTAGTGTTGTATCGGCTTTTTACGATAGTCCTAACAATTATAGGGTAAAAAACAGGTTGTTTCTTTTGTGTAACAAATTACAAATGCATGGAACACAAGTCAGAAGGCTCCATGAGTATAGCAAGGATGCTTTGGTTTATGATATATTAAGTTCAAGTTACTAAAGGAGGAAATTTCAATGGCAATTGATTATAGTATCACTGCGAAAGCATTGGTAAAGGAATTAGGCGGGGATGAGAACATTAGGAACGTAACTCATTGTGCCACAAGATTACGTTTTATATTAAAAGACGCGAAGAATATTAATACGGATACTGTAAGGAAGATTCCTGGAGTCATTACGACAGTAGAAGCAGGAGGACAATATCAGGTCGTTATTGGTAATCACGTACAGGATGCTTACAAAGAAGTCATAAAGCTCGTAACTATAGAAGAAGGTAGTAGCGAACCAGCTCAAAAAGTAGGAGTAGTCAGCAGGATAATTGATGTAATTTCAAGTATTTTTGCACCGTTTTTATATACACTCGCGGCATGCGGTATCTTACAAGGTATTCTTGGGGTACTAGTAGCAATGAATGTAATGGATACAAGCTGGGGAACCTATAAGATTTTGAATTTTATCTCTTGGACAGCGTTTACATTCTTACCAGTGTTGATTGCTGTAACTGCATCAAAGAAATTTAAAGTAAATGAATTTATCGGTATAGTAATAGCTTGTGCATTAGTTAGTCCAGATTATATTGCAATGGTGAATGCAGGTGAATCACTAACATTCTTAGGAATCAAAGTTCAGATGCTTAGTTATACATCTACAGTTATACCAATTATTCTAGCAATTTGGATTACATCTTATGTACAGAGATTTTTTGATAAGAAGTTACCGATAGTAATTAGAAACCTATTCACTCCGATGTTTACAATTGCAATTATGGTGCCACTAACATTACTAGTATGTGGTCCATTAGGAAATATGGTAGGTGGAGCAATCGGTGACGTTTATAATTCCTTATATGATTTAAGTCCAATTGTTGCGGGTGTTGTCGTTGGCGGATTGTGGGAAGTAATGGTTATCTTCGGTGTGCACTGGGGAATCACTCCGGTTACAGTTGGTAATTATGCTTCTCTTGGATACGATACATTCACAGGTATTCAAGGATCTGCCGTATTCTCACAGGCAGGTGCAGCTTTAGGAGTTTTCTTCCGTACGAAAGATAAAGAATTAAAACAAGTTTCACTACCAGCAGCAATTACAGGATTGTTTGGAATCACAGAACCAGCAATCTATGGTGTTAATTTAAGATTAAAGACACCAATGATTTGTGGTTGTATAGCAGGAGCCGTGGGTGGTGGTATAGCAGGAGCTTTCCGCGCATATTCATGGGGATATAACATGCCAGGTATAGCGACACTTCCAGCATATTTTAAAGAAGGATATATGTCAAACTTCCTAGGTTACGTTATATCAATTATTATATCATTTGTACTAGCAATGGTGCTTACTATGATGGTAGGTTTTAAAGAAGATAAAGATGAAGTAAAAAAGGATTCAAAAGTAAAATCAAAAGAAGAAACAAAAGTAGAAGCTAGGGAAGAAGTAAAAACGTCACAACCTGCAGAAGTATCTGTAACAGCTAGCAAAACGAGAATTAGTTCACCTCTAAGTGGTAAAGTTATTGCCCTTACTGATGTGAATGATGATGCATTCTCGAGTGAAGCTATGGGCAAGGGCGTGGCTATCATACCAGAAGAAGGCAAAGTATATTCACCTTTTGATGGAACAGTAGCAGCACTTTTTCCAACAGGACATGCAATAGGCCTTATGTCTGACTCTGGGGAAGAATTACTAATTCATATTGGAATCGATACAGTAGGAATGGGCGGAAAAGGTTTTGAGGTACATGTTTCACAAAACGATAGAGTGAAAAAGGGGCAGCTCTTAATCACATTCTCTTTAGAAGAGATTACAAAAGCAGGTTTCGAAACAACTACAATGGTGATTGTATCTAATACAGAAGAGTATAAAAGTGTAGAATCATTGGCAGTTTCAAACGTGGTACAAGGTCAAGAATTGTTAGAAATACAGAAATAGAGGTGCATGATTATGTTATCAGATAAATTTCTCTGGGGTGGTGCGGTAGCCGCCCACCAGGTAGAAGGTGGTTGGAACAAAGGTGGAAAAGGAGTTAGCATCGTAGATGTTCTAACTGGGGGTACTCATGGAGTAGATCGCAAGATAACAGATGGCGTGTTAGAAGATTGCTATTACCCAAATCATGAAGCGGTAGATTTTTATGGACATTACAAGGAAGATGTGAAATTGTTTGCAGAAATGGGATTCAAATGCTTCCGAACTTCTATTGCTTGGACTCGTATCTTCCCAAATGGTGATGAAAAAGAGCCAAACAAAGAAGGATTACAGTTTTATGATGACTTATTTGATGAATTACTAAAATACGGAATCGAACCAGTAATTACATTATCACATTTTGAAATGCCATATCATCTAGTAAAAGAGTACGGCGGTTGGAAGAACCGAAAGTTAATCGAATTCTTTGTACATTATGCCAAAGTTGTTATGGAACGTTACAAAGATAAAGTTAAGTACTGGATGACATTTAATGAAATCAATAACCAGAAAAATTATGAATATCCGTTATTCGGTTATGTAAACTCAGGTGTAATTTTCAATCAAGAAGAAAATCCAGAAGAGTGTATGTATCAAACGGTACACCATGAATTAGTTGCAAGTGCCTTAGTGGTTAAGGAGGGACATAAGATTAATCCAGATTTTCAGATTGGTTGTATGCTCGCTTGTGTGCCGTTATATCCGTATTCTTGTAATCCAGATGACATGATGTATTCTTTAGAATCGATGCATGATAGATATTTATTTGGTGATGTTCATGTACGAGGAGAATATCCGTCATATGCTTATAAAGAATGGGAACGAAAAGGGTATCATATTCATATGGAACCGGAAGATGCGAAGATTCTGAAAGAAGGAGTCGTAGACTATATCGGTCTTAGTTATTATATGACAAACGCAGTGAAAGCAGATGCGGTGGTGCAAGGGAATGGATTAGATGGCTTCCCAGGTAGCGTTCCTAACCCTTATGTAAAGGCTTCTGACTGGGGGTGGCAGATTGATCCAATCGGTCTTAGATACGCGCTAAATCTTCTATATGAGCGTTATCAGAAACCACTTTTTATCGTGGAAAATGGATTTGGTGCTATAGATACTCCAGATGAACAAGGATATGTAGAAGATGATTATCGTATTGAATATCTTAAGAACCATATTATCGAAATGAAGAAGGCCGTTGAACTTGATGGGATAGACTTGATGGGATATACCCCATGGGGCTGTATTGATTGTATCTCCTTTACCACAGGAGAGATGAAGAAGCGTTACGGTTTTATCTATGTCGATAAAGACAATGACGGTAATGGAACTTTGAATCGAAGTAAGAAGAAATCTTTTGAGTGGTTTAAACGTGTAATTGAAACCAATGGCGAAGATTTATAAGAAAGAAATTAATTAAGGGATATGCTGTATAAGTATATCCCGTTTTGTGCATAGGAGTGAGAATTTGAAGGATATACAGGAATAATATCAGAAATTGTACAAAATTAAATACTGGGGAAAAATTACTGGATTTTTATCTGAAATAGTGATATATATATTGGTATAGATTCATTATTTGACAACAGGGTTGTCACTACATCATTCTGTGTATACAATATACAATACACAGTACACATATAATAGTTTATATAAGGAGGACAAAAGATATGTTACAAAAAGAACAATGGGATGGATTTAAAGGAAGACTTTGGAAAGAAGAAGTTAATACAAGAGATTTCATTCAAAACAATTACAAACCATATGATGGTGATTCTTCATTCTTAGCAGATCCTACAGAAGCGACTAATAAACTTTGGGGTAAACTTCAAGAACTTCAAAAAGAAGAAAGAGCTAAAGGTGGCGTGCTTGATATGGATACTGACATTGTATCTGGAATCACATCACATGGCCCAGGATATATTGATGAATCTGCTAAAGATCTTGAAAAAGTAGTTGGTTTACAAACAGATAAACCTTTAAAGAGAGCATTCATGCCATATGGTGGTATTAAGATGGCTGAGGAAGCTTGTTCAACATACGGATATGAGCCAAATAAAGAACTTCATAAAATATTTACAGAATATCACAAAACACATAATCAAGGAGTTTTTGATGTATATACTCCAGAAATCAGACAAGCTCGCCGTAACAAAATTATAACAGGACTTCCTGACACATATGGTCGTGGACGTATTGTAGGTGATTATAGAAGAGTTGCTCTTTACGGTATTGATTTCTTAATGGAAGAAAAAGCAAAAGACCATGCAAACTGTGGTGACGGAACAATGACAGATGAAATTATCCGTCAAAGAGAAGAAATCTTCAATCAATATAGAGCATTAGCAGATATGAAGAAAATGGCTGCTTCTTATGGCTATGATATTTCTGAACCAGCTAAGAATGCAAGAGAAGCTGTACAATGGTTATACTTTGGTTATTTAGCAGCTGTTAAGACTCAAAACGGTGCAGCTATGAGTGTTGGTCGTATCTCAACATTCCTTGATATCTATATTCAAAGAGATTTAGAGAACGGAACTCTAACAGAAGATGAAGCACAAGAACTTATCGACCATATGGTAATGAAATTCAGAATGGTTAAGTTCGCAAGAGTTCCTTCATACAATCAATTATTCTCAGGTGATCCAGTATGGGCTACACTTGAAGTTGCAGGTATGGGTGTTGATGGTCGTTCAATGGTTACTAAGACTGACTTCAGATTCCTTCATACACTTGAAAACATGGGACCATCACCAGAACCAAACTTGACAGTACTTTACTCACCAAACTTACCAGAGAACTTTAAGAAGTACGCAGCTGAGATTTCAATCAATACAAGTTCAGTACAATATGAAAACGATGATGTTATGAAACCAGTATGGGGCGATGACTATTCAATCTGCTGTTGTGTATCTGCAACACAAACAGGTAAGGAAATGCAATTCTTTGGTGCAAGAGCTAACCTTGCTAAGTGTTTATTATACGCTATCAATGGTGGTGTTGATGAAAAAACATTAGTTCAAGTTGGACCTGAATACAAACCAATCACTTCCGAATACTTAGATTATGATGAAGTAATGAAGAAATATGATGTAATGATGGATTGGTTAGCAGGAATTTATGTTAATTCACTTAATATCATTCAATACATGCATGATAAATATTACTATGAAGCAGCTGAGATGGCTCTTATCGATACAGATGTAAGACGTACATTTGCAACTGGTATTGCAGGATTCTCTCATGTTGTAGATTCACTTAGTGCTATCAAATATGCTAAAGTTAAAACAATCCGTAATGAAGACGGTATCGTAGTGGACTATGATGTTACTGGTGACTTCCCAAGATACGGTAACGATGACGATCGTGCAGATGACATCGCAGTTGAATTACTTCGTACATTCCTTACTAAGCTTAAGAAACGTCACACTTACAGAGATTCTGAGGCAACAACTTCAATCTTAACAATTACCTCAAACGTAGTTTACGGTAAAGCTACAGGATCTATGCCAGACGGACGTAAAGCTGGAGAACCTTTAGCACCAGGAGCAAACCCAAGTTACGGTGCAGAAGATTCAGGACTTCTTGCTTCATTAAACTCAGTTGCTAAGCTTCCATATGAATGGGCACTTGATGGTATCTCTAATACACAAACAATCAACCCAGAAGCATTAGGACATGACGAAGGAGAAAGAGTAACAAGCCTTGTTAACGTTCTTGACGGATATTTTGCACAAGGTTCTCACCACCTTAACGTTAATGTATTTGGTAAAGAAAAATTAATCGATGCTATGGAACATCCAGAAAAAGAAGAATATGCTAACTTCACAATCAGAGTTTCTGGTTATGCTGTTAAGTTTATTGATCTTACTAAAGAACAACAAATGGATGTTATCTCAAGAACATTCCATGGTGCTATGTAATACTAAGACTTCAATGGATATCGTTTAGTAATGTTAGTAAGCATTGCCAAAGGTAATCTATTATTAGTAAGATAATTTATTAGGCGGGTAGATACTGTTATGCAGATTTACCTGCCTTTATTTGAAAGGGGCGAAAAACATGGGACTTATTCATTCTTTTGAAAGTTTTGGTTCTGTTGATGGACCTGGAGTAAGATATGTATTCTTTCTTCAAGGATGTCATATGCGATGCAAATACTGTCATAACCCGGATACGTGGGATATGAAGGGTGGAATAGAGATGACGGCATCTGAGGCTTTCGAGAAAGCTTATAGATACCGTACGTATTGGAAAGAAAAAGGTGGCATAACTGTAAGTGGTGGAGAAGCTCTTTTACAGATTGATTTTGTCACTGAGTTATTTAAGATTGCAAAACAAAATGGAGTGAATACGGTGCTTGATACATCGGGTAATTCATTCACAAGGGAAGAACCTTTCTTTGGCAAGTTTAACGAATTAATGAAATATACGGACTTATTCATGCTTGACCTTAAGCAAATTGATGACAAAAAGCATAAAGAGCTTACTGGTTGGAGTAATGTGAATATTCTTGATATGGCACAGTACCTATCAGAACAAGGTAAAGCAATGTGGATTAGACACGTATTAGTACCAGGAATCACAGATTCAGAAGAAGATCTAACTAAGCTTGGTGAATTTGTGAAAACATTAAAAGCAGTAAAACGATTTGAGGTACTACCCTATCATACACTCGGTTTATTCAAGTGGGAACAATTAGGGAAAGAGTATCCGTTATCAGATGTAAGACCGCCTTCAAAAGAATCTATTGCAAAGGCAAATGAAATTTTGGAAACAGATAGTTATACGGGATATCAAGAATAGAAAACAGAATATATTGTATGATAAAGATAAGTTATCAGTTGTTGGTAACTTTTCTTTTTTAGTTTGAATATAATTTATGAGTGTTATAACGTAACGTTGAAAACTTTTAGAAATCAGGTGTAGGAGAATAAAATTTTAGCAATGGGTGGACTAGGAATAGTATGCTTTTTAGCAGATACGTTAATGATAAAGGATAAGGATATTATAATCATGAACCTATACAATTAAAAAAAATGTGATATAATTATACCTAGTTAGAGTACTAACGATAAAAGAATCAAAAAGGAGGTTGATTATATGGAATATGTAATAGGTTTATTAACACCGTTTATAGGAACAACATTAGGAGCAGCATGTGTGTTCTTTATGAAAAATAAGATTAAAGATGGAATTCAAAGAGCATTGCTAGGGTTTGCTTCAGGTGTAATGATTGCAGCATCTGTATGGTCTTTATTAATACCATCTATAAATATGTCAGAGAACCTGGGGAAATTATCTTTTATCCCTGCTGTTGTTGGTTTTTTCTTAGGAATTGCATTCCTATTTATACTAGACCAAATTATACCGCATCTTCATTTGAATGAGAAAACACCGGAAGGTCCTAAAACGACGTTGAGCAACACAGTTATGCTTGTGTTAGCAGTGACATTACACAATATACCAGAAGGTATGGCTGTCGGTGTCGTGTTTGCAGGATTATTAGGTGATAGTTCGACGGTTACGGTAGCATCTGCTTTTGCATTATCAATTGGTATAGCTATTCAGAATTTCCCTGAAGGTGCCATTATTTCACTACCATTGAGAGCAGAAGGAAATACGAAGAGAAAATCTTTCACATACGGGATGTTATCAGGTGTTGTAGAACCAATTGCTGCAGGAATTACATTATTAATGTCAAATGTGATATCATCAGCATTACCTTATTTCCTTTCATTCGCTGCAGGTGCTATGATTTATGTAGTTATTGAAGAATTGTTACCAGAAGCTTCAAAAGATGATAAGACAGATATCTGTACTTGGGGATTTGCAATTGGATTTGCAGTAATGATGGTACTTGATGTTGCACTTGGATAATACAATATAGGTTATATTCGGAAATTAGACAATTATGAAAGAAAAAAGTTATATAGGAGTTTAGTTTCTTAATGGTATATGAATATAAAATTAATAATGATTATTTTTATTATTACGTATTGAATAATAACTTTATATGTGGTAAAATATAACCAAGTTAGATGAAACTAACTGAATAAATCATTTGAACTCCTTCTACTTTGAAATTGGACCAAAGTAGAAGGATTACTTCAAAGAAAGGTGAGACTATGAATTATTTAGAGATTGAAAAAGTAATTGGAAGAGAGATAATAGATTCCCGCGGGAACCCAACAGTAGAAGCAGAAGTATATTTGGTAGATGGAACAATTGGAAGAGGTGCTGCACCTAGTGGAGCCTCTACTGGAGAATTTGAAGCACTAGAATTACGTGATGGAGATAAGGATCGTTTTGGAGGAAAAGGTGTATCCAAGGCGGTAGAGAATATTAATACTATTATAAATGATGCGCTATGTGGCATGGATGCATCTGATACTTATGCTATTGACCGTGCAATGATCGAAGCAGATGGAACAAAAGATAAATCAAAACTTGGTGCGAATGCAATACTTGCAACATCAATTGCATGTGCTAGAGCAGCTGCAATGTCACTAGACATTCCTTTATATCGTTTCTTAGGTGGAGTTAATGGAAACAGACTTCCTGTTCCAATGATGAATATTATTAATGGCGGAGCACATGCTGCTAATACAGTAGATGTACAGGAATTCATGATTATGCCAGCAGGAGCAAAGAGCTTTGAAGAAGCTTTGCGTCAGTGTACTGAAGTATTCCATGTATTAGGAGCATTATTAAAGAGCAAAGGTCTTGCAACTGGTGTTGGTGATGAAGGTGGTTATGCACCAGATCTTGCTAGTGATGAAGAAGCAATTGAAGTTATACTTGAAGCTGTTAAGAAAGCTGGATATGAACCAGGCAAAGATTTCGTTCTAGCAATGGATGCTGCGTCTAGTGAGTGGAAAACAGGTACAAAAGGTGAATACCTACTTCCAAAGAGTGGTAAGAAGTTTACTTCTGCTGAGTTAGTTGAACATTGGAAGAAATTATGTGAGAAATATCCAATCTATTCAATTGAAGATGGTCTTGATGAAGAAGATTGGGACGGTTGGAAACTTATGACGAAAGAACTTGGTGATAAGATTCAACTTGTAGGAGATGATCTTTTCGTAACAAATACAGAAAGATTACAAAAAGGAATCACAATGGGCTGTGGTAATTCAATCTTAATCAAATTAAATCAAATTGGTTCTGTTTCAGAAACTCTTGAAGCAATTAAGATGGCACATAAAGCTGGTTATACAGCAATTTCATCACATCGTTCTGGTGAAACAGAAGATACTACAATCGCTGATTTAGCAGTAGCATTGAATACATGCCAGATTAAAACTGGAGCTCCAAGTAGAAGTGAACGTGTTGCTAAATACAATCAACTTATACGTATCGAGGAGCAATTAGGAGCTAGTGCAGTATATCCTGGCTTTGGAGCTTTTTAATCGTATTAAATAATATATCTATATAAGATAATTAGAATCATAAAAAAGCTATGTAAACGATAAAGACATTTGGTTTACATAGCTTTTTTGTTGAATAACAATCAGTTTAAGATAAACTATTTGATACTATCATCAGAAATATATTCGATTACATATATACTAGATTAAATGAAACAACTCGTTTAAAGAATTAATTTCATAATAATTTTCGGTATTCATTCCATTCATTTGGTTACGGTTAATGAATACAGGGGTAAATCCAAAATTCTTAGCACCAAGAACATCCGCCGTATAACTATCCCCAACGAAGAAGACCTCTTCTTTTTGAATACTATAATTATTAATACTTATATCATGGGAGACAACTTGAAAGAAATCTTTGTGAGGTTTCTTCACATTGTAATCTGCACTAAAATATGTATTAACAAAATATTGATCCAAATCATAATGTCTTATAAATCTTTGCATTACATTCTTTTTAAATATGCAATTGCTTAATAAATAAACGGGTATATCTAATGTCCTTAGTTTTTCTAAGGTCGAAACAGTATCATTGAATAACTCGGTAGTATTCATTGCAAGTGCACAATTGTATTGGATATCTTCAATTGACCAATTCACTTTAAAACCATATTTTTTTTGAAAATCTAAAAGTTCTTCTTCGAATGGTAGCTCGGAATGCTCTTCGCTTCTTTTGTCATAAAGGTTTTTCCAATAGGTATCTGCGTAATATAGGAATTCTTCTTTATCTGTACCTTCTAATAGAATATATTCGTATAAATACAATAAGCCAGAAGTAAAATCAAATATAATATCATGAACTAATGTCTCGAATAAGTCAAAGACAATTACTTTTGCTTTTGCCATAAAATATCTCCTTATAAAGTCCGATTTATTACCTGCCATCAGATAGCACCGATGTACGTTTCTGAAGGTGAGTTCAAATTGGCGTTGTCAAGTTAAGTACATTATACATGAAACAATGAAATGTCACTAGCGAAATTTGTAGTCTAATTAATTTACTTGTTGTAACGATGAAAAAGTTACCTCGATAGAATACATCTTATTAGATGTTTTGTTAAACGAATGAATAAATGTCATTGACAAAAAATCACTTGAATGATATTATCTAAAATAAGGAAGAAAGGAGAAGGAATGAGAGTTTCAAAGCCACCAGAGGAAAGAAAACGAGAAATGATTGATACTGCGATGAAACTTTTTGCAAGCAAGGGATACGAAGCTACAACGATGACCGATATAGCAAAAGAGATGAATGTAGTATCTGGTTTATGTTACCGGTATTTCAAATCAAAAGAAGAGTTGTATTATACGGCTCTGGAATTATATGCCAATGAATGTGCTGCACCTATCATACAGGTCTTAGACGCTGAATATGACTCTATAGAAGAATATATGAAGCAGTTGGCTATAAGATTTAGGCAAACAGACGGAAGAGAAAGATATCATGATTTCTTTCATGGAATAGGAAATGAACTGTTTCATAAACAATTGGAATACCAGATGTTGAAGGTAACACAATCACATATGATTGCTATGTTAGAAAGACTGAAGGAAAATAGGGTAATCAAAGTAGAGAATTGTAAGAGCATGGGACTTTTTATTCTTCACGGACAGATGCCAATTATTAATGATGATTCAATATCAACAGAGGATAAGATACGTATAATAACTGATTTAGTCAACAAATTAATTTATTAAACCCTGGGTATTACCAGGGTATTATAATGGATTTTGAATGAATATATGTCAATGACACATATTCAATGATGGAGGTGCTTTATGAATAATATAGTGAATGTGAAAGAAAGCTCTAAAAGTCACTTTGATGATATTGCTAAAGACTATAATAACAGTCATGATGGAAAGTACGTAAATTGTATGTATCATGAGATTATAGAAAGAATAGTATCAATGGAAGATAAACCAACCAAGATTTTAGATTTAGGATGTGGGAATGGAAATGTAATATCGTTATTATCAGATAAAATAGATGCTCAATTATTTGGTGTTGACTTATCAGAGAATATGGTTTTGGAAGCAAAAAGCTATCTACAAGAAAAAGCAGAATTTCAAGTAGGTGATGCAGAACAAATACCTTATAAAGATAAAATGTTTGATGTAGTCATCTGTAATGCGTCTTTTCACCATTATCCCAATCCCCTAATAGTTTTAGATGAGATTAAAAGAGTATTAAACGATGATGGAATATTTATATTAGGTGATCCAACAGCTCCATTTGGGTGGATCCTTAGGTTGTTTAATTGGACATTGAGATATTCTGATAGCGGGGATTATCACATCTATGGGAAAAAAGAGATTATTCCTATGCTAGAACAAAAAGGTTTTAAGGTTATGGAATGGAAAAATATAAATATGAAATCTTTTATATTAACTGCCAAGATCAATCAATCTGACAAGTACTGATTGATTGTGAAATAGAGGATGTAACAATTGACATTACATTAGAAACGAAGTAGAATGTATGGAAAACGAAAGTGAGGACAATTCATATGCAGATATCTAGCAGATTCACAATTGCCGTTCATATATTCGCCTGTATAAATACTTTTGAAAAAGAATATAAGATTACTAGTGATTTCTTAGCTTCTAGTACGAACATAAATCCAGTTATTATAAGAAAGCTGTTGGCACAGTTGAAAGCAGCGGGGCTTGTGAATGTTGTGCGCGGTAGCGGAGGAGCTTCTATCGCAAGGGCACTTAATGAGATTACATTCCTTGACATCTATCAAGCGGTAGAATGTGTGGAAGAAGGAGAACTATTTCATTTTCATGAGAATCCGAATCCGAAATGTCCTGTCGGTAGGAATATTCATCACATTCTTGATGATAAATTGCAGAGGGTACAATCGGCCATGGAGAAAGAACTGGCATCTATCACATTGCAGGATGTAATGAACGATACCTTAAGATACTTAGCAAAGAGCTAGGACGACGGGGCAATTTTGAACTCGAGGTTCAAAGTTGCCCCGTCGTCCTAACTGAATAAAGCAATAAAAAAGGCATTTGGAGAGATGTCTTTTATTTTTTTGCTGTTGTAACTATTGACATTACAACGTGGAGGTGATATATTAGATGTAACAATGAGTGTTACAACAATCAAAGTTACAGCAAAACATACATCGGAGGTAATGAATATGAAAATAGCAGTTGTAGGTGCAAATGGAAAAGCAGGACAGTTAATCGTTAAAGAGGCAGTAGAAAGGGGAATCGATGTAACAGCAATCGTAAGAAGCGAAAACAAGTCAGTGACAAATAGGGTCATTAATAAGGATCTCTATGATTTGACAACAGCTGATTTAGAGCAGTTTGATGCAGTGGTGGATGCATTTGGGGCTTGGACTCCAGAAACATTACCACAGCATAGTACTTCTTTAAAACATCTTTGTGACATACTTTCAGGAAAGGAGACTCGCCTTTTGGTAGTAGGTGGTGCCGGAAGTCTCTATGTTAATCCGGAGCATACTATGCAGGTAATGGAGACACCGGACTTCCCTGAGATGTTTAAGCCGTTGGCGATGGCTCAAGGAAAGGCATTGGAAGAACTTCGTCTAAGATCAGATGTAAAATGGACATTCTTAAGTCCTGCTGGAGATTTTCAGGCAGATGGAGAAAAGACAGGAGAATATATCCTTGCAGGAGAAGAGTTTACCCTAAACAGTAAGGGAGAGAGTATCATCAGTTATGCGGATTATGCAGTTGCAATGGTTGATGAGATTACAAAGGGAGATCACATTGGTGAAAGAATCAGTGTTGTAAGAAAGTAAGCAAAAAGAGCAAGCTTTGAAAAGAAGAAATGGATTCAGCTAGGCAAAGAGTAATCTAGCATCGTAGTATATATAGCAATAATGATGAAAACAAGGCTATGTACCATGTATTTTATACGTACATAGCCTTGTTTTTGTATTAATTGTAAAATAAATATTGACAAGTAAAATTAAATTGTATAAAATTAAATTTATAAAAATCGAATTAAATTAAATTGAAGGGAGAAGTTTATGGAGTTATACGATTATAAAGTCAAAGATAATAAAGGCAGTTTACTAGATATGAAACAGTATGAAGGTAAAGTTTTATTGATTGTTAATACGGCAACAGGATGTGGATTTACCCCACAATATAATGGCTTACAAGATTTATATGATAAATATAAGGATAAAGGTTTTGAGATATTAGATTTTCCGTGTAATCAATTTGGCCATCAAGCACCTGGTGACAGTGATGAGATTGCTACATTTTGCACTATGCGATATGGAATAACGTTTCAACAGTTTAATAAAGTGGATGTCAATGGAAAGAATGAAGAGCCTTTGTATACGTATCTTAAGAAACAGAAAAATGGTATCATGGGGAATAAAATTAAATGGAATTTTACAAAGTTTTTAATTGATAGAAAAGGTAATGTTGTTGAACGATTTGCACCAACAGTTGAACCCATAAAAATTGAAGAGTATATCAGTAAACTACTATAAAGCTATATGATATTTGGAAGGAAAGGTGATTTAGATGAATATTTATGATTTTAAGGTTATTGCAAAGGACGGAACGGAAGTTTCTTTAGAAAAGTATAAGGGTAATGTATTGTTAATCGTTAATACGGCAACAGAATGTGGATTTACACCACAATATGATGAATTACAAGATATGTTTGAGAAATATGCTCATGCTGGATTTGTAATATTAGATTTCCCATGTAACCAGTTTGGAAATCAAGCACCGGGTACCGACGAGGAAATAATTACTTTTTGTGACGCTAGGTTTGGGATTAAGTTTCCGCAGTTTTCTAAGATTGATGTTAAGGGTGAACATGCAATCCCCCTCTATCAATACCTTGTAAAAGAACAGGGCTTCAAAGGTTTCAATAGAGATAATAAGCAGGCGATAGCTTTCGAAGATTTTATAAAACAGTCAAATCCCAACTATAAGAATGAGCCTGATATTAAATGGAACTTTACTAAATTCCTAGTTAATGGTGAAGGTAAGGTAATTGAAAGATTTGAACCGACGGAGGACATGGGAGATGTTGAATATAAGGTTAGAGAGTTGTTAGAGGCATTGTAGAATTCGTTACTACAATAAGGAATTGTAATTGAGCAGAAGGTATGGTAAATTAAATTGTAAACAATGAAAAGAAAAGAGGGTTTTGAATGAGTAATAAGTATGATCTTCTAAAACTTGAAAATCAACTATGCTTTCCGTTATATGCGTGCTCAAAAGAAGTAGTAAGACGTTATAAACCATTTCTTGATGAAATAGATTTAACTTATACACAGTATATTGTAATGCTAGTGATGTGGGAAAAGAGTAAAATTACAGTAAAAGAACTAGGAGAATGTCTATATCTTGATTCTGGTACTTTAACACCTGTACTTAAGAAGTTGGAAGCCAAGGGGTATGTATCTCGTTCTAGATCAAAGGAAGATGAGAGAAATCTAGATGTAACTTTAACAAGTCAAGGAAAACAGTTAAGGGAAGAGGCAGTAGATATCCCTAGCAAGGTAGGAAGCTGTATCGATTTGAGTCCAGAAGAAGCTTTGAAGTTATATGAGTTGTTATATAAAGTACTAAAGTAATTAACTAGATATTTGTCCGTTGAATCGCCTTATGAAGTTTATCTTCGAAGGCGATTTTTTGATTGACCAATATCAACTTGTATATTCTATATCCAAATGAAACGAAAAATAAAAAGATAAAGGATAAGAATATAAGTTGAAAAGAGAAGTTTAAAGTCTTGACATATTAAACTGTAACAATTATAATTACAGTTATAAAATAACAAATAAGATCGTAGTTGGAGGTTGAATATGATTTATGATGTCATTATAATTGGGTTTGGAAAAGCAGGGAAAACATTAGCAGCATCCTTAGCAAAACAGAACAAAAAGATTGCACTTATTGAGAAATCAGAGAAGATGTATGGAGGAACTTGTATCAATGTTGGTTGTATTCCTACCAAATTCTTAAGAGAAAAAGCACATCAAGTAGCCAATGAAGAAGGAGGTTTTGATGAAAAGGCAGAGGCTTATAAGCGTGCAATAGAGGATAAGAATACATTAGTAACTATGTTACGAGGAAAAAACTATGATAAGCTGAATCAATTTGAAAACATAACAATCTATCATGGAGAAGCAAGTTTTGAATCAGAGAACAAAGTTAATGTAGAGATGCAAGATGAAAAAATAGTTTTAGAAGGAAATCAGATTTTTATCAATACGGGTGCTACACCAAATACTCCACCTATTGAAGGTATACAAGGGAATGCATATGTCCATACAAGTGAGACATTATTAGAGAATAGAAATCTTCCTAAACAGCTATGTATTATAGGTGCTGGTTATATTGGACTTGAGATTGCTTCTATGTATCATAATTTTGGTTCTGAAGTTACTGTAATTCAACGAGAAGAAGGATTTTTACCAAAGGAAGATAAGGATATAGCAGATAGCATCAAAGAGATTATGACAAAGAAAGGTATATGTTTTGAACTTGGTGTACAGAATATTCGTGTGGAAGAGAATGAAGTAGTATTTACTAAGAATAATACAGAGTATCGTAAAGAAGCGGACGCTATATTAGTTGCTACTGGTCGTAAACCGAATACGATGGGATTGAACCTTGATAGTATTGGCGTAGATATGGATGCGAGAGGTGCAATAGTAGTGGATGAATATCTACATACATCAGTACCGAATATCTGGGCTATGGGTGATGTGACTGGAGAAGCGCAATATACTTATCTTTCATTAGATGATTATCGTATTATAGAGGGAGCCTTATCTGTTGGTGAATCTGCAGTTAATAAAGTACCATATACAAGACAGACGAGGAAGAACATTCCATATTCCGTGTTTCTTGATACTCCGTATGCAAGAGTAGGAATGAATGAAAAAGAAGCAAAGGAAAGAAATATTCCGATAAGGGTCTTGAAGATGCCAGTAGCAGCAATACCAAAGGCACAAGTTTTGAAACGTACGGAGGGAATGCTAAAAGCTATTGTACACAAAGATACAGACAAGATTCTAGGAGTTATGCTTCTATGTGAAGAATCGTATGAGATGATTAATGTTGTTAAGATGGCGATGGACTATAACGCAGATGCTTCTCAATTAAAAAATCAAATATTTACGCATCCAACTATGACAGAAGCCTTGAATGATTTATTCTCAATGTAGTAAGATAGATATATAAGCAAAATTGATAGAAGAAAAAATACTGGAATCGTATGGCATTAGGGTTTTTATTTATATGGAAAAGGAGTATACTATAAAAAACGTGCAGAAATGTCAGCAAGGGAAAGGAATCATTAATATGACGAGTGAGTTTGCGATAGCAGTACATGCACTTGTGTTTCTTAACCATAAAGGAGATTGCCAAAGTAGTGAACAAATAGCTAGTAATGTTTGTACAAATCCGGCAAGGCTACGAAAAGTTCTAGCAAAATTAAAAAAAGCAGAATTGATTGCTACGAAGGAAGGTAAAGAAGGAGGATACTATTTCCCTCTGGATTCCTCGGCGGTCAATCTTAAGCAGGTATTAGTTTCTTTAGAAGAAGCACCGATCACTGTTTCTAAGCAAACAGGTGACATGGATAATAATTGTCAAATTGCATCTGGTATGGGTGCTATTATGGATGATGTGTATGGTAAAATGAATAATGCTTGTGTGGAAGTCCTACGCGAGATTACAGTTCTTGATATTGATCAAAAGATTTTTGGTTAATGATTTTGGTAATATAATAAATATAAAACGTTCTTATGTATAGGATCGGATATGTACGTAGGTCTGTTTTACTATTAATATAATAAAAGAAAGGAAGTAAGAAGCATATGAATATTTATGATTTTACAGTAAAAGCAAAGAATGGAACTGAGGTTTCATTAAAAGATTATGAAGGAAAGGTGTTATTGATTGTAAACACTGCAACAGAATGTGGATTTACTCCGCAATATGAGGAATTACAGAAATTATATGACCAATATGCGGACAAAGGATTTGAAATTCTAGATTTCCCTTGTAATCAGTTTGGAAATCAAGCACCTGGAACCGATGAAGATATCAAACAATTTTGTACATTAAATTATGGTGTTAAATATTCTCAGTTCTCGAAGATTGAAGTAAACGGTGAAAACGCCATTCCATTATACAAACATCTTGTTTCACAAAAAGGTTTCGGGGGATTTGATCCAAACCATAAGTTAACTTCTGTGTTAGAAAATCTATTAGGTGAAGCGAATCCTAATTTTAAAAACGAACCAGACATCAAATGGAACTTTACGAAGTTTTTAGTGGACCGAGCTGGGAATGTAGTGGAACGATTTGAACCAACAGAAGATATGAAACACGTAGAAGCAAAAATCAAAGAATTACTATAAGAATACAATATATAAATCTAGACCTAAAAAATCAACCGAAAGGTTGATTTTTTAGGTCTAGCCTATATTTCTATTTACTGCTTTGATAAAACGTATTATTATTATACTGTACAATAATGTAAACCAAAGGAGAATGGTATGTATACAGTTGTAGTAGCAGATGATGAAGAAGAACTACGTCGTGCACTAATCCGGAAGGTTGACTTTGAAAGCCTTGGATTTTCTGTTATTGGGGAAGCAGAAAACGGAGCAGAAGCACTAGAGCTAGTTGAAAAACTAGAACCAGATTTGTTATTAACCGATATTCGAATGCCTTTTATATCAGGTATTGAACTTGCAAGACAAGTAAGAGAGATTAGACCAGCGATGCAAATTGCATTCATCAGTGGGTATGATGACTTTAGCTATGCACAACAAGCAATACAATATAATATTGTGAGTTATATGCTAAAACCGATAACATCAGCAGGTCTAACAGAAGAGTTAAAGAGAATTAAAAGTAAGATTGATGATAAATTCAGCGAATTTGCATCACAAAACTCTGAACAAGTAGAAGGTTCTAGCTTCCTTATGTCATTAATTCTTGATGGATATCAAGAGAGAAACAAGGAAAGTAAGAACGATCAAATTATGAAGGAAGCAGTTTCATACGGTTTATTAAAGGAAGAGAATAGTGAGTTGCATTATACCGTAGTAGTTACTAGTATATTGGATTTAGAGGACAATAATTGTACTACTAGAGCAAGTGTGAATGCTATTGATAGTATCTTACGTAAGTACATAAAGCATGTTAGTTTTTATACAGAAGGCAAAGTGGTATCTCTATTAATGGCCACGTTATCAGATTTTGATAAGTATCTACATATTGCGGTTGAAGAGATCGCACAGAATGTAAAACGTATTATGAAATTATCTTGTTCTATAGGAATTAGTAGACCAGTAAAACAAATAATTGGTGCCCATGAGGCTTATATTGAGGCGATGAATGCGATTGGATATTCTAGAAGAAGTGGAACAAGTGTATATTTCATATCTGATGTAGAGAGAACAGAAGACTTTGATTTAGAGAAGATTCAGGACTCTATCAGTGAAGTTGAAAGCCTAATTCGAGGGGGTACGAAACAAGAGTTAGAGAATTATCTGAATGCCTTTTTTGATACAATGGATAAGCGATGTATATCACAGGTGGTAGCCAATTTTATGATGACACAGCTGATATCGGAAGTATTTCGTATTGTTTACGCAGTAGCAGAAGACGATGCGGTAACGGAGCTAGAGAAGCATATTTCTTTTTTGAATCAGATGTTTATGGCTGACTCTTCACAGATACGTAAGCGTTATATTGATTTTTGCTTATCCGCAAGGGACTTAATAGCAGAACAGAGAAAAAAGAGTAGTAAGGTAATTTGTGAAAAAGCTCTTGAATTAATAGAGAGAAAATACATGGATACAGATTTATCCTTGGTCTCTATAAGTAATGAGATTGCGGTAAGTCCCAATTATTTAAGTGCATTGATTAAGAAATATACAGATAGTACATTTATTGAGTTACTAACGAAGAAAAGAATTGAGATTGCGAAGGATTTAATCCTATGTTCCTCTATGAAAATTAGAGAGATTTCAGAAAAATGCGGTTACAGTGATCAACATTATTTTAGTTATTGTTTTAAAAAATATACTGGGGAATCGCCTATTATGTGTAGGAGAAACAATGAAGAAACCTAATAACAAAAAGATAAATAATAAAAAAGAGGTTGATCCAAAACTTCGCTTAAACAGAGTCTCCTTATCAACAATTATGACTACGTTAGTGATAGGTATTATTTTATTTGCGGTAGTAATTGTGTTAGTAACCTTAATTAAGATTTACCAAGTATCTATGGAGCAGAGTGCTATTACTAGCAGTGAACAAGCAATCGTACAAGTTCAGAACACAATAACAAACTACACAGAAGATATCGGTGAAATCATGGAAAGCATACGAGATAATATCAGTATGGAAGAAAAGACAAAGAATGATTTCTTCACTAATTTGTTAAAGATTCATACCGATGTAGTTTCTGTGGTTGTTTATGATACGAATGGTAATCTAATGAATTGTTGGTCAGGTGACTTCAAATTAAAGGATAAGACTATAAGAAATCTATCGTATAATAAGATTATAGAGAGTAAAAAGATATTAAACATATCCACTCCGCATGTGAATTCCCTTCTTGAAGGATATTATCCATGGGTTGTTACCATATCACATGTAATGGATAATCCCAAAGGGGAGAGGATGCAGATAACAATGGATATTCGTTTCTCTAATATTGCAAACTACATTGATGATGTAGGTATTGGACAACATGGGTACTGCTTTATTATGGATGGGAGTGGAAACATAGTTTATCATCCACAGCAACAATTAATCTATTCTGGTTTGAAGGAAGAGAATACGAAGGAATTAGCAAACCTAGAAGATGGTCATTATACCAAATCCAATGTAATGTATACGATGTATACGGTTGAAAATTGTGATTGGAGAGTCGTAGGTGTGAGTTATGTAGACGAGCTAATAACAAGTAAAGTAACGAATATGATTCAAATAGTTGCTGTGTTACTTGTGGTTGTCCTAATTGTGGCATTTGTAATCGGATTGTTCATCTCTAGGTTAATATCTAGACCTGCTAATCGTCTTGCTAAAGCAATGAGCGGTTTTGAGAGTGATGCTGAGAACTTTAAATATACTCACATTAATGGAACTAGGGAAATCGCGGCTCTGTCAGATTCTTTTGAGCATATGGTTGTACAGATTCAAAGTCTTATGGAAAAAGTTAGACAAGAAGAAATCAGCCTTCGTAAGACAGAACTGAATGCATTACAATCCCAGATTAATCCACATTTTCTGTATAATACGTTAGATTCTATTGCGTGGATGTGTGAGGAACATCGTTCCGAGGAAGCGGTCGAGATGGTAAGTTCTTTAGCAAAGTTATTCCGAATTAGTATAAGTAAAGGGCATGAACTTATTACGTTAGAAAAAGAATTACAGCATGCTGAAAGTTATTTGAAGATTCAAAAGTATCGGTATAAGAGCCAATTTAGCTATGATTTTAACATCGATGAAGCGTGTTTATCTTACTTATGTAACAAGATAACTCTGCAACCCATTATTGAAAACGCTATCTATCATGGTCTTGATATGGTGGATAAAGGAATCATAACCATTGAGGTAAGCGGGCTAGAAGAGGATATTGTGCTTCGTGTAATTGATAATGGTGTAGGAATGACCGACGAACAATGCAATGAGATACTACAAAGAGAAACCAGTGACAAAACAGGAATTGGTATTAAGAATGTGAATGACCGAATTAAGATTTACTTTGGGGATCTATATGGAGTCACGATAAAAAGTGAATTGGATGTGGGTACAGAGATTTCTATTTTGATACCTAAGATACAGGAGGACAGATATGGTACAAAATAGTGGAAAACGAATACTAAGGAAAGTTTTATATGTAGTGTTGGCGATCCTATTTCTTATAATCTGTATTGGTGGCTGTATCTTCATATGGAATTCACTTAGTTCGAATGGTAAAGCTGTTGTTGATAGTAACAAACAAGAGATTGCTGTTATTACGAAATCTACAACTTCTCAGTTTTGGAAGTCCGTATTCTCTGGCGCGAATGCAGCAAGTACAGAGTATAATCTAGGAATCACTTTCGAAGGTCCAGATAATGAGGAAGATTATGAGAAGCAGAATGAATTAATTAATAAGGCAGTGAAAAACGGAGTAGATGCAATTGTGTTTTCGGCGGTTGATTATAATGCCTGCGCAGAAGCAATTAACTATGCAGTAAGCCAAGGGCTTAAGGTTGTTGTTATTGACAGTGATGTGAATAGTGATAGGGTAAGTTGTCGAATCAGTACGGACAATTACTTAGCAGGAAAAAAAGCAGGAGAGAAAGTGCTTGAAAGTACAGAAAAAGCGATTTACGTAGGAATAGTTAATTTTGATAAGAACTCAGCCAATGGTCAAGAGAGGGAACAAGGATTTCGTGATGCAGTAGAAGAGGATTCAAGAGTAACCATAATTGATTCAAGGAATGTATTATCAACGTCTGAAGATGCCAAGAATGAAACCAAGTGGATGGTACGTCAACATCCGCAGATTAATGTTATCGTAACCTTTAATGAATGGACAAGTCTTGGTGTTGGGTATGCAATTGAAGAAGAGAACTTGGCGGATGAAACAATGGTTATAGCATTCGATAGTAATATTGTATCCGTAGAGATGCTAGAAAAGGGTGTAGTAGATGCATTACTTGTGCAGAACCCTTATGCAATGGGATACTTAGGTGTAGAATGTGCATATAGGCTAATTAATAATCAATCGCCAAAGCAAACACGAATAGACACATCAACACAGCTGATCACTAGGGATAATATGTTTGATGAAGAGTGTCAAAGAATCCTATTCCCTTTTGATTAGATGTGTTACATATTACGAAAAAAGAGCGTAAAATCGACAGATTTACGCTCTTTTTGTATAATTTATTACGATATAAGCATTAGGATTGGTTAAAGTAGACAAAACACAGTAAAATTTCATACATTCATAGTACATAATCACATGGAGTTAAAAAATGTAATATGATATCCTTACAGTACAAAGATAATAACTGATCAGTTACATTTTCTTTTAGGAAGAGGAGGATAGTGTGAAAGATAAATCTTTCACACGGCGATTGGGTGCCAAAAGTCAACAAGTTGACTTGCACAAAGTCGCCATACTTTAGAAAGGTTATGGTGATTATATGAAAAAGAGATTTTTAGCAACAATGTTATGTCTTACAATGGCGGTTACATTATTTACTGGTTGTAGTAGTTCTAAAAACAATACTCCAAAAAACAATTCAACCAAGGAAACAAGTACAGATTCATCAAAAGCAGATAATGAGGCAGAGAATGTAGTAGACACAGCAGGTGATAAAGCAGACTTGTCAGATGCCAACGTAGCAGTTTTCTATTATACATATTCTGATACTTACATTGCTTCTGTTCGTACTGCACTTGACAAACAACTAGATTCCCTAGGTGTTACATATCAGGATTATGATTCAAACAGTAACCAAACGACACAGAATGAACAAATTGATACAGCAATCAGTACTGGAGCTACATTACTTATTGTAAACATTGTTACATCAGGATCCGTTGATGCATCACAAGCAATTGTAGATAAAGCATCAGCAGCAGGTATTCCAATTATTTTCTTTAACCGTGCAGTGGAAGGTGACGCAGAAGAAGGAACGGTACTTGGAAGCTATGACAAATGTGCCTTTGTAGGAACAGATGCTCCAGAAGCTGGTCATATGCAAGGAACTATGATTGGTGAATATGTTGTTAAAAACTTTGATTCAATTGACTTAAATGGTGATGGAAAAATCAGCTATGCAATGTTTATGGGACAACTCGGTAACGTAGAAGCAATCTATCGTACACAATATGGTGTAGAAGATGCGAATGCAGTATTAAAGGCAAATAATCTCCCAGAATTAGAATATTTTGATTCTTCAAACTCGGATCGCTACCAAGTTGACCAAGATGGTACATGGAGTGCAACAGCAGCAAACAACTATATGACAACAAACCTTTCACAATTTAATGAAGAAAATGGTAATATGATTGAACTTGTTATCTGTAACAACGACGGTATGGCAGAAGGAGCAATCTCTGCTTTAAATGTTAAAGGATATAATCTTGGTGACGGAACTAGTAAAACAATTCCTGTATTCGGAGTAGATGCTACAGATGCAGCAAAACAATTAATCGCAGATGGTAAGATGACTGGTACGATTAAACAAGATGCAGAAGGTATGGCAGACTGTATCGCATTCTTAACTCAAAATGCAGCTGGTGGTAAGAACGTAATGGATGGAACAGATTCTTATAACATCTCAGCAAATGTTAGTAACAAGATCTATATTCCATATGCAACGTATACTGGAGAATAAGTAACAGAGTAATGTAATTAACAACATAGGGCGACCATTAAGAGATGGTGGTCGCCTTCTCTTACTATTCAGGGAAAAGTAATAAGATAAAAAGATGGGAGGCAGACCATGGAGAAGGACGTATTGTTGCAAATGACAGACATCTGTAAGACGTTCCCGGGTGTCAAAGCCTTGGATACTGTTTCGTTAACAGTGAAAAGAGGAACCGTTCATGCATTAATGGGAGAAAATGGAGCAGGAAAATCTACATTAATGAAATGTTTATTCGGAATATATGGGAAAGATAGTGGAACAATCGAACTCGAAGGTAAAGAAATTAACTTTAAGAATTCAAAGGAAGCTTTGGAAAATGGTGTAGCTATGGTGCACCAAGAATTAAATCAGGCACTAAAACGTAATGTAATGGATAATATCTGGTTAGGACGTTACCCTAAGCGAGCTGGATTAATGGTAGATGAGAGAAAAATCTACAATGATACGAAGAAGATATTTGAAGAACTTGGAATCGATGTTGATCCAAGAAAAATCATGAGTACTATGCCAGTATCACAACGACAAATGGTAGAGATAGCAAAGGCTGTTTCATTTAATTCGAAAATAATTGTATTTGATGAACCTACTTCCTCACTAACTGAAGAAGAGGTAGAACATTTATTTCAGATTATAAATATGTTACGTGACAAAGGTTGTGGAATTATCTACATATCTCATAAGATGGCGGAAATATTAAAAATATCCGATGAAGTAACGATTATGCGTGACGGAACTTATGTAGCAACAAAACCTGCTAAGGATCTTACAATCGATGAAATTATTAAGCTTATGGTTGGTAGAGAACTGAATAATCAATTCCCACCAAAGACAAATGAACCTGGTGAAATCGCGCTCGAGGTAAATAATCTAACGGGACAGTATTCCTTATTAAACGATGTATCCTTCTCTGTTAGAAAAGGTGAAATCATCGGGTTAGCAGGACTTGATGGAAGTGGTCGTACAGAGTGTCTTGAGAATATATTCGGTATCGCAACTAGGAAGTCAGGAACTATTAAATTGGACGGAAAAGAAGTCCTTAATAGAAATTCAAGAGAAGCTATAAAGAATGGATTTGCAATGTTAACAGAAGAAAGACGTTCAACTGGCATCTTCGGAATTCTAAGTATCAGAGAGAATACGGTTATATCTAGCTTGAAAAAGCATAAGAAACATCATCTATATCTGAGTGAGAAATCAATGATGAAAGATACAAAGTGGTCGATTGATGCAATGCGTACGAAGACGCCACGTCAAGAGACGAAGATTAAGACCCTGTCAGGAGGTAACCAACAAAAGGTTATCTTAGGAAGATGGTTGTTAACGGATCCAGAGGTATTATTATTAGATGAGCCTACTCGTGGCATTGATGTTGGTGCCAAATATGAGATTTATCAATTAATATTAGATTTGGCTAATAGAGGGAAAATAGTTATCATGGTTTCATCAGAAATGCCAGAGCTCCTTGGTGTGTGTGATAGAATTCTTGTTATGTCAGGTGGACGATTGGCTGGTGAAGTCGATGCTACTGATACAACACAAGAAGAAATTATGGCTCTAGCAGCTAAGTATGTATAAGAAGGAACGGGTTGAAAGAATAAAAAATCTTATGAAAGGAGCCATGCATTGCTTGCTTTCAACCTATTTGTTTTAGCAGTATCACAAGAAAATTGTGATATGCATGGGTGTAAAAATGAATATGGTTTCCAACGTAAAACAAGGCTTTGTTAATTATAAGGAACTGGATAAGAAAGATAAATTCAATTTTTGGAAGGAGGCTTTAATTAATAATGCGCTATATATACTCCTTATCATTGCTGTAATTTATACATACACGCAGAATCAACGTTTCTTAACAGTAAACTCAATTGTTAATATCGTTTCGTTATCAGCAGCGAATATTCCGATTGCATGTGGTATAGCAGGTTGTATCGTATTAACGGGTACTGACTTATCGGCAGGTCGTATTGTTGGCTTAACAGCATGTATCTCCGCTTCGTTGCTGCAATCTGCAACTTATGCAACGAAAATGTTCCCTAATTTACCAGTTCTACCAATTCCATTAGTAATTCTTATAGTTATTATTGTCGGTGGTATTATTGGTTGGGTCAATGGTTTCTTTGTTGCAAAGTTTCAACTGCATCCATTCATCGTAACATTAGCGACGCAGTTAATCGTATACGGTCTATTATTAATGTACATCATGATTAATGGAAACAATGGTCAACCACTTTCCGGTCTAGATAAATCATTCAAAACATTTGTAACAGGTAGTGTGGTTTCCTTATTCGGAGTTCCGATTCCAAACTATGTATGGTATGCGTGCATTGTTGTAGCAATCATGTGGTTTATCTGGAACAAGACGACCTTTGGTAAGAATATGTTTGCAGTTGGATCGAACCCAGAGGCAGCCAATGTATCTGGTGTAAACGTAATGAAAACAACAATTATGGTACACACACTTGCTGGTTGTATGTATGGAATTACAGGATTTATTGAGTCTGCTCGTATAGGCTCAAACCAAGCTAACACTGGACTTAACTATGAATGTGATGCCATTGCAGCTTGTGTTATTGGTGGTGTTTCCTTCGTAGGTGGTACTGGTAAGATTCGAGGCGTTGTATTAGGAGTATTCTTACTTCGTATCATCTTCGTTGCATTGAATTTCTTATCCATCAACCAGAACACACAATATATAATCAAAGGTTTAATTATCTTAATTGCTTGTGCAATTGATATGAGAAAATATCTAGTTCGTAAATAATAAGCAGCGAGAGTACCGTTTATGGCTAGGAAGGACGTAGTCATAAATAATCACAGTAATTGAAAGAATGGGGGAATGTATCATGAAGGATAAAAGAAGAATTGCTATCTATTCTATGGCAGGAGTATATCTGATATTCTTAGCAGTTAGTATGTTTAAAAACCGATTAAATAGTGCCGGAAATGAATATACGTTTTTGATGATTTTTATAATAGCATTTGGTGTAATTGGAGTTGGAGCAATCGGCTATGGTTTTTATGCAACATTAAAACAAGCGAAAGAGATGAAAAATTCCCCTATTATTGAAACGTATGAAGAAGATTTGAATACAAGTACTGAAAAAATGTCAGAGGATAACGATGATATATAGGAATATAAGATAAACATAAGAGTAACATAAAAGAAGCATTGGATAAGAGTTTATTAATGAAAAATATAACTACATAGAGAAAAACATCTAAGGATAACCATTAAAAATGCTTAAGCATTCGTCAAGGATTTTAACGGTTATCCTTTTAGAATGTAAAAGGAGAGCTTAAGGGGGAAAGGAGCATGCTTACAATTATGTTTAAGAAGATGAGGATAAAAAAGCGGCTTACAAGTTCTTATATCTTGATTTCTGCAATTACAAGCATAGCAGGTATATTAGGGTGTATTACAATGATAGTAATAACAAATCAATATGCATATGCATTGAAAAATTATGGCTTTTCACAAGGTGATATAGGAAAAGCTTTAATTACTTTTGCTGATTGTAGAAGTGCTACTCGTTCTATTATTGGTTATACAGATAAAGATGTAGTTGCAGAAGCATTAGCTACTCATGATAAGAATAAAGAAAGTTTTAATACATATATAAAGGAGTTAGAAGAAATCTTAACTACGGATGAAGAAACAATCCTTTATGATAGAATTAAAAAAGAACTTACAAACTACTGGGTTACAGAGTATGACATTCTAAAGCTTGGGAATTCATCAGATGAATCTAGAAGCATAGAGGCACAAAAGAGAGCTGTAGAGGAACTAGATCCTATATATGAACAAGTACATACGGATATGTCAGAATTCATGGATATATATAT
Source organism: Anaerosporobacter mobilis DSM 15930 (assembly GCF_900142955.1). Taxonomy (GTDB): domain Bacteria; phylum Bacillota; class Clostridia; order Lachnospirales; family Lachnospiraceae; genus Anaerosporobacter; species Anaerosporobacter mobilis. The sequence continues at coordinate 561,106 of NZ_FRCP01000005.1, read as the reverse complement.
AGAACGTGGTAATAAACTAGAGATGATATTAGAGATATTAAAGATTGTTCTTATAATAGTTATAATAATAGTCATTGTATTATCGTTTGTAATTGCTGTTAAGTTGGGAGATCGCATTGCAGCGGGGATAGCAAAACCTTTGGGAGAATTATCGGAACGCTTAAAAACATTTGCGGGAGGGGAACTATCTTCACCCTTCCCAGAAGTGGATTCAAAAGATGAAGTAGCAGAAATTGTAGAAGAGGCAAAGAGTATGGCTATGAATCTAAATCTTATTATCAAAGATGCAGAACGATTGCTTGGAGAGATGGCAAATGGGAATTATGCGGGGCATTCAACGATGGAAGAATGTTACGTGGGAAGTTTTATTACATTAAAGGAAGCGATGAATCAATTAAACGTTCAAATGAATGAAACTCTACATCTTATTGATGATGCAGCAAACCAGGTGTCGTCTGGTTCAGGAAATTTAGCAGATGCCGCCTTAAGTCTATCAGTAGGTGCATCAAACCAAGCGAAGTCTGTGGAGGAAATTCAAGTATCCATAGCAGATCTATCAGAAGGAGTTCAAAAGACTGCAAAGAATGTAGAACTTTCATATAATCAGGCAAAGCAGTATGCAAAGGAAGCAGATCATAGTCGTTTAGAAATGGAATTCATGGTTAAGGCGATGGAGCGAATTGATGAAACTTCTCACAAGATTGAGAATATTATTTCGGAAATTGAAGATATCGCAGAAGAAACGAATTTACTTTCGTTGAATGCAGCAATTGAGGCGGCAAGAGCAGGAGAAGAAGGAAAAGCTTTTGCAGTTGTTGCACAGCAAATACGAAGATTAGCAGAGCAGAGTGCCCAGTCTGCGGTTGTTACTAGAAAGTTAATTGAAGGGTCAATTCAAGAAATCAAAGAAGGAAATTTGGTTGCTAAGAAGGCAGCAATGTCTATTCATTCCGTGGTTACAGGAATAAAGGTGATTGAAGAAACTTCAAAGGAATTAAGTGTCATCTCTATGAAACAAGCGGATTCCATGAAACAAACGAAAACAAGAATCAAGCTGATTTCTGAAGTAATACAATCAAATTCTGCAACAGCTGGGGAGACATCAGCTACCAGTGAAGAATTGTCTGCACAGGCAATATCCATGACGGAATTGGTTAATCGGTTTCAGTTAAAATAATATATCAATGAGTATGATTAGACCTTAATAGAATCGATGCTAGGTTCTGTTAGGTCTTTTTTCTGTTATATTATAGAAAAATATTGTATACTTGTTCTAGTTATTAAAATTTATAGAATGAATGGGGAGTTAAATTGTGAGAACAATAATCTTAGGAATTAGTTGTTTATTAGAAATAATATTCATTGTATTTTGTATATCGAATAAGTCAAATCATACACCTGCAGGATATTGCTGTATATTGGGAGGAGTAGCGTTACTTGTTGCTACAGTTATTCTTATGCTTTTTCCTAAATATGAACTACCAAAACCTACTGGAGAATATGTAGTAGGAACCTTCACTACAACTTATGTAGATAAAAACCGTTTAGAAACGTATTCAAATCAAAAGGAGAATCGTTGGCTTAACGTGAAGTTCTGGTATCCAGAAGAAATGGATAAGGAGAATTATGGTGAATCACCTTTGATTGTGTTCTCTCATGGTACGTTTGGTGTGAAAGAAAGCAATGTGGCATTATATGAGGAATTAGCAAGCCATGGATATGTGGTTTGCGCCATCGACCATACATATCAATGTTTTAAAACGAAAGATAAGAAGGGAAAGAAGATACCAATGTCTTCCTCATTTCGTTCTGAAACAATGAAGGAGAATGCTAAGAAGAATAAAGAACAAAGCTATGAGTACTACCAAAAATGGATGTCTGTACGTACAGGAGATATGAATTTTGTCATTGATACGATTCTATCCAATGCAAAGATAGATGAAGGTGAATATGTATATCAACTAGTTGATCCATCAGCAATCGGTGTAATGGGACACTCTATGGGAGGTTCTGCAGCAGCAGGGGTAGGACGGGATCGAGAGGATGTGAAAGCCGTAGTTGTTCTAGAAGCACCTTACATGTGTGATATTATTGGGGTGAAAGACAATACTTTCCTATGGAAGGAGGAGCCATATCCAGTTCCCGTATTGAATGTATATAGCGATAGTTCCTGGAAGAATCTAAGCAAATGGACTCAGTATGAAGAAAACTATAAGATGTTATCGGATGATAGAGTCGTAGAAGAACATATCTATATACAAGGCGCTGGGCATATGACACTAACAGATTTGGCGTATTCATGCCCACCGCTTACCTTGGTATTCGGACAAGATATAACTCTTAATGTTGATAAAACTGTAAGAAAGCTGAATTCGTCAATCTTACAATTCTTTGATCGCTATCTAAAAAATGACTAATTACATATAGTGAATCACGTCTCCAACGTTGTTTGTGACCTTTTGATACTGAATCCTATCATTTCATATACTCAATTCTTGGTTTCCGAAGCAGATTATGTTAGAATAGAATTAATAATAAACTCAAACTTCGTACTTGAAGATTGCGAAGAGTAGTTAACTGCCATATTCAGCGAAAACCCCGCTCTCGCTTAGCTTTCACACGTAGTCAGTACAGTGCTGACGTGTTCAGATAGTTTTTCTTATGAATATAGCAATTCCCCACTTTAATTGAAGTTTTTTATGTACGAAGTTTGAGTAATATATAATAAAATTACGATATCGGAATGATCAATAGAGCCTACTACGTAGTTAGATACTATGTCGGCCTAAAAAAGAAGAAGTGAGAATATAGATGAAGAAATTAACAATAGGAATTTTAGCACATGTTGACGCTGGTAAAACTACTTTATCAGAGAGCATGTTGTATATGAGTGGAAGCATACGAAAACTTGGACGGGTGGATAATGGTAATGCTTTCTTGGATACATTTACCCTAGAGAGGGCAAGGGGAATCACAATCTTTTCAAAGCAAGCGGTACTCAACCTGAAAGAGACCAAAATCACACTACTTGATACTCCAGGGCATGTGGATTTCTCAGCAGAGATGGAGAGAACGCTTCAAGTATTAGATTATGCAATCCTAGTAATCAGCGGTGCAGATGGTGTTCAGGGTCATACAAGAACCTTGTGGAAATTATTAGACAAATATAAGGTTCCTGTGTTTCTTTTTGTGAATAAGATGGATCAAGCGGGAACGAATAAGGGAAAAGTAATCGAAGAGTTAAGGCATGTGTTAGATGATGGCTGTATTGAGTTTGGAGATATAGGGGCAGAAGAATTCTTTGAGAATATAGCAATGTGTGATGAAACATTGTTAGAACAATATATGGAATCTGGAAGTATCGCATTAGACAAGATAAGAGAAATGATCCAAAAGAGAAAGGTATTCCCTTGTTTCTTTGGTGCTGCCCTAAAGTTAGAGGGTGTAGAAGAATTAATGAATGGACTTGAAAAATATACGTTAGCTCCAATCTATCCGACAGAATTTGGTGCAAAGATATATAAAATTGCAAGAGATGAACAAGGCAATCGACTTACGTATATGAAAATTACTGGTGGTTGCCTGAAAGTAAAAGATGTATTAACCAGTAAACAAGAAAAAGTAAATCAGATTCGGATCTATTCTGGAGTGAAGTATGAAACGGTGGCTGAAGTTAACGCAGGTACAATCTGTGCAGTAACGGGACTAACAGATACACATCCGGGAGAAGGGCTTGGTGTGGAAGAGGCGTCTATGGCACCGATTCTAGCACCCGTACTAACCTATCAAGTTAGGTTACCAGAGGGATGCGATGCCAGTTCCATGTTACCGAAATTACGTCAACTAGAAGAAGAGGAACCAGAACTTCATATTGTCTGGGATGAGAATCTACAAGAGATTCAAGCAGGGATCATGGGTGAGGTACAGATCGAGATATTACGTAGTTTAATTGCAGAACGATTTGGAGTGCACGTAGAATTTGGAACAGGTAATATCGTTTATAAGGAAACCATAACAGATGTCGTGGAGGGGGTTGGACATTTTGAACCGTTAAAACATTATGCAGAAGTGCATCTTCTCTTAGAACCCGGTGAACCAGGATCTGGACTACAGTTTGGTGTAAATTGTTGTGAAGATGATTTGGACCGAAATTGGCAGCGTCTTGTTCTAACCCATCTAGAGGAGAAGGAACACCTGGGTGTTTTGACAGGTTCGGGTATTACAGATATGAAGATAACCTTAGTGGGAGGTCGTGCCCATCAAAAACATACAGAAGGTGGCGATTTCAGACAAGCAACATACCGCGCAGTTAGACAGGGGTTAAAACAAGCTAATTCGATAGTATTAGAGCCATATTATGAATTCCAGTTAGAAGTTCCAGAGAAAGTAATTGGTAGGGCCATGACGGATATTGAGAAGATGTATGGAACATTTGAGATAACAGAAACAAAGGAAGGTATGGCAACCCTAGTAGGTAGTGCGCCTGTTGTTACTATGCGTGATTATCAAAGGGAAGTGATTGCTTATACAGGTGGTCATGGGAGGCTATATTGTGACCTAAAAGGATATGAGCCGTGCCACAATGAAAACGAGGTAATTGAAACGCTTGGTTATGATGCAGAGAAAGATCTAGAGAATCCAACGGGTTCTGTATTCTGTTCACATGGAGCAGGATTTGTTGTAAGCTGGGATGAAGTAAAAGATTATATGCATGTGGAAAGTTATCTAGATGCATTAAGAAAGAATACAGGCAATGTAGATAAGGAACGTAAGGTACAGACCTCCTATCAAGAGAGGTGGATTGACACGGATGAGATCGATCACATTCTTAATCGTACTTTCTATGCAAACAGTGGGGGAAGGGTCAACTATTATAAAGGTAATTCCAGTAAGAAGACAGAGAGTAATGCTTCACCAGTTGTACGAACCTATAAGAAGGCTGAGGTTTTAGAGGAGTATCTATTGGTGGATGGATATAATATAATCTATGCGTGGGAGGAACTGAATGCGCTTGCTCAGACAAACATGGACAGTGCGAGAGGAAAGTTACAAGATATCTTATGTAACTACCAAGCGATTAAGAAATGTAATCTTATCGTAGTTTATGATGCTTACCGCGTACAGGGACATATGACGGAGATTATGGATTATCATAATATTCATATTGTCTTTACAAAGGAGGCAGAAACTGCAGATCAATATATCGAGAGATTCTCTCATGAGAACAAGCGTAAATATAACATTACAGTAGCGACTTCTGATGGAGTGGAACAGGTGATTATACGAGGGCAAGGTTGTAGATTGTTGTCAGCAAGAGAATTAGAGGAAGATGTAAAGCGTGTGAATGAAAGCATTCGTGAGATTTATCTAGAGACAATGCCAACAAAGCAAAATCGCTTATTTGATGCAATCTCTTTAGAAACAGCAGATCATATTAAAAAAATCATGGAGGAAAATCCTTAAAACTATCATCCTTTGAGGCCGAGGGTGAAGTAGCAATAATAGCAGTGGATAAAATAATATACTTGACTTATGTTTAAACATAGTCTAAAATGAAAACCAATTTCAAATTCAATTAAGTCTTACGGTAATACAACAGTGTACCGTACTAGCACAAAATAATATAAAGGGGCCTCAGTAATATGGATTATAAATTAATGATGAAAAGATATATTACTATTCTGATTGCTTTTAGTGTTACCTTTGTATTATTCTATTTTGTAACTTTTACTGCAACGCATGAGTTTCACGATTGTACAGGAGCTGATTGTACAATCTGTCATGAACTTCAATTGATGAATCAGATTGAAAAATTATTGCAGGGGATGTTAACAACAATTGTATTTGGAATTGTTCTATTGATTGTCAAACGTATACATATTGACGATTCTTATGGTTATATTCTAAAACGAAATCCCATTGATGATAAGGTAAGAATGGACGATTGAAATCACACAGTACACGGAAAAAGATGGTATCTAAAGACCGTCTTATTGTTGTGCTCTTTTTTATCTATAGTGCTATTATAGCAAAAACCATGGTAATTAGATAAGGCTCATTATTGCCTGTTTTACTTGGTAATATAGAAGGGAAATGTGTGATTATGAAAAGAAAATTAAATAAATATTTTATATTTGGTATAGTTATGCTTCTTGCTATGCTTACTTTAAGTGCATGCAAAGATAAAAACAAAGGTAAGGAAAATAAAGCAGATGAAGATAAAGTAAATGTGGTAGCAACCATCTTTCCTGAGTATGACTTTTTAAGGCAGATTGCTGGTGATCATATTAATCTTACTATGTTATTAAAACCGGGGGCGGAAAGTCACAGTTTTGAACCAACGCCAAAAGACATAAAAAACATAGAACATGCCAATCTATTCGTCTATGTTGGAGGTGATTCGGATTCTTGGGTAGAGTCTATTCTGGAATCCATTGATACAACAGATACCAAGATTGTTACGTTAATGGATTGTGTTGATTTAGTGGAAGAGGAAACTGTTGAAGGAATGACATCAGAAGCAGAAGAAGCTGGAGATGGTGAGGAAGAAGTTGAATATGATGAACATGTTTGGACTTCTCCTAAGAATGCAATTGTAATTGTACAGAAGTTATGTGATGCTTTATGTGAAATCGATCCGGCTAATAAAGAGGACTATATACGCAATACCAATGACTATACTAAGAAACTAGAGAATCTTGACCAAGAATTCAAAGAGGTAGTTGATACTGCAAAAAGAAAGGAAATTATAGTGGGAGATCGATTCCCATTCCGTTACCTGGTTGAAGAGTATGGACTGACTTATTATGCAGCATTCCCAGGTTGCTCAACCGATACGGAGGCTAATGCCGCTACAATTGCTTTCTTAACAGATAAAGTCAAAGAAGATGCAATACCAGTTGTCTTCCACATTGAATTGTCCAATGGAAAGATATGCGACTCTATCTGCGAAGAGACAGGTGCAAAAAGTGAGCAGCTAAATGCCGTACACAATGTAACCAAGGAAGACTTTGAAGCAGGGATTACGTATCTTGACAGGATGGAACATAACGTCCATGTTCTTAAGGAGGCATTGAATTAAATGAGTGTATTAACTTGTAAGGATGTCTCTTTTTCATATGAGGGAAAGGAAGTATTAACTCGTGTGAATTTCGAATTAAATCAAGGAGAATATCTCTGCATTCTGGGAGAAAACGGATCGGGTAAAAGTACACTTATGAAAGGAATCTTAAATCTAAAGAAGCCATCAGCCGGGCAGATTCAAACGGGAGATGGACTTAGTCAGACCGAAATAGGATACCTACCACAGCAAACACAGATTCAAAGAGATTTTCCTGCTAGCGTAATGGAAGTAGTATTGTCGGGACGTTTGAATCAGTGTGGTAAACGCCCGTTTTACAACAGAGAAGATCGCAAGATAGCTCTTCAGAAGTTGAAACAACTGGGGATTCTTCCGCTAAAGGGAAAATGCTATCGAGAACTATCAGGAGGACAGCAACAGAGAGTTTTGTTAGCTAGGGCTCTATGTGCAACTAAAAAAATGTTGTTGCTTGATGAACCTGTTGCGGGATTAGATCCAATAATGACAGTAGAATTGTATAATATCGTTAAAGAGCTAAACCAAAAAGATAACATTACTGTAATTATGGTATCACATGATGTACAGCTTGCTACGGCACATGCAACTCATATCTTACAATTAGGTAATTCACAGTTGTTTTTTGGAACAATGGGTGAATATATGAATACCGAACTTGGAGTACGCTTTATGACAGGAGGGGAAAGAAAATGATACAAAATATCATGGATATGTTTTCTTATTCTTTTATGATAAGAGCATTGATTGTAGGTATTTTAGTTTCTCTTTGTTCTGCGCTATTAGGAACAAGTCTTGTACTAAAAAGGTATTCTATGATTGGAGATGGATTATCCCATGTTGGTTTTGCTGCACTTGCCATAGCTTATGTGTCTAATCTTACTCCACTTGCAATAGCCATACCGATTTGTGTACTGGCGGCATTTTTACTACTGCGTATGAATGAAAGTAATAAGATAAAAGGGGATGCTGCAACAGCACTAATGTGTAGTGGAGCGTTGGCAGTTGGTGTAATGACAGTCTCCTTAACGACGGGTATGAACACAGATGTATGCAATTACATGTTTGGCAGTATTCTTGCTATGAGTAAATCCGATGTACGGATATCCATTGGATTATCAATTGTAGTCTTGATTTTGTATATACTATTCTATCCAAGAATATTCGCAGTGACCTTTGATGAAACTTTCGCTAAGGCGACTGGTACAAAGAGTGATTTTTATAATATGATTATCGCATTATTAACGGCCATCACAGTAGTTCTAGGAATGCGCATGATGGGAACGTTGTTAATATCAAGCCTTTTAGTATTCCCTTCCTTAAGTGCAATGCGTATCTGTAAAACATTTAAGTCAGTAACTATTGTAGCAGTAATTATCTCTGTTATATGCTTTTGCGTGGGGGTATATATATCGTACCAATATTCTGCACCAACAGGATCAAGCATTGTTATCGTGAATATGGTGGTCTTTTTAATATGCTTGGTATATGAGAAACGAAAAGAAAGGTAATGGAATAACTATGAGTAAAAATAAAGCTTTTATGTTGGTTTGTCTTTTCGTTCTGGTTTTGACATTGAGCGGTTGTAAGAATCAAAGTCAAGGAAAAGGTGCACATAGCAAGACAAGTATATGGAATAATGACAAGGGCAATCAAAGTCTGACAAAGAATGATGTTAATCAGGCAGATGGTACCTTATATGAAGAGCAGGAGGAAAACAGTGATGCGTATTACAATGAAGAGAGTAACAAAGAAAACCCACAGGAGGAAGGAGCAAAAGAGAACGTACCGAGTACAGATTTAACATATGAACCCAAATATGATAATGCCGTAACGAAAAACAAATCCATCTACGATTGTGATATCAAAGCAGATCAGGAGAGCTTTAATGGAGAAGTGGATATTGTTGTTGGTGATACTATGTATTCCACTCAAATTAATGACTGGTATATGAATTTTGAACAATATGAGGGAAAAGTTGTTGAAATAGAAGGATACTATATTAATGATTTTGCTCCCTATGATTTTATTGGCAGGTATGGACCTGATTGTCCATACTGCCAGGGAGGATATGTTTCTTTTGAATTTGTAACAAACGAAGATTTATCTAGTTTTGTATCAGTAAAAGATTGGATAAAGGTCACTGGTGTCCTTCGAGAAGGATTTGATAAGGAATTTGGCCCGTTTTATTATATCGAGGTCCTTCAATTAGAGAAGATGTCTAAGGTAGGAAAAGATACAGTTACAAACTAGTGGTTTCGATATAAGGTATTAAAAAGGTTATCATATATGGAATAAATCATGTCATCTCTTAATGGAACATAACAGTTCGCCATTAGTCGATTTTGTTTCGTCATAACATTCTCTGTAAAGGAAAGTAAGTCGCTTTGTGAAACACCATATTCACAAAGTGGCTTTTTTTCTATTAATAGGGAGAGCAAATCATCTAGCTCTGAATAAACCTCACTTGGTGAACAATCTATAGTGTCAGCGATGATTTCATTTAGCTTAGCAATATCACCGTCTGGAGATAGTTCTTGGTATTTTTTAAAGACCTCACTAAACATTATATAATTCGCTTCCCCATGTGGAACATGATAGTTTGCACCGAAGGGATAGCTCATAGCATGGACTGCTCCAGTTCCAGCATTACCAAAGGCGATTCCAGCATAGGTACTCGCAATGAGGAATGAATGGAGTAACGGAATACGAGTCCCTGGTCCCACCTTCTTGATTTGCATGTATCCAGAAAGAATCAACTTTGTGGCTTCGACAGAGTACAGTCTAGAAAAATCAGTGGCTTTAGGCGAAAGATATGATTCTAAGGCATGGATTAAGGCGTCAATGGAGCTTGTTGCGAAGACAGAGAAAGGAAGTTCTTCTAACAATTCAGGAATTAGAATTGTAGCATCAGGGTATAAAGCATCATGTGCTAAACCAAGCTTAGTTTGACGGGATATCAGCTCCAAAATCGAGATATTAGTAACTTCACTGCCAGTTCCGCAGGTGGTAGGGATAGCGATGAATTCTTTATCTTTAATAGGTTGAATCTTATGGTCGAATAAGTCAAGCACGGGTGAGAACGTCTTAAGACAGAATAATTTAGCTGTATCAAGAATGGTACCACCACCGATTGCTATGACACGTTTGTATGGTAGGTCTTTGATTTCTTGGTAAATCTGTTCCACCATCTCATCCGTTGGTTCACCACTACCATAATCACCACGAAATAGTATGGTTGCATCACGTGTGTGACCTTTGAAATACTTTGAGTAAATAGTATTACTAATAAAAAGCAGATCGTCTTTATCAAAGTCGAAGTTTTGAAAGAAGGATGAGCAAGTTGGATATTCAGTAATCGTTGGGGTTAATTTAAATGTATTCATAAAATAATAGAATCTCCTTCTTAGTTCGTTTAGGGATCGATATGGAATGAAATGCCTGAGGAGTCTTGTTCCATAGATAACAATCCATTACATACAAGTAACAATTGCTTCTTCAAAGATCACAAAACCAGCTTCCAATTGCTCATCTGTAATAACAAGTGGTGCTAAGAAACGTATTACATTACAGTAGACACCTGCGTTCTCAATTAGTAAACCATGATTTGCAGCATAGCTAATAATTGCGTTTACCAATTCGGTTGCAGGCTCTTTGGTTGTCTTATCCTTCACAAATTCGATACCAATCATAGCGCCAAGTCCACGGACATCGCCAATAATGTGGTATTTTTTTTGCCATTCATGAAAGCGCTCCATACATGTCGCACCAATCTCACAAGAACGTTCCACAAGATGTTCTTCCTTAATAACATTAAGTACCGCCAGACCAGCAGCGCAAGCTAGTGCATTACCACCGTAAGTACCACCAACAATTCCAGGTTTCACACTGTCCATAAGCTCTGTGCGAGCAATAACTGCACTTAAAGGAACACCTCCTGCGATTGATTTGGCGGTGGCAATCATATCAGGCTCGCAGCCAGCATCTTTCCAGTATTCTGAAGCGAAGATTTTACCAGTTCTGCAAAATCCGGTTTGTACTTCATCGGCTATTAGAACTATACCATTATCGTCACATATTTTACGAACCGCTTTAACCCATTCAATGGGGGCAGGAATGAATCCACCTTCTCCTTGTAGAGGTTCCATAACAATAGCAGCCACATATTCAGTAGGGGAAGCTTCCTCAAAGGTTTTATAAAGAGCGTTAGTATAATATTCAATTGCTTCTGTTTCCGACATATTACTAGGTGCGCGATATAGATAAGGATATTCAGCGCGATATACACCGTCAGGGAACGGACCCATACCCATAGAATATGCCTTCTTGGAAGTCATTGTCATCGTTAAAAGAGTTCTTCCATGAAATGCACCTGAGAAGACAATGATATTGGGACGACTTGTATAGGCTTTGGCAATCTTTACCGCATTCTCATCGGCTTCGGCACCACTGTTGGCAAACATCACTTTGTTAGAAGTACCTCGGGTGGGGGCAGTAGCAGCAAGTTTTTCGGCTAATTCGACATAACCTTCATGAGTTACGATATTGATCATACCGTGAAAGAAGTTCTCGGATTGTGCTTTCACAGCAGCAACTAGTTTTGGGTGGCAGTGACCAACGTTAAGTACGCCAACACCACCAATCCAGTCTAAGAAGAGATTCCCGTCCACGTCTTCAATCATGGCTCCTGCGGCTTGTTTCATAACACAAGGATAGGTGCAACGGATTCCATTTGGTACTGCATCTTTACGACGATTCATAATCTCAGCGGCTTTTGGTCCTGGTAACGTATTGGTTATAATCTTAGGTAATGCATTCTTTAACATATTGATTCCTCCTAGTTTGATTTACTATGTAAAGTTGATATTGAGATAGCTGGATATACTTGACAAGAAACAGATTTCTCTATATTGTGGATATATTAGCACAAGAAATGGTGGGATACAATGAACGAATAGCCTGAATATAACCATTGTAATTGTGCTGCCAACACGAATGGAGGGAAATTATGATATTGAGTTTATTAATGCATACCGTAGCGAAAAAATACAACGTATTGACCTGTAGGAATACGGATAATTATGATCCCATTATATCGTGGGTTCATTACGTGGAAGATGCGAACACGATTGATTTTATTCGAGGCAAGGAATTGATTATAACTACAGGGATGGGGATTAAGGAAACAAAGGATTTAATTAGAATGATTCAATCGCTGATTAAATCCAATGCTTCTGCATTAATAATTAATATAGGTAAATACATAAAAAAAGTCCCAGATGAAGTTATTACTTTATGTGAAGAGAATAGGTTCCCATTATTTACTATGCCATGGGAAGTTCATCTAGTGGATATCATGCAAGAATGTTGTAATCTGATATTGAAGGAGCGTCAAGAACAAGAAAATATAAGCAATATCTTATATGAATGTATCTTGAGCAAGAAGAATCCAGATTCCGAGATATTAGACCATAATGGGTATCAGCCAGATGCTAGTTCAACGGTAGTTCAAATTGAGATGAAGAGTTCTAGTCAAGATTACGAATCAAATATAACGAATCTTAGCAATTACGAATGGATACGACTGATAGGATATGAGTGGGGAGGTAGAGAACGAAGTGTCTCGGTTATAAAACAAGAGAAGACATTATATGTAATCTATCAAGCTTCTAGCCAGGAGGACGCATATGAATATGCACAATTATTATATAAGAAGGTATGTGATCTTGGGTATAGAAATTGTATCGTTGGTGTTAGTGCCAGTAACTCTTTAACTACTGGATTTCAAAGCTTGTTAGAACAGGCAGCAGAAGCAGCCCAGTTAGCTAAAGTGCAAGGAAAGTCCTTAGTATATTATGAAGAAATGGGAATCTATAAAGTACTTTTTCAAGTAAGGGATCGAAACGTACTTGTAGACTTAATAAAGGAGCAATTAGAAAGAATACTAGATTATGACCAACAACATGGAACAGATTATGTTACTACCTTAGAAACATATCTTAAATGTGATCGAAGTATACAGTCAGTTTCAGAAAAGAGTTATACACATAGGAATACAGTGAATTATAGAATAAAGAAAATAAAAGAAATCATGGATTATGATTTTAGTGATGCAGAGAAGAATTTTTTATTGTTACTTAGCCTATATAGTAGAGCGATTGTAATAGAAAAGGTGTAACTTTATAATGCTATTCAGCAACCATAAGAAAGATTTGTAATCCTGTTAATTAGCACCAAATTGAATATATTTTATTCAATTTGGTGCATTAAGTTCTGAAAAAACTAGGTTCTGAATAGCTACTTTATTTTAATATTATTGAGTCTTTAATATATTAGCATTTACAAACTCTTTGATTGCATTAAAACTTTGTTTACTTAATACATGCTCCATCTTACAAGCGTCTTCGGAAGCTATTTCTTTGTCTACTCCCAAAGCTTCAAGCCAACCAGATAGTATATCATGTCTTTCATAAATCATCTCAGCAATTTCTTTGCCTGCATCTGTTAGATAGATGAAGCCCGCATCCGTTACTGTAATGTAGTTATTTTCACGAAGATTTTTCATAGCTACACTAACACTGGATTTTTTGAAGCCAAGTTCTGTGGCAATATCGACCGAACGAACGACAGGAAGTATTTCGCTTAATCTAAGTATGGTTTCTAAATAATTTTCAGCTGATTCGTTAATGTGCATTGTTAACCTCCCATAATATCTTACTTCCTAAGTTTTATAGCGACTACATAGTACTTATAAAACTTTAGTTAGTATATCATAGAATCCTAAGATATGCAACGAGTGTATACACTCAATATTTTCAGAAACCTTTCAAAATCTTTACAAAAAGTTATTGACATCGAATATCAGTTAGAGTATACTAACCATATAAATGTAAATGAAAATCATTATCAAAATCTAATGTTGATTAATTTGAAGAAAGAAGATGAGAGTATGCCATTAACAATGATCGAACCTGGTGAAGAAAAAGTAATTAAAAAAGTTGGAGGAAAAGAAGAGACGAAGAGGTTTTTAGAAAGTCTCGGATTTGTAATGGGCGGAATGGTAACGATAATATCTAAGATACAAGGCAACGTTATTGTGAATGTGAAAGATTCAAGAGTTGCAATTGGCGAAGATATGGCTAGAAAAATATTAGTTTAACAAACGTGATTTACATAACAGATAGGGAGAGGATTTGAAGTATGAAAACATTGAATGAAATTCCTAGTGGGAAAACAGTAATAGTTAAAAAGCTTACAGGAGAGGGCCCTGTGAAGAGAAGAATTATGGATATGGGAATTACAAAAAGTGTTGAGATATTCGTAAGAAAGGTTGCGCCATTAGGTGATCCGATGGAATTAACGGTAAGAGGATATGAGCTATCTCTAAGAAAAGCAGATGCGCAGATGATTGAAGTAGAAGAATAAGAGAAGCTGAATAAGAAAAGAGGAGTGAATACAATGGCGATTAAGATTGCGTTAGCAGGAAATCCTAACTGCGGTAAAACAACATTATTCAATGCGTTAACTGGTTCGAACCAATTCGTAGGAAACTGGCCTGGTGTAACTGTTGAGAAGAAGGAAGGTAAGCTCAAGAAAGCATACCTTGTAAATCAAGGAGAAGATGTTACGATTATGGATCTTCCAGGAATCTATTCCTTATCTCCATATACATTAGAAGAAGTAGTAGCTAGAAATTATCTTATTGATGAAAGACCAGATGTTATTCTAAACATCATTGATGGTACTAACTTAGAGAGAAATCTATATCTAACGACACAATTAATAGAGTTAGGAATACCAACAATCATAGCTGTTAACATGATGGATGTAGTGGAGAAGAATGGCGATCGTATACATATCGACAAGTTAAGCAAGGAATTAGGTTGTGAGGTTACTACGATTTCAGCACTAAAAGGAACTGGTATTGAAGAAGCAGCTAAGAAAGCTGTAAAGCTAGCAGATAAATTAAGTAGCAAAAAGAAAGCAGCGCAAGTCTTTTCAGATGAAGTGGAGGCTGTTTTAGTAGAGATAGAAGAAAAATTAGCTTTAGAAGTTGAAGAAAGTCAAAGAAGATTTTTTGCAATCAAATTACTGGAAAAAGATGAAAAGATTAATACCAAGTTAAAAGTGGTTCCTGATATTTCAGCAGAGATTGCAAAGATTGAAGAAGAACTGGATGATGATACAGAGAGTATTATAACGAATGATCGATATGTATTTATCTCTTCTATTATTAAAGATTGTTGTACGAAGAGAAATCACAAGAAATTAACAACATCTGATAAGATTGATCATATTGTTACCAATCGATTCCTTGCCCTACCTATATTTGCTGCAATTATGTTCCTTGTGTATTATGTGTCTGTTACTACCGTAGGAACCTGGGCTACTGACTGGGCCAATGATGGTGTGTTTGGAGAAGGATGGAGTTTCTTTGGATTACATGTTCCAGGTATTCCTGTCATATTAGAGTCTGCATTACAAGCAATTGGGTGTGCAGATTGGTTACAAGGTTTAATACTTGACGGTATCGTTGGTGGTGTTGGTGCAGTATTAGGTTTCGTACCACAGATGTTAATTCTATTCGCATTCCTAGCTTTCTTAGAGGCTTGTGGATATATGGCAAGGGTTGCATTCATCATGGACCGTATCTTTAGAAAATTCGGATTATCCGGAAAATCTTTCATTCCTATGCTAATTGGTAGCGGTTGTGGCGTTCCAGGAATTATGGCATCAAGGACAATAGAAAGTGACCGCGACCGTAAGATGACAATTATGACAACAACTTTTATTCCATGTGGAGCGAAGTTACCGATTATTGCTTTAATTGCAGGTGCTTTATTTGATGGAGCTTGGTGGGTTGCACCAAGTGCTTATCTTGTTGGTATTGCAGCAATAATCTGTTCAGGAATTATACTTAAGAAAACCAAATTATTTGCTGGAGATCCAGCACCATTTGTTATGGAATTACCAGCTTATCATATGCCGACTGTTAGTAACATTCTAAGAAGCATGTGGGAGAGAGGTTGGTCCTTTATTAAGAAGGCAGGAACCATTATCTTACTATCTACAATCATAGTTTGGTTCGCAACATATTTTGGCTTCGTTGATGGAAAGTTTAGAATGTTAGATGATCTAGAGATTGATCACAGTATACTTGCAGCAATTGGTGGCGCAATTAAAGGTATCTTTGCTCCTCTTGGTTGGGGTAACTGGAAAGCAACTGTTGCAGCTATCACAGGACTTATAGCCAAAGAAAATGTTGTTGGAACCTTTGGTGTATTATATGGATTTGCGGAAGTGGCAGAAGATGGAAACGAAATCTGGGGCACACTTGCTTCAAGTATGACAACCGTAGCAGCATATTCCTTCTTAGTATTTAACTTATTGTGTGCACCTTGTTTTGCAGCAATGGGTGCGATTAAAAGAGAGATGAACAATGCAAAATGGTTCTGGTTTGCAATTGGATATCAAACTGGTTTGGCTTATCTTGCTTCTCTTTGTATCTATCAAATTGGAACACTAATTACAACTGGTGTATTTGGAATTGGAACAGTTGTAGCATTTGCGATAATCGCTGCATTCATTTTCTTGTTAGTAAGACCTAGTAAAAAGAGAGCATAATTTGAGGTAACGGTGTTTCTTCAAACATTGCTTTAAGCAATGAACAAATTCTTTTGATTAGAAAGGGGAATGTAACAATGGGTACTATTATTGTTGGTGGAATTCTTGTCGGCATCGTAACATTAATTATTAAGCACATGCTTAAGGAAAAGAAAAAAGGTAAATCAATGGTATGCGGTGGAGATTGTAAGCACTGTGGGGGACATTGTTCGTAATTCAGTTGTTTGTCTCCCGCGATAGAAACTAGATAAGGCTGAAAAACCATGTTTTTCAACCAGAGATTTGTGTTATACACAAGATCTCCAGACTTAGCAAAGGAGATGTTTATATATATGGCAACACAACAATGTACATGTAGTAATAAAGATTCGCTGGATAGAAGAAGCTATCATAGATCAAAGATGCAGAAAGAACGCATCATTGAAAAGTTAAAGGAAAGTGGCTGTAGAATTACCAAACAACGATTGCTAATATTAGATATAATATTAGGGCAAGAGTGCTCTTGTTGTAAGGAAATCTATTATCAAGCCTCCAAAATTGATCAAAATATCGGTAAAGCCACTATTTATAGGATGGTTAATACCCTAGAAGAGATTGGAGCTATTAATAGAAGTAACATGTATAAAGTATTGTATTCAGGTGAAAGCAACGATGACAGTCAATATACGGTTACTTTGGACGATGGTGCAATACATCATGTGTCAGCAAAGAAATGGAATGACATAATTCTAGCGGGACTCACAAGTTTTGGATATGTTAATGGACAACAGATTACATCTGTAAGAATTGATAGTAATAAGTTTAATTAGGGGTTTGAGTGTCAAAAGCCAATTTTAAATTTGGTCTTGTCAATTTGCACAAATTTATGTATGAACATGTTATGCCAAACGTAGTTCACTCGCAACACGCTCTCGCTTGGATGAAGTTCGTAGTGGTACATAAGGCTCTAAAATACAGAGCCTAAATACCAACGACTTCATACAGCTGCTCATCGAACTACGTTCGACATAACATAATTCAAGTTTTATATGTGCAAATTGACGAATGGAAGTTTTACGAAAGGCTTTTGATACTCAAACCATTAGGGAAACTGTGATAACATTATTATTGAAGCAATTTTAAAGTTAAGTTATAAAACCAAAAACAAATAATATAGTTGCAAATAATATAGAAAAGGCGTAGATATAGGCAATCTACGCCTTTTTACGTGAGCTTAGAAAGGTATTCCTATAAGTTTACGATTAATTAGAAGTCGTCTAGTGAAAAATGTTGTCCTTCTATAATTATGTATGCTATAATACTACTATTCCTATAAAACATGTAGAATAAAATGTAACAAAATTGTTTTGATTTTAATAGAGTAAGAGGCGAGAGTTAGTATGATATATTTAGATTACGCAGCAAACACACCTACAGATGAACGAGTGTTGCAAGAATTCTGTTTGGTGAATCAAGATTTTTTTGGAAATCCTAATTCCTTACATCCAATTGGATTTGCTGCAAAAGATAAGATGGATTCCATAACGGAAAGTATGACAAAAGGACTAGAATTAGCTGAAAGTGAAATCGTATATACATCAGGTGCTAGTGAATCCAATAACACAGCAATAAAAGGTATTGCAAGAAGCAGTAGGCACATTGGAAAACATATTATTACTTCAGGACTTGAACATTCTTCTGTAAGTGGTACGTTAACGCATCTACAAGAACAAGGGTACGAAATAGATATGCTTGATATAGGTAAAGATGGTACGCTTAACCTTGTAAGTCTTAGAGAACTACTAAGAAAGGATACGGTACTAGTGACAGTTTGTGCTGTTGATAGTGAATTAGGTGTTATTCAACCCTTAGAAGAAATTGCAGCTATCATCAAAGAATTTCCTAATTGTCGTTTGCATATTGATGCAACGCAAGCAATAGGGAAAGTAAGATTTGATTGTAATATTGCGGATACCATAAGTTTTACTCCGCATAAATTCTATGGATTAAATGGTTGCGGTGTTCTAATTAAGAAGAAGGATTTAATCATAGAGCCATTAATACATGGTGGAGTAAGTACTACGATTTACCGCAGTGGTACGCCAGCTGTTGCTTTGGCAGCTTCTATTCAAAAAGCGTTAGAATTATCCGATTTGGAGTTTGAAAAACGATATGAGGTTGTAAAAGAGAGCAATACGTACCTACGCAGTCAACTTAAAACTATGAAGTTCGTAGTAATTAATAGTCCGATGGAAAGCGTACCACACATTCTTAACATCAGTGTATCAGGCATACGTGGTTATGTGATGCAAGAAAGACTTGCAGAATATGGAATTTGCTTATCGGCAAAGTCGGCTTGTTCTGTAAAGACTACGCCTTCTAAACCAGTTTTTGCAATAACCAAGGATAAGAAGAGAGCAATGTCTTCTTTTCGAATAAGTATTAGCCATATGACAACAAAAGAAGAGTTAGATTATTTCATAGAGAAGCTTAATCTATGCTATTCCAATTAAGAATAAAGTAAACCTAGTCAAATCAATAAGATAACGAAAATTAGCAGAAATAATTAGATAGTAGGAGAAATAATTAGATATGAGTAGAGAATTAACAACTTGTCAATTAATAGAGAGAAGTATTAATAAAAAATTCAGAAAAGAAATATGGACACCCTTTGTACAAGCTATTAAAAAATATGAGCTAATTCAGCCAGGGGATCACATCGCGGTATGTATCTCTGGTGGGAAGGATTCTATGTTATTAGCTAAGCTGATGCAGATATTACAACGAATCACAGAAGTTCCTTTTGAAGTTACGTATCTTGTAATGGACCCAGGATATAACCCAATTAATCGACAGAAGATTGAAAGTAATGCCAAATTATTAGAGATACCAATTGTAGTGTTTGAAACGGATATCTTTGATATTGTTAATGAAATTGATAAATCACCATGCTACTTATGTGCCAGAATGAGAAGGGGAAATCTTTACGCGAAAGCAAAAGAACTTGGTTGTAATAAAATTGCCCTTGGACATCATATGAGTGATGTAATTGAAACCACATTAATGGGTATGTTATATGGTTCACAGATTCAAGGAATGATGCCGAAACTACACAGTACTAACTTTGAAGGAATGGAGTTAATCCGTCCAATGTATTGTATCTTAGAAGAGAATGTAATAGCATGGAAGAACTACAATGACTTAGAATTTATTCAATGTGCATGTCGATTCACGGAACATTGTACTATCTGTGATAATGGTGGTGGTGGATCAAAACGCCAAGAAGTAAAACAACTAATTAAGAAGCTCAAGAAAGATAATCCAACAATTGAAACGAATATCTTTAATAGTATCCATAATGTAAGTCTTGACACTTTAATATCATATAAACAAAAGGGTATTGTCCACTCCTTTTTAGATAGTTACGATAAAAAATGATAAAATTCTGATAAAAGATTATATGTGTTGCTTTTGTAGTTTACCATTTAAAAAATCAGTAAATTATGATATAATAAAATGGAATGATGAAATTTATGGTATTTACTTTAATTTCATATGATTACTTTAGTTATATCAAAGGAGGAAACAAACATGTCAGAATTAAAAGGATCGAAAACAGAAGCAAATCTATTAGCAGCATTTGCAGGAGAATCACAAGCAAGAAACAAGTATACATACTATGCTTCAAAAGCGAAAAAAGAAGGGTATGTACAAATTGCTGCGTTATTTGAAGAAACTGCAAACAATGAAAAAGAACATGCAAAAATATGGTTCAAATTATTACATGATGGTATGCCAGACACAATAGCAAATCTAAAAGATGCAGCCGATGGCGAGAATTATGAGTGGACTGATATGTATGCAACTTTTGCTAAGGAAGCCAAAGAAGAAGGTTTTGATAAGATTGCGTACTTATTTGAAGCTGTTGGTCAGATTGAAAAAGAACATGAAGAAAGATACCGTAAGTTGTTAGCTAACATTGAAGGTGGACTAGTATTCTCTAAAGATGGAGATGCTGTTTGGCAATGTTCAAATTGTGGACATATTGTTGTTGGTAAACAAGCACCTGAAATTTGTCCAGTATGTGACCATCCACAAGCTTATTTCCAAGTTAAAGCAGAGAATTACTAAGATTTTTATCTTATAATTAATGAAGGACTGAATAAAATAAAATGATAAAAAACAATCTTCGCAGTGGTGTGAAGATTGTTTTTTTTGCTCTATGTCAAGTTTGAAGTGCAAATCTTTGGATTAACGCTCTATTACTGAGGTAGAGCTTTTTTTGATTTATAAAATACAAGTTTGTAAGCAAACAGTGAAGGTACATGCAGATATAAATCAATATATCGCTTTTGTAAAAGAAGGTAGTTACGTATTAGATGCATTTTGTTTATAGTGTGTGAGTACGTTTTAAAATAGCAATTTGTGTTTAGTAGTAAGCAATTTTAAATAAGACCTTTTATGAGAAGTTCATTATAATTAGTAGTGATGAAATGTGTATTGATATTAAGACAAGGAGGATTACTATGAATCCTAATCCAATTATTAAACTTGATTATCCCGATCCGGATGTGATTAGAGTTGGAGATACCTATTATATGGTATCGACAACAATGCACTTTATGCCAGGGTGTGAAATATTGCGTTCTTATGATTTAATCCATTGGGAGCATGCAACTTATGTATATGAAACATTGGATAGTACAGAGGGACAATGTATGGAAGGAAAAAAAATATCTATGGACAAGGTATGTGGGCAGCTTCTATACGATACAACAAGGGTACCTATTACATATGTTTTGTAGCAAACGATACACATAAAACATATCTCTATACAGCTAAGGATATCGAGAATAAATGGGAAAAACGTAGTATAGAAGGGTTTTATCATGATTGTTCACTCTTCTTTGATGATGATGATAAAGTATATATCGTATATGGAAATAAAGAAATATGGATTACACAATTAAAAGAAGATTTATCGTCACCAATGGAGGGAGGCCTTCACCGCCTTATTGTTAATGATGAGGGACATCCTGGATTAGGATACGAAGGTTCACATATGTATAAAATAAATGGAAAATACTACGTATTCTTCATACACTCCAGACGAGATATGTGGAAACGTGTAGAAGCATGTTTTTGTGCAACATCATTGGAGGGAGAATTCACTGGAGGTGATGTACTTGATGATGATAGAGGTTATTGTAATCAGGGTGTAGCACAAGGGGGAATCGTAGATACCAGAGAAGGAGACTGGTATGGTGTATTATTTCAGGACCATGGTGCAGTAGGTAGAATTCCTGTACTGGTTCCAGTTACGTGGGAAAATGATTATCCTATCTTTGGTGAGAAAGGAAAGGTACCTGAAATAATTATAACAAAAAGTACAAGACCCGATTATTCATATAGTCCATTGGTTGGTAGTGATGATTTTATGGCTACAGGGAAAGATCAATACACTATGAAAAAGCAATGGCAATTTAATCATGAACCAGATAGGGACAATATGTTGTTCAATGGGGAAGAGGGATATTATCAGATTACAACAGCGAAGTTGTGTAATAATCTAACACAAGCAAGGAATACTTTAACGCAAAGAATGTTATTCCCAAGGTGTTTTGCTGAAGTTACGATTGATGCAGAGGGTACCTTGGAAGGTGATTATGCAGGACTATGTGCTTTACAGGGATGCTATGGTATGGTTGCAGTTACAAAAAGAGAGGGCAAGTACTATTTGGTCATGAAGAACAGGGAGTCAACCGATGAGTCTTTAAGCGCAATGAAACAAGACAATTCTCAAGGGCATGAATGGGAAGTGGTAGTAGTGAACCAAGGTAAGGTGAGAGTAAAGGTAGAGGTGAATTTTCAGAATATGGCGGATGAAGCAATATTCTACTATCACAATGGAACAGAATTTGTACAAATCGGGGTAAAGCAGAAGCTGTACTTTAAGATGGATCATTTTACAGGATGTCGTTTTGGTTTGTTTGCATATGCAACGAAGCAAATAGGTGGTAATGCAAGATTTAGCAACTTTATCTATATTTAAGTCATTAGAAAGGAGACTCACTCCACTATATTTATTAGGTAGGACAGTGAGACGTGAAGATATGAAAAAAAACTATCGCAATATGTTTTATGAAATCGGAATTAAAGAAGAAGAGATTAAAAACCGTTTACAAGAGATCAAACAGACATTTTTCTATGGACCAGATGATGAGCGGTTATATTTTGAATGCGGGGAGGACATGGCATATATTGTAGACACAGGTAATAATGATGTGAGAACTGAGGGAATGTCTTACGCTATGATGATTTGTGTTCAGTTGAATATGAAAGAAGAATTTGACCGCCTATGGAAATGGGCGAAGACGTTTATGTGGATGGATTCTGGTGAGAATGAAGGATATTTTGCATGGTCTTGTGCTATCGACGGCAGGAAGAATGCGTATGGTCCTGCACCGGATGGAGAAGAGTTCTTTGCAATGGCGTTGTTCTTCGCATCTCATAGATGGGGAGACGGTGAGGAAATCTTTGCGTATTCTAAGGAAGCTAAGGAAATCTTAAGAGCTTGTATCCACAAAGGGGAGAATGGCAGAGCAGGACATCCAATGTGGAATAGAGACAATTATCAAATACTGTTTGTTCCTGGTATCGATTTTACAGATCCTTCTTATCATTTGCCACATTTTTATGAATTGTTTTCACAGTGGGCTTATGAAGAAGATCGTGAATTTTGGAAGAAGGCAACGGCAGCTAGTCGTGAATATCTAGCTAAAGCATGCCACCCCGTTACTGGATTTAGTGCTGAGTATGCTGAATTTGATGGCAGTCCAATGAGTAGGAAACTGGCATGGGGACAAGAAAGACATGACTGGTTCTACAGTGATGCATACCGTACAGCTGCGAACATTGGTTTAGACTATGAATGGTTTGGTATTGACTGTGGACAGAGAATAGCAGTAGATCGTATTCAACATTATCTTGGTGTGGTAAGAAAGGGAGAAACATATAAGATATACGAAGTAGATGGTACCGTAATTGAACAGGAGGCACTGCATCCGTATGGAATTACTGCTACCATAGCGCAGGCTTCTCTTGCTGCAAAGGATACACATTATAAGGAATGGGTGCAACGTTTCTTTGATATGCCATTAAGAACAGGTGAGAGAAGATATTATGACAATTGCCTCTACTTCTTTGCATTCCTTGCATTAAGTGGGAATTATAGAATATGGTAAGTAAATATTTATGTAAAGTGATAAATACAATAGATTGGAGATAAAAGAAGATGACAGTGATTGCAAAAAACCCCATAATGTCAGGATTCTATCCGGATCCATCGATTTGCGCGGTAGGAGAGGACTACTATTTAGTGAACTCAACGTTTGCTTATTTTCCAGGCTTACCAATTATTCATAGTAAGGATTTGGTACATTGGGAACAGATTGGGAATGCAATGCATAGAGAATCGCAACTTCCTTTGCAGGGAAGTGGACATTCACAAGGTTTGTTTGCGCCAACCATTCGTTATCATGAAGGCATGTTTTATGTTATCTGTACTAATGTATCACATGGTGGGAACTACATAGTGACTGCACAAAATCCGGAAGGACCATGGTCAGAACCATATTATCTGGAAGGGGCACAAGGAATTGATCCAAGTTTATTCTTTGATGAGGATGGAAGATGTTATTATACAGGGACACGTCCAAATCCAGATGGTTGTAAGTACAATGGAGATTGGTATATCTGGATACAAGAACTTGATATAAATGAGATGAAACTAATTGGAGAACCAATGGATGTGTGGAATGGCGCTATGAGAAATGTTATTTGGCCAGAAGGTCCACATCTATATAAGAAAAATGGTTATTACTACATTATGCATGCTGAAGGGGGAACTGGTCCAGATCATGCCGTGACGATTTGTAGAAGCCGTGATCTATTCGGCCCTTACGAGAATAATACCTGTAACCCTATATTGACACATCGTCATCTTGGGAAAGAGTATCCAATTCGTTATGTCGGGCATGCAGATTTGTTTGAAACAAAGAATGGTGAATGGTATATGGTTATGTTAGCCGTTAGGCAACAAAATGGTTATACAACTTTGGGGAGAGAAACCTTCCTTGCTAAAGTTGAATGGGAAAACGATTGGCCAGTTGTAAATCCTCTCGTAGGTATGTTGACTAAAGAGGTAGAGATTGCGTTGCCAGAATGGAATCCAATGACTGACAAGGAATCATACACATATCGTAATAAGGATTCGGTTGCCGCTCTTGGTGAAGCGAAAGATTATGATTTTACTACGATTAACAAATTGGGACACGAATTCTTATTTCTTCGTAATCCACACAAGGATATGTATCAATTGAAAGAAAAGGAAGGTTTATGGTTAACTTGTGGGAAGGAAACATTAAAAGAAGAAGCAAGTCCTTCCTATATTTGTATTAGACAAGAACATCATAATTTTCAAGCTGCAGTAAAACTTGTTACCGACAATCTGCAAGGAAATGAACGAGCAGGAATGGTATTGGTGCAAAGTAATGCATATCATTTACGAATAGAGTTAGATAAAGAACATGCATATATGATTGTATGTGAATTTAGTGAGGATCGTCTGCTAGGAGAATGCAGTATAGCAGGAGGAGTAACGGAAATCTATATTCGATTAGAAGGATTACAGGCAACTATGGGAATCGTTGAGAATGGAAAAGAAGTTCCGGTAGTTTCAGCTGTGGATATTCATGTACTTTCGACAGAAGTTGCAGGTGGATTTGTTGGGTGTACAGTAGGATTGTATGCGACAGCCAATGGAGAAGAATCAGAACAAGCGGCATGTTTTAAACATTTTAAATATCAGATATAATTATACAAAGCAGACATTGCTATATAGGAATGCCTGTGTTACTAAGGTCCATAGATACTAATGGGCACCATTAATACTATACACATAAAAATTAAGGAGAGTATTTGTTACTATGGGTTGTTTAAGGTTACCAAGTTTAATTAGTGATGGAATGATTTTACAGAGAAATGCCCAGGTACGTATATGGGGATATGATAGTTCTGGTAGGAAGATTACTGTAATTTTATTAAGACTATTAGAAGAGAAGGAACAAGTTAGTACTACGATTGTTAATCAAGAGGGATATTGGGAGATATGGATTGATACAAAGGAAGAATCGACAGAATGTCAACTTATAATAAGAGATTCTGAAGCGGAAGAATATTGCATTGAAAATGTATGTATTGGTGATGTGTTTATCTGTGCCGGCCAATCCAATATGGAATTGCCTATGGAGAGGGTGAAAGATCAATATCCAGAGGAAATTGAGAATGTCAGTATGCCATATGTAAGACAGTTTAAGATTTTAGAATGTTGTGATTTTCACAAGGAAAAGGAAGAACTTCTAGGTGGCAATTGGAAGGAAGCGCAGGTAGATACAATTAGAGAGTTCTCAGCTACTGCGTATTTCTTTGGTAAATTCTTATATGAGAATTCTAATGTACCAATAGGTTTGATTAATGCTAGTTATGGTGGTTCAAGAATACAATCATGGATGAGTCGGGATATGCTAGCTAATTTTAAAAAAGATTTAGATTTAGCAGATACCTATTCTGATGATTCATTTGTAAAGCATCAACAAAACAAAAACGAACAACAGATGACGGAATGGCATGACGATTTGGATAAGCGTGACATTGGAGTGAAAGAAAAATGGTATAAAAATCATTGTTATACAAACGAATGGGATAAGATGGAGTTACCTGGATTTTTTGAGTATACTCCATTAAAAGATTTCATCGGAGTCGTATGGTTTAAGAAAGACTTAATGATACCAAAAAGTATGGTTGGTAAGAAGGTAAACTTATGCCTTGGAACAATAGTTGATAGTGATATGGTTTATATAAATGGAGTTTTAATTGGAAAAACAGAGTATCAATATCCACCTAGAAAATATAACATACCAGAGGAAGTTCTTCATGAAGGTGTAAATACTATTACAATACGTGTTAAATGTGAGAATGGAGGAGGTCGATTTACTCCAAATAAGGAATACAAGATATTCACTGGAGAACACCATAAGATGGAGGAGTTTATTGATCTTACTGGTACATGGTGTTACCGAATCGGTGCGTATGCTGGTAAGATACCACCAACCGATTTTGTGAACTGGAAACCAACCGGACTCTATAATGGAATGATGGCTCCTTGTCATAGATATGCTATAAATGGTGTAATATGGTATCAAGGAGAAGGGAATACAGACGATCCTTATAATTATGAGGCACTTGGCACTAAGATGATTCGTGGTTACAGAGAAAGATGGAATCATGGTAACTTTCCATTTTATTATGTACAGTTGCCTAATTTTACTATTGATTTAGATGAAGTAAATAGTGGGTGGCCTGAGCTTAGAGAAGAACAAGAACGTCTATTAAAAATTGAGAACACGGGAATGGTTTGTGCGATTGATTTAGGAGAAGATAATGATCTCCACCCTTTGAATAAAAAGGAGGTTGGTGAACGTCTTGCGAGACTTGTCTGTGCAAAACAATATGGAATGAATATGGAATATAGTGGACCAACCATTGAACAAATTGATGTCGTTTCTAAAGAGAAACAGACAGAGATTATAATTACGTGTGGCCATGTTAGTAAATTATTAATAAAGGATCGAATCAGTGGAAAACATAGACCGGTAGAAGATTTAATTGATTTTCAAGTAGCAGGTGATGAGGCAGTTTATGAAACCGTTCAAGCAAAAGTTGCAGGGGACAGAATTTATTTACAATGGGAGAGGGAAGGAAGACCAAGACATCTTAGATATTGTCATTCTAATGCTGCAAAAGGTGCCCTTCTCTATAATGAAGTAGGTTTACCAATGGCACCTTTTGCAAGAAGTATCGATTAAGCTTATTATATGCTCTTATGTAAGTTCAAGTTTTTATATTCGGTTGGTGTACAATTTTTAGAAACCTTAAATACTCGATTAAAAGAGGAGAGACTTCCAAAACCAGATTGCAGAGCAACTTGCGTAATTGTTAAGTTTGGTTCGATGAGTAAGCGTTCTGCAAGTTCAATTCGTTTTTGTATCAAATATTCATAGCAAGTAACATTGGTGAATTGCTTGAATAAGCGAATAAAATGAAATTTACTAAAACCTGCTAAGACAGCCAACTCATCCACAGTAAGATTTTCTGTGCAATGAGCAGTTATGAAATCACAGATTTGCATGAATTTCTCGATATATTCATACTGTTTTGTGATTGCAATTCCAGGAAACTTCTCTGTAGCATTCATTTTATAACGACCAATGGAAACAAAGAACTGAATGATGAGTGCTTTGAGACTTGCTTCTTTATACGGAGAAGGTTGTACATATTCTTGATAAATGGCATTAAGAGAACCTTGTAAAGTTTGAAGAGTTTGCTTCGATTCTTCATAGTTAATTAAAACATAAGGGCGTAAGGAAGGTAGTAAAGCTGTCATACCATTCACGTTGCAAATCTGTGAATAGTCAATGAGAAGTATCAGACGCTCTCCAGTTAAAGGTGCTTGCAATTGGTGAATAGTTCCTGGTGCAATGAGAAAGAGTTCACCTTCTCTGATTGTATGTGAAGTGTCATCAACTATAATGGTGTAAGAATTATGATACGGCATAATTATCTCCAAAGCAGTATGCCAATGAGAAGGATAATTCTCAGCCTCTCTATTTAGATATAACTTAATACCAGGCAAATCATGATACTTAACGGTTTCGCGTATGCCATGTAATGTTTCAATCATAGATTGTCCTCACTTTGTTAATTATTAATGCTACATTATTTTTATTATACTTCAATCTTATAAAAATTGAAATACAAACTAAATCAAATGTAAGGAGAGTCAACCATTTATTCATGTGAAAAGGAGTAAACAAAGTATTATGGAATATGAAAAAGCTTGGCTAAAATACCATAGATTAAGTAATTATAAGGATTGTACATTCTTTTGTTGCATCTATGTTAGAGAATCAGATTTGGTAATAGAAACCGCAATTAAGGAATTACAACTAGCAGTTAAAGAAATTCTTGGAATTGATTGTGATAGAATACATAATCCTAATGGGCGGGAAGAATACAATATGAATTCGGGTATTTATTTCGTGGCTGATCAAAGTATTCAAAAAGAAGGGTATCATATATATGCGAAAGAACAGGTTATCGTAATACAAGCAGGAGATAGTAAAGGTTTTTTATATGGTGTATTCGAATTAATTCGTTATTTACAAAGAAATCAGTCTGTTAGAAACATAGATTATAAGATGGAACCAGATATTCCATATCGAATGTTAAACCATTGGGATAACTTAGATGGTAGTATTGAAAGAGGATATGCAGGGAATTCTTTCTTCTTTCAGGACAATGAAATTATGGTGAATGAAAGAACAAGAATGTATGCTAGGTTACTAGCTTCGGTTGGGATCAACGCCACAGTTATTAATAATGTAAATGTGAAGGACTGTGCAACTGATTTGATTAGTGATATGTATTTTGATAAACTTCGTGCAATGGCAAGTATCTTCAAAGAATATGGGATTCAATTATTTCTAAGTTTGAATTTTGCAGCACCTATGGAACTTGGTGGTTTGCATAGTGCAGATCCTTTAAATGAAGAAGTAAGAACTTGGTGGAAAGAAAAGATGGTGGAAGTTTATCAGAATATTCCAAACCTTGGAGGTTTCTTAATAAAAGCAGATTCAGAGGGAAGACCTGGGCCTTTTACATATGGAAGGACTCATGCCGACGGCGCCAATATGCTAGCGGAAGCTGTAGCACCTTTTGAAGGGTTAATCATATGGAGATGCTTCGTATATAATTGTCAGCAAGATTGGAGAGACAAAGTAACAGACCGTGCTAGAGCAGGATATGATAATTTCAAACCGTTAGATGGTAAGTTTCTTGACAATGTGATTTTGCAGATTAAGAATGGACCAATGGACTTTCAAGTTAGGGAACCGATTACACCACTGTTTGGGGCATTACATCATACAAATCAAATGTTAGAAGTGCAGATAGCACAAGAATATACAGGACAACAGAAACATATTTGCTATCTTATACCGATGTTTGAACAAATATTACAGTTCCATACATATCTACAAGATCAGAAAGACACGATTCGAGAAATCATTAGCGGTCAAGCATTAAATCAGAAGAATTGCGGTATTGCGGCAGTTGCTAATACAGGGAATGATTCAAACTGGACAGGACATGATTTGGCAGCAGCGAATCTATATGGTTTTGGTAGATTAGCCTATCAAAAGGATTGTACTGCAGAGGATATCGCTAGGGAATGGGTAGAAGTGACTTTTGGTTCCAATAAAGAGATGATTACTACAATAACAGATATATTAATGAGGTCATGGCCTATCTATGAACAATATACAGCACCACTTGGAATCGGTTGGATGGTAAATCCCAATCATCATTATGGTCCTAATGTAGATGGTTATGAATATGATCGTTGGGGAACTTACCACCGAGCAGATCATCTAGGGATTGGAGTGGACCGAAGTGAGAGGGGAACAGGGTATGCGATTACGTATCAAGAGCCTTTGGCAAGCACCTACAATTCAGTTGAAACATGCCCTGATGAATTACTCTTATTCTTTCATCATGTATCATATACCCATATATTAAAAAGCGGAAAGTCCGTAATTCAACATATCTATGATACACATTTTGATGGAGTTGAAAATGTAGAAAATATGATGAAGGCTTTGGATAAGATTAAAGAGTATTTACCTTTAGCAGTCTATAATAGAATGGTGCCTCGTCTAGAGGAGCAATTACGCCTCGCAAAGGAATGGAGAGATCAGATTAACACGTATTTTTATCGTAAATCAGGAATTATAGACACAAAAAATAGAACGATTTATTAAGGATTTGTGTTGATTTAGATAGTGAGCAGTAATGTTTGTGAGGATATTATATTGGAATTTATTAATATATGATAAAAAAACGAATACGGAAGGTGAATTTTATGGCAGAATTAGTACATAATACCCAAAAGATCAAAGAATATAAAGAACTTGCAAAAGAACTTGTAAGTAAGATGACACTAGAAGAAAAATGTTTTCAGATGTTACATGGAGCACCAGCAATTGAACGACTTGGTGTTAATTCATATAACTGGTGGAATGAAGGATTACATGGAGTTGCAAGAGCCGGAGTAGCAACGATTTTCCCACAAGCCATTGGACTTGCAGCAAGTTTTGATGAGGACTTACTTGAATCGGTTGCAGATGCTGTCTCAACGGAAGCCAGAGCGAAGTTTAATATGCAACAAGAATTTGGTGATACGGATATCTATAAAGGACTTACTTTTTGGGCTCCAAATGTAAACATATTCAGAGATCCAAGATGGGGACGCGGTCATGAAACCTATGGGGAAGACCCTTATTTAACTGCTAGATTAGGAGTTAGTTATATAAAAGGTCTTCAAGGAGAGGATGAGAATTATCTAAAGACTGCTGCTTGTGCAAAACATTTTGCAGTACATTCAGGACCAGAGGATATTCGTCACTCGTTTAATGCAGAAGTTAACATGCAAGATATGTGGGAGACGTATCTACCAGCCTTCGAAGCGTGTGTGAAGGAAGCCAAAGTGGAAACCGTGATGGGTGCTTATAATCGGACGAACGGCGAACCTTGCTGTGGAAGTAAGTTTTTATTAAAAGATACCTTAAGAGAGCAATGGGGATTTGATGGTCATGTAGTATCGGATTGTTGGGCAATTAAAGATTTTCATGAATATCACCATGTAACGGACTCCGCAGTTGATTCGGTAGCTTTAGCTGTTTCTATGGGCTGCGATTTAAATTGTGGGAATATATTCCTATATCTAGCGCAAGCTGTTAAGGAAGGGAAGGTTTCAGAGGAACAAGTAACGACTGCTGTGGAGCGTCTGTTCACAACTAGAATGAAGTTAGGATTGTTTGATGAGCCTAAGAAAGTACCATACAACGCAATTAATTATACAATTGTAGATTCTAGAGCAATGAAGGAAAAGAATCTTGATACGGCTAGAAAGACCTTAGTATTGCTAAAGAATGAAGGAAACTTACTACCTCTTGATAAGAATGGGATTAAGACTATTGGGATTATTGGTCCGAATGCAGATAACAGAAGAGCACTAGTTGGTAATTATGAAGGAACAGCATCTCGTTATGTAACGATTAATGAAGGGATTCAGGATTATCTTGGTGATGATGTTCGTGTTTTATATTCAGAAGGCTGCCATCTATATAAAGACCGAATTAGCGGTTTGGGAAAAGAAAATGATCGAATTGCTGAAGTAAGAGGAATCTGCAAGGAAAGTGATGTCTTGATTGCCTGCCTTGGATTAGATTCTGGATTAGAAGGAGAAGAAGGGGACGAAGGTAATCAATACGCAAGTGGAGATAAACCGAATCTGAGTCTTCCAGGTTTACAAGAAGAAGTATTAAAGGTAATGTATGAATCAGGAAAACCAGTTGTTTTAGTGATTTTATCAGGAAGTGCATTAGCAGTTAACTTTGCAGAGGAACACATACCGGCAATTATTCAAGGCTGGTATCCAGGTGCACAAGGTGGTAAGGCAATTGCAGAAGTGTTATTCGGTGAGTTCTCACCAGAAGCTAAATTACCAATCACATTCTATCGTACCACAGAAGAATTACCTGCTTTCACGGATTATTCTATGAAGAATAGAACCTATCGTTATATGAAGAACGAGGCACTTTATCCATTTGGTTATGGACTATCCTATACTACATTTGAGATTGAAAATGTGGCTTTATCTTCAGATGTAATAACAAAGGAGGGCGTTGAAATCACTTGTGATGTAACCAATACAGGAAATATGGATGCAAGAGAAACCGTTCAAGTTTATGTGAAAGCAGAGCGTGAGAATACGCCAAATGCAGGACTTAAAGCCTTTAAGAAAGTAGCATTAGCTATAGGTGGAACGAAACATATAGGTATTCATTTGGGAATAGAAGCCTTCTCCTTATGTGATGAGGAAGGCAAACGAGTGGTGTTACCTGGAACCTATTCGATCTATGTTGGTGATTCACAACCAGATAGGCGGAGCGAAGAACTTACGCATAAAAAGCCACAATGTTTCAAAGTTACAAGTAACGAATACTTAGAATTATCCTAGGGAATGGAAGTAAATACATATTTCTAAGTAAACTTACGACCAAAACTTGTTTAACAAGATGGTTATTTTCTTTGGTTTATGTTATTATGAAAGCAGGAGTTATTATCTGATTCTTTTGGCAAAATACGAATTGAATTACATAAGGAGAGTAGTATGAAAGATCAGAATTGTGCCTATTGCATGCAGGGCGAGCTAGTAGCTACATTTGGATACTTAGCAATTGAGATGGAGAATAGTCTGGTATTTATCTTTAAGGAACAAAGCAATCCAGGTCGTGTAATAGTAGCTCATAAAAAACATGTAAGCGAATTAATTGACTTAACAGATGAAGAAAGAAATGATTATTTTGCTGAAATTGCTAAAGTAGCTGGTGCTATGCATAAAGCTTTCTCGCCAAACAAAATCAATTATGGTGCATATGGTGATACTGGGCACCACTTACATTTTCACCTAGTTCCCAAATACGAAGGTGGAAGCGAATGGGGTGGAACATTTACCATGAATAGTGGTAAAGTTATGATTGATGATGAAACGTGTGAAGAGCTTGCTAAAAAATTACGTGAAGCTATGTAACAGGAATAGGTAATTGGTAGAAAACATTCACAAGTTGATGTGCTCCCTTTGTGGTAGTTAGTTATGATAAGCAATACCGATTGTAACTACTACTGACTACAAGGAGGAGCATATTTTCTTTATTAGAATATATATTACGTAAGTTTAAGATAAAGTGAATGTACGAAAAAGTGAGTTTATGATAGCGTGTTTTTATAGTAATACACAGGATATACGTGTATAATAAGTAGTATATAGATAAAAGGAGGTATAAGAATATGAAATTTGCAATTCTTGGAGCAGGGAATATTGCGCAGACTATGGCGAGTACGATAAGTAAGATGACAGGTATTGAAAGCTATGCGGTAGCTTCTCGTGATTTAGATAAAGCCACTGAGTTCGCCACAAAGAATGGATTTGAGAAAGCATACGGTTCGTACGAAGAACTCGTGCAAGATGATGAGGTAGAATTGGTTTATATTGCGACACCCCATTCCCATCATTATGCACATGCTAAACTATGTATTGAACATGGGAAACCTGTGTTATGTGAGAAAGCCTTCACCGCCAATGCAAAACAAGCAAAGGAAATTCTTTCGCTTGCCAAGGAAAAGAAAGTATTTATTACAGAAGCAATTTGGACAAGATATATGCCAAGTCGAGAAAGAATACAGGCAGTTATTGATAGTGGAATAATTGGTGATGTGACTTCTGTAACTGCGAATCTAGGCTATGCGATTGGTCAAGTGGAGCGCTTAGTTAAACCAGA
Source organism: Anaerosporobacter mobilis DSM 15930 (assembly GCF_900142955.1). Taxonomy (GTDB): domain Bacteria; phylum Bacillota; class Clostridia; order Lachnospirales; family Lachnospiraceae; genus Anaerosporobacter; species Anaerosporobacter mobilis. The sequence goes on along the minus strand of NZ_FRCP01000005.1, from coordinate 526,888 downwards.
ATTAGCAGGTGGAGCGTTACTTGATCTGGGAGTGTATCCGATTAATTTTGCTTGTATGGTTCTTGGTTCTAATTATTCAGAGGTATCTTCAACTGCGATAATAACGGACACTGATGTGGACAGCATGAATACAATTACCTTATCTTATGCAGACGGGAAGATGGCTTCTCTTCATAGCACATTCATGGCAAGAACCAATCGAATGGGAATCATTAGTGGGACACAAGGTTATATGGAGATTCAGAACATAAATAACTGTGAAGAGATTCGAGTGTATAATAGTAATGATGAATTACTTAAGAAAGAAACGTTTAAGGATCAAATAACTGGCTATGAGTATCAGGTGGAAGCTTGTGTAGAAGCGATGAAAAATGGTCTTTTGGAATGCCCACAGATGCCACATGCAGAAACAATTAAGGTGATGGAATTAATGGATTCTCTTCGTAAAGAGTGGGGCGTAATCTATCCATGGGATGAGACAGACAACTAATTAGTCAAGAATTGATAAGCAAAGCAGAATTGTACTAGTTATTAGCAAGTCAATTGAAGAATTACAAGGTGAAAATCGCTATACTTTTGAATATAACAACAAGCAAATTTGTTCCTGCGACCAAAAGTTCGCAGGTTTTAAGAAAGGCATGGTTATTTATATGAAAGTGACAAATCCAATCCTACCTGGTTATTATCCAGACCCATCCATCTGTGCAGTTGGAGAAGATTTTTACCTTGTGAATTCTACATTTACATATTTCCCTGGAGTACCGATTTTTCATAGTAGAGATTTGAAAAACTGGACTCAAATAGGTAACGTATTAACAAGAAAGAGTCAAGTTAGTCTTGATGATCAATGGCATTCTGGTGGTATCTTTGCACCTAGTATTCGCTATCATGATGGAACATTCTATATGATAACCACCAATGTAGGCGGTGGTGGTAACTTCTATGTTACAGCAACAGACCCAGCTGGTCCTTGGTCAGAACCGTATTTCTTAGTGGGTGCCGATGGAATTGATCCAACGTTATTCTTTGATGTAGATGGTAAAGCGTATTATGTGGGACAAAGAGCCAATTCTGACGGTGAAGCTTACTGGGGAGACTGTGAAATATGGATTCAGGAATTAGATCTAAAAGCAGGTATCTTATTAGGCAACTCTCGTGTCCTTTGGAGAGGTTCTATGAATCCTTCCAATTGGGTAGAGGGACCTCATCTATACAGAATAGGTGACTATTATTATGTAATGATTGCAGAAGGTGGAACAGGATTTGAGCATTCCGTAACCATCGCAAGAAGTAAGGAATTGTTTGGATCGTATGAATCCTGTCCGAGAAATCCGATTGTTACTCATAGACACCTTGGAAAGAATAATCCCATTATTAATACAGGTCATGGTGATTTGGTTCAGGATAAGAACGGTGAATGGTATATGGTATTATTAGCATCAAGACCAAAACAAGGCTATTGTAATATGGGAAGAGAAACCTTCTTGGCTAAAGTAGATTGGGAAGATGGATGGCCGGTGGTGAATAAAGGATTCGGAATCATAACAGATGAAATTGAGGTGCCATTGGAAGAACAAGAACAAACATATCATAATCACTGTTATCACTTCTATGAAAAAAAGTGGGATCCACACTTCGTATTCTTACACAACCCTGATGAATCGGCATATGAGATTCTTCCAGAACAAGGGATTCTAAGAATGCATGCCCGTAAGGAAACAATTGATGATTTAGTTAGCTCTACTTATGTAGGTGTGAGACAGCAACATCATCGTTTCCAAGCCTCTACTCGTCTAACTTGTAACATCGTGGAAGGTGAAGAAGCTGGTATGGCAATTGTACAAAGTAATGAATATTATTTAACAGTTACAGTGGTGAAAGAGGACGATAAGACCTATATGAAAGCGTTGATGAGAAACAACGAAGAGAGTTTTGAACTTGGTAGGAAAGAAATTATGCCTAGACCACTAGTAATTACAGTATCGGGACAAGATCAAGTACTTTCGATCCGTTATAAGCAAGATGGGAAAGAACAGGTTCTTGCACAGAACATTAACACGAATACCCTGAGTACAGAAGTGGCTGGTGGATTTGTAGGTTGTACGATTGGCATGTATATCACGTCAAAAGGTAGAGAGAGCAATAGTTTTGCTGATTTTAATTGGCTCTCTTATACGGGGCTATAATAATGAATAAGGTTGGTGGAGAATATGTCCCATTGACCAGCAATTTTTCTCAATGCATATAGTGTAATGGATAGTATTCTAAAAATTGAAGATAATTAGGAATAAAGAAAGCTGTTATTTGGTATTAGATAAGAAAAGATACTTATCTGATAACAATTAACAGCTTTATTCATTTAGACGATGGCGGAATCGCTCTATGTCTTATACATGAATAGAATGTGTCTTGTGTTTATTCGAATAAGGAGGTTTATCAAATGGGGCTGAAGAAACAATATGGGCAACTGTTCCTAACATTTTTTAAGATAGGTGCCTTTACCTTCGGTGGTGGCTATGCAATGATACCATTGATACGAAGAGAAGTTGTTGAGAGAAAGTGGATTGACGAAAAAGACATGATGGACATCATTGCGGTATCAGAATCAACGCCTGGGGCTTTTGCGGTTAATTCGGCTACTTTCGTAGGATATCAATTGGGTGGTGTTTTTGGAGCAATGATGGCAACACTGGGAGTAACATTGCCATCATTTTTAATTATATTAGCCATCTCTTTTGTCTTGAAGCAATTTGAAGAATTCCGTGCTGTACAATATGCATTTACAGGGATTCGTGCAGGAGTTTTCGTTCTTATCTTAAGCGCATGCTATTCTATGTATAAACAATGTAAGAAAAATTGGTTTAGCTATAGTATCATGGTGGCTGCGTTTATCAGTGTAGGTTTTTTTAACGCCAGTGCAATTTTGATTCTTATTCTATGCGCTATAATTGGGTTTTGTTTTAGCAGTATTATGGCTAGAAAGGATTCACAATGATATATTTTATGTTGTTTATTTCGTTTTTTAGAATAGGATTGTTTACCTTCGGTGGTGGTTATGCAATGCTACCTCTTATTGAGAAGGAGGTAATGAATAATAAGTGGATGGAACTTGATGAGCTGGTTAATTTCGTAGCAGTTAGTGAAAGTACACCAGGACCCTTTGCCGTTAATGTATCAACTTATGTAGGTAGTGTTGTAGGAGGAGTTTTTGGTGCGATTTCAGCTACACTAGGTGTTGTATTACCATCCTTTATCATCATACTTCTATTAGCAAAATGTTACGACAAGTTCAAAGAAAGCAAAATAGTGAATGGTTGCATGAATGGTCTACATCCAGCAGTAGTTGGTCTAATTGCAGCAGCAGCGCTATCAATTGGGAAATCGGTATTTCATATCAGTACAGAAACAATAGTTTCCAGTAGCGGGGTGTTAACTTCAATCGGTATTATTATAGTATCCATATTTATGTTGTACAAAAAATCAAATCCAGTTTGGGTGATTTGCGTGTCTGGATTAATTGGTATTGTTTCTGGTTATCTACTAGAGTAGATTACTTAAAACCCATGAGAATTTGGTTGATTAATAGGTAAAAACCAGTATAATTAAGGTAAAGAGAACCAGGGGGGTAATATGGGAAAAGTACAGACAAAGGGAACTCAAATCCATAAAGACGATATGGAAGATAATAAAATGCATACGCATATTCATGAGCAAATGCAATCGCATGAAGATAGCCATGGTCATAAGGATAATCAGATGCATGGTCATACGCACGTTCATAAGCATGTTCATAGTGCAGAAGAGAAAAAGGCTATCGTGAATCGATTATCTAGAGCAGCCGGCCATCTAGAAGCAGTTAAAAGAATGGTGGAGAATGATGTGGATTGTAGCGAGGTTTTAATTCAATTAGCAGCAGTTCGTTCGGCCATTAATAATACAGGTAAGGTAGTTTTGAAGAATCATATCAATCATTGTATTGTAGAAGCCATTGAAGAAGAGGATCATCAAGCCATTCATCAACTATCTGAAGCAATTGATAAGTTCATGAAGTAGACTATATTTGTACCATGAATGAAATAAAAATAAAACATAAATAAGCAAAGAAAGATGCCAAAAAAATGATCATTTGGTAGCATCATTCTTTGCTTATTTATGTATATAGCAATATAAAAAATAATAAAACAAGCAAGTGCATAGTTTAAATACCATTTTTGGTAATTTCTATAAAAAGTACTTGAATATTATTAAAAATGATAATATAATCAAAAGTGGTAACAATAAAATAAAAAGTTAATGAGAAAGTAGTGTAAAGATTATATGAATAAAGATTTTACTAAAGTTATTATGAATCCAATTAGGCAACGTGTAATTCAATTGTTGATTAGGAGAGGAACAGCAACTACAAGTCAGATGTTAGAGGAATTACAAGATATACCTCAGGCTAGTTTATATCGTCATCTAAGAATCTTGTTAGAGGCCGAGTGTATCACCGTTGTGGAAGAAAACAAAATTAGAGGAACCATTGAAAAGACGTATGGGCTTGCAAAGGAGGCATACGGTGGATATCAAAAGGATGAAGTATCGGGTTTGATTCAATCTACTTTATTATCATTAATGGGATCTTTTAAACATTATTTTGAAGATGAAGAGGCTGATCCAATTAAAGATATCTTATCGTTATCCACATCGACTTTATTATTATCCGATGATGAATTGCGCGAGATGTTAGACGAGATAGGACAGGTAATTAAACGGGGAGTAGATAATAAACCTTCTAAGGACAGAAAAGAACGTAGGTTTACATTTATACTATCCCCATGTGAAGAAGAGTAAGATAGTTAATTTAGATGTTTTGAAAGAAAGTTAGAAAGAAGAGGAGAGAGATCATGTTACAAATTAAGAATATTACTAAGCGTTATAAGGGTGGTAAAGAAGCAGTCTCAAACTTAAGCCTAGATATTCAGGCGGGTGATATCTACGGTTTTATCGGGCATAATGGAGCGGGTAAAACGACTACAATCAAAGCTGTTGTTGGAATTATTGATTTTGATGAAGGTGACATATTAATTGATGGTGAATCCATTCGTGTGAGCCCAATTAATTGTAAGAAGAAGTTAGCCTATATACCCGATAATCCAGATTTGTATGAGCATCTAACCGGGATTCAATATCTGAATTTTGTTGGTGATATATTCGAGGTATCAGCAAAAGACAGGGAAGATAAGATTAGAAGATATGCGAATGATTTTGAAATTACCAGTGTATTAGGCGATTTAATTTCATCGTATTCCCATGGTATGAAACAAAAATTAGCAATCATATCTGCATTGATACATGACCCTAAATTACTAATACTTGATGAGCCATTCGTTGGTTTAGATCCTAAGGCGGCTATTATTCTTAAGAATACCATGCGTAGCTTATGTGAGCAAGGTAGCGCAATCTTTTTCTCTACCCATGTACTTGATGTAGCGGAGAAACTTTGTAATAAAATTGCGATTATTAAGAATGGAAAACTAATGGCATCAGGCAACACGAACGAACTTACCAAGGGGCAGTCACTAGAAGATGTATTCATGGAGGTAGCTGATCATGCTTAAGCAGATTAGAAAGCTGGTAGGCGTAACACTGTGCAATACATGGGGAATTAATGTAGCGAGATATTCAAAGGATAAGAAGAAGGTAACAAACGTGTGGATGTTGGCAATTTCATTCCTAATACTTGCCTGTATGGGAGTAACCTATATTACTATGCTTGCATATGGTTTGAATCAGATTGGTTTAGCTGATATCATACCTGCTTACATATTAATGATAACAAGTTTGGTGATCTTAGTATTCTCTATACTGAAAGCAAGAAGCATCTTATTCCAGATGAAGTCCTACGAGATGCTTATTTCGCTACCAATTAAACCAGCGGCGATTGTTGCAAGTCGTTTTATCAGTATGTACATCGGTAATGTAGTTCTAAGTTTACTTACGGTAGTTCCCAGTTCGATCGTGTATGGAATCTATCAAAGACCCAATAGTTGGTTTTATGTAATGATGGCTATTAGTGTTTTTTTGTTACCATTAATTCCTATGACGATAGCAACTGCAATTGGTGCATTAATCATTGCTATTAGCTCAAGGATGAAACATAAAAACCTAGTTACAATAGTACTATCAACGATGTTAACAATGGCAGCACTGGTAGCATCCTTTGGTATGTCATCAAAATCAACGAATATTGATACAGGAGCTTTGGCTAAATTGTCAACGATTCTAACAAAACAAATCTATGCATTATATCCTCCGGCACGACTGTTTTCCCAAGGGATAATCAATCAGGATATGGTATCCTTTTTAGCATTTGTTCTTATATCGATAGGTGTGTTTTTGTTATTAGTATTAATTGTGCAGTGGAAGTTTGTTGAAATCTGTAGTGCGATAAATGCAAGGGCCACAAAGAATAATTTCGTTATGAAAGAGATGAAAGCGAGTTCAGCATTGATGGCATTTTATAAAAAAGAATTACGAAGATATTTTTCTTCCAGTATCTATGTAATGAATACTGCAATTGGTTATATTATGATGGTCGTTGCATGTATTGCGATGCGTGTTATGGGTGTTGATGAATTAGAAGAGACTTTACAAATGACGGGAGTCATTCACAAGGCATTGCCACTTGTAATGGCTGGTATGTGCTGCCTTATACCTACAACGATATGTTCTATCTCCTTGGAAGGTAAGCAATGGTGGATACCAAAGTCCATGCCAGTTAGTACGAAAACAGTATTAGATAGTAAGATTCTAGTGAATCTGACGATTGGATATCCTTTTGTATTCTTGTCAGCAATTATTTTGTTTTTTACGATAAGAACTTCAATAATTGGTTATATCATGCTGGTGTTAGTTCCAATTGTGTATATCTTGTTTATGTCAGTTGTGGGGATAGCAATCAATTTGCGGATGCCGATGTTTAACTGGGAATCAGAAGCTGTAGTCGTGAAACAAAGTGGCGCAGGATTCATTTCTATGCTCGTATCTTTGATAATCATAGCAGTTCCAGGTGTATTAATTGCTGTATTAGGTAATATGGATTCAAATAGTATTATGTTAATTACAATTGTAGTATTAGGATTGTTAACATTACTAGTATATCGCGATAATAACAAAAAAGTATTGAGTACAATTCAATAACTCAATCTTCGCACTCTAAGATTTGGAGACGTAACTAGCTGCTATATTCAACGTAAAACTCGTTCTAGCTTAGCTTCACACAAATAGTCAAGTAAATTATAGAATGATTGTAAATAAATTGAATAAAAAGATATTGACAAGTGAGCAAGTGCTAACATATAATAAATGTGAGCACTTGCTCACCTTTATCTAGAGGAGGATAGACATGTCAACTAAAGAAAGAATAATAGAAGAATCATTGAAACTGTTTGCTGTGAATGGGTTTGAAAGTGTATCTGTTAGAACAATTGCGGCTGCGGTAGGCGTAAGAGATAGTGCATTATATAAACACTTTAGCAGCAAGCAAGCAATCTTTGACACAATTGTGGAACAGAGTATCGAGCGGTTTAAACAACAATATACGAAAGTGGATATTAGGCATTTGAATTCTGACAATCTAGTAGATTCTTGTATGATGATGTTTCGGTATCAGACAAAGGACCCGTGGATTCAGCATTTTAGGCAGATATTAATTATTGAACAATTCAGAAATCCCAAGATTGCAGAGCTATATAAGAAGATCTTTATAGATATGCCTATAGCAGGTCAAAAGAGTATATTCGAAGAGTTAATACAAGCAAAGGTCATGAAGGATAACGATGCTTATGTAATGGCTATGGAACTATACGCTCCCTTTTTCTTGTTTCATACGGTAAAGGAGGAGGACGAAACTCTTGAAAGACACCTAAGAAAGCATGTGGAGAATTTTATGAGTAATAATCTAAATGATACGAAGGAATAACTAACAACAGGAATTTATTTGAAAGGGGTATGGATATGGGAAATCCGATAATTACTAAGAGGTTATGTAAATCAAATCGTATGATGAAAGGAATTCAAAAGGAAGATAGGAAGCAATATAAAAAGATTCGTGGTGGAGGAGCCAAAGCTAAGATCTATAAGGTTGTTAAATTGAATGAAGGAAGTAGCTTTGTTAACCTTGATATAAAGCAAGAGGAAAAGTTGCAGCAGGAAAAGTTGCAGAGCAATAGGAAAAGTAAGGGATTGAATGTAGAGAGTATCGTAGCAACAATCAAAGACAGCAATCTGGAAGGTTTAAGTGGAGGAGGTTATCAGGTAGCAGATAAGATACGAACTTTGATAGAGTCCAAGGAGAGCAAACGTATATTATTAGTGAATGGTGTGGAATGCGACCCAGGATTAATTCATGATTCATGGCTACTGAAGAACCGTCTTGAGGAAATTAAAGAAGGAATTGAAGTTCTCAATGCGTATATTGGATTTGCAGACATAGTAGTAGCTACCAAAGGATTACACAAATCAGAGGGAAAGATTCGTTTCGTTCAAGTGCCAAATCGTTACCCAATGGGGGAAGAACATATATTAATTGAGTTTATAACAGGGAAAAGACTTGGGAAAGAGGAGATTCCTGCAAAGCACGGAATCCTTATCTTGAATATTCAAACCGTCTACACGCTAGGACAAATTATTAAGAATGGCTATAATAACACAGGTAGATATCTTACAGTCGCTAATCTATTCACTTCACAAGCAACAGTAGTACGTGCTCCGTATGGAATGAGGATACGTACGCTATTGGAAAAAATCTATGGTAAGCAGGCGTCATTAGAAGCATACTGTGGCGGCGGAATTATGAATGCACATCCAGTTACAGAGGGGGAATGTGTGGATGTACATATTAATTTTGTGGGTTATCAAGAACCAATTCGATTTAGTAATCAAAATCCATGTAAGAATTGTGGCGCTTGTGCAAGAAAATGTCCAGCCAGGATACCCGTGAATGCAGTAGTGAAAGCTATAGAACGGGGAAACATAAAAGAAGCACAGTCAAAGCTTATGAATACATGTATAAAATGTGGCTCTTGTACGTATCATTGTCGCGCCAATAAGAATGTTATGGAGATTATTGAATCGTTGGAATAATTAACCTAGATAGAGATTAAGTGGAGTTTAAAATTGTGTTTATGACTACGAACCAATAATATGATGTAAATGTAATACGATGGACATTGAATTAAAGTAAATATAATAAGGGAGATTCATATCATGAAAAACAAAAGTAGAAAATGGATACCAATGCTATTAATTGCATTGTTTGGAATTACCTTATACTTTGTAGAATTTAGTCCGTATAGTAGTAATGAGTTAGCAAAATATAATCATGGTTACGGAACCTTCGACATGAAGGCCTATGATGTGGAACAGGTAAATCAAGTACTTACCAATATGGAGCCAAAAGGATTTACAGTATATCGCCAATATTTTGTATGTGATTACTTGTTTATTCTAACGTTTGGTGCATTGCAATTCTACCTATTATACATAGTGTATGCTTTTGTTAAGAGTAAGAAGATAAAAGGGCTTTTGTATGTAATACCAGTAATAAGAGGAATATTCGATCTTGTTGAGAATACGTTACTGTTAATTGTATTACAGCGTTTTCCGGAGGATATCAATTCGTTAGTCAAGGTAGCAAGTCTAGCAACTCAAGGTAAGTTATGGTGTATTCGAATTTGGTGTGTTGCGTTCTTAGTTGGCGTTGTGGGCCCAATATATAGTAGAAGAAAAGGAATCAGAAAGTTGTTCTTCTAGAATTTCGTAATTGATTATGATACAATAAGGGTACGATGTAGGAGGAATGCCACGTGTCAAAGATTACGAAGAAAGCATTAGCAGCTTCATTAAAGAAGCTATTAGCAGAGAGACCACTAGATAAGATTACTGTAATTGATATTGTTAATGATTGTGAAGTAAATCGCCAGACATTCTATTATCATTTTCAGGATATTTATGATTTGTTAGAATGGGTATATTTGAACGAAGCTACGAAGGCTTTAGATGGTAAGAATACGTATGATACCTGGCAACAGGGATTTTATTATATCTTTGAGTATGTACAAAGCAATCGAGAATTCGTACTTAACACATACAATTCTGTTAGTAGAGATTACCTAGAGAATTTTCTATATAAGGAAACGTATGCGTTATTAATTGGAGTTATTGAAGAAAAAGCAAAGGGAATGCAAATTAAACAGAGCGATAAAGATTTTATTGCAAACTTCTATAAATATGCATTCGTAGGACTTATGTTAGATTGGATTCGAAAAGGTATGAAGGAAAACCCATCGTATATAATAGAGCATCTAAATATTCTTATTCATGGCGATGTGTCAAAAGCTCTTAAGAAATTTCAAAATTCTGAAAAAGAGTGAACTTAAAACTCGCTTTAAAGATTTAGAAAATGAATCAATATGTTTAAACTTTTACAATGCCAAGACCTCGTTGGGATTCTCAAATGGTCTTGGCATTGGCTTTGTTCAGATTAGGATTAGGATTATCACAAAAGGTTTCCATTTAATCAAGTATCTCAGTGAAGTTTTTATACAATTTTAAAATATTTTCATAAAATAGACATCATATGCCTTTCCCAATATTATAATAGTAAATAGTAAGAGAATATAAAAGGAAGGCAAAGTATGCGAAAACGTTTGTTGTTAGTTACTTTACTAATCGTGTTCATTCTAAGTTTTGCAGCTTGTAAGAAGAAGGAAAGCAGTAAGGGGTTTAATCCTCCGATGAAAGGGATAACCTGGGGAATGACGCAAAGAGATGCGTTAGCAGTTATTGGCGACGCGAAATACGAAACGGTTGAATTAGATGATGGAATGCATGTAGCAGTTATTCTAGCAGAGCCAATCACGAAATTCGGTTCAGATGCACAAATCTATCTGCTGTTCTCGAAGGAATTATGTAAGATTACAGATCATGGTGGTAGACTGCAAGCAGTAGTTATGAGATATCCGAACATTACAGAAGAACAGTTACTTACTAATATGACAGATGAGATGGGAGATATAACGAGAGATTCTTCTCCTATGAAAGAAGTTAAGAATTACATATGGGATAGTAAAGCTGTTTTGAAAGATTTGCCTAAAAAAGATTATAAGGCAATCAAAGATTTTATGACAAATAATGAATCTACGAAATTATTAGTTGATCCTGACAGTGGAGTTGCTTTCAGTACTCCACCAGAACAACAACCAATTAATGCAATTGCTTTAAAGAAAATAACAACAGCTGACGGAGATTCATTAAGTGTAGTATATTATGGTGACTGGGCTTATCTGTTGAAAGTAATTAAGGAAGAACAATAGACAATAGATGTAAAACCTTACAAAAATGTTAGGTTACTGTAAGTTAGATAAATGGTAGCGATTACCCCCTTCTGTTATTATAATGTCATATAGTGCATAGAAAGTGATTTACAAGATTTGAAGAAAATTTGCACTTTAATACGTTATATATAATAGAAGGGGGTTTTTCTATGAGTAAAAAAAGAAAATTATTATATGGTGTTCTTGGATTTTGTCTAGTTTGTATGATAGCTGTAGGTTGTCTAGTTACACCAATTATTATACGTGGATATGCTATGTACGAAGCAGCAGTCACTGAAATTAGTATTGATGAGAAGGTGGCAGAGATTCAGTCAGACGAAGATTATCTACCGTTGGATCAAATATCCGATGAATACCTTACTAGTCTTGTGAAATCAGAGGATAAGAGATTCTATAAGCATAGCGGAATTGATTACTTAGCAACAGCTCGTGCTATGATTAACAATGTGAAAGCAAGAGCCTTCAAAGAAGGGGGAAGTACGATTACACAACAGCTTGCTAAGAATATGTTCTTCTCCTTTGATAAGAAGTTAGAACGTAAAGTTGCCGAAGTATTTGTTGTTAGAGAATTAGAAGACAAGTTAACGAAAGAGGAGATTTTAGAATTATATTGCAATGTGATTTATTTTGGTGAGAATTGCTACGGCATTAAGGAAGCGGCAAATCACTATTATGGAGTTGAACCAAATGAACTTACAACAAACCAAATAGAGGCATTGGTTTATACGATTAAATCACCTAATAATTATAATCCAAGTGCCAATCAAGTATATGCAACCTATGATAGCAAAACCACAACTTATTTTCTGCAAAATTCGACCAATTAATTTACAATAGTTCCCTACCATTCTTAAATTGACATTATTATTACGAGATGCTAAAGTGATAAGCAAGCACTAACGTAATAGTAATATGGATATAGAATTACCAGGAGGGGGTAACTATGGAGAGTAACAGTAAATTAAAAATGATAAAAGATTCAAAAAATAGAGTAATAGCAATAGTAAAAAAAGTATGGCATATATTCCGTTCCTATTGGCAAAGAAACTTCGGAGATACGTATAAAGGCCTTGCCATCTGTTCTGTATTAGTAACCGCAATAGGAGTGGCTGCAGATTTGAAGTTGTATTTCTCGCCACTAAGTATAAAGATCTGTTATCTAGTAGGAGTAGTGATAACGATTGTACTGTTTTGTTTGATATTTCTTGCATCTAAGGTACTATTTGGGAACAGAAGAAAGGGACTCATATACTGGTGCCTTCCTGTTGTAATTATCTATACAATTGCAACCGTAGCGACGCAAGGGGATCGGACGGATGCTAATTTTTACCTAGCTGTTCTTACCGTTATCCTTCTAGATTTCTTTGGAAGAAGTATGTGGGCAATCGTTAAGTTAAGAAGACGAACGATTACCCTAGTTATCACCTTAGTTATTACAACTTCGGGGTTGGGTATTATTGGAGCACTACTAACGGATGAAGGATTCAAAGATCAATATATTGAGGATTATCTCACAATGAAAGAGGAAAAAATACTTGATGATAACCTGCTTAAGGTAGATAATGCTTTCAAAAAAGCTACGGTGAAGGGAGATTATGAAACAACATCATTAGAATATGGTATTGGTGATTCTTTTGATTTACAATCTTCTGTATACAACTTATCAACATTTGCGCAGAGAAGTTCTGTCTCTGGTTGGGTAATGAATCAGTACTTTGACTATGATTTAAAAGAAGCGCCTATAACAGGAAAGGTATGGTATCCGGTTACAGAAGATGAGTGTCCGGTATTATTTATCGTGCACGGAAATCATAACTATACAACCGATTCTTATCTTGGTTATGATTATCTAGGTAAATATCTAGCATCAAATGGTTATGTTGTAGTATCGGTTAATGAGAATAGTTGTAATGAGTTAAGTAATGAGAATGATGCTAGAGCAATTCTATTGCTTGAGAATATTAAACAAGTTCTTAAGTTTAATAAGGATAAAACGAATCCACTATATGGAAAAATTGATGAAGAAAACATAGCAATTGCAGGACATTCAAGAGGTGGAGAATGTGTATCTACGGCATATCTATTCAATGAATATGACGTGTATCCGGATAATGGTAACATTAAATTGGATTATAATTTTTCAATCAAATCAATCATCGCGATTGCGCCAACCGCTGATCAGTACATGCCTGCACAGCATGAAGTATCAATATCAGATGTGAATTATCTGCTCATACATGGGACGAATGATCAAGACGTACGAACGGTTATGGGGAACAAATTATATAAGAATACCACGTTTAGTGGGGAAGGAAACTACTTTAAATCTGCACTCTATGTAGCAGGAGCCAATCATGGACAATTCAATAGTGAATGGGGAAGGTATGACATGGGATTTCCGAGTCACTATTTCTTGAATGTTAAGAATCTGATAACAACGAAAAATCAAAAAGAGATACTTAAGATATTCACAAAGTTATTCTTAGACGTAACCTTGAAGGGGGACGAGACGAATAAGGAATTATTCAGTAATTACCTTGCTTATGAAGAGTATCTTCCAAAGACGGTTTATCAACAATTGTACCAAGATTCCAGTTTTGATTGTGTAAGTGATTTTGAAGAGGATTCGGATCTAACAACTGCAACCATGTCAGGTGCTAAGATCTCCACCTCCCGTACAAGGATATGGGAAGAGATGAAGACTGCATATGGTGACGGTGGTACGAATGAGAATTATGCACTTAGACTTAAGTGGAGAGATACGAATGAGGCTACAGTCAAGTTTGAGATACCTGTTTATGAGATGACGGGTAAAGATCTGCAATTCGATATAGCAGATATGAATGTAGAAAATGAGAATGGGGATAAGCAAATAATTGATGGAACCGTACGTATTACGGATATCTTTGGTAACGTAGCTAATGTGAAAATCAGTGATACTACTATAGTATATCCTTCGTTACCAGTACAATTATATAAAGTGGATTTCTTGTTTAATGAATATGAGTACAAACATCAGTTTCAAACTGTTTCTGTGAAAGAAGAACAATTCTTAACAGATAATGCAGAAATTAAAACAGATAGTATCACTTCAATAGAGTTTATATTTGATGATATGGAATCTGGACATGTCAAAATTGATAATATTGGTTTTAGAGTAAATAGGTAAATTACATCGAAAGAACAATCTGCTAGTGCAGAAGAAATATTTTCTACTAGTTAATTGTTAACTGCTAATTTAACCAAAGTAATAAACTCTATGGGGAAGAGTACCTCATAGAGTTTTTTTTTGTTAAATCGAGTGACATTGAACCGCAGTTTTGTGTTGGCTGAAAGTTCGCTAAAGTTTCTTAATGGTTAACTTTATCAACCGAAATCAACTACCATTCCATTGTATTTTTGTAGTTTATAGGTATAATAAAACTATACGTATTAAGGAGGCAGGTCCCTCGTGCTTACTTCAAGTAGTACAATAGGATATATCGACCTACGCAACATTTACAAAGCCTTTGACTTTGGAAAGGAGTCACTAGATTCATATGAAAGAAATTAATATTGCTAAGAAAATTATAGAGAAACGTAAAGAAAGAGGAATTACACAAGAAGATTTAGCTAGTTATGTGGGGGTATCGAAAGCATCTGTTTCTAAGTGGGAGACGGGACAAAGTTATCCAGATATTACGATTTTACCAGTACTTGCAACTTTCTTTGATATATCAGTCGATGAATTACTGGGATACTCTCCGCAGTTAACAAGGGAAGCTATTCATGAGGTATATATTTCTCTATCGGAACAATTCGTAAATGAAGGTTATATCAAGACATTAGAAGTAAGTGAAAAGATTAGTAAGAAATACTATTCTTGTTTCGAGTTGCAATTACAATTGGCAATATTATATCTCAATTATGGGATTGGAGCACCAACAGAGGAATTGAAAAACTTAATGATTGCTAGGATAATAGATATAAGTAAGCGCATTAAAGAGGAATCAGGAGATCCTTTATTAATGAGGAATGCTAATTCTCTAGAAGCAACAGCGAATCTAGTACTCTCGAAAGCGTTGGAAGTTGTTGAATTACTAGAGGACACAATGGTTCCAGCACAAGCCGATGAAGTAGTTTTAGCCAATGCATATCTAATGTTAGGAAAAACAGATAAAGCTATCGAGACCTTACAGTTTCGAATCTATGAGAATGTGATGCATATCATTAATGAGTTAAGTTCATATATAATGTTATTTATCACAGAGAAAGATAGATTTGAAGAAATCAAAAAAAGAACACTGCAAATAGCAGATGCTTTTGAGTTAGAGAAGCTAAATCCAAATATGATGGTAAATTTCTATTACATCATTGCTACTGCATACGTACAACAAGGTCAAACAGAAGCTGCTATCGATTATCTTAATCAATATGTTAGCGTTTGTAAATCCTTTGAATTCCCTGCAAGATTACAAGGAGATGAGTTCTTCGATATGGTAGAGAACAAATTTGATCTGTTTGATTTAGGTACCGTATCACCAAGGGATGAAAAATCAGTTAAGGCAAGTATGATAGCAGCGATAAAAGATAATCCAATTTTTATTGGGATCAAGGAGCAAAGCGAGTTCAAGAATATGATAAAACAGTTAGAGTTGTTACAGTAAATTATTATATATGAAGGAGTGTGTTTTTATGTATTTATCAACAGGTTTAGAACAGTTACAAGAATATTTACCATTGTTATTACCATTAATTATTGTAGAATTGGTTTTAATGATTACGGCACTAGTACATGTATTGCGTCACAACTCGTATAGATTTGGAAACAAAGTGATGTGGGCAATTATTGTAGTTGTTATTCAGATTTTTGGACCAGTGGTTTATTTCGTGCTTGGAAGAGGAGACGAATAGATGAATATTCTTGAAGTTAATGAAGTCAGTAAAGCTTTTGGTAAGCAGGTAATCTTAGATGGTGTGAATTTTCATGTGCCGGAACATTCTGTATTCGGTTTCCTAGGACAAAACGGTGCGGGTAAGACTACCACAATGAAGATTATTCTTGGACTCCTACAAGCTGACCAAGGGGTTGTTATGGTGAATGGAGAACGGGTAACGTATGGTCAGACTAAGACAAACCGTTACATAGGATATCTCCCAGACGTGCCAGAGTTCTATGGTTATATGAAGCCACTGGAATACCTTGCTTTGTGTGGTGAAATCACGGGGATGAAGAAGAACGAATGTAAGTTAAGGACGGAAGAGTTACTAGATCTAGTAGGATTAGAGAAAGCAAACAAGAAGATTGCAGGATTTTCTAGAGGAATGAAACAGAGATTAGGTATTGCACAAGCATTATTAAGTGAACCCAAACTATTGGTCTGTGATGAACCAACATCAGCTCTCGATCCAATTGGAAGGAAAGAAATTCTTGATATCTTGTATAAGGTTAAGGATAAGACTACGGTAATGTTTTCAACACATATTCTTTCTGATGTGGAGCGAATATGTGATAATATAGCATTAATACATCAAGGAAAGATTCAAATGCAGGGGGACTTGGTAACAATTAAAACGAATCATGCGAAAGAAGGAATAGAGATAGAATTTTCTAAAATAGAGGATTTAAAACGCTTTCAAAAGGAAGCGAAAGATCTAGCAAATGTATTCAAGGGGAAAGAAGATAGTCCTTTAGCAATTGAATTAAAGGCAAGTAACATGAATGAATTGTCCAAAGTTTCATTACAAATTCTAGCTCAAAATGATATAGTTCCAGTTAAATTTATGTGTGTAAAACCGACGCTTGAAGATCTTTTTATGGAAATCGTGAAAGAGTAAAGGAGTAACTATGAAAGCATATATAGCATTTACAAAAAAGGAGTGGCTGGAGAGCATTCGTACGTATCGATTCTTCATCTTATTAGCAGTTTTCTTTATTATTGGAATTATGAATCCTATAACGGCGAAGATTACACCAGAACTTCTGTCTAGCTTAGCAACAGAGGGGATTACGATTACAATTCCAGAACCAACAGCAATGGATTCGTGGCTTCAATTTTATAAGAATGTACCACAGATGGGGTTGATTGTTCTTGTAATTATGTTCAGCGGAGGTATGACGGGAGAATGTAGTAAAGGAACTTTTGTCAATATGGTCACAAAGGGCCTTAAGAGGAGTACAATTATTCTTTCTAAATTTACGATGTCTGTATGCATGTGGACAATAAGTTTAGCACTATGTTTTATGATTTCAACATACTATACTGCTTATTACTGGAATATTGATGGATTGGAACAAATTTTACAATCAGTAGCGTGCTTATGGTTATTTGGGGTCTTCTTGATTGCGATACTACTTCTTATGGGGGCAATCGTTAGGAGTAATTATGCCTGTTTATTGTTAGTAGGAGGTGTAGTAGTTACACTATTTCTAATTAACATGGTTCCAAGGTTGCAGGAATTTAATCCAATCCGTCTTACATCAGGCAATATGTCATTAATAACTAGTGAGATGGCGATTGCAGATTTCGTTTATTCAATAAGTATTACAATTATATTAACGGTACTTAGTTTACTAGGAGCAATTATGGTATTCAATAAGAAAAAACTGTAGATGGAAATTGTTGACACATGTGAGGTTATATGTTAATCTGATTGAAGAGCAAACACAATGAATAATTCTAGGCTCTAAGGAGGAGAACATATGTTACGTGTAGAGGATCAATTCAGATAACTGAATAGGTATGTTAACATAAGTGTTGTTACTTATGTTAACGTTAAAGTATCCTTTATGTATGTTCTTAACTTAGAATTTGATTCTGAATAGAAAGCAATGTATAAGACACACGAGGGTGTGTCTTTTTCGTGTTATGGGGAATTCATCGGAATTTTCTGTGATAGGTTTATGAAATACACGCAGTAAAACTGCACACATGAGCAATTATGTATCTATGTACATTGATTTACTCTGCTGTCTGGAATTCGTGCTTTCTTTTAAGAGTCTATAACGATAAATCAAACTACCATACTATAAGAGCATACAGGATGCTTATTGTATGGTAGTTTTTTCATTTTTATTTTAGAGAGATAGTGTGAAAGATGAATCTTACACACGGCGATTTGGTGCCAAAAGTCAACAAGTTGACTTGCACAAAGCCGCCAGACTTTTGAAGGGACAGGGTGATTTATATGAATTTTAACTTAAAAAAAGTATCGATGAAAGAAGCAATGCCAATTTATGAAAAGTATATACAGACCTTCTCCGGTGTCGTAGATGACTTTTGGGAAGAACATATCTTGAAGGGAGACATTTACCTGATATCGGCTGAGGGAGAAGATATGGTTTGTGGTTGTTTTTCAACCAGGCTATTATGGAATGACGATACCTATCTTACTTCGTTTTATGTGGAAGAAATGTATTATCCATATGCAAGGGATCTAGTAGAGAGGATACTTAAAGAACACAATCTAACTCGAGCATTTGTAGCGACTTGTGATGAAGCATTCTTATCAATCTGTATAGATTTACATAAAAAGATTGAACTGCAAGCGTATTTCTTTGATGGAACAATTCCGCACAAGGTCAGGGAACCAGAGTTTACAAGAGATTGTATTAAGCAGATTGGAGTGCACGAGAGTGAATGTATTCAAAAGATGCGTGAAACCACAGGGGATTTCTTTGATAGTTTCACCTTAGAAGACTTTACAGAAGGAAGATATGCCTTATATCAATTAGAGAGTGAAGGAGAGGTTTTGGGATATGGAGTGATTGTGCCAAATCAGATTCAAAAAGGATATTTGGCATGTGGAATGATTACCATTGAAGAGAAACGAAGAAAAGGTGTAGGCCGAAGTTTGCAATATCATTTGGGGGATATCTGTAGAGAACAGGGGGGGATACCGATATCAGGATGTTGGTATTATAATCATCTAAGCAAGAAAACAATTACGAGTGCTGGACGATATGCGAAAACAAGATTACTTAATATTAGTTTCTAAATAGAAGTAATTACTTTACAGATAGTACTTGACAGGATAACACTTGTTAGCTATTATATAATCAGGCTAACAAGTGTTAGCAAATGAAAATACTTATTGTAAATTCTAATATGGAAAGGAGTATTACAATGCAAGAAATTAATTTGGGGGAATATTTATACGGTGGAATTGAGAGAATCATTAAGGGAGCAATGAAAGCGACTTTGAAAAATCCAAAAGAATCTGTATTCTTAGGTAAATATACGTTATCAGCGAAGAAAGCGGCGAAGATACGAAAAGAGTATGACGAGAGCAATATACATATACCAGCATTCTTAATTGCTAGTATTACTACTCAATGTAATCTTCATTGCGCTGGTTGTTATGCTAGGGCAAATCAATGTTGCTCAGATGTGG
This sequence comes from Anaerosporobacter mobilis DSM 15930, assembly GCF_900142955.1. Classification (GTDB taxonomy): domain Bacteria; phylum Bacillota; class Clostridia; order Lachnospirales; family Lachnospiraceae; genus Anaerosporobacter; species Anaerosporobacter mobilis. Next base: position 507,137 of record NZ_FRCP01000005.1, on the reverse strand, counting down.
TAAGCCTAGGACAGTTAACGAATGAAGAATGGAATACTGTGTTTTCACAGGCTGAAGATTTAGGGGTAAGCTTTATCTTGTTAGCAGGGGGAGAACCATTTCTTCGCAGAGATGTGGTAGAAGAGGCAGCAAAACATAAAGATATCATATTCCCGGTCTTTACCAATGGTACCATGTTTGAAGAAAAATATATGAAGCTGTTTGATGAGAATCGGAACTTAGTACCAATATTAAGCATAGAAGGGCAAAAAGAAGCGACTGATATGCGACGGGGAATTGGCATGTACGAGACTTTGCAGGAGAACATGACGAACCTACAGAGGAAAGGAATTCTATATGGCGTATCAGTAACAGTAACAAAGAGTAACCTTGAAGAGGTAATGAGTGAAGTTTTTACAGATATGTTAGTAGATAAGGGTGTTAAAGTAGTTATCTATGTAGAGTTTGTTCCTGTAGATGAGAAGACAAAGGGGCTTGCCATTAACGATAAGGAACGTACATTGATGGAACAACGGCTGGTAAAACTTAGAGTGGAACAACCGCACCTGGTTTTTGTATCTTTCCCCGGTGATGAAAAGACTTCAGGAGGTTGTTTAGCAGCTGGAAGAGGATTCTTTCATATTAATGCAATGGGTGGAGCAGAACCGTGTCCGTTCTCTCCATATTCGGACACGAATGTTAGAGACAATACACTATTGGAGACACTACAATCACCTTTGTTTCAAAAACTGCGTGCAGACAATATTCTGATGAAAGAACACGTTGGTGGCTGTGTACTGTTTGAACAAAGAGAAATAGTAGAGGGTTTCATGAATACCAAGTACTAGCCAATTGCGAAACTATGCATTCAGAAAAGGAGACACGAATAGTATGAAATCTTTTGAAGAAATGGGGACCAAAGAAAAGATACTTTATATGGCACTTGAATTATTCTCACAGAGTGGTTATGAAGGAGTATCGATGCGGGATATTGCAGCTGCGGTTAACATAAAGGGCAGTTCTATATATAAGCATTATAAGAGTAAGCAAGACATCTTTGATTCCATTGTAAAGTATATGGAGATTAGATATGATGAAGCAATGTCCTTGTTTCATCTCCCACATGGAGAGGCTTCCAGTGTAGTAGATTCTTATATGAACATTACAGCGGATAAACTTTATGAGATTGTATATAAGATATTCTTATATTTTCTTCAGGATCCTTACACGTCCAAATTCCGTAGAATATTAATGATGGAACAATATCGAAATCAAGTGATTGGCGATACATTCAAGAAAATATATTTTGAAAATGCGTTAAACTTTCAAGAAGAATTATTCAATGTATTAATGGAACGTGGCATGTTGAAAAAACTAGATGCTAAGAGTATGGCATTACAGTTTTATGCCCCAATCTATCTATTGATATGTCAATATGATTCGTTAGATGGTAAAGAAGAGGAAGCACAAGAAATAATAAGGAGACATGTTTATCAGTTTTTAAAACTATATGAGATGTAAGCTTGTATAGTGATACATATTACTAAAATAAGGAGATTATGGTTGACAGATGGGAATTCGTAAGATATTATACATATATAAATGAAAAGAAAGCTAAGTGTAAACTATAAATAAGAATTTGTTTACATAGTATGGAGGGACGAAGATGATTATTATTACTTGCTAATTTAAATGGAAACTTAACAACACATTCAGAAGCATAACAACGTTAGTTTGTATATGCAATGTTTTTTGAATGCCATTTAGCAAGTATAGTATCTTTTGTCTATCCCGGTTGGAGTGAAATCCGACTAGATAAATAATGCGAGTATCTTATGTTTTATATACTTGTATTAGATAATCGGAATAAGATTATCTAGTATTGTGTGACGTACATAAGATTAATTTACGCTTTTATGTTGATAAAAAGACGCTAGGTATTTGCCTCGCGTCTTTTTTGTGTTATAAGACATTGAAACTTATAGCTATCAAAACACCTTGCTAATGGCATGTCACGGGGATAGACCGTGTACAGATTGGAGTCATTATGTCATTAATACAAGTAAACAATCTTTCCTTTTATTACGAAGGAAGTTACGATGAAATATTTGATCAGGTTTCGTTTCAAATTGATACGAACTGGAAGCTGGGGTTTATTGGAAGGAATGGTAGAGGAAAGACAACATTCCTTAATCTTTTACTGGGTAAATATGAATATACAGGGACAATAGACGCTTCCGTTATGTTCGATTATTTTCCTTATGAAGTAAAGGACCAAACTGAATCGACCTTAAGGGTATTAGAACGCATTAATCCTGATTATGAATTTTGGAAAGTTTGTAGAGAGTTAACCTTACTACATGTTAGTGATGATATATGGGAGAGACCATTTGAGACGTTAAGTTATGGGGAGCAGACAAAAGTACTATTAGGAATTTTATTTTCTAAGGAAAATCACTTTTTGTTAATTGACGAACCAACAAATCACCTAGACTTAGAAACAAGGGAGATTGTAAAAGAATATTTAAATAAAAAGAAAGGATTTATTCTTGTCTCACATGATCGAAATCTCTTGGATGGGTGTATCGACCATGTATTATCCATTAATCGTACCAATATTGAAGTTGTACAAGGAAATTATTCTACTTGGTTTACTAATAAATCAAGGCAAGATGCGTATGAGTTAGCGGAAAACGAACGACTTAAAAAGGATATCAATCGTTTGAAGCAAGCGGCAACCCAATCGAAGAGATGGGCAGACGAAGTAGAATCAACGAAGATTGGTGCCAAGTCGGAGAAATATGAGAAATGTATTGATACAAGAGCATTTGTTGGAGAAAAGTCCAAACGGATGCAACAAAGGAGAAAAAACCTACAACGCAGACAAGAAAAAGAGATAGATGAAAAAGCGGGATTACTAAAGAATATTGAAGAGAAAGAGGAGATTATTCTAAAACCGCTTAAGTATCACCAAAGCGTTGTTGTAGAGGCCAAAGATTTATCGCTTGCATATAACGAAAAAATAGTTTGTGAAAGTGTGAATTTTCAAGTGAAGACAGGAATGTGCCTTGCCTTACAAGGTAGAAATGGTAGTGGAAAATCTACAATACTAAAAAAAATCATGGGAGAAGAGATTACAATGACAGGAACGATGATTGTACCTGGCGGTGTAATAATCTCCTATGTACCGCAAGATTCCTCCTTCTTAAAAGGAAATCTAAGAGAATATGCAAGAGAATGCGGAATTGATGAGAGTTTATTTAAGCAATTTTTACGTAAATTAGATTTCACTAGGGAACAGCTTGATAAGAATATGGAGGAATTCAGTGCAGGACAGAAGAAGAAAGTTTTAATTGCCAGAAGCTTATGTGAACAGGCACATCTTTATGTATGGGATGAACCGTTGAATTTTATAGATATCTTATCTCGCATTCAGATTGAGGAACTAATCCAAAGATATAAACCAACAATTATTATGGTGGAGCACGATCAAGCTTTTGTTGAACATTTGGCTGATGAAATAGTGAAGTTATAAATGATTAAGAAAGGAGCCATGCACTGCATTTAATTATAAAGCAGTATCGCAAGAAGGATTGCGATTTGCATGGGTATACAGATGAAATATCAAATTATTGGTGGTATCGTTCGGTTTGCAGCAACCACCATCTTAGATAATATTAATTTTGAAATAAGAGATAATGAAAAGATTGCAATAGTAGGCCGAAATGGCTGTGGCAAAACTACTTTACTGAATGTTATTGCAGGAAATATATCACTAAGTAATCTAGACAGTGATGAAGATTGTGGAATCTATATGGCGGGAGATTTGAAGATAGGTTTCTTAAAACAAATTGATTTCACAGACAATACCTTATCAATTGAAGAAGAAATCATGAAGGTGTATGAACCAATACAACTTATGAAGCGACGAATGGATGAGCTTGTAGAGAGAATGGCGACGGATTCTTCTGAGAAAATCTTGAATGAGTATGGGAAACTATCTGGTCTATATGAAAGTTTAGGCGGATATACCTTCAGGCAAGATATGGAGACTATATTCCAACGATTTGGATTTCCATTAGAAGACTTGCAGAAACAGGTAATGGCATTATCGGGTGGACAACAGACGAGAATTGCATTCGTCAAATTACTACTTAGTAAGCCAGATATTCTTTTGTTAGATGAGCCAACAAACCACCTTGATATGCCAACCATCGAGTGGTTAGAGGGATATCTTAAGAATTACAACAAAGCAGTTGTTATTGTTTCTCATGATCGTATGTTTCTTGACCATATCATTGATGTTACGTATGAGATTGAATATACACACATGAAACGGTATCCAGGAAATTATAGTGCATTCATTCAAAGGAAGCGTCTTGATACAGACAAACAAGAGAAGGATTATATCGCACAACAAAAGGAAATTGCAAGATTGCAAAAACTTGTAGAACAGTGGAAGAACACACCAACGAAAGTTGCTATGACAAGGTCCAAATTAAAGGCAATCGAGCATATGGACAAAATAGAGAAACCAACCAGATTTGATACGAAAGCGTTCCATGCTCAGTTTTCTCCACGAATCGAATCTCATAAAGAGGTAATGAGAATTAAGAAACTAGGCATCGGCTATGACCATATTCTTAGCACCGTTAATCTAGATGTTATAAAAGGTGAAAAGATTGCAGTTATAGGTGAAAATGGGAAAGGAAAATCAACCCTATTAAAGACGTTAGTTGGACAAATACCAGCACTAAAAGGTTCGTACGAGTATGGTATTGATGTGGAGCTGGGATATTTTGAACAGCAAATGGCACAGTATTCTAGTGAAGAAACAGTACTTGATGATTTCTGGAACGCTTATCCTAATTTGAAGCAGACACAAGTGCGAACTGCATTAGGACATTTCTTATTCTCCGGAGATGATGTGTTCAAGAAGATCAACCAGTTATCCGGAGGTGAGAAGGTACGACTTGCACTTCTTAAGATATTCAAGAAACAACCGAATTACCTGATATTAGATGAACCTACGAATCATATGGATATGATAGGGAAGCAAGCGCTAGAGAGTATGCTAAGGGCCTATACAGGAACTGTATTATTTGTATCTCATGACCGCTTCTTTATAAAAGAGGTTGCAACGGCGATGCTTGTGTTTGAAGGAGATCAAGTTGTCTATTATCCATGTGGGTATGAAGAGTATGTAATAGAAAGACAGAAAAAAGAAGTGATAGTTTTAGAAAGTAAAGCAAAAGAAGCAAGCAGAAAACTGAAAACGCAAGCATCTGTTGGTGGTACCGTTGGCAATCGCATAGACAATCCGAAGGACTCATCGAATCCTGGTAAGGAAGAAGCAAAGAGAAAACGCCAGATTGCTAAGCTGGAAGAAAAGATAGCTATATGTGAAGAGGAGATGGAAGAGTTAAAAGATGAAATTCTAAAAGAGGAAAACGGGTCGGATTATAAGAAGCTAGAAATATTAACGAACCAGATTGATGAGAAAGAAAGAGAATGGGAAGAGCTGGTGGAAGCCTTAGACCAGCTACAGTAAACCATAGCTTGCAATTATACTCGGTACAAATTATAATGTAACTTATGAGAATCGGCGTAGTCGATTCTAGGGGTTACACGAAGTGTAAGACCGTAACTCCAAAGGAGTCATAAGTTAACGAGGGAAATTATAAAGTAATTTCTCGAGTCTAACTGTTTGATTTCACCCGACAAGTTAGCGATAGAACGGAGTTCTAGAGCTAGGGGTTACACGAAGTGTAAGACCGCAACATGGTCAAGTAACTTGACCTAAAGGAGTCATAAGTTAACAAGTCTAACTGTTTGATTTCACCCGACAAGTTAGCGATAGAACAGAGTTCTAGAGCTTGGGGTTACACGAAGTGTAATGCCGTAACATGGTCAAGTAACTTGACCTAAAGGAGTCATAAGTTAACAAGTCTAACTATTTGATTTCACCCGACAAGTTAGCGATAGAACGGAGTTCTAGAGCTAGGGGTTACACGAAGTGTAAGACCGTAACATGGTCAAGGAACTTGATCTGAAGCAGTTATAATTTGGAAAATTAAAATACGGAGGTATTGCGTCATTATGGTTCGATTAAGACGGGGCAAAGTGGTTTTAGCATCAATGGTACTTATGCTTGCAGTTACTGGTTGTAGCGGCAATAAGAGTGCTAGTGATTATTATAAAGAAGGAATGAAACAATACAAAGCACAGAAATACGAAGAAGCAAGTGAAAGTCTGAAAGAGGCAGTAACGAAGAATCCGAATAAGGCGGAGTATTACATTGATTATGGTATGACACTTATTCAGTGTGGTAATTATGAGGAAGCCTTAATCCAGTTTAACAAAGCAATCCTTAATAAAGATAATAAGATTGTTAGAGAGAATAATAAGATGGCTTATCGTGGTATAGGGATAGCTTATTATGATTCGGCGGATTATGCGTCTGCTATAAAAGAATTCAAAAAAGCGCTAAAGATTTCGGAACGTACTGATCTTGATTTGGATATTCTATTCTATCTTGGTGATGCACAAACAAAAACCTTGGATCAAGAAGGAGCAATTGCAACATATACTAAGATTATTGAGAAGAAGCCGAAACAAAGCGATGCTTATTATAAGCGTGCAGTATTAAAAGGACAGATGGGTGAACTTGAAGGTTCTGTTGCGGACTTTGATAAGGCAATTTCTTTTGATAAAGATAATTATGAATACTACTTTGGAAAGTATGCCATCCTATTACAACAAGGTGATAGTACTGGTGCAGAAGAAGTTCTTAAGAATGCATTAGCGATTAAGACAGAATCCAAAGAGGACTATTATAATGTGGCAATATTGCATTTCTATCAAGGTAATAACGATGTAGCAAAAGGAGAATTAGCTACCGCTATAGAGAATGGATTTACTGGTGCGTATTTCTACCTTGGTGAAATTGCTATGTCGGAAAAAGAGTATGAGACCGCAGTATCTAATTATGAGCAGTATATTCAGAATACGCCAAATCTAAAATCTGCAGTTGTTTATAATCAACTAGGCGAAGCTTATCTTCAGTCGGAAAACTATGAACAGGCCCTGAAGGCGTTCGAAGAGGGAATCAAACTGAATGATAGCGCTATTATGCAACCACTGAAATATAATGAGATTATTGCCCTTGAGCATCAAGGTGATTTCGAGCAAGCATATAAAAAAGCGAAGAAATATCTAAAAGAATATCCAGAAGATGAGGGCATGACAAAGGAAATTGAATTCCTTAAAACCAGACAGGAAAACGCCCTCATAGATAACACGAAGTAGGTTATAGAAAGGGCATGGTATTAACATGGCGGAAACATTTGAAATAAAAGAACAAGAAGAGCGTATGATTCTTGTAGGTGTTGCAACCAGTGATGGTGATGATACTGCAGAATCGTTAGACGAGTTAGAAGAATTAATAAAGACAGCTGGAGCAGAGACAATTGCGAAGGTAATTCAGAATCGTGAGAGTGTCCATCCGGGTACGTATATCGGTAAAGGTAAGATTGAAGAAGTAAGATTGCTAGCACAGGACTTAGATGCGACAGGTGTTGTATGCGATGATGAATTATCACCTGCGCAACTTAAGAACTTAGAGGAAGCTCTTCAGATCAAAGTAATGGACCGTACGGTTACAATTCTTGATATATTTGCACAGAGAGCCTCAACACGTGAAGGTAAGATTCAAGTTGAGTTAGCACAATTAAAATATCGTTCATCACGTTTGATTGGTCTTAGAAGTTCATTATCAAGACTTGGTGGTGGAATAGGTACGAAAGGTCCAGGTGAGAAGAAGTTAGAGATGGATCGTCGTTTGATTAGGGATCGCATCTCTCAATTGAATCGAGAACTAGACGATGTAGTACGAACAAGAGAAACAACAAGACATCAAAGAAGTAAGAATCCGGCTCCTGTTATTGCAATTGTAGGTTATACCAACGCTGGTAAGTCTACGTTGTTGAACACATTAACAAGTGCAGGTGTATTATCTGAAGACAAGCTGTTTGCGACACTAGATCCAACGACTAGAAATCTTAAGCTTGAAAGTGGTCAACAGATTCTTCTTACAGATACGGTAGGATTTATACGCAAATTACCACATCATTTGATTAATGCGTTCCGTAGTACCCTTGAGGAAGCAAAATATGCGGATATTATCTTACATGTGGTGGATAGCTCCAATCCAGAAGCATATAAACATATGCATGTAGTGTATGAAACGCTAGAAAATTTAGGCGTTAGGGATAAAACAATCATTACAGCTTTTAATAAAATGGATAAAATAGAAGAGCAACCAATTCTAAAGGATTTCAAGGCAGATCGTACTGTTCAGATATCAGCTAAAACTGGTAAAGGAATGGATGAACTATTAAATATAATCGAAGAAATTTTAAAGGAACACAAGATATTGATTGAAAAAGTTTTTCCATATTCCGATGCTGGTAAGATTCAAGCTATCCGTAAATATGGGCAATTGCTACAGGAAGAGTACCAAACAGAGGGTATTTATGTAGAAGCATATGTACCAAAAGAGATATATTTGCAACTAGAAAAATAGTCTTTTGTTACCATTGAAAACACAACATATGGTGTTTGTGTGCGAAAATGTGTATATATATGGTGGATATATTGCTTGACTTAGAAGTTTAATTCTGCTACAATTTAATCGATAGGAAAATCAAGGATGCTACATTTAGCTATGACATATATTTTTAATATAGGGAATAGCGAAATGTACAGATTAAAGATTTTCTTGTCGGTTTTTTTGTTTCAAATATAAGGCATGTTACTTGGGGAGCTTTATATTATACACAAGATATAGTGGTGTTGAATGGAAAAAATCAGTTGCGAAGGGAGAACGGTTTTATGTTTAATGTTGTTAAGAGAGATGGGGAAATTGCAGAATTTACGATTAAAAAAATATCGGATGCGATTTCAAAAGCCTTTAATGCTACAGAAAAGCTTTATAATGAAGATATCATTAATCTCTTAGCGCTACGAGTTACTTCGGATTTTCAGAGTAAAGTAAAAGATGGCGTAATTAATGTGGAGGATATTCAAGATTCAGTTGAACATGTATTGGAGCAAACAGGATATACGGAGGTTGCAAAAGCATATATCCTATATCGTAAAAGTCGTGAGAAAATCCGCAACATGAAGTCAACAATTCTTGATTACAAAGAAATTGTTGATAGTTATGTGAAAGAAGAAGACTGGAGAGTAAAAGAGAATTCAACAGTTACCTATTCTGTTGGTGGATTGATTCTTCACAATTCAGGTTCAATAACTGCAAACTATTGGTTATCCGAAGTGTACGACGAAGAAATAGCAGCTGCACATAAAAATGCAGACATACATATTCATGATCTATCTATGTTGACAGGATATTGTGCTGGATGGTCATTGAAACAATTAATTAAAGAAGGTCTAGGCGGTATCCCTGGTAAGATTACTTCATCACCTGCAAGCCACTTATCTACATTATGTAATCAAATGGTTAATTTCCTTGGAATAATGCAAAATGAATGGGCAGGTGCGCAGGCGTTTTCCTCCTTTGATACGTATTTGGCTCCTTTCGTTAAAATAGATAACTTATCATATAGAGAAGTAAAGCAATGTATACAATCTTTTATCTACGGTGTGAATACACCTAGCCGTTGGGGAACGCAAGCCCCATTCTCAAACATCACTCTTGATTGGACTGTTCCGAATGATTTAGCAGAGCTCCCTTGTATTGTGGGTGGTAAAGAGATGGATTTCAAATATAAGGATTGTAAGAAAGAGATGGATTTGGTTAATAAAGCCTTCATCGAGATCATGGTTGAAGGTGATGCGAATGGACGTGGTTTCCAATACCCAATCCCTACATATTCTATTACTCGTGATTTTGATTGGTCAGAAACAGAAAATAATAAATTATTATTCGAGATGACTGCCAAATATGGTACGCCATATTTCTCAAATTATATCAATAGCGATATGGAACCAAGTGATGTTCGTTCTATGTGCTGTCGTTTACGTCTTGATCTTAGAGAGTTGAGAAAGAAAACGGGTGGCTTCTTTGGTTCAGGAGAAAGTACTGGAAGTGTGGGTGTAGTTACAATTAACATGCCACGTATTGCATATCTAGCGCAGAATGAAGATGAATTCTTCAAACGTTTGAATCGAATGATGGATCTATCAGCACGTTCGTTAAAGATTAAGAGAAAGGTTATCTCTAAATTATTAGAGGAAGGCTTATACCCATATACAAAGAGATACCTTGGATCTTTTGAGAATCATTTCTCTACAATTGGCCTTCTTGGTATGAATGAAGTTGGTTTAAATGCTCGTTGGTTAGGAAAAGATATGACAAGTAAAGAAACACAAGACTTCACAGCTAAAGTATTAAACCATATGAGAGAACGTTTATCTGAGTACCAAGTTGAGTATGGAGATTTGTATAATCTAGAGGCAACTCCAGCGGAATCAACATCGTATCGTCTTGCAAAACATGATAGGAAACGTTGGCCAGATATTAAGACTGCTGGTAATGAGGGAGATACTCCTTACTATACAAACAGTTCACATCTACCAGTTGATTATACAGATGATATCTTCTCAGCATTAGATATTCAAGATGGTTTGCAGACATTATATACATCAGGAACAGTATTCCATGCATTCTTAGGAGAGAAACTTCCAGACTGGGAAGCAGCTGCGAAACTAGTTCGTACCATTGCAACTAATTATAAATTACCTTACTATACAATGTCTCCAACCTATTCAATTTGTAAGCACCATGGATACCTTAGTGGAGAACATTTCACTTGTCCAGAATGTGGAGAGAAGGCGGAAGTGTATAGCCGTATTACAGGCTACTATCGACCAGTACAAAACTGGAATGAAGGAAAATCACAAGAATATGTAAATCGTAAACTATATAATCCAGGAAGTTCCTTTCATGTAACAAACCGTGGTGTTCATAAGGAAGAAGAGGAAGTTACTACAAAAAGTTGTATGACACTAGAATCTAATGAGAATAGTGATGCATCTAATGATGGATTATACTTGTTTACAACGAAGACTTGTCCGAATTGTGCCATGGCTAAAACATACCTTGAAGGGGTGGCTTTTAAGGTAGTAGACGCAGAGGAGAACATGGAAATAACATCTGAACTTGGCATTATGCAAGCACCAACATTGGTTGAAGTCAAAGATGGAGAAATTAAGAAATATGTGAATGCTTCAAACATTAAGCGTTTTGCTGAAGAGAATTGCTTAACAGTATAGAGACGAACAGGCTTTTGTGGTTTTTATTATGCAAAAGCCTGTTTTTTATATGTACACAGATAAATATCTCAAATGAGATCACGTTTAGCACCAGAATGTGGTAAGCTTCAATCTTCATTCGTTATAATATACAGTAAGTAGTACTTGTATTTTGTAGATAGATACTTTAGAATAATTAGAGAACTTTAAGCAGAAGGTAATACTAAGCAAAAGATAATACTAAGCAGATAGTAATATCAAATAGTTATAATTAGAGTAATTAAGGAGGATGCAAATGAGTTTAGCGGACAATTTATTTATAGATATGTGTAAAGATATATTAGAAAATGGCGTGAGCACAGAAGGAGAGAAGGTTCGTCCGAAATGGGAAGATGGTTCCTTTGCTTATACAATTAAGAAATTCGGAGTTGTAAACCGTTATGATTTATCAAAAGAATTTCCTGCTATAACACTTCGAAGAACAGCCATTAAGAGTTGTATCGATGAAATGCTATGGATTTGGCAAAAGAAATCGAACAATGTTAATGATTTGAATAGTAAGATATGGGATAGTTGGGCGGATGAGACAGGTTCTATAGGAAAAGCGTATGGATATCAGTTGTCAGTAAAACATCAATATAAAGAAGGAATGATGGATCAAGTAGATCGTGTTATCTATGATCTCAAGAATAATCCTTATAGCCGTCGTATTATGACGAATATCTACGTACATGCGGATTTACATGAGATGCATCTATATCCATGTGCATACAGCATGACCTTCAATGTAACGAAGAAGAAAGATGGTAAGATGTATCTGAATGGCATACTTAATCAACGTTCACAAGATATTCTTGCAGCCAATAACTGGAATGTTTGCCAATATGCAGTTCTTATTCACATGTTAGCGCAGGTATGTGATATGGAAGTTGGAGAATTAGTTCATGTAATCGCCGATGCTCATATCTATGACCGTCATATACCAATTATCGAAGAATTAATAACAAGACCAACTTATGATGCACCAACCTTCTATATGAATCCAGAGATTAAAGACTTCTATCAATTTACAGTAGATGACTTCCGTCTTGATAACTATGTGACAGGACCTAAGGTTGAGAATATTCCAGTTGCTGTGTAATTGTTAGCAAAGTGGAGCACTGGTAACATGAGGATTGCCAAACAAAGAAAGGAACAAGAAGATGAATTTAATTGTAGCAGTAGATAAGAATTGGGCTATTGGGAATAAGAATGATTTACTTGTTAGAATCCCTGCAGATCAACGATTCTTTCGCCAAGAAACTACGGGAAAAGTGATTATTATGGGACGTAAAACACTAGAAAGCTTTCCACAATGCAAACCACTACCAAACCGTACCAATATTGTTATAACAAGAAAAGCAGATTATAAAGTTGATGGAGCGACCGTTGTAGGTAGTATAGAAGAAGCTTTAGAGTTAGTTAAGGGCTATAAGACTGAAGATGTTTTTGTAATTGGTGGGGATTCGATTTATCATCAAATGCTTCCATATTGTGATGTTGCACATATAACGAAGATTGATTATGCGTATGAAGCAGATACGTATTTTCCAAATCTAGATGAGATGCCAGAGTGGAAAATTACGGAACAATCCGAAGAACAAACATATTATGACTTGGAGTACTGGTTTATCAAATACGAGAAGCAAAAATAAGTAAACGCATAACTATGATGAATATAAGCCATGAACAATTGATATGCGAAAAAATGTTGGGAAACTATTGAAATTCGATTTTAAGAAGACTAATATATACTAAAAGTATTCGCATAACATGTACAGAATTGGCATAACGACGGATAAATCACAATTAGGAAGGTGAATGACTATGTTAAATATCAGATATGAGAAAACAACTGCACCAAAAGAATTGCCTAAGGAAGACAATCCTTTAAAATTCGGTACAATCTTCACAGATCATATGTTTATTATGAACTATGAAACAGGTAAAGGATGGCACGATGCAAGAATCGTACCATATGCACCACTTAGCTTAGACCCTTCAGCTATGGTATTCCACTATGGACAAGAGATGTTTGAAGGTTTGAAGGCATACAAGACAGAAGATGGAAGAACGTTATTATTTCGTCCTAATAAGAATATTGAGAGAGCAAATAATACAAACCGTAGAATCTGTATTCCTGAGATTCCAGAAGAAGATTTCTTAGATGCAATTAAGGCGGTTGTTAAGACTGATGAAGCATGGATTCCAACAAAACCAGGAACATCTTTATATATTAGACCATTTGTTATCGCGACTGATCCTTTCCTTGGTGTTCGCCCATCGGATACGTACATGTTCATTATTATCTTATCACCAGTTGGCGCATATTATCCAGAGGGCTTGAATCCGGTTAAGATTTGGATTGAAGATGAATATGTTCGTGCTGTTAAAGGTGGTGTTGGTGAAGCTAAGACAGGGGCTAATTATGTTGCTTCATTAGCTGCGCAAGTGAAGGCACATGATGATGGATATTCACAAGTATTATGGCTTGATGGCGTTGAAAGAAAATACATCGAAGAAGTTGGTGCCATGAATATTTTCTTCAAGATCAATGGAACCGTAGTTACGCCTAAGTTAAATGGTAGTATCTTACCAGGTGTTACAAGAAATTCTGTTATTGAATTATGTAAAACATGGGGTGTTCCAGTAGAAGAAAGAAAAATCTCTGTAGATGAATTGTATGAAGCTTCTAATAACGGTTCGTTAGAAGAAGTATTTGGTACTGGTACAGCAGCAGTTATCTCACCAGTAGGCCATCTTCGTTTTGAAGATCATGTAATGCAAGTTAGTGACGGTGGAATTGGAGAACTTAGCCAAAGAATCTATGATACGATTACAGGTATTCAGTTAGGTGATATAGAAGATACCTTCAATTGGACAGTTGAGGTTAAATAAGTAGTATGTTAAGGAGAGGTCATTGGATAGATACTATCTAAAGGCTTCTCCTTTAGTTTTAAATATAGCTATTGATGGGAAAAAAATTGGAGAATTTATAGTTGATATACCAAAATTTATTTGTTAGAATAGTTTAGAATTAAAGAAAAGCAAAGTTATAAACTAAATACTTAGATTTCAGAAAAGAGAGGTACAATGTAGTGGCAGAGAATTTCAGAAATACGGCCGTGATAACGAGTGTAGTTAAGTTACAAGATGATATTGTCAGTATGTGGCTCAAAGATGAAGAAATTGCGATGGCTTCAAAACCAGGACAATTTGTTTCGTTCTATTGTAAAGATGGAAGTCGCCTATTACCAAGGCCAATTAGTATCTGTGAAATTAATCATAGCGAAGGTACATTACGATTTGTATTTCGTTTAATTGGTGAAGGAACAAAGGAAATCGCTACATATAAAGTAGGTGATGATGTGGTGATAATGGGACCACTTGGCAACGGATTTACCCTAGAAGGGAAAAAGGCAATCTTAATTGGTGGTGGAATTGGAATTCCTCCTATGTTAGAGTTAGCAAAACAACTTGATATAGAGAAAAGCATTGTACTAGGGTATCGAGATGTTACATTCATGGACAAAGAATTTGAACCATATGGAGATGTATATGTTGCGACTGAAGATGGAAGTACAGGTATAAAAGGAAATGTTATCGATGCAATTCGTGAACATGCAATCGATGCAGATATTATCTTTGCTTGTGGACCAACGCCAATGTTACGTGGTATTAAGGCATATGCATTAGAACATGGAATTAAAGCACAACTTTCTCTAGAAGAAAGAATGGCATGTGGTATCGGGGCATGTCTTGCTTGTGTATGTAAGACAAAAGAGGTTGATCATCATACCCATGTTCATAATACAAGAATATGTAAAGACGGTCCGGTATTCTATGCGCAGGAGGTAGAACTATAATGAATCTAAAAGTTGATTTGGCTGGTGTTGAACTTAATAATCCAGTAATGACTGCCTCTGGTACATTTGGATCTGGAATTGAATATAGTGATTACGTTGATTTAAATCGTTTGGGTGCAGTGGTTACGAAAGGTGTAGCAAATGTACCATGGGAGGGTAATGCCACCCCAAGAATTGCGGAAACATACGGTGGGATGCTGAATGCAGTAGGATTACAAAATCCTGGTATTGACGTGTTCGTTGAAAGAGATTTACCTTTTCTTAAGAAATATGATACAAAAGTTATAGTAAATGTATGCGGTAGATCAACAAGCGATTATGTTGAAGTTGTAGAACGATTAGCGGATGAGGCAGTTGATATGTTGGAAATCAATATATCCTGTCCAAACGTAAAGGAAGGTGGTATTGCTTTTGGTCAAAATCCAAAAAGTGTAGAAGATATCACCCGCGCAGTTAAGAAAGTAGCAAAACAGCCAATTATCATGAAGTTAAGTCCAAACGTTACGGATATTACAGAAACAGCAAAGGCAGCAGAAGCTGGTGGTGCAGATGTATTGTCCTTAATTAATACAATTACAGGTATGAAGATTGATGTGAATAGAAGAAACTTCGTGCTTGCGAATAAAACTGGTGGATTATCAGGCCCTGCTATTAAGCCAATTGCCATTCGTATGGTCTATCAAGTTGCGAATGCAGTAAACTTGCCAATTATAGGAATGGGTGGTATTATGAATGTAGAAGATGCTTTGGAATTCATAATGGCAGGAGCATCAGCAGTATCAGTAGGTACAGCCAATTTTGCTAATCCATTGGCAACAATAGAAATTGTACAAGGTTTAGAAGCGTATCTTAAGAAGAATAATATAGGGGATATCAATTCTCTTATTGGTTGTGTGAAATAGGACGAATGTTATAGCTCTTAAAGGAGGGTTGTGTATGACAACAGTTAAGTGTGCATAGCAAAGGCTATTGCATAAAATACTATAAAAAATAGCCTTTGCTCGATTCCAAGATAATATAGCAATTGGGAGGAGCACAAGTGAGCTATATAAAGGCAGAATTAATATTACCGAAAGAAGTATTAGAACTTGTTCAAAAGTACGCAGATGGACAGTGTTTATATATCCCAAGGAAGAAGGAAAATTATAAATCATGGGGTGAAAATACTAGGTTTCGCGAAATGACGAAGGCAAGAAACCGAGAGATATATATAGATTATAGGAATGGTTTAACTACCAACGAGTTATCTGAGAAGTATTTTCTATCAGTTAAGAGTATTCAACGAATTGTATTGGAACAAAAAAGCATCTAAAAACAGGAGGATATACAATGGAACAATATAAGAAAGAGTTTATTGAATTTATGGTTGATTGTGGAGTATTAAAGTTTGGTGATTTCGTTACCAAAAGTGGAAGAAAGACTCCATTCTTTGTTAATACTGGATTTTACCGTAAGGGGGCACAATTGCGTAAATTAGGTGAATATTATGCAAAAGCAATTGAAAGCAAATTCGGATTTGACTTTGATATTCTCTTTGGACCTGCTTATAAAGGTATTCCTCTTAGTGTAGCTACTACTATGGCAATCAGTGAACATTATGGCGTAGATATCGGATATTGTTCTAATCGTAAAGAAGTTAAGGATCATGGAGATACGGGTATCCTACTTGGAAGTCCTATCGTGGACAAGAATAAAGTTGTTATTATTGAAGACGTGACTACAGCAGGAACTTCTATCCAAGAGACTTTACCGATTATTAAAGCACAAGGTGATGTAGATGTACTTGGTCTTGTAGTATCTGTTGATAGAATGGAACGTGGTCAAGGGACGAAGAGTGCACTACATGAGATAGAAGAGACATATGGTCTAAAAACAACAGCGATTGTTACCATGGAAGAAGTTGTGGAACACTTGTATAATAAACCATATAATGGTAAAATTATCATTGATGATACATTAAAAGAAGCAATTGATGCATACTATGAGCAGTACGGTGTAAGGGAATAACTTCTATTGATAGATTGGAGGAATGAAGATGAGTGAAAGAATATATAAGACTATGAAGTCAGTAGGTACTAGTAATTTAGTATTCGGTATATGTATTATTGTATTTGGTATTGGAGTAGGTGTTACTACTATTATCAATGGTGGTAGATTACTTAGTAAAAAGTCAGATATATTATTCTAGATTGAATTTTTCATGGAGTTTAACAGGTGCTTCATCTAGGTCGAAATCGTTCAGTTTAGATACGTAACAGGTACTTTTGATCGTATGGAGATTCATTTTCTACAATAAAATGTAAGGGAATGTTGTAAGATTGATTTTTTAATCATTCTGCAACATTCCCTTTTTTTCTTTCATTTCTTAAGAAAGTACGACAATAAGAGTAATTATAGCCAAAAACCTGGTTATTAATGATTGACAATACATAATCGTTAGTATATACTAACTAACTGTGATTAGTTTTAGGTAACGTTGAAGAATTAACTAGTGTAGGTATTACAACGAGGAAGAAGTGATGCATATAGTATCATATTTGGAAAGGAGCTTTTGGTTAAATGAAGCGGTTAATGAATAGTATATGTGTAGGTTTGGCGTTTGTATGTGTGGGGTTGGGTGCTATTGGTGTAGTATTACCTTTTGTTCCGGCAACTCCTTTTTTATTACTTGCGACAGTATTGTTTGCAAAAGGATCAGAACGATTTCATAAGTGGTTTATATCCACAGCTTTTTACCAGAAGCACATAGTTCAGGTGGTTAAGAATAAGACTATGACGTATAAGTCTAAGATAACTACATTAGTAATGCTTGGTGTTATATTTATTATTGGATTTTTACTTTGTCCAGTTTGGTATGGGCGAGTAGTTATTGTTTGTGTGGCACTGGGCCATTTCTATTATTTTGTATTCCGAATTAAAACGAGCACAGAATCTTAACTAGCGTTATACCGTGTATATTACTGTTTTAGAATGTGCTACTACATAAGAAGAAAGGAATTAAAAGACATGTTTCATAAAAGATTATTGCAAGAATTTAAAGATAATCAAAAACAAGTTGTGGGAATGGTTTTAACACAATGGATTTCTTTGTTATCCAATGTGGCTCTAATGTTTGTAATTGCTAATACAATTAATACAATTGTGAAAGATACATTTACTACAAAACAAATGGTACAACTATTCCTTACATTTGTTGCGGTGATACTGATTCGGGGAGGTATGACGAAGATGAATGACACTATGTCGTACTTAGCCTCTACAAAGGTGAAGAGTAGATTACGTGAAGTGATGAATCAAAAGTTAATGGATTTGGGTACAAGATATCGTAAGAGCATGGCTACATCAGAAATCGTACAGATTAGTACAGAAGGGGTAGAACAGCTAGAGATCTATTTTGGTAGATATGTGCCACAATTTTTCTACAGCTTATTAGCGCCAATCACATTATTCGTAATTGTAAGTTTTATGAGTATTAAGGTAGCACTGGTATTACTACTATGTGTACCGTTAATACCTGTTTCCATTATTGCTGTTCAGAAATTTGCCAAGAAGATGTTGAATAAATATTGGGGTATCTATACAGGTCTTGGTGACACTTTCTTAGAGAATCTACAAGGTTTAACAACGCTTAAGATTTATCAAGCAGATGAACGTTATGCAAAGAAGATGGATGAAGAAGCGGAGAAGTTTCGTAAGATTACTATGCGAGTATTAATCATGCAATTAAACTCCATCAGTGTCATGGACTTAATTGCTTATGGTGGTGCAGCTGTAGGTATTATCTTAAGTATTCTTGAATATAGAAGTGGACAAATTACCTTTGTTCAGTGCTTATTTATTATGTTAATTGCAGCAGATTTCTTTTTACCATTACGTTTACTAGGTTCGTTCTTCCATATTGCAATGAATGGAAATGCTGCGGCTAATAAGATATTTGCTTTGCTTGATATGCCTGTAGATAAGAATGATTTCAATGAACAAGATGGTAAGAGGCAAGATCTTAAAGCAAATATTAAGTTTAATAAAGTAACCTTTGGATATGAGGAAGGTCAGACTGTTATTAATGATATTTCAT
The DNA here is from genome assembly GCF_900142955.1 of Anaerosporobacter mobilis DSM 15930. Taxonomy (GTDB): domain Bacteria; phylum Bacillota; class Clostridia; order Lachnospirales; family Lachnospiraceae; genus Anaerosporobacter; species Anaerosporobacter mobilis. Next base: position 487,901 of record NZ_FRCP01000005.1, on the reverse strand, counting down.
TTGTGATTCCAAAGAACTCATATACTGCACTAGTTGGAACATCTGGTTGTGGAAAGAGTACAATAGCATCGTTAATAATGAATGACAACAGACCAAATGAAGGACATGTACTAATGGGAGATTGTGATATAAATGATTTATCAGAAGAGTTCATACATAATAAAATTACAAGAATTCGTCATGATAGTTATTTATTCAAAGGAACCGTGGAAGATAATCTTCGTATGGGTAGTGAACAAGCTACTAAAGATGAGATGTTACATGCATTAGAGCAGGTTGATCTTCTTGAGACCATAATGGAAAAGGGTGGGTTATCCATGGAGATTACAGAGAAAGCTGCGAACTTATCTGGTGGGCAGAAGCAAAGAATAGCTTTAGCTAGAGCTATCTTGCATGACAGTGAAGTCTATATATTTGATGAAGCAACTTCCAATATTGATGTTGAAAGTGAGAATAAGATCATGGAAGTTATTCATACACTCGCTAAAACGAAGACAGTAATCCTGATCTCTCATAGATTAGCAAATGTCGTAAAAGCAGATCAAGTTCTTGTTATGAAGAATGGTAAAATCATTGAGACAGGAACGCATGAAGATTTAATGAGACAACAAAAGTATTACCATCAATTATATACAAGTCAAAAAGAGTTAGAAAAATATACAGAGGAGGTAGCCAACTAATGCAACAAAAGAAAAAGAATGGCTTTCAAATAATGTTAGAGTTGCTTGGTATGATTCGTCCTCTAATGGGGTTTATGTTACTAGCAATCTTAATGGGATGCATAGGTAATCTTGTAGCTACTTTTATCACTATTTTGGGTGGATATGGATTGTTATCAGTGGCTGGTCTTTATAATAAGCTTACGATTACAACAATCTTTACGGTCATTATTATATTTGCTGTAATACGGGGAATTTTACGATATGCTGAACAAGCATGTAATCATTATATTGCATTCAAGCTATTAGCGAGTATCCGTCACAAAGTGTTTGCATCATTGCGTCGTCTAGCACCTGCGAAGTTAGATGGGAATGATAAGGGTAATCTTATATCAATAATAACAAGTGATATTGAATTATTAGAGGTTTTCTATGCACATACGATATCACCAATTGCGATAGCAATTATTACGTCAGTATTTATGTGTGTCTTTATTGGAATAATACACCCAGTATTAGGAGTAGTCGCCTTGGTTTTCTATCTCTTAATAGGTTTTATAGTACCCGTGTTAAATAGTAGAAGAGGTAGAGAAAAGGGACAAGAATATAGAGATTCCTTTGGTGAATTGAATACCTCTGTTCTTGACAATCTTTACGGCTTAGAAGAAATTATTCAATACGGACAACAAGAGAAAAGACAAAGTTGTTTGGCAAAGAAGACGGAAAGCTTAGAAAAGATAGCCAAGGAATTAAAGAAAGAAGAAAGTATACAAAAGATTTCAACAGATTGGATTATCCTGTTTGCAGGAATCGCTATGCTTGGTGTTTCAGGATATCTCGCGGGTCAAGGGGAGATTGAAGGTGGAATGTCATTAATCGCAACGGTTGCAATGATTAGTTCATTCGGTCCAACTGCAGCTTTATCTGCCTTATCCAATAACTTAAACCATACCCTAGCTTGCGGAAATCGTGTTCTTAGTTTATTAAACGAAGAACCAATTGTCCTTGATAATGTTACCGGTGAAGAGGATTGCAGTGGAGATATTATTTGCGATGGAACAACTTTTGGTTATGAGAACAAGGTAGTTTTAAATAACTTCAATGTAACATTTAAAGAAAATCACATTCATGGAATCTTAGGTAAGAGTGGATGCGGTAAGTCAACCTTATTAAAATTACTGATGCGTTTCTATGAAACAAATAAAGGAACAATATCGTATGGTAAGAATGTTGTGAATACGATTAAGACATCATCATTGAGAAAAAATGTTGCTTACGTAACACAAGAAACTTATCTTTTCCATGATACCATTGAGAATAATATTAAGATTGCAAAAGAAGATGCAACAAGAGAAGAAGTAATCGAGGCTGCTAAAAAGGCATCGATTCATGATTTCATTCTTTCACTTCCAAGTGGCTATGATACAATAGTAAGTGAGTTAGGAGAATCCTTATCAGGTGGTGAAAGACAACGAATTGGAATAGCAAGAGCATTTCTTCATAAGAGTAGCATCATTTTCTTAGATGAGCCAACTAGCAACATCGATAGTTTGAATGAAGGAATTATTCTAAAGAGTTTAGAGGAGGAAAAAGAGGATAAGACCATTATCCTTGTATCTCATAGAAAATCTACTATGGGAATTGTTGATCATATGGTTAATATGTAATAATAAGTTGTCATAGTAAATCTAGTGTAAGAACTAGGGAAAAAAGACCTGATTTTACAATTAATAGTTGAAATTATAAGGTTATTCTGCTAGGATTGTATTTGTAGTCTATGTATTAGAATGCAAGATATAAAAAATAAGAATAGCCACATTCATATCTTTAGCATAATAGGTGGCGGGTGTTATAAGGGATCTTATGATACATTAAGGGAGGAATAATGAAAAAATTCAACAAAATTCTAATGGCAGTTCTAACGTTATGTTTGGCATTTGCATTAACAGGATGCTCTGACAAAAAAGCAGAAAAAAAATATTACGATGACGTTATGGCAGCTGTTAACAATGCATCAACTGCAAACTCAACATTAATCACTGATTTACAAACGTTTCTTAGCGATGTAACAAACGAAGATGCGAGAACCGCAACTCTTAAAGATCTTGACACTATGGAAGCGGAATTCACTACATTAAGAGATTTAAAAGCTCCTAAAATCTATAAAGATGCACAAGTAGTTTTCAAAGAAGGTGCAGAAGCAGCAATCGATGGTATTGCCGTTTACCGTAAAGCAATCGAAGGTTGTACGGAAGAGACAATTACAGATCAAGAAACTTTTAATACTTTTGAGGCTGCAATTGGAGAAGGTGATGAATATATGACAACTTCTAATACAAAGATTTCAGAAGCAGCACAAATCGCTGATGATGCTCAAAAATAAATAAGATTAAAATAATATAAAAACAAATTTAGAAGCTGAAATTAGTTAAGATAAACTGATTTCAGCTTTTTCTGTTTAAAATGTAAAAAAAAGGTTTACAAATGAGAAAATCTGGGATATAATCATTTTTATCTGAAGCAAGTCTTAAATTATCTAGTTTATCGTTTTTATTCATTTATTTCAAAGTTTATCAAAATGTAATCCTGTTACAAAACTATAATAAGGTAAGAAGTATATGCAGATATCTGTAAGATAGGTAGTTACGTATCGTCGTATTGGATATCAAAAGGAGGAGGAATGGCTAAGTCAATAGCTTTTATTGGAGTGCCTAGCCGAGATATCGTATATTATATAGGTAGATTATTGCGTATATGTGGGCAAGAGGTATTGATCGTTACATATCAGGAGGGAGAGGAGAAAGAATATCAACCGAGTTATTATATGGGGCTAGATTGGTTAACCTGTAGTAAAGAATGGCTTCAAGTGCATGAAGAGATATTAGGCGAATATTCCTATGCGTTATATGAACTAGAAGTTAGTGAGGTGGCTTTATATAATGACACCTATATTATGTTTGATTATATAGTTGGAATAACGAATCTATATAAGAAGGTGATGGAGCAGATAGCGCAGGCAATTCTTGGGTATAATAGGAAATGCAACTTAATTGTAAGAGATATTTGCAGTAAGAGGTTAGATAGTAATTATTTCATGCGTAATTATCCTGATTGCAAGGAGCTTTGTACGGTAAGTGAGATTTGGCTAGATAGCTTTGATTCTTATTATAAGCAATGTCTAGAGCTTGAAGAAGTGAAGAATTTCATAAGAATGTCAGATGATATGATTGGGACCTTATCATGTATATTAAGAGGGCTACAGACATTTACAGACAAGGAGATTAAAGAAGCGATAAAACAATTAAAGAAAGGGGTGGTGGAATGCTAATTGCTTTCTATAGTAACGTTAGGGGGAATGCAGGAACCACAAGTAATCTTTGTTGCTTAGCTACCTATCTAGCGATTAGAAAGAAGCAAAAGATCTTATTATGGGAAAACCATACGAATTGGAATATGATTGGGGACAATGTTACTCCAAGAACAAAACTATCATTTCTTAGTAAAAGAGTAGAGTCCTATCATATTAGTGGTTCGAAAGAGTTGTTTTGTAGGTTGCAGCAAAAAGAAAATCTTGATCTATCATGGGAAGTAAAGGAATTAGCCGAAGAACTGTATCCGGGTACCTTATATTATCTTCCTAATCGTCAGATGGAAAGTTCACTTTTTGAGAAGGACATTGCTAGAATATTGCCAAAGTTGGTAAAACTATGCAAGGAGAGTGATGATCTTGTGTTTATGGATTTGCAGGATATCACCAAGGAAAGTACGCATTTTATTCTAGAGCATGCAGATCTTGTTATATTAAATCTTATGCAACATGTTAATTCCTCTGATGGAATAGTAACGTGTAAAGACATATCTATATCGAAGATTCGATATCTTATTGGTAATTATCAACCAAACTCCAAGTTTAATGTTAAAAATATAAGTAGAAGGTATAAGATTCCTAATGAGGATATTGCAACCATACCGTATAATACACTATGTATGGAGGCTATGACCGAGGGGGGATTACTTGATTTTATGTCAGCCAATGTAGAATGCACTAGGGGAGATTCTAATTATTCCTTCTTACATGCAGTTGGACATGCAGCAGAGATGTTAACTGAAGCAATTGAGGAAGCCAGACAAGATAGAAACGAACAAGTATCTGCGCTTGCTATGAAAACAGAGGCGGTAATACCAATACAATCTATTAGTAAAGGTAGGTGTGAAGACTGTTACATATAGGGAAAAGACAGAATACGAAAGTAGAGATAAAACAAATTGTTAACATGAATAGTTTACGAACAGAAGTTGAGAATACCTTTCGGGATATCTTACGTACGCATATCTTTGATAGTCATGCTAGTTTGGTAGAACAGCAAAGACAGTTACAAAGAAGGAGAGAATTGAGAAGTGCATTGAAAACATGTACGTTTGGTGATTGGCAAGCCAAGTTATATATTAAGGAATATATCGTAGATATACTAATAAGCAAACTTCATTTCAGGGAAGGAGATCTCGAGCACTTCATAGCCTTTGAAAGTGGAAATCTCTCAGTTAGAGATAAGTTTGATATCTTGTTGTATCAATATATACAAAAGCATGAGAATCGAGCAATAATCACTATGATAGAAGATAACCAGTTAGAAGAACCTAAAGTCAATGAAGATGGAGAAGTCTATTATGAAATCTCAGAGGAACAAATACATGCGATCTATCGTCGCAATCATGTGTCGTTAGATTATTACGATAAACTGCAGATTCTTAGCCAGAGGTTGTATTCATGGTATCGAGGTAATGGTGTAATTGATGAGATACGTGATATGACCATAGACGGAGTGTCAGCAGGGGTATCAGGAATTACGAATGGTATGGAAGTGGAAAGGTTTGGGGAAGTGCGTGTATTACCTGCCTCCTATGAAAGTATCTGGTTGTTCTATAAGGGAAAATCCATACATCTATCGTTCTTAGGATTTGAGAGTGAGAAAGAGCTGATACGTGTATGCAAGAATATCTATCGATATAATAATCCAGGTCAATTATCAGAGGTACGTGGGTACATAGTGAATGAGATGATGGACGGGTCTCGTGTCGCAGTTGCTAGACCGCCGTTTTGTGAAGGTTGGGTTCTGTTCATTCGTAAGTTCCACCAAGAGTTACAAAGAGATATTCATAGCTTGATTACTGGTAACAATTGTATGATCCCGATTCAATTAATGAAATGGCTGATTAGAGGTTGTCAGGTCATTGCGATAACAGGAGAACAAGGTTCTGGTAAAACAACATTATTGATGTCATTGATTCGTTTCATTCGTCCTACGTATAATCTGAGAGTGCAGGAATTATCCTTTGAATTACATCTAAGAAAGATATACCCGCGTAGGAACATCGTTTCCTTTAAAGAAACGGATTATGTCAGCGGTATTGAGGGGCTAGACTTTGCAAAGAAAACGGATGGCAGTGTTAATATCCTTGGAGAAGTGGCTACTGCAAGTGTCGCTAGTTGGATGATTTCAATGTCACAGGTTGCATCTTTATTCACGTTGTTTACACATCATGCAAAGACCACAAAGGACTTGGTTTATTCCATGAGAAATGCGTTACTTACTGAGGGCGGGTTTCATAATGAAGTTGCGGCAACCAAGCAAGTAGTGGATGCCATTCAGTTTGATGTACATATGTGCAAGCATGCGGATGGCCATAGATACGTAGAAAGAATCTCACAGATTATCCCTGTAAGACAGAGTGTTATACAAACTTGTTATCGTCCTTCGAAAGATGAGGGAGTGGTAGAGGCGCAGTTCATAGTTCAAGATATCGTTGTTTATGAGAATGGAAAATATGTACTCAAGAATCCCATAAGTGAAGAGATAACGGATCATATTATGAAACATCTTACCACCTCTGAAGAAGAGGAATTCATTAAGAATCAGCAGGATTGGGGGAATGTTTACCTATGATGTTAAGATTCTTACAAACAAGAAGAGTAATTCAAGAATGGCTCATACCAGGTGAAGAAGAACGAATCACTTGTTTGACCAGAAGGTATCTATATACCGAACTGTCTTTATGTATTACGTTCTTATGTATCGCTTTTTTTGCTTGGGAGCTATCTTTTGAAAGCCTATTGATGATTATAATGGGAGTCTATTTAGTGAGTCTTTATTATCGTTTTCATTATACTAGAAAGAAGTATATGAGTTTGTTATTACAGTTTGAACAGTTCTTAGTTAATGTGAGGAATATATATCAGAATACGGGAATGGTTGAAGAAGCTTTGCAAGAATCCATCTGGGAATCGCAAGAAGAGATAGCAAGCCACATGCAAAGTTTATTCATGGCTTTGGATCTAGAAGATAGTGAGGAGTTACAAGAATACAAAGAAGGAATAGCATTCCCCTATATACTGACATTCTATATATTATGTAAAACCTGTATTACGTATGGGGACTCTTATACAATGGGGAGATCAGCTTTTCTAAGCAATATGAATCATCTTAAAGAGGAGATACATAATGAAGTATTACGTCGAAAGTGTTTGAATCATGTATTCAGTGGTTTATTGTTCGTTACGGTATTCCCGATACTCTTTATAGACTGTATACGAAGGTGGAGTATAGGCAATCTTCCAGAATTAATAAGGTATTATGATGGAGGATATGGATTACTTGTCAAATCTATACTATGTATAGTTACTATAATAATTTTTCGGTTGATTCAATATCTAATAGAACCCAAAGAGTTGGTGAAAAGACCGCATATTTATCTAGATAAGCTTTGCAATATACAGATAGTAAAGCAATTCTTAATAGAGCATATTCACAAAAGAGAAGACAAGTGGAAGAAAGTATATCGTAATCTTGTAAGTATTTCCTCCAGTTATACGGTTTATCAATTTTTATTTGTGAAGATATGTTTAGCTGTTTCTTCTTGTATAATCACTAGTATTGTTATGATATCAATGATTATTCGAGAAAATAGTGTATCAAATATTACATCGTCATTGCTATATACACAGCAAGAAATCGCTGTGGCAGCAAGAGATACGAATTATTTTCTAATTATCTTATGTATTATTCTAATTACGATTTTCTCGTATTATGTTCCAAACATTCAATTAATTATTAAATTAGCCTGTGATAATCGAGATGTAGAAGATGAATTAATGCGCCTACAAGCGGTGCTTATCATGTTGACACCTATAAGAAGAATGACGGTAGAAACTTTATTAGAGTGGTTAGCTTATGGAAGTAAGATATTCCTTCCAACTATACTTGAGTGTATCGATTGTTTTTTGCAGGACAATGAGAAGGCGTTAGATACCATGTATCAATCCTGTGATAACGAATCCTTCAGGCACCTTGTTAAGAATCTGGAAGTTAGTGATCGAATAGGAATATACCATGCTTTTGAAGAAGTACCAGGTGATTATTCTTATAACATAGAAAAAAGGAAGCAGGATAATGAGATACGAACGGATAACCAAGGCACTATTGGAAAATTTATTGCATTTTTCCCTATGGTTTTGTTAATTGGTGGATATCTAATAGTACCATTTATTCTGGAAAGTATATCACAGTTTATGACTTATGTCAGTCAGTTACAGGGATTGACTTAGTGAAATTGCGAAGAATTTTGCAAACAATTAAACAACATAGTAACAAGGAGGCGTAACATGGATAATAGTTTAAAAGGATTAATCTTAGCAGCAGGTACAATAATTACTTGTATCGTAATATCACTAGGCTTCTATATATCTAGAGAAGCAAGAGATACAGCAGCAAGTGGTGCAGGTCAAATCTCAAAGTTAAATGCAGAATTTAACGAAAGCGATAAGGTTATGTATGATGGTTTGAGCGTATCAGGAAGTGAAGTAATCAACGTAATTAATAAGTTTAAGAATGGGGATATTGCCATTCAAGTAAATACTAAAAAATGTTCTACATATTATGATAATGTTCTTGATGACAAGCAGACTGAAATCATTGGTACAAGCAGTGCATCTGTTAAGTCGGCTCAGAATTCTCAAAGTAACGCGTATATCAATCCCAATGGGCAATTTCTAGGGAGTATTATACGAGATGTGAACTATACGATTATTGGAATCATATTTTCACAGGTTAATTAAGATGGATAATGCAAAGGAGTTATTAGTTAGTATGGCAGCAGTTGCATGCTTTTGTATCGCTGTATCTCTTCTGGTTTACGCGACACATGCGGTTAACCAGGAAAAAGATGTAATATCGAGATATATTTATGAACAACATGCAATCTATCCATATCGATGAGGAGTATTGAATGAATGCATTTGGAAAGATGGTAGCTATATTAATCGCTGTTGTACTGCTGTTTGTGTGCCCGATTCAATACGTAGCCCAGAAACAAGATATACTTATGCAGCAGTATGTAACTACAGAGACAAGTTATTTCATAGATTCTGTTAGAAACCTTGGTTATATAACAAAGCAGATGTATGAAGAATATATGCAAAGAATTGAATTAGGGAATAATCTGTATGAGGTAGAATTGACTCACTATCATGCTTTGTTTTATAAGGAGGATGGAGAAGAAGTTGGTAACGATTACGAGGCTATATCCGGTTATATGGGAGAGGAAGAAGATACATATAGACGATATATGTGTTATTACACACCAGATATTCTAGAAGAACTCTATAATGAGAAGAATGGTTATATCTATAAGATGAATCAAGATGACTATCTTACCATTAAAGTTAAGCTTAAGAACAAAACACTAGGAAAACAAATGCAGGAACTACTAGTAGGCGTAGATTACACAGATGGGAATTATGTTACGGTGTATGGAGGACTTATACGAGATGAAGCATATTAATCTTAGTATTATATTTGTACTTATTATGGTATCTGTTTTCTTAATTCTTAATCAAAAGATTGATACCGTTGTGGCTATAACGAAACTCCAGAGTCAATATAATAATGCTATTGATAATGCTGTAGAAGATGCTCTTATGCAGATTGTCGATCAAGATTCCTTAGCGTCAACCTCAATTGATTTTGCTTCTATAACCGATTCTTTCCTACGTTACTTAGCTTGGAATCTAGGACTTAATGCAGAGTCGCAAGGTGGTAAATCTCTGTTAAACTATGTTCCGGTTATCGCATATATTGTTCAAGACGGTCTGTATATGGGATATCAAAAAGTTGAAGTAGGAGAAGAGTCTGCTGGAGAAGATAATGGTGAAAAAGATAACGTTGTGGAGGGGCATGAGGAGGAGCAATCAAAATATTGGAATGTAGGAGAATGGAACACAAGTATGGATATAAGTGAACGAATACCCTTTGAATGCCGTACAGATTCCTATCTGATTCAATATACACTTACAGATTTCATAAGAGTAATTAACCTACAGACTAAGGAGAACATAGAAGGGTATTATGGGGACTTAATCCCATTGTTTCCAGAAATACTCCCTAGTACGCGGGAAGACTTTGATAAGGAGAGACGGTTGGTAATAATCAATTGCTTAACGGAAACAATGAATACATATATAGAGAATCACAATAACATTGCAAAGCATTATGGAATTAAGTATCATTTCTCGTTACCGAATATTGATATGGAAGAATGGTATCGAACGGTTGATGATATTAGTATGTTAGTATTGTTTCAGGGATATCCATATGGGAATTCTACACTAGGGTATTACAATAGAATCGCATTAGGAGGTGCAAGAGTTAGAAAGGCAGAGTAATTTGTAACATGTGTTTTTCAATCGATCTACTTTTTACAATGTGGTTAACAGATATATCCAATATTATTATAATCTGATATACTGAATATAAAAATATTAATAAGGGGGTACTTTAGGCCTCTTACCGTTTATTAAAACTGAATATATGTGCAACACACAGTATCCAGACGAAAGAGAGGAGTATGTTTGTTATTATGAAGAATATTGATATATTAATCGTCGATGATGATTGTGACTTAGCCATGATTACTTGCGATTTATTAGAAGACCATGGTTATCAGGTGATACATACCTGTTCAATAGAAGAATCCTATGTTGTTTTAGATCAGAACCAAGTTAAATTGATTATACTCGATATCAACCTTCCAGATGGAGTAGGATTTGAATTCTGTAAGGAACTTAGGGTACATTCTACAGTCCCAATTATATTCATAAGTGCAAGAACAAGTGAAACAGATCGAATTAAAGGTCTTGATATTGGAGGCGATGATTACTTACCAAAGCCGTATTCTTTGCAAGAGCTATTATCAAGGATCAATGCGACAATGCGTCGTACCTATGGTTTTGATACGGGAGCAAAGAAGATAACATTCGGAGAAGTGATCGTAGATGAAGCAACTAGGACAGTAACACGTGGTGGAATTGTAGTGCCCTTAGCATTAAAGGAGTATGATTTATTAAGATATCTAATCGACCATAAGAATATTATATTAAAGAAAGAGACAATACTTGCAGATGTGTGGGGGATATTCAATATGGTGGAGGTTAGTACGGTAGCAGTACATATAAGATGGTTGCGTGAAAAACTAGAAGAGAATCCTTCAAAACCGGTATTTATACAGACCGTATGGGGTGTTGGTTATCGATTTGAGGTGGGAGAATGAAAAAGAGGTTAATTCAGATTATCGTGATATGCATTGCAATTATTACGTGTATAACGGGGATATGCCTTTATAAAGTACTCACAATTAAGGAAGTATCGTCACAGAGGGAATGGATTGTTAAACTTAATGAAGTAGAGAAATTACTTGAAAAGTCGATAATGGGAGAAAACAAGGAGATTACGGAAACCGATTATATCATAATACAAGAAACTATTCGTGATTTGCAAGATAGTATGCGTGGACAAAAATCAGAGAGTGGATTGGAACAACATAAAAAGCAATTGTTCTATCTAGGGGCTTTAATATATATTATTTTCATTAGTAATGTATTACTTTTGTTTGGTTACATCTATCATGTGGTAATTAAGCCATTTGATCGACTAACAGATTTCGCGACATCTGTTTCTAGAGGTGATTTTGATACTCCAGTGCAATATGAACGTAAAAATCTTTTTGGGGCATTTACTTGGGCATTCGATAGTATGCGGTGCGAAGTAAAGGCATCAAGGAAGGCTCAGGAGTTAGCAATCGAGAATAATAAGACGGTTATTGCTACAATTTCTCATGATATTAAGACCCCGATAGCCTCAATACGCGCCTATACAGAAGCATTGCAAGCGAATATGGATACGAATCAAGACCGAAGGGAACGTTATTATTCAACAATTATGCGCAAATGTGATGAGGTAACAAAGTTAACCAATGATTTATTCCTTCATTCTATATCAGATTTGCAAAGATTAGAGATTCAGATGAATTCTTGCAAAATTGATGAAGAACTTCCTGAGATGCTTACAGCAATTGCAGGGGATAATTCTAGAATACGATTGTGTTCAAAAGTACCAAATGTGATGATTGAAGTGGATCGACGTCGTTTCGAACAAATATTAGAGAATCTTATTACTAACGCGTGCAAATATGCTGGTGACGGGACAGTTGAGGTATTAGTAAGCTTAGAACAAAACCACAGTCTACAAATATACATACAAGATCAAGGACCAGGAATTCCGGATGGGGACATGCCGTTCATCTTTGAAAAATTTTATCGTGGGCAGAATGCATTTGATAAACAAGGGGCAGGCTTAGGACTCTATATTGTTAAGTACCTTGTTGAGGAGATGAATGGAACCATTCAATTAGAAAACAAAAGAGAGGGTTTAGGAGTGAAGTTAACTTTTCCCGTTCAATAACATTAATAAGGCTGTCGTACGATTTACGACAGCCTTATTAGGGGGGAGGGTTATGAAAATTTTATCTATATTAAAAGGTAGTTGTTTTATTTGATGTATTTAGAATACCATTCAAATGTGTAGTAATTATGGAAGGAAAATGAAGTTTATGTGAACGTTATGTAACTTTTTTAAATTTAACTACCAGATTGCAAGTATTATTAATTATATATTCTGTTTCTTTCTTAAAGACTTCTTAATAACTTCTTTGTTAGGATAGATTATGTAAAAATGATTGAAGGAGGAATGGCGTTAAGATGAGTTTAAGGAAGTGTTTCATAATTATAAGTGTTGGTTTAATTTTGCTGTTTATTGTATCGGCAATAAATAGTATCACAGGTAATCCGATATCCAAATTCTTAGCCAAAAGAGCAGCGGGAGATTATATAGAAGCCAAGTATAGTGATTTGGATCTAGAGATAAAAGAGGTATATTATAATTTTAAGTTTAAGACGTATGGAGTAAATGTACAATCAAAAACAAGTGAAGATACCAGTTTTACAATCTATATAGATGGTTTGGGAAATATTGATTATGACGATTATGAGCATAGGGTTACTAATAACTTCAATACATGGAATCGGTTAAACATGGAGATTGATGAAAAAGCTAACCAATTAATTCGTGGTGAACTTGATTATGTATTTGATAAGGTATTTATTCAATTTATTGAGACTAGTAAAAGTAATCAAGATTTATTAAAGCTTCGTAGGGATATGAAGTTAGATATCTCTAGTCCGCCTCTTCCGCTAGAAACGTATATAGTTGTATTTACAGAAGAAGTTTCGTATGCAAAGATTGCAGAAGTTGCAAAAGCGATTGAAAAGGTTCTAGAAAATCACAATATACCAATTGATACTTATAGTGTTCGACTAATACCCCTATCAGATAAACCAAAGAATGAGGAGGAAGGGGTATCATGGGTGAATTCGTTAGTAGTAAATGACTTCCCTAAAGAGTTAATGTCTGAGAAAAACCTTCCAAAGGTGATGGAAGATTATGAGTTAAAGAATTCTTTAGAATAGTATATATGAGAGTGAGAGATGAAAAGAGATGAAAGAAGCGATTATTCAAGCCAAAGATTTATGTAAGAGTTACGCGAACAATGGTATGCAAAATCATGTACTAAATCATATTGATTTAGATATCTATGTAGGAGATTTTACTGTTATTATGGGAAGTTCAGGTTCTGGTAAGTCAACTCTTCTCTATACATTAAGTGGTATGGATAAAGTGACTTCAGGTGAAGTGTGGTATAAGAATGAAGACATAACAAAGAAGAAAGAAAAAGGATTGTCCTATCTAAGAAGAAAAGATTTTGGATTCGTATTTCAACAGATTCACCTTGTATCGAACCTATCACTTTTTGAGAATGTTGCAGTGCCAGGTTATTTAGTGAAAGAGTTTACGAATAAGGAAGTGAATGAAAAGACGGACGAATTATTAGAACAGGTTGGAGTAGAAGAATTCAAACGAAGATTACCTTCTCAGACATCTGGGGGTCAGCAACAAAGAGCTTGTATAGCAAGAGCTCTTATTAGTAATCCTTCGTTACTTTTTGCAGATGAACCAACGGGGGCACTTAACAAAGCTGCGGGGAATGATGTACTTGATTTATTATCAAGTTTTAATCAACAAGGTCAAAGTATCTTAATGGTTACCCATGATGTGAAGGCAGCTATACGAGCAACTAGGTTATTGTATCTAGAAGATGGTAAAATTGTTGGTGAGATGGAGATGCCTCCCTATAGTGAAGAAAACAAAAAGTCCAAAGAGACTATGATTGTATCATTCCTAACAAGTAGGGGGTGGTAAAATGGCGATTTTGAAGTTAATTAAAGCAAATATTAAATCAAAGAAAGAAAGCTTTATAGGAATCGCTATCTTAGTAGCTATCATTACATGTATGCTAGCCACGATTATTAGTGTGACTGTATGTTTAGATAGTCAATATGATAATGCTATATCGATGACAAATACAGGGGATATTGTATATATATATAATTCAGATGAAGTTGATAATGACATGATAAAGGAGATTACTTCTATGAATGAAGTTGAGAAAGTTATACAAATACCGTGTATTAGTAGTAGAAGAGTTTCAACGAAACTAAGAGAATATCGGAGTATGGTGTTTTTCTTTGCCTATGAACCAGATAGACAGATGTATCAATTCTTTGATGATAAAGGAAGCAATTTGGTCCCAAGACAAGGAGAAATCTATCTCCCTAAGGCTATGGAGAAGAAATTAGGTTGCAAAATAGGTGATACAATTAGTGTTGATACTGGTTATGGAGAAGAGAGTGTTACAATAACGAGGTTTTTCGAGGAGCCGTTTATTGGAGCGGAGATGATTGGTTATAAAAATGTACTAATTAATCAAGAAGATCTTAATCGCCTAAGAGAAAATACGGAAGAAATTTGCGTTAATATGGAGACTATTCACGTATTTATTAAGGACGAAATCAAGAATCAAGCTAACTACAAGGAAAGTAAGACACTTGATAAGATTAATAAACAAACAGGAGTACAGAATGGCTGTGTTACTTCTATGACAAAATCTGAAGCTAAGAGCTTTACCTTAATGATGGATAATATTCTTAGTGCAATCATATCTTGCTTTGCATTTTTACTATTAATCGTAGTGTTAATTGTAATTAGTCATAATGTCAGCAGTAGTATTGAGATGGAGTACCTTAGTTTTGGAATCTTGAAATCACAAGGTTTTACGAATGGTTTAATTCGTTTGAGTCTAGTTCTTCAATATTTAGTAGCGGGTATTGTAGGAACTCTGCTTGGATTGCTTGGAAGTGTTTTTGCGACGAATCTACTGGGAAAAGAGTTTGTTTCGTTAACAGGATTGATTTGGAAGGGTAAACTTGAATTAGGCTTAAGCCTGTTAGCAGTAATTGCTTTGTTTTTATTCATAGCACTTTTTACATTTATTAAGACAAAAAAAATTGCAAAGATATCGCCAGTACAGGCATTTTCTCTTGGCCATGAACCTGTTTATTTTAAAGGGAAAATGGATTTTTATGTGGATAAGATGAAACATTTACCACTTAGTATGAAACTAGTCATTAAAGCTCTAGTTTCTAATACCAAGGAATATATAAGCACATTGTTTATCATTATTCTATTGACAACATTTACAATTATGGCGACTTCTATGAATCAATTAACCAAAGAAGAAAATCTGTACTCTATGGTTGGTACGATAGAATCACATATAACAGTGCGAATTACATCAGATGAGTTGCGACCATTGCTGGCGAATATACGAACAACAATAGAAGAGGAAACTAGTATTACGAAGGAGTACTCAACGAATAATGCATATTTTATGGTAGATGGAACACAATTTCTTGGCAGAGTGATTGACCATACCGATGGTGTGTTGCAGCCTGCTCTAGAAGGAAAAAATCCGGAATATAATAATGAAATAGCAATTACCGAAGTTATGAAAGATGAATTAGGTAAGGATATTGGTGATACGGTAATCATTGATAATAGTGGTGTACAAGAGGAATTTTTGATCGTTGGAATCTGTAAGAACATGAACGATTTAGGACGAAACTTTACAATATTGTTAGAAGGTGTCCATAAAATGAATCCAGAGTTCAATATTATGGATGTGAGTTTTTGTGTAACTGATGACTCAAAAGTGGAAAGCATTGTAACTACATTAGAGACGAATTTAAGAGAATATGAAAACGAAATACGAGTTTCCAATAATCAGAAAGAAAATGATTCTACAAATGAAACCATTCGTATGGTTATCATGGGAGTTACAATGGTAATCTATCTAATAAGCTTATTCTTTATCGCAATTGTAATTGGAATGATATGCAGGAAAGCATTCTTACGAGAGAAAGTAGATTTGGGAATTTACAAATCAGTCGGATTTACCACAGGAAGTTTGCGATTCCAATTTAGCTTTCGATTTGTTACGGTTGTTCTAATTGGAACTGTTCTTGGAACGATACTAAATGTCTTAACCAATGACGTTTTAATGAATAATATGCTTTATAATATAGGAATTACACATTTTAATACAAAGTATACTGTACAGAATATATTGATTCCTTGTTTGTGGATTTGCTCTTGTACATTCGTTTATTCCTGGTTATTATCAAGAAAGATTAAGAGAGTGTCTTGTAAAATGTTAATTCAAGAATAATTAATAATAGATAAACTGAGTTTATATTTAGTCTCCCTCAATTAACCAATTGCATGAACAACTAAGGAATATATATACAAAATTGATAAAATGATGTAAAATACTTTAATACGACAAAAATTTTGGAATACCATTTCTAGGTAAAACATATTGTTTTATTCGAGTATCTTTTTATTACTTAAATGGTAAGTCAATTTTAAATTATATTATAGGGGGAAGAATAGTATGAATTTAGATCCGAATGAAACAAGTAACACAAATCCGGAAGAAGGAGGAAGTATATCAAATGATATACCAAAACCTAACGGTGATTTATATTCGTCAGAAGAGATAAATCAAAATATTCAAAATAATAACAACCAAGTTCCTGAGCTTATACCTAATATAAACACAAATAATAGAGAATTCAACCAGTCATTAGAGTATAACAATCAGCAACCGATTAACAATCAACAGCCGATTAACAATCAGCAAGCGATTAACAATCAACAGCCTTATAACGATCAGCAGCCTTATAATAATCAGCAGCCTTATAACAATCAACAGCCTTATAATAATCAGCAACCGATTAACAATCAACAGCCTTATAACAATCAACAGTTTTATAACAATCAGCAACCTTATAATAATCAACAGCCTTATAATAATCAGCAACCTTATAACGATCAACAACTTTATAACAATCAACAACCTAATGATTTTTATGCTAAGAATACTGGGGGAGCAGGCCAGAATGGAAATAAAAACAAAAAGAAGAATAAAACAGTCATTGCTGTAATTTCTGCCCTGGCAATTGCAATGATAGCTATTATTTCTGTTTTTATGTTCAAATTATTTTGCGATCCCAAAGCCAAAATGATTAAGGCAATGAATAAAACTTATGATAGTTATGTAGGTATTTTTGATAAGAAAATCAATTTTGAAGGAATTAAAGAAAATTCGAAGAATAAAAATTTATATTCGGGCTTTAAATTAACATTAAATGAGATATCAGGTGATTTTGATTCAGATATTTTGAATATTATTAATACTTATCTAAGTGGTTCAGAATTATCGTTTGAGAATACAGTAAATGCAAAAGAACAAAGACAAAGCGGGAGCTTTTATCTGAAATTATCAGACTCTGCAATTGATACGAAATATTTCGCAACAAAAGATATGTTTGGAGTATCAATTCCAGAATTCTTTGATGAGACTTTAACATTTGATATAAAGAATTTTTCTAAGAAATTTAATGAATCAGATTTTAGAGAATATTTTGGACTTGAAAAAATGAAAGATGATTCTGATATTGATATTTTTAATAAAGAATCAAATAGTGAGGTTGATCTAAAAAAGATAGAAAAAGACTATCGTGCTATATATAAAAACATGGTTGTGAAAGATAAAGGAAAAGTTAAGAAAGAAATCAATGGTAAGACATTAAAATGTACAGAATATCAAGCAACTATTTTAAGTGAAGATATTAGGACGTTGTTTAATGATATTGTTGAATATGGTGGGACTAGTGATTTTGATACATTTGATGAAATACTTCAAAATGACATAGTGTTTACCGTTTACGTGCATAAAGACAAAATGGTTGCCTTACTAAGTTCCCATGAAATGCAAGTAGAAGGGGAAACAGGTATACTTGACATAGATTTTGAATTTAGTAAACATAAAATATTAGGAACGGTAGAAATAAACCACTCCCCAAATACAGTTACTATGTCAATTGAAAATAATATTACTGAAACTGCATCAGACTTAACTATCTCAATAAAAGAAAATGGAGAAACATTGGGAACAGCATCATTTTCTTCTAAGCTTGATGGGGATAATATATCTATTAATGGAGACATCCGTGATGCTGAAGATGAGGCAATTGTAACTCTTAAGAGTGAGGGAAGTTTATCCAATGTTAAAAAAGGAAAATCATATTCAATTAACTTGGATAAGATCGAGTTTATAATTGGTGATATTTTAACTTTTGATATGTCAGCGGAAGTGAATGTGAATTCTGACGGTACTATAGCAATTCCTGATGATACGGATTGTACAAATGTCTTTGATATGACCACACAAGACATTGATGAATTCATAACGGATATACAAGTGAACGAAAATGGAAATTTCCTAGATTGGATAGAATCAATCATAGATTTGTATGTTTCAACGTCATCTCCAGACCTTTACTATGATGATAATGATATCGACGATATCTTTAATGAAGATTATGATGACCCTTTTGATAATGATTTAGATACAGATGATAATAGTACGAATAATGAAAGTATTACACTTAAAGATTATGATAATAATGAGATTCAACTAATATGTAGCGATAAAACAGCTACGATAGAAAACAGTGACTCATATGCATTTGCCGATATGAATGATGGAAATTATTATGCTAGTTTTTTTGTTTTTATGGGTGATAGTGCAGAAGATATCTTTAATGATGAATTCGAGTATTATATAGAAAATTACGATGCAGAATTATCAGATCTACAATCTTATAATGGATATAATTACAAAACAATTACTTACGAATTTGAAGGCTATACGTCTTCTTATGGGTATGCAGTAATGCCATTAGGAGATTATTATATTGCCATTACAGTTAATATAAGTGCCTTAAATGAAGATGATTCCATTGATGATGCAGTGAAGTTTGTATTAAAAAATATAACGCTTAAATAATATCTCAAACTTCGCAACTACCTACTCTAAATAAAGTTTTATGTGCGAAGTTTAAGTAATAAAAAGACAATGACTGAATTCTGTATTGAACAGGATTCAGTCATTGTTGTCTAATTACTAAATAATTAGGTTAATTAAGCCGATGTATATCTTAGATGGGTCAGCATAGAAGATAGCAGGCCATCGCCAAGAATGCCAAGGTGTTCTTGAATATTAAAGCAAGGATGCGATGAGTATGGATATTTTTGAATATTTTAAAAAGAAAGATGGAGAAATAGATAGGGATGAAGTTATTCACCCTTTTGCATATAAAGATAATACGTTCAAGTACAGTTATTGTTTTGGAATTGGTGTTTTGGCATATGGCACGGTTAAAAGTATGAGAGAGTTGTTAGGGGAGTATCAAAAGATTCTTACTAACATAAAACTTCCCTCCTCTTATGCAGGTAAGTTAGTTGAAGATATGAATAATAATTTTGACTATAAAATCAATGATGTGTTTGCCGTGCTTGACACAAAAGAGAAGCAGTACACATTCACGGCGGATTTATTAAAGCTTAGTAATTTCTCGCTCTGGTCGGAAGATTATGGGAAAAAGGTTTGTCAGAATTACTTCGCTATCTTCAAATTCACGGGTGATGAAAAGGAATTTTTCTTACAGTACAATGAAGCAGCTCGTAAGAAAGATACGAACGAGGCAATACGTCTATATCACCGATTTATTAAGGACGGCTATACTATTAGCTATAATTTATTGAAATATATATGTGAAGATATCCTTATTGAGGATATATACGATAATCTGATATTGAATACAGGGGAGATCTTCATAATAGATAAGCCATCTAGGATTCATGGTCAGGTTGCTGTAACGAATGGTGCAGTATTAATAATTAAAAACTGTGAAGTTAGAATTAATGGTAGCATAATGGTAGATGGAGGAAGAATTGTAATAGATACTGTTAAATTAACTGTGGAAGATTGCACCAGTGATACGATGATTCATATTACTAATACGGCTAAGGTAGATATAAGTACAGTAGAATTAAATTGTAATTTTAAGTGCGGTGGAATCTGGCAAAAGAGAGGTTGCCTAACGATTAATAATGTTTCCATATTGAATACAGATTTGGCACCAGCGATTCGTTTTACAGGTGATTCACTTATTATGAATGGAACAACGCTTGCAGACTGTTTAGCTGGTGGCGTTAGGGTAAAAGAAACAGGACGGCTAGTGGTTGATGACTGTGATTTCTATCATTGTGAGGAAGAACACGGTGGTGCAATCTATTCGGATTCCTTATCGGATTCAAGGATTACGAATTCTAGATTTACCAATTGTGTTGGTAGATACCTTGGTGGTGCGATTTATTTTGAATATGAAAAATATGGACAGAAAATCTACCGTTGTGAATATGACCATTGTCTACCAGAAGATAGTATTGTATTCAATGCATGTGAGGAGGAACGACCATGATTCAGACAGACTTATTAACCAAATTCAATCGTAAGAAAAAGTCCTTCCTATCACCAAAGCACCCGTTATTCATAGAAGACCTAGATCAAAAGACCATATATTGTGCAGGAATATTCGCTCATGCTGGACTTAATAAGTCAAACAGTACGCTTAACAACTATGAATTAGAACGATTAATGTTGAAGGGGTTAGGACTTGAACCTAAGCAGATTGCCAAAACCATTCGTATAGCAACCGACGGTTCCAGATTAACGGATAGCTTGTTGTGGCATATGAATGATGCGTTAAAGAAATATCTTTTCCTTATGGATTTGATTCATATAAGTTTACGTAAAGAGCCACTTTCAAAGGAAGAAATAGAATCGATAGAGCGTTACCGTGTTCTGTTTCAGGTACCAAAGGATATACTTCAGTTACTTTGGCAATTTGTCCAAGCTGCTTATGAGAATAATATGGAACAATGCATTCGATTGTTTTCTTCAATGAGAAAAATTGATTTACCATTAACTATGACAGAGTTGAAATATTATATGCCAGATATGGAGTATATAACGGAAATTGAAAATAAATCGGTCTTACCTGGTAAAGAAACTAGAATTGTTGATGCATGTATAATAAAAGATAAACTTATTGTTCCTAAGGATGGTACGCTGGTATTAGATCATGCAGTGATCAATCTTCATGGGTCAATAATAGTAGATGGTGGGACTTTGATAATAAGAGATACAACCATCATTAATAAATCTGATAGAGGTAATGCATTACTAGAAATAAAAAGTTACTCAGAAGTGCAGATAACAAATTCCATTATGGATTGTCGATATATTGGAAGTGCAATTAATCAAAAGAATGGAAACCTTACAATTGTGGATTCTAAAATATATCACACAACTAAGAATAGTGCAATAAAGTTCTGGGGTAATCAAATAGAAATTAATAACTGTAGTTTTCACAAATGCTATACGGTTGAGAATGGAGCGGCAATACAGATTCAACAAGGACATGGGAGCGTAACGCATTCTACCTTCAAAAAGTGCGAGGCTAAGGATGGTGGGGCTATCTACGCGGAAGCAGATATTATGATAACATGCTGTTCTTTTAAGCATTGCTACGCTCTAGAACATGGCGGTGCCATCTTCTATAATAACGAAGTGAAGTCAAATGTTATGGACTGTCAGTATATAGAATGCTATCCTCAAGGAGAAGAAATCATACAGTATCTTCACGGGCATGATGAAAAAGTAATTGATAAGGATTACCGTATTTCTATTGCATCGATTATTGATGTACCAATTCGGGTGAGTGAACTAGGAATTCTTAGTTTTAATCATGTTGTGGTTTACTTAAGACAACAAGTTCAAAGTAGAGGTATCATAGAGATCAAGGGATCGAGAATACTTGCAGATGGATTAAAACAACGTGATATGTTTGATATTAGCCGATCTAGGGGCTGTGTCATTGACCACTCTGAGATTGATGGGAGAGCAACGAATGCTGGATTCCGTGCTACAGGGAGTAGAATGATAGTGATACATGCAATTTTTCGTAATATCAAGAATGGACGTGCCATATATGATGCCATGGAACCAAAGATAACAAATACGATTTTCACTTACTGTCAAGATGGAGCAATTTATTCATGTGCGGGAGTAATCGCGAAGTGCCTATTTATTAATTGTAGACAAAAAAGTGGTGCCGGTATTATCATGTATGGTTCTAGAGGAGAAATTAAAGAGTGTAGATTTGTTCGATGCATCTCGGAGTATAGTGGCGGTGCAATTGATAAGTCGGGAGGTCATAGAATAGAGAATTGCGAGTTTACAGAGTGTAAACCCAATAACATAGCTTAATAGAGAAAAGACAATCTTTCAGATGTTGCGTAAGTGAAAGTACGGACATAATATCCATGAATCCACATACACAACATGAAGATTGTCTTTTTATTGATGTGTGATTGCTATTAAAATATAAAAACAGTCACTGATTTATTCTGTAGTAGGTAATACAACAATGTGTACTTTATCGATACGATTTTTATCAACTGCATCAACGGTATAGATTACATGATCTTCTTCAACGGTTTCACCTTGTGAAGGAAGATGATCTAATAAACCAATTATATGACCAGCGATGGAATCATAATCATTTGATTCAATATGAAGTCCAATAACTTCATTAATATCATCTAGTTTGGTATTACCATCTGCTATAAATTCATTCTCATTAATGCATTGGATAGAATCTTCCTCATCAGAGTCATATTCATCACGGATATCACCAACAATCTCTTCAATCAAGTCTTCTAAAGTAAGAAGACCAGCAGTTGCACCGTATTCATCTAATACAATAGCAATAGGAATCGATTCTCTTTTCATCTCAACGAATAATTCAGAAGTCTTCTTGTACTCATATGTGAAGTAAGGATCTCTCATGATATCCTTCAAACAGAAGTCTTCTTTTTTACCTTGATAGAAAAAGACGTCTTTTAAGTTAACAATACCAACGATATTATCTCTAGTTTCCTGATATACAGGCATTCTAGTGAATTTTTCGATTGAGAAAGCAGTAACAAGCTCATCATAAGTAAGGTCGATATCTGCAAATTCCATATCGATACGAGGTACCATTACGTCTTTGGCAAGTGAATCACCAAAATCAACAACATTGGTTATCATTCTACGTTCTTCACTTTCAATTATACCCTCTTCATGACTTACATCAACTATAGTACGAAGTTCGTTCTCTGTTATAGCAGAAACTCTTGTATTGGGATCAACACGCAACAAACGAAGTATCGTTAGTGAAATTTGATTCACGATATAGATAACTGGCGTTAGTAGTTGAGTTAAGAAGTAAATAATCCCTGAATAAGTTAAAGAAAGTTTTTCTGCATGAATAGTTGCTAATGTTTTTGGAGTTATTTCACCAAAAATTAAGATCATGATAGTAACAATACCTGTTGCTATACCAGCACCAACACTTCCAAAGTGATCAATTGCAAGAGAAGTAGCAATTGAAGATGCGGATAGGTTAACAACGTTGTTACCAATTAAGATTGCACTTAACATCTTAGAAGGGTTTTCAATAAGTTTTACAACTGTTTTTGCACCTTTTACATTCTCGTCGGCTAAACTTCTAATACGTAATTTGTTTACTGTAGTTAATGAAGTTTCTGCTGATGAGAAAAAGCAAGATAGTAGTAATAGAATTAGTAAAATAATAATCTGCGTGACATCACTCGGGTCCAAAGTATCATCTCCATTTTGTTTTAGTATAGTTTATTTAATATAGTTTGATTTAATAAATTTGTTCTAGTATAACATATGTTGAAATGTTCGTTAATAAAATTTTTAATAAAGAATTATAAATATAATTTTATATAATTTGAAGAGCTATAAAATCTTAGATTAATAAAATTTAAGATCTTTAAAATCTAATGTTTATAAAATCTGATGATTTATAGAATCTTTGTTATAGTTAAGTTATGAGTTTTAGATAAATCTACTATGGTATCTTTTATCTTAACTACAGGTTTGGATAATGCGTTTTTGTTAAGTAGGATAATTTCACCTCGTCTACCATCACTCAGTTCAACGTGATTGTTGATGTAAGCTTGACCAATTCTTTCTAAGAAGTTAATAAGGATTTTTGCATCATATTTTTGGAAACCTTCATCTTCGAATAGACGAATAACTTCGAATGGGCAAAGAGCTTCACGGTAGGAACGTTTAGAAGTCATTGCATCGTAGATATCTGCAATAGCAATAATTTTGGCGAATTCATTAATATTATCACCTTTTAACATAGACGGATAACCAGATCCATCACATTTTTCATGATGCTTTAAAATCGCCTCTTTTATACGTGGATCGAGGTTTTCATCTTTAATTAAGTCATATCCCATAATTGGGTGTAATTTAATTAATTGGAATTCTTCGTCCGTTAGTTTGTCTGGTTTTTTCAAGATATCTTCAGGTACCATTAATTTTCCAATATCATGTAGTAAACCAGCTAAGGTAAGTACTTCAAGATCTTGTTCATTGTAGCCAATCCAGTTTCCTATAACATTACTGATTAAAGCGACATTCAATGAATGTGAGTATGTGGAGTCATTATAGTCTTCAATATTGTGTAACATATCGAAAACGCTAATGGTTGTATCGCTCTTACTTAAGACAGAGTAAGGTTCTTTTTTTAAATTCTTCAAATCCACCTCATCGGTTTTGTTAACAAAAGTAATGATATCGGATTGAAACTGTTTTACATTTGCACTAAATGATTTCTTAAACTCTTGAAATCTTTCGCTATTTTTAACTCGTTGTGAATATGTGTCAGTATTAATGACGGGTGGAGCTGGTTTAACTTCAGTAGAAATCTCTTTATCATATACGTTAATTTTCATAACGGAGTAAAAGCTAAGCATCTCTTTTACTTTGTTATTTATCTCTGTTCCCTCAGCAACTAATAATTGTCCAGTTGAATTAAATACATCTTTTGATATACACATTCCTTCTTTAGCTTGGAATGTAAAAATAGTGCGTGACTTCATTAGTGAAAACCTCCCTATCTACATTAACATCCAAATCCTTTTGAGCTGTTGTTAGATAAGTGAACCTACTTGTCCCCCTGGATTCGACTTATCATATGCAATAGGAAGGATTCATAACTGAACTTCCTATTGCATCTATTGGTAATAGGTATATCATTGATTGTTCATAAACAGGCGATAGACGTGACTTTATTTAGTCTTCATCTGTAGCCATATCCATAACTTGACGTTTTCTAGCTAATTCGTCATTATCAAGATATTCGTCATATGTTGAAATCTTGTCAATTAGGCCTGTTGGAGTAATCTCCATAATACGATTTGCAATAGTTTGAATAAACTGATGATCTTGTGATGTGAATAATAAGACACCAGGGAACTTAATTAAACCATTGTTTAATGCTGTAATGGATTCCATATCTAAGTGGTTTGTAGGTTCATCCATAACTAATACGTTAGAACCAAGAATCATCATCTTAGAAAGCATACAACGCACTTTTTCTCCACCAGATAACACATTAACTTTTTTAACGCCTTCTTCACCAGCAAATAACATTCTTCCAAGGAATCCACGAACATAGGTAACATCCTTTTCTGGTGAGAACTGCATTAGCCAATCAACGATCATCTCATCGCCAGAAAAATCTTTCGTATTATCTTTAGGGAAGTATGAATGGTTTGTAGTAATACCCCATTTGTATTCGCCTTCATCTGGTTCCATTTCACCAGTTAGAATCTTGAATAGAGTAGTAGTAGCTAATGTATTAGGTCCAACGAAAGCTACTTTATCGTCTCTTCCTATTATAAAGGAAATATTATCAAGAACTTTTACACCATCAATTGTTTTGGAAAGATTTGTAACAGTAAGCACTTCATTACCGATATCTCTAGATGGTCTGAAATCGATGTAAGGATACTTACGGCTTGATGGACGAATATCATCAAGTTCGATTTTTTCAAGTGCTTTCTTACGAGAAGTTGCTTGTTTGGATTTCGATGCATTCGCACTAAATCTTTGAATGAACTCTTGTAATTCCTTGATTTTTTCTTCCTTCTTTTTGTTTGCATCCTTCATCTGCTTAACCATTAATTGGCTTGACTCGTACCAGAAATCATAATTACCTGCATATAATTGGATTTTAGCATAGTCAATATCAGCAGTATGTGTACAGACTTTGTTCAAGAAGTAACGGTCATGGGATACAACGATTACAGTGTTTTCAAAGTTAATTAAGAATTCTTCTAACCAACGAATTGCATCAAGGTCAAGGTGGTTAGTAGGCTCATCTAGTAATAGAATATCTGGGTTACCAAATAATGCTTGAGCAAGTAATACTTTGACTTTCTCACTACCAGTTAATTCTGACATTAATTTGTAGTGTAAGTCGTTATCAATACCTAAACCATTTAACAAAGTAGAAGCATCAGATTCCGCTTCCCAACCATTAAGTGTAGCAAATTCACCTTCTAATTCACTAGCTTTGATACCGTCTTCCTCAGTAAAATCTTCTTTTGCATAGATTTCATCTTTTTCTTTCATGATATCGTATAATCTTTTGTTACCCATAATAACAGTACTTAAAACATCGAATTCATCGTATTTGAAGTGGTCCTGTTGTAAGAATGACAATCTTTGTCCTGGAGTAATTACGATATCACCTTGTGTAGGTTCAATTTGTCCTGAAAGTATTTTGAGGAAAGTAGATTTACCAGCACCGTTGGCACCAATTAATCCATAACAATTTCCTTCGGTAAACTTAATATTAACCTCTTCAAAAAGAGCACGTTTACCTAATCTTAGTGTAACATTACATGCTTGTATCATAATTTAAAAACCTTTCTATGTGTTCTTACTAGTTTTTATATACATCTCGTATCAGTTTTAACTGACTCGTTGACTAGTATTAAAATGAATATTTAGTCTCAGACTCTATTTTACCGTAAATTTGGCATTTTGCAAGTGTTTTTTGTTTAATATAGGGAAAGCAAAGTGGAAAAAGTAGGTGGAATGCTACCTATTTTGGGGATTGTAACAACTTATCCCATAAGCTATAATAGAAAATAGTGAAATTAGACCGATTACTCGTAAATGAACCCATATTAAATCGCGAAATTGGTTGATAAAAAGTAAAGTGAAAGTGAGTAATTACATGAATTTGTTAACAATAGATAAAGTTACAAAAGGGTATACAGATAAAGTATTGTTTAAAGAAATCTCTCTAGGAATCCAAGAAGGAGATAAGATTGGTGTTATTGGTGTCAATGGTACTGGGAAATCTACCTTATTGAAGATCATTGCAGGTATCGAAGAAGCAGACGAAGGTGAGGTTACTACTGGCAGAAATATTAAGGTTGAATATCTAGCTCAGCAACCGGAATTTGATTTTGCTAAGAATATTCTTGAGAATGTTATGCTTCAGGATCAGGATTCTCATGAGAAAGATTGGAACAAAGAAGCAGATGCCAAGTCAATGCTAGATAAATTGGGGATTCGTGACTACGACGGAAGAGTTGATGTATTGTCAGGTGGACAAAGAAAACGTCTTGCACTTGTAAGAGCAATTCTGAACCCTGCAGATATTCTAGTATTAGATGAACCTACGAACCATTTAGACAATGATATGGCAGAGTGGCTTGAGAAATATCTCAATCAATACCGTGGTGTGATTGTCATGGTTACGCACGATAGATATTTTTTAGATAAGGTAACAAACCGCATTGTAGAGATTGACAATGGAAACATCTACAGTTACGCAGGTGGGTATTCAAGTTTTCTAGAGCTAAAAGCGCAAAGAGAAGAGATGGAACTTGCTACTGAACGAAAGAATAAGAGTTTGTACCGACAGGATCTTGAATGGATGATGCGTGGTGCTAGAGCAAGGTCCACAAAACAAAAAGCTCATATTGAACGTTTTGAACAATTACGCGATAGAGAAAAGCCAAAAGAAGCAGCGTCTGTTGAGATGAATTCAGTGGCTTCTA
Source organism: Anaerosporobacter mobilis DSM 15930 (assembly GCF_900142955.1). Classification (GTDB taxonomy): domain Bacteria; phylum Bacillota; class Clostridia; order Lachnospirales; family Lachnospiraceae; genus Anaerosporobacter; species Anaerosporobacter mobilis. The sequence goes on along the minus strand of NZ_FRCP01000005.1, from coordinate 459,541 downwards.
GATTAGGTAAGAAGACGATTGAATTACATGAGGTATCAAAATCTTATGGGGAGAAGGTTTTATTCCGCGATTTCACTTATATATTACTTAAGAATGACCGAATTGGTATTATTGGTAAGAATGGTTGCGGTAAATCTACTTTATTAAAAGTAATCAATGGTATTGTTGAACCAGACTCTGGGTATGTAGAGATTGGTGAAACGGTTAAAATCGGTTATTTCTCACAAGAGAATGAAGAGATGGATCCAAACATCAAGGTGATTGACTACGTTAAGAGCGTTGCTGAGTATATTGCTACTAGTGAAGGAAGCATCACTGCTTCTCAGATGTTAGAAAAATTCTTGTTCACAGGTGCTATGCAGTATTCGCTAATAGGTAAGTTATCAGGTGGAGAGAAACGCCGTCTTTACTTATTATATGTATTAATGGGTGCGCCTAATGTTTTATTTCTAGATGAGCCTACTAATGATTTGGATATTCAAACGTTAACTATACTTGAGCATTATCTAGATACATTTCCAGGGATCGTAGTAACTGTATCCCATGATCGTTATTTCTTAGATCGTATGGTTAATCGTATCTTTGCCTTTGAAGGGGATGGGTTGGTTAAACAATTTGAGGGCGGATATAGCGACTATATGCTAACAAAGGGCGATGATGTTCCAGAGGAGAAAAAACCAGAGAAGCCAAAAGAAGAGAAAAAGAGTTATCAAAAAGATCGATCTAGTCAATTAAAGTTCACTTATAGTGAGCAGAAAGAATATGACACAATCGATGATGATATTGCTAAGTTAGAGGCTAACATTGAAAAACTAGAAGCGGACATGGTGAGCAATGCATCTAATTATGGGAAATTGAATGAATTAATGAAGGAAAAAGAAGAGAGGGAGAAACAACTAGAGGTTAAGATGGAACGATGGATGTATCTAACGGAGCTCGCACAGAAAATTGAAGAAAGCAAGTAAACAATAACTGAAAACAATAGTGACAGTAAGGAGACGAAATATGAATCAATTAAGGTTTAGAAAAGGAACTCCATTACCACTAGGAGCAACAAAAGAGAATGAGTCGATTAATTTTTCAATAGTAGCACAAAATTGTGAAGTATGTAAACTTGTGTTACTGCACAAGAAAAATAATAAGAAAAATCAATATGTTCCAATTCCAGCGGATTATCGTACTGGAAATGTCTATTCTATAATTATAGAAAACCTACCATATGAAGAGTATGAATATGTGTATGAGATAGACGGACAGGTTATTGTTGATCCATATGCTAAGGTTATTACTGGAAGAGAAAAATGGGGAAAGCATAATCATTATTTTGATCCTTACTCGTTACGAGGTGGTTTTGCTTTTCAAGCATTTGATTGGAAGGAAGATATGCCCCTTGAGATTCCATATAAAGATCTAATAATCTATAAGATGCATGTTAGGGGATTCACCAAACACACTTCCTCTAAAACTGGAAAATTTGCAGGTACATTTAGAGGGGTCGTCGAGAAGATTCCATATCTGAAAGAACTTGGAATTAACGCGGTTTTACTGATGCCAATCGTTGAGTTTGACGAGATACTGATCGAAGAAAATTATATGCGTTCTCCAGGTACACAAGATAAGAAGGAAGAAAAAGATTACGAGTTTATCAATATTGCAAAAGATGAGGATACTTATCGTGAGACGATGTTACGGGAGGTGTATGTGAGGGATAGTAAGCAAGAGGATAAGATTCGAATTCCGTATAGAATCAATTATTGGGGATATGGCAAGAATACTTATTATTTTGCACCAAAGGCCTCGTATGCATATGAGCCAACTAATGTAGTGGAAGAATTAAAGACAATGATTAGGGAGTTACATGATGCTGGAATTGAAGTGTTAATGGAGTTTAATTTCACGCCGGATATGACGCAACAGTCGATTCTTGATTGTTTACATTATTGGTATTTTACGTATCATATCGATGGGTTTAGCGTGAATAATAATGTAGTATCTACGAAAATACTATCTTCAGACCCTGTTTTATCACGTACTAAATTCTTAGCAACATCATGGGAAACAAATCATAACTTTACAGATACAAATTGCAAATCATATCGTAATCTAGCTGAATACAATGACGGGTTCTTAATAGATGCAAGAAGATATTTAAAGAGTGATGAGGAACAAGTGAATGCATTTGCTTATCGTATAAGAAGAAATCCAGCTGATTATGCAGTAATTAATTATATAACGAATAATAACGGTTTTACATTAATGGATCTTGTTTGTTATGATGTGAAACATAATTATGCGAATGGAGAAGACAACAAGGACGGAACGGATTACAATTATAGTTGGAACTGTGGGACCGAAGGTAAAACTGGTAAGAAGAAGATAAAAGAACTTCGTAGACAACAGATAAGAAATGCTTTAGTAATGTTACTGTTAAGTCAGGGAACTCCAATGATTATGATGGGAGATGAGTTTGGTAACTCACAAGAAGGCAATAACAATGCGTATTGTCAGGATAACGCTATCTCTTGGATTAATTGGAATAATAGGGTGCAGAATGAAGATATCGAATGCTTTGTTAAGGAGTTGATTAGTGTTCGTAAGAGACAAGGGGTATTTGGTAGAGAGAATGAATACCGTATGATGGATTATCAATCCATGGGTTGTCCAGACATGTCTTATCATGGAACGAAAGCGTGGTACCCTGACTTTTCATACTATAGTCGTATGTTTGGTGTTATGTACTGCGGTCAGTACGGATCAAAAGAAGAGAACAAGTTGAATTCCTATTTTTATGTAGCATACAACATGCATTGGGAGAATCATGAGTTCGATTTACCACAATTACCGATGGGACAACGATGGGAAGTCTATATCAATACGGCACCAACCAATGAGAAGAATATGCGTCTGAATAATCGCGCAGTTTTTGTTGCACCAAGGTCAATTGTTGTATTAAAAAGTGTGGATAGAAATTGTGAAACTCTTCTCCATTCCTAAAATACACCTGCCTTTTAAGGCTGTCTACTACATTTGGTTTGAAATTGTGTTACTTACTCATACATAAAAGCATTGTATGTGACGTTAACACAATTCGGCAAATAGTAACGACAGACATAAAACACATTTGTGTGTCTATAGGAATTACAATGAGTTTTACAATTTCTTAGGAAGATAGTAAAGGAGGAGAAAAGTGAGCGTTTTCGCATTAAAAATACTAGCAATACTAGCCATGTCACTAGATCATATTGCAGCAGTATTTTTATCACCTATAAATATGCCATATTTACTAATGAGAGGTTTTGGAAGAATTGCGTTCCCAATCTTTTGTTTTTTAATTGTTGAAGGATATTATCATACAAGAGATGTGAAGAAATATATGATCAGATTAGCAGGATTTGCGCTTGTTTCAGAGATACCATTTGATTTATGTTTCTATCAAAAACCTTTTTACTGGCAACATCAAAATGTCTTCTTTACGTTGGCATTAGGTCTTATTACTATTTATGCAATTGATGAGATAAAAAAACGTTTTTCGACCTCATATATTAAAGCATTAGTATTACAATTTGCAGTAATTATTCTTGCAATGACAACTGCTTGGTTTTTAAGTACGGATTATAGTATGTTAGGAATCTTAATAATCATTGCATTCTATGTAGGTCGTGGAAATATAATACAGATAGCAATTTCAATATGTATTGTAACCTTATACTTAGGAAATACCTTTCAGTTGTATTCCCTTTTGGCGCTAATTCCGATATATCTCTATAATGGAAAAAAGGGACCAAGTATGCGTTATGTTTTCTATGTGTTCTATCCAGCCCACATGTTGATTCTATATGTAATGTCGTCGTTGATTTAATAAACTAAGGAATTAATATGAGATGGCAAAGTAAATCGTAGTCGTGACTGTTATTTATATTCATAACGAATAGTTGTCACATTAACTTTTACATTAACAATCGAACAGTAAGCTGAATAAACAGTTGGAAGTAAGGGTAATCTTGTTTTTGCCTTTAAATGCAATGAATGAAATGTAAAAAACAATCTTCGCAAGGTGTGTGCCGGTGACGGATATAAATCCATCAAATGGCATTTAACTTACGAAGATTGTTTTTTATTGGTGTGTGTGAGTCACACAAATCTATTCTTCTTCATCAATATGATGATTTCTTACGATACGGTCATATAAATCAATCTTGCAGAAACTCTTATCCGTATCAAAGTGACGGCAAGTAACACAAGATTTCTTATCACAATTACTACAATTAGAAACATTATCTTTTTGAACTGGTAAGTATTCACTACAATGACAGGCTACATCTTCATATGCTTTACTGCTTGCTCTCATGGTAAATCTCCTTTCACAATTGGCTATTGCTTAATATATATATTATGAACGGATTTTTACGATTTATACGAGACAGATTACCAAGTTTAGCTATCAGCCTGTTTAATTACTTAGCGGTAAAGAAGGTATGAAGTAATTGATTCATATACGTTTGATCCTTAACGCCCATTAATTCTCTTGCAGAATGCATTGCTAGCATTGGAATACCAAGGTCAACTGTTAACATAGGAATCTGTGATGATACTAAAGAACCGAGAGTACCACCCCCTGCAATATCAGAACGGTTTACGTATTTTTGGTATTTCACACTTCCAGATTCGCATAATTGTTGAAGAGTGGCAATAGCCTTTGAATCAGTCGCGTATTTTTGATTGTTATTAATCTTGATAACAACACCTTCGTTTAACTTAGCGAATGTAGTTGGATCGCTTTTTTCTGAATGATTTGGGTGAATGGCATGTGCCACATCAACGGATAAGTGCATACTACGCATAATCGCTTCACGCGTATGTGAGAATCCAAGACCTTCAAAGATCTTTTCTAATAACATGGTCATTAGTGTGGAATCCGCACCTTGTTTAGTCTTGCTTCCAACTTCTTCATTATCAAATAAGGCAATAACATTAATGCCGTCATGACGGTTTTTATTCGTAATGGCACGAAGGGCGCCATAAGTAGAAGTAAGATTATCAAGACGTGGACAAGAGATGAATTCTTCTTCAGCACCAACTAATTGTCCTTTTTCTGAATTATAGATATATAATTCAAAATCAAGGATCTTATCTGCGTCAACACCAAGTTCTCCTGCTAAGAATTTCATAAAATATCCATCTTTATTAAGATTATCGTTAACTAGACCAATGATAGGAATCATATCGGTTTGGCGGTTTAGTTCTACACCTTTGTTTACTTCACGGTTCATATGAATTGCTAAGTTTGGAATAGTAAGAACAGGTCTTCTTATATCAATAAAACGCATCTCTGGTTCAAAGACCTTGTTACTTGTAATTGCTACGCGTCCTGCTATTGATAGAGGACGATCAAGCCACGTGTTTAGGATAGGACCGCCGTAGATTTCCGTATTTATCTTTCTATATCCATTGCTTGACATATCTGCAAGTGGTTTAATCATTAAGCATGGGTGGTCAGTATGTGTAGCTACAATTCTAAAATCAGAAGAATCTGATGTATCTTTGCCAATACTGAAAGCAAATAAAGTTGATGGATAAGGAATTGTATAGTAATTCCCTCCTTGTTGTAATGCCCATGGTTGTTTCATATCTAATTCAGTAAAACCATTTTCTTGAAGTATTGTTGCGCTCTTAGCTACTACATGAAATGGTGAAGTTGCTGTTTCAATGAATTCCATTAATTCTAATGCATCTTTTTCAAAATCCATATTTGTATCCTCCATAATTCTTGGTTTTCTCTTTTCATAATTTATATTTATGTTTTGTGAAAAGCTACTCTGTGTTATAATATAACTTATAGGAAGAAAATCAAGCGACGCGAAGCGGCATTTGATTTTACCCTATAAGTTAGCGAAAGAACGAAGTTCTAGAGCTGGTTCTACTAGGAACGAAGTTCTAGAGCTATAGGTTACATTATACGAAGTTTTATTATAAAAAACAAGTTATTAGTAAAAGGGGAAGATTATGATCTCTTTACATGTAGTAGACGTGAAATCATTCATGAATCATCTGTTGATTCAGACTGTCTTTGATAATTTTTTATTATCAGAATTAGAAATTACTACCTATAATCAATTTAAAATTAATGGTAAATTGAATAGCGGTTGGTATGACGAGGAAGAAAAGGAAGCTCTAGAAGAGCGACAGTATTCTACTTGGGCTGAAATTAAACCCATTGCTTTTTCTCTTATGAAGGGAAAGAAAGTACCAGCTATGTTTAAAATTGTACTTATCCTATCACCAGCAAACACGAAGAAGATAATTGAGAAGGCTTTACCGAATTTTGAATTGTCTCAAGTGGGTTCTCTTTATCTTAATATCCGTTATGAGAATGGAAGTTTACATCTAGTCACAGGGGTATCCATGAAGGTATTTACAATGGATAAAACGGTAGAGCAGGAATGGGATAGCAATATGAAGCGCTTCTTGAAACATTTTGAAATTGTGTTTGAAGAAGTTTAAAGAAAGCAATAATTGTTAAAAAACGTACTTATTAGCACTCGCTTAAGATGAGTGCTAATTTTTTCTTGACTTTTGATTTCACTCGTATTAATATTAGTATCAGTAAGTGACATAGAGTCATTATTATTTTGAAAATAATCAAAGGAGAGATTGTAATGAGTAGAGAACAAGGAAGCTTATCAATTAATTCAGAAAATATATTTCCAATCATTAAAAAATGGTTGTATTCTGACCATGACATCTTCTATAGAGAGTTAATATCAAATGGTTGTGATGCAATCACAAAATTAAAAAAATTATCCATAATGGGTGAATACGAAGAAGTAGATGGTGAAAAGTATCGTCTTGACGTAATCGTTAGTCCGGAAAACAAAACAATTAAGATTATTGATAATGGTATTGGTATGACTGTTGATGAGGTAAAACAATACATTAATCAAATCGCATTCTCTGGTGCAGAAGCATTCTTAGCACAATATAAAGATAAAACAAACGAAGAACAAATCATCGGACACTTTGGTTTAGGGTTCTATTCTGCATTCATGGTAGCAGACAGAGTTACGATTGATACACTATCATATAAGCCAGGTTCAACAAGTGTTCATTGGGAATCTGAGGGTGGTACTGAATTCGAGATGTCGGAAGGTGATAAAGAGACAAGAGGTACTGAAATCACACTTTACTTAAATGAAGATAGCTATGAATTCTCTAACGAATATCGTGCGAAAGAAGTAATTCAGAAATACTGTTCCTTCATGCCAGTAGAGATCTATTTCACTAACGCAGATGCCCCTATTGAAGAGAAAAAGGAAGAAGAAAAAGAAGAAATTATCGACGCTGAAGTAGATGCAGATGGTAATGCAGTAGAAAATTCTGATGCAGATGATACAGAAGCAAATGAGGAAGAAAAGGTAGAGGATAAAGAACCAAAACCTATTAACAACCCAACTCCATTATGGACAAAACACCCAAATGATTGTTCAGAAGAAGAGTATAAAGAATTCTACCGCAATGTATTCCATGATTTCAAAGAACCATTATTCTGGATTCACTTAAACATGGATTATCCATTTAACTTAAAGGGAATTTTATATTTCCCTAAAATTAATACAGAATATGATTCAGTTGAAGGTACAATCAAACTATATAATAACCAAGTATTCATCGCAGATAACATCAAAGAAGTTATTCCAGAGTTCCTAATGTTATTAAAAGGTGTTATTGATTGTCCAGATCTACCACTTAACGTATCAAGAAGTGCATTACAAAACGATGGATTTGTTAAGAAAATCTCTGAGTACATCACTAAGAAAGTTGCTGATAAACTTTCTGGCATGTACAAAGTTGAAAAAGAATCTTATGAAAAATACTGGGATGATATTAGCCCATTCATCAAATATGGTTGCTTAAAAGATGAAAAATTCCGTGATAAGATGAAAGATTTTATCATCTTCAAGAACTTAGAAGGTAAATATATTACATTGCCAGACTATGCAGAAGCAAACAAAGAAAAAGCAAATGATAAGATCTATTATGCAACTGACTTACAACAACAAAGTCAATACATTAATATGTTCAAAGAAGCTGGAATCGATGCGCTTGTATTAACTCACAACATTGATCAACCATTCATCTCTCAATTAGAACAACAAGATGATAAACTTCATTTCCAAAGAATTGATGCTGATCTTACTGATAGTTTCAAAGAAGAAGTAGCAGAAGGTGAAGAAGCTGATAAGTTAAAGGAAAAGACAGATGCTCTTACAGAGTTATTCAGAAAAGTCCTTAACAAAGAAAAACTTGAAGTTAAAGTTGAGAAGTTAAAGAATGAAAATGTTTCTTCTATGGTAACTCTTTCAGAAGAGAGCCGTAGAATGCAAGACATGATGAAGATGTACAACATGTATGGAATGGACCCTGGTATGTTCGGTTCAAGTGAGACATTAGTTCTTAATGCAAACAATAAGTTAGTGCAATATATCTTCGAACACAAAGATGAGGATGTATCAATCTTCTGTGAACAGTTATATGATTTAGCTTTATTAAGCCATAAACCATTAGAAGCAGAAGCTATGACAAAATTCATTAGTAGAAGTAATGAAATCATGTTAAAGATGGCAAAATAATTTAGCCCGAATATAAAAGATATGGTACCCCGTAAGGTATGTTTAAAATAATACTTTATGGGGTATTCTATATTATAGAATGCTAACTGAAAAGTTACATAGAATGTTCTTATTATAATATAGTTTTGATTGACCAATATAAGAATATATGCTATTATATATAGTAATTAAAACTACATAATAAAGTATGATATTACTTTAGATTGTTGTGTATTTGGTTACTGTATTTAGGAGGAACGACGATGAGTTATAAAATTATTGGTGATAGTTGTACAGACTTAACAGAAGAATTAAAAAAAGACAGCAATATTCAAATAGTGCCTTTATGTATTGATATAGATGGATATTTAATTACAGATGATGAATCATTTGACCAGAAAGATTTTCTAAAAAGAATGTCAGAAAGCCCAAATTGTCCAAAATCTTCTTGTCCTTCACCAGATGCATATATGAAAGCCTTTGATGGCCCTGAAGATCATGTTTACGTTGTTACATTATCTTCAAAATTAAGCGGTTCCTATGATAGTGCTATGTTAGCAAAACGTTTATATCTTGAAGAAAATCCGGATAAGCAAATTGAAATATTCGATTCCAGATCAGCTTCTGTTGGACAAACTTTAATAGCTCTAAAAGCGAAACAATTAGAAGAAGAAGGCAAGAGTTTCGAAGAAGTGGTTCGTGAAACGAGCGAATTTCGCGATAATATGAGTACAAAGTTTGTATTAGAATCCTTAGAAACATTGAGAAAAAACGGACGACTTAGTAATATTAAAGCGATTCTAGCTAGTGCACTTAATATTAAACCAGTAATGCGAGGCACGGAAGATGGATCAATTGAGAAAGTTGATCAAGCAAGGGGTATTAATAAGACTTTATTATTAATGGCAGACTTAATCAAGAAAGATGCAACCAATATCGCAAATCGCACACTTGCAATCGCACATTGCAATAATTATGAGAGAGCAGTCTTTGTTAAAGATGAAATCATGAAACGTGTACCATTCAAAGATTTCTTTATCTGTGACACCTCAGGAATCAGTTCGTTATATGCTAATGACGGTGGGATTATTGTTAGTTATTAATTGAAAAGTAGTTTTTACACTTCTCAATATTATTGAAGTAAAACGAATTAGACTCTTTGACATAATAGAAAAAATTATGAATATATTAACAAATAGACCTAGATAGGAAAGCCAAGTCCTGTCTTAGGTCTATTTTTATCCCAACAATATGTCAGAACACCAGTTATTACTTGCAATTACTGGTAGTAAATAATAAAATTATAGTATAAAATGTAAATAAATGCTAAACAAAGAAAGGGTCCGAATTTATGGTTCGATTAAAGAATATTTCAATTATTTTAGTATTAATTATATTGCCTATCTACCTCACTGGCTGCAACAATAATACTTCAACATTTAATGTAAGCAAAACGGGAAATAATTCTCAGTTTCTGGTAGATCTTGAAGTGTTAAAGAAGGATTCAATGGATTCTGATGTGAAGCTAGAGGAACCAATTATTTGGTATGCGGATCTTACTCATGATGGAATAAATGAAAAGATAGTTATGGATCTGACCTATGTCATTAATTACCCTGAGACTGGTGAGGAAAAAACTGTTACTGTATATTCTGGCAGTTCCGGTGAACTGCTTTGGACGGGGCATGCTGATACAGTTCACGTAGGGTGGAATGGTATTTACATCTATAACGATGGAAAGAATGAATATCTGGTTATCTGGCAACCTACAATCTATCAGGATATTGCAAATTTTAACATACGCATATTCTCATTGGCTGAAGACGGTAAAGAGAAAGATCTTTTAAAAAAGAATATGGAATTTGATATATATAATCCAAAGGAATCAGATTTCGATGAGGTATCTGAATTCGTTGATATGGTCAACGGATATCTAGAAAAGAGTTATGTACTTGTGGATACGAATAATGCAACACCAGTGTATAGTACATACGGTAATCAAATTGTTAATTTATATGATGTATCACCGATTTTAAAAGAGATGAAAGGAATGAAAGAAAACAATTAGTAAGTGAATCAAGCGATATGTCAAAGATAGAAAGATTGCCCACTTAATAAGGTAACCCAAATTATTTGGCTACATATAATACAATATGAACGTAGGTATCCACCTGATAGACAGGAGGTCAAATATGAGGGAACTACTAAAAATAGAGAACTTAAGTTATTCTTACCACACACTGTCGGGTGAGACAACAGCATTAACGGATGTTAATTTTTCCGTTTCTGAGGGTGAATTTGTAGCGATTGTTGGACCAAGTGGTTGTGGAAAATCAACAATGCTATCGCTAATTGCTGGACTTATTACTCCGAGTAGTGGAAATATCTATATAAATGGAAAAGAAGCCAAGACTTCAGGAAAGAACATTGGATATATGCTGCAAAAAGATCATTTACTTGAGTGGAGATCCACTTTAAAAAACCTAACTCTAGGTCTTGAGATTCAGCATAAGTTAACAGAAGAAAGCTATGTAATTATTAATAAGATGTTAGATACGTATGGATTAATCACTTTTCGCGACTCAAAACCATCGCAATTATCAGGAGGAATGAGACAACGTGCTGCATTAATCCGTACCTTATTATTGGAACCAGATATCTTATTACTTGATGAACCATTCTCGGCACTGGATTACCAAACACGTCTTGAAGTTTCCGACGATATCTGGGGTATTATCCGTAAAGAAAAGAAAACAGCAGTATTGATTACACACGACATAGCAGAAGCAGTAAGTATGGCTGATCGAATTATTGTCTTAACAGATAGACCAGCTACGGTGAAAACAATTATAGATGTTAAGTTAACTGTGGAAGGGGAGAGAACACCTTTTGCGGCAAGAAGTGCACCTCAGTTTAAAGACTACTTCAACTTAATATGGAAGGAGTTGAATCAGCATGAGGACATTACGAAGCTTAGAGCGTAGTTACAAAAAAAGCTCCGATATGGTATCCTCTGCACAGCGTGCATATGTGTCAGCATATATTACGAAAATGAAACGAGTTCGTTTGGCCCAAATCTTAATACTAGTTATATTCCTTGGTGTGTGGGAGTCAGCTACCAGGGTCGGTATTATAGACCCATTTGTATTCAGTAGCCCTAGTCGTATTATCAAATGTATCTATACGATGGGGGCAGATGGAAGTTTATTTCGGCATATAGGAATAACTTTGTTGGAAACATTTATTAGTTTTGCATTAGTTATCATATTAGGTCTCTTAATAGCGATTATACTTTGGTGGAATGATAGTGTTTCCAAAGTATTAGAGCCATATCTCGTTATTCTCAATAGTTTACCTAAATCAGCATTAGCTCCAGTGTTTATTGTTTGGTTGGGTAATAATATGAAGACAATAATTATTGCTGCAATATCTGTAGCTGTATTTGGTAGTATTATAACCTTATATACTGATTTTAAAGAAGTGGAAGAGGATAAGATTAAATTAATTCGGACACTAGGAGGAACGAAGAAGGATATTTTGTTCCGAGTTGTTATACCAAGTAATATTCCGTCAATTATAAGTGTTATGAAAGTAAATATTGGTTTGTCATTAGTCGGAGTTATTATTGGAGAATTCTTAGCTGCTAAGGCTGGCCTTGGATATCTAATTATATATGGTAGTCAAGTTTTCAAACTAGACTACGTTATCATGAGTATTGTAATTCTTTGCATCGTAGCAGCTTTATTATATAAAATATTAGGTTATTTTGAGAAAAAATATAGTGGATCGTGTTAATCTTTGTTGAAAAACTCACCTATTCTTAGTAAAATAAGGATAGGTGAGTTTTCATATTATAGAAAGGGTTGCAGATAAACGGATATCTAGCATACTACATATTGTAAGGAAGCTATCAGGGGGATATTTGCGTTTTCGAGAGTGTGAAAAATGCGTAGAAATTTAACAGTATATGATATTGCAGCTGAGGCGGGAGTATCAGTTGCTACCGTATCACGTGTTCTTAATAACAATGACAAGGTTGCGGAAAACACGAGGTATAAGATTCAAAGTATTATTGACAAGTATGACTTCAAACCAAATGAAGTAGCTAGAAGTTTGTTCAAGAATGAAACAAAGCTTATTGGGTGTATACTACCGGATATTACAAACCCGTATTATTCTACTGTTTTATTAGAAGCAGAGAAGTATGCGCTTATGAATGGATACACCATGATGATATGTAATACTAGGGGGGATTCTGATAACTATGCTATGTATCTTCAAACATTAGTTGAGAGACAAGTTACTGGGATTATCTACATGGGTGGTGAAAGTGTCGAAACAATGCAGTTACACCAATTACTTAAGAAATATGAGGATCGTTTACCCATTGTGATGATTAATTGGAGCATGCAAGATATTAATTGCTTCTGCGTACAAAGCGATGAAGAACAAGGCTTTTTGATGTTACTTGATCAAATTGCTAAAGAAGGTTATAGAGATGTTGCCTTATTAGCAGGAAAGCGCGGCGTAATGCCGACTGAATTAAAAGTTAGTTTATACCAAGAAGCTGTACGTAAAGGAATCTTTAATGAGCGTGAAGAGTATCTAATTGATGGTGAGTTCTCAGTAGAATATGGTATGAAGGCAATGAAGCAATTATTAAGCCTACCAGTGAGACCGGAAGTAGTTATTGGTATTAACGATATCATAGCAGTCGGAATACTGAATGCGTGCCACATGCATAAACTATCGGTGCCAGAGGATATCAAGATTGTTGGGTTTGATAACATTAATTTATCTAGTGTTGTATATCCCTCCATAACAACAATTGGACATGATTATGAGAATTTGGCGCGTAAGGCTGTAGATTTAATTATCGATAAAACTGCATTAGTCAAGAGAGAAAGAATATTTACATTTCCGATGGAATACATTTGTAGGGAATCTTTTTAATTTTTTGAGTTTTTAGAAAAAATAGAAAAAATACTTGAAAATATGAAGGGAAAGTATTATTATATTCATATGTTGCTGGAATAGCTCAGTTGGTAGAGCACTTCACTCGTAATGAAGGGGTCGAGGGTTCAAGTCCCTTTTTCAGCTTTATGAAAACCTAGTATTTGCAAGTGTTTGTGAATATGGAAGAAGAAAAGGTCGCTCGTGAGAGCGACCTTTTTGTTGCTTTGTCTACTAAATGTTTGCTATAAGAATAAATTATTATCTAGTAAGCTTCATACTTAGTTCATAATGAATAACAATAAATGTAAAATACAGTATTGGTTATTGAGATAATTCATCGTCTTTTTGCTTAACCCCACCTAAAATAAATACTACTGCAAATATTAAACTTAATACTGCCCATACTTTTAAATCACCATATAATGAGCTACTAGTTGCAATTCCTACAACTCCACCAAGAGCATAAAAGCAACCGGCAGTAATTGCTCCACCCTTTTTCTTATTTCTAGTAGCGATACCTACAATACCTGCAATTAAAAAGCAAAATGCAATAAGTAGACCTGATGATCCAGAAGTTTCTCCGTTATCTGCTATTGCATTTCCCAATCCTGCAGCACATGATTGAAATGAAACAAATGCAAATAGTACTATTGAAATGATACCTATAACTAGTCTTGCTGTTTTCATACAAAAACCTCCCTTAAATTTTATATACAAACATATTTTACCATAATTCTAGGAAAAATCTACTAGTAACTCAAATATTTAAATATATATGTTAAAAATAATCATTCGTTGGAAATGAATATTATCTTCTATGAATTTTTCTATGAAAAATAAGGGTAAAAGTTGCTTTATGAAAACCTAGTATTTGCAGGTGTTTGTGAATATGTAAGAAGAAAAGGTCGCTCGTGAGAGCGGCTTTTTTGCTTGATAGAGAATGCTTTACAGAAAAAGGTAATTGGTATATAATTAAACGAAAAATATATTAAAAATTGTGGGGAAAATTGACTTTGGAACAAGAAAAATTTACGTATCGAATCGCCTATTATACAGGAACTGGGGGAACAAAAATTGTTGCAGAATGTATGGCAGATACATTAAAAGAACAAGGGCATTTGACGGAGCTTGAAGTTATAACAACTGGTGTACATATAAAAGAGTTAACCTTTGACCGACTTATTATACTTTTTCCAGTTCACGCATTTAATGCACCTGATTCTGTATATAGATGGATTGATAATTTGGAGTTGGTAGATAAGATTCAGACCACTGCCATATCGGTTTCAGGAGGTGGTGAGGTCTTCCCTAATAAAGCTTGTAGAATTAGCACTATCAGAAAGTTAGAGAGACGAGGTTATGAAGTTACATATGAGAAGATGATAGTTATGCCATCAAATTGGGTGGTGGCTATTCCAGATCCTATATCGCTTATGTTGTTAGATGTGTTACCAAGTAAAGTTAAAGAAATTATTCGTGATGTGTCTTTTGGTGTTAGATTAAGATCCAAACCCAATCTATTTAATAGATGTTTTTCTAGAATGGGTGAGATTGAAAAACCAGCAGCTAGATTATTGGGAAGATATATTAAAGTGGATAGCACTTGCAATGGTTGTGGCAAATGCAGTAGAAGTTGTCCAGCAGATAATATTACGATGGAAAGTAATAGGCCACATTTTGAAAATACATGTCACCTTTGTTTGCGGTGTCTTTACAATTGCCCTCAAAAAGCTTTAAAACTGCGCATTGGAAATTTCATAGTATTAAAAGAAGGGTATCATCTTGAAGAATTAAGAAAGCAGCTACCGATTATAGATAAGGTTGATATAGAAGAGTTGACAAAGGGAATTATGCTAAGTGGAGTACGAAAGTATCTCTTAGAATTGTAAATTTAATAGTATTTAATTTCAGTACTGTTGTGAATATGTAAAAATGGTCGCCATTTAGGCGACCTTTTTTTACATTGCAAGCTTAATTTGTTTCTTCGCTTGTTCAACTGATATATGAAAGATTTCAGAAAATTCATTAGCTAAGCAACTTTCAACTTTATGAAAATTTTGTTCATCATTGAGACTTAGTTTCTTTCCTGTGGTTTCTTTCTGTTTCTTTTCAAGGAGTATTCCTTTTAGCATTTGTAGTAATTGCTTGCAATCACAAGATCTAATAATATCACGAAATTCTTTTTCGCGAACTTTATCATTCTGATTATATAAAGCTTCTATAGTAGGTAGTTCACTTAAAAGGTCTTCCGCATTTTCTTTTGATAGAATATTACGCATTGGTTTTTGCGTATTCGTAGTCTTAACATATAGAATTGATGCTGGATTACTTAAAGGTCTAAGATAATAGTATTTTTCAGTCGTTTCAATAAAATCGGGAATATCAATAGTCTCAATTTTACATACTTCATTATTTCCGTATACAATTACATCATTTACTTGATACATTTGCTCACCATGCTTCCTTAATTAACAAGCTATTTTGGTATCAAAAAAGATACTTGAATAGCAGTTACAATACTAGTATAGCACAAATTTATAGAAAAAGCCATTGATATATCTAAATGGTATGACTTTTTCTGAAATATTTTTATTTTGGCATTGATTTCGTATGTTAATTGTGTTAGACTCAATTAAAAATATATCTAAAAGATATATAATGTGAATTCATAATTAAAAGGAGAAGCAATGAAGAAGAAAACAAGATATGTTCTATTAGGTCTCCTTCAAGAGGAAGATTTAAGTGGCTATGAATTGAAACAGATTATTGATAAAAGAATGCGCTTCTTTTGGCAAGAAAGTTATGGTCAGATCTATCCAGAACTGAAGTCGTTACTTGTAGAGGGTATGATTGAAGAAAAGCAGGAAGAGAGTGGTACGAAGAGAGAAAAAGTCCGCTATCATATTACAGACAAAGGAAGAGAAGAGATTTATACATGGCTATTAGAAGAAAATGAAAAAGATACAACACGAAGTGAATTCTTATTGAAATTATATGTGTCACAAAAAAAGGATTGGGCTACAATGCGTAAGCATATTGAGATATTTATGGATCAGGCGAAGATGCAACTGGAGTTTTTTGAACTATACCATGCACAGTTAACGAGTTGTATTGAATTGCATGAGAATCATAGACAGATAGTTGATGTCTTAAACCTAGGTATCGGACAACAGAGATTATATATAACTTGGTGTGAAGATCTATTAAAGCGGGAATCGTAGAAAGGACTGTATGCTATGAAAGAAATAATAAGAGTAATTCAAGAACATGTGGGTTTTTCGATAAGAGGCTTTCTAGTTGTGGTATTAGCTATGTTGCCCAGTATACTATATGGAATCCTGCCAAAGAATAATATTACTATAGAACAAACAACGCCTAGTATCTATATGGAGCAATTGGAGAATGTATCAAGAGTTTTATTCATAATCTTCCTTATTGTTATTGTGAATAAGAACATGGATTATAATAAGCCTGTTTACATAATTGGAATGGTAGTATTCTTACTGCTGTATTACTATCTGTGGGCAAGATATTTCATAAACGGACGAGATGTAAGTTATCTTGGAAAGAATTTTGGTTTTATACCAGCTCCCTTGGCAGTGTTTCCTGTTGTGTACTTTTCTTTTGCAGCCTTATGGTTTCATAATATACCGGCCGGAGTTGCAATTGTAATTTTCGGTATTTGTCACTTTATGAATTCTTATTATACATTGCATCATGATTAATTGAGAAAAACTTTACAGTTGTAGGTGCAACATTCAGTTTTCTATTGACAAATCACCAGACCTTGTTAACATTAACATTATAAACTTAGTAATATAACAATTGTACTATGATTGGAGGTATGTTATGAAAACTAAAGTAAAAGAAGATTCATTAAGAGAATTTCAAATAAATGAGCAAACATATAGCTACTACAGCATAGAGTCACTAAAAGAGAAGGGGAGCGATATAGAGCATCTTCCTTTTTCTATTAGAGTTCTTTTGGAGTCTGCACTGAGACAGTGTGATGGGCACTCTATTACAGAAAAACACATTGAAATCTTAGCTGACTGGGCTAGTGAAAAGCACGAAGGTGATGAAGTACCATTTAAACCTGCCAGAGTAATTTTGCAGGATTTCACAGGGGTTCCAGCTGTCGTTGACTTGGCTGCAATGCGCCATGCAATGAAAGAAATCGGAGGTCTTGACTGTGTTGAGAAAATCAATCCAGAGGTTCCTGTGGATCTTATCATAGATCACTCGGTGCAGGTTGACACCTATGGAACAGACGATGCTTTAAAAACAAATATGGATATGGAATTTAAGAGAAATAAAGAGAGATATGAGTTCTTAAAATGGGCTCAGGAAACCTTTGATAATTTCACGGTAGTGCCACCTGGAACAGGAATTGTTCATCAGGTTAATTTGGAATATTTAGCGCAAGTAGTAAGACAAAAAGTGGAGGGAGATAAGACATATTTATTTCCTGACAGCTTAGTTGGAACAGATTCTCATACTACCATGATCAATGGACTTGGTGTTCTTGGTTGGGGAGTAGGAGGAATTGAAGCGGAAGCTGGAATGCTTGGTCAACCGTCCTATTTCCCAGTACCTAGTATTGTCGGTGTAGAACTAATCGGTGAGCTACCAAAAGGAACCACTTCCACAGACCTAGCGCTAAAGATTACTAATATCCTCAGAAAAGAAGGGGTCGTAGGTAAGTTCGTAGAATATTTCGGAAAGGGAATTGAAGGACTATCACTTGCCGATAGAGCAACCATTGCCAATATGGCTCCAGAGTATGGAGCTACTTGCGGATTTTTCCCAGTAGATGAGGTTACCTTAGATTATTTAAGATTGACAGGTAGAAGTGAAGAACAGGTATTACTAGTGAGAACCTATCTGGAAAAAAACCTTATGTTTTATACTAAGGATTGTAAGAGACCTAAGTATTCGAAGATATTGACTGTAGATTTATCTACTTTAGTGCCAAGTCTCTCCGGACCCAAGAGACCACAGGACTTGATCACTCTAACAGATATGAAAGAGGAATTTAGAAAATCAGTGACTGCACCAATGGGAAATCAGGGACATGGTTTGACAGCAGAGGAGTTTACTAAGGAAGCTTATGTTACACTTAGTGATGGAAGAAAAAGCACATTAAGAACAGGCTCCATCGCAATTGCAGCAATTACCTCCTGTACTAATACGTCTAACCCATATGTCATGCTAGGTGCAGGACTTCTGGCTAAAAAGGCTTTAGAAAAAGGACTTAGTGTACCTGCACATGTAAAAACTGCTCTAGCTCCTGGCTCTAAGGTAGTTACCAAATATCTAGTAGATGCAGGGCTTCAGACCTATCTTGATCAACTTGGTTTTGAAACAGTGGGATATGGATGTGCTACCTGTATAGGAAATTCAGGCCCGCTTCTAAGGGAAATAGAAGATGCTATCACACAAAAAGATCTTTTGGTTACCTCCGTACTTTCAGGAAATCGAAATTTTGAGGGACGAATTCATCCACTTGTTAAGGCAAATTACCTTGCTTCTCCTATCTTAGTTGTAGCCTATGCGCTGGCAGGAACAGTGGATATTGATTTTGATAAGGATTACCTCGGGAAGAACCAGAAGGGAGAGAAAGTATATCTAAAAGACATCTGGCCTTCAGCCGAGGAAATCAATGAGATGATTGGAAAGGTGTTGAAACCACAGGTATTTACAAGGGAATACGACCAGGTCTATAAAGGTAACTCCATGTGGAATGACATTGAAGCTAAGAAGGGTGCTCTGTATGACTTTGATGAAAAATCAACATATATACAGAATCCACCATTTTTTGAGAGTCTGTCAAAGGAAGTTGGCACAATCAAGGAATTAAAACAATTACGTGTTCTTGGTAAGTTTGGAGATTCTATTACTACAGACCACATCTCGCCTGCAGGTGCCATTGGCAAAAGCACTCCAGCAGGAAAATATCTCATTAGTCAGGGTGTAGAGCCTGCCCACTTCAATACCTATGGTTCCAGACGAGGAAATCATGAAGTTATGATGCGAGGAACTTTTGCCAATATTCGTATCAGAAATATAATTGCTCCAGGTACAGAAGGTGGTTACACCAGCTACTGGCCAACTGGTGAAATTATGTCAATCTATGACGCTTCACAAAAATATCAAAAAGATGGCACTGGTCTTGTAATTCTGGCTGGAAAGGATTATGGAATGGGATCATCTAGAGACTGGGCTGCAAAAGGTTCTTATCTGTTAGGTGTGAAAGCTGTTATAGCAGAAAGTTTTGAAAGAATTCACAGATCGAACCTAGTAATGATGGGAATCCTTCCACTTGAATTCCTAGATGGAGATTCTGCGGATAGTTTGGGACTGACTGGTAGTGAGACATTTGAAATAAATATCGATGAGTCAATCATGCCACATGTGAAAGTTCAAGTTAAAGCGGTCTCAGAAGATAAGAGTGAAAAGTTATTTATGGCTAGGGTACGCTTTGATTCAGACGTTGATATAGACTATTACCGCCATGGCGGAATTCTTTCAATGGTATTACGGGAAAAATTATTTTGATTTGTATGCAATACAGTGTTTAAAGGAGTAAAATATATGATTAAAGTATTATTCGTTTGCTACGGCAGGGTTTGAAGGATTCTTATGAAAGACAGTAAATACAAGGGATTGTTGAAAATATAATAACTCAGAAATAACCCACTTGTGGGTTATGTGGTGAAGGGAAAAGAAATTTGTTAATTTGATTTTTGGGATGTGACAGACATAAAAATGAATAATGGATTGCAGGGGACTTATCATTAAATTCCCTTGACTACGAACAAACAAGCCCAGGCGGTAATGTCAAGATGACCAGGATGATGGTGATGACTTGATGTTACCGACAGGGTTTGTTATTTATGCTTGAAAATAATATGGATATTTCCTAAATGGAAATATCAACTCAGCAGATACAAAAAGGTCTGATTTCGTTGCTAGTATATATATGGAAATGCTTATCCAATATTTACATATCTAAATTGTGGATTTGCATATTCAGTGGTATAATAAAATTGTCGTTAATTGATAGTTGGGAAAGAGAGGGGAAAAATATTATGGCAATTAGTTATAATGGGTTATGATAAGCTGAGGTAGTATACCAGGAAATGAGGAAGAAGATAAAATCAGATAATGTTGAATATATTCGCGAATCAACAAATAATCTGTCGAAGGGAGCAGAGGCACCTTTGGAATACATAATAAATGATATTTATATATAAGGTATAATCATTTTTTTAATGTTGTCTGAGAAAGAAACATTAAATGAACTAGGAGTAGAAACAAAATTAAAAGAATTTTGGTTAAGGATTTATTAGTTGTGATTGTAATTACAGCTTAAACTAGGAAAAAGAATAGACCTCAATCATAGATAAATAATAGGAAGGACGTAAAGAGAAAGAATGGTTGAAAAATTAGATTCCCAAATAGAAAAAAGGGCAGAATTGGCTGAAACATTACGTGTTTTTAGTGGAGCAAAATTATTACATATCAAGAAGGAAGTGGAGAAGTTATTAAGTCATATAGGGGATTATGGTATATTTACAGAGTATACGAAACATGATATTTCACATATTGATGAGATGCTTAATATTGCCGAATGGCTAATACCAGATAAAACAAAAGAAGCAATGACTTCATCAGAATGGATGATGCTTGTTTTGTCGATTTATTTTCATGATATGGGAATGTTGATTACTAGTGATGAATATGATAATCGAGATAAAACAGATTTTAAGCTATATAAAGACAGAGCGTATAGTGGCGAGTTTGGAAGAGATTATATTGCTAAAATAAAGGATTTACCTGATTCTGATAACTTTTTGTTTCAAGAATATATAAGAAAAAATCATGCAAAGCGTATAAAAATGTGGATTTCAGGAGAATTGGACGAGAATCTAAAGTATACACAAAGTATCGCAACTGAAATACAAAAATTAACAATATCAATTGATAGTTTATTCATCCAAGATCTTGCTATGATTTGTGAAAGTCATCATTTGAATAATTTGGATGACTGCTCAATATATAATACAAACAAATGTTATGAATCATCAGACCAAGCGAAAGTGAATTTGCAATATATTGCAGTTGTTTTAAGAACAGCTGACCTGTTACATATAACGATGGATAGAACACCAACGATAGAGTTCAATGCATTTTGTCCATCTGACCCAATAAGTGTCTTAGAGTGGCAAAAACAGATGGCAATTCGTGCAATAAAGCCAAAAGAAATGAGAAATGAAGATTGTGAAATTGATAAATCAATTCAAAGTGATGCTATCGCTATAACAGCATATTTTCAGACAGCTAATCAAGCAGAAGCATTCTTTGCACTTATGAATTATTTACGATATGTAAAAACTGAATTGAGAACAAGTTATGATATTATTCAAAATTCTATTAAGAAGCAAGGGACAGTTGATTACTTATTTCCATGGAAGGACGTAGATGATTCTGGAATTGAAACAAAAAATTTTAGTAATCATCTTCTTAAATTCGAGCTTGATCAAAATAGCATTCTTCAAATGTTGGTTGGACATACATTATATAATGACAGTTCAGTCGTGATCAGAGAATTAATACAAAATGGTCTTGATGCAATCAAGTTGCAGAATGAAATAGAAAAAGGTAATAGAGTCGAGAGTTCAAGAGGACAAATACTTGTGAAATGGGATAGCAAAGAAAATTCATTGTCATTTTTTGATAATGGTACAGGTATGACGGTTTATGAAATTGAAAATTATCTTTTAAAGGTTGGAACCTCAAAATATAGTAGCCCAATATTTCAAAAAGAATATCCGGATTTTGTTTCGATAAGTAGATTTGGTATAGGAATTTTAACTTGTTTTTTAGTGGCAGATGACATTGAGATTTTAACATGTTCTAGTGAAAATGGAGAAGCAAATAGAGTATTTTTCCGTAATGTAGATGGGAAATATTTGCTAAAATCAGTTACCAAAGATGAAATCCCCAAATTAATTAGTAATCATGGTACAATGATCAAATTGCATTTGAGAGATAATGAGAATACTGACAATTTAGAATATAATATAAAAAAATGGATTATATTCCCGTATTGTGATGTTAAATTGGTAAAAGATACGAGTGAGCCAATCAAAATTGGCTATTCATCACCCAAAGAGGCTCTGGAAGATTATATTGGAAGGGGAGCTATCGAAGCTGGTAGTAGTATTGTTATAAAAGAGGTTGAGGTTGATGGAATAACAGTTGCTTATGCTTTAAGATATAGAGAATATTTACAAGAGTATTCATTAGTTGAATATAATAGACGAAATAATGTTGGATATAGTACAGACGAACCAATTCCAATAGGGGTGTGTTTTGAAGGAATAAGGATTGCAGATAATACACCGGGTTATCGCAGAGATACATTTTTAGCTATTATGAATAGTAACAATAACAAGATTGTTAAAACCAATGTTGCAAGATCATCGGTTGAGGATAATGAGGGGCGAGATCAACTTTTAAAAATAATATATACTGTATATAAAAAGTATTTGGAAAGTCAAATCGAGAAATTCATTAAAAAGGGACGCTCTCTTTCTTGGATTTCATCAGAAATTAAGTTTTTGGTAAAACAACTTGTTAATCCACAGAATAATGGAATTGGTGGGTCAATATTAGAGAAAAAAGAAATATTCGAAGATGTATTTAGCGATTTAGAAACGATTTTATTTGAGGATGCTTTAAATAGAAAACTTGTTTCTGTTAATTACCTTAAATGTCTTGATAGAATAAATATGTCTGAGAGTAATATGATAAATGCAGCAGAGTATTTATTAAAAGAGACGAAAAGTAATATATCATTGACAGGATTAGTAAATACAATTACTGAAAGTGATACTTTTACAGGACAGAATTTATTATGTGATTATGAGATGAGTAGCATATTACATAATGTAGCATTAAAGGGTAAAACCGCCAATGCTATTACAGTGAATCGGAATGAAAGAAAAATTGATATTTCATTTATTACTGGAGAAGAGAAATGGATTAAAGTAAATCTAATAAATAATGATAATTTGGATCAGTATAGCGTTGCATTTATACCTAAAAATGAAGAAGAATACATAACTGGTTTAGACGAAGAAGTTGGAGTAAAAACTAAGATGGGAGTTTTCTTACAATGTTCAAATGAAATGACAAAATATTTGGTTGAGAAAATATCATTATTTGATTATCAGAATTCAAACATAGAAATGTATGCACTACAACTTCTCGTATCAATGGTTGTAAACAAACAGTATACATATATTGCACGTGAAAAAGGTGCAGAATACTTTGAAAAAATCTTTCATAATCGAATAGAGAGGGAAATTTTGGAAAGATTATCAGAAGACATTAAAGAAATGTTTTGGAGCAAAATAGACAGGGAGGAGCTTATCAATATGTTAATGAGTAATAAGATATCATTTTATGATTTAAATGATTGGTCGAGAAGGGGGCGATGATAGAGGGATTGTGTTTAGTGTGATAGATCGAAGATGGAGATTAGAAAAGCCTTTAATTGTGACAACGAATCTTCGCTTAATTGAGTAATTATGAAATTCCATATTGTAAAAAGTACGCTTTATCCATTGAAGAAGCAGCATCCCATTTTCGTATTGGTGAAGGGAAGCTTCGTAAGCTGGTAAGTGAAAATTCATATGCAGATTATCTTTTATGGAATGGTAACCGTGTTCAAATAAAAAGAGTGAAATTTGAAACATACATAGATCGGCCGGAAGCTATAAAGGTTTAAAAAATTACGAGAAGGGAGGTGCCTGATGGGGAATGCTTATGATATACTGTTTGTATGTCACATACCCTCGGAGGTAGAGGAGTATGAATCCAAAAGAGGTGTGATAATAAAGACAGAGTTCTTTTGCAAGGAGAGTGGCAAGACCAGGACGGACGATGCCGATATGATGCCCTTGGTAAAAGAAAAACTAGATGGGGACTTACAGAGGCAGATTAAAGACTCCATCAGGAAAACACAAGGATCTGTCTTTAAGAGAAAAGGGAAGACAGGTACAATCATCACAAATGCAGGGAATCAATTGAAGTGATCTGACCGTTTTAGCACTTATAGAGTGTTACATTTCGCTTAAATCAGGTGTAAAGCATAATACAATGGCTAATTATAGATTTATTGTGAATGTGCTTAAGAAATTGCAAGTAAGCATGTGGCTGATGTGTCCTTATTCTGTTTAACACAGGAATGCGTATCCGTGTTTTTGTGGTCTGACAGTCAGAGACTTGGATTTTGAGAATGAGATTATCAATATAGATCATCAGATTAAGAGAACAAGAGTCATGAAGTATGTGATTGAATCTACAAAGACCACTAGTGGTACAAGAAAGCTCCTAATGACAGCTGAAATTAAGGAGGCGTGCTTGCGTGTTGTGAGGAACCGTAAGAAGCCAAAGCGAGAACCAATAATTGACGGTTATGGTGGATTTCTATATCTTGATAAGAATGGAAAACCAATGGTAGCTCTTCATTGGGAAAAGTATATGCAGTATGACAGAAACAAGTATAATCGTGAGCAACCATTGTAATTACCACCTTTAACGCCACACATTTGTAGACATATCTATTGTAGTAACATTGCAAAGGAAGGTATTAATCCAAATTTACCCCGTTTACTCGAAAAAACATGGTAAAATACGATTAAGAGAAAATAACGTTACATTAGTAAAATTGCATAAACCTATAAAATCCAGTATTTATAAGGCTTTGAGAAGATATAAGGAGTTAAAATAACATGATAAAAGTACTTTTCGTCTGCCACGGCAATATATGTAGATCGCCTATGGCAGAATTTGTTCTAAAAGATATGGTAAAAAAGCTTGGAATATCTGAACAATTTGAGATTGCATCAGCAGCTACCAGTACAGAGGAAATTGGAAATTCGGTACACTATGGGACGAAATCCAAATTGAAAGAGTATGGAATTTCCTGTGAAGGTAAAACAGCGGTACAATTAAGAAAACAGGATTATAATAAATATGATTATTTAATTGGTATGGATAATTATAATATCAAAAATATGGAACGTATGTTGGGACATAAGGATAAGATTTATCTTATGTTAGAGTTTACGGGAACTTCTTCTCAGGTATCGGATCCTTGGTATACTCATGACTTTGATGCAACGTATCGCGATGTGTTAGCAGGATGTAAAGGTTTTATTGAATATTTGAAAAAAGAAGGTAGAATTCAATTATAGAGCTGTTATTATATAGACATTGATGAGCGCAATGAAGTACCCCTTTTGTTAGACAAAATAAGTCTGACAAAAGGGGTTTTTTGTGTTAATTCAAAATCATATTGGTTCCAATGGATGTGATACTTAATATAGAGTGCTTAATATAGTGTTATGTAAATTTTATGATATTTTATATAGAAAATACGTTCGATAGATGTTATAATAAGGAATAAACACCAAATAATGCAATATAATGCCAAGCTAATGCAAAATCATTAACGATAAATAGGAGGTATCTATGGAAGTAGTTAAAGGTAAAGTGGATTGTTCACCCAACGAAGCTTTGTATCAAGAGGAACGTCTTGAGGTTGTGAATCAATGCTTTGAAAGATTGATACAAGAGCATAAATTACTATCTGGAAGCTATTGTCTTGCTAGAGACAATAAAGTATTTGCAAACAATGCTCTAGGTAAGCTTACTTATATTGAAGGGGATGAGAGAGCATTTCAACCAGATTCCATATATGGAATCTATTCTGTGACAAAGATGTTTACCGCAGTGGCTATTCTGCAATTAGTGGAGAACGGAAGAATCCGACTAGACCAACCTGTAGGAGAGATCATTCAGGAGTTTCAAACACCTCCCTTTCAACAGATCCAAGTGATTCATCTATTAACTCATACCTCAGGACTATACAGCGATGATGGTGCAAAGGAGGACAAACACCATGAGAGTGTTGAAGATATTATGTGTAGCGATAATTGGTTGCATACACTATTAAGTAAGGGGGTATCAAATGCTCCAGGAAAGGAATGGACCTATTGCTCTCTAGGCTATAATGTGTTAGGTGAAATCATAACTAGGACAAGTGGGGATTTCTGCCACGATTACATAACAGAGAATATTCTTAAGCCTTGTGAGATGCACGATACACATTGGGAATATTCCTCTACGTATAAAGAACGTTACAATATACGATTCGACTGGGCAAAGGAGTGGATTGATCGTGCAGATAGCAGGAATCAACAAACACCTGAAAAACTCATTCCTAGAACCTGGAACGGATTACTATCTACCAGTGGTGATTTAATGAAATTCGGAACTATGCTTTTGAATAATGGGAAATATAAAGGAAGACATATATTAGGACGAAAAGCAGTGGAATCTTATAGGCGCATACATACCTCCTCTGAGGTATTAACCTATTGTTGGGGAGCAAATGGAGTGTATAAAAGCTTTGGTGCTGGCTGTGATATATTTAGTGAATCCGATGTATCTCAATTGATTACACCAGGAACCTTTAGTCATGAGGGCTGGGGAACCTGTTGCCTAGCAATAGACTACAAAGAACGATTTGTTGTTGTATGGTCTTCTCAATTTAAGGGATATGAATGGTATCCAGAGCCTTTAAGAAATATTGCTTCTGTTATATGGTCGGGACTTGAGTAAAGATATAAACAAATAACTAAAACATCGCACATAAAAACTATATTTAGAGTAGATAATTAGTATATTCATAAGAAAAACTATCTGAACGCGTCAGCACTTGATTGAGCAATGTGAAATCTTAGTACTGCTTCGTGTGAAGGTAAGGGAGAGCGGTTTTTTTGTTGAATATAGCAGTTAGCGACTCCAAGAGATCTTCAAGTGCGAAGTTTAAGTAAATAATTTAGATAGAGAAGGAGATTATCTATGGGAAATGTAGTTATTAAGGATACCCCTTATACACCACAAGAAGCGGGTTACGAAGCAGAAAGACTTGAAGTATTAAATAACCATTTTAGTGAAATGATTGATAAAAAAGAGCTGATATCAGGAAGCTATTGCTTAACGCATGAAGGAAAAGTCTTTGTAGACAATGCGCTGGGAAGCCTTTCATTTGAAGAAGAGGATACAAGAGTGTTTGAACCCGATACGATTTTTGCAATCGCTTCAATTACTAAGTTGTTTACATCGATAGCAATATTAAAACTCGTAGAAGATGGACGACTTCGATTAGATCAGCCCGTTTTTGAGATCCTTGAAGAATTCAATACTCCACCTTATAATGAGATACAAATTGTACATATATTAACTCATACATCAGGGCTTTGTGCAGATTTGGGAGCCCATGAGAATAAATATGAGATAGGTTGGTGGAATTTTTTAGACGAAGACCATCCGAAAGATTGGATTACAGCTGTGTTAAAGAAAGGATTAAGGAATTCACCAGGAAAAGAATGGTCCTATTCTTCTGTAGGATTTGCGATCCTAGGTGAGATTATCACAAGAATTAGTCATGTTCATTGCCACACCTATATTGAAGAGAACATTGTGAAACCCTGTGATATGACGGATACCTCCTTTACGATTGATGTAAAGCAGCTTGACCGTTACAATATTCGTTCTAATCATACAAAAGAAATGTTTGCAGCTATGAAGGAAGGAAAGCTTGAAAAAAATATTTTTGATGATTATATTCCTTCCACGGGTGGTGGACTGTATTCTACCAGTCGTGACTTAAGTAAGTTTGGTAACATGATATTGAATTACGGTTCTTACAATGGGAAACGAATCATCGGACGTAAAGCCATTGAAGCTATGAGAAGGATACATACTAAACCAGAGGTTCAGGATTTTTGTTGGGGAGCACAAGGCAATTATCGTTCTTATGGTCTAGGCCCTGACATATTTAATAGCAGTAGTGAATCTATGCTAATTACCCCAGGAGTCATTAGTCATGAGGGTTTTGGTGCTTGTTCCTTAATGCTTGATTTTGAAGAAAGATTTGTTGCTGTTTGGACCTGCCAATTTTATGAGTCACAGTGGCATGCACATGCACTTCGAAATGTAGCATCAATTATCTGGTCAGGGATTATCTAATCAAGCTAAGTGTTAACAAACTTGGGATAGAATGGAGAGTTTTATGAACAATATTAAGCATCGTTTTGAAGTAATCAAAGCGGTAGCCTTAGTAACTTATAAGGAGTGGAGTGCTTATCGCACCCACTCCATGGTATCAATATTTGTAGGACCAGTATATTTTTTAGTCCAGTATTTTATCTGGAATGCTGTATACGGAAATCAAGGTGCTGCTTTACATGGATTAGAACTAGAACAAATGTTACGATACTATGGAGCAATTGCATTAATCGGTTATCTAACTATGGATTTTGCAGATTGGAACTTGCAGATGTTGGTTCATTCAGGAAAGTTTTTAACCTTTCAACTAAGGCCAATCCATCATCGTTTTTTTGCGTTATCACAAAAATTGGGACATCGTGTGCTAGGATTCTTGTTTGAGTTCCTACCATGCTTTCTTATTTTTCAATTCATCTTTAAGATAGATATGATCCCTAAATATTTGGGATTTACGATAATATCAATTTTATTTGCATTTTTTATGAATTTCTATGTGAATTATTGCATTGGGTTATCTGCTTTTTGGCTTGTACAAGCTTCTGGAATCCGAAATGTTTTCCAAGCCTTATCCAGTGTTTTTTCGGGAGCTTTAATTCCCCTTGTATTTTTTCCGGACTTTATTCAGAAACTATTGTTTTTCCTCCCATTTCAATATACTACGTATGTTCCCGCTATGGTGTTCTCTGGTAGTTATACTCTAGCAGGTATCTCTATGAGCATTCCTCAGATTGTATTACTTCAGGGAATTATCTTGTTGCTTACCATAGGATTAAGTGAAGTACTATACCGAAGGGCAATATATCGTTTTACTGCCGCAGGAGGTTAATTTGAATAATAAAGATTATGTAAATCTTTGTGCTTATGGCCTAAAGTTTGCGGGTTACGGAAAGAATGGAGGATTAAAATGAAAAAATACCTTATGATTTATAAAGAATCCATGCGAGTCTCTATTGCATCAGCAGCTACCTACCGTGCGAATTTTATTTTACATAGTATAATAACTTTGCTTGGAAATATTGTATTCCCATTAGTGACACTTCTTATCTATGGCTCAGGTGCAAGCTTTGAAGGCTGGTCTATGTATGAGGTTTTGCTAATACAATCTATATTTACCATGTCCACAGGACTCTCTAATATGTTTTTTGGAGGAATGGTTTGGAATACTATGGAACACGTGAGGGAGGGAACCTTTGAAACTGTGTTAATTAAGCCGGTAGACTGTATGTTTTACCTACTAGCAACTAATTTTGGTATTCATAGTTTCGGTGTAGTTGCAGGTGGTATGGTTGTATTTATCATCTCTTTGGTGCATGTTGGGAATGCTACCATAGTTATGTGGCTACAATTTTTATTGTTATTTCTCATGGGACTCTTTGTTATGCTTGGAATGGAGCTTTTGATGGCAGCAACTTCATTTAAATGGGTGGCAAATTCACGTATTCCTGAAATGTATGGAAGTGTACGCCAATTTGGGAATTACCCTCAGACTATATTTAATAAAAGTATTATATATTTGACTTCATTTATATTACCAGTAGGAATGATTGGTTTTTTCCCAGCATCTGCTTTATTAGGTAGGCTAGAGTGGTGGATGCTTGTATCCATTTTTCCATGTATTCTATTTCTGATGTTGGGGATATGGGTATATCGTTATATGGTACGACTATATGAAGGAGTAGGCGGTTGAATATTTGACCAACGAATTCTACAAGACAAACAGAAAGGAACGAGCTGTGGAAAATATAATTTCAGTAGAACATTTATGTAAAAAGTATACTACATATAAAAGA
Source organism: Anaerosporobacter mobilis DSM 15930 (assembly GCF_900142955.1). Taxonomy (GTDB): domain Bacteria; phylum Bacillota; class Clostridia; order Lachnospirales; family Lachnospiraceae; genus Anaerosporobacter; species Anaerosporobacter mobilis. Next base: position 429,039 of record NZ_FRCP01000005.1, on the reverse strand, counting down.
GAGAGTGGATTTAAAGCTAGTGTAAAAAGTTTCTTTCATAGAGAAAAAGTATATGTAGATGCAGTAAAAGATGTGACCTTTCAAGTAAAAAGAGGAGATATCATCGGTATACTAGGACCAAATGGTGCAGGTAAATCAACTACAATAAAAATGCTGACGGGTACCTTATATCCCACAGAAGGAGTTATTAACGTTATGGGTTTTAGTCCTTATAAAGATCGTATCTCCTATGTGAGGAATATGGGAGCAGTTTTTGGACAAAAGAGCCAATTGATATTTGATATCCCTCCCCTTGATAGCTTTCGAATGAACAAAGCCATCTATGGAATTCCTGATAAAGAATATGAAGAAACACTACATACATTAATTGAGATTCTTGAACTTGAAGATAAGGTTATGAGGCCAACAAGGGTATTATCCTTAGGTGAACGTATGAAATGTGAATTCATTATGGCAATGCTTCATAATCCACCTATTGTTTATCTAGATGAACCTACCATTGGATTAGATGTAATTGCGAAACAAAATATACGAGAATTTATTAAACAAATGAATGAGAGAGGAACCACCTTTATCCTAACTACCCATGATCTTGAAGATGTACAGCAATTAGCAAAGGATGTAATTATTATTAATAAAGGAGAAAAGGTGTTTGATGGTTCCATTGCCGACCTTAGAAGAAATCTAGGTAATAAGAAAGTGGTTGAGTTGACTGTGGATTCTTATTCGGAGAAGGGAATAGTTTATGGAAACAAGAATATAGAGATTAGAGGGACAACTGTAATCAGTGAATTATCACATCAAAAGACCACATTAGAAGTAGATACCGATGTTATATCTATCAGTGAGTTTATGAACGAATTATCTTCACAATATGCTTTTACAGATATATCAATCAAAGAGCTGTCTATGGAAACCATAATTACTAAAATATATAAGGAGACTGGTAATAAAGAATAAGAATCTAAATATTTTATAAAAAGTATGCACCAATTCAAACAAAGAGCATATGCTGATAGGGAAACATGTCGAAAATTGACAAATATGATTGGAGCGATGGCATGCCGTTAAGAGTTTGTATTGATGCTGGACATGGTGGAGAAGATCCAGGTACAGTTAATGGTAAAAGATATGAAAAAGATGATACGCTACGTTTGGCGTTACAACTCGGTAAGATTTTAAAAGCAAATGGAGTAGATGTTGTGTATACAAGAACAGAAGATATATATAGTAGCCCGATTAATAAAGCTAATATAGGAAATCGCTTAAATGCTGATTACTTTATATCAATTCATAGGAATACTGCTATATTCAAAAAAACTTCTGGGGTTAAGACATTGGTTTACAATAAAAAGGGTATGAAATATAAGATTGCTAAAGATATTAACGATAGTATTGCAGCAATTGGTTTTATAAATCGTGGAGTTAAATCAAGAAAGTGCACTACTGTATTATATCATACGAATATGCCTGCATTACTAATTAAGATTGGATTTATTACGAATGATAGCGATAATATTTTATTAGAGAGTAAATATAATGAAATTGTTGAAGCTGTAGCAAAATCCTTCTTAGAAGTACAAGGGTTACAGTATAATAGTTTGTAAATTGTCATCAGGGAATGGAATGTTGATTAAACTTGATTAATAAACAAGAGGAATAAGTTGTAATTTATTAATAAGGGCTAAAGGAGTACGAAAGAAGGACTAGTTACCAGCTATCTAGATGGTAATTAGTCCTTCTTTCCTTTATCCTTTATGCTTTATAATTAGCAAGAACTTTATATAGATTTTATTACCAATTAATGGTATAATGAATAAATGTAAAATTATGGAATCGTATAAACGGTGTAACATTATCAATATACCATTAAGAGGGGGATCACTTTGAGAAAAATTACGGTAGAAACTCATATAAATGAAACAATTCATTATGCGTTACAGCAAAATTGTATACCCATTATCAGTAGCTTAGTGATAGCGAATACTTCAAAAGAAATATACACGGATCTTACTATCAAGGTCTCGTTCCAACCAGAATTCGCAGTTCCGTACGAAGTTACTATCAAGTGTTTGAAGCCTAATGAGCCAGTGGAGTTATCACCAATACGGATTGTCCCTTCTATGGAGTACTTGATTTCGTTGACAGAGAAGATAGAAGGAAAATTAACTATTGAAGTAAAAGAAGCGCAGAATTGTATCTGGATTAAGACTTATCCTATCACAATACTTGCTTATGATCAATGGACGGGTATTAATTATTTACCCGAGATGATTGCTGCCTACGTAACACCCTTTCAACCAAAGGTGAATGACATAGTTGAAAATGCAACTAAATATCTAAAGGCATGGGGGAATACAGATTGTTTTACAGGGTATCAAACGAAAAATTCTGACCTAGTAGAGGAACAGATGAAAGCCGTCTATAAGACGTTGCAGGACCTTGAGCTAGAGTTAGAAGTACCAAAGGTAAGCTACGAAACGAATGTTCAGAGATTGCATCTACCGCAGATGGTGATAGAAGAAGGTAAGGGAACTGCGTTGGAATTAACTTTACTGTATGTAAGTTGTTTAGAGGCAATCGGCTTACAACCGGTAGTAGTTTTTCTTAGAGGACATGCGTTTCTTGGCTGTCATTTGGAAGAAGAATCATTTGCAGAATGTGTGGAAGACGATCTAATTGTACTAACGAAGAGAGAGGAAGGAAAGGATAGTATCCGATTTATAGAGTGCACCGATATTATTAAAGACCATTGCGTAGATTTTATACAAGCAAAGAAAGATGCGAAAGAACTCATCTCTAATACAGAGATGTTTCTAGTAGCAGTAGATATTAAGAGCTGTCGTGCGAGTGGAATTTGTCCACTTCCTTTGCGTATTCTAAAGGATGATAAATATGTAACAGTTGACGTGATTACAAGCAAGGATACTGACATGTCAGAAGAATTCTTAGGATATGACTACAATAAGAGGGAAGCTATAGATGAAACGAGTGGACAGGAAAAAGTAAGATTATGGGAAAGAAAATTGTTGGATTTAAGTTTACGCAATACGTTATTGAATTTCAGAAAGACGAAGACAACAGTGCAACTGATGACAGCTAATCTTTTTGAATTACGGGATTACATAGCTAGTGGTGAACAGTTTATGATCATGGGTAAGCCCAAAGAAATTGCTACTATGCGAAACGATTTGAATGTCTATCCAATTCAAAAGGATGTGGAATACATTGAAGCAATTGCTACTTCGGAATTCACGCATAGAAGAATACGAACGTTTCTAGAGGAAGAAGAATTAGAGGGTGTCTTAAAGAATATTCATAGACATGCACGAACTGTAATAGAAGAAAATGGTGCAAACTCGTTGTATCTAGCGATAGGTTTCTTGCGTTGGTATGAAACAAAACAGAGTCAGAATGCAAGATATGCTCCGTTAGTTTTAGTACCTGTCGATTTAGTTAGAAAAGTGCAAGCCCATACATATGGCATACGAATTCGAGATGAAGAAACCCAGATGAACATAACCTTATTGGAGTTGTTACGACAGGATTATGATATTGAGATTACAGGACTCGATCCGTTACCAACGGATGAATGTGGTGTGGACTTATCGTATGTATTTCGTGAAGTCAGAAAGGGAATTGCTAATAAGTCAAACTGGGCGGTAGAAGAATATGCATTCTTAGGATTATTTTCATTCAATCAGTTTATATTATGGAATGATATTCATAGCCGAACTGATGAACTGAAGAAGAATAAATTAGTTGCCAGTTTACTATCTGGAAAACTAGAGTGGACACCACAAGGGAATATGATAACGGCAAGACAATTTGATGAACAGATTGCTCCAATGGATTTGGCTGTTCCGATTCGTGCGGATTCTTCTCAATTAGAAGCTATTTGGGCAGCTAGTAAGGGACAGAGTTTTGTACTACATGGTCCTCCAGGAACAGGAAAATCACAAACAATTACCAATATAATTGTAGATGCATTATTCCATGGAAAGACAGTGTTGTTTGTAGCGGAGAAGATGGCGGCGTTATCAGTTGTGCAAAAGAGATTAGAAAACTTAGGACTTGGTGCATTTTGTTTAGAACTTCATTCGAATAAGGCACAGAAAAAAGAAGTACTGAATCAATTAGATCAAGTTTTACAAGTATCAAAGACGAGAACGAGTGGAGAATACAATCAAGTTGCAACACAGGTCCATATGTTACGACAAGAACAGAATCAAGTTATAGAAGCTATTCATAAGAAGCGAGAGTATGGTATGTCTTTATACGATGCCATTAGTAGATATGAGACATACAAACAATATAAAGATGTTCTTACAATCGACGACATATGCATATCTAAGTTAAAAGAAGGAATGTACGAGGAATGGTTAGAGGGAATTAGACAGTGTAAGAGAGCAAGTGAGGAATGTAAAGGAGGAGTAGATTCTGTATTCAAACGATATCATAATCCTAATTATTCTCTAGAGCTGCGAGAATCTTTTGCTAAGTTATGTAAGGAATTCGATGAAGCGTTAATACAGCTAGATGAGATGTTCCATTCTTTCGAGGAGGTATTTGGCGTACGAATAGCAGAAAACTATTCGAATTATAAAGCATTTACAGAGTTACTAAGTTGTCTAGCCAGTGCTAGGTACCAACTAGATAGTCTGATGTTAGAGCCGGTAAATGATAGAAAAGAAAAGAACTTATATGATGTGGTAGCTTGTGGTAAAGAATTGGTATCTCTAGAAAAAGAAATTGGTCAGGCTTTTGATGCTGAGGTATATCAATATGACGTGAATAAAGCATCTAAAGAGTGGAAGGAGGTAGGATCAAAGTGGTTTATTCGAAGAATACTAACGAAGAATAGATTAATAAAAGAATTAAGAGTGTATGCAAAAGCTCCGATTGATGTGGATAATCATACCATTACTATATGGTACAACAAACTTATTAAGCGGTTACAACTATGCGATTACTTGAATAATCTTGACCCTACAATTACAGGAAGTTTCTCATATCTATGGCAAGGATTACATACAAACTGGGAGGTACTCACGCAGGCATTACAAGATACCTTACAATTACGTAGTGCATTATCGGAGATTGCATTAGATAGAGATGATGTAATAACAGCAACTCAAAAATCAGGAAAACTAGTTGCACTACATAGTCCGAAAAAAGATTATTTACAAAAAGATATCTTGAATTATCTTCAGTGTTGGCAGTTGTGCATGACAAAAGAAGTAAAACTTGTTAATCAGTATCAGGCTAGGATAGATTGTTACCATCAAGATGACAACTGGATTTCGAATACAAGAGACGAACTTTCTATATGGGTGAATCATATTGGTGAACTTAGAGATTGGTCAGCGTTGTTGCAACAGATTAATAAGGTAAGAAATTATGGTTTTAATAAGGCAGCAGATGAATTCCTATCAGGTAAGATACTCCCAGAGGAACTAATAGAGAGTTTTATTTGTAATTTAAATTTAGCAATTATTAAACGAACAATTCAAGCAGAGCCTATATTAAAGAACTTCCAAGGTGTGCAGTTCGAAGATACGATTAAGAAATATAAGGAACTTACAGAAGAGTTTGATAAACTTACAATGCAAGAGTTGGGTGCGAAATTGTCTTCTAAGATACCAGATTCTTCTGTTACGGGAGCTGCTTCTTCAGAGCTAGGAATACTTCAGAAGGCGATTCGTAGCGGGGGCAGAATGATGTCAATTCGTAAGTTGTTCGACCAGACGGAGCATCTAATCTCAAGATTATGCCCTTGTATGCTTATGAGCCCGATGTCTGTTGCTCAGTATCTTGATCCAAAACTTCATAAATTCGATATCGTAGTGTTTGATGAAGCTTCTCAATTGCCAACTTGTGAAGCAGTTGGTGCGATAGCTAGAGGAGAAAGTGCGATAATCGTAGGTGATCCAAAACAATTACCTCCAACTCGTTTTTTCCGTAATATGTATTATGACGAAGAGAATTATGAATTAGAGGATTTAGAGAGTGTTTTAGATGATTGTATGGCATTATCTATGCCACAAAAACATCTGTTATGGCATTATCGTTCTCGTCATGAGAGCTTGATTGCTTATAGCAATGCCAAATATTATGGTCATCGTCTATACACCTATCCTTCACCTGACGAAATGGGTTCGAGAGTTAAGTTGGTTCCGATTGATGGACTTTATGATAAAGGTGGAACGAAACAAAACTTGGAGGAAGCAAGGGCAGTAGTGAAAGAAATCTGTAATCGTCTCCTTGATGAGAAGAAGAGAAAAGATAGTATAGGAGTTGTAACATTTAGTTCTGCTCAACAAAATCTAATTGAGGATTTGTTAGAAAAAGAATTTCTAGATAATCAGAAATTAGAGAAGATAAACGAACAGATACTGGAGCCTATATTTATTAAGAATCTTGAAAATGTGCAAGGTGATGAAAGAGATGTTATCTTATTCTCTGTAGGATATGGACCAGATAAAGACGGTAAGGTTTCTATGAACTTTGGACCATTAAACCGAGATGGTGGATATCGTAGATTGAATGTTGCTATCTCAAGAGCAAGAAAAGAGATGCTGGTATATTCTACGATAACACCTGAACAGATCGATCTAACAAGAACACGTGCTGAGGGAGTTGCTGGATTAAAGGGGTTCCTCACTTATGCTAGAGCAGGAAAGAGTGCAATCTCTGTTCATAAGGAAGATATTATATATAAAGATACCACTCTACTTGAACACATTGCTAAGCAGATTGAGAATATGGGATATAAAACAAGATGTAATGTTGGGTGGTCTAAGTATACTATAGATATAGGTGTAATCAATCCTAAGGATGAGAATACTTATATATTAGGAATACTACTAGATGGGGACAATGCTAGAGAAGTGAATACGGCAAGAGAGCGTAACTTATTACAACCACAAGTGTTAACAGATCTTGGTTGGAAGCTTCATGCAATATGGATTCTAGATTGGTTAGATAATCCAGATAAGGTATTAAGTAAAGTGAAAGCTTCTATTGAAAAGGAACTAATTAGAAATACAAGAAGGCAAAGTAGTAATGAGCGTCTTGTAAGTGAAATACCAGAAGAAGAAATTGCTGCTACTTCAGGACACGAGAAGTCGAGCTCTTACGAAGCAACGAAGGTGATAGAATTTGGTTATCAAGATGATTTCTATCAAGATAGTACCGAGCTACAGATTCGAAATGTAATAATGGATATTATTAAGAATGAAGCACCTATTAGTAAAAAACTACTTACTAAGAAGGTTGTTTCAGGCTGGAATATTACCCGTTTAGGAAGTAGAGTAGAGAACCGTTTGGCAAGTATTCTGCAAGAATTAAGACAAGGTGGTAATCTTAATAAAACTGTAGTTGGTGATATGAGTTATTATTGGAGAATGGATCAAAATCCAGAAGATTATATGGATTATCGTGTTGCTAATGAAGAGAAAGATAAAAGAAACCTAGAAGATATACCACCGTATGAGATAGCTAATGCGATGAAGGAAATTATAGCTTCACAGATTAGCATAAGTAAGAATGATATGATACGGGAAACTGCTAAGGTATTTGGATTTTCAAGATTGGGAGCAGTTATGGAGGCTGCTTGTGCCCAAGGAATTGACGAGGCAGAAAGAAGAGGATATCTACTATTTGATAAAGTTAGTGAAAGAATAATGATAAGAGATAATTAAATAGGTAATTAGGACTAGTAATATGGATATGGTTGTGATATATTGATGTTATATTAATTACTCAAACTTCGCATATGAAGATTTCGATAAGTAGTGCTGACGTGTTCAGATAGTTTTCCTTATGAATATAGCAACTAACTACTCTGAGCGAATTTTTTATATGTGAAGTTTGAGTAAATGGTTTGGGTGTCAAAAGCCCTTTAATAACTTGCCTTCGTCAAATTGGCGATTCAAAATATAAAGAGGGTTTTTGACATTCTAACAATACATATTCTAAAATCATAGTGCTGAGGGGCACTTGAACTTATTAAATATAACGAAGTTGGATTGGGTTTACCAATGCAGCTTCGTTATAGTATATGTAAGGGAAACATATAGTAGGACGAATGAAAATTAGGTAGGGGAAAGTATGAATGATTATAAATCACAACTAATATGTTTGATAGTTGTATTATTATTAGGGGAGTATTATGTGCGAAAAAAGCAATTGCGCACGGTTACAACAGTTATTTATATTTGTATGCTATGTAATCTGGTTATTAATTTAGTCTTTGATGTGATAACAAAGTATACCGTGAATCATCTAGACACCATACCGTTCTGGCTAGAAGATATCTCTCATCGGGTCTCATTGTATACATATAATTTGTTTGTGTTTCTACTGTTTTATTATTTGATATCCTATATACGAGTTTTGATTAAGCCAATACAGATTAAGATATTTTTACTTCTTCCAATTGTCATTTCATTGATAACTTCAGTGTTTGGTGGAATCTATTATGTAGTGGTTTCGGATGCGAAGTATTCGTTAGGACCAGTAATAAACATAAATTATGTAAGTTGTATATTCTATATTGTATGTATGATTGTATTATGCATAAAGCATTGGAGAGTTATCAACAAGAATAGGCGAAATGGAATCATTCGCTCTATGGTACTGGTAACGATGAGATGTATCTTGCAATTTGTATTCCCTACTGTTTTAATATCCGGTTTTTTTGATACATTAGTTATATTTAATATCTTCTTGTCGCTTGAAGATCCAGGAGAATATGTGGATATGCAAACAAAGTTAGTAAATCAATATGGTTTTTATAAAGTACTAGAGGATAAGATGCTCGATCATAAGGAAAATGTAATTTTAACTGCATTCGTAATCGAGGTAGATCAAGGCAAGAAGGATCACTTCATGATGATTGTTGACAAAGCATTCAGAGATGAATTTAACAAAGGTATATATCGTAGCAGTGAAAGTAGTGTATCATTAATTGTCTCGGGAAAAAGTAAACACTTGGATAAATTGACTACGCGTTATCATGATTGTATGTTTAGATTAGCATTTGAGAATAACATACAACTGGAATGGAAGAACAGAGAATGTAATTCAGATCAAGTAAATGCGAAAACAATTATTGATGAAATTATAGAAATTCATAATAATATAGTTGAACAACAGTTTTATATTGATCAGAGCACTGGTGTAAAGAATCGAAATGCTTATAATAAGAAGATTCAGTTGTTTAACCAAAAGCAACAAGAAATCGAAAAACTTTGGTGCTTGCTGATAGATGTTAATCATCTTAAAAACGTTAACGATACACTAGGGCATGAAAAGGGAGACGAATTAATCCGATTAACCGCTATGATTCTTGCAAGAACATTGAAGGGATTCGGTGAGATCTATCGATATGGTGGAGATGAGTTCGTAGTATTTCTTGAGGATATTAATACGATGCAATTAATTAATGTGCTGGAAACGATAGAGAATGATAGATTGCTTAATAGTACTGATGAAATTAAAGTGGATTTTGCCATAGGGTATGCTAAATGGAATAACAACGAGGATCGATACATAGAAGATTTGGTTCGAAGAGCAGACCGTAATATGTATGCGATAAAGAAAAATATGAAAAATATTGAACAGATGTAATATTATGATACTACTTTAGGCTACCATTATTGGTAGTCTTTTTTTGCTTCAAAGTAAGGAAAATCTTGAGATTATAAACATTGACTTTTATAAGAAGTAGTACTTTGCACAAAGTAGATTACTACAAAAGTAGTAGATAATTACTTCTTTTTTGTGATTGTAGAAATATCAAAATAGAGATATAAATAATACATCAAACACAATAGTAATTGTGTTGAAGCACAAATAATGGAACTATAATTGAATAGTTTTCACCTAAAATACATAATTACATGTGCTGATGCACAGAGGTAGTCAAAGGAGAGATGGATATGACAGGAGAAGAAGTAAAAGAATTATCAAGAAAATATGTGTTGCAATCATGGAGTATACAAAAGACGCTTAATCCAGTTCCTATTGAAAAAGCAGAAGGCATCTATATGTATGATTACAATGGAAAGCGATATGCAGATATGTCAGCTCAATTAGTTAACTTAAATGTGGGATTTGGTAATCAAGCGATTGCAAATGCGATTAAAGAGCAAGTTGATAGATATTGTTATCTTGCACCTTCGTATGCAGTGGAACCTAGAGCAGAATTAGCCAAGATGCTTATTGATCTTCTACCAGATAATTTTGGGAAAGTATTCTTCACCAACGCAGGAGCAGATGCCAATGAGAACGCAATTAAAATTGCTAGGATGTATACTGGTAAGAATAAGGTATTTAGTCGATACAGAAGTTATCATGGTTCTTCCTTTGGAGCGGGAAATCTTACTGGAGAACCTAGAAGATTCCCATTGGAACCTGGAATTCCGGGATTCGTTAAATTCTTTGATCCATACATATATCGTGAAGCGATTGATTTCCCTTCTGAAGAGGCGGCAACGAAATTCTATCTTGCAAAATTAGAAGAACAAATCAAATATGAAGGAGCAGATAGCATAGCAGCAATCGTAATGGAAACAATAACAGGTTCCAATGGTGTTATTATTCCTCCGAAAGGATATATGCCAGGAGTTAGAGCACTTTGTGATAAATACAACATTATAATGATATGCGATGAAGTTATGGCCGGATTCGGAAGAACTGGTAAGATGTTTGCATTTGAAAATTTCGATATTAAGCCAGACCTAGTAAGTTTTGCAAAAGGTGTTAATTGTGGATATGTTCCATTAGGTGGAGTAGCAGTAAGTACTAAAATTGCAGAATATTTTGATGAACATATGCTATCATGTGGACTAACCTACAGTGGTCATCCACTTGCATGCGCAGCTGGTGTTGCATGTCTTAACTATTATAAAGAGTCAAACATAATCCAACATGTCTATGAAGTAGGGAAGGTTCTTGGCGAATTACTTGAAGAATTAAAGGAAAAACATCCATGCGTAGGCGATGTTAGATATATCGGATTATTCTCAGCAATTGAATTAGTAAAAGATAAGGAAACAAAAGAACCTCTTGTTGAATATGGTAAGGATCCAAACGGTGTCATGGGAAGTATCATTGGTAATCTTAAAGAAAAGGGATTCATGACGTATTCCCATGAGAACATGCTATTTGTTAATCCGGCTTTAATTATCACAGAAGAGCAATTAAAAGAAGAATTAGTAAAGATGGATGAAGTATTAGCTGTAGTTGATAAGGAATATATATAAAGAGTATTATTCTAATGAGTAAAGAAAAGTAGGTGAATTAGATGGCACAGTTTACGGTACCAACCCATATCATTACTGGCAAGGGAGCATTAGATGAAGCAAAAGCTTATATAAAATCATACGGGAAGAAAGCATTAATCGTTACAGGTAAACATGTTGTAAAATCAACGATGATGCAAGCATTAATAGAAAAATTAGAGGATATAGAAATAGAATATAATATTTTCGATGGAATAACTGGTGAACCCACAGATTGCATGATTGAAGAGGGAATCAAGGTGTATCATGATAATAATTGTGAGTTCTTAATCGGAATCGGAGGAGGAAGTCCGCTTGATGCAGCAAAAGCAATCGGTGCGATGATTACGAATCCAGGTGTTATCGCAGATTATAACGGTAAAGAGATACCGAATAGGATACCACCAGTAGTTGCAATTCCAACAACAGCTGGAACAGGTTCGGAAGCAACAAAATTTACTATTATTACAGATTCTAAGAAGGATATTAAAATGCTATTGAAGGGTGATTATCTTATACCAGAGCTTGCAATAGTAGATTACGAATTCGGAATGACAGCACCTAGGTCTGTTACAGTAGCAACTGGATTAGATGCATTAACTCATGCAGTAGAAGCATATACCTCGAAAAAAGCAACGGTTATGTCGGATACGTTAGCAGTTTCGGCAATCAAACGTATTGTTAAGTACTTACCTCTTGTATCTCAAGATGGTAGTAACCGAGAAGCAAGAGAAGAGATGGCAATTGCGGCACTAGAAGCGGGCATCTGTATTAATAATTCCAGTGTCACTCTAGTGCATGGCTTGAGTAGACCAATCGGTGCACTATTCCATGTACCACACGGGATGTCCAATGCGATGTTGTTGACAAGATGTATGGCGTTTGCAGCACCCGAGGTAACAGACCGATTAGCAATCTTAGCTAGAGAAACGAAAGTAGCAACTTTAGAGGAGAGCGACACCATTGCAGCAGATAAATTCATCGTGAAGTTAGAAGAGATCTGCAAGATTTGTGAGATACCTACTTTAAGTGAATATGGAATTAATCAAGATACATTTGATCGTGCTATAGAAAAGATGGCAACCGATGCAGTTGCAAGTGGAAGTCCTTCAAACACTAGAAGAGTGGTTACCAAAGAAGATTGTATGAAATTATATAAGGAAGTTTATTAAGAAAAGCGTGACAACGGTGTCATTTAATATGACCTGCTGCCACGCTTTTTTGTTGCTTAGTACAGGAGGAATCGATATGAGTGAGATGATAAAAGAAAGAGAAGTGGAGAGAGAGGTAGAAATCAAGATTGATGATGTATGCATGTCATTCAAAGATAATAACAGTAACGATGTGCAAGCTTTAAATCGTATTAACCTTGCTATTAAAAAAGGTGAGTTTATCGCCCTTCTTGGACCGTCAGGTTGTGGTAAGACGACTTTACTTCGAACAATAGCCGATTTGTTAGAACCAACTTCTGGGAAGGTAAGAATCAGTGGAATGACACCGAAAGAGATTCGGTTACAACAAAAATTCGGTATTGTATTCCAAAATCCCGTATTGTTTGAGTGGAGAACAGTTAAGAAGAATGTGGAATTACCTTTAGAGATTATGTATTGGAGCAAAGTAGAACGCAAGAAACAAGCGGATAGAATGTTAGAGCTTGTAGGGTTAACAAAATTTGCAGATCACTATCCAAAACAGTTAAGCGGTGGAATGCAACAAAGAGTCGGTATTGCTAGAGCATTTGGAATAAAGCCTAATATTCTATTAATGGATGAACCCTTTTCAGCATTAGATGAATTCACCAAAGAAAAACTACATGATGATTTATTAAAGATATGGAGAGAAACCAATAAGACAGTTATCTTTGTTACCCACAATATTCAAGAAGCTGTTTATCTATCCGATAAGGTGTGTGTACTTTCTCCGCATCCAGGAAGATTATCAGCTGTAGTAGAGATTGATCTTCCTAGACCGAGAACAATCGGTATGAAAGATAGTATACAATTCACCGAGCTTGTTGCGAAAGTAAGAAACAGTTTTGAAGGAGGAAGCCTATGAGTAAAGCAAAGAAGATCGTATCTTCGAAACCGTTTATTATGCTTGTCTGGGTTCTTGTACTGGTAGCAATTTGGGAGATGGGTGCAGCTAATATGGAGAAGACGAAACGTACTCCAGAGAATGTACTTCCTCATGTAAGTCAAATTGTAGCATCTGTATTCAGTGATAAGATGGTCAGCAATTCACAGACAGCGACACAGATTGTATGGAGTAGTGCGGAAGCTACTTTAGAAAGAGCCTTTATAGGATTCTTATTCGGTACAATATTTGGGTTTTTAATGGCATTATTAATGAAACTATCCGGGTTGGTTGAGAAAACCATATTTCCATATCTGATGTTGATTCAGATGATTCCAATAATTGGTATGGCGCCCATTATACTAGCAATTACCCATGACATAGGAACCAGTCGTATCGTAATTGCAGCAATATTAACGTTTTATCCAGTAGCAACCAATACGTTGGCGGGGCTTAATTCTGTGTCGAAGGAGAAATATGAACTCATGTATTCCTATGCAGCTAGTAAATGGACGATTTATCGGAAGGTACTAATCCCATCTTGTATCCCCTACTTTTTCACAGGATTGAAGATATCAGCGCCTATGGCAATTACAGCTTCTATTCTTGTAGATACCCTACAAGGTGATGGCGGACTTGGTTGTATGTTATCACAATCACTAAAGCATGCGATGAGCATCTATGTGTTCTGGCAAATTGTATTCTTCAGTGCCTTTGTCGGTATCTTAAGTAGTGTATTGATGGGAGTAATAGAAAAACGAGTATCCCCACATATGAGAGCAGATCGAAAAAGAAGGAAAAAAGTATAGGAGAGGATGGTAGTGTAGATGATTAAAAGAAAGAAAAATATATTCATACGGTTTTTTAGGAATCCTAAGGTACAGCCTTTCTTAAGCGTTATATTACCAGTAGCACTTGGAGTATTGGTGTTTGCATTATGGCAAACACAGATTTTACATAAGATACTGGGTACAGATACCTTTACATTACCACTACCAAGTCAGATCAATCGCATCATAGGGGATAACCTTCCTAAGATAATGTTGAATGTAAAGGCAACCGTCTTAGTTGCGGTAATCGGTTTAGCTATTGGTTCTTTCATTGGATATCTAATCGCGGTTTTGGCAACGGTATTTCCAAGATGGGGGGCAGGTGGATTATCCATTGTTGCAGCATTTAATGCCATTCCCATTGTAGCACTAGCACCAGTTATGACAAACTGGACTAAAGATGTGAGTAGTGATGCAAGTGTAAGAAGTATGGTAGCGAAGGTATTAGTAGTTATGATTGTCTCCATAGCAACGATGAGTGTGAATGCATATAGAGGATTGAATAATTTGCCGGAATTCTCATTAGACTTGATGAAATCCTATGCAGCAAAGAAAAGAGTGGTTTTCTTTAAGTTACGACTACCAAACAGTGTGCCTTATATATTCACAGCACTTCGAGTAGGAGTACCTTCTAGTGTTATTAGTGCAATTGTAAGCGAATATTTTGCAGAATATATTACAGGAGTTGGCAGGCAGATTAGAGAGAATATCGTTATTGCACAGTATGCAACCGCTTGGACCTACATTGCGGTGGCGTGCCTAATTGGAATAAGTATGTATTGTATCTTAATGATGTTTGAAGGTATTTTGCTAAGGAACAGAAAATAGTGGTCAGGAGTGTTTCATAGCTTAAAATATGGTTGTTCTACAATAAACATAGTGCCGCAACTGATGGCAGACAGGAGGATTTTATGAAAGATATGAGAAGATGTAAAGCAAAGAAAATGGTAGCTATATTGATGGTTGCAACGTTGACGATGGCATCATTAGCTGGTTGTAGTAGCAATAAGAAGGAGATAACTAGTAACCAAACACAAGAAACTACATCGACAGATACAAAGGCAGGTGAAACAGCAGATACTTCTACGGAAGTAAGGGCAGTAATGTCAAATGAGGAGATTGTTAAACTAGCAGCATCAGAAGGAAAAGTTGGTAACTGGGGTCTTGGTAATGAGTATGAAATTCAAGCTTTGTTAACCAAATATGGTCAACCAATTACATACCTAAGCCAGGCATTCGATATGGACGGCTTTGACGATGATTCTATTACATTAGCTTCTGCAATGACGTATAACGAACTTGGCTTAGTTAAGAACAGTTATGATGGTGCTTATAACTATAGTGACACCGTTGGTACAATCGATATGAATGATGAAGGTGTAGCGATGCTAGAGGATAATATCTTCTGTACTAGAGCATTCGCAGAGCAAAATCCTAATACGGTAAAAGCATTCATCTATGCTTCTATGAAGGGCTGGAAATACGCTTGCGAAAACCCTGAGGAAGCAGCTGAAATCGTATACAAATATGGTTCCTCTGTATCAGCAGAGCATCAATTGTATATGGCTAGTGAAGTTAAGAAGTTAGTTGAAACAGACATAAACGGAAATACGGTTACTGAGCTTGGTAAGATGGATGAAGCAGCTATGAGCCAAACCTTAGAATTAGCTAAAAAATATATTGCACTCGATGATAAGGCAGCAGCGGATAAACTTAGCAAACTTACCTTAGACGATGTTAGAGATACTTCTTACTGGGAAGGAGCAACTGCATCAACGGATGGCAAATTTGGAACGCCTGAAAAGGCTAGCGTAACAATCCAATTAAAATGGCTTCCACAAGCACAATTCATGGGCTACTATGTAGCACTTGAAAAAGGTTACTATGATGAAGTTGGTTTAGAGGTAAATGTTGTATCTGGTGGTGGTGATATCAGTGAAACAACAGCGGTAAGTAACGGCACTGTAGATTTTGGCGTAACTTGGTTAGCAAATCTAATAGCTGCAAATTCAGGTGGTATGGACTTGTTAGAGATCTCACAAGTATATCAAAGATCAGGACTTGTACTTGTTTATAAATTAGATACATTTATGAAATAACGTTTTTGAGCAAACTCTTATAGAATTCTGTTTTTTAGCAATAGTATGCCAGTAGAGAAGCAACATTTTGTGACTAAGAATTTTGCTTACAGTGAGGATACACAAGTACAGGTTAGAAGTTGGAGGAATAAATATTCTCTAGTATTCATTTTCAATGTTGTTAATGACGAACAATCAATAATATTTATTCAATATCGCCTATTTGTGTACAAAAAGTAGTAAAAGCAAAACTCTTAATACGTAGATTTACTTCTTGACTAACATCAATGACTAAAAAACGGTAGTGGAGCATTTATAGTACTTCTTAGTGTGTGCTTATAAAACTAGGAAAGCGAGGCATGGACGCCGAGCTAGCCTGAGCTAAGGCAGGATGCCGAATCGAAGGCGGGTCCGTATTCATTGATGAATGTGGTGAACACATAGAAGTACTTAAATGCGAAACGTGTTTTGTGTCATAGTGCGTTAGGTAAGAAGTAATGATAGATATGGTAGAAGTTTTGCGGTGATTAAGTAGAAGGGAATGGTGTGATATGGATTTATTAATTAAGAATGGAACAATTGTAACAGCGAAAGAAAGCTTTGTAGCAGATATTGGTGTTGAGGGTGGTAAGATTGTAGCAATCGGTAAAGATTTAGTTGGGGAAACAGATAAAGTGGTGGATGCCACTGGGAAGTTAGTATTACCAGGAGCGTTAGATGTACATACACATCTTGCAATGCCATTCGGTGGTACAGTATCAGCAGATAGTTATCTAGCTGGAACAAGAGCAGCAGCATGTGGTGGCGTCACTACAATTTTTGATTATCCGATTCAACATAAGGGTGAAACAATCTTAGGAGTAATCAATTCTAAGAAAGAGATTCTTGTGAATGAAGCTTGTGTAGATTACGCATTTCATTGTTGTATCACTGATTTAAACGGTGGTGAGATATTAGAGGAAATGGAAAGAGCAGTAGAAGCAGGAATCACAAGCTTTAAATGTTTCCTAGTGTATAAGAAAGAAAACATGATGGTTGATGATGGCACATTGGCAAGATTGTTGCTACGAGCAAAAGAGCTTGGGGCTATAATCAATGTTCATGCAGAAAATCCAGACCTGATTGATTTGAATATAGAGAAATTCTTAGCAGAAGGTAAGACCAGTGCATGGTATCACTACTTAAGTAGACCGGAATTCGTAGAAGCAGAAGCAGATAAGAGAGCTGTACACTGGGCAACGCATCTAGAAGCTCCAATCTACATTGTACATATGGCTGATAAAGAAGGGTTAGAAGCTTGTATTGAAGCTAAGAAGTCAGGACATGAAGTGTATGTTGAAACTTGTCCACAATATCTTGAATTCACTTGTGATGTATATAAGAGAGAAGACGGAAGAAACTTCGTTTGTTCTCCGCCAATGAAGGGAAAAGAAAGTCAAGAGGCTTTATGGGAAGCAA
Organism: Anaerosporobacter mobilis DSM 15930; assembly: GCF_900142955.1. Lineage (GTDB taxonomy): Bacteria > Bacillota > Clostridia > Lachnospirales > Lachnospiraceae > Anaerosporobacter > Anaerosporobacter mobilis. Next base: position 411,312 of record NZ_FRCP01000005.1, on the reverse strand, counting down.
TTAAGACAGGATTTATTGATACAGTTGCAACCGATCACTGTCCATTCCAAAGTTACGAAAAAGATTGGGGAAAAGATAATTTCACTAAGATACCAAATGGTTGTGCAGGTGTTGAGAATCTGTATCCATATATGTTAGATGCAGCCAATACAGGAAAGTTATCTTTTGAGAGAGTTGTGGAATTATGTTCTACAAATCCAGCGAAAATCTTTGGTTGTAAGGAAAAAGGTTCATTAGCTATAGGTAAAGATGCAGATATCGTAATCTATGACAAAGAGAAAGATTTTACCGTGCATGTAGAAAATATGCATTCTGATTATGATCATACAATCTGGGAGGGTAAAGAACTTCATGGGTATCCAGTGCAGACATATGTAAGAGGCAATTTGGTTTATGATCATGGTGACTTTGTCGGTAAACCTGGTTTAGGCAGATTCGTTAAGAGAGAAGCAAAAATAAATCTATAAAATAAATACTTTTTGGCACATTGGTGAAACGCCAATGGGTGAAATAGCTACGATACGTATGATAAGAAAACCAAGAGTGGAGGCGATGTTAATGAAGGCAATCGAGAGAATACTAAATACATTAACAGGTGCATGTTTTCTTTGTGAGAATCCAGCTTGTACACAAGCGTGTAGCAAGTATATGGATCCTGCAAGAGTAATACGGGCACTACGATTTGAGAATGTAAGTGGGGCGAGAGAAATCCTTACTGAGAATATAGATTGCACTACATGCGACGATAAAACATGTATGAGAGCATGTGTTAGAAGTAAATTTGATCAAGCAGTTGCAATTGACAAGATCATGACAGGGGTAGGAAACCTACCGTATTATGAATCAAAATCAATTGATTTATCAACAAGTTTATGTGGAGTTACCTGTGAGAATCCATTTTTCTTATCCTCTTCTGTTGTTTGCAGTAATTATGATATGGTGGCGAAAGCGTTTGATATGGGCTGGGCAGGAGCAGCATTTAAAACAGTTGGAATGTTCGTACCAGACGAAGTATCGCCAAGGTTTTCGCAAATAGAAAAAGAAGGTGAAAAGTTTGTAGGTTTTAAGAATATCGAACAGATCTCAGACTATACGTTAGAGGAAAATCTTGAGTTCTTCCGTAGATTAAAGAAGGACTATCCATTGAAGATTATCATTGCTTCTATTATGGGTAGAGATGAGGAAGAATGGACAAAACTAGCCACTCTAGTTGAAGAGGCTGGTGCAGATATTATTGAATGTAACTTCTCTTGTCCACATATGAGTGGAACGGGACTCGGTAGTGATATTGGAACGAATCCTGAACTAGTAAGTAAGTTTACGAAAGCAACAAAGAAAGGTACTTCCTTACCAGTCCTCGCGAAGATGACACCTAATATTACGAACATGGAGATCACAGCAAGGGCAGCAATAGAAGCAGGGGCAGATGGTCTAGCAGCAATCAATACGATTAAGAGTATTATGAATGTAGATATCGATACGTTCTCAACAGCACCAGAGGTAGGAGGGTATTCTTCTGTTGGTGGATATTCGGGCAAGGCAATTAAACCAATAGCACTACGATTTATTCATGATATGAAAGTAGATAAGGTGCTTGCAAATATACCGATAAGTGGAATGGGTGGTATAACAACTTGGAAAGATGCCATGGAATTCATAGCAATGGGGTGTTCCACGGTTCAAATTACAACCTCTGTTATGGAATATGGATACCGAATTATTGATGATTTGATTGACGGTTTAACTAGGTATCTATCAGAAAGAGGATTTAATAAGGTTGATGATATATTAGGTAAAGCGTTAAGTAAGATAGTATCAGCAGAAAACTTAGAAAGAGATAGCATCTGCTATCCTAAGTTTAATAGAAGTAGTTGTGTTGGCTGTGGAAGATGTATCGTATCTTGTTACGATGGAGGACATCAAGCATTAATTGCTGGTGAAGATAGAAAGCCGATTATGAATCCGAATAAATGTGTGGGATGTCATTTGTGCACTACGGTATGTCCAGTAGATGCCATATCTTTTGGAGTTAGAGTAAAGAAGAAATAAAGACATCGATTCAGTACTAATCCTTAAGTGAGCCATATGTAAACGTATAGAAGCACAAGAAGTTAGAAAGGTAGGTAATTATTATGTACACATGTAGTTTAGTTAGAATGTCAGATAAAATCAAAACATTTTCAATGTTCGGAGATGCTGGTCATGGTGGTATTACAAGATATTCCCTTTCACCAGAAGCATTTATGGCGAGAAATGAATTCAAGAAACGTATGGAAGCAATCGGTGCAATCATTGAAATAGATGATGTTGCCAACATGTATGCTACACTACCTGGTAGCGATCCGGATGCTAAGAGAATCGTTATGGGTTCTCATGTGGATTCCGTTAAGAACGGTGGAAACTACGATGGTATTCTTGGAGTTATGTCAGCAATGGAAGTACTAGAAACAGTTGCAGAACAGAATATTCCTCATAAACATCCATTAACTGCCATGATCTGGACCAATGAAGAAGGGTCATTGTATCCACCGGCAATGATGTGCTCTGGAATTGTATGTTATGATTATCTACCAGAAGATATCCGCGGTAAGTTTCGATACGAAGATATGATGAACTCTAAAAGTATTCTAGATAAAACGAAAACATTTGGTGATGCATTAGAAGTATCTGGTTTCAAAGGTGATAAGGATAATAGAATCTCTCCTGATAAATATCAATATATGTTTGAAACCCATATTGAGCAAGGCCCAATTCTTGAAGATGCAGGGAACACGATTGGAGTGGTTGATTGTGTACTTGGAATGTTTAACTATCGTGTCCGTTTCTATGGTCAAACTGTTCACGCAGGAACTTTCCCAATGCCTAAGAGACGTGATGCATTCTACGCAGCATCAAGAGCACTTTGTTACTTACATGACGAAATTGATCAATTAGGAGTTGATGATTTGGTTTATACAACTGGAGAAGTTGTATGCCACCCTTGTGTTCATACTTGTGTAGCTGATTACTTTGATTTCTCAATTGATGCAAGACATGAAGATCCAAAAGTACTTGAGAAGGTACTTGCAATTGTAAAGAGTGTTGTTTGTAAAGAGTGGAGTGGTTGTACTTGTGAGGTGGTAAAAGCTAGGAACCGTGATACCGTTTATTGGGATAAGAAATTAGTATCTTATGTTAAGTCGGCAGCAGAAGAATTAGGAATAAAACATCAATATATCCACTCTGGCGCAGGTCATGATGCTCAATTTGCTGCATACATGTTACCAACAACAATGATATTTGTTCAATCAAAAGACGGTTTATCACATTGTGAACCAGAATATTCAACTCCAGAACATTGTACAGATGGAGCAACAGTTATGTTGAATGCAGTTTTGAAAGCAGATGCTGAATAAGATAGTGAGGGGGAATTGTAATGAAGAATTATGTAATTACAATAGCAAGAGGTTTCGGTAGCGGTGGAAAAGAGATTGCTACCAAATTAGCAGAAGAACTTCAGATACCTTGTTATGAAAGACAAATCTTAACCATGGCTTCTCAGATGAGTGGAATTGATGAAAGTGAATTTGTTTCCGTTGATGAGAAACTACATGGTAGCTATTTAACGAAACTTTTGAAGGCGGTTCCTTATAATACGATTATTGAACCTACGGAAAAAGACTTTGTGTCAGATACAAACTTATATAATATTCAAGCAGAAATCATTAGAAACCTTGCAAAGACAGAGGCATGTATTATAGTGGGAAAATGTGCAGACTATGTTCTTAGGCAATATAGTAATGTAATTTGTATATATATCGAAGCACCACGTCATGCATGTGTAGCTTCTATCATGAACAAGATGAATGTTTCTGAAGAAAGAGCACATTATCTAATAAAGAAAACAGATAAATATAGAAGTAACTATTACAAGTACTACACCGGGGGTAAAGATTGGACGAATCCAATCAATTATGACCTTGTACTTAATAGTAATCGTATTGGTAGAGAAGATTGTGTGAATCTAATTAAAGAGTATATTAATATTAAGTTCAAGTAGGAAACGAGTGATGCGATATGGCGATACATCTTCAAAAATTATGTCAAAATTCTGATTACTTGTATGGAATGCGTATTCTTGCAGGTGAACAGAGTATGAATAAGAATGTTCAATGGGTACATACAATAGAAGACATTGAGGCAAGTAGCTTCTTACGTGGAGGTGAGTTAATATTCACTACCGGTATTGCAAAAAGAGAAGGTAACTGGTTGACTCCCTTTGTTAAGAATTTGGTTGAAAAAGAAGCAGCAGGTCTAGTAATTAATGTTGGCCCATACATTGATAATGTACCAATGGAAGTACTTGAATATGCCAATGAAAAACATTTTCCCATATTAGAAGTGCCATGGAAAACAAAACTAGTTGATATGACTAGAGATTTTTGCAATCAGATCATCAAAGACGAGCAACGAGAAGAACAACTCACTACAGCGCTTAAGAAACTAATGGAAACTTCGTATGATATGGAGAATCAGGTTGAAGTAGTTGAAAAGTATGGATTTCATAGAGATGATACCTATTGTGTAGTAGGCATTCGAGCAGCCAGAATGGATGAAGAACATGTATTAGTTTTTGTGATTAACAAAATACAGGAAGTAACAGCAGATTCATTAGAAAACATCAATATATTTATACAGAATCAAATGATTTGTATGGTGTTCATCGGATATACGAATGAAAAAATAGAATTCATAATTGATAATATTGTTAAAATGTGTCATAATAATAACAGTGATGTTCATGTAGGTATCGGACCGAATGTAAATAACATATATTTGTTAGCAAGAAGTTATTACCGAGCAATGCGGGTGATGATTTTATCAGCAAATACATCAAGTACCTACCTAGTCTTTGATAAACTAGATAGTAGGAAGATTCTAATATCAGTTGATGAGCCAAGAATCCTAAGAGAGTATTACCGAGATACATTAGGAAACCTAGAAGATTATGATAAAGAGCATAAAACGAGCTATGTAGAATTGTTACAACGATATATTGCATGTGATGGAAGCATTCAAAAAATCGCTGAAGAAGAGAAGGTACATCGCAATACGATTAATTATCAGTTAAACAAAATTAAGAAAATAATAGAAAGCGAAATCAGCACATTAGATGATAAGTTCCGTTTAATGTTAGCATTTCGAATTAAAGAGATATCTCAGTGAGGAGAAAAGGACCTCGCTGAGATTTTTTATTGTTTCTATGTTCTAGCTAGGTAATAATGACGTATATCAGGAAGAAGCATCGCTGTCAGAGATAGTAAGATTATGGATTTGTAAGAAGGGATTGGTGCAATAGTATGGGAGAATCATGGCATGGTAAATTAGCGGTTGTAAGTGATTTGATTTATAAGGTATACGCCATACATAACGTTAGTGATATGACTAGTCGCCTATTCGAGAGTCTGAGAATGTTTATCGAATACGATGCTGCTGATTTGTATCTATATGACGAATTGAATAAGGAATATGTTCTTAGTAACTCGTTACATTATCATGCAAAAGGCAAAAGGACAGCGAGGGAGTTAGGACTTAATATAGATATCCTTGATAAGAATACGAATATCGTATATAGAGAGTCAGATTATCAAAAAGAGGATTTGTTTGAACAAAAAAGATATATTCATACATTGTATAAGGAAAATCAATTCCAATTCGCCTTACATGTTATCCTATCTTATGAAGATAAGAGAGTGGGTGTAATAAATCTATATCGTTATATTGGAAATCAAGATTTTGAATATGATGATATGGCAATCTGTAATGTATTAAAAGAACACCTTGCGTTGCGATTATCTGTGGAGGTGCAAGAACAATCAGGAGTGAAATACACCGTTAGTGAAGTTGTCAATAGATTTAACCTTACACCGAGAGAAACCCAAGTCCTTAAGAATATGTTAGCAGGAAAAGATAATTATCAGATTAGTGATGAGATGATGATTAGCATCTTCACGATTAAGAAACATATCATGAATATCTATCGTAAATTAGAAATTAGTAGTCGTACACAACTGTTTAAGAAAGTTAAAGAATTTGAGTAGTAAGCAGACTGGATTCGAGAGTTAAGCGAGCTATCTTTTTGAGAGTCGTGGTGTACTTAATTGTAAAACACAACGGAACACATTGTATTTTAAAGCTGACTATATTATAATAATTTTTATATAGTAACTCATACTTCGCACATAAAATCTAGCAGTTTCCTACTCTTCGAAATCTACAAGTGCGAAGTTTAAGTATAATAATGAATTAAGGAAGGATAGTTTAATGGAAAATTTTAAATTTAGTGAATTAGAGTACATACGACCAGACTTTGATGCCTTCGTGAAAGAACTTGAAGATACTACAAAAAAAGTTAAGGCTGCAAATAGTTATGAAGTTATGAGAGATGCAATGCTTGAAGTATTAGAGAGTTCAGGTAAGCTTGAGTTTATGTGTACAATCGCGCAAATTCGTAATACTTTGAATACGACAGATGAATTCTACGAAAAAGAAGTTGAGTTCATTACTGTTACTGCACCTACAACAATGGAAGCGAACATTGGGTTAAACCAAGCAATCCTTGCTAGCCCATATATAGCTGATCTTGAGAAGGAATATGGAAAACAGCTATTAATTGGTATGCAAAGAGAGATAGATAGTTTTAATCCTGAGCTTGTTCCATATCTACAAAGAGAAGGATTATTGACAACACAATATCAAAAACTTATGGCGACAGCGGAGATTCCATTCGATGGACAGACATTGAATCTATATGGTATTCAGAAATATTTTGAAAATCCAGATCGTGAAACTCGTAAGAAAGCATTCAAAGCCTATTCTGATTTCTATCATGATAACGAAGAAGAGATGGAAAAGATCTTTGGAGAGTTAGTTGATATCCGTAATAAGATGGGTAGAAGTCTTGGTGACGAGAACTTCATCAATCTTGGATACAAACAACAAGGAAGATCAGATTATGGGCAAGAAGAGGTTGCTAGATTCAGAGAGCAAGTTCGAGAGGAAATCGTTCCATTGTGTGAAGAATTATACAAAGCGCAAGCAAGACGTATTGGTGTTGACAAGATTAAAGTGTATGATGAAAAATTCGTATTTCCAGATGGTAATGCACAGCCAATGGGTGATGACGATTTCATGATTAATAAGGCAAGAGAGATGTATCATGATATTAGCAAAGAAACAGGAGAATTCATTGATTATATGATTGAACATGAGTTAATGGATCTTAAGAATACACCAAACAAAGCGTCAACAGGATATATGACATACCTTACACCATTAAAGGCACCATATGTATTCTCATGTTTTAACCAAACAATCTTTGATATGCAGGTGCTTACCCATGAACTTGGTCACGCTTTTGCAGGATACCAAGCAATGCGTCATCAACCAATTTCAAATTATTATAGCGAATCAACAGATATTGCTGAGATTCATTCTATGGCAATGGAACAGTTTGCTTATCCATATGTAGAGCAATTCTTTGGTAAAGATGCTGATAAATATCGTTTTGCTCACCTTCAAGAAGCAGTTACATTCGTACCATTTGGTGTTGCGGTAGATGAATTCCAACATATTATGTATGCGAATCCAGATTTAACACCAAAGGAACGTACGTATGAATGGCGAAAACTTGAACAAAAGTATATGCCTTGGAGAGAATATGAAGAGGATGAGTTCATGGAACGTGGTGGTTTCTGGTACCACAAACTTCATATCTTCCTATACCCATTCTATTACATCAATTATACATTAACTACAATGGGTGCAATGGAACTTAAGAAACGTTATGCAGAGAATAAGGAAGAAGCTTGGAATGACTACATGAAATTATGTAATGTAGGTGGAAGTTTAAGCTATCTTGAAACATTAAGAAATTCAAACTTAGCAATTCCATTTGAAGAAGGAAGCGTTAAGAAAGCAATGTCTTATGTAAAAGATATTATACTAGATCAAATTAAAGATATGTAATAATCGTTATAATTAATTAAAGCTATTGCTAAACAGGAGTGTAAAGGGGATTTGCAAAAGGTGTTCAGAGTATATGAATACTTTGCAAATCCCCCTTTGTATTAGACTATATACACTGTGGGTGTCTGTGAAGGAATTCTTAATAATTTTCTTATTGATTTCTAATCGTCGTAGGTTATCATATAGATATGTAACGTGAATTGTTTTGGGAAGGATATGGTATTTAAATGAAATTATTAATTAAACAAAGAGTTTTTTCTTGGTCGGATACATATGATGTCTATGATGAATATGGCAATGCAAAATATTTTGTTAAGGGAGAATTCTTTTCCCTTGGTCACCAAATTCATGTATATGATTCGCGTACGAGTGAAGAGATAGGAGTAATACATCAGAAATTGTTCTCCTTAATGCCCCGATTTGAAGTGGAGATTAGAGGTCGAGTGATTGGTGAAATCCAGAAGAAGTTTACATTATTCCGACCAAGATATGAGATTGAATATAATGGTTGGAATGTAGATGGGGATTTCCTTGGTTGGAATTACGAGGTTACGAATGGTAGTTCTACAATTATGAATATTGAGAAAGAGATTCTTAATTGGGGAGATACGTATGTAATAGACTTTAACAATCCAGCAGATGAGATTCAAGGGTTAATGTTGGTAATCGCTATTGATGCCGCGAATTGTTCTCAGAATGACTAAATAATGCTTGGATTTTCTGGTTAGAATATACCTGATTGCATTTTACATAGCATAAGTAGAAAGGCGGTACTTGAATGTATTTTAGGGTAGATAATGAACAGGTAGTACCTGTTGATAAGAATACATTTCTTGAGGAACGAAACGTAGTTGCAGTTTTTAATCATAAGCAATGGAAAGAAGAAAAGAAGCTACAAAACAAGTACCAATTGACTCAATCCATAGAGAATGTTCATTTTTGTAAAGTTGAGCGTCATATTGGTTATCTGTTTGGAACTTGTTATGTTCCAATTCCTAAAGAACATATGAGCCATAAAGAATTTGTATTCTATATTATTGAAGGAAAGATTATCTTTATAGATGATAGCAATACAATTGTAGATGAGATTAATCGTATTGCACAGGAGAAGATTCGTCGTAAATATTCGTTGGAACGACTCCTGTACGATGTGCTTATAAACCTTATTGAAAATGATTTGTTATTCCTTGAATTAATCGAACAAGAAATCTCTAAGATTGAAGAATATGTATTAAAAGGAACTCTTGATAATTTTAATACTAAGATGTTAGAGATAAAGAAAATGATTGCAAAATTATATCGTTATTATAGTCAGATGACAGATCTAGGTGAAGAGATTTTAGATAATGAAGAAGAGTTCTTTGAAAAGGAAGGTTATGCTACATTCCGTGTATTTACGGATCGTGCATCAAGGTTACAGAATGAGACACAGACGTTGCGAGAATACGCTATGCAAGTACAAGATGTGTATCAATCGGAAATTGGTATTAGGCAGAACAATGTAATGAAGGTCCTAACAATTGTAACTACGATTTTCCTACCACTTACTTTGATTGTTGGTTGGTATGGAATGAACTTTGTCTATATGCCTGAAATATCTTGGAGATTTGGGTATCCTATGGTTATTTTAATCAGTGCATTAATCGTAATAGGTAGCTTATTATTGTTCAAAAAGAAAAAATACTGGTAGTGGTTTGTTGATTACACTAAGTAACCTTTCTAACAAAATTATTTCTTGACAAAAATGTTAGATAGCAATACAATGTTAGGGTGCTAACAAAAAAGATTAGGAAGCTAACAAAAGGAGGAGAGTATTGATGCCAACTCAACTGATCGGTTTTGAAATTAAAACAGTTTCAAATCTATTAATGAGAAATGTTGATGCTAAACTATCAAAGTTTCATAATCGTGATTATACAAAGATGCATGGTTGGATTATTGGATACATACATGATGAGAGTAAGAATCATGATGTTTTTCAAAAGGATATTGAGAAAGAATTTAAGATTCGTCGTTCAACCGCAACGGGAATTTTGCAGTTGATGGAGAAAAATGGTTATCTGAATCGTCTTCCTGTAGCACATGATGCTAGACTTAAGAAGTTAGTACTTACACAGAAAGCAATTGATTTGAATGAAGAGATTCATTCAAACATTAACGAGTTCGAACGTGAACTTTCTGAATGTCTAACGAAGGAAGAACAAGAGATGTTTTTCAAGATTACAGCTAAGCTTAGAAAGAAGCTAGAGGGTAATTAAGGAGTATGGTATATACTTTTCTATTTTCATAATAATAATAGAAAGCTCATAACAAGTGCTTTCTATTATTTTAGCAGAGAATGTTAGGAAGCTTACAGATAGGGAGCTAACAGATTTAGACAAAAGATTATAGTAAAAGATAGGAGGATTTATATGTTAAAAACATTATTAGCTGAAGTCAAAGAGTATAAAAGGGACTCAATACTGGCTCCAGTTTTTATTACCTTAGAAGTTATTATGGAGATAATCATTCCAGTCATGATGGCTTCTATCATTGATAATGGCGTTGAGAAGGGAAATATACGTCATGTTTGTATTATGGGACTTTGTATGATAGCAGTAGCTATGTTATCACTAACATTTGGTGCGATGTCAGGTAAAGTTGCTGCGAGAGCAAGTACCGGATTTGCAAAAAACATAAGAAATGCTATGTTCAAAAATATACAAAATTATTCCTTTGCTAATATTGATAAATATTCTACAGCAGGTCTAGTGACACGTTTAACTACAGATGTAACTAATGTGCAGAATTCTTATCAAATGGTTATAAGAATGTGTGCTAGGGCACCGTTCATGTTAATCTTTGCAATGATTATGGCGTTCTTAATTAATGCAAGGTTAGCGTTCATTTTCTTAGGAGCAATTGTTTTCCTAGGAGTAGTATTATTCATAATTATTAGTAATGCACATCCAATCTTCTTAACCGTATTTCGTAAGTATGATGATTTGAATGCAAGTGTTCAGGAGAATATCAATGCAATTCGCGTAGTCAAAGCTTATGTTAGAGAAGATTATGAGATTAGTAAGTTTAAAAAAGCGTGTACGAATGTATATTGCATGTTTGTAAAAGCGGAGAAAATCTTGATCTGTAATACGCCAGCCATGCAATTTGCTATGTATTCATGTATCTTATTATTATCATGGTTTGGTGCGAAGATGATTGTTGGAGGTTCTTTAACAACAGGACAATTAATGAGTTTATTCAGTTACGTTATGAATATCTTAATGAGTCTAATGATGATTTCAATGATGTTTGTTATGATTACCATGTCAAAAGCGTCTGGAGATCGTATCGCTGAAGTAATTAATGAAAAGTCTGATTTAACGAATAAAGAAGATTCTATGAAGGTTGTGAAAGATGGTTCTATTGAATTCGATGATGTATCCTTTACATACAAGAAACATGATGAAGGAGAGGAGGAGTCTAATGTATTAAGAAATATTAATTTCAAGATACAATCAGGTCAAACAGTTGGGATTATCGGTGGAACAGGTAGTGCCAAATCATCTCTTGTACAGCTTATCCCAAGACTTTATGATGTAACTGCTGGTAAAGTCTTAGTTGGTGGTGTAGATGTAAGAGATTATGATATGGAGGCGCTTAGAGATGAAGTAGCTATGGTTCTACAAAATAATGTACTATTCTCTGGTACCATCAAAGAGAATCTTAGGTGGGGAGATAAGCAGGCAACAGAGGACCAGATGATTCATGCATGTAAGTTAGCACAGGCAGATGAGTTCATTCGTCAGTTCCCTAATGGATATGATACATTCATTGAACAAGGTGGTAGCAATGTGTCTGGTGGGCAAAAGCAAAGATTATGTATAGCAAGAGCATTACTTAAGAAACCTAAAATCTTAATCTTAGATGATTCTACAAGTGCTGTAGATACAAGAACAGACACTTTAATTCGCAAGGCATTCAAAGAGGAAATTCCGAATACAACAAAGATTATTATTGCGCAGAGAATTACTTCGGTTCAAGATGCAGATCAAATTATTGTGTTGAATGAAGGTGCAATATCTGATATTGGAACACATGAAGAACTCCTTGTAAGTAGTGACATCTACCGTGATGTATATGAATCTCAAACGAAAGGAGCGGATCAAAATGGCAGTAAATAGACAACAGGTACAAAGAACAGCCAAAGGACCGGGACAAGGAATGGTAATGGGTCCCAAGTCAAAACTTGAAAACCCAGGCAAGATTATGAAACGTATGTTAGCATATATATTAAAAAAATACCGAGTTGCATGTATTGCGGTTATTATATGCATCTTTATTAGCTCCTTGGCTAGTGTTATGGGAACCATGTTCATTAAGAATCTAATTGATGATTACATTATGCCATTCTTAGGGCAACAAAACCCAGACTTTTCATCCTTATTACAGGTATTAGGTAAGATGGCACTTGTATATCTCGTTGGAGTAGTTTCAACATGGGCATATTCAAGAATGATGGTTAATGTAGCCCAAGGAACGATGAGAAGTATACGTAATGATTTGTTCAAACACATGGAAACATTGCCAATCAAATATTTTGATACCCATGCACATGGCGATATCATGAGTATCTATACCAACGATACGGATACGTTACGTCAGATGATTAGTCAAAGTATTCCACAGGTAATTTCTTCATTAATAACAATTGTAAGTGTATTCATATCCATGATAATCTTGAATGTTTCGTTAACGCTGGTTACGATTGTGATGGTTATTGTAATGCTGATTGTAACTAAAAAAATTGCATCAAAGAGTGGCACCTATTTTATTGACCAACAAAGAAATCTTGGTAAGGTAAATGGTTTCATTGAAGAGATGATGGAAGGGCAGAAGGTTGTTAAAGTATTCTGTCATGAAGAAGAGAACCTAAAACGTTTTGAAGAGATAAACGAAGAGCTCTTTGAGAGTGCAAACAATGCAAACAAATACGCAAACATTCTAATGCCAATCACTGGTAACTTAGGCCATATTAGTTATGTTCTAACTGCAATAGTAGGGGCACTACTTGCTATTTACAATGTTGGAGGATTTACATTAGGTGGGTTAGCCTCATTCTTACAATTTAACCGTTCTTTCTTCATGCCGTTTTCACAGGTATCACAGCAGATTAACTCTATTATTATGGCACTTGCTGGAGCAGATCGTGTATTTAAATTATTAGATGAAGAACCGGAAGTAGATGATGGTTATGTAGAACTTGTGAATGCATCAATCTCAGATTCAGGTGAAATTACCGAAGTAGAGAAAAGAACTGGAATCTGGGCATGGAAGCATTATCATAAGGCTGACAACTCCATAACTTACCAACAGATGAGTGGGGACGTTGTATTTGACCATGTTGATTTTGGATATAACGATGATAAGATTATTCTTCATGATATAGTTATAGATGCGAAACAAGGGCAGAAGATAGCATTCGTTGGGGCAACTGGAGCAGGTAAGACAACAATTACAAACTTGATTAATCGTTTCTATGATATTCAAGACGGTAAGATTCGATATGATGGTATCAATATCAATAAAATTAAGAAAGCAGACCTTCGTCGCTCTCTAGGAATTGTATTACAAGATACCCATCTATTCACTGGTACGGTTATGGATAACATTCGATATGGTCGATTAGATGCAACAGATGAAGAAGTTATAGAAGCAGCGAAGTTAGCCAATGCACATTATTTTATTAAGCATTTACCTGAAGGGTATAATACGGTTTTAACAGGAGATGGTAGCAACTTATCACAAGGGCAACGCCAGTTACTTGCAATTGCTAGAGCAGCTATAGCAAATCCACCGGTATTAATCCTAGATGAAGCTACATCAAGTATTGATACAAGAACAGAGAAGATAGTTCAAGAGGGTATGGATCGTCTAATGCATGGTAGAACGGTATTCGTAATTGCTCATAGATTGTCTACAATCAAGAATGCAGACGTAATTATGGTACTTGATAAAGGTAATATTATTGAGCGAGGCAATCATGAACGTTTACTTTTAAAGAAAGGAACATATTATCAATTGTATACGGGATTATTGGAACAAAGCTAAGTAACAAGCGTAAGATAAAAAAATAAATATATTAGGAAATACATGAAAAAATAGTTAAATAGACATATTGTGTAAAAAACGATTCTCCTTTATAATGTTTATTATGTCATGTCATGGATTACCCAAGCATACTATAGTATGCTCGCTGTATTACCATAAAACATGATATGAGAATAGGGTAAAGGAGAATTTTATGAAAAAGTTAAGAGGGAGTCTATTAGTATTAATGCTTGTTGTAATCACCATGTTTTCAGGGTGCAGCATGAAAGAATCTAGTAAGCAAGTGTATAGTAAAGGTGTCATCAAAGAGGATACTTATGAGAGTAAATTTCTAAATCTTAAATTTACTACACCAGAAGGATATACTATGTTTGCTGAAGATGATTTGAACCAATATGTTCAATTTGCGGAAGGAATAGTTTATAAGGATAAGGATCAAAAAGTTATTGATTACTCGAAAGCTGTAACTGTATATGAAATGATGTGTGCTGAGGCAACAATTAATTCACCGAATGTAAATATTGTTATTGAAAATCTTTTGGGAAGAAAAGTATCAATAGATGATTATATTGAATCTTCAAAACAACAACTTCTAGCTACGGGAATTGAATACACATTTGGGGATACAACAAAAGATGTTGAACTTGCTGGTGAGAAGTACACGGTCCTTGATTGTGTAGGAAACTACGCTGGTCAAGAGTTGTTACAACAGATGTACATTAGACAAGTTGGAAACAGAATGTTATTATTAACCGTTACATATACGGAGGATACGGCAGAGGGTAAAGACACTTTGTTAGCTGGATTTACAGCGATAAAATAAGGAAAATGGTAAAGATACATATATAATGATAAACAAGTTCGAGATGAAAAAGTTCATTTTGGGCTTGTTTTATGTTTTCCTCTCTTTTTAATCACGTTCCATTGAAATAAAACCTTTAATTAATTAAATAATGTTAAACCATTTCTATTAAACATTGTTTGGAAAGGCAAAAGTACAGGGTCAAAGGCATAGTACATAGATAGAAGGTATTAATAAATTTGAAGGAGTAGAAAGATGGATAATGGGGTGCTTGGAGCTAATAAAGAATATGTTCAACAAACGAAAGTGTATGGTAAAAAAGATGCCTTATTATCTTTTGTTATTTTTGGTATTGTATTCGGAAGTATGTTTCTTCTTCGGCAATTAATTAAGTATTTTTTTCTTTATAAGGGGGAGAACTTATGAGGTATGTCAAACAATTTATCGGAAGAATATTACTACTAGTGGCTATTGATCAAGTGGTAAAGATAATAATTAGTAAGCGATTTATGAATCAGGAATTCAGTATAATAGGGAATCTTATAAGCTTTCAACCCAAACAGAATATAAATTTAACTTGGGGTGGTAATTTCGTCGGGATTCTCAGTAATATATGGCTAGCTTTGATTATTAATATTCTTGTTATTGTGGTCTTACTAAGTGGATATTCTTTTTATCGAAATAAGAAAAATAACCCCAGTATGTCTGTTAATATCTTGTATATCTCGGGAATGGCGGGGGCCATTTGTAGCTTGATAGATAAGATATTCTGGGGTGGAAGTTTGGACTTTATCCAGATATATAATTTTTTTATTTGCGATATTAAAGATTGTTATCTAACGATTGCAGAGTGTTTCTTATTGGTTATTGGGCTTAAGCATGAGAAGGAGATATCATTTAAGGAATACATAGAGTATTGTTTGAAGAAGGGGTAAATACATAGATGAAGATTGCTATTTGTGATGATGAGTTAGTGCAGAGAGAATATATTTCTGCGAGTGTACAAAGATATTTTAATGAAAAAGTAATTCCAGTATGTATTCAAGAATATGAAAGTGCTGAAGAACTATGGTTTCAGTTTGATTTGAATAGCGATATAGATATTGTTCTCTTAGATATTCAAATGGCAGGAATGGATGGAGTATCTCTTGCTAAGAAATTACGTAGTAAGAACGAGGCATTATCCATTATTTTCATTACGGCTATGACAGATTATATATTTGAAGGATTTCAGGTAAATGCTATTAATTATTTATTAAAGCCATATGAAGAAGAAAAGCTATATGATTGTTTGAATAAGGCGATGGAACAATGTAATAAACAGGATAGCTATTTACTATTACGAGTGGAAAAAGAAATTGTAAAAATTAAAAAGGATCATATTATTCGTGTAGAAAGTGAGGGGCATTATCTAAATATATTTACAGGAGAGCAGAGTTACCGAATAAAAAGAAGTATGAAAGAGATGGAAAGCGTGCTAATAGAAGATAATTTCTTTAAAATTAGTCGTAGTGATATATTGAATTTATATAGCATTGCTCGAATTACCCCAAAGGAAGTTTCTTTGATGAATGGAGATAAGATACTGGTTCCAAGAGGAAAGCATCGCGAGATTAGTGAAGCATTTATGAATTGTCATTTCAGGAGGGAGAATATGCAATGTTGATGGCTAGTATCTTTTTCCTGGTGGGAGTTGTATTATGTGCATTATGGATGTTTCCGGTTGTCGAAGAAGGAAAAAGTTTGATAGTAGTATTCTTTATGATGATTAGCGTGCTTGTTGTAACCAAGTATTTAGATATTGTTGTGGTGGGTTGGTTTATTCAACTGATTTTAATTGATTTGTATATATTGTTCTATGCAAAAGAGTATGAACATTATATAAGTTATTGTCTCTTACAACTAGGTCTATTGGGTGTGCTTTTAATTATGTTTGTGGTATTAGGTGGAGTTAAGTTTCTAATGTTGTTACCAATCCTTTTCGTTCCTGTTGTTTATCTTATACAATTGTGGTTGCAAAAAAGAAGGAAGTATGTACTGTTTATTGGGATAAGCTTTTTTTCTATTATATTCTTTTATTTAGGATTAGAAGGATATGGTTACATAATGTATGCTTGTACAATCTGTTTATTATACTTAATTGAGTCGTTATACAGAGGTTTTAAGCAAAATTTTGTTAAGAATACGAAAGATTTTCAGGATCAAGTTATGTTGCACCATTATGATGAAGTAAAATCTGTATATCTCAATATGCGGGGGTGGCGTCATGATTATCACAACCATATTCAGACTATGAAAGCATATCTTGCACTTGAGCGCTATGACTGTATTGGAGAGTACCTTGGGGAGCTTGAGAAGGATTTGAACACGGTGGATAATCTGATTAAAAGTGGAAATCTAATGGTAGATGCTATACTTAATTCTAAACTATCATTAGCGAAAAATCACAATATTCCTATTAATTGTAAAGTCGCAATACCAGAGAAAATAAATATTTCGGATATTGATATATGTGTCATGTTAGGAAATCTACTGGATAATGCAATTGAGGCTTGTGATCAGATTGAGGAGGAGAAAAGGTTTATTCGAATCTATGGTGATATTGTTCATAGCCAGTTTTATTTTTCCGTGTTTAATTCTGCCACAGAGGAAATCAGCTTTAATCAAAAAAACTATATCAGTGAAAAACGTGGAGAACATGGGCATGGTATGAAACGTGTTAAGCTTACCGTGGATAAATATGAAGGATATTTGAATTTGAAAAATGAACCAGGAGTCTTTGCAAGTGAAATTATGATACCTTTATAGAAATATTTATTAATTCTAGAAAAAAGCTGTTTGGTGAATGAAATATGATATTTCATGAACAAAGCAGTTTTTTTTATTTTATGACGATATAATATGAATCGTATTTGACAATTATCTATCTTAATACATGAGAAGGGGGAGGAGTAAATATGTTAAGTAGAGAAGAAGCAAGAAAACAATATACACTTTTACGAAATATGAAGTATGCGTTATCAGATATGAAGATTATTGGATATCGTTACTATGTCTATTTGCTGTTAGATATCTTGATTCAAATTATTGTACCTTTTTTATTAATACAAATACCGGCACAAGTGGTACGACTATTACAAAATCAGATAGAACTAGAAAAACTACTACTGTATATTCTAGTCTGTATTGGCGGCATTTTGATATTGAATCTTGTTCGTACTTTTGCACACCAGCAAATTGATAATATGGTCTTTGTCCTTACAGAAGTTCAATACTGGCGTAAATTAAATAAGAAGGTACTGTCTTGTGATTTAAAACAATTAGAGGATAATGAAGAACAAGAACGTTTACATGAAGTTAGAAGCAGTTTACAGGATCAGGATGGGGTGGACCATTTTGCTGGTATTCGGGGTTTCTACTTTTATGGAATTAATCTTATAATTAATGTTATGGGATTTTTATTGTATGCATATCTGGCTGGGAGAGTACATCCGTTATTGCTTGTAATATTAATTTTAACTGCAGTTATGAATTGTTTTGCTAAGTCGAAAGCAATTCGGTATCAATTCAACCATATAACAACCTTTTGGAAAAATGCTAGGAAGTTTTGGTATCTAAAAAGAGAGTCGATTAATACAGAAAAGACGAAAGATATACGTATGTATCATATGTATAATTGGTTTGAGAGTGAGCTTGATACGAATACAAAAGAGGCAAAGGAAGTTTATAATGATATACAGAAACGACATTGTTATGCAAACATAGTGGTGAAAATCACATCTATGATTCGAGATGGTTTTGCATATGGATTTTTAATTTATCAATTAATGCATAATTCAATGGACGTTGCAGAGTTTCTCTTTTATATTGGAGTTGTAGCAGGATTTGGAGTTTGGGTAAGTCAAATTGTTGATAGCTATACATATTTACGAAAAATTAATGATGAAATTGCGCTGTTTCGCGCCTATATTAATGAAGATAAGAACGCAAAGGAAGAGAAAGCTATAGAACATTCGATACCAGAAACTTGTCATACGATAACTTTTGAGGATGTAAGTTTTGGTTATTATGAGGCAATGATATTTGATCACTTTTCTTTGACCATTAAGGTAGGCGAGAAGGTAGCATTAGTTGGTGTGAATGGAGCAGGGAAGACAACCTTAATGAAATTAATGTGTGGATTATATCCGTTAAATGGAGGAAGGATTTTAGTGGATGGGCAGGATATAGCCATGTTAGATAAAGATCTGTATTATCGTTATATTTCGATTCTGTTTCAAGATGTTCATGTACTTCCCTTCTCAATCGCTAAGAATGTTTCCTGTGCATGGACAACAAAGGAGATGACGGAAATGGAGGCAGAAGGGAATGATAATCTCTTAAGTCGTGCCTTTACGAAATTAGATTCTGAAACTTTAATAAATAACATCTATGAGGAAAAACGGATAGTAGATGCCTTAAAACAGGCCAATCTATGGGATAAAATATGTACATTACCAAAAGGAATTCACACGCCGCTTACACAGATTTTAGATGTGGAAGGGATTCAGTTATCTGGTGGGGAGACACAACGTTTGATGTTGGCACGTGCATTATATAAGGATGCACCTATCTTGATCCTTGATGAACCAACAGCAGCATTAGACCCAATTGCGGAGAGTGAATTATACGAAGAATATGCAAATTTAAGTGAGGGGAAAATTGCAGTGTTCATTTCGCACCGGTTAAGTTCTACTCGTTTTTGTGATCGTATCTTATTCTTAGAGGAGGGAAAGATACTAGAAGAAGGTAACCATGAAACTTTAATGAATCAGAATGGAAAGTATGCGAATATGTATCGAATACAGTCCCATTACTATCAAAAGGAGGTGGAGCGATATGAAGCAGGCATCTAAAATAGGGCGGGATACCTATCGATTGCTGAAGATGGTTCACTCTTTAGATCGAAACTTTATACCAGTATCGTTAATAGGTGCCGTATCAAATGCCTCAGAACCATTTATTACTATAGTGGGGAGTGCGTATATTATCGATTCCTTATTACTAGGAGAGTGGAAGAAAGCGATATTACAAGCAGTAGTAATGATTGTGTTAACTGGTATGGTAGGAATTCTATCTAGTTATGTTAATCAAATAATAGAAGTAAAAAGTATGACTATTAATCGGAAATGTAATAGTAAAATACTTTTGAAGGCTATTTCGCTAGACTATGCAACATTTGAAGATAAAAAGAATCTAGAGGAATTTCAAGCGGCAGACTATAATGTTTCTCGTAATGGTGGATTTGGTAGGTATATGCTTTACTTTACAGAAATATTAACGGGTACAGTTGGATTTTTAGTTGCAATTATTATGTTAGTGAAGCTTTGTCTTGAGGAAATAAAATTAGCAGGATTCCTTGGAGTCATCACTTCAAGAATAGGATCTTTTACATTAATAGGTGTACTAATTTTAATATTAGCAGTGATCTATTCCGCTTTATCAAAAGATATCCGTAAGAAGAACTTTGCCATGTACCAGGAGATGATGGATATCAATCAAAAGATGGAATTTATGACAATGGAACTCACTATGGATGTTGACTACGCAAAAGAAATCCGCTTATATCGAATGGGAGGAATGATTTATGCGGAATGGAAAAAACTAAATATAGAAATTATCTCGTTCTACCAACGATTTTGGAAGACTACAAGACGATTCTTAATGACAACCTCTTTCTTGAATGATCTGGTTCTTCTACTAGCGTATCTTTTTGTTATTGTTAAAACATATGTGGGGGCAATATCTATTGGAGCATTTACTAGATATGTTGGAGCGGTCAGACAGATGAACGCTTCGCTTAGAGCTGTCATTGACGCATTGAGTGAATTTCAACTTTGCCAATCATATTTGTCCTTCTATACCGGGTTTCTGGATAAAAAGAGTAAGTTAGATACGGGTTCCTTACCAGTAGAGAAACGTAAAGATAATGAATATGAGTTCGAGTTTCATCATGTAAGTTTTAGATACCCTGAAAGTAAGGAATACACACTAAACGATGTATCGGTTAAATTAGATATGAAAAGTCGCTTTGCTGTGGTGGGGCGTAATGGTGCAGGGAAGACAACTTTTATTAAATTGCTCTGCAGATTATATGATGTTACAGAAGGCAAGATTACGTTAAATGGGGTGGATATTCGAAGCTATGATTATCAAGAATATCTAAATCTCTTTGCCACAGTATTCCAGGATTTCTCATTGTTCTCTATATCGGTAAAAGAGAATGTGGGGTGTAGTGAGAATATAGATGAGGAGAAGGTTTGGAAGGTATTAGAATGCGCTGGCGTTAAGGAGAAAATCGATACTATGTCTAATAAGTTAGACACGCAATTATTTCATAACTCAGGCGAAGGGGAAGATATCTCTGGTGGTGAGGCTCAAAAGGTTGCTATTGCGAGAGCATTATATAAAGATGCACCATTTGTTATCTTAGACGAACCAACAGCAGCGCTTGATCCGATTAGTGAGCATGAGATCTATACTCGTTTTAATGAGATGGTTCATGATAAGACTAGTATCTATATATCACATAGAATGAGCAGCTGCCGTTTCTGTGATGATATATTGGTTTTTGACAAAGGAGTGTTAGTGCAAAGGGGAAGTCATGAAACTTTGATGAACGAGGAGAATAAGATCTATGCGAAACTCTGGAATGCTCAGGCAAGATATTATGCTGATGAGGTAGATGAGGGATTAGGTTAATTATATTATTTAATAAAGAGAAAAGGATTAGATAAATAACAAAACATTGAATGAATAACCCAATATTGTGTAAGTATCAAAATCTTGGTATACTAAGTATTATCTATTGAAGTACGATTCGTATTAAGTTAAGATGTAGAATAGTTTTGTATAAGAAATAGTTATCATCAAACCACAGAGGGAGGATCTTAATATGTTAGAATATTTGTTAAGTATTAAAAAATCAAGTATGAGTCCAAAAACACTCTATGCAACACAGCACATATATTAGTGAGCGATTCGGTGCATAGAGCGATTATTGAATCGCAAATATATGAATGTGTTGCACTCTAATAAATATGTAATTGATTATTAGAAGGAGTGATTCGCATGTCATATGTAAACGCTAAAGAAGTTTTTCCTGAGGAACTTTTGATTGAAATTCGTAAATATTTTAATAGCGGTCTAATATATATTCCACTTTCTGAAGACGAGCATAAGGAATGGGGAAGCAATACCACAACGAAAAGCCTCTTAGAAGAGAGAAACAGGGAAATCAAAAGCAAAAAGCTAGCAGGATACAAGATAGAGGAACTTATGAAAGAATATCATCTTTCATACGATTCTGTAAAAAGAATAGTATACAGGCGTTAATGTTTCTATATAGAAGAGGGGCAGTCTTAAGTGACAGTTCCTCTTTTTGTGTTATAAATGGTTTAAATCAAGATAACACTAGATAAAATCGGTGAAATTGAGTAGTATGTTGATATAAAATAGTAAATATAGCAATTCTGCTATAACGAATATAGATGCGAGAGGGAGAACAGATTATGAGAGAAGAATTTTGTCTATTACCAATGAACAGCGGTAACTTGAATAGATGCGTAGATTTATTTATAGAGACCTTTTCAAAAGAACCGTGGAACGATGTATATGATTCCAGAGAACAGGTGGTTACATTTTTTGAAAACTATAGAAACAATAATTATTTTCTTGGATATGTCCTAGTGAAAGGAGAGGAAGTTATTGCATTAAGTTTAGGAGAAAGAAAACCTTGGATCAAAGGAATGGAATATTATATTGATCAGTTTTGCGTTAGTAGAGAATTTCAAGGAAATGGAATCGGAAGCTATTTCTTAAATTTTATTGAATCGGATATTAGAAAAGAGGGGATGAACGCTATTATATTAATGACGGATCGGGGATTCCCTTCTGAAAGATTTTATAAAAAGAATGGCTTTACAGAATGTGAAGAGATTATTTTTCTTGCAAAGTAAATATCCATGTAAAGAAAATTAAGTAGAATTTGATAAAAGAAAATTATAAAAGAATTAAATTAGAAGATGACAACGTACTGTGGAGAATCCAATACAATGGCTTCTATATTAGGGGAGGAGTAAGAAAATGAAAATAGAATTACAAGAAGTTGAATTAGAAGAAAAGGAAATATTAAAAAATCTTTTAGAAAAATATGAATATGAATTCTCTCAATGGACCAATAAAGAAGTGAATAAATTAGGCTTATATGGTTATGAATATCTTGATTATTATTGGACAGAAAAAAGGCGTTATCCATTCTTTATAATGGTAGATGGTCAGTTGGCAGGTTTTGTAATGATTAACGATTTTCCAGAAGCGGATGAAGAAGTAGATTATGTGATATCAGAGTTTTTTGTCATGTATAAGTATAGAAGACTAGGAGTTGGAAGAGTTGCAGCGTTTAAAGCTTTTGATAGTTTTAGCGGGCGTTGGCAGTTAAAGAGACATCCAAAAAACAAAGCATCTGTTTATTTTTGGGATAAGGTAGTTAAGGAATATACAAAAGGTGACTATCGGCTAATTGAAGGTTATATGGATACAGAATATGAAGATGGAACATTGGGAGATGTTTTCTTTTTTGACAATAGAAAGGTAAAGGGATAATAATGAATGAGATTAATTCAAACAAAGAAGCTTGGGGGCAATTATCAAAAGATCACTATAACACGTTCTTGAAACAGTATCGTAATAATAGATACCAATTGAATTCTTATATACAACAAGAATTAGGTGATATTAATGGTAAGCAAATAATTCATTTGCAGTGCAACACAGGAGCTGATACAATTAAGTTAGCGCAGATGGGAGCGAGTCGTGTAGTTGGTATTGATTTAGTCCCAGATAATATATTTTACGCAAAGCAGCTAGCAAAGGATTTAGAAGTTGAACATGTAGATTTTATTGAATCAGATATCATGAAATTGGCGGAGATTCATGAGGATACATACGATATGGTGTTTACCTCTGAGGGAGCACTAGGTTGGCTTCCTGATTTGAATATCTGGGCAAATACGATTCGCAAGTTATTGAAAGAGAATGGATATCTATATGTTTTTGATTCTCATCCGTTTTTCTTAACATTTGATGAAAGCAAGGTAGGAAAAGAGATCTACGAGATTAAATATCCTTATCTTTCAAAAGAACCAGATGTGTGTGATACTATTGGTGGTTATGCTTCGGAAGTAAAAGAAGGGGCTAAAAATTACTTTTGGCTGCATACGGTATCTGATATTATTAATGCACTAACAAGAGCGGGATTACATATTGAGTTTTTCAATGAATTTTCAGAGAATTTTTTTAATTCAGGGGATATGCTTCCGGTAGAAGGAAAAGGGTTATATGAATACGCTCATAACAAAGACAAGTATCCTATGTCCTTTAGTTTGAAAGCATCCGTATATAAGAATTCGTATTAGATAGGTAAATACTTATGGAGAAGAAGGAGTGATAAGTATGGAAATTAAAATAATTGAGCAAGAATTTTCAGTCTGCAAAGTTAAGGATTTCTCTGAAGTAGATTTATCAGATGAATATTGTTTTCTTAGTAAAACTGACGAAGAATTGTCGCTAGTTTGTAGTACTAAATCAGTTCCCGATAATATTGTTGAATGTGATAATGGCTGGAGTGCATTTAGAATTCAAGGAATTCTGGATTTTTCTCTGATTGGAATTTTATCCAAGATATCTACTCTGTTAGCAGAGAATAGAATTGGAATATTCGCCATATCCACCTATAACACAGATTATATATTGACGAAGGAAGAAAACTTTAATAGTGCAATTGCCATTCTTAGAGACAATGGATATGAAATCGTGTTATAAGTCGAACCTGACTTTTCTTTGCAACGATTGCAAGGAAGTATCATTCGTATCGTGTTATGATCTTTATAGAAAGGGGGAGGTGTGAATGAAGTACCTTGAAGACATGAACCTTGCAATGGATTATATTGAAGATAATTTGCATGGCAAAACAAATTATGAAAAAATAGCCCAAATAGCTTGTTGTTCAGTGTATCATTTCCAAAGAGTGTTTACGTTTATGACGGATATTACACTATCGGAGTATATTCGTCGTCGGAAGATGACATTGGCAGCATTTGAGTTGCAAAGTAGCAGCATAAAGGTTGTTGATCTTGCTTTTCGTTATGGATATGAATCACCAGAAGCTTTTACCAGAGCGTTTCAAGGAATACATGGTATTACTCCTACAGCAGCGCGCAGCTTAGGAGCTGATATTAAAGCATTCCCACGTATCTCTTTTCAAATATCTATTAAAGGAGCGAATGCGATGAATTACAAAATTGTTGAAAAAGAAGCGTTTGAGGTGTATGGTATTGAGGAGATTTTTGATACGGTTAATGGAGAAAATCTTAAGAAAATACCTGAGTTTTGGCTTGAGAAACTATCAAATGGTGAATGTGCGAAGCTTGTAAAATCAGCAGGATATCCTAGTATTGTTAATGCTGTTTGTGGGTATCGCAAGATGGAAGGGACTAAATTCCCTTATATGTTATGTGTAATGAAGACAGCATTAAGTGACACTACAGGATATACAGTAGTTGATGTTCCTAAAGCTACTTGGGCAGTGTTTGAGAATGAATCTCATAGTATAGAAGAAACCTCAAATGCTCTACAAGAACTAAATTCTCGCATCTATACGGACTGGTTACCAACTGCAAATTATGAAATTGTTGATGGGTATGATTTTGAGATGTACTATTCAGACTTTGACGGTAAATTCCATGAAGAAACATGGATTAGAGTAATTCCTAAATAATGAGCAATATTATTAAAATTACCATAAGGTGAATAACCTATTTCGTAACAAAGACCTTTCCTGAGTTTATAAAAGCTCCGGGAAGGTCTTTTTCGTATCATTGTTTATTCTTATAATAAAAGATAGCAATCTGTGTACGATCGCGTAGATTTAATTTTTCGAGTATAAGGCTTATGTAGTTACGCACAGTACCCTCGCTTAAGAATAATGTTTCTGAGATTTCTTTGTTAGAATATCCTTCCGCAATTTGCGTGATTAATTCGTATTCTTTCGTGGTGATTCCATTATCTTCATAAATTTTAGTTGAAGACGATTGGTTCATAAGAGTAGGTAATTTGGTGATAATCTCACTACCATATACGTTTTGTCCCATCTCAACAGCTTTGATTGAAGGAACAATACTTTCATAATTTTGTTTTAGCATATATCCTTTAGCACCGATATTCAAGGCTTTGATAATATAATCATCATCTAAAAAGGTGGTTAAGTAAAGAATCTTTGCTTCCGGGTGTTTCTTTAAAATCACTTCGCCAGCTTCTAGACCAGTCATTCCTTCCATACGTATGTCCATAAGAACTACATCAGGATTTAATTTTTCATACAGTTCTATTGCAGCTGCTCCGTTGTTATCTGTACCGATAACGGTAATATCAGGATCTGCTGATAAGATAATCTTTAGTGATGAACATACTAAATTATCATCGTCAATTACCAGAATGTTCATGTAATTATTGTCCTCCCTTTTTTGGAATTGTTATGAATATTTCAAATCCTTTATCTGTAAGGATATTAAAATTACCTTGAAAAGCTTTAATACGATCTGCCATACTTTGCAAGCCCATACCATCACCGGTTTTGTTTTGGGATAGGTACCATTTAGCGGTGGAGGTTAGGGTGCCATTATCAGCGATAATTAACTGATACATGGCGGGGTGTTCTAATAGCTTAATTGATACATTCGTTGCATTGGAGTGTTTCATAACATTATTAAGAGATTCTTTCACAATGTTAATTAAGCTACTCTTTACTTTGGCATTTGGTTGGGTAGTTAAATCATATTGAAAATTCACATGACAGAAGGTGAAATCACTTGTGAGCCTATGAATGGAATTGTATAGGTCGATAGATTCGTCATGCATGTTGTGAATACTACTTCTAATACTGTCCATTCCATCTGAAATGGAATCCCTTAGACTTGTTAAGGTTTCTTTCGTGATATCTTCTTTGGTTATCGTAAGTAAGGCACCGATTTGAAGCAGAGATCTTGATAATAGGTGTCCGATGTTATCATGTATTTCTTTAGAGATACGATTACGCTCACTAAGCATAGCGGCAGTAATTTCGATATCTTGGTTTTCAAGCAACGTTTGATTTTGTTTCTCAAGTATGATTTCTAATTCTTTTGTATCATCACGAAGATTATTGTATTCATTAATCAAAGTATTTTCTTTTTCTGATTTATATTTGATTAGTAAACCTGTTACAACCATTACGCAAAAGAGAAGTAGTTTATTGTTGTAATAGAAGCCAAAGTTAACGACAAAAGGAATGACAGCAAACACAATTGCAGATTGAAGTTCAATAGTAAATATGTCATAAACCATGATTGGAAGGTAATACAGTAAAACTGGATAGAAGGCACTAATTATTAAAAATAGTACAAACACACCTACCTTAAGTTGCTTTTTCTCTGTACAGGTAGAGAGGCAAGTGAAGATAATAACAAGAAGAAAGTACACGATTGCATAGGTACTGTTAAAATTCAAAAAGCAAAATGCACTACTGAGTGCTAGCAAAACTAGTTTATCAATAATCTCAATCAAATCGATATACCCCCTCCTTATTAGATGAATAATTCCAATATGTGAAACTTCGAGTTGGCAATGTTCACCTAAACCTTCTTAAACTATACCATCCCCACATTAAAATCTCAATAAAAATCCCATGTTACATTTGTCATATTAATTCATGACGGTTTACACTAGAGACCATTCCCAAATCATGGTATAGTTATGCTACAGGATTAAAATTTAATGTATCTAGTAGGGAATTAGGGATAAACCCTGTTGAATGATGGAGGAAAATGTATGGTAGTCAAAGTTAACAACTTAGTTAAAAGGTACGAGAAACTAGTAGCCTTAGATCATCTGAGTCTTGAGATACAAGAAGGAGAGATATTTGGTCTTCTTGGACCAAATGGTTCGGGAAAATCCACAACAATCAATTGTATTCTATCACTATTAAAATATGATAAAGGTTCCATTGAGATTTTTGGAAAACAGATGCGACCAGATGCCTACGACATTAAGAGAGATATCGGAATTATAATGCAGAATGTTGCTGTCTTTAATGAACTTACCGTATATGATAATATTTATTATTTTTGTAGTCTTTATGTAAAAGATCCAAAGGAGATTAGAAGATTGACAGAAGAAGCAATTGAGTTTGTTTCGTTAGAAGATTTTAAGAAATTCTATCCTAAGAAATTAAGTGGTGGTCTTCTTAGAAGACTTAATATTGCATGTGGTATTGCGCATAAACCCAAACTAATTATACTTGATGAGCCTACTGTAGCAGTTGATCCACAAAGTAGGAACAAGATACTGGAAGGTATCAAGAAATTGAACGAAGGTGGAGCAACAATTATATATACAACGCATTACATGGAGGAAGTAGAACAACTTTGTGACCGAATTGCAATTATTGATAAGGGGAAAGTAATTGCAAGTGGTACGAAAGAAGAACTTAAGAATATGATTTCTCTTGGAGAAACCATCACTCTTGAAACTTATCATTTGACAGAAGAAAACATTGAAGAAATTAAGAATATACCAAACATAGCAAGTGTTGATTATAATGGACAAACGGTAGTAGTTAAGTCTAAAAAGGGTAAGAACAATTTAGTTCATGTACTAAATTATTTTGAAAACCGTAAGATACCTATGGGTAAAATCTATTCCGAACTTCCTACCTTAAATGACGTATTCCTAGAGATCACAGGAAAAGAGTTGAGGGATTAATGGGAAGAAAGGGAGGATATGAACGATGATGCTTAGATTATATTATATGAGGTTGAAATGTCTCTTTAGGAATAAAGAAAGCTTATTTTGGTCTGCACTTTTTCCGATTTTCTTATCATTTGTATTTAGTTTAGTGTTTTCGAATTTTGAGAAAGAAGAGCAATTTGCAACAATAAATATTGCTATCGTTGAATCACAGGAGCAAAGTTATATTATTGATGCAGCAAAAGAAGCGAAATATGGTGAAGATACCGCTATGTTTGATATACAACAAGTTAACGAGAATGATGCAAAGGATCTTTTGAAGAAGGGTGAGATAACGGGATATATTGTTGATGGTGAGAAACCGAGCTTATATATTGGAGGTTCTGGAATTGAAGCAACGATTCTGAAATCCTTTGTAGATAATTATCTGCAAACAGTAAAGAAGATCTCAATTGTAGCAAGTACTAATCCAGAGAAAGTACAAGAATTAATTAATGGATCAATGAAGAGAGCTGATTATATTAGTGACACGAACGTATCTGGCAGGGCACCAAACTTTACCTTGATTTATTATTATGCTTTATTAGCATTAGCATGTTTGTATGGTAGTAATTTTGGTATTACAGAGATTAGTGATATACAAGCAGACAAATCAGCAAAGGGAGCGAGGATTAATGTGGCTCCTGTTCATAAGTTAAAATTGTTAATCTGCAATATATTTGCAGCAATCACGGTTCAAGTGCTTTGTGTATTAGTAGCCATTACTTTTATGGCATATGTGTTGTCCATTGATTTTGGTTCAAGAGTCGGATTAGTGGTACTAACCTGTGTGCTTGCAAGTATTTGCGGTGTAACATTTGGTGCAATGTTACGATCTGTTCTTAAGAAGAATGAGAAGACTGTTAATGCAATTTCAAATGCTGCGGTATTGATATTATCGTTCTTATCAGGGCTTATGAATCCTGAAGTAAAATATATGGTAGCGGATAATATACCAATTTTTGCTAAAATCAATCCTGCTAATCTAATAACAGATAGCTTCTATTATTTGTACTATTTTGATTCACTTGATAGATACTGGTTTAATATCGTTTGTATGGTACTTGTTACTCTAGTATTTGTAGCAATCACATATTTCGCCACAAGGAGGAGACAATATGCAAGTATTTAATGGTTATATCAAAGTATTAAAAAGATCAATTCCCACGTTGTTAATCTATGTGGCAGTATTTTCAGTAATTTTAATTATCTTCTCAAATTCTGGTGGGAGTAAAGCAGGAGGAACATTCGAAGCAACAAAAGTACCGACCGCATTCGTTAATAATGATAAGGATAGTGCGTTAATAGCAGATTTTAAAGAATACTTAGGAGATTATTGTGAATTTATTGATATTGGAACGGATCAAGAAGAGTTACAAGATGCGTTATTCATTCGCAAGGTTGAATATATCATTAATATTGACGAGGGTTTCGAACAACGTTTCTTAGATGGAAAAGTAGTAGCAATTGATAAAAGAAGTGTTCCAGACTCACAGAATAGTTATTATGTTGACAATGCTGTAAACACATATTTTAATACACTAAAAACCTATGCAGATACCATGCCAGATGCTTCATTAGGTGAACTCTGTAGCCTAACTAGGGATACCCTAAAAGAATCCGCTACCGTTAATCTGGTACAGGATAAAGTGGTTGCAAGTGCAACAAAGCATTATAACATATTTTTTAATTTCCTATCGTATCTATTTGTGGCAGGGTTCATTTCTTGTATTGGAAGTATTATGTTAGTATTTAATGATGTAAATATAAGAAGAAGGAATACTGTTGCTCCTATTTCGAATAAGATTGTTAACTTACAGATGATGATTGCTAATTTTATCTTTGTTTGTATCTTCTTTATAATTATGATTAGTATAGGTATTATGCTTAGCCCTAGCAAAGTTGCATCGTTTGGATTGGGACTTAATATATTAAATTCTTTTGTATTCTTATTTAGTGCACTTGCTATTAGCTATATTGTTGGGTTAACAGCAAAATCAGAAAATGTAGTTGGAGCGATTGCAACCATTGTTTCCCTTGGTCTTGCGTTCTTAAGTGGAGCTTTTGTGCCACAATTTCTACTATCCGATACGGTGCTTAAGGTGGCTAGATTTACACCGAATTTTTGGTATGTATATACCAATGATAAGATTGCAGAGATTACTACATTTACGAAAGCAAATGTATCAGAATTGCTTGGTTATATGGGAATACAAATGGTATTTGCTGTCGCATTATTTTGTATTGCAATAGTAATTAGTAAGATGAAAAGTCAACGCACAGAATAATTAATACTTGATTTTATGAATTTTTTCGATATAATATACATTGACTAATAAGTAGGTCGACGGTACTGTCGACCTTAATTAATTTAGGTTGCTGCGAGGTCATGTAATAATCCGTCATGCAACAATCTTAGTTGACAAGGAGTATATTGTATAATGAGTATATTAAATGTAACGAATCTCAACCATGGCTTTGGAGATCGTGCTATCTTTAATAATGTGTCATTCCGTTTACTTAAAGGAGAGCATATTGGACTAGTAGGTGCAAATGGTGAGGGTAAGTCTACCTTTATGAATATAGTTACTGGTAAATTAATGCCAGATGAAGGGAATGTAGAATGGTCTAAGAATGTACGTGTAGGTTATCTAGACCAGCATGCAGTACTTACAAAAGGAATGACAATACGTGACGTACTTAAATCAGCATTTGCGTTTCTTTTTGATTTAGAAGCAAAGATGAATGATTTGTGTAACAAGATGGCAGAAGCAGACGATGATGAACTTGCTGCTTTGATGGAAGAGTTTGGTGTCATTCAAGATACTTTAGATTCCCATGATTTTTATATCATTGATTCTAAGGTTGATGAGATTTCAAGAGCATTAGGTTTAGATGCAATTGGACTTGATAAAGATGTTACAGACTTAAGCGGTGGTCAAAGAACGAAGATTCTGCTTGCGAAATTATTACTAGAGAAACCTGATATTCTTCTTCTAGACGAGCCTACGAACTACTTAGATGTTGTTCATATCGAATGGTTAAAACGTTACTTACAAGAATACGAGAATGCATTCATATTGATTTCCCATGATATCCCGTTTCTTAATAGTGTGGTTAATATTATCTATCACGTGGAGAACGCGGAGTTAAATCGTTATGTGGGTGATTACGATAAATTCTTAGAAGTATATGAAGTGAAGAAAGCACAATTAGAGGCAGCTTATAAGAGACAACAACAAGAAATCAATGAGTTACAAGATTTCGTAGCTAGAAACAAAGCCAGAGTTTCTACTAGAAACATGGCGATGTCAAGGCAGAAGAAGTTAGACAAGATGGATGTAATTGAACTTGCAAAAGAGAAACCAAAACCAGAGTTTAACTTCAAAGAAGCTCGTGCTGCTAGCCGTTATATTTTCCAAACAGAACACCTTGTAATTGGATATGAAGAACCATTATCAAAACCAATTACCTTCTCAATGGAACGTGGTGAGAAACTAGTTCTTACTGGTGCAAATGGTATTGGTAAGTCAACTTTATTAAAGAGCATCTTAGGAATTATTCCTCCTCTTGAAGGTAAAGTTACACTAGGGGATTACTTATACAAAGGCTACTTTGAACAAGAGATGACTGGTGCTAAGAACAATACCTGTATCGAAGAAATCTGGAAAGAGTTCCCGTCCTATACGCAATACGAAGTGCGTTCGGCACTTGCCAAATGTGGTTTGACTACGAAACATATTGAGAGTCAAGTTCGTGTACTTAGTGGTGGTGAGCAAGCGAAAGTTCGTCTGTGTAAGTTAATTAATGTAGAAACTAATATTTTATTACTAGATGAGCCTACTAATCATCTTGATGTAGAGGCAAAAGACGAATTAAAGAGAGCGTTAAAAGCTTACAAAGGAAGTATTCTTTTGATTTGCCATGAGCCTGAATTCTATGAAGACTTTGCAACAAAAGTAATTGATTGCTCTAATTGGTCTACGAGGATCTAAGTACTATAATTTTGATGTGAATTATCGAATGTTAACAAAAAGTTGACATGGTATGATACGTGGATTATAATTTAACAATAAAGAATAAGTCATAAGAGAATGAGAATTCTTTTATGACTTTTTTGATACAAGCGATTCATTAAGAAATCGCACTCACTCATTAGAGACATTTGTGGGAATCACAGAAAGTAAAGAGGTGTGTATAAAATGAAAAATTTCAGTAATTATAACGATTTTAGTAGAAAAGAAGATTTACATTTCGAATCTAGAGCTGTTCATGGTGCATTAGGTAATGATCCTATTACAGGTGCTGTAAGCTTTCCAATATATCAAACATCAACATTCCGTCATAAAGGATTAGGACAATCAACAGGTTTTGATTATTCTCGTCTTCAAAATCCAACAAGACAAGAATTAGAAAGAACGATGGCCATCTTAGAAGAAGGATTTGAAGGCTTTGCTTTCACAAGTGGACAAGCAGCGAATATGGCTGTTTTCATGAACTTGAATGAAGGTGATGAAGTTTTATTAACAGATGATATCTATGGTGGGACGTATCGTATCGGTGAGGATATTTACCGTAGATATGGAGCTGATTTCAAATACGTTGATATGTCAAACGTAGAAGATGTTAGAGCAGCAGTTACTGAGAAAACAAAGATTATCTTTATTGAGACACCAACCAATCCAATGATGAAAGTGGCAGATATTGAAGAAATTTCAAAGATTGCGAAAACTGTTGGTGCTATTACCGTAGTTGATAATACCTTCCTATCACCATATTTCCAGAAACCATTAACACTTGGTGCAGATATAGTAGTTCATAGTGGTACTAAGTTTATTGGTGGTCATAATGATGCTCTTGCTGGTATCGTTGTTGTTAAGACACCGGAGATGGCAGAGTTTATCCGTGGCCAAATTAAGACACAAGGTAATATGCTTGCTCCATTTGATAGTTGGTTATTAATTCGTGGTTTGAAAACACTACCACTTCGTATGGATCGTCATAACGAGAATGCAATGAAGGTTGCTAATTGGTTAAGAACACAACCGAAAGTAACAAAGGTATATTATGTAGGTTTTGAAGATCATATTAACTATGATGTGACTAAGAAACAGACGTCAGGATTTGGTGGTATGATTTCCTTTAATGTAGATAGTTTGGAAACTGTAGAGAAGTTATTATCAAAATTAGATATGATTATGTTTGCAGAGAGTTTAGGTGGAACAGAGACTTTAATTACTTACCCACGTACACAAACCCATGAATCCTTAACTGAAGAGACAAGACAGAAACTTGGTATTACAGAAACCTTCTTACGTTTATCAGTTGGTCTTGAGCATGTTGATGACATTATCAAAGATCTTGATCAAGCATTAAACAGCTAGATAGTGAAGCGAAACTCGACAGTTATTAAACACACTTGAAAACTTGATGGGATACACGAAACACTATAGTTATTATGCTATCGTTTCTTAGCACCCCATCAAGTTTTCAGGTGTGGGTCTAAGTTGTGGTGAGTTTTGCATTGCGCTGTTTTGGTTAAATTATGAAGTGATTACGTAGTTAAAGAAATAATAGATAGGATCTGTGTAGAATTGCACAGGTCTAGGTGAGAACAATAGACTGCTCACGCTCATTTATTTATGTAGTATTGTAGATAGATTAAATAACTAAGATTCAACAGGCTAAGAGCAATAAATCAAAAATAATTTTCGTGCTTCATTACCGTAGTGTTTGTAAGGGTTTACAAGATACGGGGAGCAGGGTTGAAAGATTTTAAATATTATGAAAGGGGCCATGCATTGCTTTCTTTCAACCTATTATAAGAGCAGCATCACAAGAACGTTTGTGATAGGCATGGGGTTAAGATGAGAATTCGTTTTACGAAGATGCAAGCGTATGGTAATGATTATGTATATATTGATGCCATTAATCAAAAGGTGAATAATTTACCAGAACTTGCGAGATACGTAAGTGATAGACATTTTGCTATTGGTTCAGATGGTATGGTTTTGATTTGCCCTTCTGAGGTGGCAGATTTTAGAATGCGTATGTTTAATCCGGATGGAACAGAGGGTGAAATGTGCGGTAATGCTCTTCGAAGTGTTGGCAAATATGTATATGATCATAGATTTACGGATAAAGAGTCCCTAACGATTGAAACTCTTGGTGGGATTCAGAAGTTGCAACTATTTATTGAAAATGGAGTAGCAGTGAATATCAAGGCTGATATTGGAGAGCCAAGACTCAGTACGAAAGTAATTCCTGTGAATAGCGAGTTAGAAGAATTCATAGAGCAACCAGTAACTGTCCTTGATAGACAGTTCCATACAACAGCAGTGTCTTGGGGGAATCCTCACTGTGTACAGTTTATAGATGATGTAGCATCTTTTGATGTGCATGGTTATGGAAAAGCTTTTGAATATAATACAGAATTATTCCCTAATAAGACAAATGTAACTTTTGCCCAAGTAATTAGTAGAGACTATATTAAGATGCGTGAATGGGAAAGAGGAACTGGTGAAACCATTGGTTGTGGAACGGGCTGCTGTACAGCTGTAGTAGCGGCTGTATTAACAGGAAGATGTGACCGCAAAGTAACTGTTGAACAAATTGGTGGTCCATTAGCAGTAGAATGGGATGAAGAGACAAATCATGTTTTCATGACTGGACCATCTCATACGATGTTTGAATCCGATATTGAAGTCGGACACATAGTTAAGGAAGAATAATGATAACGTTATCCCCTATTCTTTGATATGATGGAGTTGCATGGAGAAGAAGAGGGGATATTTGTGCGTAATAGTAATGACTCATTGAATAATAAATCTAGGAAAGGAGCCATGTAATCCACTTAATTATATTACGATGGGTGGAAGTGTAAAGGAACTTGAGAGAGGCCGATACACTATGCATGGGATGTAAAATGCAATTACGTAAATTACTAGAACAAGTTGATTATAAAGTATTAAAAGGTAAATTAGACCTGTCAGTCACAGATGTTATCTATGATTCAAGAAAAGTTAAAAAAGATGTGGCTTTTCTTTGTATTAGTGGGACGGCTGTTGATGCGCACAGATTTATTCCGGATGCAGTTGCAAAAGGAGCTAGTGTTATTGTTGTCCAAAAGATGATAGAAGTTGAAGGCAATGTAACGGTTATTCAAGTAGAGAGTACAAGAAAAGCATTAGCACTTATGTCAGCGTCACTTTTTGATTATCCTGCTAAGAAGATGATAACAATCGGTTTAACAGGGACCAAAGGTAAGACTACTACAACTTACATGATTCAGAAGATGCTAGAAGAAGCAGGCAAGAAGGTTGGAGTTATAGGAACGATTGGTGCGGTAATTAATGGAGCAAAAGTAAAGACCGAAAATACAACCCCGGAATCATATGAATTACACTCTTTATTTAATGAGATGGTTGAGGCGGGGTGTGAGTATGTAGTTATGGAGGTATCTTCTCAAGGATTGAAGATGGACCGTGTTGCTGGAATAGAATTTGATTACGGTGTATTCACAAACTTTTCGGCAGATCATATCGGACCTACAGAGCACGCAGATATGGAAGAATACTTATATTGTAAGAGTTTACTATTCAAACAATGTAAGGTTGGAATCATAAACAAAGATGATGATTATTATGTGGGTGTGCTTGAAGGACATACGTGTGAAGTGCAAACCTTCGGTTTTAGTGAAGGTGCGGATTTACGTGCATCGAATATCGATTTCTTAATGATGCATGGACATCTTGGGATTTCCTTTGATGTTGAAGGCAAGTTAAATGCGCATGTTAAGACCAATATACCAGGAAGATTTAGCTCGTATAATTCGATGGTAGCGTTATTAGTAGGGATTAATATTGGCTTATCAAAAGAAGTTATGTTAGATGCTCTTTCGAATATTACGGTTCGAGGCCGCGCTGAAATCGTTAAAGTATCGGATGAATTTATTGTTATGATTGACTATGCTCATAATGCAGTAAGTGTTGAGAGTCTATTAACGACAGTTTCTGAATATAATCCAAAGAGAATAATTTGTGTATATGGTTGCGGTGGTAATCGTTCCAAATTACGTCGTTATGATATGGGTGAACTATGTGGTAAGATGGCAGATTTGTCAATTTTAACATGTGATAATCCTAGAGATGAAGAAGTTTCGGATATCAATGATGATATTAAAGTCGGACTTGCTAGAAGCGGTGGTAATTATATGGAAATCGAAGATCGTACTGAAGCGATTCACTATGCGCTCGACCATGCAAGGACTGGAGATATCATTATCCTTATTGGTAAAGGCCATGAGGAATATCAAGAAATTAAAGGGGTAAAACATTATTACAATGAGCGTGAAGTAATTGAGGAATATGCAAATAACAGAACATTTGCGTTGAAATAGTTATATACTAGTAATAAAGTGGATTTTATTAATGGGAGTGAATACATGAAACTGTATACCTTGTTACAAGAAGTTTCTTACACTGTAGTACAAGGAAGCATAGATATTGATATTACCGATATATCCATGAATTCGAGAAAAGAACAAAAGAGCACCGCCTTCGTTTGTATAAACGGAGCTACCGTCGATGGACACATATTTGTGGAAGAAGTTATCAAAAAAGGTGCAGCAGCTATAGTTGTAGAAGAAGAAATAACGGGTATGGAGCAGTTTAATGTTACCATTATTCGTGTTACGGATACGAAGTACGCATATGCAGCTATGTCTGCTGCGTATTTTGGATATCCAGCGAGGAAATTAACAACAATTGGTGTTACAGGTACGAAGGGAAAGACGACAATCACCTATATGATTCGATCTATTCTTCAATATGCTGGATTAAAAACTGGCTTAATTGGAACGATTGAAGCGATTATTGGTGATGATAGAATACCTTCGGATAATACAACTCCAGAAGCCTATACATTACAGAAATATCTCCGTCAAATGGTAGATGATGGCTGCGAGTATGCTGTAATGGAAGTTTCTTCCCAAGGGCTTAAATTAGAGCGTACAGCCACAATACTCTTTGATTATGGTATCTTTACCAATCTAGAAGAAGACCATATTGGTCCGAAAGAACATGCAGATATGGAAGAATACATAAGATGTAAGGGGAAATTGTTCAAACAATGTAGATGTGGTATTGTCAATAGCGATGATCCGTACGTTATGCAAGTGCTTGAAGGGCATACCTGTGAAGTAGAGTCCTACGGTCTGACAAAGGAAGCGGATTCGTACGCAACAGATATTAGAAGATATCAAGATGAAAATATGCTAGGCGTAAAATTCCGTGTGAATGGAAAGGTAAATCTTGATGCCTGCCTACCAATACCGGGTGTATTCAATGTATATAATGCGTTAACCACTATTGCGTTATGTAGACATCTCCCGGTACCTATGAATATACTTGTAGAAGCACTTAATCATGTAAGCGTAAAAGGTCGTATGGAGATAGTTAAAGTGCCGGGGTCGTATCTTCTTATGATTGATTATGCCCATAATGCTTTAAGTTTAAAGAGTCTATTAACTACGCTTCGTGAGTATGAACCGAAACGTATTGTATGTTTGTTTGGATGTGGAGGTAATCGTTCAAAATTAAGAAGATATGAAATGGGTGAGATATCTGCAAAGATGGCAGATCTGACAGTTATCACTTCGGATAATCCAAGATATGAAGAA
Organism: Anaerosporobacter mobilis DSM 15930; assembly: GCF_900142955.1. Classification (GTDB taxonomy): domain Bacteria; phylum Bacillota; class Clostridia; order Lachnospirales; family Lachnospiraceae; genus Anaerosporobacter; species Anaerosporobacter mobilis. The sequence continues at coordinate 372,874 of NZ_FRCP01000005.1, read as the reverse complement.
CCTATGGATATTATAGGGGATATCAAGATTGGAATCGAAAAAGGAAAAGGTAGTTGCATTATGATAGCAGATCGCCGGCAAGCAATTCAATTTTGTATGGACAATGCAACAGAAGGGGACTTTGTTATACTTGCGGGAAAAGGTCATGAAGATTATCAAGAAATCAAAGGTGTCAAATATCCGATGGATGAGAGAGTGATTATAGCGAATATTCTTGCGGGAAATCGTTATTAATATAGTCAGATTCGTGAAATTGTAACACAAGGCATAAAACACATTTTACCGCTATTATAAATAGCTTTTGATTGCTTAATTAATAAAGATATGAAAGGAATTATAACGTATGGAATTACTGAATATAGGAGAAATCGTTAAGGCCACGAAGGGAGAGTTACTTTGTGGTAATGACAAGTTACAGATTCATGCAGTAAGCACAAATTCAAAAGAAGTGGAAGAAGGTACCTTATTCGTTCCAATTGTTGGTGAACGTGTGGATGCCCATACATTTATTCCGTCTGTATTAGAAGCTGGTGGAACAGCAGTTATTACAAGTAAGAAAATTGATTTATATGGGATAAAAGAAAACCAAGCGGTTATTCAAGTAGAGGATACGAAGGAAGCATTGCAGGACTTAGCAGCTTATTACCGTGACAAATTTGATATTCCGGTAATTGGAATTACAGGTAGTGTTGGTAAAACAACCACGAAGGAGATGATATCCGCTGCACTTGAAACCAAATACAACGTTCTTAAGACTGCTGGTAATATGAACAGTCAAGTTGGGTTACCACTTACAATCTTCCGTATTGATCATACCCATGAAGTTGCGGTGATTGAGATGGGGATTAGTGAAGCGGGAGAGATGTGTAAGTTAGCACGTGTTGCTAAGCCTACACATGCAGTTATTACTAATATTGGCGTTTCTCATATTGGCCAACTTGGTTCGAGAGAGAATATTCGTAAAGAAAAATTGAATATTGTAAATGAATTTGGCGAAGGTAGTTGTCTTTTTGTGAATGGAACTGATGATATGTTAATGCATATTTTACCTTTTTCACAATTTCTTAAGTTATCTGACAAAGAAAAAACACAGAAATATGATATAATTGACGTAAGTGATGCTACAGTTGAAAGTTTATGTCGTGCTGATGTTGTCACATTTGGTTGTCAAAAAGACTGTATGTATTACGCTACAGATGCTACAGTAAGTTCTGGTCATACGAAGTTTTATCTACAAAAAACTGTAGAAGAAGTAAAATATGAGGAGAATCAAATAGAATTACAGGTACTTGGAGAACATAACATCTATAACGCACTAGTTGCTATAGCAATTGCGAATAAGTTAGGAATTGAAACATCGGTAGCAAAACATGGACTAAAAGAATATCTACCATTAGCAATGCGTGGTGAGATTGTGAAAACGAACGGTATAACAATAATTGATGATACTTATAATGCCAGTCCAGATTCCATGCGCGGTGGGATTAATGTTTTACTTGAACTAGAAAATGTTTCTCGAAGATTTGCTGTGTTAGCAGATGTTTTAGAATTAGGAGAATATTCATATTCTTGTCATTATGGCGTTGGTGAATATATTGCCAATAAGAATATAGATGAAGTAGTAACTATAGGTAATGAAGCTAAGGCTATTGTGAAAGCAGTAGAAGGTGCGAAAGTAAATATTATTACACATTCTTTTGATAGTAATCAAGAGGCGATAGTTTATCTAAAAGAAAAACTAAAATCAAAGGATGCAATCTTAGTTAAGGGATCGAGAGGCATGCATACAGACGAGATCGTTACTGCGTTAAAACAATAGAAAGTTTGATGAATAGGGAACTGTTCAATTACAAAGTCGATAAAGGTGGTGGGAGAAATGATATATGCAGACATCATAGTGGATATCTCGCATGAGAACTTAGACAAAACCTATCAGTATGCAGTACCAAAGCATCTTGAAGAAAAAGCGGTTGTTGGTTCTCTTGTTAGATTTCCATTTGGTAAGGCAAATCGTATTATCAAGGGATATATCATTTCTTTATCGCAAACACCAAGTATAGATGTGTCGTATATTAAAGAGATTGACGAGGTTGTTGATAATGCCCTTGTGATGGAATCTCATTTGATTAGGCTTGCATCTTGGATACGCGATAATTATGGTGCTACTTTGAATGATGCACTTAAAATTGTTCTTCCAGTAAAGCAAACGGTTAAGATGGTGGAAAAACGGACAATTCGTTTGCTATTAGGACTGGACGAAGCGAATGCTAAGTTAATAGAATTACAGCGAAAAAATTATAAAGCTAGAATTCGTCTTCTAGAATTATTATTAGAACGAAATGTAGTAGATTATGATACGGCAATTAATAAGTATGGGATTACTAGACCGACAATACAGACATTTGTAGAACATAATATTATTGAAGTTGAAGCAACTAAGGTTTATCGTAACCCAATTAAAAATCAGCAACAGGTAGAACAGGCAATGGTATTGACACATAAGCAACAGGCTATTGCAGATGACTTTTGTAACGAATACGATGAAGGGATTAGAAAAACATATCTACTTCATGGTATAACTGGTAGTGGAAAGACAGAAGTGTACATGGAGATGATTGAACATGTACTTGAACAAGGTAAACAGGTTATATTACTAATACCAGAAATTGCTCTAACTTATCAAACGGTAATGCGGTTCTATAAAAGATTTGGGGATCGAATATCCATTATGAACTCAAGATTGTCAAAGGGTGAACGATTCGATCAATATATGCGTGCAAAACAAGGGGATATCGATATTATGATTGGTCCAAGGTCAGCATTATTCACGCCGTTTGAGAAACTTGGATTAATTATTATAGATGAGGAACACGAAGGTAGCTACAAGAGTGAGATGCCTCCGAAGTACCATGCAAGAGAAGTAGCGATTTACAGAGCTTCCCTACTTGGTGCAAGTGTAGTACTTGGTTCTGCGACGCCATCCTTAGAAGCATATAAGCGTGCGAAAGATGGAGAATACAAGTTGTATGAATTAAATGAAAGAATTAGTGGGGCGAAGTTACCTTGTGTCTATGTAGTGGATTTAAGGGAAGAATTAAAGAAGAAGAATAAATCGATTTTTAGTGAGAAGTTGAAAGAACTTATTACAGATCGTTTGAATAATAAGGAACAGATTATGCTGTTCCTTAATCGAAGAGGATTTGCAGGTTTTGTATCTTGTAGAAGCTGTGGTCATGTAATGAAATGCCCCCATTGTGATGTTTCCCTAACCTACCATTATGGTAGGGACAAGAATAAGCTTGTTTGCCACTATTGTGGTTATGAAGAAGAGATGCCAAGTAAGTGTCCAAGTTGTGGCTCTCCATATATAGCTACGTTTGGTACCGGAACGCAGAAGGTAGAAGAGATGGTTAAGAAGGAATTCCCTACTGCTAGGGTGCTTCGTATGGATATGGATACAACGACAGGCAAAGAAGGACATGAGAAGATTCTATCAGCCTTTGCGAATCGAGAGGCTGATATCTTAGTGGGAACACAGATGATTGTTAAGGGACATGATTTTGGAAATGTTTCTTTGGTGGGTATACTAGCAGCTGATTTATCGCTGTATGCCAATGACTACCGTGCAGCTGAAAAAACATTTCAGTTATTAACACAGGCGGCAGGTCGTGCAGGTAGAAGTAAGGACAATGGAGAAGTAGTTATTCAAACGTACAATCCAGAGCATTATAGTGTAACAACCGCAGCTAATAACGATTATGAAGCGTTTTATAATCGAGAAATAGCCTTTCGAACAATGATGAAGTATCCACCTGTATCCAATATCCTTGTAGCATTTCTGACGTCTAAGAATGATGAAGCGGTTGCTAAGGCAGCTGATTTATTCAAAGCTGCAGTTCTTGATTATAAGATACAATTGAAATCCCAGATGGATACAGCGGAAGACATTGTTGAAACAGAGGACCTTGAGATCATTGGACCAGTGAAAGCAAATGTTGCGAAAGTGAATGATATATACCGATATGTACTATATATGAAGCACATGGATTATATATATTTAAAGAACCTAAAGAATTTTATGGAAGGTTTCATTGATTACTCAACTATCTTCAAAGGTTGTAATGTTCAATTTGACTTCAATCCAATGAATAGCTATTGATTTGTTGAGGGTTACAAAACTCGGGTAGGGTGTTTAACATACTTCTAGCCTTAAACACGATTCACGAAATACGCTACGAAACTAAGTACTTCTAAGAGTGCGCGTTTTGTTGTTAGATGCGTACGGAAACACCCTCAACACGACATCCTGTCGTGTTCGGGCTGGCTCGGCGTCCATGCCTCACCTTCCTAGGTATCTCGGCGTACTCTAAGAAGTACTATAGTTTCTTCGCTATCATTTCTTAGAATTGTGTTTAAGGATAGAAGTATGGGTTAGGCTTTGAAACGAGTTTCGTTAAGTTTCAACAAGGTTTGAGTAAGTAAGATTGTGTTTGAATAATTTGAGGTGTGATTGAGAGTCTTGTTGTGCACAGAGCGGTTCAATGGTAGTGGAATCAATAATAATGTCAGACTAGAAAGCTAGCTAAATATAAAATGTGAGAAAAGTATTTATTTCATTAGTTATCAAGTAAATTATCCAGAAATATTGATTATATAATCAAAACTGGTTTATTATAATAATTTAAATAGGGAAAGGAAGATTAATATGGCAATAAGAAATATAAGAACTATGGGTGATGCGGTACTTAATAAGACTGCAAAAACAATTACTGAGATGAACGATCGCACGCAGGAATTAATTGATGATATGTTAGATACGATGTATGAGGCACAGGGTGTAGGCCTTGCGGCTCCTCAAGTTGGAATCTTGAAGAGATTAGTAGTTATTGATGTATCTCCTGAGGCAAACGAGCCTATCGTTTTAATTAACCCAGAAATCATAGAAGTTAGTGGAGAGCAAACAGGTGATGAAGGCTGTCTTAGTGTTCCAGGTAAAGTTGGAGTTGTTACGAGACCTAATTACGTTAAGGTTAAGGCTTTGGATCGTAATATGGAAGAGAGAATTCTTGAAGGAGAAGGTTTACTAGCAAGAGCGTTCTGCCATGAAATTGATCATCTAGATGGTCACTTATATGTTGAGAAAGTAGAAGGAAAACTCTACAATACCAGTGATTTAGAAGAAGAGTAGGAGGGATTAGAATGAAAGTTCTTTTTATGGGAACTCCTGATTTCGCAGTATCTACGTTGGATAGTATTATCAAAGCGGGACATGAAGTTGTTGGAGTAGTTACACAACCAGATAAACCAAAAGGTAGAGGAAAAGCTGTTTTGTATACACCTGTGAAGGAAAAGGCTTTAGAGCACAATATTCCAGTGTATCAACCAGTTAAAGTAAGAGAAGAAAGTGTCATTGAGGAATTACGACAATTAAAGCCAGATATCGGAGTTGTTGCTGCCTTCGGTCAAATCTTGCCTCAAACATTATTAGATATGCCAACCTTTGGCTGTGTGTGTGTTCATGGTTCATTACTACCCAAATATCGTGGTGCAGCACCAATTCAATGGGCTGTTATTGATGGTGAGGCTGTTTCAGGTATTACAATCATGCAGATGGATGCTGGAATTGATACAGGGGATATGATTAGTAAAGTTGAAGTGCCAATTGATAAAGAAGAAACTTATGGTAGTCTTCATGACAAACTTGCTGTCGCTGGAGCAGAGTTATTGGTAGAAACATTAGAAATGTTTGAAAAAGGAACGGTAACACGTGAGAAGCAAGATGATTCAAAGTCAAATTATGCGGTTAGACTTACGAAGGAATTAGGAAAGATTGACTTTAGCAAATCAGCTGTTGAGTTAGAACGCTTGATTCGAGGATTAAATCCATGGCCAAGCGCATATACTGCCTTAAATGGTAAGACCTTAAAAGTATGGAAGGCCGATGTTATAGAGAAGCAGTATGATGGAGATTTAGGTGAAATCGTTGACGTAACAAAAGATTCTATCTGCGTGAAAACAGCAGATGGAGCGTTAGCTCTTAAGGAAATTCAACTAGAAGGAAAGAAACGTATGGATGTCGCTTCTTTCTTACGTGGTGTTACAGTTGAAAAAGGCGAGAAACTCGGTTAGAAAGAGTTAGTCTCTTAAGATAATAGAAAGGAGCTTTTATTATGGCATTATTTTATGGTTATAGATATTATTTTGATCCGACTTATATTTTGGTAATTATAGGTGTAATAATCAGTTTGCTAGCATCTGCTAAGGTTAAATCAACATTTGCTAAATATTCTAATGTACGAAGTATGTCAGGTCTTACGGGTGCACAGGCAGCAGAGAGAATTCTTCGCAATGCTGGTATCTTTGATGTATCTGTTCAAAGGATTAGTGGACATTTAACGGACCATTATGATCCTAAGAATAAAGTACTTCGTTTGTCTGATAGTGTGTTTGGTAATACTTCAGTGTCTGCCATTGGTGTAGCAGCGCATGAATGTGGACATGCGATTCAACATAACAAAGAGTACGCACCACTTAAGATTCGTACAGCACTTGTTCCGGTTGCAAACTTTGGTGCAACGTTATCTTGGCCCCTTATTTTAATTGGGGTATTGTTTAGTTGGTCCCAGACATTAATTACATTAGGAATTGTTCTATTCTGTGCAGCAGTTTTATTTCAGATAGTAACACTGCCTGTGGAATTCAATGCTTCTAATCGTGCAGTTAAGATTCTTGCTAGCACTGGAATATTATCAGATAGAGAAGTTTCACAAACGAAGCAAGTACTTGGTGCTGCAGCGCTTACTTATGTTGCGGCAGCAGCGGCATCGATTTTACAATTACTTCGTTTAATTATATTATTTGGAGGAAACAGAAATCGTGACTAAAGAAATGAATCTGAGAGAACTAGCACTCGCGATCCTGATGGAAGTTACTCAGAATGGTGAATTTAGTAATAAAGTGCTTAACCAGACTTTATCAAAATATCAATATCTAGCGAAGCAAGATAGAGCGTTTCTATCGAGATTAACCGAAGGTACAATAGAGCGAATGATTGAGATGGATTATATTATTAATCAGTACTCGAATGTGAAGGTTAATAAGTTAAAACCAGTAATTCGTAATATTTTACGTTTAGGTGTATACCAAATCAAATATATGGACCAAGTACCTGTGAGTGCAGCATGTAATGAGTCGGTTAAACTGGCAATGAAAAAAGGATTTCATAACCTCAAGGGTTTTGTGAATGGTGTTCTTAGAACAATTAGTAGAGAGGTTGAAAATATCGCCTATCCTAGTAAAATTGCACAGCCGATTTCTTATCTCAGTGTTGTTTACTCAATGCCGGAATGGATTATTCGTAATTGGTTAGAAGAGTTTTCGTTTGAAACGATAGAGAAGATGTTGCAATGTTCATTAACAGAACGAGAGACAACAATTCGTTGCAATACGAATAAAACTACAACAGATGAATTAAGAAAAGGTCTAATGAGTCAAGGAGTACTTGTTGGTGATGGAGCTTATGTGGAAGAAGCCTTACGTATCTCTGAATATGATTCGGTTCAAAGGTTATATGGTTTTACGAATGGTTTATTCCAAGTTCAAGATGAAAGTTCTATGATGGTGGCACATGCAGCTGGAATCAAAAAGGACGACCTTATTATAGATGTGTGTGCAGCACCAGGGGGAAAGAGCTTGCATGTGGCTCAACTATTAGAAGGAACGGGAAGCGTTATTGCATGTGATTTAACAGAGTATAAAGTAGATTTAATTAAGCAAAATGTGGAACGTTTGGGATATACGAATGTAGAACCAAGAGTACAAGATGCATTAGAATTAGATGATACATTAATTGATAAAGCAGATGTCGTAATAGCTGATTTACCTTGTTCTGGACTTGGGGTAATTGGCAAGAAAAACGATATCAAATACAATGTTACACCTGAAAAACAAAAGGATCTTGCTCAGTTACAAAGGAATATTTTACATGTTGTACAGCATTATGTGAAAAAGGGTGGAACTTTAGTATATAGTACTTGTACAGTAAATAGGGAAGAAAATCTTAGTAATGTTGAGTGGTTTGTAGACAGGTATGACTTTGAGTTAGAATCATTGAGAGCATATTTACCTGAGAGATTCGTTAAGCGAGAAGGTAAAGAAAGTACCATTGACAAAGGGTATATTAATTTTATACCGGGTATCTACAATACGGACGGCTTTTTCTTAGCGAGATTAGTTAAGAAGTAATTAAGTTTGTATGTAGTTGGATTAGATGACTATGAATGAATCAGGAGGTGATAACATAATATGGATAAGCGTGATTTAAAATCCATGAATTTTGAACAAGTTAAAGCAGTGATGGAAGAACTTGGTGAGAAAGCATTTCGTGCGAAGCAGATCTACGAATGGATGCATACGAAATTAATTGATAGTTTTGATGAAATGACGAATCTGTCCAAGGCATTACGGGATAAATTATCGGAGAATTTTGAATTAACCTCCTTGCGTGTGGTAGATAAGAGGGAGTCAGCAAAAGATGGAACTTGTAAATTCCTTTTTGAACTTTCGGATAACCGAGTAATCGAAAGTGTGCTGATGAAATACAAACATGGGAATTCAGTTTGTATCTCCTCGCAAGTAGGGTGTAGAATGGGATGCCGTTTTTGCGCATCTACACTTGGTGGACTTGAGAGAAACTTAACTCCTGCAGAGATGCTAGATCAAATCTATAAGATTCAGAAGATGTCTGGAGAACGAGTTTCCAATGTAGTACTTATGGGCACAGGGGAACCTCTTGATAACTATGATAACGTTCTACAGTTCATTCAATTATTAACAGATGAGAACGGGCTTAACATTAGCCAAAGAAACATTACAGTTTCCACATGTGGTCTGGTAAATCGAATTAGAGATCTTGCCAATGAAGAGTTACAGATAACGTTAGCCATATCTCTTCATGCTCCCAATGACAAGATTCGTAAAGAGATTATGCCGATTGCTAATAAATATACAATCAATGAAATTATTGATGCAGTTACATTCTACTATAATAAAACTGGTAGGCGTATCTCCTTTGAATATAGCTTAGTAGAAGGTGTGAATGATAGTGAAGAAAATGCGAAGGAATTAATTCATGTTGTGAGGGGACTAAATTGTCATGTTAACTTAATTCCAGTAAACCCAATTAAGGAGAGGGATTTCAAGCAAACACAGATGCAGTTTGTTCAAAATTTCAAAAATATACTTGAAAAAAATCGAATTAATGTTACTATTAGAAGAGAAATGGGCTCAGATATTGATGCAGCCTGTGGACAGCTCAGAAAAAGTTACATGGATGAGCATACTACTTAATAAGGAGGTAACGCCATGGAATCATTTTCTATTACAGATATCGGTGTAAAACGTAAGATGAATCAAGACTTTGTTTTTTGTGAACAAAATCAAGTTGGCAACCTTCCCAATTTGTTTATAGTTGCTGACGGCATGGGAGGACATAAAGCGGGGGATTTTGCATCTAGATTCAGTGTAGAGAAAGTCGTTGAATATATACGAAGTAGTAAATTAACATCACCTATTCGGATTTTTGAGGAAGCCATTAAGAATACGAATATGCTACTTTTGAATGAGGCAAAAGAAAATCCGAATTTGGAAGGTATGGGAACAACGTTTGTTATTGCAACAATCATGGAGGATATTTTGTACGTTGGAAATATTGGTGATTCTCGTTTGTATCTAATACATGATGATATTAAGCAAATCACTAGAGATCATTCTCTTGTAGAAGAGATGATTAAGAATGGTGAATTAACCAAGAGTGAAGCAAGATTTCATCCGAATAAGAATATTATCACTAGAGCACTTGGTGCTAGTGGTGAAGCAATACCTGATTTCTTTGAAGTTTCTTTAAAGAATGAGGATATAATACTTATGTGTTCTGACGGTTTATCTAATATGATTGATGATACAGAGATTTTTGAGACTGTATCCTCTAGAAGAGACAAAATTAAGAGTGCAGTCAGAGCTTTAATTGAGAAAGCAAACGAGTATGGTGGCAAAGATAATATAACAGCAATTGTTGTGAAACCGTGATAATTCAGAATACTCGAGAAGGACTTACTTTATCGAGTTAGCCAGTGACAAAATACGTTATGTTTAATTTATTATATCCAGTTTTGAATAAACTGGTTAACTGAAAAGTTACGTAAAACCATAATAGAGAGGTGAGAAAATGATTAAACCAGGAATATTTATTAGCGACAGATATGAAATAATTGAAAAAGTTGGTACAGGAGGAATGGCTGATGTTTATAAAGCAAAATGCCATCGCTTAAACCGTAATGTCGCAATAAAAGTCTTAAAACCTGAATATAGTGATGATCAAACATTTGTCTCAAAATTTAGAGGCGAAGCACAGTCTGCTGCAGGATTATCCCATCCTAATATCGTTAATGTATATGATGTAGGTGATGATGGAAATCTACATTATATTGTAATGGAATTGGTAGAAGGTATTACACTTAAGAGTTTTATTGAAAGAAAAGGAAAACTTGAGATAAAAGAAGCTGTTGGTATTGCAATTCAGATCGCACAAGGTATGGAAGCAGCTCATGCGAATCATATTATCCATAGGGACATAAAGCCACAGAACATAATCATATCTAGGGAAGGAAAAGTCAAAGTAACTGATTTTGGTATTGCCAAAGCTGCATCGTCGAATACGATTACTTCGAATGCCATGGGATCTGTACATTACATCTCGCCAGAGCAAGCGAGAGGTGGTTATAGTGATGAAAAGAGTGATATCTATTCTTTAGGTGTTACTTTATATGAGATGTTAATTGGTAAAGTTCCGTTTGAAGGTGACAATGCTGTATCCGTAGCATTGCTTCACATTCAAGGAGAAGCTACACCTTTGAGACAACTCGATCCGACAATTCCACCAAGCTTAGATAAAATTGTACAGAAATGTATGCAAAAGAAGCCAGAACGCCGTTATCTTAGTGCTTCTGAATTTATTCAAGACTTAAAACGTTCCTTAGCAAATCCGAATGGTGAATTTGTTAAGATGGCACCAGTTGGAGTTACAGATTCTCCAACCATTAATCTTACCCCGGAACAAGTAGGTGAAATCAGAGAAGCTTCTGGTTATACTGGTGAAGGAAATGGAACTCGTAATAATCCAGGTGGTTATAATGAGATGGATGATAAAAATCAATTGTATGAATCAGATGATGAGGATTTAGATGAGGATAAAGATGTTGATCCAAAGTTAGAAAAATTCATCATAGCAGGTTCTATTACCGTAGCAATTGTTCTTGGTATCGTAATCATTGCTATAGTAGGCAAAGGTTTTGGCTTGTTCAAATTCGGTCACGGAAGTAAAGATAATAATATTCAGAATGAAACTACGCTCCCAGAAGATGAAACAACTGATGATACAGAGCAAACTGAAGATACTGCAAACAAAACAACTGTTCCAGATGTAGCAGGTAAGTCATTAGAAGAAGCAATTGATTTATTAAAGAAAGCAGAATTGAGCTCTAGAAACGAAGAAAAACCATCAGATGTTGTTCCTGAAAATTATGTAATTGAACAAAGCATTGTAGCTGGTGAAGAAGTTGATAAGAATACAGTGGTTGTGCTTACAGTAAGTACAGGTGTGGAATCTAATCAATTACGCGATGTAACAGGACTTACTGTTGACCAAGCAGATACCATCCTTAAGAATGATCAAGAACTTAAAGTTGTGCATGAGTATGAATACAACGATACTATAGAAGAAAACCTTGTAATTCGTACGTCACCAAAAGCAGGAACTGATGTGAAAAAGGGTGATACAATAACGGTTTATGTAAGTAAAGGAAAAGAAACAAAATACGTGAAAGTACCTGATTTACGTAATTATACTCAATCACAAGCAGAAGATATACTGAAATCAAAAGGTCTTGTAAAGGGTAAAGTTAGTACTGCTAACTCAGATAACTATGCACAAGGTGTTGTTATGGATCAATCGTATTCTCCTGATACAGAAGTGGAAGAAGGTACTAAGATTGACTTTACAGTAAGCCTTGGACCAAAAGTAGAAGAAGTAACATACATCTATACGGCAAGTGCAACAATGGATTCAAGTCCGTTTGCTGATGATATGGAAGATGGTGTAATCTCTATGGATATCTATTATGATAATTCAGATGAAGTTATTATGGATGCTTATAAGCAAACATTATCCTCAGCAGATTTCCCTAAAACTGTTACACTTCAAGGTACGCAAGAAGGTAGTGCAACGGTAGTCTTCTATCTTGACGGAGAGGAATTCGGTAGTACCAATGTAAGATTCAAGAAGGTAGCTAAATAATGCAGGGAAAGATTATTAAAGGAATAGCAGGTTTTTATTATATTCATGTATCCCAGAAAGGGATATATGAGTGTAAGGCGAAAGGAATCTTTCGTAATCAAAAGATTAAACCACTTGTTGGTGACAATGTAGAGATTGAAGTATTAGATGAAGAGAAGAAGCTAGGCAATATCATATCGATATTGCCTAGACAAAATGAACTGATAAGGCCGGCTGTAGCCAATGTAGATCAAGCACTTGTTATCTTTGCTGCTGCTGACCCAAATCCTAATTTGAACTTACTAGATCGTTTCTTAATTATGATGAGTAAACAAGAAGTGGAAACCTATGTATGTTTTAACAAACAAGATATCGTTACTGCTATAGAGCAGAAATTATTAGAAGAAACATATCGTTTAGGTGGTTATCATGTAATCTTTACTAGTGCTTTACAAGGCGAAGGATTACAACAAATTAAGGACATTGTCAAAAGTAAAACTACAGTTCTTGCAGGACCTTCTGGTGTTGGTAAATCCTCAATTATCAATTCTTTAATTCCTACGGCCCAGATGGAAGTAGGCAGTATTAGTGAGAAGATTAAGAGAGGTAAACATACAACAAGGCATTCGGAATTATTTGCGATTGATGACGATTCTTTCATATTTGATACACCTGGATTTAGTTCTTTATATATTGATAATTTTGAAAAGGAAGAATTGAAATCATATTTTCCTGAGTTCCTTCCATATGAAGAGTATTGTAGATTCCAAGGGTGTGCTCATATTAATGAGCCACAATGTGGTGTGAAACAAGCCTTAGAGGAAGGTAAAATAAGCAAAACCAGATATGAAAACTATCTATTATTATACAATGAATTAAAAGACAAGAAGAAATATTAGGGTAAACAGTCCCGGTAAAAGAAGCTAGTGTGATGAATCAAAATTTTCACATGTAACTTTGTGCCTACGGCCCAAAGTATGCAGGCTTTGAGAAAGGCATGGTTAGTTATGAACAAATTATCACCGTCGATTCTTGCGGCTGATTTTTCTAAATTAGGCGAAGAAGTAAAAAAAATAGATCAAGCGGGAGCAGAATACCTTCATATTGATGTCATGGATGGCATGTTTGTACCAAGCATATCTTTTGGTATACCGGTTATTAAGTCACTACGGAAAAAGACAAGTCGTGTTTTTGATGTACATTTGATGATTGAAGATCCGGATCGGTATATCAGGGATTTTGCAGATGCTGGAGCAGATATTATTACCGTTCATTATGAAGCATGTAAACATCTCCATAGAACGATTCAGCAGATTAAAGAATGTGGAAAGAAGGTTTGCGTTGCACTAAACCCAGCCACACCTGTAGAAGTTCTTGAATATGTTCTCGATGATCTTGACATGGTATTAATAATGAGTGTAAATCCTGGATTTGGTGGACAGAAGTTCATTCCATTTACTTTGGAAAAATTAAGAAAGCTTCGTCACTTTATTAGTGATAGGGGTATGGATATTGATATAGAAGTTGATGGAGGAGTAAATCTTGACAATGTAGAAGACATTATTAAGGCGGGTGCCAATATTATTGTTGCTGGTACAGCAGTTTTTTCTGGCGATAAGGCTAATAATGTAAAGCTGTTTTATGATAAGATGAAATAGAGTGGTAAAGTAGGTGTAAAGATGAATGTAATAATCATTACGGGAGGATTCGTGGATGCCACTTTTGCTAAAGCATACCTTGAAGCGGAGAGCTTTGATATGGTAATAGCGGCTGATCGAGGAGTGGAGACAGCGAAGTTGTTGAATATTCCAATTGACTATATCCTTGGTGATTTTGATTCTTTAGAACCATCGATACTAGTAGAAATAAAAAATCAATTAGCAAATGACGATTCTGGATTGATATTAAAAGAATTTCCTCCAGAAAAAGATTACACAGATACACATCTTGCTATTGTTACGGCGATTGAATCAGGTGCTACTAAAGTAACCATACTAGGAGCAACTGGAACAAGACTTGACCATGTAATGGCGAATGTGAATCTATTATCGTTATGTTTAAATCATGGTATAGAAGCAAGGATCGTTGATGTTCATAATCAAATCTATGTCATCGACGCTGATAAGCATCTTAAAAAAGATAAGATACATGGTAAATATGTGTCTCTTATTCCTTATACAGATTGTGTTACTGGAGTAACATTAATTGGTTTTAAATATCCCTTGTATGATATGACAATGACTAAAGGGAATAGTCTAGGTATAAGTAATGAGCTTCTTGAAGAGGAAGGAGTTATCAAACTAGACAAAGGAATTCTTATTGTAATTGAATCAAGAGACTAAGTTTATATAACAAGTCTTTTCTACTGGAGATTTTAGTATGGAATAATTCCTCAGGAATACAGAAAATGGCTTGATAGTTAATAAGTATAGAATATGATTAAGTGATAGAAAAGGAGACACAAATGAAATTAGGAATTGTAGGATTACCAAACGTAGGGAAGAGTACATTGTTTAACTCATTAACAAAAGCAGGAGCAGAATCAGCAAATTATCCATTCTGTACGATTGATCCAAACGTAGGTATTGTACCTGTACCAGATGAGAGATTGAATGTTCTTTCTAAAATGTATAATTCTAAAAGTGTTCTTCCAGCAGTTGTTGAATTTGTTGACATTGCAGGGTTGGTAAAAGGTGCTTCCAAAGGAGAAGGTTTAGGAAACCAATTCTTATCTAATATTCGTGAAGTTGATGCGATTGTACATGTTGTTCGTTGTTTTGAAGATGGCAATGTAATCCACGTTGATGGTAATGTTGATCCTCTACGTGACATCGAGACGATTAATCTTGAATTGATCTTTTCAGATATCGAAGTACTTGAAAGAAGATTTTCAAGAGCCTCCAAAGGAGCTAAGAATGATAAGGCACTTGCTAAAGAAGTGGAATTAATCAAGCGATTAAAAGAGTTCTTAGAAGAAGGAAGACTTGCAAAAGGTTTTGAATCAGACGATGACGAAGAAATCGAATTGATTAAGTCCTATAACTTATTAACATATAAACCAGTTATCTATGCGGCTAATGTTAATGAAGATGATCTTGCTACGGATGGTGCAGATAATGCAATGGTAACAAAGGTTAGAGAATTCGCGAAGAACGAAAGTTCTGAAGTTTTCGTTATCTGTGCACAAATTGAACAAGAAATTGCTGAACTTGATGAAGAGGAAAAGAAAGAATTTTTAGAAGATTTAGGTTTAAAAGAGTCAGGACTGGAAAAACTAATTCATGCAAGTTATGAAATCTTAGGTTTAATCAGTTATCTAACAGCAGGTGAACAAGAGACAAGAGCTTGGACGATTACGAAAGGAACAAAAGCTCCGGGTGCTGCGGGTAAGATTCATACAGACTTTGAAAGAGGATTCATTCGTGCAGAAATCGTTAGTTATGATAACCTTGTAGCTTGTGGTAGTTATAATGCAGCAAAAGAAAAAGGTCTTGTACGTTCAGAAGGTAAAGAATATGTTGTTCAAGATGGAGATGTAGTATTATTCCGTTTCAACGTATAGGATAATAATATAAATGTAACTAAAGATAATAGTATTAAAGTAGAATAAATGTCGCTTAAGTAACATCTATCTTACTTTGAATATAATTTAGTTTTGCAATAGAAGGGGATGGTAGAATGCTATTAGGTGCAAGTATACGATTTCCTAAGCTTGGTATAGAGATAGAAAACTTAGGGACTGGAATTGATTTTTTTGGTATTCAGATTGCGTATTATGGTATAATAATCGCGATAGGGATGTTAGTGGGCTACTTGTTGGTGGAGTGGCAAGCAAAGAGAACAGGTCAGAATAAAGAGATGTATCTTGACTTTGCATTATATGCAATTGTTATCTCAGTCATCGGGGCGAGACTTTATTATGTAGTTTTTGCATTTGATGAATTCAAAGATAATCTATGGAGTGTGTTCAATCTACGTGGTGGTGGATTAGCAATCTACGGCGGAATTATAGCTGGTGTTCTTACAGCGGTTGTATTCTCTAAAGTAAAGAAAGTATCTTTTGCTTTACTCGCCGATACCAGTTGTGTAGGTTTGTTAATTGGACAAATTATTGGTAGATGGGGCAATTTCTTTAATAGAGAAGCTTTCGGTGGATTTAGCGACGGACTTTTGGCTATGCAGATAAAAAAATCGGAAGTAGCAGCTTCGAATATTAGTGCAGAACTTATGAATCATATTGCTGTAGTTGATGGGGTTGAATATATTCAAGTCCATCCAACCTTCTTATACGAATCTCTATGGAATTTAGCGTTGTTGATTCTTATATTATTATATACGAATCACAAAAAGTTTAACGGAGAACTTACATTGATTTATGCGCTCGGTTATGGAATTGGACGTGCGTGGATTGAATCATTACGTACGGATCAACTACTATTATGGGGAACTAATCTTCCTGTTTCAGAGTTGTTATCTATAGTGGTAGCTATAGTTGCAGCGTGTTTATTGATATACAAACATGTTATGATTTACAGGCAAAAGAAAAAAGAGATCTAAAAATAGGACTAAAGACTTGTATTGATAAAAAATCAATATATTGTATTCTTAAGAAAAAATTAATAAATATACACAATATATTGTAAAATTTTAAAGGCGACAAATTATGATACCATAATTTGTCGCCTTTTTGTTTACAGAAAGGCTTGATAAAATCTTGAAAATGTTATAAAATTACACTACAAGTGGTGCAAAGTGGTGTAAAGTGGTACGAAGTGGTGAGAAAGTGGTTAAATAATTCATCAAGTGGTAAAAGAATCAAAAGTACCATGTATACCAAATTCATTTTGGGGTAGTCAACCTAGCACGAAAGCAGGTGTGTCATATGTTTATGGGTGAACATAATCATACAGTCGATGCCAAAGGCAGAGTAATTATTCCCGCCAAATTTAGAGAAGAACTGGGAGATGAGTTTGTTCTAACTCTTGGACTTGATGGGTGTTTATTTGTTTACCCAAATGACGAGTGGATTAGCTTTGTAAATGAATTAAAAGGACTTCCTGGAAGTAAAGAAGCAAGACAATTGCAACGTTACTTTATGGCTGGAGCTGCTGGGTGTGAGGTGGACAAGCAAGGAAGATTTTTGATACCACAAAAATTACGTGAACATGCAGGACTTGACAAGGAATTAGTATTAGTCGGTGTGCTTAATAAGATAGAGATTTGGAGTAAAGAACGCTGGGAAAGTAACAATACATATGAAAATATGGATGAAATTGCAGAACACATGTCAGAGTTTGGTTTGAGTTTTTAGTCGCTGGGAAAGTTTCAAGTGGCTATTAATAGTAAAGTAGATCTCGAATACACAATTGACAGTAGGATATACTAAAGAAGATGGAATATACAACATCAGCGATGGAGGTCAAGAAATGGAATTTAAACATAAGTCGGTATTATTAGATGAGACAATTGATGGCCTTAATATTAAGCCAGACGGCATCTATGTTGATGGAACACTAGGTGGCGGTGGACATGCATATGAAGTATGTAAACGCCTTGGTGAACAAGGAAGATTTATTGGAATCGATCAAGATGAGGCTGCCATTGGAGCTGCAACAATGAGATTGAATGAATTTTCAGATAAAGTAACAATTGTAAGAAATAATTATTGTAATATGCGTCAAGTGTTGCAGGAATTAGGTGTTGAAAAGGTGGATGGAATCGTTCTCGATTTGGGAGTTTCCTCATATCAATTAGATACGGCCGAGAGAGGATTTACGTATCGTGAGAATGCTCCTCTTGATATGCGAATGGATCAAAGAAAAGAACAAACCGCAAAGGATATTGTCAATAACTATAGTGAATTTGATTTATATCGGATTATTCGTGACTACGGAGAAGACAAGTTTGCAAAAAACATTGCAAAACACATTGTAAGAGCGAGAGAAGAAAAGACTATAGAGACAACCGATGAGTTAACGGAAGTAATTAAGGCAGCAATCCCTATGAAAGTAAGAATGAATACAGGGCATCCTGCTAAGAAAACTTTTCAAGCTATAAGAATTGAGTTGAACAAGGAACTTGAAGTATTGAATGATACTTTGAATGATATGATTGAATTATTAAACCCAGAGGGAAGAATATGTATTATAACATTCCATTCTTTGGAGGATCGAATTGTTAAAAGCATCTTCCGTAATAATGAAAATCCTTGTACATGCCCTCCGAACTTTCCTATTTGTGCATGTGGTAAGAAACCAAAGGGAAAAGTTATAACAAGAAAACCAATTATTCCATCAGATGAGGAAATAGAAGAGAATAAGAGATCAAAAAGTTCTAAATTAAGGGTATTTGAGAAAATATAATAGCGATATAGGCGAAGGGACTACAAAGTAAGCCATCGACTAATATTACTATATTAAGTCTGGGAAGGAGAATGGACGATGGCACGACAACAAGTTAGAAAAAATCGTAACGTGCAATATAAGGACTATCAAAGAGAAAACTACGTTGATGGAGCCACTGCAAGAAAATTGCAGGCTGTCCCAGATTACGCAGACAATCGTGATTACGATGATGATTATGACTATGCGGAAGAAGAAAGAAGAAGAAAGCAGACATATCAGGAAAGAAAGCGTAGAGAAAGAGCTGCGAGTCGCAGAAGAGAAAAAACGAGGACAATGGATGGAATATCACTAATTGTACTTGTAGCAGCGATGGCAGTTACGTTTTATGTATGTCTTCAATATATTAGAGTACACACGGATATTACGGCGTTAAGTAAAAGCATAGCAGTAAAAGAGAGCCAAGTGGTAACGATGAAGAAGGATAATAATGCTGCTTTAGAAGAGATTTCAAGAACGTTTGATTTGAGTTATGTTTATAAGATTGCTACGAAAGAACTAGGAATGGTATTTCCTGATGCAAATCAAGTAATTAAATATGAGAGTAGAAAAAGTGATTATGTTAAACAGTTCGAAGAAATTCCAAGTGAAGAAGATGCTAAGTAGGTGACGTTTATGAATAGAAGAGATCGAGTGAAAGAGAAGAAAATGAAAAAATTTACGCACCAAATGCAAGCAAAAACATTGCTTGTATTTGGTGTTGTTTTGCTATTGTTGATAATTTTGGTAGCTAGACTAACGTATTTAAGGAATGAAAATGGCGATAGATATTCTAAAAAGGTACTATCACAACAGACCTATAGTAGTAGTGTAATTCCTTATAGAAGAGGAGATATTGTTGATCGCAATGGAACGGTACTTGCTACTTCGATTAAAGTGTATAATCTTATACTTGATCCAAAGACAATCCTAGAGACGAAGAAGGTTAATGGAGAAGTGACAACACCTTATCGTGAACCAACGCTTCAAGCTTTAACTACATATTTCGATGTAGAATATGATGAATTAAATCAAATCTTAATTGATAAACCGAAAAATCAATACACAGTTATGCTAAAACAATTAGAGTATAATGAAATTAAAGATTTTAAGGAAGCTATGGCAAAAGAGGATAGTAAGATACAAGGAGTTTGGTTTGAAGAGGAGTATAAGAGAATCTACCCATATAACTCTACTGCCAGTGATATCATAGGATTCACTTCTTCGGGGAATGTTGGTAACTGGGGACTTGAACAGACATATAATTCTTATCTTAATGGGACGAATGGAAGAGAGTATGGGTATTTTGATTCGGAATTAAATCTTGAAAGAACAGTGAAACCTGCTGTAGATGGTGACACAGTTGTATCAACCATTGATCTAAACATTCAACAAATTGTAGAAAAACATATTAAGAAATTTATGAAAGATATTGGTGCTAAGAATACGGCGGTTATAGTAATGGACCCTAATACTGGCGAGATTATATCTATGGCATCTGACAAGCAATATGATTTGAATGATCCATATGACTTGACAGGATATTATACGGATAGTGAAATTAAGAAAATGTCGGAAGAAGAACGTTTGAATGCGTTATATGACATATGGAAGAATTTTGCGATTTCACAAAACTATGAACCTGGATCTACATTTAAACCTTTTGTTATGGCCGCAGCCCTAGATGAAGCAATCGTATCAGATGGAGACCATTTTTATTGTGATGGTGGTGAAGTAGTAGTGGAAGGAACGAAGAGAATCCGTTGTGTAAATCGTAGTGGTCATGGTGACCTAACAATTGAAGAAGCAATTATGAAGTCTTGTAATGACACCATGATGCAAGTTGTAGCTAAGATGGGACGCTCACTAATGTCAAAATATCAATTTAATTATGGATTCGGAAGAAAGACAGGAATTGATTTGCCAGGTGAAGAGAAGGGGCAAGTGTTTACAGAGGATCAGTTGAATCCTCTTGAACTTGCCACAACTTCATTTGGACAAGGCCTTACAACTACAATGGTACAGATGGCTTCCTCTTTAAGTGCAACTATCAATGGTGGATATTATTATACTCCACATCTTGTGAATAAGGTTAAGAATGCGGATGGAGCCACAGTAGAGAATAAAGATGCTGTATTATCAAAGCAAGTAATTAGTACTAAAACTAGTGACTTGCTAAGAAGATATCTATATAACACAGTTGAAAAAGGAACGGCTGTAACTGCAGGAGTAAAGGGTTATCAAATAGGTGGTAAAACAGGTACAGCTGAGAAACATACAGGAGATGAAGGTGCGTATCTAGTATCGTTTATCGGATATGTACCTTATGATAATCCGCAATATGTTATCTATACAATTGTTGATGAAGTGAATGCGGATGATCAAGCACAAAGTCGTTATGCACAGCAGTTATCACATGATATCCTAGAAGAGATTCTTCCGTTCTTAGGAGTATTAAAATCAAGTGATGATAGTACGACTGAGGATAAAGATAAGACGGACAAAAAAGATACTACGGACAAGAAAGATGACGCTTCTAATTCATCACAAACAAATGGCACAAATGCAAATGATGCAAATGCTGACAACACAAATCAAGCGAATGAAGCTACAAGTGGTGAACAAAATGTAGAGTCTGGTGAGGATGAGGAGAATGATACTGAAAATTATGATTTCTTCGACGATGATGTTGATAGCCAGATTAAGAATGGGTTAGATTCTAGCAAGAGTGATGAGGAAGAAAAAGGACCTGCCACGGAAGGCGAAGAATAACGACCTGGGTCGACAGTGTTCAATTTAACATTGTCGACCTATCAATTTTTCTGCATAACAAGAAGGTTTGTAAGCTTAGGAATAACCCAAAGTTATTAGTAATACAATGAATTAATAACAAAACGAGGTTTAGGAATGGCTACAAATCGAACTTATAATCGAAGGAACATTTTTACAGTGTTTTCAATTGTACTACTTATTTCCCTTGTTCTTGTTGGCAGACTTACTTACATAATGGTATATCGAGCAGATTATTATGGAGTGAGGGCACAACAATTACACGAAAGAGAAAGACCAATCAAGGCTGAGAGAGGTATTATATATGATAGAAACGGTATTGAGATTGCGTCTAATAAACCAGTATGTACAATATCCGTAATTCATAGCCAAATCAAGGAACCTGAGACGGTAATAAAACTATTATCTGAAACACTCGGTATAAGTGAAGATAAGGTAAGAAAACGTGTAGAAAAAGTATCATCAATAGAAAGAATTAAGGCTAACGTTGATAAAGAAACAGCTGATATAATAAGAAATTATGACTTAGATGGTGTTATGGTAGATGAAGACTATAAGAGGTATTATCCATACGGTTCTCTAGCGTCGAAAGTAATTGGTTTCACGGGTAGTGATAACCAAGGTATAATTGGTTTGGAAGTGGAATATGACAAGTATCTACAAGGAATTGATGGAACGATTTTAACTCTGACAACAGCCCAAGGTCTTGAAATTGAGAATGCAGCGGAGGATCGTGTGGAACCAATGGAAGGGAATAGTCTGACGCTAAGCTTAGATGTGAATATACAACAATATTGTGAACAGGCCGCTAAGAAAGTTATGGAGGAAAAACAAGCAAAGAGTGTTAAGATGATCTTGATGAATCCTCAGAATGGTGAAATCTATGCCATGGTAAATTATCCTGAATTCGATTTGAATTCGCCATATACATTACTTAATCAAGATGAATCTCAGGCAACGACTTTAACTGACAAAGAGAAGAATAACTTGCTAAATGAGATGTGGAGAAATGCATGTATCAGTGATACCTATGAACCTGGTTCTACTTTCAAAACTGTTACAGCGGCAGCGGCATTAGAAGAAGGTGTTGTTAAACTTACAGATAACTTCTATTGTCCGGGGTATAAGATTGTTGAGGACCGCAAGATTCGGTGCCATAAGGTAGGCGGACATGGAGCTGAAACATTCATAGATGGTATTAAGAACTCTTGTAATCCAGTGTTTATCGAGATTGGAGCAAGAGTAGGGGCTACGAATATGTATAAGCATTTCAAAAAGCTTGGATTGTTTAGTAGAACGAGTATTGATGTACCTGGTGAAGCAAATTCTATTATGCATAAGGTAGACGATATAGGTGCTGTAGAGTTGGCAACCATCTCTTTTGGCCAATCCTTTCAGATTACCCCTTTGCAGTTGTTAAGAGCAGCCAGTGCTATTGTTAATGGTGGTAACTTAATAACGCCACACTTCGGAGTATCAATTACGAATCCAGACACGGGGAATGTTCAGAAGCTTAAGTATGATGTGAGTGATGGAGCAGTGTCAAAGACTACTTCTGACACGATGAAGAGTTTACTTGAAGCAGTTGTTTCAGACGGAAGTGGTAAACGTGCGTATCTACCTGGTTTTAGAATCGGAGGAAAGACAGCGACTTCAGAGAAACTTCCAAGAGGTACGGGCAAATACATTTCTTCCTTTATTGGGTTTGCCCCAGCAGATAACCCACAGGTTATTGCAATAGTATTGATTGATGAACCAGTAGGAATATACTATGGAGGAACAATAGCAGCCCCTGTTATCTCAGGAGTATTTGATAATGTATTGCCATATCTAGGGGTTGAAGAAAACTATTCTGAGCAAGAAATTGAAGAGTATGGAATTGGAAGTTTTACTGTACCTGACTTTCTAGGGAAATCAAAAGATGAAGCCAATCAATTGATTAAAGTGCATGATTTCGGTGAAATATACTATATAGGAGAAGGGGATACAGTAGCAGAACAATTCCCGTTATCAGGTGAGACTGTTGACAAAAATAGTGACTTGATTCTATATCTTGATTAGATTATAATTATAAGTTAGGCGGGTTTGCGACGTTTATATAAATGCAAAATACGTATGAAAATATGAGGTGAATGACATGAATTTAAAATTAGTATTACCAGTGTTGATATCGTTTGCAGTTACGATTATACTGTGCCCTATAGTGATTCCGTTTTTAAAGAGACTTAAATTTGGACAGTATATTCGTGGTGAAGGACCACAATCACATCAGAAGAAATCAGGTACTCCTACAATGGGAGGAATTATTATATTGGTAAGTATAGTAGTTACTTGTTTGTTCTATATTAAAGACAATCCTAGTATTACTCCAATTCTTTTTGTAACTTTAGGTTTTGGATTAATCGGGTTCTTAGATGACTACATCAAGATAGTTATGAAGCGTAATCTTGGTTTACGTGCTTGGCAAAAGATGCTTGGTCAACTTATAGTAACAGCAGTATTCGGTTACTACCTGATGAATTATTCAGATGTTGGTACTGAGATACTAATTCCATTTATGGGTGGGAAGTTAGTTGATATATCTTGGTTGTATATTCCGATGTTCTTTATCGTAATGTTAGGTACCGTGAATGGTTCTAATTTTACAGATGGTCTTGATGGTTTAGAATCAAGTGTAACAGTACTTATTGCGACATTCTTTTCTGTAGTGGCAATTATTGCGCCAATCGGTGCGAACAGTGGAATTTCTCCGATTACTCTAGCAGTTGCAGGAAGTTTACTAGGTTTCTTGATATATAACGTATATCCGGCAAAAGTGTTCATGGGAGATACTGGTTCGCTAGCGTTAGGTGGTTTTGTTGCCGCTACAGCATGTATGTTAAAAATGCCGTTATTCATTATTCTTGTGGCATTGATTTATTTGGTGGAAATCCTATCGGTTATGATTCAAGTAACATATTTTAAGTTAACTGGTGGTAAGAGAATCTTTAAGATGGCACCAATCCACCATCACTTTGAATTATGTGGTTGGTCAGAAACAAGAGTAGTGGCTGTTTTCTCAATCATTACCGCAGTACTTTGTATAGTTGCGTTTGCTGCTATGTAAGATGATTTCGTGTGTACTTGCGCACGAGCGTATAATCAGACGCAGACGAGAAAATGGTTGAAAGAATATTCAATATTAAGAAAGGTGTCATGCGTTGCTCGCTTTCAATCTTTTATATGAGCAATCACAAGTATACTTGCGATATGCATGGGTATAAGTATGGAATTAGAGAATAAAATGGTATTAGTACTTGGAACTGGGATTAGTGGTATTGCTGCAACAGAGCTCTTACAGCAAGGGAAAGCAAATATTACTTTGTTTGACTCGAATGTAGAGTTAGATGTGGAGGCAGTAAAAAGACGTATTGGAAATGTAGAGAATGTTAATATTGTGACTGGAGAGTTAACCGAGGAGATAATTGCAACACTAGATCTTATGATTATAAGTCCTGGAGTACCTACGGATTTACCTCTTGTTAACAAGATAAGAGAAGCGGGTGTTCCTATTTGGGGTGAAATCGAATTGGCTTATCAGTTTGAAAAAGGTCATGTGGCTGCAATAACTGGTACGAACGGCAAAACAACAACAACAGCGCTAACGGGAGCAATTATGAAGACTTATTTTGAGAATGTTTTTGTTGTTGGCAATATCGGTATTCCATATACAAACGTTGTTGCACAGACAACCAAAGATTCTGTTACTGTAGCTGAGATGAGTAGTTTTCAATTAGAAACAATTCAGAGATTTAGACCAACAGTGAGTGCTATACTTAATATTACGCCAGATCATCTCAATCGTCATCATACAATGGAGAATTATATTCAAGCGAAAGTTAACATAATGAAGAATCAGACGCCAGAGGATACTTGTGTACTTAATTATGAAGATGAGATACTTAGAGAGATCGGAAAAACAGTTAATGTAAGAGTAATTTATTTCAGTTCAGCTAGAGAGTTAGAAGAAGGAATCTATCTGAAAGGTGAAGAGATTTATAGCCGTTTTGATGGAACAGAAACAAAAATCTGTAATGTTCATGAGCTCAAGGTAATTGGTAAGCATAGTTATGAGAATGTAATGGCTGGAATTGCAATTGCAATTACAATGAAAGTCCCTATGGAATACATCAAAAAAGCAATCTGTTCCTTTGAAGCTGTTGAACATAGAATAGAATATGTTGCAACGAAAAGAGGAGTAAAATACTATAACGACTCGAAAGGAACAAATCCAGATGCGGCTATTAAAGGCATCCAGTCTATGTCAACACCAACAATGCTAATTGGTGGTGGTTACGATAAGGATTCTGATTATACAGAATGGATTCAAGCCTTTGATGGGAAAGTCAAGAAATTAGTATTAATAGGTCAAACAAAAGAGAAGATTGCAAATACAGCTAAGAAATGTGGATTTACTGATTATGTTTTTGCTGATTCTTTAGAAGAAGCTTTTGAAATTTGTATGAATGAAGCTAAGTCAGGCGAAGCTGTATTATTATCTCCGGCTTGTGCTAGTTGGGGAATGTTTAAAGATTATGAACAAAGAGGAACAGTTTTCAAAGAATTGGTTCATAAGATAGAAGAGTAATATTACTTATTCCTGTTCTGGGAAAAACTCAAAACGAGAAAGGCAGGGGGATAGAAAGTGGCAAGAAGTGAAAGTAGGAGTATAACGCAAAAGAAAAAAAGATATAGTTACTACGACTATAGTTTACTATTTCTAACCTTATTTCTTGTTTGTTTTGGGCTTGTTATGATATACAGTACGAGCTCCTTTAATGCGCAAAGAATGTTCGGTGATTCTACTCATTTTGTAAAACAACAAGGATTGGCAGTGGTGCTTGGAATTGCAGCGATGTTGGTAATTTCGAAAATTGACTACCGAATATTCCTAAAAAAGGTACCTATATTAAAGATTCGATTCGTAACGTTAATCTACATAGGTGCAGTGTCTCTACAGATTGCGGTTCTTATTTTCGGTAGAGAGGTTAAAGGTGCAAAGAGATGGATTGATCTTGGTTTTATATCCTTTCAACCATCTGACTTGTCCAAAATAGCTACAATACTGTTTGTGGCATATGTGGTTAATCTAGCCCCAAGAAGACTTGACAAAATTACAGGCTTCTTTCGCATCGCAGTTTATATGGCACCTTTGTTAGGGTTAATCGCGAAAGAAAACTTAAGTACAGCGATTGTTATAGCAGGTATTTTGGTGTCTATTTGCTTTGTAGCGAGTAGAAAGAAATTATACTTTATCATAGTTGGAATACTATGTGTTGCAGTTGGTTCTCTTTATGTATTTGGGGTTGGTTATCGAAGTGAACGTGTTGATGTCTGGAGAAACGTTGAGACACATCCAAAAGGATATCAGATTCTACAAGGCTTATTTGCTATTGCATCGGGTGGTATCTTTGGTACAGGTCTTGGCCAAAGTATGCAAAAGTTAGGATTTATTCCTGAGGCGCATAATGATATGATTTTTACAATCATATGTGAGGAATTAGGTTTGTTTGGCGCAATAGCAGTTATATTATTGTTTGTTTTATTATTATGGAGATTATTCATCATTGCAATTAATGCACCAGATCTTTTTGGTGGGCTTATTGCGGTTGGTATAATGGCACATATAGCAATACAAGTCATCTTAAACATAGCGGTTGTATCAAATTCAATTCCATCAACAGGAATTCCACTACCATTCATCAGTTACGGTGGTACCTCTGTATCGGTATTATTGGCTGAAATCGGTGTTGCTTTAAGTGTTTCTAATCAAATTCGAACGGAAAGATAAATTAATAAATAAGATTTCGTTCATTATGAATGAGGGAGGTAGTCCCGATTAGTTACAAATGTTTTTAATTTAGCACACATATTTTAAGAGTTCATATAATATATTATATTTATGGACTGTTAGGGGTGTGCGCTGTGACTTATATTCAGGTTATCGGGGGCAAAAAGCTTCACGGTGATATTGAAGTTCAAGGGTCAAAGAACGCGGTACTTCCTATTTTGGCTGCCAGTGTTCTGCATAATGGTGTTACGACAATTCATCATTGTCCAGATATTAGTGATGTACAATGTATGATTCGTATATTAGATAGTATAGGCTGTAAGATTAAGAAAGAAGGGTCTACAATAATTGTAGACGCCACACAGCTTAACAATTATCGTATACCAGATGAATATGTAGCAAGAATGAGATCTTCAATTATATTACTTGGCCCGTTATTAGGAAGACAGCATTTTGTTACCATTTCATATCCGGGTGGCTGCACAATAGGTGCTAGACCGATTGATTTACATGTTAAAGGGCTAAAACGTTTGAGTGCCGAAATTATAGAAGCAAACGATCTACTTACATGTATGACTACAAAGTTAATGGGAAGTGAAATTAATCTTGATTTTCCTAGCGTAGGTGCAACTGAGAATATATTACTAGCCGCTGTATTAGCGGAAGGTACAACTATCATTAAAAATGCTGCAAAGGAACCTGAGATTGAAGAATTATGTGAATTCTTAACCTGTATGGGAGCTAAAGTTGATGGTATTGGAACTGGTACTATTGCAGTTCAAGGTGTGACTGCATTACATGATTGCGAATACACAGTGAAGGCGGATCGAATTGTTACGGGAACGTATATGGCTGCAGTAGCAGCTACAGGAGGGAAAATAACCTTACGTGGAGCAGTAAAAGAGCATTTAGAGGAGGTAATTGGGGTAGTTAATAGAATGGGCTGTATTACACAAACTAGCTCAGATGGTATTACAGTTATACAAAAATCAAGACCAAATGCATATGATTTGTTGAGAACAAAGCCATATCCAGGTTTTCCAACTGATTTGCAGTCGCCAGTTATGGCTGCTTTAACAGTTGCGAAAGGTAATAGTATACTGATTGAGAATATATTTGAAGCAAGATATAAGGTGGTAAGAGAACTTATAAAAATGGGTGCCAATATCGAGATTGATGGTAAAATTGCTATAATTAGAGGTGTTAAAACTTTGCATGGAACTTCCGTTAAGTCATATGAATTACGTGGAGGGGCAGCACTTGTTATTGCAGGCATGATAGCGAAGGAAACAACGGAAATTCATTCGATTGAATATATATTAAGAGGTTATGAAGATATCTGTAGAGATTTACAGATGCTTGGAGCTAATGTGAATTATATGGAAGAAAATATGTAATAACATATGTAATAGTGTATGTAATTACGAATTTGATAACTAACCTTCACCACGGTAATAGAAGTTTCTGTTATTGTGGTGAAGAGGTTATCGCGAAGAATACTGGTTGATACCTTAGAATACGAAGAAAATGGTGAGAAAGCATGAGAAAAGTACGAAAATATAAAAAGAGAATAAAAGCTAAGATTATATTGTCTGTATTTGTATTGCTAGCACTTGGACTAGTTGTTTTCTCACAAGTAAGCCGAATTCAGGATATCAAAGTAATTGGTTGTGAACGGTATTCGCAGGAAGAGATAAAAGATATATTGTTATCAGACACTCACTATAATAATAGCATATATCTATATCTTAAGTACAAATATGGAGAACCTAAGAATGTACCTTTCATTGAATACATGGATGTCAAACTTACGAGTGTAAATACGCTTACCGTTCATGTATATGAAAAATCAATTTTTGGCTGTATCAAATATTTTGGTGACTATATGTATTTTGATAAAGATGGTATCGTTGTTGATAGTTCTAATGAACGATACGAAGGAATTCCAATTGTGACAGGGCTAACATTCAAAACTATGATGCTAACAGAAAAACTTACAGTGCAAAAGGACGAGTTGTTTGATGTTATTAAGGATTTGACAAAACTTATACATAAGTATGAAATCAATATCGATACCATACATTTTCAGTCAAACAATGAGTTAATATTGTATAGTCAAGACATAAAAATTTTGCTTGGAAAGAAGGATATGTATGATGAACAGATTGCAGAACTTAAGAATATGTTGCCTAATATTGAAGGCAAAAAAGGTACTTTGCATATGGAAAACTTTACAACAGGAAATAAGACCTATTTTGAATATTCCAAGTAAAATTCTTTTAAATAAGGGTTGATTATTTAGGTAATAAAAGATATTATATAATATAGTTATGATGTTATCATTGTAAGTAATTTTATTCTCTTCCAAGAATAAAAGCCAACGGCGAGATTGAAAAGCCATACAAAAGTTTAGAGTCATGTACAGTGATGCATGACTTGCAGCAAGCGCACTAAGGCGTTCTTGAAAATTACAAGATCACTTCGGGGAGTGATTTTGTTTTATAAAAATTGATATAAGTAAAAAGGAGGAAGTACCTTGCTTGAAATAAGAACTAACGAATCTGATTCAACTGCTAAAATACTTGTCATTGGAGTTGGTGGTGCAGGCAATAATGCTGTTAATCGAATGATAGAAGAGAATATTAAAGGGGTTGAATTTGTCTGTGTGAATACGGACAACCAACATTTGAAAACTTGTAAAGCACCTACATGCTTACAAATTGGTGAAAAGCTTACAAAAGGGCTTGGCGCAGGTGCACAACCTGAAGTAGGAGCAAAAGCAGCTGAGGAAAATAGAGAAGACTTAACAGAAATTATAAAGGGTTCAGACATGGTTTTCGTTACTTGTGGTATGGGAGGCGGAACAGGTACTGGAGCAGCTCCTGTAGTAGCACAGATAGCGAAAGAACTTGGTATACTTACCGTTGGTATTGTCACAAAGCCTTTCAAATTTGAGGCAAAAGCAAGAATGAACAATGCCGTATCTGGAATCGAACGTTTGAAAGAGAATGTTGATACATTAATTGTTATCCCAAATGATAGATTACTTGAAATTGTTGATCGTAGAACAACAATGCCTGATGCACTACGAAAAGCTGATGAAGTACTTCAACAAGGTGTACAAGGTATTACAGACCTTATTAACGTACCTGGTTTAATCAATCTAGATTTTGCTGACGTACAAACTGTAATGAAGAACAAAGGCGTAGCTCATATCGGTATCGGTGTTGGACATGGTGATGATAAGTGTGTTGAAGCAGTAAAACAAGCAATCACAAGTCCATTACTAGAAACTACAATTGAGGGTGCATCTCATGTTATTATTAATATCTCTGGTGATATCAGTTTAATCGAAGCAAATGAAGCAGCAACTTTTGTACAAGAATTAGCTGGTGAGAGTGCAAACATAATCTTTGGTGCTATGTATGATGAATCATCACCTGATCAATGTACAATTACTGTAATTGCAACGGGATTAGAAGAATCATCTCAGAAAGAACCTGTAAAGGCTCCTTCGTTTTTAAATCAAGGTACTAACCGCCAGGTAACACAACAAGCACCTAAGTTTGGTACAGGATCAAATAGTGGGACAAGCACTTCAAGTTCATTCTCAAGACCATTATCTAACAATCCTACTCCAGTAGCACATACGCAATCAGCTGCCTCTAGACCTGTTCAGACTTATTCAAGACCAGTATCTCAAGATACCGATCATGATGGTATTAAGATTCCTGAATTCTTAAAGAAAAATCGTAAATAATAAAATTGTTGTTGAAACTTATTAGGACCATTGTACATAATGGTCCTATTTTTCTCTTGTTTTTTCTCTAAAAAATAAAGTTTGTGTATTCTTGACCTACATTCTGTAGGATTCTGTATTACTTTGATGAAAAGTAATTGGAATATATTACCAATAAATGACAAAAACAATATTGCAAATACGTTATAATGAGTTCACTGAGTGTGTTTGATGATCACGTTTCGGTACATCGTTAAGCGACAAGAGATGGGGGTGAACATTGAAACTAGAGGTTTACATTGATTTAGTCTTCGGGGTAAATCTAATCATGGATTACTTACTTCTAGAAATGATGCAAAAACTCGTGAAGAAGAATAGTAAAATGGGTCGAAAAATATTTGCTGCAATACTAGGCGGTTTGGGAGCTTGCTTCAGTATTATGGTACCAACGTTTCGATCAGGTATCTTTATGATACTATTTGGAGTTATATTGGCAGGTTTTATGCTTAAGATCGCGTTTCGTTATGAAACTATGAAAGCACTTGCGAGAGATATTTTAGTATATTATGCAATAACCTTCTTAGTTGGTGGTATATTGAATTACTTATATTATTATACAAGTGCAGGATATTATATTACTGAGTTTATGCGAATATTGCCATCAAAAGCTCTTAATTTTTTCTATTTGATTTGTTTTTTTGCTATTGCTGGAGGTTTTATCCATCTTGTGAAACGAATTTTGATACAAATGAAAGGAACAAGGGAGTTGTTCTATAATGTGGAATTAGTATTTGGTGAAAAAAAGATAACATGTAAAGGTTTTTTAGATACGGGGAACCATCTTAGAGAACCGGTATCGAAGAGACCAGTAGTTATTGCGGATCTAGATGGAATTAAAGATATTTTACCAGAGGAATTGATTGATTATGCAAAAGATTTTATGAGTGATGCAATACATAAGAATATCGATCGATTTGTGGTAAGAATCAAATGGATTCCCTATCATGCTGTGGGTACTGAAGAAGGTATCTTGCCAGGAATTGTATTTGATGAAGTGAATATCCTTAAGGAAGATGGAGTAGTACATAATCCGAATATTACAGTTGCAATTTATCAAGGTAAATTAACGGTGGATAACAGTTATCATATTATCTTACATGAGGAATTATTATAACGGGAGGAATGGAGCATGTTGCTAAAGGTATCAATACCGAATAAATTTCAATTCAGAGTAATACCAGATTTTAAAAATGTAATTTTTAAACAAAGAGGTGACATTCACTATATTGGTGGAGCGGAAGTTTTACCTGCACCACTAGATACAGAAAGAGAATCTGATATTATTTCAAGGTTGGGAACCGACGATGATGCAAAAGCGAAATCAATCTTAGTTGAACATAATTTGCGTTTAGTTGTGTACATAGCGAAGAAGTTTGACAATACTGGTGTTGGTGTCGAAGATTTAATATCAATAGGAACGATTGGGTTGATAAAAGCGATTAATACGTTTAAACCTGATAAGAATATTAAGTTGGCAACCTATGCTTCAAGATGTATCGAGAATGAAATCTTGATGTATCTACGCAGAAACAATAAGACAAAGTTGGAGGTATCTATTGATGAGCCTCTTAACGTAGATTGGGATGGAAATGAATTGCTATTATCCGATATATTGGGAACGGATGAGGATATTATATATAGGAATATCGAAGATGAAGTTGATAGAAAACTTCTTAATAAAGCGCTTGGGAAGCTTAGTGAGAGAGAACGGGTTATTGTTCAGCTTCGGTTTGGCTTGAATTCCAAAGATGGTACGGAAAAGACGCAAAAAGAAGTGGCTGATCTTTTAGGGATCTCACAATCATACATATCAAGGCTAGAGAAGAAAATAATGAAACGTCTAAAAAAAGAAATTGTGAGACTTGAGTAGAGTGTAACGTTACCAGAAAAGTTGAATACTATATAATATGGTAAAAAGTACTAAATAATGAAAAATATAATAAGTATAAAGTGCCATTAATTAGCACATCATTTATGTATATATTTGATGTGGAGGTTAATGAAATGGCTCTTTACAAAGTTGAAATATGTGGTGTTAATACAGCAAAATTGCCTTTACTTAAGAATGACGAAAAAAAGGAACTCTTTGATCGTATACTTAAAGGGGATAAAGAAGCGAGAGATCTTTATATAAAAGGTAATCTTAGACTTGTTCTTAGTATAATTCAAAGATTTTCTAACAGCAATGAGAATGTTGATGACTTATTTCAAATTGGTTGCATTGGTCTTATGAAAGCGATTGACAACTTTGATATATCACAAAATGTAAAGTTTAGTACCTACGCAGTTCCAATGATTATTGGAGAGATTCGTAGATATCTTAGGGACAATAATAGCATTCGTGTTAGTAGATCCTTACGTGACACAGCTTATAAAGCAATCTATACCAAAGAAGCTTTGATGAGGAAGAATGATAAAGAGCCAACAGTATGCGAGATTGCCAGCGAAATTGGCATAAGCAAAGAAGATATCGTGTTTGCTTTAGATGCAATTCAAAGTCCAGTTTCCCTATATGAGCCAGTTTATTCAGAAGGCGGAGACGCCATCTATATTATGGATCAAATTAGTGATAAGAAGAACAAAGAAGAGAACTGGATTGAAGAAATTGCTTTAAAAGAGGCGATGGGTAAATTATCTGACAGAGAAAATAATATTATTAAATTAAGATTTTTTGAAGGAAAAACGCAGATGGAAGTAGCAAATGAGATAAGCATATCTCAAGCGCAAGTTTCGAGATTAGAAAAATCAGCACTTAAGAATATGAAGAATTATTTAATGGGCAAATAAAATCTGAAGGGGCGATATGCTTGCGTTTTTGTGAATTGAGAGAGAAGGAGGTCATTAACTGTAGAAACGGACAGAGATTAGGATTTGTATGTGACCTTGATTTTGATACATGTACCGCAAAGATACGATGTTTGATAGTACCAGGACCTTGTAAAATCTGGGGTATACTTGGTAGAGAAAGCGAATTTATCATTGACATTGCATGTGTCAAGCAAATAGGAGAAGATGTTATTCTAGTAGATATTGATGAAGAAAGGTGCCTTGTTGGGTGCAAGTGTTAATGATAAGGTTAAATGTCAATAAAGTTCTTGACATAATACAATCAGTTACTATAATTAGAGTGTGTACATATAATTGTACACACTCTAATTTTTTGTAATAACGCAGACAAGCATGCGATATTCATAGGAGAAAGTAAAACGAATATGTAATTGAGGGGGGATTTAATGAAGTGTCCATTTTGTGGTGAAGAAAATACTAGAGTTATTGACTCTAGACCAGCCGATGATAATTGTTCCATTCGTAGAAGACGTCAATGTGACCAATGTAGAAAACGTTTTACTACGTATGAAAAGATAGAAGTAATTCCATTAGTAGTAATAAAGAAAGACATGAATCGTGAGCCTTACAATCGATCAAAGATTGAAGCAGGGGTATTTCGTTCTTGCCATAAGAGGCCAATTTCTGTGAATAGTATTACGGCTGTCGTTGATGACATTGAAAATGCGATTTTCAACTTGGATAAGAACGAGATTAATAGTAACTTAATTGGTGAAATTGTAATGGATAAATTAAAAGAATTAGATCCTGTAGCTTATGTAAGATTTGCTTCTATATATAGGGAGTTCAAAGATGCTAATACATTTATGGATGAACTCAAGAAGATTCTTGATAACCAAGGTGAATAACTTAAAACTAGTAAATAAAGACTATGAAGTGATACTAATATATTACTTGATAGTCTTTTTGATTTGCAAAAAAGACGTGTAGGTATGTTATGTTTTAAGACGAGCTTGTACATATATGGTAATTATGCTATAGTGTAAATATATGGTTCTTAAAGTCTTGAAGAGAGGGAAAGGATCATTATGTTTAGTAAATCATACTGTGCTGCTATTTTAGGAATAGATGGAATTTCAGTACAAGTGGAGGCAGATGTTAGTGATGGTCTGCCAAGTTTTGATATGGTCGGTTTTCTTGCTTCAGAAGTTAAGGAAGCAAAAGAAAGAGTGCGAATAGCTTTAAAGAATTCAGAATTTCGTCTACCACCCAAACACATCACAATTAATCTATCACCTGCAGATATCCGCAAGGAGGGAACTGCTTTTGATTTTCCAATCGCTATCGCGATTCTAGTCGCTTCTGGCTATATTCCACAAGACAATATAGATGATTGTATGATAATTGGTGAGCTAAGTCTAGATGGGCATCTACAACGTGTAAATGGGGTGCTTCCCATGACTTTTGCTGCGGCAAAGCATGGTTTTAAGAGGTGCTTAGTTCCGATTGATAACGTTAGAGAAGGCGCTGTAGTAACGGATATTGAAGTAATCGGTATAAGGACATTAATGGAAGCGGTAGAGTATCTGAATGGAACACGAATAATCGAGCCGTGTTTCGTTGATTTAGAAGCCCTGTTTGAAAATGAAAGCTATCAAGAATATGATGACTTTAGTGATTTGGTTGGACAGAATATGATGAAGAGAGCTGTTGAGGTTGCTGTTGCAGGGATGCATAATATTGCAATAATTGGTCCGCCAGGGGCAGGTAAAACTATGATTGCCAAACGGATACCGAGTATAATGCCTCGAATGAGTGTCGAAGAAAGCATGGAGATCTCAAAAGTGTATAGTATCGCGGGCTTATTAGGAGGAGATCGAGTATTAGTACATAATAGACCGTATCGTGCACCACATCATACTATTACACCAACAGCGTTAGTTGGTGGCGGAAGAATGCCAGTCCCAGGAGAGATTAGCTTGTCATCTGGAGGCGTTCTTTTCCTGGATGAACTTCCAGAATTTCAAACTCGTACACTTGAGGTCTTGCGGCAGCCATTAGAAGAACGCACGGTTACCATAACTAGAGTTCAAGCGACCTATAGATACCCTGCAAGTTTTATGCTTGTTACCGCGTTAAATCCTTGTAAATGTGGATATTATCCTGACACACGAAGGTGTAACTGTTCGCTTCACCAAGTTAAACAATATCTAGGGAAGATATCAAGACCATTACTAGATCGAATCGATATCTGTGTGGAAACAACACCAGTTGAGTATCAAGAATTAGTTTGCTCTGAAAAAGGAGAGTCTTCAAAAGAAATACAAAAACGGGTTCAAGAAGCAAGAAAGATACAAAGTAAACGTTATAAAGGTACAGGAATCTATTATAATTCTATGTTGAATACGAAGCAGATTAATAAATATTGTAAGCTTGGGCGTGAAGAAGAAAAGATCATTGAGAATGCATTCAATACGCTTAATTTAAGTGCTCGTGCATACCATCGGATTCTTAAAGTTAGCAGAACGATAGCTGATCTTTGTGGGGAGGAAACGATACGAAAAGAACATCTGTATGAAGCGATTAGTTATCGAAGCTTAGATAAGAAATATTGGGGGGATTTATAAATGGCATGTTCAAAACAGAAATTATTATGGTATGCCTGGTCAAAGAAGGAGAACATAGGATATAAAGAAACCACTAACCTATTAGCTTATTATGGGTCAATAGAAGCTGTGTTAACGGTAGAAGCAGATGAAATCAATTCACTAGAATGGTTATCTGATAGTGCTAAAGTTACGATACTAGAAGGTATAGATCTAGAAAAAGAATATAAATCATATGAAGAGTTAAATAGAAAGGACATACATTTTGTAGTACAAGAAGATCTAAGATATCCAAAACGATTGCTGAATATGTATGATCCGCCTTGGTTTTTGTATTATCTTGGAGAACTACCAGATGAGAAGTTACCTACTGTTGCAATAATAGGGGCGAGGGCTTGTTCTGCCTATGGTTTAGAGGTGGCACGTAAGTTTGCTAAAGAATTAGCTATGAACAACATACAAGTTGTAAGTGGACTTGCAAAAGGAGTTGATGGCTATGCTCATAGAGGAGCATTAGAAGGGAAAGGAAAGACATTTGGTGTTATTGGAAGTGGTGTGAATATCTGCTATCCAAGAGAGAATTATCAATTGTATCACGATGTGGAATATCAAGGTGGTGTTCTATCGGAATACCCACTAGGTTCTCCGGCATTAGCATTTCATTTTCCTGTTAGGAATCGAATTATAGCGGGACTATCAGATGGCATATTCGTAGTGGAAGCGAAGGAAAAGAGCGGGACGCTAATTACAGTAGATTGTGGTCTTGAACAAGGTAAAGATATTTATGCGCTACCAGGAAAGATTACGGATCAGTTATCAATTGGATGTAATCGATTAATACAAAACGGTGCAAAATTAGTACAAACAGCTAGTGATATTATAGATGAACTAGCAGGACGATATCCTTTCTTAGTGAATAAGAGAAAAAAGAGTAAACAAGAGTCTATTGTTTTTGAAAATCAAGTGACAGATGAGGAGAAGTTAGTTCTTATGAAACTAGGGTATGAGCCAGTACATTTTGAGAAGCTATTAATAGATACTGGATTAGATACCGTTAAGTTAATGGAAGTTATTTTTGTTTTACAGATGAAAGGTTTAATAAAAGAGATATCTGCACAATACTATATATTACATACAATATTCGTGTATTCTTAATAATGGAAATATGGGTTTTCTCCTTATAAAAGGAGGGTATCTCTTATGTTTGGTTATATAATATAAATGAACTGCAAAATATGGATTGATTTATGAAGGGAAATAGTAAATATACCCAAAAAAAGAAAATAAATAATAATTCGCTTGAAACGTATTAAAAAATAGTGTATGCTAGTTTAAGTTTAGACTACGGTAATACAAATGTCAGATATTTGTTATTAACGTTGGAATAATGAATAGTGAATTAGTAAATAGTATGGGAATATAAATTCACTTAATAATTAAAGGAGTGATTACATGCCAAAATATCTCGTGATAGTAGAATCACCTGCTAAGGCAAAGACAATAAAAAAATTTCTTGGTTCCAATTATGAAGTATTAGCTTCTAGTGGTCATGTAAGAGATTTCCCAAAGAGCCAAATGGGTATTGATTTTGAACATGATTATGAACCTAAATATATAACAATTCGAGGTAAGGGGGATTTACTTGCCAAACTAAGAAAAGAAGTAAAGAAAGTAGATAAAGTTTATCTTGCAACTGACCCTGACCGTGAAGGAGAAGCAATTTCATGGCATCTAGCAACAGCATTAAAGTTAGATACAACATTATCAAATAGAATTGCATTTAATGAAATTACTAAGACAGCAGTTAAGAATTCATTGAAACAAGCTAGAACAATAGATATGAATTTAGTTAATTCACAACAAGCAAGAAGAATGCTAGACCGTATGGTAGGCTATTGCATTAGTCCACTATTATGGGAAAAAGTAAAACGTGGATTAAGTGCTGGTAGAGTGCAATCAGTTGCACTTCGAATTATCTGCGATCGTGAAGAGGAAATTAATGCGTTCGTACCTCAAGAATATTGGACACTGGAAGCTAGTATTCAGGCTAATGGTGAAAAAAAACCATTAGTTGCCAAATTCTACGGTGATGAGAAGAGCAAGATAGAGATTGAATCCGAAGAACAGATGAATGAAATCTTGAAGAAGTTAGAGAATGCTGAGTACAAGGTTACTGATGTTAAAGTTGGAGAACGTATTAAGAAAGCTCCATTACCATTTACAACTAGTACATTACAACAAGAAGCAGCCAAAGTATTGAACTACTCTACTCAAAAGACGATGCGCCTTGCCCAACAATTATATGAAGGTGTGGATATCAAAGGTAGTGGAACAATTGGTTTGATTTCTTATTTGCGTACAGATTCTACGCGTATCTCAGAAGAGGCAGATGCAAGTGTTAAAGAATTTATCAAGGAAAATTATAGTGAAAAATATGTAACCTCAGAAGATGGCAATAAGAATGTAGGTAAGAAGATTCAAGATGCGCATGAGGCAAT
Source organism: Anaerosporobacter mobilis DSM 15930 (assembly GCF_900142955.1). Classification (GTDB taxonomy): domain Bacteria; phylum Bacillota; class Clostridia; order Lachnospirales; family Lachnospiraceae; genus Anaerosporobacter; species Anaerosporobacter mobilis. The sequence goes on along the minus strand of NZ_FRCP01000005.1, from coordinate 333,853 downwards.
TCGACCTACTTATGTTGATATGACACCGACGAAGATTAAAGAGTCGTTAAGTAGAGATCTATTCCGTCTATATCAATTGATATGGAAAAGATTTGTGGCATCTCGTATGCAACCAGCGAAGTACGAAACAACTTCTGTGAAAATCTCTGCAAACGGATATAGATTTACCACAAGTGCATCAAAACTAGTGTTTGATGGTTACTTATCTGTATACAATACTGAAGATGATAAAGAAGAAAAGAATAACCTATCTAAAACATTAGATACAAATTCTAAGTTGACACTAATCGACACTGAAAGTAAACAACACTTTACGCAACCACCAGCTCATTTTACAGAAGCCTCATTGGTTAAGACGTTGGAAGAGTTAGGAATTGGTCGTCCTAGTACCTATGCACCAACAATTACAACAATTATAGCAAGAAGATATGTTGCGAAAGAGAATAAGAATCTTTATGTAACAGAACTTGGTGAAATCGTTAATAAAATTATGCTACAAGCTTTTTCTAGCATTGTAGACGTTAATTTCACAGCAAACCTTGAGATGTTATTAGATAGAGTAGAAGATGGATCTGTTAACTGGAAAACTGTTGTTAGTAACTTCTACCCGGATTTAGACGAAGCAGTTCAAAATGCAGAGAAGAAATTAGAAAAAATAAAAATCGAAGATGAAGTTACAGATGTAGAATGCGAAGAATGTGGTAGAAAAATGGTTATTAAATACGGTCCACATGGTAAATTCCTAGCATGTCCTGGCTTCCCAGAGTGTAGAAACACGAAAGCATATCTTGAAAAGATTGGTGTTGCATGTCCGAAATGTGGCAAAGATGTTGTTATCCGTAAGACTAAAAAAGGCCGAAAGTACTTTGGTTGTGAAGACAATCCAGAGTGCGATTTTATGACATGGCAAAGACCTACGAATGAAAAATGTCCGAAATGTGGAGCTATTATGGTAGAACGAGGAAATACTCTTGTTTGTAGTGAAGAAACTTGTGGGCATACACAACCTAAAGAAATAAAAAAAGAAGATTAATAGTAATAACTAATACTATGTAATTATATATTAACGCTAGTTTTTTATATAAAACCTTTAGTATTTATGAGATTTGTGCTATAATTGTCAAACAACTATTGTTTTTATTCAAAATGTATGATAAACTTGGTCTATCAAGAAATATTTTGCAAATGGTATGTTTAAATACTGAAGTCTTCTCGTATTGGGGGTCTATTGTTTAAATATAAGAAGATATCTTTTATTTGCAGAAAATTATATAGTTATTCTATATATAAGTAAGTGCGTGATGTTAGTAATGTTGAGTTTATGTAACAAAAAGCAGGAGGGCTGACAATATGAGCGTGCAATTATTAGATAAGACAAGAAAGATTAACAAGCTTCTTCACAATAATAATTCTCATAAAGTAGTATTTAATGATATTTGTGATGTGCTTAGTGAAATTCTTGAATCTAACATATTGGTAATTAGTAAAAAGGGTAAAGTTCTAGGAATTAAAAATCGTAGTGATATTAGTGAAATCAAAGAGCTTATTAAAGATAGTGTAGGAGGTCACATTGATAAACTTTTGAATGAACGTTTGCTAAATATTCTTTCAACAAAAGAAAATGTGAATCTTCTAACACTTGGTTTTGAATTCGATAATATTAATGATTGCCAGGCGATGATTACTCCAATTGAAATTGCAGGGGAGCGTTTGGGAACATTATTCATATACAAGAATAATGCACAGTATATAATAGACGATATTATTCTTAGTGAGTATGGTACTACAGTTGTTGGGTTAGAGATGATGCGTTCGGTAAATGAAGAAAATGCAGAAGAACATAGGAAAGTACAGATCGTGAAATCTGCGATTAGTACATTATCTTTCTCAGAGTTAGAAGCAATAACACATATTTTTGAAGAGTTGGATGGAAATGAAGGAATTCTAGTAGCAAGCAAAATTGCGGATAGAGTTGGTATTACAAGATCCGTTATTGTTAATGCGCTTCGTAAGTTCGAAAGTGCAGGTGTTATTGAATCGAGATCATCGGGCATGAAAGGAACATATATTAAGGTCCTTAATGATGTTGTATTTGATGAATTAAAAAAATTGAAATACAAATAGTAAGTAGGAAGGTTGAAAATTCGAAGAATTCTTACTGGTATGTTGTGTATCATTTTTTCGAACTCAATTATGAAAAGAATTTGCACACGTTGCAGATTCTTTTTTTGATGTTATTCGATTGGGTATTTGTGGAAAAAATAATTCGGTTTCTTATATTACTTTTTTGTCTTTTATAATTATTAACGAGTGCTTGCAATCTATATTAACAATGAAAACAAACAAAATAAATTACTATATGTAAAATATTGACAAAATACACGGAAATTATTAATCGAAATATAAAAATTATTGTATATTTATCTGATTTTTAGATAGTAAAATAATCCTATTTACTTTGCCCTTAGAAATTCAAATTATTCTATTATTGGTTGTAAATGGCTTAAATTCAACATTTTTTAGAGAATTGATGAAAAGAAAAGAATTGTGCTATAAAGAAATAAAACTTGTTTTTTTGACAAAAATCAATATAATTATTATAGGAATGATTATTTTGAAGATCCTTTGAAAGGAAGTGTGAGAGAATGATATTATCAGATGCGTATAATTATATTAATGTAACTGGACAAGCTGCTGCTGCAAGTAAGATGAGAAGTACAGTTATAGCAAATAATATTGCAAATGTAGATACACCAAATTACAAGAGACAGGATGTTAAATTTGAATCCTTATTAGCAGCACAGATGTCTGGCGGTGGAAGTCTAGATTCGAAAATAGCTTCCATGGATTTAGCAAGATTAAATGCTCAGGTATATACAGATAATGCGAATTTAAGTTATCGCTCAGATGGTAACAATGTAGATATATCAACAGAAAGTTCTTATTATGCACAAAGCCAGTTAAAGTATAATACATTAGTGGATTATATGAATCGAGGATTTAGTGCGATTAAAATAGCAATGGGCAAGTAAATTTAACACGGATAAGAATAGATAAAATATAACTAGTATGGAGGAATAGCATGTCGTTATTTAATGCAATGAACGTGAGTGCAAGTGGAATGACAGCGCAACAATTGAGAACGGATATTATTTCGCAAAATATTGCGAATGTAAATACAACTCGTGGCGCTGATGGGAAACCATATGTTAGAAAAACGGTAGTTTTTGCTGAAAAAGATACCAGAAGTTTTAGTGGAGTTTTACAGAATGTTTTAGCTTCTAGCAATGGAGTTAAAGTTACAAAAATAGTAGAGGATACACAAACACCGATGAGGAAAGTTTATGATCCCGCTCATCCAGACGCTGATCAAGATGGTTATGTAAGTTATCCTAACGTGGACACGGTAACAGAAATGACAAATCTTATTGATTCAAGTCGTGCTTATGAAGCAAATATTACTTGTTTTAATGGTGCAAAAGCAATGGAATCTAAAGCTTTAGAAATTGGGAAATAATATTAAGAGGAGTACAGAATGAATATAGAATCTATTAAAAATATATCAAGTATACTAGATAATACATATAATGGAGCTGTAAAAAAAACAAATAATGGTACAGGTTTTGAGAGTTTATTTCAGTCTGCATTAAATATGGTTAATGAGACAGACACGTTAACAAATAAGGCAGAAGAAGAGGCAATCAAATATTCATTAGGCTATTCGGATAGTGCGCTAGATTTGATGGTAGCTCAGACAAAAGCCAACACCTCTTTACAATTCACAGTAGCTGTGAGAGATAAAGTATTAGAAGCCTATAAAGAAATTATGAATATGCAGTTTTAGTTAGAGATATAAGAAGTATCTTGCAGTGTATATTTTGCAGAATAGATTTTTTACAATATACAAAGCAAAAGAAATAACCCAAAATTGCTTAGTGAGTTGTATTAGGTAAGGGTGATTAGAGGAGCGTTACAATGGTAGAAAGATTAAAAAAGATACCTACCACGTTGCTTGAAACGTGGAACAAATTTACAAGCAAACAAAAAACGCTGATTATAAGTGTTGTACTAGCTGTGTTTTTGACGATTGTTATTCTAGTTTATATGCTTTCTCGTACATCATGGAAGGAATTGACGAGTTGTGAGAATACAAAACAAGCAAATGAAGTTGTAACTTTACTTGAAGACGAGGGAATTCCGCACCGTGAATCAGATAATGGCTTAACGATATATGTTGATGAGAAAAGATACACAGATGCTCTTTTGAAACTTGGTTCTGAAGATATTATGACAACTGGTATGACAAAGGAAGACTTGTTTAATACAAGTATTACGACAACACAAAGTGAGAGAGATTTAAAGGCTACGATTTATCTTCAAGATGATATTGCAAGAACCATCCGTTCGAATATGACAGGTGTGAAAGATGCAGTTGTATACATAGGTGATAATGCTAGTTCATATACAATTTTTGAAGATGAGAAGGAAAAACCAGCAAGCGTATTATTGACTGTTAATGATGAGTTTAGTGCAAGTTCAGCGGAAGCAATAGCGATGATGGTTGCATCTGCGATTGGAAATCAATCTACAGAAAAGATTAAAGTTACAAATCAAAATGGAGATGTCTTATATAATGGGACAAGTGATTTGTATTCTGTTGGTAATTTTAAAACGAATTTAGAATATAAAGAAAAGTTGAATGCTACAATTTCTAACTCAATATATATGATGATGTTAAAGCTTGGTTATGATGACGCTGAAATCGGATTGAATCTAAAACTTGATATGGATGTTGTAGAAGAATTGCAAAATGAATATACACCTGCGGAAGGACAAGAGCAAGGTGTTTACAAATCAAGTTACAACTATGAAACAACAGGAACAAATACTTCGGGTGGTGTTCCTGGAACAGATTCGAATGACGGAACGGATTACCTTACACAGGATTCCTCTAATTCAGACTCCGAAACTAAGACATCAACTATTGAATATCTTCCTAATGAAAGATCTACTAATACGAAGAAAGAAGTAGGTGCGATTGTTCCGGAAGAATCTTCGATTGCAATTATACTCACAAAATATGTTGTGTATAAAGAAGAAGATCTTAAAAAACAAGGTGTTCTTGGTGACATGACTTTTGATGAATATGTTAAGGCTAATAATACAAGAACTAAGTTAGAAATTGATGAAGATACAATCACTACTGTTGCGAATACTACTGGTATTTCTTCAAAATCTATAAGCGTGCAAGCTTTTGAAGTTCCAGTATTCCAAGCTACAGAAAAGGGTACATCTAGTGCAACTAATTATCTAGCAATTATTTTATTCGTATTAATTGTTGCATTATTATTGTTCGTTGTGTTCAAAGGAACTGCGCCGGTTGAAGTTACTGAACAAGAGCCGGAATTATCTGTTGAACAGTTATTAGCTACTACGAAAGAGAATCAGACTCTTGAAGATATAGAATTTAGTGAGAAATCTGAGACTAGAAAGATGATAGAGAAATTCGTCGACGAGAATCCAGAAGCGGTTGCACAATTGCTTAGAAACTGGCTCAACGATGATTGGGGGTGACCTTATATGGCAACACAGAAAAACTCTGATATTTCAGGTGTTCAAAAAGCTGCAATTTTACTAATTGCATTGGGACCAGAGAAGTCAGCTAATATATTTAAGCACTTAAAAGAAGATGAGATAGAACAACTTACGCTTGAAATTGCCAATACACGAAGCATATCGCAAACTGTGAAAGATGACGTATTAGATGAATTCTATGAAATCTGTCTTGCACAACAATATATCGCTGAAGGTGGTATTGGTTACGCTAAGGAACTTCTTGAAAAAGCGCTTGGTGCGGAGAAAGCAAGAGATGTTATTGGTAAACTTACGGCGAGTCTACAAGTACGTCCGTTTGAATTTATTCGAAAGACGGATGCAAGTCAGTTGTTGAACTTTATTCAAGACGAGCATCCTCAAACCATTGCGTTAATCTTGTCATACCTTTCTTCTTCACAATCGGCAGCAATTATATCCTCGCTTGCTCCGGATAAACAAGCAGATGTTGCTAAACGTATTGCACAGATGGATCGTACATCGCCGGATGTAATCAAAGAGGTGGAAAAAGTATTGGAAAGAAAGTTATCATCACTTGTAAATCAAGATTATACAATCGTTGGTGGTGTGGATTCTATCGTAGATATCTTGAATACTGTTGATCGTGGTACAGAAAAACATATCATGGAAACTCTTGAAATCGAAGAACCAGAACTTGCTGATGAAATTAGAAGAAAAATGTTCGTATTCGAAGATATTCTTTCTCTTGATGATAAGTCTATTCAGAGAGTTCTTAGAGAAGTTGATAATAATGAACTTGCTGTTGCGCTTAAAGGTTCTAATGAAGAAGTTCAAACAGTTATCTTTAATAACTTATCAAAACGTTTATCTGCAATGATAAAAGAGGATATGGATTTCATGGGACCTATTCGTATGAAGGATGTTGAAGAAGCACAGCAGAAAATAGTTAATATTATTCGTAAATTAGAAGACTCTGGTGAAATTATAATCTCTAGAGGCGGAGGTGACGAGATCGTTGTCTAGTAACTTAATTAAATTCAATTATGTGAATTATGATAAAGAAGAAAAAATTGTTATCGACTCTGACTCCAAACTTCCTTTTTTTAAACCGCTAGGCTTTGAGAATTTAGAAATTATCAAAACCACACAAACAGCTGAGACTGAAGGGGGCTTGGACGGTTTCGTTCCAGGTCTTCAAGCTGTGCCTATAAACCAGGTAGAACAACCTGATTTCGAGCTTATTACTAGAGAAGCGGAAGGCATTATTAATAAAGCAAATGAAGAAGCAAAACGTATTATTCAAGATGCGAAAGAAGAAGCAGAACAGATATTTGAGGAATCAAAAACTGCTGGATTCCAACAAGGTTACCAAGATGGTAAAGATGAAGTGTCTAAATTGCAAGAAGATCTAAAAAATCAGATTGGAGATAATGCAAGAGAACAACAAAGGATAATACAAAGCATTGAGCCTCAATATACCAATCTGGTAGTTAAGCTTTTAGGAAAGTTAACAGGAATTGTTTCGTCTGAACATAAATCTGTAATTTTACATCTAATTCAAAAAGCTCTTGAAGATAATGAAAATGATGAAAATTATTGTATTCGTGTATCAAGAGAAGATTATGAGTATGTAAAGAACAGAGTTGATGTGGTTAAGTCGTTATTAAAAGAAAATGCAATTGTTGAGATTGTAATAGATAACAAACTTGAGAAATCTCAATGCTTTATTGAAACAGACACAAGTGTAATTGATTGCAGTTTAGATGTTCAATTAGAAAATCTAATCACAGACCTGCGTTTTTTAGCGGGTATATAGAATAGAAGAAAGCAGGTAATCAGTTGAGTGTGATAGACTTTAATAAATACACAGAATTACTTGACAAAAAGTACGAGCGTAGGCTTGGTAAAGTTGTTAAGGTTGTTGGTCTTACAATTGAATCGATTGGTCCAAGTGCTAATCTGAATGATTTGTGTGTGATTACCTCGCAAGACAAAACGCAGAAGATTATGGCGGAAGTAGTAGGGTTTAAAGATAATAGAATTCTATTAATGCCATATGGCAATGTCGAAGGAGTAGGAATTGGAAGTATGGTAGAAAGTACCCATCAACCGTTGCAAGTTCAAGTTGGTGATGAGTTACTTGGAAAAACATTAGATGGCCTAGGAAATCCTATCGATGGGTCTGCGTTACATTCAAGTTCGTCTTACCCTGTTGTGGCAGAGCCACCTGATCCATTAAAGAGAAAGATAATTGATTCAGTTTTACCTCTCGGTGTTAAGGCGGTTGATGGATTAATTACAGTTGGTAAAGGGCAAAGAATCGGAATATTCGCAGGTAGTGGTGTTGGTAAAAGTACATTGCTTGGTATGTTTGCGAGAAACACAAAAGCGGATATTAATGTTATTGCTCTTATTGGAGAGCGTGGTAGAGAAGTACGTGAATTCATTGAACGGGACTTGGGTGAGGAAGGTATGCGAAGGTCAATAGTAGTTGTTGCAACTTCTGATAAGCCGGCATTAATTCGTAATAAAGCTGCAAAGACAGCAACCGCAATAGCGGAGTATTTTAGAGATCAAGGGAAAGATGTTCTACTTATGATGGATTCTCTTACTCGTTTTTCTATGGCTCAAAGAGAAATTGGTTTGGCGTCTGGTGAGCCTCCTGTATCTCGAGGGTATCCACCAAGTGTATATGCAGAGATGCCAAAATTACTTGAGCGGGCTGGTAATTCTGAAGTTGGATCCATTACTGGATTATATACTGTCCTAGTTGATGGTGATGATTTCAATGAACCAATCACGGATACAGCCAGAGGTATTTTAGATGGCCATATTATGCTGTCTAGAAAACTCGGACACAAGAATCATTATCCTGCAATAGATATATTACAAAGTATTTCGCGTGTTATGAGTTCTGTTGCGAAAAAGGAACATAAAACGAATGCAAGTAAATTGAAAAGTGTTCTTGCCACTTATAGTGAAGCAGAAGATTTGATTAATATTGGTGCCTACAAGAGTGGTTCTAATAAGAATATTGATTATGCAATTGAAAAAATTGAAGAAGTGAATGCGTTCCTGAGACAGGATGTTGATGAAAAATTTGATTTTGATGAAGTTGTCTCTTTATTAGAGAATATATTTGAAGAATAGGTGATAAGGTGGCCAAGTTCATATATACAATGCAAAATATACTTGATATTAAGTATAAATTAGAAGAGCAACAGAAAACAGTATTTTCTATAGCAAGACATAAATTAACCAAAGAAGAGAAGAAATTAGAAGATCTAAACATAAAAAAACAGAAATATCAACAAGAATTAAAGATGCAGATGCAATCTGTGCTAAACATTCAAGATATCAAATGGTATGAAGACGCAGTTGAAACCATGAAGTACAAGATTAAAATTCAGATGCTTATGGTAAAACGTGCAGAGAATGAATTAGAAGCTGCAAGAGTAAAACTAACCGAAATTATGGTTGATCGTAAGACTCATGAAAAGTTGAAAGAGAATGAGTTTGAAGAATTTAAGAATGAGTTAAATTCCATAGAGAGTAAGGAAATTGATGAATTAGTAAGTTTCAAATATAACAATAATACGGTAAGTAGTGAGGAAGATTAAGTATGGCGAAAAACAAAAATAGAAATGAGATGGAACTGGATAGTGAAGAAAAAGGTGGAAATCGAATTGTTACAGTACTTATAGCTGTACTTATAGTCCTAATTTGGCTTGCTATTTTTGCTTTATTAGTAAAATTCGATGTTGGAGGTTTTGGATCAGGGGTATTACGTCCAATTCTGAAAGATGTACCTATTATTAATAAGATATTACCAGATGTATCTGATGAACTATTAGCGGAAGAGAATGATTATGAATATAGCGATATTGCGAAGGCAAACGCTAAAATTAAGGAACTTGAGAGACAGCTAGAATCTACTCAAAGTTCTAATAGTACAAATGATAGTACAATTCTAGATTTACAGGCTGAAGTCGCAAGATTACAAGTGTTTGAAGATAATCAATTAGAGTACGAGAAGAAACTTAAAGAATTTAATGAAGAAGTAGTATTCGCGGAACAAGCACCAGATATCGAAGAATATAAGAAGTTTTATGAAGGAATAGATCCAGCTAATGCTGAAGAGATTTATAGACAAGTGATAGAACAACTTGCCGCAGATGAGCTAATCCAGGCGCAAGCAGATCGCTTTGCTAAGATGGATCCGAAAGTGGCTGCACAAACAATGCAAGAGATGACTGGTGATATTAAGTTAGTATGTAAAATATTGAAGGCAATGAAACCAGCGCAAAGTGCTACGATTATGGACGAGATGGACCCATTGTTTAATGCAAAAGTTGTTAAACGTCTTTCAACGCTTGACGAAAATTAAATTGGTACTAAGACTTGTATTATTGTAACTATTCAGAAATACTGCTTGCTTGACTTACTTTTTCTTAAAGATTCTGAATGGTTACAAATGATTAATAACAATATAAGTTTTAGATATAGATTATTATTATGAAAGGAGGAAAAACATGAAAGCAAATGAAGTAATATCACAGATACCAACTATTACAAGTTACCAAGCTGGTTCTAAAGTAAATACTGGAAAGAATACTGACTTTCAAGGTATTATGGATAGTAATTTACAATCAAGAGAAGAAAATAACAATAGTCAGACCGTTGAAAAAAAATCTTCTGTAGTTAGTCAGAGTAACAATAAAACGGCTAATAACGATGATAGTAAAAAGACGGTTAATGAAACAAAAAAGTCGGATTTAACAGAAACTACAAACAATGTAAGCAATGATAAAAACCCGATTGAGGACAAATTAAATCAATTGACGACAGAAGTTAAAAACATAATAATGGATAATCTTGAAATCACAGAAGAACAATTAGAAGTTATTATGTCAACCTTGGGATTAAACTATCTTCAGTTATTAGAACCTAGTAATTTAGCTCAAGTTTTCATGGAGGCAAATGGTTTAAGTGATCCTACCCAGATGTTAACTGACCAACTTTTGTCTGACCAATTTAGTCAATTAGTTGAGCAAATTGGACAAGTTAATTTGGAAGAAATAGGATTAACTACTGAAGATATAGCTTTGTATCTTGAGAACTTGAACCTTAACAATGCAGAAGAGGTTCCTGCAGAAGAAGCAATGGTAACTACAGCTGTTAGTGATGATTCAGAAGAAAATGTAGTTGATAATCAAGAAACTTTAAATCAAAAGTCGACTGTGGAGAATCAAAATATTAAGGTTGAAGTGCAAAAACACACCACTGATTCTGATGCGGATTCTTCAAGTTCTAAAAAGCAAAACCAAGATGCTTCCGTTGAACATGCAAACCTTAATACGATTCTTAATAATGTTACTAAAGTTAATACAGTAGAGAGTTTTGGTAATGAACTTGTTCAGATTCAACAGTTGAGAGATATTGCGAATCAAGTAGTGGAACAAATCAAGGTAATTATTAAACCTGACCAGACAAGTATGGAGATGAATCTAAATCCTGAAAGTTTAGGTAAAGTAAATTTAGTAGTAGCTGAAAAAAACGGGCTATTAACAGCTCAATTTACTGTTCAAAATGAAATAGCGAAAGAAGCATTGGAAAGTCAAATGCAGACGCTAAAAGAAAATTTTACGAATCAAGGTTTGAAAGTTGATGCTGTAGAAGTTTTAGTTTCAAATTCGCCTTTTTCGCAAGACAACATGTCTGAAGGAAGTAAAGAACAACAAAAATCTTCTGGTAAAAAGAAAAATATTAATTTAGCTGATCTTGATCTGCTTGACGATGATATAACAGAAGAAGATGCAATGAAGATTGATATTATGAGCCAAAATGGAAACAGTGTCGATTATAGTGCATAGAAAATTCAAAAAGGAGGTAGGGCTATGTCAGATCTAATAGGAACAATAACCGATGGTGTAATTAAAAAAACATCAACTGTAAATTCGGATTCGTCAAACAACTCTTTGGGTAAAGATGCATTCCTACAGTTACTAGTAACACAGATGAAGTACCAAGATCCATTAAATCCTTCATCTGACACTGAGTTTGTTGCGCAATTAGCAACGTTTTCACAATTGGAACAGTTACAGAATCTTGGAACAACGATGACAAATTCTCAATCATTTGGCTTAGTTGGAAAAGATGTAATTATGAAGGCGGTTGATAGTAATGGTAGTACATCGTACTATAGTGGTACGGTAGACTTTGTCACTGTTACGAATGGAAAAGCATATTTCTCAATTGGTGGTAATTTATATCCAGCTGATCAGTTAGATACGGTAATTAACAGTGATTATATGAATCAATTGCCACAGGTAGCTGATACAAAAATTACGTACAATATAGCAGATCCGAAAGATGCAGATATCAAGATAAGTCTAGGATTCGGTGAACATTCAGCTTCAAAAGCGATAGTAACAATTGATGGTAAGGAAATCAGTGAAAAGTATATTACTATTAAAGATGATAAATTAACAATTAAGAAAGAAGCTTTTGATGAATTAGAAGAAGGTACTTATAGGATTTCAATAAGCTTCAATAACTCATATGAAACAACGATTAGTAACAAGGTAACAGTAACAGTTGTCAATAAACCTGTAGAAGAAGATTCTGACGGTGGGACAACTGATGGTGATAAAAACGAGGGTGATGCAACTAAGTAACAGGTATGGGTGGAGAAGAGAAGGAACTTTTCTCTGTGTGAGGTGATAAGATATGGATATCAGAAACAGTCAATATACGTCGATTGAGCAAATGACGGGTCAGTTTCTTCAAAATCGTAAAACAACACATGAAAAACCGAAGACAGAAACAGCCCTTTCGTTTAAAGAATTATTCCAAACCAAACATCAACAAGGGCTAGAAGAAAAAACGGAAACATCTTTAAAATTCTCAAAACATGCAAATCAAAGATTAGAGAGTAGAAATATAGATTTGTCTGGTGAGGTTTTACAACGTTTGGAAGATGGTACACGTAAAGCTCAACAAAAAGGTATTAAGGAATCACTTGTTATGATAGACAACATGGCGTTCATAGTGAATGTTCCTAGTAGTACAGTAGTAACAGCGATAGACGAAAATGAAAGCAAAGTATTTACAAACATTGATGGCGCGGTTATAGCATAGAGGCCGGACCTTATAGGAGGCTTATAACTTTTGAATGACAGATAAAGTTATTGGGATAACAAATTGCGTAACGTGCTATATAATAGGAGGATATGCATTATGATGAGATCACTTTATTCTGGGGTATCAGGACTTAAAGTCCACCAGACAAAAATGGACGTTATTGGTAACAATATCGCTAACGTTAATACAATAGGTTTTAAAGCAAGTACAGTACAATTTTCAGACGTTTTCTATCAAACAACACAAAGTGCCAGTGGTGCCAATGCACTAACTGGTATGGCAGGTATGAATGCGAAGCAAATTGGTTTAGGAACTACATTGTCGTCAATCTCAGCTTCCATGTCTACACAAGGTGGAGCACAAAGAACGGATAACGCTACCGATATTATGATTACAGGAAACGCATTCTTTGTTGTTAATAATGGAAACGGAAATTATTTCACAAAGAACGGTTCCTTCACAATTGATGGTTCTGGATATCTTGCTACAGAATCAGGATATTATGTAATGGGTTGGTCACCAGATCCTGCTGATCCTAATAAGATTAAACAAGACACCGTGAATAAGATAGCAATACAAACACCAGAGAATTCTACAACACCTCCAGAGGCTACTACTGATGTTACTTTGAAAGGTAATATAGATAAAACAGATAGTAATCTTACTGGGGATGGTTATATTATTTCATCTGAATTTTATGATAATTTAGGTAATGCATATACGGCAAAAATTAAGCTGGAAAAGGATACAGCAGCTACAAAGGATGAAAATCAATACAAAATGACACTTGCAGGTATTACAGACAAAGATGGTAAAGCGGTTACGAGTGCTTTGATGACAGGTGTTACTTTTGGTGGTGATAATTACACGATAGATGCAACTGGTAAAATTACAGGTACAGGTACATCAGCAATTGTTAAATTTGATGCGAATACAGGTGCATTTATTTCAACAAGCACAGGTACGGCAGCCGCACCAATAAAGACACTTGACATGAAAATTACAGCAGCCTCCGATACAACAGGAAAAGTTACCTTGTTTGGTAAAGAAGGTGTAATTAAATACGACTTATCTTCCATCACTCAATACTCAACAACTGGAGCTTGTAGTATCTCTTCAAGCAAAGGAAGTCTTGAAAACACAGGTGCTGGAAAGAAAGTTGGTAACTTATCTGGTATTAGTATACAAACTGATGGTAAAATCTATGGTTCTTATGATAATGGGACAAGCAAATTGCTTGGACAAATAGCTGTAGCTAATTTTGCTAATCCAGCAGGTTTAGAGTCGATTGGTGGTAGTTTGTTCGCTGCAACTCAAAACTCTGGTGAGTTTGATGGTAAAGGTAAGGACGTTTCAGAAGATGGTGGTAAATTCTCAACTGGTGTACTTGAAATGTCTAATGTAGATTTGTCATCTGAGTTTACAAACATGATTACAACTCAAAGAGGTTTCCAGGCAAATTCAAGAATTATTACTACTTCGGATACGTTATTAGATGAGTTGATCAATCTTAAGAGATAATAAAATTAGCGGTATTATTTGATTAGTTATTAAACTTCATGCAAGGAATAGAATAACTACAAGTTTTAATGAACGGTAAAGATTCAAGGAAGAATCATATTTACATGATAAGTAAGTCCTGCTTCCTTACAATGTAGAAGCAGGATTTACTATATCATTGATAACATAACAAGGAGGAAGATTATGATCGAAGTTACGAGACTGAACGGAGCGAGGTTTTCTATTAATTGTGATTTAATTGAAACCGTAGAGGAAACACCAGACACAGTAATTACCTTGACTAATGGGAAGAAGTTTATTGTTTCTGAGAATATGGAACAAATTAAAAAACTAGTAATAAATTTTAAAAAACAAATTTATGGTAATGCGATTTGATTTTAGCTTTGAACAATAGAGTTTAAAAAGTATAAACTTTTGATATAGATTAAAATACATAGAATAGGCGGTGGAGCTATGGATATGGCAACTATAGGTGGATTGATACTAAGTTTTATATTAGTTATATTCGGAATTGTTTTCAATGAGGATACATTAGGCTTTGATTTTTACAAATTAGGTAGTTTTATTAACTATCCTTCTGTATTAATTACGTTTGGTGGTTCTTTTATGGCTGTTTATACAGCTTCAAAGAGTACAAAAGAGTTCTTTAATAATTTAAAGAGTTTCAAATTAGCATTAAAAACATTACCTTCCAATGAAGCAGAAACAATTACAACTATTATTGAGTTGTCTAATGTTGCTAGAAAAGAAGGGTTGCTTGCTCTTGAGGAAGCAGCTAATGGAATTGAAGATTCTTTTTTGAAAAAAGGAATTTTATTAATTGTCGATGGTACTGATCCAGAACTTGTACGAAGTATCTTGGAAACCGAATTAATTTCCATAGAAGGAAGACATAAAAAGACAATATCCTTTTGGGAAGATCTTGCAACAATGGGTCCTGCTTGGGGTATGATTGGTACCTTAATTGGTCTGATTAATATGTTAAAGCAAATGAATGATCCTGATTCGATCGGTCCTTCAATGGCAGTAGCCCTTATCACTACCTTATATGGTTCCATGCTTGCAAACTGGATTTGTACACCGATTGCAACTAAGTTAAAATCGAATAATGACACTGAAATAATGACAAAAGAAGTTATGGTAGAAGGATTGTTATCAATACAAGCTGGTGAAAATCCTCGTGTTATTGAAGAGAAATTAAAATCATTCCTTCCTCCAGTTATGAGAAGCGGTATGAGTGAAGAAAATGAAGGTGGTGAAGTAAATGGCTAGAAAAAGGCAAGATGATCCACCAAAGGGTTCTCCTGCTTGGATGAATACATTTAGTGATTTGATGAATCTATTGCTTTGTTTCTTCGTTTTACTTTTCTCAATGTCTTCAGTTGATGAAGATAAATACGATCAATTATTAGCTTCCCTTAATAGTTCCTTTAGTATCTTCAGTGGTGGAGGTTCAGCTATTGGCGAAGGGCAATTAATATCAAGTGGTGTTAGTCAGCTGAATAAATTAGATAGTTATGTTTCCGAGATGGGTTATGAAGCAGAGGAAGAAGTGGATTCAGATGAGACAGACCCTATGAAGTATCTAGAAGAGCAAAGAAAAGAATTATCTGAAGAAATGTATGATGAGATTACAGAGTTGACTGAAAAATATAAGATTGATCAAAAAGTTGATGTTAAGATTGATGGTCATAATCAGTATATTAAGTTGTCCATTGGTGGATCCGTTCTCTTTGATTCAGGTATAGCAGAGATAAAACAAGAAGCATTGCCAATACTTAATAAAATCGGAGATATATTGAATGAATATAGTGATTGTTTGATTAAAATAGAAGGTCACACGGATAATGCACCAATAACCACTAACATTAAATTTGCTGATAATATGGATCTATCAGCAGCAAGAGCGATATCAGTATGGAATTATCTGACGGACAAGAAAGGTTTGGATCCTTCTACACTAGAAGCTTCAGGGCGAAGCGAATTTGATCCAATTGCTTCTAATGATACACCGGAAGGTCGTGCAAAGAACAGACGTGTCGAGATAAAGATATACAATGAGTTGAGCAAATAGCTTATTAACTCAGTACTATACAAAAAAATAGGGAGTGACAACTTATGAAAAGAAATATATTAACCATCGTTATTTTAGCATTATCAATTGTAAATTTGGTTCTGTCTGCTGTAATTGTATTCTCAGTAGTACCTAATGTAAGTAAAACTAATAATTTAATTAATCAAGTATCAGAAATCATTAATCTAGACTTAGAAGCGCAAAATGGGAACGAAAAGATAATTACATCAGATGACTTAGACAATTATGCTTTAGAGGAAGAAATAATTATTAATTTAAAGAAAGATACAGATTCATCAAAAGAGAGATACGCTGTTGTTTCAAAAATTTCATTAACTTTATATAATGGTGTTTCTGATTATGAAAAGGTTAAAAAGAATATAGATGAATCCAAAGATGGTATCTATGATACTATAAGAAAAGGGTTTACAAGTTATACAATTGATGAGGCAAAAGCTAATGAAGATACTATAAAAGCAAACATTATTCAGATGTTAAATGATAAATATGGTGATAAAGTAGTACAAGATATTGTTTTTGGTAGCTTAATATACCAATAATATTTTATAAAAATGATACATTTGTATCAGAAAGAATCCTAATTTATTGCTTTATATTAAATGAAAAATGTGATATTATTAATTATAATTAATTTTTATGATTATTTATGTAAAAGAATGTAGAAATTTACGACAACCGTCATTTTCTATTGATTTTGTTTGCGGAATTTGAAATAATATAAAATATCACCTGGGAGGTGAGAGATAATGGGTGACGTCTTATCGCAAAATGAGATAGACAATTTGCTTGCTGCACTAAGTAGTGGTGAATTAGATGCTGATGAGATTAAAGACACAGGCGAGAAGCAAATTAAAAATTATGATTTTGCGCGGCCATCAAAATTCTCGAAGGAACATCTAAGAACGTTAGAGATTATATTTGAACATTATGGTAGGTTACTGTCTACGAATTTACCTGCATATCTTCGTAAGAATGTTCAGGTTGAAGTAATGAATTCAGAGGCAGCTGCTTATTCAGAGTTTTCGAATGCATTATCTAATCCAGTGTTGCTTGGTATTATTAATTTTGCTCCATTAGAAGGAAACGTTGTTATTGAGCTTGCGGCTAATTTAGGTTATGCAATTGTAGATCGTATGCTTGGTGGTAACGGACTGCCGCTCGAAAAATCGAGAGATTTCTCAGAGATTGAGTTAATAATAATTGAGAGAATTTTTAATATATGTACAAATTTATTAATAGAACCTTGGCAAAATGTAATTAATATTGAACCAAGACTAGAAAGAATTGAAACAAATTCTCAGTTTGCTCAGATTATTCAGCCTAGCGAAATGACCTCAATTGTTACTATGAATATCCGTATTGGTAATGTAGAAGGATTAATGAATGTGTGCTTACCATATAACTGTTTAGAACCAGTTATAGATAAGTTGAATACAAAGTATTGGTATTCAACTATGCAAGTTAAGGATGATGAAACTTATCAAGATATCATCGAGATAGCCATCGAGAAAGCTAAGATTCCAATCAAAGCGGTTCTTGGTAACAGTATGATATCGGTAAATGATTTCCTTAATATTCAAAAAGGTGATATTATTCGACTGAATACAAAGGTCGATGATGAACTAGATATTTTCGTTGGTAACATCAAAAAATTTACTGCACTTCCGGGAGCATCTTCGGATACATATGCTGTAAGATTAACATCAATTATTAGAGAGGAGTAAGAATATGGACGGTATGTTATCGCAAGAAGAAATCAATGCGTTATTAGGTAGTATTGATAACATGGATTCTTCTGCTAATGGTACGGCTTCTAGCTCATCAGATTCTTTAACAGCAGATGAGAAAGATGCAGTAGGTGAGATATCAAATATAAGCATGGGGACGGCAGCTACAACTTTGTCTACATTAGTAAACAATAAAGTAGTGATTACAACACCTGTTGTTTCTTATTCTACATGGGATAATCTATCACAAGAGTTTGGAAAGCCATGTGTGTTTATTCAGATTTCTTATAAAGAAGGTTTAGATGGTAATAACATCTTGATTCTTAAAGAATCAGATGTGAAGATAATTACAGATTTAATGATGGGAGGAGAAGGCATTAATGTAGATGGTGAACTATCAGAACTACATCTTAGTGCTATTGGTGAAGCTATGAACCAGATGATGGGTTCTGCAGCTACTTCATTGTCCTCCATGCTTGAAAAGAAAGTAGACATTAGTCCTCCAGTTGCTAGTCTTGTTGATTTAAACAGTACTATTAATGAGGCAGAGATATCAGATTTCTTAAAACAACCTTTTGTTAAGGTTGCATTTAAAATGGAGATAGGAGATTTGGTTGATAGTCAAATTATGCAATTATATCCGTTTGATTTCGCGAGAGATTTATATAGGAAATTCTCGGAGTCAGGATCTAATTCTGAAGAACAACAGGCTAGTTCAGTTGAGCAACCAGTACAACAGGAACAACAATTAAATCAACAAACTATTCCTGTACAACCAATGACGGGAGGTCAACCAATGATGGGTCAACCGATGATGGGTCAACCAATGCCTGGTTATGGAACGATTCCTATGTATCAAGGTCAGATGCCTTACACACAACCTGCAATGGGGCAAATGATGCCAATGCAAGATGTAAATGTTCAACCAGCTCAATTTCAAGCGTTTAATAATAATGCTGCCCAGTTACCAGGGCAAGAGAATATTGATTTGATTATGGATGTTCCACTTGAAGTTACAGTAGAACTAGGTAGAACAAATAAGTCAATTAAAGAAATTTTAGACTTCACACCAGGAACAATTATAGAATTAAATAAGCTTGCTGGAGAACCAATTGATGTTTTAGTTAATGGTAAGTTTGTTGCGAAGGGTGAAGTTGTAGTAATCGAAGAGTGCTTTGGTATTAGAGTGACAGAGATTGTTAAATAGAAGAGAAGTATAGATAGGAGAGGTAAAAATGGCGAAGAGAATTTTGATTTGTGACGACGCAGCTTTTATGAGAATGATGATTAAGGATATCTTAACAAAGAATGGTTATGAAATTGCTGGTGAAGCTGAAAATGGTGCAAAGGCAGTTGAAAAATATAATGAGACAAAACCAGATTTAGTTATGATGGATATTACTATGCCAGAAATGGATGGAATACAAGCACTTAAAAAAATTAAGGCAATGGATCCAGCGTCTAATGTAATTATGTGTTCGGCAATGGGACAACAAGCAATGGTAATCGAATCAATCCAAACTGGAGCAAAAGATTTTATTGTTAAGCCTTTCCAAGCTGATAGAGTTTTAGAAGCTGTTAAAAAAGCGATAGGCTAATAAGATGATTGCAAAAAATTATTTATTCCAAGGCAGTTCTACGATACGTAATATTGCAGAACTGTTTGGATTATTACTTGTATTTGTATTGATATTGGTATTAGCTTATTACACTTCAAAGTGGATAGGTAAAACTGGTGCAGGAATGACCACCAAAAACCATAACATTACAATTATAGAAACGCTAAGATTAAGTCAAACAAAATATCTTCAGATAATTAAAATAGCAAATAAATATATTGTAATTGCGGTATCTAAGGATCATGTTGAATATTTAACTGATATTGATGGAGATCAATTGAAAAGCTTTGAAGGTGTTATGGATACACCTTCTTTTAAAGAAGTGCTATCAAAGATTAAATTGGGTACAAATGTAAAATCCAAGGATTGTATAGAGAATGAAAAAGATGAGAATGATGTGTAGAGGTTAAAAGTATGAACGCTAAGATAAAACATAAAATTAGTAAAATGATTATAAATTCACTTGTTGTTTTGTTTGTAATGTCTACCATCATTCTAGTTTTTTCTGTTCCTGTAAAAGCTAGTAGTCAGACAGATTCATCAGATGTTGCGATTACTTCTAATGATGAACCATTTGGTTTTAATTTTAACCTCTCTACGAATGGAGAGGGCTCAGGTGTAGCATCAACATTACAAATAGTAATATTACTAACTGTAATTTCTATAGCGCCTTCTTTATTATTGATGGTAACTTCATTTACAAGAATTATTGTAGTATTACATTTTGTTAGATCAGCTCTGGCGACACAAACGACACCGCCAAATCAAGTACTTATTGGATTAGCATTATTTCTAACGGTATTTATAATGGGACCGGTTTTTACACAGGTTAATAATGAAGCCATTAAACCTTTATCCAAAGGTGAAATTACACAAGAAGAGGCGTTCAAAAAAGGTATGGAACCGATTCGTGGATTTATGTTTAATCAAGTTAAGAATCGTCCACAAGATATTAAATTATTTATGGATATTGCCAACTTAGGTGACGCTAATATAACGGTATATAAACTTGATGATATACCGAATTCTGTATTGATACCTGCTTTTATGATTAGTGAGTTAAGAGCCGCATTTATTATTGGATTCCTGTTATATATACCATTTATTGTTATCGATATGGTAGTTGCATCTACGCTAATGTCTATGGGTATGATGATGTTACCTCCAACAACAATTTCAATGCCATTTAAGATACTGTTATTTATCTTAGCCGATGGTTGGAACTTAATAATTGGAAACGTAGTAAAGACTTTCTATGGATAGTTAATTGTTTTTCGTTTTGGAGGCTTATATGAATATAGATGTAGTAATTGACATAGCGAGAGAGACACTTTTAGTTATTATAAAAACTTCTGCTCCGATGCTATTAGTATCATTAATTGTTGGTTTGATTATAAGTATTTTTCAAACCATTACCTCGATTCAGGAGCAGACATTAACATTTGTTCCTAAATTATTAGCTATATTTTTAGTAATAATGTTAACAGGTTCTTGGGTATTCAAAACTATTGTTGATTTTACTTATGAATTGTTTTCGAATTTCGGAACCTACATAAAATGATTAAAGATGCTGTATATAACTAGGTAGGATAATATGAATGTTGATTTAGCAGTAGAAGATATAGAAGTATTTTTATTAATATTAGTTCGAATTTCAGGTTTCGTATATACTGCACCTTTCCTTAGTCAAAATAGCGTGCCTAGGAAAGTTAAGATTGGACTTAGTGCTTTCATGGCACTTGTAATCTTTAGCTCTGTAAAAGGTATACAGCTTGAATATGTTGGTATAATTGATTATGCCATTTTAGTAACCAAAGAATTAATCACAGGTATTTTAATTGGATTTAGTGCCAATATGTGTGTCTTTGTTTTATCCTTTGCTGGGCAGATGATTGATATGGAGATCGGTTTTTCTATGGTAACACAATTTGATCCTACATCAAGGATGCAGACAACGATAACATCGAATTTTTATACGTATCTTGTTATGTTAATCATGCTTTTAAGTGATATGCATTTGCATCTTATTAAAGCTATTATGGATACGTTCAACTTAATACCAATAGGGCATACTGTTTTTAATTCTGGATTATATGATGGTGCTATAAAGTTTATCACAGATTACTTTATTATTGGTTTTCGAATTATACTTCCAGTATTTGCATCATTATTAGTAGTAAATATAGTACTAGGCATTCTAGCAAAAGTAGCGCCTCAGATGAATATGTTTGTTATTGGTATGCAGCTTAAAGTTTTTGTTGGACTTTTTGTTTTATTCTTTGTTATTGGCCTTATGCCACAAGTTGCAGATTTTATCTTTTCGGAGATGAAGTACATGATTCAAATGATAGTTAAGAATCTTATAGAATGATTTGAGGTAACGAGAAGTTGAGTTTACAAAAGAATGATTTCAATCAGAACTTAATATACAAACATAAGACACTCTTACGATATAATTTGCAGTTATTTGCAAATGATGAGGGCGGAGAAAAGACTGAAGATGCTACGCCTAAGAAACTTAAGGAGGCGAGAGACGAAGGTCAAGTAGCAAAAAGCACCGAATTAAATACTGCAGTCATGCTTTTTGCGTTATTTCTTGTTCTAAAGATTTATATTGGCTCTATTGGAAACCAATTTATTGATGTATATGAGAAGATATATGGAAGTATTACACTTGTTGTTGAAGATGATATGTCGATGAATATCATAATGTCTTTACTTGGATATGCAATAAAAACGATTATTTTAATTGCACTCCCAATATTCTTGGTTGGTGTAGTTGTGGGTTTTTTAGTTGATAAAGTGCAGATTAAATGGAAAGTTACAACAAAGCCCTTAAAGCCTAAATTAAGTAAGTTAGATCCGATAAAGGGATTTAAAAAGATGTTTTCTAAAGAAAAGTTAGTACAATTACTGTTTTCATTACTTAAGATAATATTAATTGGAGTCCTAGTTTATGATACTTTAAAAGATCAGTGGGGGTTAATTCTCAGTTTATATGATTTTTCTCTATTCCAAGCAATTGGAGTTATCGGTAGTATGGTGATTTCACTAGGTATGCAGATTAGTTCGGTATTCTTAGTCATTGGATTCGCTGATTTGTTTTATCAAAGAATGAAATTCAAAAAAGATATGAAGATGTCTAAGAAGGAAGTTAAAGATGAATGGAAAAATGCCGAAGGTGATCCTCATATCAAAGGTAAGATCAAATCCAAGATGTTAGAGGCATCAAGGCGTAGAATGATGAATGCGATACCAAATGCAGATGTTGTCATTACTAACCCAACACATTTTGCTGTGGCATTGCAGTATGATAGGGAGTCGGGCTCTGCCCCTGTTGTAGTCGCTAAAGGTGCGGATTTTATGGCTCAAAAAATAAAAGATATAGCAAGAGAAAACAAAGTTGAAATTGTTGAGAATAAACCACTTGCAAGAATGTTATATTTTAATGTCGAAATCGATCAAGAGATACCTCAGGAGCTTTATCAAATGGTGGCTGAGATATTAGCTTATGTATATAGAATAAAAAATAAAATTTAGATTAGGAGGTAAGGTGAATGAAAAAGTCAGATTTGGTACTTGGGTTATATATCCTGGCGGCTATTGTATTTTTGATTGTACCAATACCTTCTCTTTTATTGGATGTATTATTAGCACTTAATATTGCAATAGCAATGATTATCTTATTCAATGCTCTATTTTCTAGAGAAGCATTAGATATGTCAAGTTTCCCAACGGTACTGTTATTTACTACAATATTCCGTATATCGCTTAACATATCATCAACAAAGTTAATTCTTTCTACTGGTGATCCGGGTAATGTGGTTAGAACATTCGGTGAATTCGTAGGTGGTGGTGACCTTGTAATTGGTGCAATTGTTTTCTTAATCTTAATATTGGTACAGTTTATGGTTATCAATAAAGGTTCTGAAAGAGTTGCAGAAGTTACTGCAAGATTTACACTTGATGCCATGCCTGGTAAACAGATGGCGATTGATGCTGATCTGAATACTGGTGCAATTACAGACACAGAAGCAAGAGAAAGAAGAGAGAAGTTACAAGCGGAATCTGCATTCTTCGGAGCGATGGACGGTGCTACGAAATACGTTAAAGGAGATGCGACAGCGGGTTTAATTATTACAGCTATCAATATTGTTGGTGGTTTAATAACTGGTGTAATGAATCAAGGTATGCCAATGGCTGATGCGCTTCAAAAGTATACCATTCTTACTATTGGTGACGGTCTTGTAAGTCAGATACCTTCGATACTGATCTCTCTAGCAACAGGTCTATTGGTAACGAAGGTTTCCAAAGAGGCAGATCTGTCAGAAGTACTTGTTAGTCAATTGTTTTCAATACCAAAGGTATTATATATAGTTGGTGGGGCATTAATATTCTTTGGAATAGCAACTCCTCTTAATGTTATTGTATTCTGTGCATATGGTGCAGCATTTATTATATGTGGTAGAATGATCAATGCCAAGATTGAAGAGAGCAATATTGAAGATGAAGTAGCAGCCACAGAAGATAATGCGGATGAGATTCGTAAACCAGAGAATGTTACTGCGCTGTTGCAGGTTGATCCAATTGAATTGGAATTTGGTTATGGTATTATACCTTTAGCTGATGTTAACCAAGGCGGTGACTTGTTAGACCGAGTTGTTATGATCCGTAGGCAAATTGCCTTAGAACTTGGTTGTGTTGTTCCAATCATTCGATTACGTGATAACATACAATTAAATCCTAATCAATATGTAATCAAGATTAAGGGTATTCCGGTTAGTGATGGTGAGATTTTATTTGATCACTATATGGCTATGAACCCAGGATATGTTGAAGAAGAAATCACAGGAATTCCAACTTTTGAACCTTCTTTCCACCTACCTGCAATCTGGATTACAGAAAACCAAAGAGAGAGAGCAGAATCGCTTGGTTATACAGTAGTAGATCCACCTTCAATTATTGCAACACATTTAACTGAAGTTGTTAAGAATAATCTAAGCGAATTATTAAGTCGTCAAGATGTTCAAAATCTTATCAACAATGTTAAAGAAGCTAATGAGACACTTGTATCCGAGTTGGTTCCAAAACAACTTGGTGTTGGTGAAATTCAAAAAGTTCTACAGAATTTATTGCATGAAGGAATTTCAATTCGTGATTTAGTTACTATTTTTGAGACACTTGCAGATAATGCAGCTGTAACAAGAGATACAGATGTACTTACTGAATATGTACGTCAGAGCCTAAAACGAGCAATCTCAAATAAGTATTTTCCAAATGGGGAAACTACAAGTGTAGTTACTCTCGATCCACAAATCGAGCAAGAAATCATGGGCGCTGTTAAGCAAACAGAACAAGGTGCATATTTAACCTTGGATCCAGAAAAGACACAGGGAATTATGAATTCTGTTAGGGATGAAGTATCAAAGCTTGAGAATTTGGGAAGAAATCCTATTGTTATTACGTCCCCTATCGTGCGCATGTATTTTAAAAAATTGACTTCCGATTACTTTAAAGATTTGATCGTAATCTCGTATAGTGAAATTGATACAAATGTTGAATTACAATCAGTAGGGATGGTGACATCGTAGTGATAATTAAGAAATTTCAAGCGGAAACAGAGAAAGAAGCCATATTAATGGCAAAAGAAGAATTAGGTAAAGATGCAATAGTAACTAATATAAAGACTATTAAACCGAAAGGAATATATAAGTTTTTTAGACCATCAAAAGTTGAAATAACAGCAGCTGTCGACGATACAGTTAATTATGAAGAGGATAGTTTATTATCCTCTTTTCAAAAGTTAATCAACGAAAATCATTCGAATAAGCAAACAGAAACAAAAAAGGTTATTGAGAAACAATTAGATAAAGAGGAGAATCTTTTTGATGATGTAAAGTCCACATATTCATCAGAAATTGAAAAAAGATTAGATAGTCTTCAAAATTTGATTGAAAAACAGATAAAACCAACGCAAGAGAATGTAACTCTATCTATTGAAGAAGATAAGAGCAATGAAAACGAGTATATTAAGCTTATCTACAAACAGATGCTTATCAATGAAGTTGATGAAAAATACGCCAATCAAATCATTAATGAAATTGAAGCTACCTTACAAAAAGGAGCCTCAGTAGATACGGTGTTAACTAGTATATATCAAAAAATCGTGCTAAAGCTAGGACAACCAGAGACCATTGAATTAGAAGAAAAGAATACTAAATTTGTGTTCTTCATCGGTCCTACAGGGGTAGGTAAGACTACCACAATCGCTAAGATTGCTTCTGGATTTAAGATGAATAAGAATACGAAGATGGCTTTGGTTACTTCGGATACGTATCGAATTGCTGCAGTTGAACAATTAAGAATCTATGCGAATATTCTTGGAGTACCCCTAAAGGTAATCTATTCTGCTGAAGAAATGAGTCAGACAAAAGAAGAATTTGAAGATTACGATATTGTTTTAATTGATACAGCAGGAAGATCACATAAGAATACAGAACAAAAAGATGACTTAGAAGCACTTTTAGGTACCGTGGATGACTCTATGAAGGAGATTTATTTGGTATTAAGTGCGACAACAAAATATAAAGATTTGGTACGTATTACGGAAACGTATTCTACGATTGCAAACTACAGAATTATATTTACGAAACTTGATGAAACGATATGCATGGGTAATATCCTTAATGTCAAAATGATGACAGGTTCACCTTTATCTTATGTTGCTTGGGGACAAAATGTGCCAAATGATATTGGAAGGCTCGATGCGCAATTTGTTGCTAAAAAACTGTTAGGGGGCAGTGATTGATGGATCAAGCGGAAGAATTACGAAGGATGATAGAAAAAGATATGCGTAAGAACGATGTGGCAAGAGTAATCACTGTAACTAGCGGTAAGGGAGGAGTTGGTAAGACTAGCATATCCGTTAACCTTGCTGTGCAGTTAAGCCAAATTGGTAAAAGAGTAGTGATTCTAGATGCTGATTTTGGATTAGCGAATGTAGAGATTATGCTAGGTATTCGACCACAGTATAACTTGGCAGATTTAATGTTCAGGGGAAAGACTTTACGTGAAATAATTACAGAAGGACCACAAAACATTGGCTTTATATCAGGTGGATCTGGAATTGAAGAGCTTGCGAATCTAACAAGAGTTCAACTTGATGATTTGAGAAAGATGTTATATGAGTTAGATGACCTAGCGGATGTAATTATAGTAGATACGGGAGCTGGAATATCGGATAGTGTATTAGAATTCGTAGCGGCTAGTTCAGAAGTAATCTTAGTAACTACACCTGAACCGACTTCCATCACGGATGCCTATGCATTATTAAAAACACTTTCAAAACGCTCGTTGTTTTCTATAGAAGACACGGTCATAAAGATGGTTCCAAATCGAGTTGCTTCGATAGCGGAAGGGAGAGAGTTATACAATAAATTAAGCGTAGTAGTTCAGAATTTTCTACACCTTAACATCGAATTCCTTGGGGCAATACCAACCGATATGAATGTTTCGAAGGCAGTAATCAAACAGAAACCTGTGACATTAGCATATCCTAATTCAGACGCTGCTAAGGCAATTGCTGATATTGCAATAGCAGTATGTAACGAAGAATTGATTGTTGAAAAGCAACAAAAGAGAGGAATTTCGCAACTCTTCTCGAATTTAGTAAGACTAAAAAAGAACAAGATAAAATAAGATTAGCATAGAGTATCAGAATAAGGGGTAATTGTAAGAGTATGTTTACGAAATTATCATGATAAAGGGGAGCGAAAGTATATGGCAAACATGGAAAATCTTACTATCGGTGATAAAGTTAGCATATCAAAAGTTAACGAAAATGTACTCCGAGAGGAAAGTAATGAGATGTACGCATCGAAGTTAATTGAATTAAAATCAGATAACTCTATAGTTATAACAATGCCAATTTATAAAAATAGAATTATTAACCTTGAGCAAGATGGTGAATATATGTTAACGTTTTTTACGAAAACAGAGACTTATAGAGCAAAAGGAAAGATAATTCAAAAATACATAGATAAGAGTATTAAAGTTGCTGAAATCTATATATTGACGGAACTCAAACATTATCAAAGGAGAAATTATTACCGCTTAGCTTGTATTCTTGAGGCTGCATATCGTGTTATTACGCCTATGGAAGAAATGCTTCAAAAAAGAATTGATTCTAATCTAAATAAAGATGATGAAATTTATAATATGTGTAGAGAAAGTCTTAATCAATTACAAAACTATAATTTAACTGCCACAATAACTGACCTCAGTGCTGGTGGTATACGGTTCCATTCAGAGGATAAGCATACGATAAAAGATCAATTAAAGTTTAACTTTATTTTATCAGAAGGAAACCGTGAATTATTTATTGAAGTGAATGTTCGTATTATAGCTGCATCACGTATTCGTGTGAAACCAATGAATTACGAGTATCGTGCTATATTTTATGATATAACTAATGATACAAGAGAAAAAATAGTTCGTTATGTATTTGATGTACAGCGTTCTAAAAGACGACGAGATAAAGGAAATGATTAAATGAAAAAAAATATTTTGGTTGTTGATGATTCTGCACTTATGAGAAGATTGCTATCTGATATAATTAATTCAGATGATCGATTTGTGGTATCTAAAGTCGCTTTTAACGGATTAGAGGCACTTGATTATATTACCATAAATTATAGAAATATTGATGCGGTCGTCTTAGACATAAACATGCCTAAAATGAATGGATTACAGTTGATGGATAGAATCTCTAAACTGAACATTAAACTAACGGTTATTATTGTTAGTACATTAGCTAAAGAAGGTACGAAAGAAACCATACAGGCATTGGAACTTGGCGCATTTGATTTCGTTACTAAACCAGAGAGCTTTATCGAAGCGAAAGGAGACAGTTTTAAAAATCGATTAATCAATTGTCTATTAGTAGCAACCGGACAAAATTCTAACAATCAACAAACCTATAATCGAACACAAAAAGGTTCGAAAAACATTGATAATGTTATAGGTAGTAGTCTAAACAATAACACTTTCTTAAAACGTGAGTTTATGAAAGAAAAGATGAATAGTACGTTAATTACCAAAGAAAGCAAGTCTGTTAACAAAGATGCTAACAAACTAGTCGCATTGGCCTGCTCTACGGGAGGACCGAAAGCATTACAAGAAGTGATTCCATTACTGCCTAAGAATCTGAATGCAAGTTTTTTACTTGTACAGCATATGCCAGAAGGATTCACATATTCGCTAGCACAGCGACTTAACGAGATGAGTGATCTAGTTGTTAAAGAGGCAGTTGATGGTGAAGAAGTGCAAAAAGGACATGTTTATATTGCAAAAGGTGGATATCAGATGAGAATTAGAAAAGAGCGCGATAAACACTTCTTATCAGTCTCATTAGAAGCCGCAAGAGGTGGATTAAAACCTTGTGCAGATATTTTGTATGAATCAATAGTAGATTCTAATTATGATGAAATAACATGTGTCATCTTAACTGGTATGGGTGGAGATGGAACGCAAGGAATTAAGAAACTTAATGAAAACAAGAATATTTATGTTATAGCGCAAGATGAAGAAACATCTACTGTTTATGGGATGCCTAAAGTAATTGCAGAAACCGGATTGGTAGATGAAGTCGTGCCATTAAAGAAAGTTTCAGAAGCTATAACAAATCACGTGGGGGTGCTGTAAGATGGACGTTAGTCAATATCTAGAGATATTTATCGATGAAACAAAAGAACATTTACAAAATCTTAATGAACAATTACTAATTCTTGAAAAAGAACCAGATAATGTGAATACAATTAATGAAATATTCCGAGCAGCCCATTCTCTAAAAGGAATGGCTGGTACAATGGGATATAAGAGAATGCAACGTTTAACACATGATATGGAAAACGTATTCTCTGAAATTAGAAATGGTAAAATGTCCGTTGGTGCAAACTTAGTTGATGTTTTATTCCAAGGATTAGATGCACTTGAGTCTTATTTAAGTAACATATTAGATACTGCTGATGAAGGAACGGAAGATAATGAGCCTATAATCACGCAGTTAAATAAGATTCTTCAAGAAGGCATTGGTGAGAAAACAGAAGGTCAAGGTACTTCGGCTATGGCAACTCAAGCTGAAACAGTAGAAGAAAAAGAGGAATGCGCTAAGTATCAAGATCTTAGAATTGCTGATTATGAAAGTCATGCAATGTTAAAAGCAAAAGATACCGGACAAAATGTATTCGGTATTACAATCTATATTCAAGAAACTTGTATTCTCAAGGCTGCAAGAGCATTCCTAGTGTTCAAAGCATTAGAGGAATTTGGAGAAGTGATTAAATCATATCCTGAGGTTCAAGATATAGAAGATGAAAAATTCGAATTTGATTTTAGTGTAATTTTAATTACCAAGTCATCACTTGAAGAAGTAAAAGCTAAAATTCTTAATGTGTCTGAAATTAAGTCAGTATATATTGACGTGATGCAAGCACCTGAAGAAAAGAATGAAGAGAATGAAGAAGTAGAAACCACTGATAATAAAGCGGATACGGTGCAAGCAGCATCAGCAACTGCAACAGCTCCAGTGGAAAAGAAAGATACGAATCAAAGTAAAGCACAAGCAACTGCAAAACAACAGGCAAAACCTGTAGTGAATCGTTCTGTACGTGTGGATATAGAAAAACTTGATGTATTAATGAATCTAGTAAGTGAGTTAATTATTGCGAAAAACGGTTTGGTATCTATTAGTTCTGGAGACAATGAAAACCGCTCTGAAAATGCATTTAATGAACAAATTGAGTATCTTGAAAGAGTAACAACTAATTTACACGAATCCGTTATGAAAGTTCGAATGGTACCAATTGAAAGTGTTGTTAATCGATTCCCTCGTATGATACGTGATTTATCAAAGAAATTAGATAAAAAGATGGAATTATACATGACAGGTGAAGATACAGAACTTGATCGTACTGTAATTGATGAAATTGGTGATCCTTTAATGCATTTACTTCGTAATTCTGCTGATCATGGTCTTGAAAGCTCAGAAGATAGAAGAAAAGCCGGTAAACCAGAAGTTGGATCAATATTCTTAGACGCCTATCAAGATGGTAATAACGTTGTGATTGAAGTACGTGATGATGGAGCAGGTATCAATGTAGAAAAAGTGAAACAAAAAGCTATAGAAAAGGGAACGATTTCAAGAGAACAAGCTGAAACAATGACAGATAAAGATGTTATTGACTTGTTATTCCGTCCAAGCTTCTCTACTGCAGAAAAGATTACAGATGTGTCAGGAAGAGGTGTCGGTCTTGATGTTGTTAAGACAAGAATTGAAGCTCTTGGTGGTGATATAGAAGCTCGTACTAAGTTTGGCGAAGGAAGTAATTTCATCATTCGATTACCATTAACACTTGCAATTATTCAAGCATTAATGGTTGAGATTGGGCCAGAAAAATACGCGATACCACTTGGAAGTATTCAAACGATTGAAGATGTTCCTGTAAGTGATATTAAATACGTTCAAACGAAAGAAGTTATCAACTTAAGGGGAACTGTTATACCAATTATCCGTTTAGCTGATATTCTAGATGTAGAACAAACAAAAGAATCTCCTGAAAATCTTACAGTGGTTATTGTTTCTAAGGGAGACAAGCTAGCAGGTCTTGTAATTGACAATCTAATTGGACAACAAGAAATTGTTATAAAATCACTAGGAAAATATATTAACAACAATAAGATGATTGGCGGAGCAACAATCCTTGGCGATGGTGAAGTAGCCCTAATTCTTGATGTTAATACATTAGTATAGGAGGTACTTACTATGGATACAAAATTAAGAACAGAAGCAAAGCAATATATCGTTGTAAGAATTGGTAATGAACAATATGGAATTGATATTCAGAATGTAGATAACATTGTAAGGATGCAGCGTATAACAAGAGTTCCAAAGGCACAATCGTACTTTAAAGGTGTTATTAATCTAAGAGGTGAGATTATTCCAGTGATGAGTATACGTCTTAAATTTGGCCTTGAAGCAGATGAAATTACTAACGCAACAAGAATTATTATTCTTAAGTTTGACGCGCAATCTGCAATTGGAATTCTTGTAGATGAAGTTAAGGAAGTAGTAACATTAGAAGATGAAAGTATTGATAAGGTTACTTATAATGCAAAAGATGAAAAATCAATGTTTCTTAGTGGTATTGGCAAACATGGAGATAACTTAATCTCGTTGCTTAATATCGCAGGTGTTATTGTAGATAAAGAGGCTATGTAAGCTTGATATGAGAAGGGGTTGATGCAAATCCAACCCCTTTTTACGAAAGAGTATGGACTGTGAGGTGTTACTTTGGATTTAGAACATATTGATAATATGCATTTTGATGTATTGAAAGAAATCGGTAATATAGGAGCGGGCAATGCTACTACGGCATTATCACAGTTGATTAATTCTAAGGTTGATATGAAGGTGCCTGTAGTTGATCTTCTTGAATTCCGTGATTTGCCAGATACTGTAGGTGGAGCAGAAACGATAGTTGTAGGGATATTATTAACATTAGATGGTGATATAGATGGGATGATGATGTTTATGTTAGATGAAGAATCGGCACATCATCTAGTTGATATGATAGTTGGCAAAAAAACAGATGGGTCGAATGAATTTACAGAGATGGATTTATCGGCACTGAATGAAATCGGTAATATTATAGCAGGAGCGTATCTGTCATCCCTCTCTGCTTTAACTAATATGCGAATATCTGCTTCCGTACCTTACATGTCAATTGATATGGCTGGAGCAATTCTAAGTGTGCCAGCAATAGAATTTGGTAAGATAGGTGATAAAGCACTATTAATACAATCTCAATTCTGTGAAGATGATGATGAGGTTAACGGATACTTTATACTTATACCGACATTAGACTCATACGGCAAGATCATGAGTTCTTTAGGGTTATAGGTGATTTATATGGGAGAGATGATAAAAATAGGGATGGCAGATTTGAACGCCTGTAAATATCCAGGTGCTTTAACAACGCTTGGATTAGGATCTTGTGTTGGGATAGCATTGTATGATCCTTCGACTAAGGTTGGAGGGATGGCTCATATAATGCTACCGGATAGTACGAAGATACGCAAAAATGAAAACCATGCAAAATTCGCAGATACAGGTATAGATGAGTTAATAAAACAAATGATTTCATTGGGTGCAAACAAGCATAATCTTGTTGCTAAGATAGCAGGTGGAGCACAAATGTTCGCGTTTACATCGAATAATGATATGCTACGTATTGGTGACAGAAATGTAGAGGCTACAAAGGCCAAGCTATCTTCACTTGGTATAAGAGTGATCGGAGAAGATACAGGTTTGAATTATGGACGTACGATTGAATTCTATACTGAGACAGGAGACCTATTAATTAAATCTGTTGGTAAACCGATAAAGACTATATAGTGTGTTATTTCATTATGATATTTTCATAATAGGAATGGAGCATACATATGCTAATAGGCAATCAATTACTGTTAAACGTTTTAGTTATTATATTTTAGTAAATGCATGGGAATGCAACATAAAAAGTAAATTCTAGCAGGAGTGAATGTAATGAGGACAAGATATATACCATCAATAATAATGCTGCTAGCAGGAACAATAACTTGTGCTTTCTGCCTAATTAAATCTTATAGCGTTGAGTTAACGTTAGAGATTTTACTTGGTGTATTAATCATATTCTATATGATTGGATTAATAGCAAGGAACTTAATTAATAGAATTATATCAGCGGATATGAAACAACCGGAAGATATGGATGTCGCTACGGAAGGTGAAGAAACTGTAACTGTTGAAGATGACGTTACAGAGCAATAAAGGTTATTAATTAGTTAGTCCGCAGGAATGACTGAATAGTAACCAATAGTGTAATTATGAAACAGTCTTTTGGAGGCGAACATGAACGAAGAAGGAAAAAATAGATTATGGGAAGAGTACAGTAAGAGCCGAACTAGTTCTAATCGGGAGAAAATAATTCTTGAATATGCTGAATTAGTTAAAATAGTAGCTGGACGACTCAGTATGTATCTCGGATATAATGTTGAATATGATGATTTAGTGGGGTATGGAATCTTTGGACTAATAGATGCTATTGACAAATTCGATTATAGCAAGGGTGTAAAATTCGAAACCTATGCAACCTTACGTATAAGAGGAGCTATCTTAGATCAAATTCGAAAGATGGATTGGTTACCACGAACGTATCGTCAGAAACAAAAGAAGATAGATTCAGCATACCAAAAGATAGAGGCTAAATTAGGTAGAGTAGCTACTGATGAAGAATTAGCAGAAGAGTTAGAAATTACAGTTAAGGAATTAATCACATGGCAAAGTCAAACTAAGGTATCATCACTTGTATCATTAGATGAATACATTGAACACGGAAGCGATGTAAAAGTAGAAGCGAATGAAAACTCGCATTATATGCAGCCAGAGAAGTTGGTTGAACGTAATGAATTGAAAGAGATTTTATTAGTAAGTTTAGAATCATTAACGGAAAAAGAAAAGAAAGTAATAATACTGTATTATTATGAAGAATTAACATTAAAGGAAATCAGTTTATCATTGGAAGTATCAGAATCGAGAGTGTCGCAGTTACACACTAAGGCACTTCAGAAAATGAGAAGTAAAATGGGAAATAATATAGAAATATTTAATATATTTTAATAACGACAAGTTCTCTTTATCGTAAAAGGTTTCAGAGGACTTGTTTTAGTACCAAGATATAAATGTATAATAATGGAGAAGGACTGGCAGATCCTTAATGTATCTGTTAATGACGAAAGTGGGGGAATAACATGAAACAGAAAAATGGATATTTTTATTTACACATGAAAGATGACGGAGTGTATATACATCTAGTTCCCAACATGCAAGGTGGCTTATCTGTAACTATAGATGAAATATCAGCATACCTATCAAAAGTTAAGGTTAATAATTATGACATTAAAAAATTACATACAGAGGTAGTTTCTTTGGTTGAAGAAACAGAAGTTAAATTAAGTGAGGATATTATGCTACCTGTTATGGAATTGATGACAATAACCATATCAGATGATAGGAAAACTGCTTTTGCTAAATGGTATCCACCTTCAATCAATGGAAAATTATTAGATAATGAAGATATTAAATCAAATTTAACAAGAGAAGGAATTAAGTATGGGATACAAAGTACAGCTATTGCTGAATTTCTAAGAGAACGGTGCTATAACACTAATATAGTTATTGCGAAAGGCTTAGATGCTGTAGAGGGAAAGAGTGCAGTAATTAAGTATTATTTCCAGACTGATCGTACATTACAACCAAAGCATAATGAAGATGGATCCGTTGATTTTCATCAACTAGATATGATTAGTCATGTTAATAAAGATCAATTATTAGCTGAGCTAGTTCCAGCTGATGCAGGGGTTCCAGGAATTGATGTACTTGGTAATATAATACGGCCACAAAAGATTGTTAATAAGATCTTGAGACATGGAAATAACATCTACATGTCAGAGGATGGCTTAAAGATGTATTCTGGTGTATCAGGCCATGTTGAATTAGCAGATGACAAGGTTTTTGTATCGGATACACTGGAAGTACTAGCCGATGTTGATACTTCAACAGGCGATATTACATATGACGGGAATGTTTATGTAAAGGGGAATGTTAGAACTGGATTTACGGTACGAGCAAAAGGTGATATTATTGTAGATGGTGTTGTTGAAGGAGCAAAATTATATAGTGAGGGACATATTATTTTAAAACGTGGAATTCAAGGTATGAATCGCGGACTTCTACAAGCTGAGGGTAACATATTAAGTAAGTTCATTGAAAGTTCAACTGTTAAGTCGGGTGGCTATGTTGATACTGAAACAATCCTACACAGTAAGGTATATGCTAGGACAGATGTTGTTGTTAGTGGTAGGAAAGGCTTAGTAACTGGTGGGGAGATTAAAGCGGGTTCGCTTATTCGCTTAAAAACTGCGGGATCAACTATGGGTACTTCTACAGTACTTGAAGTGGGAGTTGACCCAACATTAGTCGATTCATATAGAGATTGTGAAGTGAAAATTGTATCACTGCAAGAAGAAAAAGATAAAATAGTTCAAATTCTAACGTTATTTAAGAAAAAGGTTATGTGTGGAGAGAAACTATCAACTGAGAAATTACAACATTTACAAAAATTGTCGATACAAAATGCTGAATTAGATAAAGTGCTTGAACCATTAATAAAACAATACGATCAATTGCAAGAGAAGATGGAAGAAAATATTAATGGTAAAGTTGTAGTAGAAAACATGGCGTATTCGGGTGTGCGTATATCAATTGGAAGTGTAGTATACATTATTAAGACTACAGAACATCATTGCCAGTTTGTTAAAGATAGAGCGGATATTAAGGTGTTAGGTTTGAATTAGCCTATAGAAAGGGAGGATCTTATGTCAATTTCTCAAGTAGATATGTTAACATTGGTACCTCGTACAAACGAAGTGTCTCAAATTAGACATGTTGAGATGCAGCGACCTGCACAAGAACAAGCGCAGATGAACAGTATGTTTCAACAACACATAAAGCATGAACAGAACAAAACGGTGGAAACTAAAAAGGGTGAATACAAAGAAATGCGTTATGATGCGAAAGAAAAAGGGAATGGACAATCATTAGGAGAGAGAAACAAGAAGGGGAAAAAGAAACAAGAAGAAACCCATGTTAATACTCCTCCTACTAATAGAAGTTCATTTGATATTAAAATATAAGCTAGGAGAAAGTATATGACGGTATTTGAGGTATGCATGTTAATTCTTGGTTTAGTCTTAATTGGAGTAAGTTTCTTTTTCACAGAGAAGGTTACTTCTAAGGGGAAAAAGGAAGAAGTGACTAATTCAATAATAGGACTAGATGAGGAGCATTTACTTGTAATACAAAACACGCTGGAAGAAAATTTAGAAAAGATATCAGAAGCAACCATTGTTAAGACGGAAAACGATCTTAATAAGGTAACTAATGAAAAAATAATGGCTATTAGTGAGTATTCAGAGCAGATTCTTGAGAAGATAGAGCAAAACCATATGGAAGTAGTGTTCCTGTATAATATGCTTAATGAAAAAGAAAATGCTATGAAAGAAAATTATTGTAAGAAAGAAAACAAAACAAAGGATTCAGAATCTAAAAGTAACGATTTAGAAAACCAAACAGATACTAATAATTCAACTGTAATAGATAGTAAAGTCACAGAGCCAGAGAGAGAGATTCAAGGTATTAATGACGAAGAGGCAGCTATGCTTGTTAATAATACGAATTATTCATATAATGAACAAGAATTTACAGATGAAGATAAACAAAATAACAACCAAGAGATTATGAAGTTATATACGCAAGGGAAGAGTATTACTGAAATTGCTAAGACTTTAGATTTAGGAAAAGGCGAAGTGAGTTTCGTATTAAATCTTTATAAGCAGAATTAATTTGTTATTGGTTAGGAAGGTTTGGTTCGCATATGAAATTAAAACTAAGATACTTTATTCGTGGGCTAGGAATGGGGATTGTATTCACAGCTATTGTAATGTCGCTGTCATTACAAGCCTCTCGTAGCAGAATAATAAGAGAAAATGCATTAACAAAAGAAGAAATTATGGAAAAAGCCATGGGTTATGGAATGATAATGAATGCATCGGACGATACTACTTCTGTTGAACAAAATGATTCAAAAGAAGAACAAAGCCAAGAAAAAAAACAAGATGCAAAAGAAGAACAAGATGCAAAAGATGAACAAGATGCAAAAGATGAACAAGATGCAGAAGACGATCAATTAAAAGAATCCAATGATGATGATCAACAAAATAATAAAGATGGTAATGATAAAGTAGAATCCGATATGGACTCAACGAAAGATAAGGGTATGATAATATCCATTGACTATACTCCAATTAAAATCACTTCCGGGATGACAGCTACTAGCGTGGGAAAGTTGTTAAATGAAAAGGGAGTTATAGAAGATATAGATGAATTTCGTATCTATATGTCAGAACAAGGTTATTCAAGCAAAATACTAGTTGGAGAATACCTGATTCCCCTGGATGCTACTTATAAGAAGATAGCGGATATAATTACAAGAAAGAAATAGCAGTTATCTGATTGCTATCACTAGAAGAGTAGAGTCTTATTAGCAAGAATTAAAATAAAGTAAAAAAAGCTTGTCATATGTAAATTCATGTGATATACTTGCTATGTTAAAATACACGTATATTGATTTCTGACAGGGTGCCGTAATGGTCTGTTAGTAAGTTGAAATATACGGAAGAAATCAACCAAATGGAGGTAAATTATGAGCGTTATATCAATGAAACAATTACTTGAAGCTGGTGTACATTTCGGACACCAAACTAGAAGATGGAACCCTAAAATGGCAGAGTACATCTACACTGAAAGAAACGGTATCTATATTATCGATTTACAAAAATCTGTAGGTAAAGTAGATGAAGCTTACAATGCTATTAAAGATATCGTAGCTGATGGTGGTACTGTTCTTTTCGTTGGTACTAAGAAACAAGCTCAAGATTCTGTTAAATCAGAAGCTGAACGTTGCGGAATGTACTATGTAAACGAAAGATGGTTAGGCGGTATGCTTACAAACTTCAAGACTATCCAAGGTAGAATTGAAAGATTAAAAGCTATCGAAACTATGGCAGAAGACGGAACTTTCGAAGTTCTTCCTAAGAAAGAAGTTATCAATCTTAAGAAAGAGCAAGAAAAACTTGAAAAGAATCTTGGTGGTATCAAGAACATGAAGAACATCCCAGATGCAATCTTCGTTGTTGATCCTAAGAAAGAAAGAATCTGTATTCAAGAAGCACATACATTAGGAATTCCACTAATTGGTATCGCTGATACTAACTGTGATCCAGAAGAATTAGATTTCGTAATTCCTGGTAATGATGATGCAATCAGAGCAGTTAAATTAATCGTTGCTAAGATGGCTGATGCAGTTATCGAAGCTAATCAAGGTGCTCAATTAAACGATGAAGCTCCTGTTGAAGAAGCAGTAGAAGCTTAATCTGATTATTCATACCCATAATGGGCTTGCGATAATGCTTCAGCCAGGGTTACCCGGTTGAAGCATTATTCATGATAATAGAAAGTTCGCAAAGCGTACTTTCTATTGTTTATGAATAAATTAATACTTTGCATGTCAATTCTATGAATGATGTGTATTAGTTTTGTATTATAAAGAGAGCGTTTACGCTACTCATAATAAGAATAAAAAACGGAAACGTAAATTATAACGGAGGTATTCGAACATGGCTATTACAGCGTCAATGGTAAAAGAACTTAGAGAAATGACAGGTGCAGGAATGATGGATTGTAAAAAAGCTCTTGCACAAACTGATGGTGATATGGACAAAGCAGTAGAATTCTTAAGAGAAAAAGGACTAGCTGCAGCTGAAAAGAAAGCTGGTAGAATCGCAGCTGAAGGTCTTGTAGCAACTAACGTATCTGCAGATGGTAAAGTAGCTTCTATCGTAGAAGTTAACAGTGAAACAGATTTCGTTGCTAAAAACGAAAAATTCCAAAGCTATGTAGCAGATGTAGCAGCTCAAGCAGCTTCAACTACAGCTACAGATATCGAAGCTTTCTTATCAGAAGCTTGGGCTCCTGATACAAATATGACAGTTAAAGAAGCTCTAGCTGCTCAAATCGCTGTTATCGGTGAAAACATGAACATCAGAAGATTCGAAAAAATCGTTGCTGAAAACGGATTTGTTGAATCATACATCCACGCTGGTGGTAGAGTAGGTGTTTTAGTTGAAGTTGAAACTACTGTAGTGAATGACCAAACTAAGACTGTTGCTAAAGATGTAGCTATGCAAATCGCTGCTATCGCTCCTAAATATTTATCATCTGATGAAGTTCCAGCTGATTACAAAGAGCACGAAAAAGAAATCTTAAAAGCTCAAGCTATGAACGAAAACCCAGATAAACCAGAAAACATCATTGAAAAAATGATCATTGGTCGTTTAAACAAACAATTAAAAGAAGTTTGTTTATTAGAACAAGCTTTCATCAAAGATGAAGACTTAACAGTAAAAAAATATGTTGAAACAGCTGCTAAAGAAATCGGTGCTGATATCACAATTAAGAGCTTCGTTCGTTTCGAAACTGGCGAAGGTATCGAAAAGAAATCAGAAGATTTTGCTGCAGAAGTTGCTGCTCAAATGGCTAAATAAGCGAAGTTTTCAATATAATATAATTTAAACTTACAGAGGCTCCAAACGCCTTATATTATCGGTTTTTACATGATATATAAGGTGTTTGGGGCCTTTTTGCTATCTTCTAAAATATACCGAGATCGAATACAGAACTACATTCTTCAGCAGAAGGAGGGAGTGTGTCTAAGTATATGCGATATATTAGACAACAAATTGACTACATGCAAGAGAATCGGACAAAAGTGAGAAATATATAGAATTATATGTTGACTGCTTTGTTTAATGCTTCGTCGATGATTAATATGTATTATCAGGTGAAAGTTAATAATGAGAGTTAATATCGTCGTTACGTTATAACACATATAAAAGAATATTGTGTAGAAAAGAAAATGATAGTTTAAGTAACTATGGAACATTGAAAACTGAATATTGATAGTTGGTTGGATAAATGGTATTATAAACATTATTTAATTAACACAGAAAATACATGAGGTGAGTATAATGGCAAGAGCAAAATATCAGGTATTAATTATTCCGTACTACATAGAAAATGACACTGTGAAATATGGTATCTTTCATAGAAGCGATATGGATGCATGGCAATTCATTGCTGGAGGTGGTGAAGATGAAGATGTATCTGAGTTAGTCTCAGCAAAACGAGAAGCGTATGAAGAAGCTGGTATAGATATGAGCAGTAAGTATAGTGCTTTAGATACAATTAGTAGTATACCGACTTCTTGTTTTAGTAAAGCAAGAAAAGTATGGGGAGAAGAATGTCTTGTTATCCCAGAATATTCTTTTGCAGTTAACTTAGATAGAACAAAGTTGGAATTATCTCATGAACATATAGAATATGAATGGGTTGGTTATGAAATTGCAAACAAACGACTTCAATATGATAGTAATAAGACTGCATTGTGGGAATTAGATAATAAAATAAAGTTAGGATTGATTAAGTAATTCTAGTTTTATGAGAAGCTTTATACAGAATAATTTAATACGTACACCCAGACTACCAACTATTAATATAGAGTTGGTAGTTTTTTTACCTAAAATTCGAAATTGTTAATTGATATTTGGAGGAGGCAGATAATGAGAAAATCATACAAAGTAGAAGATATGGTATACACACTAAAAGGTAAACCTTATGACTTGTTTAACACTAAAACCAACAAAAGTATAGAATTAAATAGTTTAAATCCATATCAGCGTTCATTGTTATGTATGTGCCATGAAAACTTTAATACTGGATACAATACGGAATTACAAGAAAATGGAATTTTAATTATTAATTTAAAGTGATATTTTAGTGGAGGTAGTATTTGTGAAAGATGGAAATAAAATAGCAAAACAATGTAAACATGCAATTGGAGGTAAAGTTAATGCAATTGGAGAAGTACTATGCTTCTGTGAACTTACTGACAATTTGGAGAATGTAACACTTGGAGAGTGCATTGGAAATTGTGAATCACAAGAAGAGTAAATTAGGATCTAGTGGAGGAAGAAGAATGATAAATGAAGAGAAAAATGGAGTTGACCCAAATGAAGATTGTGGAACGTTTAGATGCATTTACAGATGTGAAGATTGTCCTTTTGGAATACCAGACATAGTAGATTCAGACTCAACTAAGCATAGCTGTTAAATTTGATATTTTAGAGAACTAAGTACATTGATAACTTAATATTGATAGTTGGTATAATATGTAGTATTCTTCTTTTTGTAAAGTTATTTATAAATAATGATATAATTTGATTTTGATGAAGGGAGTATAAGAGAATGCGTGTGAAAAGAAAATCTATTGGAACACATTATTCGATGTGTGTTCAACCAACATTTATTATTGGTACATACAACGAGAATGGTAATCCGGATTTTGCACCTATTACATGGATTAGTGTTACTTGTGAAGGGGAGGATTACTTACTTGTTGTTAGTATGTATGGTACTAAGCAAACAAAGCAGAATATAGTAAGAACAAAACAACTTTCTGTAAATTTAGTAAGTACCGATATGCTGGAGTTAGTAGATTATTTTGGAAGTACATCAGGGAAAGATAGGTGGAAAAATGATATTTCCTATTCATATACTGTAAGTGAATATGTTCATGCGCCTTTGTTGGATTCTAGCCGCTGGATATATGAATGTGAAGTATCAGAAGTAGTAAAAACAGGGGAATCAGATACATTCTTTTGTCGTATAAAAAATATTCAAATTGATGAAGATATCAAAGTAGGAGATACTTTTGAAATTGATTTGGTAGAATTTAAGCCGGTGATATATTCAGGACAGTATCATTCCATCGGAAAGAACCTTGGGAAAATTGGAGACTTCTATAAGAAATGAGGAATAGATAAATTCCAGTTGTAGAATTTATTTGAGCATAATCATAAGGTAACAAATAAATATCTTTTTACTACCAACTATCAGTATTGAGTTGGTAGTTTTTTTATGTAAAAATAAAAAAGTTAGTAAGGTAAACTAAAATTTGAAACTGAAAATTGATATTAAGAAAGTGAGGTGATTAATGGATACAGTAATTAGGTGCATTGAAAAATGAATATTGATAGTTAGTGGCAGCATTGGAGTATAGAGTTAGATGCGAATTTTTGGAGTAATAAGTTTTATGATAATTATTTTACAGATGCATTAGAATATTTCAATTACATATTTAAGATTAAAGATATTAAAAAACAGGGAGAACCAAT
This sequence comes from Anaerosporobacter mobilis DSM 15930, assembly GCF_900142955.1. Lineage (GTDB taxonomy): Bacteria > Bacillota > Clostridia > Lachnospirales > Lachnospiraceae > Anaerosporobacter > Anaerosporobacter mobilis. The sequence goes on along the minus strand of NZ_FRCP01000005.1, from coordinate 291,227 downwards.
TAATATTTACATTACATTTGAGACAACACCAATGATAGGTCCACATATTCCTGTAGGTGTTGATGAAATTACTTATAAAGTGGATGCATCTGGGACCAAAACGTTGGTGAATTTTATTCATAAGAAATCGTACGAAATACCCTTACGGTTCCAACCTAATATGATTAAACCCTATCCCTAAACAAAAAGTTAGTATATAAATAATTATAGTTTGCTTGTGGCATTTAATTTTAGTTTAGAATTAGCAGAAAAATAGAAAATGCAATAGTTTGAAAATAATACCTATTATATTTGCGATTTTCACTATAGTGTATTAAATATATTTAATTTGTGTTGAAGAACACAAAATCTGCTAAGTGAGTTGGACCTTAGCTTACTTAAGATTGGTGTATATAGATATACCAGTCTTTTTGTTTGCGTTTTTTACGTATTCCATTCTACGTTACTCGCATAGGGGAATAAATCTTATTTATATAAAAAAATATCGATTTTCTACGAATAGATGTATACAACAACTTTTCAAAATCATATTATTAATATGTATTTTTAGTCGAAGGTGAATAATGTAAATTAATATAATTAAATGTAATATTGATACTATAGAAAGGATGTTAATGTTAGGACTTAACGATGTAAGAGTACATTAAAAAACTGAATATTGATAGTTAATGAAATGACTGGTATTATATTTAGTAAGTTTAATAATTAACACCCTGAGATAGGAATTTAACAAATTAGAATTTATGGAGGAGAAAACTATGAATATGAAACTTGTTTACCAACCCCCGACTGCAGAAGATTATGTGAATCTTAGGTTACGATCTGGTATGGGTAATAAAAATCTAAAAAGAAGCCAGATTGCCTTAGAAAACTCCTTGTTCACGTCATCCCTATATGATGAGGAAAAACTTGTTGCGTTTGGCAGAGTAGTTGGTGACAGTGGCATAACCTATGTGGTGAGTGATATTATGGTAGATGAAGAGTATCAGCGAAATGGTTTTGCGGAGCAGATTATGAAAGAAATTGATAATTATTTTGAAGAACATACACATGAAGATAGTTATATTTGTCTGATAGCAAATCATCCTGCTGATAAACTTTACTGTAAACATCGATTTGAATATTTACCAGAAAACAGATGTGGGATGTTACGAAACCAAAGATAATCTATTCAGTATGGTATAATATAATTATTGATTTCTGTGTAACATCATAAGAAATATGCGAAGCAAAGTTTTAACATTTAGATAAAATCAATTGGGGGGAGTATTGTTATGATTAATGGGAAACGATTAGATATTAATGTGGGGGTATTGAAAATATTGGTTATTGTTCTTATTATCTATATTGCGATAAACCTTTTATTTAAGTATTTAATTAAATCAAATAAGATAAAAGCAAGCAAAGTATCAAGAATATTTTATACAGATGACGAAAAATTCATTATAAATTGGGAGAAGAATAGAAAAAAAGGTAAACTTTTATATCTATTATATAGTTTTATGACTAATAGTTTAGTGTTTTTGGTAACTTATCTATTCTGTTTTGTGGTCTTAGGTAGTGATTTTAATTTGTCTGTACTCAGTGGGTATTTAATCGGTAATCTGATTGGCTTACCCATTAGCTGGAATAGGAATGAAGAAAGATATTATATGTTATTGAATAATAAATAGGACATTTTCTATTATGTAAGGCAGGATAGAGATTAATTTGAACAAGGGGCTGTCGCTTCAACGATTGAAAAATCGTAAAGCGGCAGCTCTTTTTTACTTAAAAAACTTATTTATGCTACATATTGCAATAATATCTACTTTATCCATAAAAAGTGTTACTCTAACTAACCCATAATAAGGTCTGAGAACCAACTATTGCACTAATTTTACGATATATTTTAAAGAGTAGAACATTTATATTTAAGATTTCATAATATGAATAAAAAAGGAAACTATTATGTTTGTAACTGAAAAGTATGAAATTTTTATTTCTTTCATAGGAAGAAATCTACCAGAAAGAGAATATATCGTGGAAGTATGGAATCAAGCAATATATGAGGAGTATCATAAATCAGGTATTTATATAAATGTTTCAATAGATGAAAGCTCGCTTGCATGTGTGGGTTGTTCTAAAGGAGAAAAAGGATTTATAATAACTGCGATACGTAATCCGGTACAAACACCTGATCAAGAGAGTTATTATTATTCACTAGGTAGTGTTTTGTTTAATGTAAGAAAAACTCTGGGTTCACCATATACTTTGGTTATAAACGAGGAGACAAAAATATCATATTTCCCATATGATCCAAAAGCAGGTCGCTAAGACCTGTTATGTGAAAGGGACATGCTTTATAAAGGTTAATTAAAAAGGCCCACCTACTAAGATGGGCCGTAAAAGTCAAATATTATTGTGAGCAGTACTTAGAAATTAAATCTAATAAGTCGCTTAAGTTACAAGAACTGAAAAAATTAAACATAATCTTATCCTCCTTTGAATGACTACTGTTTCTTAGGAACAAGTTCATTGTAGCACTTCTATACATTGAATGTAATGATGAAATGATGGAACACTAAGGAATAAGTGGAGAAGATGAGAATGTAAGGAGTATTTGGTAATTACGTGCGATACATAGTGCTAAGGAAGGCGGGGGGATAGGAGAGGTAACGCTTGAAGTAGACCATAAGTTTGATAATTACATTCCAAAAATTACGGTTTAGTAGAAGCTTTTACCGAAAGTAGATTGTAGTATATCGCTTTTGGAATTTAATGACCGATATCTCTTGGGAGTATATCCATACGCTTTATGAAAAGTTTCGGTGTAGTAGCTAGCGCCTGAAAAACCGACCTGATAACATATTTCTGATATTGTTTTATCCGTGGATAGTAGCAGCTCTAGACTTTTTTTCAATCTAAAATTTGTGAGGTAGGAAATCGGTGTCTCGTTGGTATATTTTTGAAATATTGATGTACAAGTGGTTTTTCCTACTTTTCCAGCCGCACTAATATCACTAAGAGTAATTTTAGAGGCATAGTTTTTGTGAATATAGTGAATCATGTCTTTCAATAGAGTGAGGTGCTGATTGCGTGGCATGGTTATCTGCTTTGTACTGTCAGACAACAGTAGTAGACTTTCCCAGATTTCAAAAAATAGTCGTTGGATGTGAAATGCACACAATTCAGAAGATCGTAGATCATAGATTTTCTGTATGGTTTTCAGGATATCTTTTTCGTGCTTAGTATCCTTATGCAGAATCCTATAAGGTAGTGCCTCGTTTTGTAATACTGGAGTAATATAGTTCCTCTCAACGTAGGGAGAAGAACATAACAATATAGGATGTAGAAGAATACAAATGAATTTGCATTCTATATGTTCATTGGAATATCCGTAGTGAAATTGTTTTCCATTGACAAAAAGACCCTCTCCTGTGTTTAGTAAAATGACATTGCCGTTGATATTATAATTCATCTGCCCGGATAATATGAGAATGAGTTCAATATCATCATGCCAATGGCTAATAGCACGGTAATCAGGGTAACTGGATAGATATCCTTTACGAACATAGGCTGGAAAGTCTACGATATCATATTGCACATCTTCTGATTGATCGATTTTTAAAGTGAATTCCACGTTAAACTCCTTTTCTGAAATAATGTTATATAAATATGGGATTTATATATATAAAATATCAATTAACAACGATATAATTATAAAATGAAAATCCTAATACGTCAATAATATAAAGGAGGGATCAATAATGAAATAGAACTTATTGCACTGTATGAGAAGGATTTTACTATTATAAAAGTTTTTAATAAATATGGAGGAAAAACGGATTGAAGTCATTGTTTAAGGCGTTTAATGACAAAGAGTTTAATAGAAAATTGATTTTCTTGGTTCTTCCAATTGCTTTTCAACAGTTTATGCTGTCGTTGGTTAGCGCTTCGGATGCGGTAATGCTGGGTTTTGTGGACCAGAATTCTCTATCAGCGGTATCACTTGCTGGGCAGGTAACTTTTGTGTACAATCTCTTCCTTGCTGCCATGACAATTGGAACCAGTATATTTGTTGCGCAGTACTGGGGAAAGAATGATAGAGTCTCGGTGGAAAAAATCCTTGGTTTTGTTTTGAGGATATCAATTGTTGTATCGTTTCTATTCTTTATTGTAGCTACATTTTTCTCGAATTATTTGATGAAGATATTCACTGCAGATATCGTGTTGATAGAAGCTGGTGGTGAGTATCTGAGGATTGTTGGAATCACATATTTTATGTGCGGGATATCTCAAATTTATTTGTGTATCATGAAAAACTGTGGTCATGCCTCTGGAAGCATGATAATCAGTTCGGTAACGGTAGTACTTAATATTGTATTAAATGCTATATTCATTTATGGATTGCTAGGAACTCCTAAAATGGGAATTGCAGGTGCCGCTGTTGCAACGACAATTTCTAGAGGGGTAGAGTTGTGTTGGTCTTTGTGGGAATCTTGTCGTAAAGATAGAATCAAGATTAGGGTGAAATATTTGCTTTATGTAGACCAAAGATTAAGAAAGCTATTTTGGAAATATACATTTCCAGTGCTAGGGAATGAACTGGTTTGGGGTTGTGGTTTTACTATGTACTCCGTAATAATGGGACATTTAGGAACGGATGCTGTTGCAGCAAATTCAATTGCAAATATAGTAAAAAATCTAATTGCTTGCTTTTGTCTGGGACTTGGTAGTGGCAGTGGTATTATAGTTGGAAATGAGCTTGGAGCAGGGAGGCTCCAAAAAGCAAAGACCTATGGAGATTATCTTAGTATTTGGTCGATTGTAAGTGGAATTACATCAGGGATATTGCTGCTTGCAACCACACCAGTTATCCTCCACTTTTCAAACCTATCTGAGCAGGCAAATAACTATCTATCGTGGATGTTGATTATGTGCTCCTATTATATGATCGGGAAATCGATAAACTCCACCACGATTGCAGGAATATTCTGCGCGGGTGGTGATTCTAAATTTGGTTTTTTATGCGACGCAATTACATTATGGTGCATTACAGTTCCGCTTGGTTTAATCGCTGCATTTGTGTTAAGAATGCCAGTGCTTGTAGTATATTTCATCGTGAATCTAGATGAAATCATAAAGTTACCAGTTGTTTACAGACATTACAAAAAGTATATCTGGATTAAGGATTTAACAGCTTAGGAATAATAAAAACAAAGGAGAAAAATTATTATGAATATCAAAGAGAAAATGCACAGTGGGGAATTATATTTACCACGCAAACTTTGGAGGACACCATGTCCATTTTGGAAAAATGATTTATGCGAACTTTGGTCTGACACTTGTGGATGATACGCATATCTATGTAGGTGACAATACTATGTTCGGCCCAAATGTGGTCGTGGCAACAGCTGGACATCCTATTTTGCCTGAACTACGAGAAAAGGGGTATCAATATAATTCACCCGTCGATATCGGGAAGAATTGTTGGATCGGTGCAGGGGTAATTATTGTGCCAGGGATTACCATTGGTGATAATGTGGTAGTCGGCGCGGGAAGTATTGTTACTAAAGATTTACCATCTAATGTTATTGCTATAGGAAATCCATGTAAAGTAATTCGTGAAGTAAATGATCAGGATAAAGAATACTATTTTAAAAACAGAAAAATTGGTGAAGATTTCAAGGAGTATAAGTAAGTTAATAGAGACTATAACGAGATGAGAAATAAAGGAATCAAATTTATAAGAGAACCAAAAGAACAAGATTATAGGACTGTAGTTGTGGTTAAAGATTTGTATTGATATTTGTGGTACTTAGTTGAATTTAATGCCGAACAACCAATGTATAGAAGAATAGTATAACACCCATGATTAACGTTGCTGATAAAGTCGAAAACACAGTTCATAAGAGTGTGTTTTCGGCTTTTTTAGAGTTTACTTAGTGCAACGTAAAAGTTGAGTCATTTCACAAACACCTTTTTGCTGAGAAGTAATAATTTCGCAAAGAATCGGTTTCAATTCAGGGCAGATATCAAATCTTAACGCATTTTCAGACATACGTATAGCACCTTTATGGTGAGGAATCATTTCACGCATAAAATTTGCATTGATGTTATTGGTTGAGCAGGCATTACCCATTTCTGAAAACATAGTTTGTGTAATTATATCAAATTGACGTTGGTACAGACAAAAATCCTGTTGTGAGTTTTTGCACATACTGCATGAGTATTCTATATCACACATATTTTCGATGCTCTGAGTCTGCATCTCAATAATATTTAGTGCTATATTTTGTAAGGCTATGTCTGTAGTATAACACAGAATATTGTGTGACATTTCAATAGCAGCACGGTGATGTGGGATCATTTGTACAATAAAATTGTGAGATATACTACAAGATAGCTCTGGACTTGTCATGCCTTGAATCATTTGATCTAGAATACAGTAAAATTTGGATAAATAATCTTTAGTAACATTACTAAAGATACAATTATTTCTCATAATTAAAATCACCTCATCTTAATATATTACAATAAAAAATATTGGTGTATCGATTTTCTATTATAACAGAAGGGTAACAAAGAAAGTGGTACCTACCCGGTAGAAGCACTTAGAAGTGATTAGTATTCATCATTAGTACAAGTAAGCCTTTGTTTGCTAATATCATTTTCGTTGATATAGGTAAGTAGAGGTTTTTTGTATTATGCACAAGAAAACAATAGTGTAGTACGGTAAATATATGAGGTTAATCTATGTAAATGGTACGAAAACGATAACTATAACAATAATGCAAAACTATGGATTAGATATTAATAAAATAGTATTATTGCACAAATAAGTACAGCAAAATAGGCATAAATTAACAAATATATGTAATTATATGTAATTAATATTGCAATGTTGTGAAATGTGTTGTACAATTAAAATACTATAACGATTAAGTAACATTAAACAAGAAAGATATTGATTTCCGCAAGGAATTTAATATACATATGGGGTGTTTCCCAAAACAATATTTAAGGGAGGTTTTATATGAAAAAGAAACTTTTAGCAGTTTTACTTACCGTTACTATGGTGACTACAATGTTAGTTGGATGTGGTAGCAAGAAGAATGACTCGAAAAATACTATAACTACTGACACAAAACCAGTAACTACAGATAATACAGATACTACTAAAACAGACGATGCAGCTACAGATACAACCGAAACGGTTGCTACTCCAGAAGAAGGCAAGATATTAAATATCTATTGCTGGAATGATGAATTCCAAAGACGTATGAAGGATCATTATCCAGGGTATGAAGAGGTAGATGCAACAACTGGTAAAATTGGTGATGTAACTGTTAAATGGAACATTACACCAAGTGATGATAATGCTTACCAGAATAACCTTGATGAAACGTTGCTAAAACAAAAAGATGCTTCTCAAGATAATAAGATTGACTTATTCCTTATCGAAGCAGATTATGCATTGAAATATGTTGATACGGAATACACAATGCCAGTTAGCGACCTTGGCATCACAGAAGCAGATTTATCAAAACAATATCAATACACAAAAGACATTGTTACAGATGCTAATGGACAAATCAAAGGTGTTTCATGGCAAGGTTGCCCAGGAGTTTTGATTTACAGACGTTCCATTGCTAAAGATGTATTTGGAACAGACGAAATCAACAAGATCCAAGAAAAATTAGCAAACTGGGATGCATTCTCTACAGCAGCACAAGAAGTAAAGGATAAAGGATATTATATGTTATCGGGATATGATGATGCATACCGTGTATTCTCTAATAACGTATCTTCCAAATGGGTTGTTGATGGAAAAATCAATATCGATGACAGCATTAAGACTTGGGTAGAGCAAACAAAAGAATTTACAGACAAAGGTTATAACAACAAGACATCACTTTGGTCAAGTGACTGGAGTACAGGATTTACGCCAGAAGGTAAAGTATTCTGTTACTTCGGACCAGCTTGGTTCGTAGACTTCACATTAGGTGGAAAAGGAACGGATGGAGACTGGTATGCAACGAAAGGACCTCAAGGTTTCTTCTGGGGTGGTACTTGGATCTGTGGAGCTACTGGAACAGATAATCAAAGTTTGATTAAAGATATTATACTTAAATTAACTACTGATGATACTATTATGAAAGATATCGTAGTTAAAGACAATGACTTTGTAAACAATACAACTGTTATGGACGCTATGTCAACGGATAGTACATATGCTAGTGCTGTACTTGGGGAGAGCAATCCACTTGGTACTTATGCAGCAGGTGCAGGTTCTATCGACTTAAGCAATATTTCACCATATGATCAAGGTTGTACAGAAGAATTCCAGGGTGCTATGAAAGATTATTTCGATGGCAATGCTACCTATGACGAGGCTCTTCAGAACTTCTACAGTCTAATTACTGTAAAATACCCAGAGTTATCATACTAACTAGTGATTTGTTAATGAGAATTGATTGAAAAACATGCCTGTCTATTGTAGGCAGGCATGTTTTTTGACTATAGAGCTCTATTATAAATGGGAAGACAAAATGAGAGGTTCGAATATGAATAAAGTTGAAGCAAAAAAAGTAAAAAAAGGAAAAGTAGTTAGGTATAATAAGTGGGGATATATCTTTTTAGTACCTTTTGTAGTAACTTATCTAGTATTCCAACTAGTGCCGATGGTAAGTACCATTTTTAATAGTTTTTTTGAAAACTATCGCTCAGGTCTTACACAAATTGGACCAAACTTTGTCGGACTGGATAATTATAAGTCATTACTGGGTAATTCTGATGTTTGGAAATACTTAAAGAATACGGCTATTATGTGGATAATGGGCTTTATTCCACAGATTCTTTTAGCACTTCTTTTAGCGAATTGGTTCTCTAATGTTAGATTAAAATTAAAAGGATTAGGATTCTTTAAAACAGTTATATATCTACCGAATTTAATAATGGCATCGGCATTTGCAATGCTATTCTTTGCTTTATTTTCAGATAACGGTCCTGTAAATGCTATTTTGATAAATATGGGTGTTATATCAGAACCCTATAGGTTCATGTCACATGTATGGAGTACAAGAGGTTTGGTGGCATTTATGAACTTCCTAATGTGGTTTGGTAATACTACGATTTTGTTAATGGCAGGTATAATGGGAATTGATATGAACTTGTTTGAAGCAGCAGAAGTTGACGGTGCAAAACCAACTAAAGTATTTACTTTGATTACATTACCCTTATTAAGGCCAATTCTGATTTATGTAGTCATTACATCTTTGATTGGTGGAATTCAGATGTTTGATGTACCACAAATTTTAACAAGTGGCAGTGGAGCACCAGTAAATTCAAGTATGACATTAATTATGTATTTGAATAAGCATCTGTTCAGTAAGAATTACGGTATGGGTGGCGCAATGTCTGTACTGTTATTCTTCATAACGGGCATCTTAAGCGTAATTGTATTCAAGATTACTAGTAAGAAAGAAGATTAGAGGTGAGAAATATGTCTAGTAATAAGAGTAGAGAAGATAATGGGATTGGTATTAAGACGAGACGTGCGATTAGCTACATTGTATTAGTTTTAGTAACGGTATTGTGTTTGTTTTGGTTTTATCTATTGTTTTTATATACAACAAAAACACATAATGAGATACAACTTGGATTTAGCGCAGTACCGGGTAGCAATTTTGTTGAAAACTGGATGAATTTAATAAAAGGTACCTTGCCAATTTTGACTGGTCTTCTTAATAGTTTATTTGTATCCACAGCATGTGTGGTTTGTAGTACATATTTCTCTGCTATGACAGCGTATTCCATTCATGCATATAACTTCAAATTCAAGCAAGCTATGTTTACCTTTATCTTAGTAGTAATGATGATACCAACACAAGTGACTGCATTAGGTTTCCTTAGATTAGTAGATGGTATGAATCTAAAGAATTCGTTTATCCCATTGATTATTCCAACAATTGCAGCACCAATGACCTTTTACTATATTAAACAGTATATGGAGAGTGCATTACCTCTAGAGATCATTGAGGCATCTAGAATAGATGGTTCTGGTGAGTTTATGACATTTAATCGAATTGTACTTCCGATGCTTAAACCAGCTTTGGCAGTTCAAGCTATATTTACATTTGTTCAGACATGGAATAACTACTTCATGCCGGCATTAATTTTGAACGATGATAAGAAGAAAACATTGCCTATCTTAATTGCACAATTGCGTAGTGCAGACTGGTTAAAGTTTGATATGGGGCAAGTGTACATGATGATCGCATTCTCTATATTCCCGGTAATTGTTGTTTACCTTTGCTTGTCAAAGCATATTGTTCAAGGAATTGCTCTTGGCAGTGTTAAAGGTTAATAGTCAGTTCGTAGCGTCCTGGTCTTATTAGGCCAGGATTTTTTGTGTTCGTATTCCTGATAGAGCATAAGAAGATGTTGTTAGAGTGGGAGAAACTTTAAAAAAATAGTTTTTAAATAAAAATACTGGTTTTACTTGTTATGAGCCATTATTTATAGTAAGCTATTATTACCGTGTTTGTAATGCTCTATACTATATGGAGATGCATAAACGACAAATAAATAGTAAGGGAGAGATTTAATGCCAGTATATTTATTAATTGCCGCTATTATAATTATCGCCTGTGTAATACTGAATAAGGTGACGAGTCGATTAGGGATACCAACGTTATTAGCATTTATTTTGTTAGGTATGTCAATGGGGTCAGACGGAATTTTTAAGATACCATTTGATAATTTCTATATAGCAGAAAAGATTTGCTCCGTAGCTTTAATTTTTATTATGTTCTATGGAGGATTTGGTACGAAGTGGAGTGAAGCAAAGCCGATAGCAGTGAAAGCGGTATTGTTATCAACGTTAGGGGTTATATTAACTGCTTTACTTACTGGATTATTCTGTTATTTTATCTTACGTTTTAATTTCTGGGAAAGTATGTTATTAGGCTCTGTTATTAGTTCTACAGATGCTGCATCTGTATTCTCGATTTTACGATCCAAACGATTAAATCTAAAGTATAACTCAGCCTCCTTATTAGAGGTGGAAAGTGGAAGTAATGACCCTTGTTCGTATATGTTAACTGCGATTGTACTTGCGGTTATGAATGGAAAAGCCGACGGTGGAGAAATCTTTTTGATGATTCTTGCACAGGTTATATTTGGATTAGTGTTTGGTGTTCTTATTGCATTCTTAGCATATGAGTTCCTCAAACGGTTTCGATTCGAAACAGAAGGATTTGATCTGATCTTTGTTGTTGCGGTAGCAATATTAGCATATGCAATACCATCTGCCGTTGGAGGTAACGGATATCTAAGCGCGTACTTGGTTGGAGTAATACTTGGAAACAAACCAATTTTTAATAAGAAAGCACTTGTTAATTTCTTTGATGGATTAACAGGACTTATGCAGATTCTTGTGTTCTTTCTATTAGGTCTACTTGCATTTCCTTCGCAATTGCCAAAGATTTTTATACCAGCAATGTTAATTGCTTTATTCTTAACATTTATCGCAAGGCCTTTATCTGTAATTGCGATTCTAGCACCTTTTCGTTGTAAGTGGAACCAACAAGTATTGGTTTCGTGGGCAGGTTTACGTGGTGCGGCATCAATTGTATTCGCAGTAATGGCGACTATTGATCCTGCGGCTACAAACAATGATATATTCCATATCACCTTCTGTATCGTACTCTTTTCTATATTAATACAAGGTTCATTAATTCCTTTGGCTTCCGTTAAGTTAAATATGATTGATGATACAGTCGATGTTCTTAAAACTTTCACGGATTATGCGGATGAAGTACCGGTTCAATTTATTCAATTGAAGATGAATTCAAGTCATCCGTGGATTGATAAGAAGATAAAAGATATACCATTGCCACCAGATACATTGCTTGTGTTGTTAAAGCGAAATGGTGAAAACATTGTACCAAATGGACAAATTCATCTAGTGGAAGACGATATATTAATATTAAGTGCAGCGGCCCCAGGTGAGATTGAGGGAATTTCTTTAACAGAAAAGAATGTTACAAAAGGCTGCGATTGGATAGGAAAACCAATTTCGGAGATTTCGAAAGAAGAAGATAAATTGATTATAATGATACAAAGAAAGAAAAAAGTTATAGTACCTAATGGTAGAACTATTATTAAGGAAAATGATATTCTAGTTATCAATCAGATTGAAAAAGATCCTAGAAGGATAATATTAGAGTAATTACCATTTATCAACCATTACAAAAATATTAATTAAATGTTACAATATTGTTACAAAGACAACCAAAGGAGAATGAAATAATGATGAACTTAAAGAAAATGGCTTTCGCTGTAGCAATGATGGTAACTGTAGGCACTGTAGCAACTCCTGTAGCTGGAGCACAGGCAGCAACTAAGATTAATTGTACAAATCAAACAAATAGTAATTCTAATTTTACTTCAGGAAAATTATGTTATCAAGTTACTGGTAATAATACTTGTTCAGTAACAGGTTTATCTGCAAAGGGTACGAAATCAACATCTTGTACAATTCCTTCAACTGTAACTTGCAATGGTAAAACTTACAAAGTATCAAATGTTTCTAACAATGCATTTAAGAACTGCAATAATCTAAATTCAATTACTTGCAATAAGTCAATAAAGACTACGGGATCAAACTGTTTCGGTAATGCTTCTGTTCGATTTGCTAAATAATAAGTATGTATAAATAAAATATCGAAAAGTAAACTTCGCAAATGTTTTGCTGTAGAAAATTCGTATTTCGAATTTAATGCTGTAATCATTTGCGAAGTTTTGTTTTTGGGATTGTAAATACAACCTTTCATGTGATAGAATATAAGACGGATTAAAAAGTAGTATACAAATGATTATAAATAATGCTATAATAAAAGTGTTTGGGTAGCTAGTAAAAGCTACAATTTATGGCAATAGAAGTTCATAATACATGATTTCTATTGTTTGAGACATAATCACACAAATATGTGTGGAATAGCAGTTTCTATGTAGTATACATAGGAAATTTGTTAATACTTATACTAACGGAACCTTGTTCCTTCGTATAAGTTTATTATAAGTTATTGAAAGGTATGATGGATGATGAAGACTTGGAATAGAGTTGTGTTAAAACTTAGTGGTGAAGCATTAGCCGGAGATAAGAAGACAGGATTTGACGAAGCAACTTGTATAGAAGTAGCCAAACAAGTAAAAGAATTAGTCGATAATGGAGTCGAAGTTGGTATTGTAATCGGTGGTGGAAACTTCTGGAGAGGAAGAACAAGTGAAACAATCGATCGTACAAAAGCTGATCAGATTGGAATGTTAGCAACCATTATGAATAGTATCTATGTATCAGAAATTTTCCGTTATGTTGGAATGATGACACAAGTGCTAACACCATTTGAATGTGGTTCTATGACTAAAATGTTCTCAAAAGACAGAGCGAATAAGTATTTCAAGAAGGGAATGGTCGTATTCTTCGCCGGAGGTATAGGACATCCATACTTTTCAACAGATACTGCAACGGTTCTTAGAGCTATTGAAATTGAAGCTGACGTTATTTTATTAGCGAAAGCAATTGACGGTGTTTATGACAGCGATCCTAAGACAAATCCATCGGCTAAGAAGTATGATGAGATTACAATAGGTGAGGTACTTGATAAGAAATTAGCAGTAATTGATTTATCTGCAACAATTATGTGCTTAGAAAATAAGATGCCAATGATGGTATTTGGTCTGAATGAACCAAATAGTATTGTAAACACATTAAATGGTAAATTTACAGGAACAAAGGTAACTGTTTAATTAATACGAGAAACCTTGTTACACTGTATAATTATAAGAAAAATTTTGGAGGGAAAATTATGGATTCAAGAATTGAACAATTTGAAGTGAAAATGGAAAAATCTCTAGACGGCTTAATGGAGGAGTATACAGCTATTCGTGCAGGTAGAGCTAATCCTCGTATTTTAGATAAATTAAAAATTGATTATTATGGTACTCCTTCTGGTATCCAATCAGTTGCAAACGTTTCTGTACCAGAAGCTAGAGTTATCATGATTCAACCATGGGAAAGCAGCTTAATTAAAGAAATCGAAAAAGCAATCTTGGTTTCTGATCTTGGTTTAACACCAAGTAATGATGGTAAGGTAATTCGTCTTGTATTCCCAGAACTTACAGAGGAAAGAAGAAAAGACTTAGTAAAAGACGTTAAGAAAAAAGCAGAAGCTGCTAAAGTAGCTATCCGTAATATTCGTCGCGATGCGAATGATGCAATTAAGAAATTAAGTAAAGCGAATGAGATTTCAGAAGATGAAGTAAAAACCTTAGAAGACCAAGTACAAAAAGTAACTGACAAATATGTTACAGAAGTAGATAAAGCTATGGAAGCAAAATCAAAAGAAGTTCTTACCGTATAATCAGGTACGTGAAGTGTTTCTGATAATATAATTTTGGCTAGGAATAAGAATCGGATTGTTCTTATACAATAGGTGTATAAGGCAATCCGGTTTTATAACATTATAGCAGGAGGAATATAGTTTGGCTAATAATAATGTCCTCGAAGGATTGCAAATCCCGGAACACATTGCGCTTATTCTAGATGGTAATGGGAGATGGGCAAGGAAAAGAATGATGCCTCGTAATTATGGGCATGCACAAGGAAGCAAGAATGTAGAGAAGATTTGTAAAGCTGCATATAATATGGGAGTAAAGTATCTAACCGTATATGCATTCTCAACAGAAAATTGGTCAAGACCTGATGATGAAGTTGAGACACTTATGAAACTTCTGAATAGTTATTTAAAAGATTGTATTAAACAAACAACTAAGAATAATATGAGAGTCAGAGTTATTGGTGATATTACTCGTTTAGATGTTACAATGCAAGAGAAAATCAAAGATTTAGAAGAGAGAAGTAAGAATAATACTGGTCTTAATTTTCAAGTTGCATTAAATTACGGTTCTAGAGATGAGATTTTACGTGCCGTAAGACGATTAGTAGTAGATTATGATAATAAGGCGTTGACGCTCGATGAGATAGATGAAAAACTATTTGACAATTACTTGGATACAAAGAATATTCCGGATCCTGACTTATTGATTCGTACAAGTGGTGAACAAAGATTGTCAAATTATTTATTATGGCAGATGGCATATACAGAATTCTATTTTACAGATGTTTTGTGGCCAGATTTTAGTGAAAAGGATTTAGAAGATGCCATACTCTATTATAATTCAAAAGAAAGACGGTTTGGTGGATTAAGATAATAATTAATACCAACGGATAGGTGAGCGTATGTTTTGGGTGCGTTTTAGAAGTTCAGTACTGTTAGTGGTTTTAACATTATTCACTGTAATTATGGGGGGCGATTTACTATTCGCAGTAATTGGTCTAATCTCTTTAATTGGCTTAAGTGAATTGTATAAGTTATTAAAAGTAAATAATAGTGTAGTTGGATACATAGGCTATGTTGCTTGTGTTGCTTATTACGCGTTAGTGTACTTTAATGCAAAGGAACATATGATGTTACTTTTTGTAGCATTTATCATGGTATTAATGGTAGCGTATGTATTTACTTTTCCTAAATATCATTCTGAACAAGTATTCATAACATTTTTTGGGTTGTTTTATGTTGCAATTATGCTATCACATATCTATCAAGTACGTATGTTAGATGATGGTCTATGGTTAGTTTGGTTATTATTCATAGGTGCATGGGGTTCTGATACCTGTGCATATCTAGTTGGTATCTCGATTGGTAAACATAAGATGACACCGAAATTAAGTCCTAAGAAGTCTATTGAAGGCGGTATCGGCGGTATTCTTGGTGCTGCATTAATAGGATTTATATATGGACTAGCGATACAACATAAAATTGGTACATTTAACAATCCGCAAGTTGCTTTTGCAATTATATGTGGTGCGTCTAGTATCGTATCTCAAATTGGAGATTTAGCAGCTTCAGCAATCAAGAGAAATTATGATATTAAAGATTATGGTAGATTAATACCTGGTCATGGTGGAATATTAGATCGTTTTGATAGTATCATATTCACAGCTCCTATAGTGTATTATCTAGCAGAGTTTTTAAGTAGGTAATCATAATAGTAGCAGGAAAGTAGTAGTAAGAAAGTAATAGTAAGAAAGTAATATCACAAGTAAAACGTGATATACAAGGGTACAAAGATGAAAAAAATAGTAGTACTTGGTTCAACAGGTTCCATTGGAACGCAAACACTTGATGTCGTTCGAAATAATTCGGATATGGAAGTTGTGGCTTTGGCAGCAGGGTCAAATATCAAGTTATTAGAAGAACAGATAAGAGAATTCAGACCACGTATGGTATGCGTCTTTGATGAGAAGAAAGCGAAGGAGTTACGTATACTTGTTTCGGACTGTGATGTTACGATTACCAGTGGTATGGAGGGCTTAATAGAGTGTAGTGTAACCCCGGAAGCTGATGTCGTATTAACTGCTATCGTAGGGATGATAGGAATTCAGCCAACGATTGCTGCGATTAAAGCGAAGAAAGACATTGCACTTGCTAATAAAGAGACCCTAGTTACTGCTGGACATATCATAATGCCACTTGCGGGAGAATATAATGTTAAGATACTTCCTGTTGATAGTGAACATTCTGCAATATTCCAGGCTTTGAATGGAGAAAACTACAATCGTATTAGTAGAATATTATTAACAGCTTCTGGAGGACCTTTTAGAGGAATGACTACAAAGCAGTTAGAAAAAGTTGGTCTAGAAGATGCCCTAAAGCATCCGAATTGGTCAATGGGTAGAAAGATTACGATTGATTCAGCAACAATGGTCAACAAAGGGTTAGAAGTTATAGAAGCCAAGTGGTTATTTGGGGTTGAGTTTAACCAAATAGAAGTTGTTGTACAACCAAAGAGTATCATTCATTCTATGGTTGAGTTTGTTGATGGTGGTGTAATCGCTCAACTAGGAACACCTGATATGAAACTTCCCATTCAATATGCACTAACGTATCCAGATCGAAGAGGGCTCGGGGGAGAGCGATTAGATTTTACAACACTATCAAGTATATCATTTGAAGCACCTGATTTAGATACTTTCCGCGGACTTTCATTAGCCTATGAAGTGGGTAAAATGGGTGGAAGTATGCCGACTGTATTTAATGCGGCAAACGAAAGAGCGGTAGCCAAATTCTTGAATAGGGAGATATCGTTCCTTGAGATATACGAAATAATCGAAGATGCAATTCAGTGGCATCGTAAGGTGGATAATCCAAGTGTGGATGCGATACTTGAAATAGAAGCACAAACATATGAAAGAATTGAATCGCGATTCCACGTGTAATGCTGTTGTAGCATAGAAAGGATAGGTATTTACATGAATATTATTTTAGCTATTTTGATTTTTAGCTTAATTATAATCATCCATGAGCTGGGTCACTTTTTATTGGCAAAGAAGAATGGAATAGAAGTTGTAGAATTCTCGGTTGGTATGGGACCAAGACTTTTTAGTTTTCTACGGAATGGAACTAGATATTCACTGAAGTTGTTCCCGATTGGTGGCTCATGTATGATGTTAGGAGAGGATGAAGAAGCGGATTCTCCAAACTCCTTTGGAAAGAAGGGGGTATGGGCTCGTATATCGGTTATTGCGGCTGGTCCAATATTCAACTTCATTCTAGCGTTCGTACTAGCGATGATTGTTGTTGGTAAAGTTGGTTATGATCCTTCTTCCATTGCTCAGATTGTAGAAGATTCACCTGCGGAGGAAGCGGGACTACAAGTTGGGGATGTAATCGTAGAGATGAATGGGTCTCATATTGACAATGGTCGTGAAGTTACATTCTATCTATTCTTCCATCCAACATCAGAAAAGGATGTTACATTAACCATTAACCGTGGTGGAGAAATTATGGATATCACGATAACGCCGGAAAAGATTGAGTCTGGTGCATACCAGATGGGCTTTTTAGCAAATCTAGGACGTACGAAAACGATAGCCACGACGGGCGAGAAGATGAATGCCTTTGACGTAGTCAAATATAGTGCAATAGAAGTAAAATCTTGGATTGTTTCAGCAGTTCAAAGTGTTGGTGGTTTGATAACTGGTAAAGTATCTACTAGTGATTTGGCTGGACCTGTTGCTATTGTTGATATGATTGGAGATGGAATTAATAGTACGAAGTCTGAAGGTGTGTCAGCTGTTGTGATTCAGCTTCTCTATATGAGTATCTTACTGAGTGCCAACCTTGGTGTAATGAACTTATTACCGTTACCTGCACTAGACGGAGGCCGTCTGGTATTCTTAATAATAGAAGCAGTACGTGGTAAGCCAGTTGATCCTAAGAAGGAAGGTTTCGTCCATATGGTCGGGCTTGCTCTCTTAATGCTCTTAATGGTATTTGTTATGTTTAACGACGTAAAAAGGCTATTTGGCTTTATTGTATAAACTAAGACTAACAAAGTGTATAAACCTTCACATCATCAAGTAATTTGACTTGATAGGGTAATAAGTTAACAAGTTTATGTACTATTTAGAATAAAACAATATTAAGATAGGGAGGTGTGATAAGATACGAATGTATTTTATACACCTCTTTATCAATTGATTATTTTCTAATAGCTAGGAATAAATTAGCCATATAACTTATATAAAAATGTGGTAAAATAGAGAAGTGGAAATAGAGAAGTGAAAAGTAAACAAGGAGGTATTCATAATGTACCGTGATAATACAAAAGTAATTCAGATTGGAAACAAGGTAATTGGTGGTGGTAACCAGGTACTTATTCAATCTATGACAAATACAAAGACAGAAGATGTAGAGGCTACTGTTGCACAAATAAAAGAATTAGAAGCAGCTGGTTGTGATATTATTCGATGTGCGGTTCCAACAATGGAAGCAGCACTTGCACTCAAAGAGATTAAGAAGCAGATATCAATTCCTCTTGTAGCAGATATACACTTTGATTACCGTCTTGCCCTAGCAGCTATAGAGAATGGTGCGGATAAGATTCGTATTAATCCAGGCAACATCGGCAGTGAAGAACGTGTACGAGCAGTTGTAGAAGCTGCCAAAGAGCGTAATATTCCTATTCGTGTAGGTGTGAACAGCGGATCTTTGGAGAAACAACTGGTTGAAAAATATGGTGGAGTCACTGCAGAAGGAATCGTAGAAAGTGCACTTGATAAAGTAAGAACTATAGAAGAGATGGGCTATGACAATCTAGTTATTAGTATTAAGTCTTCTAATGTATTAATGGCTGTGCAAGCACATGAGTTAATCGCGAAGAAGACGAAGTATCCTTTGCATGTAGGAATTACCGAATCAGGAACTATTATCTCAGGTAATATCAAATCAAGTATCGGACTTGGCATTATCCTAAACCAAGGAATCGGTGACACCATACGAGTATCCTTAACAGGAAATCCAGTGGAAGAAGTAAAATCAGCGAAGTTAATACTTCGTACACTTGGCTTAAGAAAAGCAGGAGTTGAAGTAGTTTCTTGCCCAACGTGTGGAAGAACGCAAATTGATCTAATAGGACTTGCAAATCAAGTAGAGAATATGGTTCAAAAATACGACTTAGATATCAAGGTAGCCGTTATGGGCTGTGTCGTTAATGGACCTGGTGAAGCAAAAGAAGCGGACATTGGAATAGCCGGTGGCAAAGGGGTAGGCATGTTAATTAAAAAGGGAGAAGTAGTTAAGACATTGCCAGAAGATCAATTACTTCCAACCTTAGAAGAAGAATTGAAGAACTGGAATAAGAACTGAAGAACTAGAATAAGAACTTAGTATTAACGACTTAGTGCCATCTATAATGTAAGAGAAGCAAAACTCTTGATAGTATTAAATAGCTTCTTAACAAATGTACAATAACTAAAAAACGATAGCGAAACACTTTAGTACTTCTTAGTGTGTACTAAGTAGAGTAGGAAGGCGAGGCATGGAAGCCGAGCCAGCCTGAGCTGAGGCAGGATGCCGAATCGAAGGTGGTTCCGTAATATTTGATAGCACTCGGTACACACTTAGAAGTACTTAAGTGCGTAGCGTGTTTTGTGTCATTGGACGTTACTCAATAAGCTACGACGAAAGTGTATAGAGTTTTGCGTAAGTATATTAGAAAGAAAAGGAGGTTGTAAACATGAATATGCAATTCTTTGAAGTGTTTGAGACATTAAAGGTTGCAAAAGAATTGCAAGATATGTTTGAGGATACTGTAATTGAACGTGTTGCAGCTTCTAGAATTAATCAAGAAGTTAAGATATATATAATGAGTACGCATTTGATATCTAGGAAACTAGTGAAGAAGATGCAGTATCAGATTAAGAAGCAGCTTTTTGTTGATACAACCAATGAAGTCAGATTGTATGATCGATATGAGTTGTCTGCGCAATATACACCAGATAAGCTAATGGACGCATATTATGAAAGTTTACTTGAAGAGATGAAGGACAGTAGTATTCTTGAGTATAACTTGTTCAAGATGGCAGATTATAAGGTAGAAGGCGATACCATTGAAATTGAGATGGAAGACAACTTTGTAGCAAAGAATAAATCTTCTAATATGAAGCGAATTCTAGAGGATAATTTCTCGAATCGATTTGGTTATGCAATTAACATTAAGTTTAACTATGTGGATCCACCTGAGAAAGACGAAGAAGATATTAAGGAAATGTATGCGAAGGCAATGCGAAAGCATCATATGTCCCATGACGAAGACAGTGACGTCTATATTGCTGCATCTGATGAGAGTGGACATCTAATGAAAGAGTCTGATAATACGTCTATATTAGTTGGTAGTACAAAAGGTAATGCTCAAGAAGCTCCCAAAGCGGAAAGTAAAGACAAGACCGCAGATGCTAGGGGAGCCAAAACTGAGAAGACCAAATATAATAGTTATAAGAAGTTGCCACAAGACCCAGATATCATCTATGGTAAGAGTTTTGAAGGGGAAGCAATTGCCATATCGGAGATTCAAGATGAAGTTGGAGAAGTTGTTGTACGTGGTAGAGTGAATAAGTTTGAAACAAGAGAACTTCGTAATGAGAAAACAATTATCACATTTGCCGTAACAGATTTTACAGATACAATTTCTGCAAAAATCTTTGTTAAGAATGAACAGGTGGCGGATATTGCGTCAGTACTTAAGAATGGTATCTTTATCAAGATGAAGGGGATGGCCTTGATGGATAAGTATGATAGAGAAATCTCTATTAGTTCTATCGTTGGTATTAAAACAATCCCAGACTTCACAACATCACGAGTGGATAATGCACCTGTAAAACGAGTGGAATTACATGCCCATACTATGATGAGTGATATGGATGCTGTAGTAGATGCCAAAACATTAATAAAGAGAGCGATGGCGTGGGGGCATAATTCAATTGCTATTACTGACCATGGAGTTGTACAAGCATTCACTGAGGCAAATCACGTTGTTGAGAAGTCTGACTTCAAAGTGATCTATGGTGTGGAAGCATATCTAGTAGATGATTTGAAGGATATTGTAGAGAATGGGAAAGGTCAGACGCTAGATGCACCAAGCGTTGTATTTGATATAGAAACTACAGGTTTTGGTCCTGTGAATGATAAAATCATTGAAATTGGTGCGGTTAAGGTAGTGAATGGCGAGATTGTAGATACCTATTCAACGTTCATTAACCCAGAGATTCCAATCCCTTATGAGATTGAGAAGTTAACGGGTATTCAAGATGCTATGGTTATGGATTCACCAATCATTGATGTTATATTACCACAATTTTTAGAGTTTTGTGAGGGCTGCATCTTAGTTGCTCATAATGCTTCTTTTGATGTTGGTTTTATAACGAAGAAGGCGGAACAGTTAGGTATCACTACAGATTTTACTGTTATAGATACTGTATCTATGGCACGTGTA
Organism: Anaerosporobacter mobilis DSM 15930; assembly: GCF_900142955.1. Taxonomy (GTDB): domain Bacteria; phylum Bacillota; class Clostridia; order Lachnospirales; family Lachnospiraceae; genus Anaerosporobacter; species Anaerosporobacter mobilis. Next base: position 269,342 of record NZ_FRCP01000005.1, on the reverse strand, counting down.
CTTCTTCCAACCTTATCAAAATACAAGTTGAATATCGTTGCGAAGGAACTAGGTATCTCTCTTGAAAACCATCACCGTGCAGTTGATGATGCAGGTGCTACAGCTGAGATCTATGTGAAATTCATTCAGATGCTAAAAGAGAAGAATGTGTTTAGTGTAGAGAAATTAAATGAGATGAGTAAGCTTTCCGCGGCTATGATAAAGAAGCTTCCAACCTATCATGCCATAATTCTAGCACAAAACGACATAGGTAGAATTAATTTATATAAATTAATCTCTTATTCTCATATCAATTACTACGCTCGTAGACCGAGAATACCAAAGAGTGTATTCTTAGAAAATCGGGAAGGATTACTTATTGGTTCTGCCTGCGAGGCAGGTGAATTATATCAAGCGATACTTAGAAACCAATCAAAGGAAGAGATTACTAGGTTAGTGGATTTTTATGATTATCTTGAAATACAGCCGCTTGGCAACAATGATTTCATGATTCATAGTGATAAGTATGATGTAAAGTCCAAGGAGGATTTGATTGAGATTAATAAAAAGATCGTTGCACTTGGAGAAGAATTCAACAAACCAGTTGTAGGCACTTGCGATGTGCATTTCCTAGAACCAGAAGATGAGGTGTATCGACGAATTATCATGACAGGTAAAGGGTTCAAAGATGCGGATAATCAACCACCGTTGTATCTTCGTACCACAGATGAGATGTTAGCGGAATTTTCATATCTTGGTAGAGAGAAGGCAGAAGAGATTGTTATCACCAATACCAATAAGATTGCGGACATGGTCGAGAAGATCTCACCAGTTCGACCAGATAAATGTCCTCCTGTCATCGAGAATTCAGATGAAGATTTACGTACCATCTGTTACGATAAAGCCCATTCTATGTATGGACCAAATCTACCTGAGCCAGTTAGTGCTCGTCTAGAAAAGGAATTAAAATCCATTATTAGCAATGGTTTTGCCGTAATGTATATTATCGCTCAGAAACTAGTTTGGAAATCTAATGAAGATGGATATCTGGTAGGTTCGAGAGGTTCGGTAGGATCCTCCTTCGCAGCTACTATGTCAGGTATTACGGAAGTTAATCCGTTACCGGCTCATTATTACTGTACGAACTGTTACTATTCTGATTTTGATTCAGAAGAAGTGAAGGCTTTTGCAGGAAAATCAGGTTGTGACATGCCAGATAAATTATGTCCGAACTGTGGACAGCCACTTAGTAAAGATGGTCATGAGATTCCATTCGAAACCTTCCTTGGTTTCTATGGAGATAAGGAACCAGATATCGATCTTAACTTCTCAGGAGAGTACCAAAGCCATGCCCATGATTATACCGAGGTTATCTTTGGTAAAGGACAGACATTCCGTGCGGGAACAATTGGTACCTTGGCGGATAAGACAGCATTTGGGTATGTATTAAAATACTATGAAGAACATGGGCAACATAAGAGAAGAGCAGAGATTGAACGTATCGTTGATGGTTGTGTTGGGGTTCGTAGAACAACTGGGCAGCATCCAGGAGGTATCGTAGTTCTTCCACTTGGTGAGGAAATCTATTCATTCACACCTGTGCAACGACCAGCTAACGATATGACGACGCAGACAATTACAACACATTTTGATTATCACTCCATTGATCACAACTTGTTAAAACTTGATATACTTGGACACGATGATCCGACCATTATTCGTATGCTACAAGATATAACAGGAATTGATCCCTTAACCATTCGTTTTGATGATGAGAAAGTATTATCCTTGTTCGATAATCTTAGTGCGTTAGGTTTAAAACCAGAAGATTTAGGTGGTTGCGATTTGGGCTCCCTAGGAATTCCTGAGTTTGGTACTGACTTTGTTATGCAGATGCTTCGTGATACAAAGCCGAAGACCTTTTCTGATCTGGTACGTATCTCAGGTCTGTCCCATGGTACAGACGTATGGCTTAATAATGCCCAGTATTATATACAGAATGGAAATTGTACGTTATCTACCGCAATTTGTACCCGTGATGATATCATGACCTATTTAATTCATACGGGAGTAGAGAATGGTCTTGCTTTCAAGATCATGGAAAGTGTTCGTAAGGGTAAAGGTTTAACAACGGATATGGAGAAAGCCATGATTGAGGCGGGAGTGCCAGAATGGTATATTGAATCCTGTAAGAAGATTAAATACATGTTCCCGAAAGCTCATGCAGCTGCATACGTTATGATGGCCTTTCGTATTGCGTTCTTTAAAGTGTATCATCCAATAGCATATTACACGGCATACTTTAGTATCCGTGCTTCGGCATTCAACTATGAGCTTATGTGTCTTGGTCGTGAAAAACTAGAATATTATATGGCTGATTATAAGAAACGAATGAATGAACTATCAAAGAAGGAATTAGATACTTTAAAGGATATGAGAATTGTTCAAGAGATGTATGCAAGAGGATTTGAGTTTGAACCACTTGATGTTTACCGGGCTAAATCACATCATTTTCAGATCTTTGATGGTAAGATTATGCCTGCACTTAATACCATTGATGGACTTGGTGATAAAGCGGCAGAAGCAGTAGTGCTTGCTGCAAGAGATGGTAAATTCTTGTCCCTTGATGACTTCAGACAAAGAACCAAGGTCAGTGCTACGGTTATTGATACAATGGCAGACCTTGGAATTCTTGCAGATTTACCTGCTACCAACCAGATTTCGTTAATGGATTTCTTCCAGATGTAACTGCAATAACTCTAGTAAAAAGACAGTCTTCATGGTTTGTATGTGTGCGTGTGCACATACAAACCAGTTGTTGATTGTCTTTTTAAGTTAAATCTGAATGATTTATAAAATAATTATTAACAAAAACCAAAGGTACTGTTCTTTTGGTATAATTGTGCTAAAATGCATCATATGGTATTAAAAACTAGGATAAGAAGAGTTAATACGATATAAAAGCGAGGTTGAAATGTTATGAAATATCAAATTATTAGCGATGGATCTTGTGATTTGTCATTAGAATATGCAAAAGAGAAAGGGTTAGAGATCGTACCGTTTTATGTATCATTTGATGGAGAAAACTATTACAAAGAGGGCATTGAGGTTGACCACTTTGAATTTTATAATAAAATGATAGAAGAACATGTATATCCGAAAACCTCCCTGCCATCTGTTCAAGATTTTGTTGATGTGTTCTCCAAATACGCAGAAACTGCAACTCCAATGATTTGCATTTGTATTACAACCAAATTCAGTGGGTCCTATCAATCTGCATGTAATGCCAAAGAAATTGTATTAGAAAAATATCCAGATGCAGTTATTACTGTTATTGATTCAATGGTTAATACAGTTTTACAAGGGTTATATGTGCAGGAAGCACTTCGTATGCAAAATGATGGTGTTGGTTATGAAGAAGCAATCGCCCACCTGGAACGTATTAAATCAACGGGACGTATCATCTTCACCATAGGAAGTATGGATTATCTAAAAAAAGGTGGACGTATGGGAAAACTCTTAACTTTCGCAAGTGATACACTAGGGATTAAACCTTTGATTGTATTGAAAGAAGGGGAAATCTTTCCAGCAGGTATTACTAGAAGTCGTGAGAAGTCAAAGAAAAGGTTAATTGACATCGCGCAAGAGCATTTTAAGAAAATTGGTGAAGAGCCAGAAACATATTCCTTTGTAGTAGGTACAGGAATTGATTACGATGAAGCTGAGAAGTTCAAGGATTTGGTTGATCAAGGTCTTGGTGTTAAAGTGCCAATGATTGGCCGTATCGGTGTTACCATTGGTACACATACAGGACCGCACCCGATTGGTATGGGATTCATTAAAAGATATGATGCGTAATCGTATCGGAATAATATGTTTTGATCAGAGTAAACAATAAAATTCAGACAATTAATTAGGATTGAATGCTGTACGGAACAGGGTTCAATCCTTTTTTTACTCTGTAGGTAGAGTATTGTAGAAGAAATAATCCGATAATAAAATACCAAATATTGACAAAAACATTGAAATAGGTTACTTTATATATAAGTTGATAAATTATGTTAACTATGTTAACAACATAAAGTGTACGATTGTTAAGAGAGGAAAATGAGATTATGAATAAAGAGAAAGATAAAGAAGATAACTATAAGAAGAACATAAAACGATATCTGTACATAGTATTAGTGGAGGTTTTTGCGGTTGGATTCGCATTAATTCTATTAGGGGAATATAAAGGGGCTTCTGATAATAGTAAATATGGTAAAGAAAATGGTATGGAAGTACTAGCTGCCTCCATCAAGCAGAAGGAACAAGAATCAATGAAAACGAAGAAGGATTCGTTAGGGATATCTAAGGATACTATTTCGAATGACGTTGAAGAAACGGAACAAACAACGCCTGATGCTACAGAAAGTACAGGAGGTGCAAATGTAGTTGCTGATAGTAATGGTGAGGAAGATAAACTAGCAGAAATGAAGGTAACGAAGAAGGAACAACAACAACTAAAAGAAGTGAACGAAATAATTAAGAATATGACTTTGGAAGAAAAATTATGTCAAATGTTCATCGTTTCACCTGAAGAATTAACCAATTATAATAATGTAACAGTAGCAGGTACGAAAACGAAGAATGCGATAGATAAGTATCATGTAGCAGGAGTTATTTATTTCTCGGGGAATATTAAAAGTGAGAGCCAACTCATAAAATTGCTTACGAATACGCAGCAATACGCAACAGTAAACAATGGAATACCGATGTTCCTTGGAATTGATGAAGAAGGTGGAGAAGTAACTAGAATTGGTAATAATCCAAATTTTAAAGCAACCAAATTCGATAACTTATCAACAGTAGCATCAAAAGAAGAGGCGTATAAGATTGGTAATACGATTGGTCAATATCTAAGCAAATATGGTTTTAACCTAGATTTTGCACCCGATTCTGACGTGTTAACGAATAAGAAAAACACAGTAGTAAAGAATCGTTCCTTTGGTTCATCACCAAAGAAAGTAGTTGAATATGCAGGTGCGTACACGCAGGGGCTTAATGATGCAGGTTTGTATGCTACCTATAAGCATTTCCCAGGGCACGGGGCTACAGAAGGAGATTCTCATAAAGGATTTGCATATACCAACAAAACATATGAGCAATTAGAAAAGGCAGATCTTGTACCTTTTATTGATGGAATTAAGAATGGGATTGATCTTATTATGGTTGGACATATATCTGTACCAAAAGTTATAGGAGATAATACACCAAGTTCATTATCAAAAGTAATGGTTACAGATATCTTGCGTAAGAAGTTAGGATACGATGGTGTTATTATTACAGATGCTATGAATATGGGGGCAATAAGCAAGAATTATACGATTGAACAATCAACCACGGCAGCAGTAAAAGCAGGTTGTGATCTCATTCTAATGCCGGCAGATTTTCGCAAGTCTTACAACAGTTTGTTGAAGTCAGTTAAGAACGGCGAGATTAGTGAAGCAAGAATCGAGGATTCTGTTCGAAGAGTATTGCTATTAAAGAAAAAGAGACTAGATTGGTAAGTTGAAATGGTAATAATAAAAAGAATTTATAAGTATATGGAAACGAATTAAAAATATTCAGATTTTTTAAAAATATTCAAAAAAATACTTGCAAAAGAAAATATTCTATGGTATCATTAACTTCGTTGTAAGGCTCGTTGGTCAAGAGGTCAAGACGCCGCCCTCTCACGGCGGAAACACGGGTTCGATTCCCGTACGAGCTGTTAATGAATATGGAATGTGAAAGAGTCTAAGGTTTTTCCTTAGGCTTTTTTGTTTATTTGTGCAAAATCTCTTGACACTCACGGAACGTCATAGGTTAAGCTGGTTTTATCAAGAGCAGGAGGTCATATAATGAAAACAGTAAAGGATGTAGCTAAGTTGACAGGTATTAGTGTACGCACACTCCATTATTATGATGAAATTGGTCTTCTAAAACCAACGAAATGTAGTGAAGTGGGATACCGACTTTATGACGATAAAGCATTAGAAACATTACAACAAATTTTGTTTTTTAGAGAATTTGATATACCTTTAAGGGAAATCAAATCTATTATGTTTTCTCCTAATTTTGATAAAGAGTCAATTTTAAGAAGTCAGAAAGCAATGATTGAACTGAAACGGGACAGATTAAATCGTCTCATTTCCAATATCGATGATATTCTGAAAGGAGAGAACAAGATGGATTTTACAGTGTTTAATAAGGCTGAGATTGAGGAGTTGTTTCAGACTATAATATCTAATTTGTCGGAGAAACAAAAAGAGGTATTTATTGTGAAGTATGGCAGTATGGAGCAATTCAAAGAGTACTATATGGAGAATGCCTCTAGCGAAAAGACACAGAAGAATTTTGAAAAAGTAGTAGAGTGGTATGGCGACAAGGAAAGTGCATTAAAGACAGCAAATAATTCGATTAATTCAAAAGTTATGGAAGCATATCAAAAACGAATGGATGCTATCATGAAGAAATTGTCAGATAATCGTGGGTCAGACACATCTTCCTTCGAGGTAAAAGCAATTATCGGCGAATACGACTTTGTATCAAAGCAATTATATCAATTAAATGATGCGAAGGTTTTGATATTAGAACTAGCAGACGCTTATAAAAAAGATGAGAAGATGAAAGCTTCATTAGATACCCAATATGGCGTTGGTACTGCAGATTTCTTTGCTAGTGCAGTGGCACAATTCTACTTAGAATAAATAGACAAACGAGAAACTACGAACTATTAATTAGAGTTGGTAGTTTCTTTTTGTGAGAAAATGGAAGTAGATAACAATAAATATCTTGTAAGTAAATATTGGAAATGATAGAATGAATTAGAATTATCTCTGTTGGTTAGGTGAAGGGTATTAAAGCCGCAGGGGCTTTGGAACGAGAGTTTGATACTATATTGGAGATGGTGGAAAAAGGATATTCATTTGTATTACGTAAAAATTAATATTTATATTCAGTTTCAAGTGAAAATAAAATTGATAATAGGGGGGGAGTCCTATGGCTATGTGGAGACCTTGGCGTGGTTGTCATAAATACAGTGAAGGGTGTAAATATTGTTATATACATAAAGGTGATTTAAAGAGAGGTATTGACACCAATGAGATAATTCGTTCAGACAAATTCTATGCTCCAATTGAAAAGAAGAAATCCGGTGAATATAAAATGAAATCTGGACAATTGGTATTTTTATGCTTTTCTACTGATTTTTTATTAGAAGAGGCTGATGTATGGCGTACTGAGTGTTGGAATATAATAAAAGAACGTTCTGATTTGCATTTTATGTTCCTAACAAAAAGAATTGAGAGATTCATGCAATGTATTCCAGATGATTGGAATGATGGTTATGAAAATGTAACCGTTGGTTGTACAGTAGAAAATCAAGATATGGCAGACTGCAGATTGTCACTATTTTCGGACATGCCAATCAAACATAAGAATATTGTCTGTCAGCCCTTACTAGAACAAATTGATATTGAAAAGTATCTGGAGGGAATTGAACTGGTAGTAGTAGGTGGGGAATCGGATCGAAATGCACGTCCTCTGAATTATGATTGGGTACTTGACCTGAGAAATCAATGTTTAAGAAAGAATACTCACTTTGATTTTAGACAATGTGGGACTCATTTTATTAAGGATAATAAAGAATACACCTTGGCTACAAAAGACTTATGTAGTCAAGCGAGAAAAGCAATGATTAATTTGTAAAAATTGGGGTAGCTTGTTGTAAAGATTAGGGGGGATTGTATGATTAGGGAAATCAATAATGATGATTATACTGGATTAATGAGACTTTATATGCAATTACATGATAATCCGATGCCTGAAGAATCGGAAGACATTAATGAACTGTGGAACAAAATATTGGATGATAAAGATCATCACATCATAGTTGCGGAGGAAGATGGGAGAATCGTTTCTTCTTGTGTATGTGTAATTGTTCCCAATTTAACACATAATCAACAACCCTATGCGTTTGTGGAAAATGTAATAACGGATATATCGTATCGTAAAAGGGGATTAGCTACAGACTGCCTACATTATGCAAAAGAAATTGCAATAAAAGAGAATTGCTATAAGTTAATGCTTCTGACTGGGGCAAAAGAGGAGAGTACACTTAAGTTCTATGAGGAAGCTGGATACAATAAGAAGGATAAAACGGCGTTTATTCAATGGTTATAATAGAATAAGAGTTTGTTGTAAAATACGCTATTTTCGCATATTTTACAACAAACTCTTTTGTTAAAGCGTTCTAGAGTTGAAACTCACCTTAATACTGTACATTATAGATTTTTAACAATAACAGCAGTTGCATTGTTGTTAGCATCTAAAGAAATTTCAAGAATAGAGTCTGAAGTAATTTGATCTGATGTTCCAGTAGTTGTACCGTTTGCAGATTCTACCGAAATTGTAGTTGTATCTGTTACTTTGAAAGTAACTGTTTCTGTTCCTACGGTAAAAGTTGTAGCATCAGATGGAAGTTCACCTTTTAATGCAGTTACAGTAGTTCCATCGAAGCTTTGAACTTTTACATATTGAGCTTCCGTAGCAGCTTCATCAGTTGACGTTGTAGTGTCTGTTGATTCTGCAGTGTTTGTTGTACTGGTAGTATCGCTGGAAGCGGTATCTGTAGAAGTGTCGTTAGTACTGCCATTTGTAGTTGTATTAGTAGTGCTTGTATCGTTGGTAGTAGAGTTCGTTGTATTAGAAGTAGCATTATTATTTGGTTTGTTACTACTACAACCTACCATAGTACCTGCGACAAGTGTAGCTGATACACCTAAAACGAATATTTTTTTTGTGAATTTAGAATTTCTCATAAGAGTTCTCCTTTCAAAATTTAGAATTAGTCGAGTATTCTCATTGTTAGAGTTATTCGGCTTGGTGTTTTGTTTTACAACTGTAAAGAATAGACTCGAATTGTGTGTATAATGTGAATGAAATATGTTTTTTGTGTGAACGGTTTGAGGAGAGGATGATTAATATTTTAGAAAAGGCTTAAAATAAAAGGGGGATTATCGTATTATTTAAGTAATCAATTTGGGAGGTGATGCTATGAATGCGAAAGTTGATTTATCAGAAACTATTTTAGAAACTCCACGTTTGTATTTACGACCATGGAGAATTACAGATGTAGATGATTTTTATGAATATGCATCTGTAGATGGCGTGGGACAGATGGCTGGTTGGATACCACATGAAGTTAAAGAGGAATCCAGAGAAATAATAAATTTATTTATCAAGGAAAAGAAAACGTTTGCTTTAGAGCTGAAAGAAAATGGTAAGGTTATTGGTTCGTTAGGAATAGAAGAATACAATGAAAATAAGTTCACTGATAATTTTGTCAACAAAAAAGGTCGTGAACTAGGGTATGTTCTTAGCAAGTCCTATTGGGGAAGAGGCTTGATACCAGAGGCTGTACATAGAGTTGTGTCGTATTGTTTCGAGGATCTAGCATTTGATTTCCTTACGGTAGGACATTTTGTATGGAATGAGCAATCAAAGCGAGTAATTGAAAAAAGTGGTTTCAAGTTTTACGGTGAAGGAGAGTATAAAACTATAAATGGTACGGTAGAAAAGGATTATTCATATGTATTATTGAAATAGGAATTAGATATTTAATAACAGATATCCAATTTTTTCAATAGGACATAGCTTGTCATATAATCCATAGTAAAATTAAGTGTGTAAATACGAGATTCAACTCATTATATAATTATGAGGAATAAATGGATAACGTTATATGCAGGGCTTATTAAGATGAAGGGGCAGTTCAGCTAGGAAGGCTTTCATTGCTGGCGAAATCCATTTGTTTTTATGATAGAAAACTTGTCCATACATTACTAGTTGAAATTCAGGGAGGCGTACTACTTGAATCGTTCCAAGACTTAATTCCGACTGAATTGTAAATTCAGGTAAAACAGAAAGACATAATCCAGAAGCAACAAATTTCTTGATGATTTCAGTATTACCTATTTCCATAAATGTGTTATAAGGTATTTTAGAAGAGGTAAGTAGTTGTTGAAACGCATTGCGATAGCTGCAATCATTTTCGGTAAAGATAAAAGTTTCGTCAGTAAATGATGCAAGGGATACTTCCTTTTCTAATAAAATGTTATTTGATGGTGCTGCTAGGATACATATTTGATTTGGATATTCGAACTCTTTAATCCAATTCTCATTAGTAATTGGGTCATCAAATGTCCATAATAAATCGATTTGATTTGTGTTTAAAAGGAAAGAAAGTTCTTCAAAAGTTCCGATTTTTATAATTGTGTTAACAGCAGGATAGGCTAGATGAAATCTATTGATGATTTCAGGCATATACGTAATGCATAGGGACTCTAAGATTCCGATTTTAATTTCACCACAAGGAACCAAACTGTTAGTGAGGGCAAGTTTTGCGTTATCTACAGATGTCAATATTTCCATAGCATACTTTGCGAATACTCTACCGTTTTCAGTAAGCGTAGTTTGTTTTCCTATTCGATCGAATAATATAGTGCCAAGTTCGGATTCTAATTGCTTAATTTGCATAGTGACATTTGATTGTGTGTAACCAAGAGCGGTTGCGGCTTTAGAAAAACTATTGGTTTCTGCAATTTTCATAAAAGAAATAATATTTCTGATTTCCATAAACATACTCCTTGTATAGTTAGATGATTTTATAATTGACAAAATTCCTATAGAAAAACTACTTACTTTTGATAGATATCAAAAAAAATTATCCAAATCATAAAAAGTATTAATTTTACTTATGTATAGTTTGATGGTACTATACTTTCATTAATATATCAAGTTAATTTAGGAAGGGATGAAGGGTATGAGTAAAGTAATAGGGATAGGCTTTCTTGGTTTAGGTATTGTAGGGTCACAAGTTTTATCTTATATCAAGGAAAACAAGGATTATGTAGAAGAAGTTTATGGTATGGAGTTTTTGACTAAGTCGGTATATGTAAGAGATATTACTAAGAAAAGAGATGTTGATACGAGCGACATTTATCTCACTACTGATGTGACAAAGATAGTAGAGAATCCAAATGTCCAAGTTTGTATCGAATGTATGGGTGGAGCAGGAATGGAAGAAACATATGATGCCGTTATGGGCGCCATACATAATGGAAAACATATTGTTATGTCTAGTAAAAAGTGTCTAGCTGTTTATGGAACGAAGATTATCGAAGCTGCAAATCAATATAATGTTCAGTTAAGATTTGAAGCTTCTGTAGGAGGTTGTATCCCAATCTGTAGAAGTTTAATGCAGATGTCAAAAGGGGATGAAGTAACAAAGATCTATGGAATAGTGAATGCAACTTCTACGTATATCCTATCAGCTATGGAAAGTAAAAAGATTACTTTTGACGAGGCATTGCAACAAGCAAAAGAAAAAGGGTTTGCTGAAAACAATTCCTCCGAAGATATACTGGGCTTTGATACCCTTAACAAGATGCGTATATTATTAAGGCTCGGTATGAAAGTAGATGTAGATTGTAACGATGTTAATCCAGTATCTATTGAGAATATAAACGATGAAAGTACCAATCGGGAGGAACCCATAATAAGACAGGTGTTTTATGCGGAGAAAACGATGCAAGATGATATTAATTGCTTTGTTGGACCTCAGATCTTAAAAAGCGATAGCATGCTAAAAAATGTTAGTGAGAATTACAATATGATCTTTGTAGAGAGTAAGCACAGTGGTTTGCGAGCATACTATGGAAAAGGAGCAGGGGGAAGAGAAACAGCATCTGTTATGTTTGATGATTTGATTGATGTAGTACAAAGTAATTATAGATTTGAGGAGATAAAACCGATAGGATGCAATTGTCTATCTGGCGATACTTTTGAATTGTAAAAAAATAAAACAGCAGACTATACACTGGAATTGTAGTACCAATTTTAGTTATACTATATATATAATACAATTTTAAATATGAAGTAAAGACCACTTTTATTAATTTTAAATAAAGTACTTGCTTTTGCCATGGAATAATGTTACAATGTAACTGTTGTTGAAATAAGATTGCAATAAGAGTGGGCGCAAGTCCACTCTTTCATTATGCTATAGACATTACGAATTGTTATATTCAAGCCAATAATAAAAAAGATGTTTGAATGTTATAATAACGTATGAAAGAATAAATAACTGTTTTAGATATAAGAATGGAAAAGGAGCTGGTGTTTTTATGGCAAAGAGAGAAGAATATGAAGCATTAACTGAGCGTCTTCTAGCACCAATATTAGAAGCGAATAATATTGAGTTATATGATGTGGAATATGTGAAAGAAGTAGGAAACTGGTATCTACGTGCATACATCGATAAAGAAGATGGGATTTCAATAGATGATTGCGAATTAGTAAGTAGAGCACTAAGTGATTTACTAGATGAGAAAGATTTTATTGACGATGCATATATTCTAGAAGTTAGTTCACCAGGTCTAGGAAGACAATTAAAGAAAGATAAGCACTTTGCCAAAAGCATTGGTGAAGAAGTAGAGCTTAAACTATATAAGGCAATCGATAAGAAAAAAGAATTCGCTGGAATATTAACAGCATTCGATAAAGATACAATTACAATTGAACTTGAAGATGAGAATACAATGACATTAAATCGATCTGATGTTGCGATGGTTAGATTAGCACTTGATTTTTAATAAATTACATGAAACGTAGAAGTTTAGAAAGTGGAGGAAAATAATGAACTCAGAATTAATTGATGCTTTAAATCAAATTGAAAAGGAAAAAGACATAAGCAAAGAAATCTTGCTTGAGGCAATGGAAAATTCATTGGTTGCTGCATGTAAAAATCATTTTGGAAAAGCAGACAATATCCGTGTAAACATTGATAGAGAAACTGGAGAAGTTACTGTATACGCTGAAAAAGAAATCGTTGAGGAAGTAACGGACAAAGTTACTCAAATTAGCGAAGCGGAAGCAATTCTTAGATTTCCAAAGAATAACTTAGGTGATATTGTTCACGTTGAAGTTACACCTAAAAACTTCGGACGTATTGCGGCTCAAAAGGCAAAACAAGTAGTAGTGCAAAAGATTCGTGAAGAAGAAAGAAAAGTGCTTTTCAATCAATATTATGGTAAGGAAAAAGATATCGTTACTGGTATCGTGCAACGTTATGTAGGCAATAATGTAAGTATTAATTTAGGTAAGGTTGACGCTGTTTTAACAGAGAATGAACAAGTTAGAGGAGAGCGTTTTAAACCTACAGATCGTATTAAGTTATATGTATTAGAAGTAAAAGATACAACAAAAGGTCCAAGAATAACAGTATCAAGAACTCATCCAGAGTTAGTTAAGAGATTATTCGAAGCAGAAGTAACAGAAGTTAAAGATGGTACAGTTGAAATCAAGAGTATCTCAAGAGAAGCTGGTTCAAGAACGAAGATGGCAGTATATTCTAATGATTCTAATGTTGATCCAGTAGGCGCTTGTGTAGGTCTTAACGGAGCTAGAGTTAATGCAATCGTTAATGAACTAAGAGGTGAGAAAATCGATATCATTAACTGGAGTGATGATCCAGCTGTGCTAATTGAGAATGCATTAAGCCCAGCTAAAGTTGTTTCAGTAGATGTTAATATTGAAGAAAAAACAGCTAATGTAGTTGTTCCAGATTATCAATTATCACTTGCAATTGGTAAAGAAGGTCAGAATGCTAGATTAGCAGCTAGATTAACTGGTTATAAGATTGATATTAAGAGTGAAACTCAAGTTTACGGTACTAGTGAACAAAGAGAATCCTTTAATGAGGAATAGAATAAAATCGTAATACACTTAGGAAGTGATTAAATGAAAACAAAAAAAATACCACTAAGACAATGCGTCGGGTGTGGTGAAATGAAAACAAAAAAAGAAATGCTTCGGGTTATTAAAACACCGGAAGATGAGATCGTTATCGATGCAACAGGAAAGAAAAATGGAAGAGGAGCCTATATGTGTAGTTCCTTAGAGTGTTTTTCTAAAGCGGTAAAAAGCAAAGGCTTAGAACGTTCTTTAAAAGTAAGCATTCCAAAAGAAGTGTATGAGCAATTAGAAAAGGAGTTGATAGATCTTGGAACAAATTAATACCGAAGTACAGTATGACCCTAATACGAAGAACAAGATTCTATCCTATATTGGAATAGCAACGAAGGCCGGAAAGGTCGCAAGTGGAGAGTTTTCTACTGAGAAAGCTGTTAAAGAACATAAAGCAGAAGTGGTTATCGTAGCCTCAGACGCGTCAGATAATACCAAAAAGATGTTTACCAATATGTGTACTTACTATAAAGTGCCAATTTACTTTTTTGGTGAGAAAACAGAGCTAGGTCATGCAATGGGTAAAGAGATGAGAGCTTCTTTAGCAATGCTTGATAAGGGTTTGGCTGATGCAACACAAAAGCAACTTAAAAATGTAGTGGAATAGCGGAGGTAGTAAGTATGTCGAAAATTAAAATTTATGAATTAGCGAAAGAATTAGATAAATCAAGTAAAGATATTATTTCGTTCTTGAAGGACAAGGGAATTGAGGTTAACAGTCATATGAATAGTATTGAAGACAATGTAGTTCATATGGTTCGTGATAAATATCAGGCTCCAGCTCCTGCTAAAGCAAGTGAACCAACCAAAAGAGTAGAAACTACGACTACCAACGTTTTGCCTTCTCATAACCAAAGAATGAGTAATAATAGACCGAATAATCAAAGAAACAATGAGAATACAGGTAGTCAAGGATACCATCGCACTGACAACCAAAACAATACTAGAAACGATAATAGGAACGACAATCGAAATATGAATAATAACAATAATAATAACAATAATAACACTAATACTAATAATAACAATCGCCCAAACAATCGTTTCAATAACGCAAGCGATAACCGTGCAAATAACACGAATAGACCAAACGATAACCGTAATAACACAAATAGACCAAATGATAACCGTAATAACACAAATAGACCAAATGATAATCGTGTCAATAACACAAATAGACCAAATGATAATCGTGTCAATAACACAAATAGACCAGGTGATAATCGTGTAAATAACGCGAATAGACCAAACGATAATCGTACCAACACGAATAGACCAAACGATAATCGTAATAACACAAATAGATCAAACGATAATCGTAATAATAATCAAAACAATACATCAAACAACAACCAAAATAATAATAGAAACAATCGTTTTGATAATAGGAACAATAATAGAAACAATAACTCAAATAATAGAAATGGTTATAACAATAATAGAAACAATAATTCAAACAATAATTCAAACAATAATTCAAACAAGAATAATAGCAACAATGGGGTACCAAAGAAAGGGCAATTTATAATGCCAGCACCTGTACAGGAAGTTGAAGATGATGGAATTAAGACTATTATCATACCAGAAGTGTTAACAATAAAAGAGCTTTCTGATAAACTTAAGATGCCAGCTTCTGTATTAGTTAAGAAGTTATTCTTACAAGGTAAAGTTGTAACGATTAACCAAGAAATCACTTTTGAAGAAGCAGAAGAGATTGCATTAGAATTCGAAATTATCGCTGAATTAGAAGAGAAAGTTAATGTTATTGAAGAGTTGTTAAAAGAAGATGATGAGGATGAAGCTCTATTAGAAAAACGTCCACCAGTAGTATGCGTTATGGGTCACGTTGATCATGGTAAAACATCTTTACTTGATACAATTCGTAAAGCACACGTAACAAACAACGAAGCCGGTGGTATTACACAACATATCGGTGCGTATGTAGTTAATGTTAACAATGAAAGGATTACATTCTTAGATACTCCAGGACATGAAGCATTCACATCTATGAGAATGCGTGGAGCGCAATCAACTGATATTGCTATATTAGTAGTAGCTGCTGATGATGGTGTAATGCCACAGACAGTTGAAGCAATCAACCATGCTAAAGCTGCGGGAATTCAAATTATAGTTGCAATCAATAAGGTTGATAAACCAAGTGCAAATATAGAAAGAGTTAAACAAGAATTAACAGAACATGAATTAATAGCGGAAGACTGGGGTGGAGATACTGTATTCGTACCTGTATCAGCACACACTGGTGAAGGAATTGATCAATTACTTGAGATGATACTATTAACTGCTGAAATGTGCGAATTAAAAGCAAATCCAAACCGTAAAGGTAGAGGAATTGTAATAGAAGCGGAACTTGATAAAGGTAGAGGACCAGTAGCTACTGTATTAGTTCAAAAAGGTATCCTAAAAGTTGGTGATTCTATTGCAATTGGTTCTGCATATGGTAAAGTTAGAGCAATGATTGATGATAAAGGTAGACGTGTGAAGGAAGCTGGCCCATCTACACCAGTAGAAATCCTTGGTCTTAATGAAGTACCAGGTGCTGGAGATATATTCATGGCTATGGACAATGATAAAGAAGCACGTTCTATAGCGGAAGCATTTATTAAGCAAAGTAGAGAAAAATTACTAGAAGATACAAAATCTAAGTTATCACTTGATGGTTTGTTCTCACAAATTCAAGCTGGTAACATCAAAGAACTTAACATTATCGTTAAGGCTGATGTTCAAGGTTCTGTAGAAGCAGTAAAACAAAGTTTACTAAAACTAAGTAATGATGAAGTTGCAATTCGAATTATTCATGGTGGTGTAGGTGCTGTTAATGAATCAGACGTTATTCTTGCAAGTGCTTCTAATGCAATTATCATTGGTTTCAATGTAAGACCTGATAATACTGCAAAAGTAACTGCTGATCGTGAGAAAGTTGATTTACGTCTATACCGCGTAATCTATAATGCTATTGAAGATATTGAAGCGGCTATGAAGGGTATGCTTGATCCTACATTTGAAGAAAAAGTACTTGGTCATGTTGAAGTACGTCAAGTGTTCAAAGCATCAGGACTTGGTACAATTGCTGGTTCATATGTATTAGATGGTAAAGTTGTACGTGGTTCACAAGTAAGAATAATCCGTGATGGTATCGTAATCTTCGATGGCGACCTTGCATCACTAAAGAGATTTAAAGATGATGTAAAAGAAGTTGCTGCGGGTTATGAATGTGGTCTTGTCTTTGAGAAATTCAATGATGTGAAAGAGATGGATCAAGTTGAAGTTTATACAATGGTAGAGGTACCAAGAAAGTAATAATCTAGTTATTACAATTTCCTGATATAATCGTAGAGCACTTTTGGTTACATCGTGCGGAAATGGAGTTTATATGAGAAAGAATAGCATTAAAAACACAAGAATTAATGGTGAAGTACAAAAAGAATTAAGCATGTTGATTAATAGAGAAATCAAAGATCCGAGAATCAGCCCAATGACTTCTGTTGTTGCGGTTGAAGTGGCACCAGATTTAAAACATGCGAAAGTATATATCAGTGTTTTAGGCGATGAAGAGAAGAAACAGTCTACCTATGAAGGACTTAGAAGTGCTGCTCCATACCTAAGAACACTATTAGCTAAGACGGTAAATCTACGTAATACACCAGAGTTAACATTTGTTATGGATCAATCGATTGAATATGGTGTAAACATGTCAAAATTAATTGATGACGTGAATAAAGATATGGTTGATGATTTAGATGATGTTGAAGATGTTGAAGATGTAGATACGGATAACTAAAGTAATAATTCTTTCGTTTGCTGATATAAGTAGGAAGAGTTACCCAAAGTTAACACAAACATCACTACAAATTCATATAGGTAGTCTATAGTTTGGATAATATTCAAACCTAGACCAAGGGCAATCTTCATTAGTTGTAGGTAAAGACACTTGATGAGGGTTGCCTTTTCTTGGGCCAACAGCGAGAATATTATAATGGAATGAAAAACATAGTTAACGATCATGCGATAGGTTTGATTAGTAGATTTTTCAAAAAAATTATGGTATTATGGTACAAGATACTTTGATATTGTAGTCTATTTAAAAACAGAGTGAGAACAATTATAATAAGTCATTAATTAATCTAATAAGAAAGTATGGTGTTACTGATGAAACTATTAGATATGTTACAAGGTGTGAAAACGGTTGCAATATCAGGTCATGTACGGCCGGATGGTGATTGTACAGGTTCTTGTATGGCAACATTTCACTATCTGAAAGAAAATCGACCAGAGATACGTATCGATGTATTTCTTGAGTCAGTATCCGATTCATTCAATATGATTTCGGACCTAGATCAAATTAATACAGAATATACTACTGATGTTGAACATTATGATTTATTCTTATCCCTTGATTGTGGTAGTGTAGATCGTTTGGGGAATGCCACACCAATATTTGAGAATGCGAAAAATACGATCTGTTTTGATCACCACGTAAGTAATACGAAGTTTGCGGCGATAAATCATGTTTGCTTGGAGGCGAGTTCAACTTGTGAATTAATGTTTGAAGTATTTGATGAAGATAAGATTTCATTAAAAACAGCTGAAGCTTTATATCTTGGTATTGTTCATGATACAGGTGTATTTAAACATTCCAATACAACGGAAAGAACAATGACGATTGCAGGTAAGTTACTTAGTAAAGGTGTTTTATCAGCGCAGATTATTGATGAAAGCTTTTATCAAAAGACATATCTTCAAAATCAAATATTGGGAAGATGTTTACTTGAGAGTTTTCTTGTGCTTAATGATAAATGCATTGTGTCAACACTTAGTAAAAAGATAATGGAATTCTATGGAGTGACTTCCAAGGATTTAGATGGTATTATTGATCAATTACGTGTCACCAAGGGAGTTGAGGTTGCTGTTTTTATATATGAAACAGAGTCTCAAGAGTATAAAGTAAGTATGCGTGCGAATGGTGATGTTGATGTTAGTAAAATCGCTGTATATTTCGGTGGTGGAGGTCATGTTAAAGCTGCTGGTTGTTCTATGAAAGGTGCTATGCATGATGTAATCAATAATATCATTAGACATATTGATATACAATTAAGGAATCAAGATAAAGCATAATAGGTTTTAGTAGCAGGAGAGAAGACATTGATTAATGGAATTATTAATATATATAAGGAGAAAGGCTTCACCTCACATGATGTAGTAGCAAAACTTAGAGGTATCACAAGACAAAAGAAAATCGGTCATACTGGTACATTAGATCCTGATGCAACGGGTGTATTACCTGTCTGCCTTGGAAATGCAACTAAATTATGTGATTTACTTACTGATAAAGATAAAGAATATGAAACAGTTTTACTTTTAGGTAAAGTAACGGATACACAAGATATTACTGGTGAAGTGTTACAAGAATCTGAGGTACAAGTAACAGAAGATCAAGTAAGAGAAGTGGTGAATTCATTTGTAGGAGCAATTGAACAAATTCCTCCAATGTATTCGGCATTAAAGGTTAATGGTAAGAAGTTATATGAGTTAGCTAGAGAGGGAAAGGTTATCGAGAGAAAACCTAGACCGATTACGATTCACAGCATTACAATTCTTGATATAAAACTTACGGATGATTGTCACGAGATTCGCATGAGAGTAGAATGTTCGAAAGGAACCTATATTCGTACCTTATGTCATGACATTGGTGAGGCTCTTGGAACAGGTGGTTGTATGAAGAGTTTGGTTCGTACTAAGGTTAGTAAGTTCCTATTAGCAGATGCCATAACCTTAGAAGAGGCTCAAAAGTTGCAGCAAGAAGATAGACTTGAGGACCATGTGATTCCTGTTGAAGACATGTTTCCTCAGTATCCCAAAGTATATGTGAATGAAGTAGGGAATCGTTTCTTGGCAAATGGTAATCCGTTGAAACTAGAACATATTAAAAACAAAGAAGATGCAAAGAGTTCGTTAGGTGAACATAAAGAAGTAAAAATCTACAATATAGATGAACAATTTAGTGCAATCTATGAATGGCAGGGAGCTTCGATTCTAAAACCAGTTAAGATGTTTCTTAATTAGGTTGATGTCGCCTATTTGAAGAATGCATGAAACAGGGGGCAATTTTTATGAAGTATATTACGAATAAAGATGAGATTTCATTGGAATATGATACAGCCGTTACTTTAGGAAAGTTTGACGGAATTCATATAGGTCATCAACTTTTAATTCGAGAAATTCTTGAAGGTACGAAACAGGGACTAAAACCGGTAGTATTCACATTTTCTTTTATAGAAAAAATTCGAAAGGATCATGTTGAAGGCAATCTACTTACAGAAGAAGAAAAGAGGAATTTTCTTGAAGATTTAGGTGTTCAGGTAATGATAACCTATCCCCTTGATGATGAGATGAGACACATGCAGCCAGAAGCCTTTGTTGAACAGATTTTATGTAAGAAGTTACGTGCTAAAAAGGTAGTAGTTGGAAGTGACTTTGCTTTTGGATATCAACGTAAAGGTGATGTGATTTTATTAGAGAAGCTATCAGGCGTATATGGATACGAATTGGTTGTGTTAGATAAAGTGGCCATGGAAGATCAAGTAGTTAGCAGTACAATAATTCGTCAGGAATTATTAGAAGGACATATGGAAAAAGTGAATTCTTTGCTGGGTAGATGCTATAGTATTGAGGGCACTGTAGTGCATGGTAATCAAATTGGACGTAAGCTATTATCCATGCCAACGGCAAATATCTATCCATCGTTTGAAAAGCTTTTACCACCAAATGGAGTTTATGTAACAACGATTGAAACAAAGTTTGGTAAATACGAAGGAATCACCAATATCGGATATAAACCAACGATAGGTGGTGAGACAAGACCTGGAGTGGAAACATATCTGTTTGATTTTGACGGTGATTTATATGGACAAGTGATTAAAGTTAACTTCTATACTTTTGAACGCGGTGAATATAAATATGATAGCTTAGAAGAATTGAAAGAACAGATGTTTCGTGACAAAGATTTTGGTAAAAAATATTTTGAAATGAATCGATAATTAAGAGGCTGTCACATAAAGAGACTGAATATAAGAAGTGAATAAACGGGTGCATTACAATTGCTATTTACAAATATTAAAGAAAATCTAAAAGAAGAATGCCCAGAGCAGATAGTATATATTTGCTCTGGGCATTCTTTTTTCAAAATTATGAATTACTATATAAAGCGTATTTTTTAGGTGAAACTCCAACTGCTTTAGTGAAAGCTTTCAAAAAGTTACTGTAATCATTGAAACCACTTTGTGAGTATACGTCGCTTACACTCATTCCGGAGGATAGAAGCGACTTAGCGATACTGATTCTACGAGCCGTTATGTATTTATTAATGGTTGTACCAGTAGCTGACTTGAATATTCTACAGATATAGGAATCACTAAGATAAAAGTGCTTCGCAAGAAATTCAATCGTAATTGGTTCGCAAATGTTTTGATTTATGTATTGTATAATCTGTTCCACTTGTTGGTTGTATTTATAATCACTTACATTAGTATCAAGATTTAGGTTTTCTGTATAGATACTATTAATCATAACAAGAAGTTCCATAAAGCAAGACTTTTCAATTATATCGCTACCATAACTATCAATGGAAGTGATTTTGTTTATGTAGTAGTAAAATCGTTGTTGTTGTTCTGCGGTAAGATGAAGACGATGTGAACAACCCTGAGTACGTTTGGTAAAGCAGGTAGACAAATCGGTGTTTTCTGTTGATAGCATCTTAATGAAGTCAGGATGAATAGAGACGACTATTCTTTCGTGTATCATCTGATCAATCTTACTAAGATAATGACTCTCAAATTGATTGATGATGAATAGGTCGCCAGAATCAATATCATAGAATTTGTTGTCTATGAGAAACTGTTTACCACCTGTGATCGAGAAGTACATTTCGTAACAATCGTGAATATGAATATCCATGGTTTTTTCTTCGTTGCATAGATAGGCAACAGCAAAATACTTATTGGTAATACAGTGATCAATTGCTTGTTTACATGAAGTATATTTTTTCATAGTTTATTCATCCTTCTTTATTCATGATAATAGGAAGATCTTAAGGCGTGCTTACTATTATTTGCGTATTAATGAGTAAGTATCAATGTGTATTACGATAACTGTTAGAATTCGTCTTTTATTAATACTATATTACTCCATAAGTTCAAAATATGCAAGTTTTATGTCTCGAAATACCGAGATTTAGGTGTATTTGTATGCTATACTTAGTGCATCGAAGTGATAAATACGTATAATAATCACGACAATAGCAAATTGTAAAATGTAAATTGTAAATTATTAATTGAAAGAGAGGGACTATCATGGAACTTAGAACAGCATCATCTCCAAGAGATGTAAAACACTATACAACAGAGAGACTTAGAGAGGAATTTCTTATTCAAACTCTATTCGTAGCTGGAGAAATCAAAACAGTATATAGCCATATTGACCGAATTATTACTGGTGCAGCAGTACCAGTTACACCACTTGTATTAACTGCAGGTGAAGAAATCCGTGCAGAATACTTCTTACAAAGAAGAGAGATGGGAATCATCAATATAGGTGGAAAAGGTACCGTGACAGTAGATGGTAGAGATTATGTACTTGAATACAAAGAAGGAATGTACATAGGTATGGGATCAAAAGACATCACGTTTGCAAGTAATGATGGTGAAACCCCTGCAAAATTTTACTTTAACAGTGCTCCAGCACACAAAACTTACCCAACCGTATTAATTAGACCAGAAGGAACAGAAGAAGAAGGTGTTGTCATTGTTAAAGATTCGAACAAAGTTGAACTTGGTTCGTTAGAAGAATCAAACCACAGAACAATCTGCAAATACATTCTTCCAGGTCAAGTTGAGAGTTGCCAATTAGTAATGGGTATGACTAGCTTAAAACCAGGTAGCGTATGGAACACGATGCCATGCCACACCCACGATAGAAGAATGGAAGTTTACTTATACTTCGAAATGCCAGAAGATGCATGCGTATTCCACTATATGGGAGAACCTACGGAAACAAGACACATCGTTATGAGAAACGAAGAAGCTGTTATATCTCCAAGCTGGTCAATTCACTCAGGATGTGGTACTAGAGCATATACATTCATCTGGGGTATGGTAGGTGAAAACCAAGCATTCGATGATATGGATGGAGTGGCAATGACCGACATTATGTAATTGTGAAACAGACTATTACTCATGTTACTAATAACTGAACTAGGATAAGGTGCTAGCCTTAATGCATTTTAAGCTGGTTCTAATATTAAAAGAAAATTAGAATAGGAGAAAGCGAATATGTCAAATATTATGAATAGTTTTTCATTAGAAGGAAAAATCGCACTTGTTACAGGTGCTTCTTACGGAATAGGTTTTGCTATTGCAAGCGCTTATGCAGAAGCAGGAGCTACAATTGTTTTCTGTGATATCAAAGATGAATTCGTTCAAAAAGGTATTGCGTCATACAATGAACTAGGAATCAAAGCACATGGTTATGTATGTGATGTTACTAGCGAAGAGCAAGTGAATGATATGGTAGCTAAGATTGAAAGAGAAGTTGGTGTTATTGACATAGTTGTAAACAACGCTGGTATTATTAAAAGAATACCAATGCACGAAATGTCAGCGGAAGATTTCAGACAAGTTATTGATGTTGATTTAAATGCACCTTTCATCGTTGCTAAAGCCGTTATACCTTCAATGATTAAAAAGGGTCATGGAAAAATCATTAACATCTGTTCCATGATGAGTGAACTTGGACGTGAAACTGTTTCAGCATATGCAGCTGCTAAAGGTGGACTTAAGATGTTAACAAAGAATATCGCTTCTGAATATGGTGAATTCAATATTCAATGTAACGGTATTGGACCTGGCTATATTGCAACTCCTCAAACAGCTCCACTTAGAGAAGTTCAGGAAGATGGATCAAGACACCCATTTGATCAATTTATCATTGCAAAGACTCCAGCAGCTCGTTGGGGAACTGCAGAAGATTTATCTGGTCCAGCAGTATTTTTAGCATCAGATGCTTCTGACTTTGTGAATGGACATATCTTATATGTGGATGGTGGTATCTTGGCTTATATTGGAAAACAACCAAAATAGGAGGCTCATATGGCAGAGTTATCATTAAAAGTACTTCATGCAGATGGAAGTGTAGCTTGTACGAATAGTCATAAAAATGAAGTTATCTTACATTATAATCATGCATATGTAGAAGGGGATTTGATTGTACTTGAATCCTCAGAAAAAGATATTTACCTAGTTTTACAAGTGGATGATGCTCTTGGAAGTGCGTTCGTCTATCTTAAAACGAATAGTTATAGTTATGTAGTGCCATTTGGAGAAAAGAAGGTTTGCTATTCACCTAAGATTTTTAGTGGAGAGCATCATCTTATCACTGCACGAGTTGCTACGAAAGAAGAAATTGCTGGCTATAAGAATCTAGCTCTTAACGTGGCAGATCAGCATGAGGAATCAAATTGTTATCCTCACGCATCAGCCAATGTTGAAACCAGAGGAGAATCTGTCTTTGCTGCGAGGAATGCAATTGATGGAGTAAAAGCTAACACATTGCATGGTGAATGGCCATTCGCCTCTTGGGGAATCAATATGCAAGATGATGCGAAGATTAAAGTGGATTTTGGTAGAGAAGTTGTAACAGATAAAATTATTCTTTATACAAGAGCTGATTTCCCTCATGACAACTGGTGGACAAAAGTAACAGTGGAATTTTCAGATGGAACAGAGTTCGATTGGAAACTTGAGAAGAGTTATGACCCACATACAATCACTTTTGATAAGAAGAAGATTACGTGGATATGCCTTAAGGACCTTATTAAAGCAGACGACCCATCACCATTTCCAGCTTTAACACAGATTGAAGTGTATGGAGTAGAAGCTTAGACAACAAATATAACTATTCTGCTAATGTCTGATGACAATATCATAATGACAAATGGAGAATAGTTATATATGCATATGTATTACTGTTGATATATTAAATTTTTTTTTGGAAATGTAAGCGTTTACAATGTTATATAACTTGTAATGAAAGGTGGAAAAAATCTTGAATAAAGTATTAGAAGAAATTCAAAAAATTGGGATTGTTCCTGTAGTTAAAATTGACCGTGTGGAAGATGCGCTTCCATTAGCAAAAGCATTGTGTGAAGGTGGGCTTCCATGTGCTGAAATTACATTCCGTACGGAAGCTGCTGAAGAAGCAATTCGAGTTATGGCTACAGAATATCCAGAGATGTTAATCGGTGCAGGTACTGTATTAACAACGGAGCAAGTAGATAAAGCAATGGAAGCTGGTGCTAAGTTCATCGTAAGCCCAGGCCTTAATCCTAAAGTGGTAAAATATTGTGTAGAAAAAGGATATCCTGTTACACCAGGAACTGCTAATCCAAGTGATGTTGAGACAGCAATTGAATTAGGCCTTGAAGTTGTTAAGTTCTTCCCTGCTGAAGCAGCTGGTGGCCTTGACATGATCAAATCAATGGCAGCCCCATATGTTAACATGAAATTCATGCCTACAGGCGGAATTAATGCTAAAAATATTAAGAGTTACTTAGACTTTGACAAGATCATCGCTTGCGGTGGTAGTTGGATGGTAAGTGGTGAGATGATTAACGCTGGTGAATTTGATAAAATCAAAGCACTTACAAAAGAAGCTGTGGAATTAATGTTGGGATTTGAAATCGCTCATGTTGGAATTAATGCTAACAATGAAACCGAAGCAGAAGAAGTAGCGGGTAAATTCGATTCCATCTTCGGTTTTGCGAAAAAGGTTGGAAATAGCTCTGTATTTGCAGGTTCGGCTATCGAAGTTATGAAAATTCCCTATCTTGGAGCAAATGGTCACATTGCAATCAAGACGAATTACATAGACCGTGCAATTACATACTTAGAACGTAATGGTGTTAAGGTTAATATGGAAACAGCAAAATATAATGACAAGAAAAAGATGGTTGCTGTATATTTAACGGATGAAGTTGGTGGATTTGCTATTCATTTATTACAAAAATAATTATGCAATAGGGTTTAACTATTGTTTTAGGAGGATTTACTATGTCTAAGAAAGTTGTCACATTTGGAGAATTAATGTTAAGGTTAGCACCAGAAGGATACTATCGTTTCGTTCAAGCTGAAACATTCGGTGCAACCTATGGTGGTGGAGAAGCTAACGTAGCTGTTTCTTTAGCAAACTATGGTTTAGATGCTAAATTCGTTACAAAACTTCCAAAACACGAAATCGGTCAAGCTGCTGTTAACTCACTAAGAAGATATGGCGTTGATACTACTTACATCACACGTGGTGGAGATAGAGTGGGTATCTATTATCTTGAAAAAGGTGCATCTCAAAGACCTTCAAAAGTTATCTATGATAGAGCAAACTCGGCTATGTGTTTAGCAACAAAAGAGGATTTTAACTGGGATGAAATCTTTGAAGGAGCGGAGTGGTTCCACTTCACTGGTATTACTCCAGCATTAGGTGATAACGTAGCAGAAATCTGTCTAGAAGCTTGTAGAGCAGCGAAAGAAAGAAATATCACTATTTCATGTGACCTTAACTACAGAAACAAATTATGGTCAAAAGAAAAAGCTGGCGAAGTTATGGGTAAACTTTGTGAATATGTTGATGTTTGTATTGCAAACGAAGAAGACGCAGCAGACGTATTCGGTATCAAAGCAGCTGACACAGACGTTACAACAGGCACAGTTAACCATGAAGGTTACAAAGATGTTGCGAAACAATTAGTTGAACGTTTCAACTTCTCTAAAGTAGCAATCACATTAAGAGGGTCAATCTCAGCAAACGATAACAAATGGGCAGCTATGCTTTACAACAAAGAAGATTTCTTCTTCAGTAAAAACTATTTAATGCATATCGTTGACCGTGTTGGTGGTGGAGATTCCTTCGGTGGCGGATTAATCTATGCTTGCATGAATAATTTCGACCCACAACAAACAATCGAGTTCGCAGTAGCGGCAAGTTGTTTAAAACACTCGGTAGAAGGTGACTTCAACCAAGTAAGCGTAGACGAAGTTATGAAGTTATCTGGTGGAGATGGTTCCGGTAGAGTTCAAAGATAGTGTAATACGTATATAAAGAATAACTCACCACTATTCTTATTATAAATATTATTAAATGGGAATTGCCATTCCATTGATAATAACTCCTAAATATTTATATAGAAAAAGCTTCTACGGTAGTTGAGTAGAAGCTTTTTGCTGTATATAGTAGTTAGTTACACAACGAAATCTTCAAGTGCTAAGTTCGCGTAAGTGGTTAAAGTTCAAAGGCCCTCGTAAAAGTTTTGACACTCTAACCAGTTAGTCAAATAATGCTTGATATAAGTGTTTAATACCGTTTATGATTTCATCTTCTGCGAGGTTGGCATAACCTAGTAAAATAGTTGGTTCATAGTATTTAGTTTCATTAAAGCTTATAAAGAAATCCTTTAAACCATAAAGTTTTATGGAAGACTGCGCTGCTCGAGCTATTAGTTCTTCTTCAGTAAGCGGTAGATGGAAGGTTACTACTAGATGTAATCCTGCGTGTTCGCCTTGAATGGAAACCTTACTTTTGAATATTTTGAGAGCTTGAATTAAGACGTCATGTTTTCCTTTGTAACGCGTTCTCATCTTATTTAAGTGTCTTTCAAAATATCCATCGCTAATGAATGCTGTTAATATCGCCTGGTCAATTCGTGAGACTGTAGAAGTATAGTAATTATATTTTGATTTATAAAGACTAAGTAAAGCTTGAGGTAGTACAAGATAACCCACACGTATTGCAGGGGCAATGGCTCTAGAGAACGTTCCAATATAGATGACTTTTCCGTTTTGATCCAGTCCTTGTAGAGCAGGAATTGGCTTTCCTTTATATCGAAATTCACTATCATGGTCATCTTCGATAATATATCGATTCTCCTTCTCGTTAGCCCATCGCAAGAGGGCTTGACGTCGTTTGATAGGCATGATAATACCAAGTGGATACTGATGAGAAGGTGTTACATAAGCAATGTTAGCACCAGATAGCTTAAGATGATCTATACTGATACCAGATTTATCGAGTGGAATACAACAGGTGGTAACACCAAGACCCCGAAAGATACGATATGCCTGGGTATAAGTAGGGTTTTCCATAGCTATCTTACATGTTTCAGACAGGGCTTGAAGTAATTGTGCTAATAGCTGTAATAGATAATCCGCACCAGCACCAACAATAATCTGTTCCTTGTCACATTGAACTCCACGAGATTCATGAAGGTACTTTTGTATGGCTTCTCGAAAATCGATATCACCTTGCTTATGGCCTAACAAAAAAAGATCGTTGTTAAAGTTGTTTAAGCATTCCTTAGACAGTTTTCGCCATGTATTATAAGGAAAGTGGTGGATATCAATTGCGAAAGGTGAAAAATCATAAGTAAAATGAGGTTTTGTTTGCTGAGTCCTAATTTGCGTTAATGATGCACGTTCAGGAAGTGTAAGCATCTCCGTAATTTGGCAAACATAATAACCTGACTTTGATTTGGATTCAATATAACCTTCGGATACTAACTGAGAATATGCCATATCAACGGTGTTTCTACTCACTTGTAAGTAAGTCGCAAGACTCCTTGTAGATGGTAGTTTTGCCTGATAGGGAATAGAACCGCTACGAATCTCATCTTTAATATACGTATAGATTTGATCGTATAATGGTATTTTTGATTTTGTATTAAGATGTATCGTAAACATCAGATCAACTCCTATGTAATCGTAGGTTTATAGTTTTATATAGACTAGTAATTATAGTAGCGAGTATACCATAGTACAACTTAAACTTCTATAGTAACATGAGTTTTATTTACAATATACTAGTTTAATTAACATGTTGTAGATTAATCATATCAATAATATAGGAAAATACATTGACTTTTTTTTATAGAAAGCATATAATAACACAAATTAAAAGTGGAGGACTGACAGATGGGAACTTATAATTTTGATCAGATCATTGACCGTACGAATACAAATTCTCTAAAATATGATTTTGCTGTTGAAAGAGGAAAAGAAAATGACGTCATGCCTCTTTGGGTTGCAGATATGGATTTCGCAACATTACCAGAGATAACAGATGCATTAGAAGAAAGAGTACGACATAAAATATTTGGATATACATACCCGAAACAAGAATATCAAAAAACAATTATTAACTGGATGAAAACTAGACATAACTATGACATGAAACCGGAGTGGCTAGTTTATACTCCAGGTGTTGTGTTTGCAATTAGTATGGCACTTAGAGCAGTTACAAAGGAAGGCGATGCTGTCTTGATTCAAAATCCAGTCTATTATCCTTTTACGAATATAATTCTTGAGAATGACCGAAAATTAATTAATAATTCTCTACATTATGAAGTGAAAGATCATAGAGGAGTATATACCATTGATTTTGATAAGTTTGAAGATCTAATAATTAAAAATTCCGTAAAAGTTTTTATTTTTTGTAGTCCCCATAATCCAGTCGGACGTGTTTGGACTAGGGATGAGTTAACAAGAATAGGAGAGATCTGCTTAAAGCATAATGTTATAATTATTGCTGATGAAATCCATGAAGATTTTGTATATGGAGAGCAAAAACATATTCCGATTGCATCGATAAACAAAGAAATAGAGGATATAACAATAACATGTACATCTCCAAGTAAAACCTTCAATTTAGCGGGATTACAATTATCCAATATTATTATTGCAAATTCAAAGACTCGCAAATTATTCAAAAAGGAAATAGATAAAACAGGTTTCGATGAACCGAATATCTTTGGTATAACAGCATGTCAAGCTGCATATACGTATGGCGAAAGATGGCTTGAGGAACTGAAGATTTACTTGTTAGATAATATAGCCTTTGTTAGAGAATTTATAGATGAGAAGATGCCAAAAGTAATATTAACTATACCAGAAGGTACGTATCTTGTATGGCTTGATTTTAATGATTATGGACTAGAGCTAAGAGAGTTAGAAGATCGAATACAAAAGAAAGCGAAACTTTGGCTAGATGAAGGAATTATCTTCGGTAAAGAAGGATTAGGATTTGAGAGAATTAATATAGCAGCACCTAGAAAATTAGTGGAAGAAGCTATGAATCGCTTATATGAAGCATTTTCAGACCTTTAGTAAAATTATAAAATCATATTAATTTGAAAAAATTACATGTGTATTATTAAGATTACTCCACATAATAATAGCGTAACAAACAACAACACGACTTATTCAAGTGGTATCATTTGAATAGTGAATGGAGGAGTTTATTATGTCAAGCAGAAATCATTCAGCAGTACCTGAAGCAAGAGAAGCGATGGACAGATTTAAGTATGAGGTAGCAAGTGAACTTGGAGTACCATTAAAACATGGTTATAACGGTGATTTAACATCATACCAGAATGGTTCTGTAGGCGGTTACATGGTCAAAAAAATGATCGCTGAACAAGAAAAATTAATGGCTGGTAAATAAACTAGCTATTAATTAATTTGCTAAAGAATTATATGCAAAGTAGATATATGCGCAAGCAATGGTTTATTAGCATATAGCAGTGCAAAAGAGTAATAAAAAGAGAGGTATAATATTATGAATTTCGTGATATTATACCTCTTTTGTCTGTATAATTAAGGTGACAAACCGTTAATAATGAAGTTATAAGAGAAAATGTATATTATTACTTCAATTATTCCGAAAATATGTTATAATAAAACGGATAATAACATATCGGGCATACTATTTCGTAAATATGAGCTTGGGAGGTTCCTTACATAATGAATCAAAAAGATATTATTCTGTTAATTGATGATGACGAAGAGAATAGGTCAACATTGCATGAGATATTATCAGATACCTATACAATTGTTGATGCAAGTACTATTACAGAAGCACTTACCAAGTTAGAAAACCATGCTGTTAAGATATCCTTGATACTATTGAATTTAATGATATCGAATATGTATGGATTTGCATTCCTTGCAGAACTTCAAAGGATAAAAGTTGCGACGAATATTCCAGTGATTGTGACTACTGTTGATAATAATGAAACGAAAGAATTAGAGGCACTTCAGCTAGGAGCGCATGATATTATTGCGAAACCATTTAGACCTGCAATAATTAAGAGAAGAATTGCTAATACGATTAAATTATTAAAAACAGCTGCTGAGATTAACATGATAGAAAGAGATGTATTAACAGGTCTATATAGCATGAACTTTTTTGCTAAGAAGGTTGCGGAAGTAATACAAACCAATGTAGGTAAGAAATATCTTGTTGTCTTTGCTAACATTTCAAGATTTAAGCTAGTGAATGAGCTCTTTGGTAGAGCGGAAGGGGACCGTTTGCTTACTTTTATTGGTAAATCCATACTGGATACAATAGGTGAGAATGAATTATGTGGACATGCAGGTGCCGATAATTTCTTTATCTTAATAGATAGTAACGAGTATAGCGAAGGAAGCATAAAAGCTATTGTTAACAAATTAAACAGTTATTCTATACCAATTAATATTGTTATGCGCTTCGGTGTATATATGATAAATGACATAACCATGCCAATTGATAAGATATGTGATCGTGCTAAATTAGCTGTGGATACTTACGAAGGAAATTATGATTCGTTCATTACCTATTATGATGATTCAATTCGAGAAAAATTATTAAGAGAACATATGATTACAAATGCAATGAAAAGAGCAGTAGATGAGAAACAATTTGTGATTTATTATCAACCTAAGTTTGATTTGAACTCAGAATGTGTAATAGGAGCAGAAGCATTAGTTAGATGGAAGCATCCCGAATTTGGATTCCTTTCGCCAGGAGAATTTATTCCAATCTTTGAAAAGAATGGTTTTATTAGTGAATTAGATTATTATGTATGGGATTGCGTATGCCAAAAGATTGCTTCTTGGGTTGAAACTGGACATAGTCTAATGCCAATCTCCGTGAACGTTTCAAGGGTAGATTTATACAATCCAAAGCTGCCGCAGTTGTTATTTGATTTGATAAATAAATACAAAATACCAATTCAATATCTACACTTAGAAATCACAGAATCGGCCTATACGGATAATGCGAAGCAAATGATTGATATTGTTAACGAGATTCGTAAGATTGGGTTTGTTATAGAGATGGATGATTTCGGGACGGGCTATTCTTCGCTTAATATGTTAAGTGATTTACCAATTGAGATTCTAAAACTAGATATGAGCTTTTTGAGGAATAATGTTGGAAGAAGTAGTGGGCGTTCTGTTATACAATTTGTTATAAATCTTGCTAAATGGTTAGGATTGTTCGTGGTAGCTGAAGGTGTAGAGACACAGGAACAAGCAATTTTCCTAAGAAATATGGGCTGTGATTATGCACAAGGATATTACTATTCTAAACCAGTTGACGATTCTGACTTTGAAAAATTATTATTAGAGACACATCTTTGTGTAATGATATAAGTTAGCTAAGTAAGAAAATCACGGAAAAGCATGTAAATGGTCATAAAAAATATTTTAAAATATTATGGAAACTATTGAATTATGAAGCATTTTGATATAGACTATTCGTAAATGTATGTCAACGAGCTGACATACATTACAACAAGTATACAAAGTGTACTTGTATAAAGATATAAAGGGATGATTGAATGAGGGTAATTGCTGGAAAAGCAAAACGATTACAATTGAAGACAATCGCTGGTTCAGACACAAGACCTACTACAGATAGAATTAAAGAAACTTTATTTAATATATTAGCACAGGACTTAGTTGACTGTGATTTTCTTGATTTATTTAGTGGAAGTGGTGCTATTGGTATTGAAGCGCTAAGCAGAGGAGCTAAGGCAGCAGTTTTTGTGGAAAACAATAAGGCAGCAGTAGATTGTATTAAATCAAATCTTAAGATAACAAAGCTAGAAGATTCGGCTATGGTACTTATGATGGATGCACTGTCCGCTGTTCAATTTGCTGAGAAGAATGGTAAAGTATTCGATATTATATTCATGGATCCACCATATGATAATGGATTTGAGAAAACAATATTAGAGTATTTAGAACATTCAAGTGTAATGTATTTTAATACAATTATAGTTGTAGAAGCTTCACTTGATACGGATTTTTCGTATCTTGATGATTCGATTCTAGAAGTGTATCGTACAAAAGAATATAAAACAAATAAACATGTATTTATACAAAAGCGAGAAGGTACCAAATAATATATTGTACCAGATAAGTTAGTTTAGATTACTGAACTGTTATTAGCTTTAAGATACGGATTATGGAGGATATTATGAGGATAGGTGTATATCCTGGAAGTTTTGATCCAGTTACTTTAGGACACTTAGATGTAATCTATCGTTCATCAAAATTGGTTGATAAGCTAATTATTGGTGTATTGAATAACAGTGCTAAAAGTCCATTGTTTTCAGTAGAAGAAAGAGTTACTATGTTAGAAGAAGCAACGAAGGATTTAGAGAATGTAGTTGTGGAATCGTTTGACGGTTTACTGGTTGATTTCGCAGATTTAAAGAATGCGAATGTAATTATAAGAGGATTACGAGCAATTACCGATTTTGAATATGAATTACAGATTGCTCAAACAAACCATAAGATTAATCCGAAGGTGGACACGCTGTTCTTAACTACCAGTGTAGAATACTCATATGTAAGCTCAAGTGTTGTTCGAGAGGTTGGTTTATATGGTGGTGATATCACTCATTTCGTGCCAGCAAATGTAGTTGATCGCGTATATAAAAAATGTAAGGAAATGGAAAAGACTAATCCATGAGTAAAAAAAAATCAGGGATAGGAGATAGTATTTATGGGAGCAAGCAGAATTGAACAATTGATTGAAGATATTTATGAATTTGTTGAGAGTTGTAAAATGTACCCATTATCATCTACAAAGGTGATTGTGCCCAAAGATGAGTTATATGATTTGGTTGATGAATTACGACTAAGAACACCAGATGAAATCAAGAGGTATCAAAAAATTATTGCTAATAAGGACGCAATATTACAGGATGCAAGAGATAAAGCAGATGCGATGCTTGCTCAGGCACAAGAACAGACCAATGCATTAATTAATGACCATGAAATTATGCAACAAGCATATTACCAAGCAAATGATATTGTAGAACAAGCTACAAAAGAAGCGGAGAGAATTTTGGCGGCAGCAAACCATGATGCAGATGAGATTCGTCAAGGTGCAATCGTATATACAGATGATATGCTAGGTGACGTTGAAAGAATCTTAGCGAATGCATATGAGAGTACGAAAGCCAAATATGATGGCTTATTAGAATCATTAAAAGGAAATCTTGACATTGTTGTTAACAATAAGAAAGAACTTATCGTATCGATGCCACATCAACAGAGCAATTTCGTAGAAGAAGAAGTCGCTCAGTCGATGGAAAAGCAACATGATGATTTTGATTTTGATGAAAATACATTCTTAGATGATATTGAATAAAATAACATATAATATGGATAATAGGAATGCAACAAAACTATTTATGATTTTATAATGTAAATAGGTTTTTAGGGATAGTCCACTATTTTCAATTACACTTCCAATCTGTGCAAGGCTGGAGAATCCGCCAAAGGAGGTAATTGTGATAGTTAGGACTATTTTTTTAGTTATTGCCATGGTTGATGACGCTACGAGGTAGATACCAATAGTAATCTCTAAGGAACCTAATAGTAGGAAACGAATAGGACCAAATGTTTCAAGTAAGCCAGATAAAACTTGTGTTAAGACAGAAAACATAATGATATACCCGCCAACTTTGGTGATGGTGGTAAAGCCATCAAGTATACAATGGTCTACGGTAGTCATACTTAGTGGTGTTTCTTCTACACATTCCGCTATAGAGACTGAACTTGAGTTAGGTAAAATAATGTGTTTTTTTCTCTGAGCACGGATTAAGATGCGATATAAGGATGCGGATATAATGGAAGATAGATAAATTAAGGCTAGGATTTGATATTTTCTTCCCGGTATAGCTAGGCTAGAAACTGCAAGGAAACTAGTTAGGAACATATAGCTAGCATTGCCTACAAGTATCATTATGTATTGGCCTTCTTCTTTGTCAAGCAACCCTTCTTTTATAAGATCAGAACAAGTTTTGGCACCCATTGGATATCCGGATAAGATACCAATAATAATTGGATAACAACCGATGTCGCTTATGCGAAAGATTCGCTTTAATACGGGACTGAAAATCTTACAGATATAATCAGTTACTTGAAAACGTATAATAAAATTAGATAGAATGATAAATGGTAGTAATGTTGGTAGGACCGTATTGAACCACAAAAGAAGACCGGTTTTCGCACCATTTAATGCAGAAATCGGTTGTGTAATGATTAAGATTAAGAAGAGGAAAAGTCCACATCTTACAATGGTTCTATATTTCTTTGTTGGATTGCTGTTGACTAACGTCTTCAATGTCTTGCCCATTATTCTCCCTGCCTTTGCATAAACTATTATATTGTATTATGTTAGATTGCCTCCTAGTACTTTTTATTGACCTGGTAGGAAAATTAACTACAATATGGTATAATGACAATGTATTTGGTACATAGATAATATATAGTACTGATTTAGATAATAAAAGAAAGAAGTAACAAATAAGTTACAAGAGGTGAAATAATGTCCACAGATAACAAAATTATTACACGTGAAGAGATTAGACAAGAAGATAAATGGGCGATTGAAGACCTTTTTACGAATGATGAAGATTGGAAAAAAGAGTATGCATTAGTGAAAGAACTTTGTGAAAAACTACAGGCGTACAAAGGTAAATTAGGTGAAAGTGCAACTGTATTAGTTGAATTTTTTAATTTATTATTCAAGGCTGAGTATCATTTTGAACGAGTATATGTATATGCTAATCAAAAATATCATGAAGATACAGCTAATGCAATTTACCAAAACCTTGCTGATCAAGCAAACGGTCTAGAAGTATCACTAAAGAGTGCCTCTGCATTCTGTACTCCTGAGATTCTTTCTATTCCAGAGGCAACAATTACTCAGTTTCTAGCTTCTAATGAAGAGTTAGAATTGTATAGAAGAATATTGGAAGAAATCTCAAGAAAGAAAGCACACACGTTATCAGCTGGTGAAGAAGCACTTTTGGCTGATGCTGGTGAAGTACTAGGAGCTCCAAGTAATATATATTCAATGTTTAATAACGCAGACATCAAATTCCCTGACATTATGGGAGAAGATGGTGATAAAGTACCTGTAACGCATGGCAGATATGTAACATATATGGAAAGCAAAGATAGAAGAGTTCGTAAAGAAGCCTTTGAAAGTGTTTATAGTTCATATCGTTCTATGAAAAATACCGCTGCATCTTTATTTGCCTCTAATGTCAAAGCATCTATGTTTGCAGCGAAAGCTAAGAAGTACGATAGCACAATAGCAATGTATCTAGATGATACAGATGTACCAGTAGAGGTATATAAAAATCTAATTGATACTATTCATGCGAACCTACCTAAATTCTACAAATACGTAGCACTTAGAAAGAAATTGTTAGGTGTTGATGAACTTCATATGTATGATGTATATGCACCATTAGTTAGTGATGTTGATATGAAGTATACATTTGACCAAGCGAGAGAAATGGTACTAGAAGGTCTTGTTCCACTAGGGGAACGTTATATCAACTTATTAAAAGAGGGATTTGATAATAGATGGATTGATATATACGAAAATGAAGGAAAGAGAAGTGGAGCATACTCATGGGGAGCGTATGGTACTCATCCATATGTGTTGCTTAACTACCATCCAAACCTAGATAATGTATTCACACTTGCTCATGAGATGGGTCATGCGCTTCATACGTATCATTCAAACGAAACTCAACCATATCCATATGCAGGATATAAGATTTTCGTTGCAGAGGTAGCCTCTACTTGTAATGAAGCTTTATTAATTCAACATCTATTAAATAAAATTGATGATAAGAAGCAAAGAGCTTATCTTGTTAACCATTTTATTGAAAGTTTCAAAGGTACGGTATTCAGACAAACAATGTTTGCAGAATTCGAGATGTTAGCGCATGCGAAGGCAGAAGAAGGAGAAGCTTTAACTTCAGAAGTTTTATGTAAGATTTATCACGATCTTAATGTGAAATACTATGGAGAAGATATGGTTATTGACTCTGAAATTGATATGGAATGGGCGAAGATACCACATTTTTATACACCGTTTTATGTTTATCAATATGCTACTGGTTTCTCAGCAGCGATCGCATTATCTCGTAAGATCTTAAAAGAAGGAGAAAAAGCAGTAGAAGATTATATTGGCTTCTTACGTGGAGGAAGTTCTGCAGATCCAATTACTCTATTAAGAGGGGCTGGGGTTGATATGGCTTCCAAAGATCCAATTAATGAAGCACTTGCTTTATTCGAAGAATTAGTAGATGAGTTAGAGGAACTTACTAAATAGCTTGAACAACGGATATAACAATACGTAACATTAAAGACAATCTTTCATGGTTTTGGAACACGGATATAATATACGTGCTTTCAAAACCATGAAGATTGTCTTTTATATATCGCCTTCTTGGCGATGAATGGATTTTTCTGTATCAAATCCCTCTGGGTAGCGTTTCTTAAGTTTATCTATATTCATCTGTAAGATATCTTCAAGGCTATATCCTAGAACAGTGGCAGTTTCCGCTAGATACCACGCTATATCTCCTAATTCTTTTGCAAGATGTTCTTTGTCTAGTTCATGTCCTTGAGCCAAATGACGTTTTACGATGTCAATTGCCTCACCAGATTCTCCGCATAAGCCCATAACACCATTAATTAAGACTTCTTTTTCTGATAGGTTAGGATTAAGAGTTCTCATAGCTAGTTGTTGGTATTCGTTGATCGTCATGTTAATTCTCCTCATTTTCAAGTAAGTTATACTCGAATTGGTCCCTTCTTATATTCATTCGGTAGGGTAGTATTAAATTTGGTGGCAACAATTTGATTGTAAAGATGAGTAACGAACAAATCTTTTTTGAAAAGTTTATATTGCGTATTATCTAATAATTTCTCTGCATCAGCAACCTTAGTTATAATCGGAATCTCTCCATGTAATCGTACGAGCTTTAATAACGAACTGGCTTCTTTTCTAAAACCAAGTAATCTAGCATACATAGATGTTGTAATTGGATTGACTTCTTTACTTTCAGAAGTGGTAATTTGAAGTAATATGTGTAGCAGAGAACGGTTCATTCTGGTAAGTGTATATTGTTTTGATTTAAGCGATTCTGCTAAATCAGAGAATTTATGATGCTTTAATGTAAGTTCTAATAAGCGATTTGCTAAATCTTCGTTCATATCTAGATATTCTGATAATCTCTCATTTGAACTGGTATATAATTGATAGAGTAAGACATCTGAAAAGTCATCTTCAAAGATAGGAGCTGTTTTATCTATTGCGGATTTTAATATATCACATGCGGTTGCAGGCATGTGTCTTTTCAGAGCCTCATAATCGGTTGGTGTTTGTAAACATTTTCTTAATGCACTTGCGGATGAGAATGTGGTATCTAAGGTTAGATCATTATAGCCACTTCCTTCGCGTAAGATGGTATAGGGAACAATGTCACTAGATAGTCGATATAGTGCCTTCAAGTATTCTATTCCAAGTATGTTATTAGAGGATTCAATTACTTGCTCAATTTGCTGGGTGGTATAGCCAGATAACGCAGATGTGTTAAGGAGCGCTTGTTTTCTAGCTATAGGATAAGATACTCCTTGACGTAGATATTCCTGAATGGAATCTTTGAAATCCTCTGATTCAATACATAATGCCCTAGCAATGGAAGATAGTAATGTTAAGTCACCACATTCACTACCAAAACAGATGGAAGTAACGATACCAAGATCATGTAATATACGTACAGCTCCTGCTGCAAACGTTTCCGCACTTGCCGTAGCATAGATAACAGGCAATTCGATTACAATATCAGCACCATTCGTTAGTGCCATTGAAGTGCGAGAGTACTTATCAATAATAGCAGGAGTGCCTCTTTGAACATAGTTACCACTCATGATCACGATGACATAATCGGCATTCGTGATTTCTTTGGCTTTTTGTATATGATAGGCATGTCCATTATGAAAAGGATTGTATTCAGTTATTAATCCTACAATTTCCATGGTTATATAGCTCCTTATGATTGGTATAGTATAATAATTCTATCCTTCATTTGGTAATACGTCAATGATTATATCGGTTTTAGAACGTTTTCACTCCTATTCAAATATTACGGATTTATTACAATTAAATGTAAAACTAATGTTAAACTTTACTTATATTAAAAACAATGCTATACTTTATAAAAGTTATATAAAGTTTATTCATAATTTATAAATATAAAATTGGAAATGATTCGAGCTGTGTGGATTCAACTAGTGTGATTAATAGGGGTACATAATGAAAAATCTTATGAAGAAAACAATTGGGCGTTTATGTCCTTTCTATGCCATTATACCATTGTTAGGTTCTTTCGCTTTGGAAACAATTATTTACGAAGGCTCAAAACTTCTAATTAAAGGAAGGTACCATTATGATTTCACAACGGATTTTGATCGAAGTGTTCCTGTGATATCGTGGTTTTCCTTGATTTATCTTGGCTGTTATTTGTTTTGGATTATTAATTTTATATTACTTACACGAATTAATAAAGAACATTTTTACGAAACGCTGTTCGCCGTATATTTATCCTACATTATATGTGCAGTGGTGTTTATTGCCATGCCGACAACAAATGTAAGGCCTGAAGTAACAGGCAATTCAATTGGAGATATTATTCTACGAATTATCTATCTAACGGATACACCGGAGAATTTGTTTCCTTCTATACATTGTAGTGTGAGTTGGTTCTGTTATATTGGAGTGAGACAAAAGAAAGAGATTCCAAAGGTATATCGGCTGTTCTCCTTAGTGTTTGCTATCTTGGTTGTCATATCAACACAAGTTACAAAACAACATTACTATGTTGATGCAATCGGTGGAATTGCACTAGCTGAATTTTGCTTTTTTGTTAGTAAGAAGACTGATTTATATAAACCATTTCAACGTTTTTTTGAAAAAGTGAATCATAAATGTCGTATGGAATAATATGTGAAGGAGTGCTATGAAAAAAAACAACAAAAAAAATATATGCAATGCTATATTCTTTTTGTTTATCGTAGGAATTACCTTTTATCTACTGCTAAAAGATCAGGAAATGCCACTAATAATTGATAGTATTAGAAGAGCAAATACGTTTTATATCGTGTTAGGCTTCGCTGCGGTTATATTTTTTGTTTGTTGTGAGGCAGTAATTATACACTATATGATGAGAAAACTTGACAGCCCCACAAGGGTAAGGAGTTGTATTAAGTACTCATTCATAGGTTTCTTCTTTAGTTGCATAACACCAAGTGCAACTGGTGGACAACCGGCTCAGTTATACTATATGAAACAAGATAAAGCAAATTTGGGTGTTGCATCATTAGTGTTACTAGAAGTAACGATAGCGTATAAATCCATACTTATTATTCTTGGTATGATGGTTCTAACGATAAAGAAAAAAATTGTATTTCATTATTTGGGGAAGAATGTATACTTCCTATATTTTGGAATTGTTATGAATATAGTAGTTGTTCTGTGGTTGGCTATGCTTATATTTCGCACCAAAACGGTACGTAAGCTAGTATACAAGTTAATTTCGTTCTTTGCTTCGAGAAATATAATAAAAAATAAAGAAAAAACGGTAGAAAAAGCAGATACTGCATTTTCAAGATACAACGAGGGTGCCTTATTTCTAAATAGCAATAAGAAAATCATGGTGAATGTATTTTTAATCACATTTGTGCAAAGAATTGCCATGTTTTTAGTTACATATTTTGTATACCGTTCATTCGGATTATCAGAATATGGAGTGGTTGATATCGTTGCTTTACAATCGGCCATTTCAATTGCTGTTGATATGCTACCATTGCCTGGTGGGATAGGAGTGAGTGAGAATCTGTTCCTTATTATTTTTAGGAAGATTTTTAAGGGATCTTTAATTATGCCAGGGATGTTATTAAGTAGAGGGATTAGTTATTATGGCTTATTAATTATAAGCGCAATTATAATGATAGTCGTACAGATTCGCTACAATTATAGAACAAACAAAGCTTAGAAAATGGCGAATTATAATGATAAGTTTTAAAGAGGGAAGGATTTCAAGATGAGAGAAAAGAGAATGATAGGATTTTATAATTTTTCAGTAGTTTTAACATATATAGGTTTAGCCTTTTCCATATATGGAATGACACAAGCCTTGAATGATAACCACAAAATTGCTTTCGTATGCCTTATGATATCGGGATTATGTGATATGTTTGATGGGAAGATCGCAAGAGCTATGGACAGAACGGATGATGAAAAACGCTTTGGGATTCAGATTGATTCCCTGTGCGATTTAATCTGCTTTGGTGCTTTTCCGGCAATTATAGTATATTCCTTTGGAGCAACAGGAGTGTTGGGGAATTTATGTATTATCCTATATGTGCTAGCAGCTGTTATACGATTGGGCTTCTTCAACGTAATGGAAGAAAAACGTCAAGAAGAGACCTGTGAGAATCGTAAACAATATCAAGGACTTCCTGTTACAAGTGTTGCAATTCTCTTACCTTTTTTATACTTATTCCGTAACCAATTTACATTCTTGCCGGTTTTAGAAGTGGTTATCTTGGTTATTGCTATGTTATTCTTACTTAATATTAAAGTTAAAAAACCAGGTAAATCAGAGTCTATTATTATGATTGCCTTCGCAACTGTAATTTTTCTAAAAGTATTGGAATTACTTTAGAACGAAGATAATATAATGACAAATTAAAGATTCGTAGTATGTGTGTATTCACAAATCTACGAATCTTTTTTATAGAAGACTAAATATCGGTAAATAATAAAATACGTATAATATAAAGTGATTTTGTATTTTACAAGATTAATATAATAGTATAAGATAGTAGAAGAAAGATATGGAAATATTAAAGAAGGGATAGGAGACACGTATGAAATATATTGATTTAGAAGGAAATAAAGTTGAGAAAGAAACGAAGCAAGATCTTTTATTACGTGAAATCTATACCAGTCCTGTTGGAAGAGGAATTATGAAGCTGTTTGTAAATCCTATTATTTCAAAAGTAGGTGGATTGGTGTTGAATTCTAGGTTATCTACATTACTGATTCCATCATTTATTAAGAATAATGGGATTGATTTGGAGGATTACGTAGATCAATATTACAATTCGTATAATGAATTCTTCATGAGGCAAATTAAGAAGGAAAAGAGACCAATTGATGATAGCGAAGATACAATAATATCACCATCAGATGGAAAAGTAAGTGTCTACCAGGTATCGGACAAGTTAGTAGTTACTATTAAAAATAGTAACTATACGGTAACAAGTCTTCTGCGTAATAAAGAATTAGCAAAACAATATCGAGGTGGATACCTTGTTATCGTAAGACTTACAGTTGATGATTATCATAGATATTGTTACCCTGTCGATGGATGCAAAGGTAAGAATATCCATATTAAGGGTATTCTTCATACGGTTAATCCTATTGCCAACGACTACGTAAAAATCTATAAAGAAAATTCCAGAGAGTATACGGTAATAAAGACACAGAAGTTTGGAGATATTATTCAGATGGAAGTAGGAGCTCTTATGGTTGGTAAGATCTCAAATTATCACCAAGAGTTAGAAGTTACGAAAGGACAGGAAAAGGGTAGATTTGAGTTCGGAGGTTCTAGCATTGTACTATTATTAGATTCCCATAAAGTAAAAATAGATAATGAACTGTTAATTAATACAAAGAGTGGTTATGAAACAATGATGCGCATGGGACAAGTTATTGGATATGTAAATAATAATAAATAATTGTAATAAAACGAGATTGTTGTATAATAATGAGATTATATTAGCAAAAGATGATGTAATAAGTATATTAATGGATATACATTGTTTATGGGATATAAATTGTATTTAAAAAAGTGCTTGTATACAATAAACATATAGAGTATAATGTATACAAGATTAAGACAATAAGCATAGCATGTGCGGTCTATTGCCAAATACGAAAGGAGATAAAATCGTGGGATTTATCGATGCTATTAAGGAAAGAGCAAAACAAAACAAGATGACAATTGTATTACCAGAAACTAACGACAGAAGAACGTTAGAAGCTGCTTCTAAAATCTTAGCAGAAGGAATTGCTGATTTAGTTTTAGTAGGTAACAAAGAAGAAATTGAAAAAGGTGCAGATGGACTTGATATCTCTAAAGCTACTATTGTAGATCCAATGAAATCTGATAAATTGAATGCATACATAGATTTACTTGTAGAGCTTCGTAAGAATAAAGGAATGACTCCAGAGAAGGCAGAAGAACTTTTAACAAAAGATTATTTATTCTATGGTGTAACTATGGTTAAAGCAGGGGATGCAGACGGTATGGTTGCAGGTGCATGTCATGCAACAGCAGATGTATTAAGACCTTCATTACAAATTCTTAAGACAGCTCCAGGTACGAAACTCGTATCAGCATTTTTCTTAATGGTTGTACCAAATTGTGAATATGGTGCGAACGGAACATTCATATTCTCAGATGCAGGATTAAATCAAAATCCTAACGCAGAAGAATTAGCGGCAATCGCAAGTTCATCAGCTAAGAGTTTCGAATTATTAGTTGAGGAAGAACCAATCGTAGCTATGTTGTCACACTCAACAAAAGGTAGTGCAAAACATGCTGATGTTGATAAAGTAGTTGAAGCTACTAAGATTGCTAAAGAACTATATCCAGAAATCAAAATTGACGGTGAGCTTCAAGCTGATGCAGCAATAGTTCCTAGTG
Organism: Anaerosporobacter mobilis DSM 15930; assembly: GCF_900142955.1. GTDB lineage: Bacteria > Bacillota > Clostridia > Lachnospirales > Lachnospiraceae > Anaerosporobacter > Anaerosporobacter mobilis. The sequence goes on along the minus strand of NZ_FRCP01000005.1, from coordinate 225,559 downwards.
TAGGTGCTTCAAAAGCTCCAGAAAGCGAAATTGCTGGTAAAGCAAACGTATTAGTATTCCCTGACTTAGATGCAGGAAATATCGGTTACAAATTAGTACAACGTTTAGCAAAAGCCGAAGCTTATGGACCAATTACACAAGGTATTGCAAGACCAGTTAACGATTTATCAAGAGGATGTTGTGCAGATGATATCGTAGGTGTTATAGCAATTACTGCAGTGCAAGCAGCAGCAACAAAATAATATAGCAATTAGCTTATAAATTAATGTCGCACCGAGCATGTAATTATTTTGTTTGGTGCGACTATCTCATGATTAGAACATACAGAAAAGGGTAATAGTATTAGATATACTATTATAACAGGAGGTTTTTATGAACGTATTAGTTATCAATTGTGGAAGTTCATCTTTAAAATATCAATTAATTAACGCAGACTCAGAAAAGGCATTAGCTTCGGGAATCTGCGAAAGAATCGGAATCGATGGAAAATTCAAGTACAAATCAAATACTGGTGCAAAAGTAGAAAAAGAAGTTACAATGGAAACGCATGAAACTGCAATCAAGATGGTTTTAGATGCACTTATTGATCCAGAAAATGGTGTTATCAAATCCCTTGATGAAATTGGTGCAGTAGGTCACAGAGTTGTACATGGTGGTGAAAAGTTCGCACATTCAGTAGTAATCAATGATGAAGTTGTAAAAGCGATTGAAGAATGTAATGATCTTGCACCATTACACAATCCAGCAAATCTAATCGGTATCAACGCTTGTAAAGCACTTATGCCAAACGTACCAATGGTAGCCGTATTCGATACAGCGTTCCATCAAACAATGCCAGCAAAAGCATATTTATATGGTCTTCCTTCAGAGTACTATGATAAATATAAAATCAGAAGATACGGTTTCCACGGAACTAGTCATAGCTTCGTATCAAAGAGAATGGCTGAATTCGTAGGATTAGACATCAACAATTCTAAGATTATCGTTTGTCACTTAGGAAACGGAGCAAGTGTTTCTGCTGTGTTAAATGGTAAATCAATAGATACTAGTATGGGGCTCACTCCATTAGAAGGTCTTTTAATGGGAACTCGTAGTGGTGATCTTGATCCAGCAATCATAGAATTCATTGCTAATAAAGAAGGTAAAAACATATCTGAAATCATGACAATTCTAAACAAAGAATCAGGAGTTCAAGGTTTATCAGGTGGATTATCAAGTGATTTTAGAGATTTAACAACGGCTTCGGAAGAAGGTAATGTTCTTGCAACTCAAGCTCTTGCTGTATTCTCATACCGTGTAGCAAAATATATCGGTGCATATGTTGCAGCTATGAATGGTGTGGATGCAATTGCTTTCACAGCTGGTATTGGTGAGAATGACGATTTAGTTCGTGCTGCTGTAGTTAGTTATTTAGGATACCTTGGAGTTACTTTAGATAAAGAAAATAATAGTAAGAGAGGCGATGACATCTTAATCTCTACTCCAGATTCTAAAGTTAAAGTTGCTATTATTCCTACTAACGAAGAACTTGCAATTGCAAGAGAAACAGTAGCCCTAATCTAATTCGTTATATAAGTATTCAGGACTGCCACGGCGGATACATGAGAATAGAAATTACATCTTGTAAACCTTCTGTATATGATGTGCGCAGTCTTTTAATTATTATAATTGCCTTATTAAGAGAAGCAATTATAGTACATACAACTGTACAAATCGACAAATTAAAGGTTGACAAAGTATGGTATAGTATGTATAATATTAAGGGTGTGAAACAAAGTGTTTTCACGCTTTTTATTAATGATGTGCGATAATGTTGATAACCCAAACATGAACGTGTCATGAAGCGTGAGAGAAGTCTGGTTCACAGATAGGAGATAACTATGATCATTAATTTATCAGAGATTATGTTAGTTCCTGACAAAGTCGAAAGAATAACAGCTCCAATTGAGTTGGAGAACTTCAGGCTACGACGAGAAACATACGAATTTAAAGTGAAGAACCCGCTTGAACTTACAATTACCAACCTTGGTAAGAAGAAGTTATTAATCGAAGGAAGCACAATAATTGTACTTATGATTCCTTGTAGCAGATGTCTCGAAGACGTTGAGACTACTCTAGATATCTCCATATCAAAAGAAATTGATTTTGGAAAGACAGAGGAAGAACGTATCGAGGAACTAGATGAAATGAATTATATTAATGGATATGATTTAGATGTAGACAAACTTGTCTATGGTGAGATTCTAATCGACTTTCCTATGAAAGTTGTTTGTTCCGATGATTGCAAAGGAATTTGCAATGTATGCGGTAAGAATCTTAATAAGGGGACTTGCAATTGCGTAAGCACGAGCTTAGACCCAAGAATGTCAGCTATCCTTGATATCTTCAATAATTCAAAGTAATTGATTGTAGTAAATCAGTTATATTTTTAAGGAGGTGTACTCATGTCTATCTGTCCAAAGAATAAATCTTCAAAAGCAAGAAGAGACAGCCGTAGAGCAAACTGGAAAATGACTGCTCCAAATTTAGTTAAATGCAGCAAATGTGGAGAATTAATGATGCCACACAGAGTTTGTAAAGCTTGCGGTTCATATAACAAAAAAGAGATTATCTCTGCAGAATAATTTCTTAAACCCTTATAACCTTGATATATCAATGGTTGTAGGGGTTTTTTTGCATGGTATACTCTAAATGGTACCTGACGTAGCGGGTATTAACTAAAGAAAAAGACTCTTTTCTTAGAGATTAAGAATAGAGTCTTTTTTGATAGATAAGTAGTATTATAATTTTAACAGTTGTCTTAGAATATGGGAAACATATGAACATATTTTTTCTGAATCTTGCAAAAATTCATCCGTAACTTCTACGTAAGAGAACTTGTCATTATAATCAATCTTAAAGTGAGGGGTATAGAGTTCTTCATATTGAGGTACGAAGCGTCCTGTTTTCTTACTGTAGCAATTAGCTGCTTTGGCACGAGTTCGAAAGTTCTTATCAACGTAGAAGGCAACACTTTTGTGAATGGCAGTATCTTCCTTTGGAAGATAATAGTAGTCCTTGTAATTATCATAGAAAAATTTCAGTTCGTTTTGGTAAAGTTCAATTTTTAATATGGCTTGGTCACCATATGCACTAAAATAAAGGGAATCAGTACCGTAACTAACACCTTGAGGAAGTGCCGATAAGAGAGTGAAATGGATCACTAGTTGGTCTTTTTCTATGGAGGCATTAATGTTTAGATAACAGTCAGTAAATAGGTCGCGATATGCAAGAATCTGCGTTAGTGGTAACATACCTTGCACATCTTCTTCGTTATGTAGAAGAAGTTGTTGAAGGAATACAGATGAATCAGATGCTGAGGTTGTACCATTATTGTTATATTGTATACGAGCTTCGAGATTCTTAACAGGTGACACTTCATGATTTCGATTTTTTAGTTGTTCTAGTTTCTTCATACCAAGGAAATTAGCATATACTTGAATTAATTCACCACCTGAGAAAGTATCATTTCTTGGGATTCGCAAGAACTGCTCAATAGTTTTTTGCTTAAAATTCTCTAACTTAAACAATTTCTTATAAGGTAATAATTTCTTATATATATCATAACTTGTTATATTATCAAAGGTATAGTCAAGTCCAATCTTTGCACATTTCTTCTGGATGTATGGAATATCAAACCCCTCGCCATTAAAGTGGATTAATACTTTATAATCTAAAATGAAAGCAAAGAAGGAATGAAGAATCTGTTTTTCACTTGTATTGTCATCTGCAAACCACTGAATTAAATTCCAAGAATTATCACGATAGTAAGCACAACCAATTAAGTATAGTATCGTATTGTTAGGTGAAAATCCAGTTGTTTCAATGTCGAAGAATACCATATCTTCATAAGGTATCTGGTTATGGAATGAATAAACAGATGAGGTAGATAGTTTTTTCTCAATTGTTATCATAGGTCATCCTCTTTCTATATTAATAACGTTAGAAGCATAATTTGTCTTTAGAAGATTATAACAAGGTTTTATATTTATAGCAAGCAAGAACAAAGAGCGTATTAAGGGAACAAGGAGGATAGTTATCCTACTAGGATTTTTATGCAATTTATGTTAAAATAATTTTATATGTTATAAAGCTATTATTTTACAGGAAAGAGGAAAGACTATGTTTAGTATTAATGTTTTTGGCTTTGATTTCTATTATATATTCTATACATTTTTATTGTATAGTTTATTTGGTTGGGTATATGAATCTTGTTTGGTGTCTGTCAAACGAAAATCTCTTGTCAATCGTGGGTTCTTAAATGGACCTATAATTCCTATCTATGGTGCAGGTGCTGTGTTAATATGTATTATTCTAGATCCCGTATCTAAGAATTTGTTATTGGTTTTTCTAGGTGGTATGATACTAGCGACCATACTAGAGTTCACGACCTCTTATGTTATGGAGAAAATATTCAATGCTAAGTGGTGGGATTATAGTAATTATCGATATAATTTACAAGGAAGGATATGTCCTATCGTATCTTTGTTCTGGGGAATGTTATCCGTACTTATGACCATATTCCTAAAACCATTATCGAATTCATTGATACATAGGATTCCACGAAGGATTGGTGAAATTCTTGCCATCCTAATGATGGTGATAATATTAGTGGACTTAGTTTCCACAGTTATTTCTACTTTAAAACTGAATCAAAAACTTACAAATATGCGTAAACTAAGGGAAGAATTTGCGACTTATATGGAAAAAAGTAAATTATATGCATCAAAAGAAGAATTGCGTAAAAAGCTTGAAGGTGGTAATATTGCAGAATTCCTAGAAAACATACGAATACGCATGGAGGAGACAAAGGGTAGTATAGATCATAGTGGACGTTATAATGACATTGAAGAAAAGATACGTTCATGGAAAGAAAAGTACGCAACACATTCCGATCATATACATATTATTCAACGTCGTTTATTGAAGGCATTCCCTAATATGAAATCGACAAATAATGAATATATGTTAACAGATGTACGAGCGTATTTGCATGATAAAAGAGAAATTAAGAAAAATAATAAAAAGCAGCGTACTAAAAAGAATAGAAAATAGGTGAATAACAAATAGATAAAACAAAAGGATGTAATAAGCGATTAGTTATATAATTATAGGGGATATTATATAGTTACGATTTGATATTTGTTTTATTATTACAATCATACTAAATTAGGCTTCGATTGTACAGTATCAAAGCTTACATTACAAGTATGATAGTGGATTACAATATCTGCATAAACGGTGGGAGATTAGAGTATGAAGATTAATGAGCTTAAAGGGAAGTGTAAAAGTCACCTTAGTGGTTTTTTGCGAGGTGGATTGGTCGGTATTTTGGTAGTGATGCAATTCTCAGTACTTATAGGATTGTCATTTTGGCTAAGAAGTTTTACTGTATATTTTTATGTAATACTAGAAGTATTGAGTTTTCTAGTAGTTATAGCATTGATGAATGACAATAGATGTCCATCCTTTAAGATCGCGTGGATATGTATTGTATTGTTGTTCCCGATTTCTGGCCATGTTATGTTCGCCCTATGGGGAAAGTCCACGGCTAATAAGCGGTTAACGAATAATATTAGAGCCAAAATTGAGAGAGGTAATACTTTTTTTGAGTTTAATGATGCAATTTTAAAAGAAATTCGCGAAGATTATAAAGAAATTGAACGAGTTTCCAATTATATGGTGTCAGAAGGTTTTCCGATGTTTAAAAATAATAGTATTACTTATTACCCAATGGGTGAAGATACTTTTGATGCAATGTTTGATGATATTCGTAATGCTAAGAAGTTTATTCTTATTGACTTCTTCATTGTTGCCGAAGGTGGTTTGTGGGATGAACTACATTCTATCCTTTTAGAAAAAATAAAAGCAGGCGTTGAAGTTAAGTTCCTATATGATGACTTTGGAGCTATGATTCGGACACCAAAGAACTTTAGTAAGATGCTTGAGAGTGAAGGAATCCAAGTACGTGTATTTAATCCAATCCACAAATATACAGACAAATTATTTATGAATTATCGTTCCCATCAGAAAATAGTTGTGATTGATGGTAATATTGGTTATACTGGAGGTATGAATATTGCTGACGAATATGCGAATTTGATAGAGAGATTTGGTGTCTGGAAAGATACTGCAGTTCGAGTATTTGGTGAAGCAGTATGGGGGCTGACAGTAACATTTCTACAGATGTGGGAGGTTGCTAGTACAGGAGAATATCTAGATTATTCGATTTATAAACCAACTATCGAGTTCGAGGCAAATCAGACTTTTGCTTGCGTTATCTCAGATGGACCGGTGAATAATCCGAGTAATCCAATTGAAAACATATATAAGCAAATCATACATTATGCGAATGATTACCTATACATCTCGACACCATATCTTATTATTGAGGAAGATATGCAGCTTGCCCTTATTATGGCAGCGAGAAGCGGTGTTGATGTTAGAATTATTACACCATTCATACCGGATAAGAAGCATGTTAAGATTCTTACGAATTACAATTATGGTGTCTTATTAGCGAATGGCATTAAGATCTATGAATATACACCTGGATTTATCCATGCAAAGTCCATAATTAATGAAAACTGTGGTGTTGTAGGTACCATTAATATGGATTATAGAAGTTTCTATCTTCATTATGAATGCGGTGTCTTCATGTCAGATAAAAAGATAATTGGGGATATCAAAGCTGACTTTACCATGACTTTAAAACAGTGTAAAGAGGTAACATACGCAGAGTGGAAAAATCGACCATTGGGACTTAAGATTTACCAGAGTGTTCTGAATATCTTCTCAACTCAAATGTAAATCGAAATGTACAGCGTTACAATAGAAAGGTAATAAATTAGGTGTAATTATGAATGAGTATCAATTAAAAATAGGTTCCCATGTGGGAATGAGTGGTAAAGAGATGTTTCTTGGATCGGCAAAAGAAGCAGCATCATATGGAGCGAATGCTTTAATGGTTTATACAGGAGCTCCTCAGAATACAAGAAGAAAAGCTGTTAGCGAATTGAATATAGAAGCAGGCCAAGCATACATGAAAGAACATGGATTACAGGATTTAATTATCCATGCTCCATATATTATTAACCTCGGTAATAGTGTTAAGCCGGAAACATTTGAACTTGCTGTTGATTTTCTAGCTCTAGAATTAGAAAGAACTAAGGCTATGGGAAGTAAAATCCTAGTGCTTCATCCGGGAGCGCATGTTGGGGCAGGTGAAGATATTGGAACGAGTCAAATAATAAAAGGTTTGAATGAGGTTCTTACAAGTGATACAGAAGTGTATGTTACCTTAGAAACAATGGCGGGTAAGGGAAGTGAGATTGGCCGAAACTTTGAAGAACTTGCTCGTATATATGATGGAGTACATCACAATGATAAACTTCGTATATGCTTTGATACTTGCCATGTACATGATAGTGGTCTTGATATCGTTAATGATTTTGATGGTGTAATTGATAAGTTTGATAAAATTATTGGAAAAGATCAGATTGCAGTTTTCCATATCAATGATAGCAAGAATCCAAGAGGTGCAGGAAAAGATCGACATGAAAATATTGGTTTCGGTCATATTGGTTTTGATGCCATCCACAAAATTGTATATCATCCAGAATTTGAGTCAATTCCTAAGATATTAGAAACTCCTTATATTCCATCCGTAGAGGACCCTAAGAAGACATATGCACCTTATAAACATGAGATAGCAATGCTTAGAATACAAGACTTTAATCCGAAGCTTAGAGAACTAGTGTTAGCAGAGCAGAAGTAACTTATAAGGAGGAGACATGTATACGAATATATGTAAACATTGTAGAAAAGTATTCAAATCACGAGTAAAGCAGTATACATGTGGAGCTTGCGAGAATACAGACAATCTTTTCTTTGACGCGATTTATGATTATCTTAAGAAGTATCCAAACAGCAATGCGATTCAGATTTCGGAAGCACTAGGCATATCTTCTTATGAAGTAATTCAATATATGAGTGAAGGACGCTTATCTGTATCTAGGGGACGTTTTGAGAAGTTATAATTTCGGATTCGTTTTGTCTCATCTCCTCACGTGGGACAGATTTGCTTAATAAAATTAGTTAGCATTTTATACACCTCCAAGTGGTTGTTGGTCAGACTGGCACTTGGAGGTGTTTATTATGCCTTTTTAGATTGAAATCTACATGAATTCTGCAAGTAAGTAGATAAGTGGTGCATTCCAATATATTGTGATTTCGTTAGTGGAATAGCTATCATAGTGATCAACATAGCATTTGGCAGGAGGCATGCCAGTAAGAGCAGCAACTGCTTGAGGATCGTGTAAACCATCATCTGGTCCCCCTACGAGCATTCCTGGCATTGGTTTTTTCTTTGCAACACTTGGTCTATGGTGGGGACTGGTTGGACTAGTGGTACCATGTCCCGTTACATATGAAATTGCCATAGGATTCTTGCCTAATAGGTAGTCAAGATGTGCTTTTGCGGCAAATTTATAAGCTTTATCCTTAGCTAAGTAATACGAATCTAATAAGGATATTCCATTATTCGCTACTACCATATTGCTGCCCCAAACAAAGTTTGTTCCAAGAGATATACCATAACCATCACTTAACGATGCATCTAACAAGTGTTTACCGTGAGCTTTCATAGAAGTTGTTATCTTCTCTACTATATCATTATCAATTGGAAAGTTTGCAGTAAGATATGCTCGGTTACCAAAACTACCAACATCTTCCCAACCATAACCGTGCCATACGGTATTGGTTACAAGGTTCTTAAAGGCTTCATGATATAGTGGGTCTCCGGTTAACTTATACATCTGAGCAGCAGCCCAGTATAATTCATCGGTGTCAGTGATATCTGCATATTCTCCAGTTACGATTCCTTCTGGATTCTTAAAGCCATCTCCTATATGTAAGTTGTCTAAAGCCTCCCATGCTTTGGAAGCAGCGAGAAAACATGTTTTACAAAAGTCTTTATCATAAGTATTATAAAAAGGAATAGCGAGTGCTAAACATGCCACAAAAGTAGCAGTAGCTGTTACAGAAACGGGAGCAACAATCAGCATATCGTTCTCTTCTTCTGGCATAACAAAACCAGGAAATGTGGCACATGTAACTTTATGATATACACCCCCTGTATCAGGATCTTGCATCTTTAACATCCATTCAAGTTCGTAACGAATTTCACTTAGCAAATCAGGGATTTTAGAATTACTTTCAGGTATATTAAAATTTCTTTCAAAAATAGTACAATTACACTCATACGCATAGAGTAAATCAGCTACAGTAACCGCAGCAGCAACGATATAGCGCCCATAATCACCAGCATCATGCCAACCACCAGTTACATCAATCTCTTTGTTTGTACCGTAAATCGTCGCAAGGGAAGTGTGACAGGCAGTATGGGAATAGATACCTCCTAGTTCCTTAGATACTTCTATGCCACATCGCTGCAGATAGTACATACGGAATAGATCCTTTAAGATTGGCTTGTATACATCTTGATCAATGACAAAAGGATAGGATACACCATAACTATCCATTTTTACTTGGTATGTACCTGGTGTGGTAACAGAAGAAAAATCACCAAGAACAATTGTCTCATCTGATGAAGCATTGACTATAGGACCTGACACAGTCGATTTGTAGACTTCCTTTCCAGTTTGGGAATCAATAACAGAGAAGGTAGTGCCAATTACGTCGCGGAATACGGCTACCTTTTTGTCTTTGCTTCGATATCCGATTTGGTTAGTAATAATAGATATCATTGTAAACCCCCTAAGAATTATAATTAATGACGATAGATAATCGGATAAGACTACCTATCATTTACGTTATTAATTACATCATAACATAAAAAGAAAAAAATGGAAATTGTTTAGAGAAATTAATATTTAGTGGTAAAAAAATTAATGTTAAGTGGCTAGAAAGGCATGGGTAAATTAGGGAAAAACTTAGCGATATCTTAGCGTATGTTCAGAAACGAATGTGTTAAAATTAATCTGCGATGCAATATATGTCGTAGCTAAGCGGCATTACATACGTGATAAGAATGGAGGACATTAAGGTGAAGTCTAGTAAGAGTAAGTTTATGATTCTTATAGGAATCATAGTCGCATTTGTTGCGATTGCAGTTTTGGGAATTGGCGATTCTGTCAAATCGGTAAGAGAGATGCGTTATGGAATAGATATACGAGGAGGCGTAGAAGCAATATTTGAAGCGGACGGCTTGGATAGAAAGCCGAAATCTTCCGAATTGGATTCTGCAAGAACTATTATAGAAGCTCGTTTGGATGCAAAGAATATTTCCGATCGAGAAGTAACCATTGACAAAGAGGGTGGATACATTATAGTGAGATTCCCTTGGAAATCTGGTGAGAAGCAGTTTAATCCTGAAGAAGCAATTACCGAATTAGGTGAAATGGCTAAATTAAGTTTTCGTGACCCAGATGGTAATATTCTAATCGAAGGTAAGAATATTATTAGCGCGGAACCCGGTCAGGATACTTCCGGTATAGGTGCTCAATATTTGGTTAGCTTAACGTTTGATACAAAAGGTACAACGTTGTTTGAGAAGGCGACTGGTGATTTGGTTGGACAGAATATGGGAATTTATATGGATGAAGATCGTATATCAAATCCAACTGTTAAAACTAAAATCTCTGGTGGTAAAGCTGTAATTGATAATATGGCTTCTTATAAAGAAGCGAAAGAGTTAGCTGACAAGATTAATGCGGGTGCTTTACCATTCTCATTAAAGACTACTAATTTTAGTACAATAAGTCCTACATTAGGAAACCAGGCATTACATATTATGGTTATGGCAGGCGGAGTGGCATTTGTAATCATCTGTTTGTTCATGATCTTTATGTATAAGTTACCTGGTATTATAGCTTGTTTAACATTAGTTTTACAAATGGCTCTACAATTATTATCGGTATCCGTACCTCAATATACATTAACACTTACTGGTATTGCAGGTATCATTCTTTCGTTAGGTATGGCGGTAGATACGAATATCATCATATCAGAAAGAATTGCAGATGAAATCAAGAAGGGATTAACTGTTCGAGCAGCAGTAAGAAACGGTTATAAGAATGCTTTCTCTTCTGTTCTTGATGGTAACCTTACGACAGCAATTGTAGCTATTATCCTTATGATTTTTGGTTCTGGTTCCATGTTGAGTTTTGGTTATACTTTATTAATGGGTATGATATTCAACTTACTAGTTGGCGTAAGTGTATCAAAACATCTATTAATTGGGATACTAGATTTTAAAAAATTCAATAAAGAAAAATACTTTGCTAGAAAGAAAGAGACTAAGATACGCCTGTTTTATGAGAGCAGAAAGAAATTTGCTTTACTATCTGGAACTCTTTTATTAATTGGTATCATCTTTTGTTTTGTAAATGGTGTTAAGTTAGATACACAATTTACGGGTGGAGTTGTTTTAACTTATACGGTTGATGGTGAAGTTAATACGAATGATGTTAAAAATGCAGTTTCAACAACAACAGACAGACCCGTAACTGTTCAAATCTCAAGTGACAGACAAAGTAACGAGAAACAAATCGTTATAACACTTGCAGGAAATGGTGGTATTACACCAAAAGAACAGAATGCTATAACTGAATCATTGAATACGTTTGATGCAACATTAGCACAAACATATGCCGTAGAACCATATATCGGGGCAAAAGCACTAAAAAATTCTGGAATAGCTATCCTATTATCTGTAGTGTTTATTATTGTGTATGTATGGATTCGTTTCTCATCAATACATGGTTTGGCAGCAGGTATAACTGGAATGGTAGCATTACTACATGACGTGTTAATTGTATTCTTTTCTTTTGTAGTATTTAAGATTCCGCTAAATGATGCATTTGTTGCAGTAACATTAACCATTATTGGTTATTCAATTAATGATACAATTGTATTATATGACCGTATTAGAGAAAACGGTAAGTTAAGATCTAAGATGAGTAAAATCACACTTGTTAATGAGAGTATCTCCCAGACATTACGTAGATCTATCAATACTTCAGTAACGACTGGATTATGTATATTAATTATATTAATTGCTTCTTATATATTCCACATAACATCCATAACAGAATTCGCTTTGCCAATGTTCTTTGGGTTAATAAGTGGTTGTTATTCTTCTGTATGTATAGCTAGTATTGTATGGTGTATATGGGAATTAAGAAAAGAAAAAAAGGTAGTTGTTAAAAGTAAATAGATAAGAATAGTAATGCATAACCAATTAAATTGGGATTTTAGCAGGGAGGCAAGTCATCATGAGAAAGACGAAGATTATTTGTACAATGGGACCAGCTACAGAAAAGGATGGAGTAATTGAAGCTTTAGTTAGAGAAGGAATGGCTGTAGCACGATTTAATTTCTCACATGGAGATCACGAAGAACATGGTAATCGTATGCGAATATTGCGTGAAGCAAGAGAGAAGCATAACAAGCCAGTAGCAATGTTGTTAGATACAAAAGGACCTGAGATACGTTTAGAGCAATTCGAGGAAGATAAGATTTGCTTGCATACAGGACAATTATTTCGTTTATATCATGATGTGACTCCAGGCAATGAAGATGGTGTTAGTATCACATATAAAGATTTATATAAGGATGTTGAGATTGGTTCGCAAATCCTTTTTGATGATGGTTTGATTGAAACAAAAGTTGTTGCCTTAGAAGGTAAGAACATAGTGTGTGAAGTTGAGAATGAAGGATATATATCTAGTAATAAAGGGGTGAACGTGCCTAATAGTCATCTTACAATACCTTATATGAGTCAAAAGGATAAGGATGATATTATCTTTGGTATTAGCCAAGAGGTTGATTTTATTGCAGCTTCCTTCGTGCGTTCAGCAGAAGATGTTTTACAGATCAGAGCATTGTTAAATGAGAATCATGGTAGTAACATCAATATTATTTCAAAGATTGAAAATCGAGAAGGTGTAGAGAATATCGATGAAATCATTGAAGTTTCCGATGGAATTATGATTGCTAGAGGAGATATGGGTGTAGAGATACCTCTTGAGGATGTTCCAGTAATTCAGAAGATGATTATTAAGAAAGTTTATGGAGCTGGTAAGCAAGTTATTACTGCAACGCAAATGCTTGATTCTATGATGAAGAATCCTAGACCTACTAGAGCAGAAACAACAGATGTCGCTAATGCAATCTACGATGGAACAAGTGCTATTATGTTATCCGGAGAGACAGCTGCAGGTAATTATCCAATTGAAGCACTAAAAACTATGGTTAGAATAGCGATTAAGGCAGAGTCGGATATTGATTATAGAAAACGTTTCTTCACAAATACCAGGAATGCTGATCCAAACATTACCGATGCAATTTGTCATGCCACTTGTACAACTGCATTAGACTTAAATGCCAAAGCAATTGTAACAGTAACAAAATCAGGTACATCTGCTCGGATGATTTCTCGTTATCGTCCTTCTTGCAGTATTATTGGATGTACTACAGAAGATAGAGTAAGTAGACAATTGAATCTATCGTGGGGAGTTCAACCTGTTTTACTAGAAGAAAAGAAGGAAGTATTCGAATTGTTTGAACATGCAATCACTTCGACGAAAGCAATGGGATACATTGAAGAAGGTGATGTTATTGTAATTACATCCGGTGTTCCAATTGGAATGTCTGGAACAACGAATATGATCAAAGTAGAAGTAGTGTAAATAAATAAAAATATTGAACGAAAATATTGAACGAAAATATATAGAAAAAAAGGACCTGAATATAAAACTCAGGTCCTTTTTTTAGATGAAAGTAATCGATTAGTTTGCATATTCATCTTCTTTCATACGATAGCCAATACCAACTTCTGTATAGATATATTCTGGCTCAGCTGGATTTTTTTCTAGCTTCCTACGAATGTTTGCCATATTGACGCGAAGGATTTTGTTGTCAGTATCCGTATAAGGCCCCCAAACATATGTCATTAAGGAGGAATGGGTTACTACTTTTCCTGAATTTTGTGCAAGGTGTGCGACAATTTTATATTCTACAGGAGTTAGATGAACTTCTTGTTGATTAATCATAACAACTCGTTTCAGAAAATCAATATACAAGTTTCCACATTGATATGGACGTTTGTACAGAGGAGAATCCTTTAAGAGTCGGTTACTATGACGAAGAGAAGTTCTAATACGGGCAATTAATTCATTCGTTCCAAATGGTTTAGTTATATAATCATCTGCTCCAAGTTCAAGAGCCTCAACTTTTTCGTATTCTTGTGTGCGAGCAGATACAACGACTATTGGATTGCTTGACCAACTACGGACACTTTTAATGATATCAGTTCCATTCATGTCGGGAAGTCCTAAGTCAAGTAATATAATATCGGGGCATTGCGAATTAATTAAAGACAACCCTTGTTGTCCAGTATAAGCTAGGAGCACTTTGTAATCATGATTTATTAATGTGTTCTTGATAAAACTGGCAATATTTTCTTCATCTTCAATTATTAATACAGTAAATTTAGCATTCATAGGCATCCTCCTTAGGTAATGTAAATATGAATTCAGCACCTGGATTGCAATTCATAGCAGTGATTGTTCCTCTGTGCGCTTCTATTATAGTTTTGCATATTGATAAACCAATTCCCATTCCTCTATGTCCATCTATGGATTTTGAATTGGAGGCTGTCATTCCATCAAAAATTGTTGAAACATGTTCTGATGGAATACCGATACCGTAATCTCTAATATGGAAAGCAACTTCCTTCTCATTATGAGTAATGGATAAAGTAATTGCATACGAGCTACGTGAATGTACCCATGCGTTTTCTAGTAGGTTAATAATTACCTGCTCAATGAGTAGGGCATCCATAGGGACAACGAGTAACTCATCAGGTATTTTAACCTCTAATCTAGCAATTGGTTGTCTTTTTTTGAAGCGACTAATAGCTTCGGATATAACCTCTTCAATAGCCTCTTCGGTCTTTTTTACTTTCGTATTAGTATCTTGGATTCTAGTAACTGATAATAAGTTTTCAACCATATGTAACAGCCATGTTGAATCATCGTAGATATGTTGTAAGAGTACCCTTGCTTCTTCTTCAGATAGAGTATTGCTCTCTAGGTAATTTGCTGATGTTCCGATTATACTTGTTAATGGAGTTCTCAAATCGTGAGATATGGCACGTAACAGATTTGCGCGCATTTTCTCTTTATCAGCTTTTTGTAACATCTCTTCTCGTTCTGATAATAATTTTGATTGAATTCGTAGATGGGAAGTAGTAGCACTAGTTGTTAAAGTAATTGCAAGCATTACGATAAATGTAACTGGATAACCGGATAAGGTAAAATCGATTCTAAAATAAGGATAAGTAAAAAAACAGTTTACTAATACTACATATATTAAAGAGGAGCAAATCCCATAAAGGAAGCTATTGGTATACCTAGCCGTTAGTATTAATGCAAGTATATACACTAATGTTATATTGGCAGTATTCTTCTCAGAAGAGAAAAAAAATAAGAAAGCAATCGTAGTTGAGCAAATCATCAAAAGTATAGTATAGGTTAAATCATTCATTTGATGACGGATCTTTCTAAGAGAAGTAAAAATAGGTTGAATATTTATTTTATTAAATTTAATTGACATAACGTTCCCTCCTAATCATGAAGTTACTGACTAGTTCTATTACATATTACTGTAATGGATTATATAAGAAAAAGCGCGGAACGTCTATAGTAAATATATTAAATTGAATTAAATTGTTAGTTTTTCTAAAATAAAGTTCATTATGCATGAATAGCACGAATTTGCAAGGGATTCAAATTCGTGCTATATGCGTAGGAGAGGTTTATGGCGAACTTATGATTTCTAGTTACATAGAAACCGTTTCGGACAAGTTTGTTCGCGCATAAGGGTGTTATGTAGATCTAGCAATGTACCTATAAGCCTGTGCAGTGGCTTTTAAGAACAATTGCTTTGGAGTCTTAACAATTGAGTGGTTAGCAATACCTTGTTCAACTGCCTGCAATAATGATAGCAAATCTATCTGAGTTTGAAAATAGATTCTGGGGTTCCTTAGCACCATCTTAACAAAAAAATCGAACAAATATTCGGAAAGTGTGTATATTTGCTTGATTTTAGATATACGAATCGGTATAATAGCAATATATAGAAAGGCTTATTGAATGTATTATACAAGATATAATTTATGAATAATATAGGAAGTAAGTCAACGGCTTAGAGAAAGGATTAATACAATGATATCATTTATAAAGGGCGAATTAGATAGTATATATGAAGATGGAATCGTTATTGAGAATGGTGGAATTGGTTACGATATTAAAGTACCATTATCTGTTATGAATGAATTGCCATCCACAGGAGAAGAGGTTAAGATCTATACATACCTTTATGTTAGAGAAGATATTTTATGCTTATATGGATTCTTATCAAGAGATGACCTACAAGTATTCAAATTACTTATAACGGTGAATGGAATTGGGCCAAAAGGTGCGCTTGGAATCTTATCGACGATTTCTCCAGATGATTTAAGATTTGCAGTACTAGCAGATGATGCAAAAGCAATTGCGAAAGCTCCTGGGATTGGTGCTAAGACAGCAAGTAAGTTAATATTAGAATTAAAAGATAAGTTAAAGTTAGAAGATGCATTTGAACAGAAATTATCTAAAGTATCGATGGACTCTCCAAGTGCCGTTTCTGAAACGAATGCAAAGAATGAAGCGATACAAGCTCTTGTTGCTCTAGGTTATACGAATACAGAAGCATTGAAAGCTGTTAGAGGAATTGATATTACGCCAGATATGGAGACAGAGGATATTCTAAGGTTAAGTTTGAAAAAGATATCATTATTATAACAGCAATACCGTCGGAGGATAGGCATGGAGAAACGAATTATATCAACAGAGTTAATGGAAGAAGACTATAAGATTGAGAATAGTCTTAGACCCAAATTATTAAAAGATTATATCGGACAAGAGAAGGCAAAGAATAATCTTAAAGTATATATTGAAGCTGCTAAACAACGTAAAGAAGCACTAGATCACGTGCTGTTTTATGGACCACCAGGTCTTGGAAAGACTACCCTAGCTGGGATAATTGCCAACGAAATGGATGTAAACCTCAAAGTTACTTCAGGTCCAGCAATCGAAAAACCAGGTGAGATGGCAGCAATTTTGAATAATCTACAAGAAGGAGATTTATTGTTTGTAGATGAGATTCATCGTTTGAACAGACAAGTAGAAGAAGTGCTATATCCTGCTATGGAGGATTATGCGATTGATATCATTATTGGAAAAGGGGCTTCTGCTAGGTCTATACGACTTGATTTACCTAAGTTCACTCTTGTAGGTGCAACAACAAGAGCAGGTATGTTAACAGCTCCACTTCGTGACCGTTTTGGTGTTGTACATCGTTTGGAGTTCTATACGGTTGAGGAACTTAAGACAATTATTATGCGCTCAGCAGGGGTTTTCAAAGTGGAGATGGACGAAGAAGGTGCCTTGGAGATGGCGAAACGTTCTCGTGGTACACCAAGACTTGCAAACCGTTTATTAAAGAGAGTTAGAGACTTTGCACAAGTTAAATACGATGGAAGAATTACGAAAGAAGTAGCAAACTTTGCGCTTGATTTACTTGAAGTGGATAAATTAGGACTTGATCATATTGACAGAGAAATCCTATACACTATGATGGATAAATTCGCAGGTGGTCCAGTTGGTCTAGATACCATAGCCGCATCCATTGGTGAAGATTCAGGTACAATTGAAGATGTATATGAACCATATTTGATACAGAATGGTTTAATAGTTCGCACACCTAGAGGTAGAATGGTGACCGATTTATGCTATAAACACTTTGGTATTGAGCAAAAGCAGAAATAGCTTGTCATTTTAAGAAGAAACCACTATAATTGAAGTAGATTTTGAAATATAGTAGAGTAGAATGACACGAATGCGTGTTTAGAATCTAAGGGGCGGATTACATGAATACGATGAATGATGTAGAAGTTATTATTAATAATAAGAGATACACATTAAGTGGTTACGAAAGCGGAGATTATCTACAAAAGATAGCCTCTTATATTAATACAAAACACACAGAGTTCAAGATGATGGAAAGTTATAACAAGCTTGATGTGGACATGCGTAATATCTTAATGCAAATTAATATTGCGGACGATTATTTCAAAGTAGTGAATCAAGTAAAAGATATGAATGAAGAAGCTGATGTAAAAGGTAATGAATTATTTGATTTAAAACATGAAGTAATAGCAACGCAGACTAAGTTAGAAGCATTACAAAAAGAATATGAGAAGCTTCATAACGAATATAATGAAGCACAAAAGACAATAATTAAATTACAGACAGAATTAGAAGACAGTAAGAAAAAGTAAGGTAATCATAAGTTGTTGAATCTAATGCAATTGAATGTTCAAGAACATGTGAAATCGGGTATAGATAAGAAAGCGCACGAAAGAAGCAAGTTGTGTATGATTATTCCTGCACAGTTGCCTTATGTGTGCTTTTATTATATAAAAAGTAATCTTAAAACACACATATGTTGTCGACATGTAGAAGAGTTTCGCAAATGACAATGTAGTTTATATAGGAAAGGATAAATCCATGAGAAAGATAGAAATACTTGCACCAGCAGGCTCTTTTGAAAGTTTAAAAGCTGCGGTTACAGCTTCCTGTGATGCTGTTTATATTGGTGGAAATATGTTCGGTGCAAGAGCGTATGCGAATAATCTAGATGAAGACAGAATGAAGGAAGCCATTGACTATGCACATATTCATAATAAGGCGCTTTATCTCACTGTGAACACCTTATTGAAGGAAGACGAGCTACAGTCTAGGTTATATAATTATATAGCGAAATATTATGAACATGGTTTAGATGCAGCCATTGTTCAAGACTTGGGAGTTATGCATTTCTTACATCGTAACTTCCCGGATTTACAACTACATGCAAGTACACAGATGACATTAACGATGGCAGAGGGCGCTAATTTACTAAAAGATTATGGAGTGACTAGACTAGTAACTTCACGTGAACTTAACTTACAAGAAATTAAGAATATTCGTGAGAACACGGATCTTGAGATTGAATCCTTCGTACATGGTGCCTTATGTTATTGCTATTCAGGACAGTGTCTAATGAGTAGTATGATTGGCGGTAGAAGCGGAAATCGTGGACGCTGTGCACAACCGTGTCGTATGCCATATGATTTATATTACAATGGTAAGAAATTAACCAAAGGACGTGATTCTTATCTACTTAGTCCAAAGGATATCTGTACGTTATCCATTATTCCTGATTTGGTTGATGCAGGGATTGACTCCTTTAAGATAGAAGGTCGTATGAAACGACCTGAATATACAGCTTTAGCTGCACACCTATATCGTAAATATGTTGATTTATATCAAAAATTAGGACGTAAAGAGTATACATCGTATATGGAAAAGCATAGTGACGACTTAGCGCGCGATGAAAAAGACTTGATGGATCTATATAATCGTGGTAATTTTACAAAGGGATATTATGTAAATCATAACGGGAAAGATATGATGGCACTAACAAGACCAAATCACAATGGGGTACTTGTTGGAGAAGTCGTTAATATTAAAGGCAATAATGCAGGGATTCAGTTGTCGGAAGATGTTCATGCTCAAGACTTATTAGAGATCCGTAAGAGTCTTACCAATCCGAAGGCTAAAGATAGTTATGAATTCACTTTGAAAGATAGCGCGAAGAAGGGAGCAATTATTCGTACTAATTTCTTTGCAAAAACACCTGTTTTTGTTGGGCAGGAAGTATATAGAATTAAAAACCAAGAATTATTAGATACTATAGGTAAACAATATATCGAAACGGAAAGAAGAGAAGGCATTGACGGTGTATTTACAGCAAAACGCAATGGTCCGATACAATTGACTCTTCAATATTATGATGTGAATGGAGAACATTGCATTACTGTATTTGGTGATGAACCGATGGAGGCACAGAAACAAAGTGCAACATCAGAGCAAATCTCAAAACAATTGAATAAGATGAACACGACGTCGTTTTATCTTAAGGATTTAGACATTGAGTTAGAGGAACAATTGTTTATTCCGAATGGGCAATTGAATGAATTGCGTCGTGAAGCAATAACCGTATTAACGGAAGATATTCTAAACAGCTATAGAAGAATGGTTCCCGACAAGCAAGAGTATGTGAGTAAGTTAAATCATAAATCTGACAAATCAAATAAAACAATGTGGATTTGTGTTCACCTTGAAGATTCTAAGCTAATTGATACGGTAATAGCGTATCCTGAAATAGAAGCAATTTATTTGAATTGTGATGAAGTAAGTAGAAGCAACATGATTGCTATTGCTAAGAAAGTAAAAAATCATGATATAAGATTTTACATGGTATTACCTGCAATCTTTCGTAAAGATACGAAAGATCAGTTTGATTTATACGTAACGGAAGAGCTAATAGAAGTATTAGATGGTATCGTTATCAAAAACCTTGAAGAATATGCATTCTTAAAAGAGAAGAATATTGTGAATGCGGAGGGCAATAATGAAGCGATTGAAATTATATTAGATTCCAATCTCTACACATTGAATGAAGAATCTAAAGAATTCTGGAGAGAACAAGGGGTTTCTCATTTCACCACATCACTTGAGTTGAATTATAAGGAATTATTAGGTCTTGATTTAACAGATGCTGATATGATTGTCTATGGTCATGTAACGCTTATGGTGTCTGCGCAATGTTTACGAAGTAGTACGATAGGATGTATAAAACATACTGGGAAAGAAGTATTACAAGAAGACGAAAATCCTTATTACGAGATGAAAGATAGTAAACAAAAGAGTTTCTATGTAAGGAAACATTGTAGATTTTGTTACAATACGATTTATAATGGTTCAGCACTGCATCTATTAAATCAGTTAGATGAGATTCGAAAACTAAGACCTAGAAGAGTTCGATTAGATTTTACTATGGAGAATGAGAATGAAGTGAATGCAATACTATCTGACTGTATTAATTTATGTAACAAACAAAATGGTGCAAGAAAAGTTAATATTACAGAAGGAACGTATACTAAGGGCCATTATAATCGTGGAATAGAGTAGGTGATCAGATGGAGAATTTAGTAATAGAATTAGCAAGATACCTAATAATTATCTTATTAGCAATCTATACGCTATATTGTTTTACAGTCTTTCGTAGCAGTGATAAGAGAAGACAAAGCAGTACATTTAATAAGCAGATAGGGTTATTATATACGATACATTTTATCTGCTATCTTGTCTTGTTTTTAGAAACTAAGGATACTCAGATTGTAATCTTATATATGTTTGAGATAGCTTTCTTTGCAATTGTTTTATCGATATATAAGGTGGTATATAGAAACTTATCACGGTTGATATTGAATAATATGTTAATGCTATTAATGTTTAGTTTTGTAATGTTAACAAGATTATCGTTTTCTCTAGCAGTGAAACAGTTTATTATAGCTAGTATATCAATAGCAATTTGCGTAGTTGTTCCTTTCATTATTGATAAAGCAAAAAAACTAGAGAATCTCGGTATTCTATATGCAATTGTAGGTATTGGATTACTATTAGTGGTATTAGTTTTTGGACGAACACAATATGGTGCTACAAACTGGTTGTATATCGGTGGGATTGGTTTCCAACCTTCGGAATTTGTGAAGATATTATATGTATTCTTTATAGCATCCTTATTATCAAAAGCCAATAATTTTAAGCAAATAATAATAGTGTCCGTATTAGCAGGTGCCCATGTTATATTATTAGTACTTGAGAAGGATCTTGGTGGTGCACTTATTTTCTTTATCACGTACCTCATGATGATTTATGTAGCGTCCCATAACCCTGTCTACCTTGTATCAGGACTAATTGGTGGCTCAGCAGCAGCATTCGTAGCATATAAGTTATTCAGTCATGTTAGGGTTAGAGTATTGGCGTGGAAAGATCCTTGGAGTCATATTGATAGAGAAGGATATCAGATAACGCAATCCTTGTTTGCAATAGGAACTGGGGGGTGGTTCGGCCTTGGGTTAGGAAAGGGATTACCAAGTAGTATACCAGTTGTAGAGAGTGATTTTGTTTTCTCAGCAATCTCGGAAGAGTTTGGAGGAATTGTAGCATTTTGTATTGTTTTAATCTGTCTTAGTTGTTTTATTATGTTCATTAATATCGCTATGAAGATGAAACGAACTTTCTATAAATTAACTGCATTAGGGTTAAGTATTGTGTATGGGTTCCAATTGTTCTTAACAATTGGTGGGGTAACAAAATTCATACCATCTACAGGTGTTACTTTACCTCTAATTAGTTATGGTGGCAGTTCTGTATTAAGTACAATTATTATTTTCTGTATTATACAAGGATTGTATGTACGTAACAAATAACCTAGATTGATGGAGTTGATTTAAGATCCTAAGATCTTTGATCTAGCTACTTACCAAGATGAATGAGGATGATTAAATTGATAGGAAAGAAAAATCAGAAAGATAAGCAAAACAAACAAGATAAGAAATATAAGCAAACGAATCAGCAACCAGGGAAGCAGATGGCTAAGAAACCGAGTAACCAATCAAATAAAACATATGAGTATTCACCTGGTGAATACGATGAAGATGATTATAGTACGATAATAAAGCAATCTTTAGAAGAGGAAGGTTTCTTTGGAAACAAAAATTATAATCAAGATAATTTTGATTATAGAGAACAAGAGACTGTAAGACAACAGAAGCCGCAACAAACCTCGAAGAAGGATACGGCGAGTCAAAATGGTACAAGACAGAAAGGTACAACCAAACAAAGTACAACGATGCAAGGTGCCACCAAGCAAAGAAAATCAAGTAATCCATTAGATAATTCACAAAAACCTAAGGAGATAAAAGAGAGTAAGATAAAGAAGAGGAAGAAAAGCAAAAAAAGTAGTTCTCAAGGTAAAGCAGGTGAATCTGATGAGAATGTACAAAAGTCAAAGGAAGGAACAAAACGTCGTGGTACGAATCGTGAAATCTTGGTGGTTACCTATATTTTCATTGGATTGTTTGTTATGCTACTTGCTAATTTCTCATATTTTTTGTTTGCTGATAGTAAGAGCGTAATTAATAATACCTATAACAAACGTCAAGATTTATTGGCTGAGAGAGTTATCAGAGGCCAGATCCTTGGAAACAACGGTGAAGTCTTAGCTCAAACAATTGAAGATGATAAAGGAAATAGTAAACGTGTATATCCTTATAAGGATCTATTTGTACATGTTGTGGGAAGATTTGACAAAGGTAAGACGGGAATTGAGTTATCAGAGAATTTTAATTTGCTAACATCTAATGCAAATCCAATTGAAAAAATCTTCAATGAGCTATCAGAGAAGAAGAACGTTGGTGACAACATTGTAACAACGTTAGACGTAGAGTTGCAAAAGGTAGCATACAATGCTCTTGGTAATCACAAAGGTTCTGTAGTGGTATTAGAGCCAAGTACAGGCAAGGTATTAGCGATGGTATCAAAGCCAGATTATGACCCAAATCAAATTACTTCTCTGTGGAATGATTTAGTGGATGATAGCGATAACAATTCTGCTTTAATTAATCGAGCTACACAGGGATTATATCCACCAGGATCTACCTTCAAGATTGTAACGGCACTACAATATATGAGAGAACACTCGGATTATAAGAAGTTTAAATATACATGTAAGGGTAGCATTACAATCGGTGATATGAAGATTAATTGTTACAATAATAAGGTACATGGTACTGTTAATTTAGAAACAGCATTAGCTAAGTCTTGTAATACAGCCTTTGCTTATATTGGAACAAAACTTAACAAAAATTCTTGGTTAAGTACTAGTGAATCATTATTGTTCAATTCTGAATTACCATTACCATTCCCTTACAAGAAGAGTTCTTTTACGCTTAATTCTTCATCAGAAAAAACGTTAGCTGCTCAAACAGCAATTGGTCAAGGAAATACCTTAATTAGCCCAATGCATAATCTATTACTTGTTAGTGCTATTGCTAATGGTGGAACACTAATGAAACCATATGTGGTTGACCATATTGAGAATTATGTGGGAAATGTTGTTAGTAAGAATATGCCATCCACATTCGGAAACTTAATGACTGCCAAAGAAGCGCAAACACTTACCAATATGATGGAAGAAGTGGTAAATGATGGGACTGCATATAAATTGTCTAGTAATAGATATCAAGCAGCAGGTAAAACTGGATCAGCTGAATTTAATTCAGGTAAATCTTCACATGCTTGGTTTGTTGGATTCGCGCCATCAGACAACCCAAAGATTGCTGTTAGTGTTATTGTAGAAGGTGCTGGAACAGGTAGTGATTATGCTGTTCCAATAGCAAAGAAAATCATGGATACGTACTTTAATCGATAAGAAATTCTCACTTGCGCTATAAATGTTCGTAATATTTAACAAGACTTTCCACATTTTTTGGTTGAAAATCACAAAAAAAAGAGGTATACTATCTTTAGGACAAGACACACCATAGTACAGGAGGAATTGCGATGATAGAGGCAACGAGCTGTGGCGGTGTGGTTATATTCAGAGGAAAGATATTATTACTGTATAAGAACTATAAGAACAAGTATGAAGGTTGGGTTTTACCGAAAGGGACAGTAGAAGAGGGGGAAGAATATAAAGAAACTGCTATCCGTGAAGTAAAGGAAGAAACTGGAGTAGATACTAGTATCATTAAGTATGTTGGAAAGAGTCAATACACCTTTAATACACCTTCAGATTTGGTGTCAAAAGATGTGCATTGGTATCTAATGATGTCTGACAGTTATTATAGTAAACCACAACGTGAAGAGTATTTTATGGACTCAGGGTATTATAAGTTTCATGAGGCATATCATTTATTAAAGTTTTCGAATGAAAAACAGATTCTAGAGAAAGCTTATAATGAGTATGTAGATTTGAAAAAAAGTAATCTATGGGGCAATAAAAAATATTTTTAATTATAAAAAGGATGGAGATAAATGAATCTCTATCCTTTTTTTAAAAGGAAGGGTTATATGGAGAAAAGGCAGGAAAGATATCGTATAGGGCTAATTGTGGGGAATGTAGAAGATGTTTTTTCAAATCAAGTATGCAAAGGAGCAATGGATGCAGTAGAAATTACAGGAGATGATCTGTTTATCTTTCCTGTAAAGTATTTAGACAGATGTGAAATTGATAAAAAAGACCCGAAGCAAAAATACGAATATCAATATAATGTATTATTATCCTATGCAAATTCAAAGGCGTTAGATATGTTATTGATCTGTTTAAGTAGCATTGGCTATATGTCATCAGAAGAAAGATGTATGGAAGTTCTTAATAGTTTTGATGGGATACCGGTATTACTTATAGCTTCAGATGTTGCAGGGTATTCTTGTGTTAAATATGATAATGTATCTGGTTTTAGAGATGGCTTAACATATCTTATTAACGTGAGAGGTTGTAACCAAATTGGAATGCTTGCAGGAACAAGGCAAAATTCTGATGCACGAGAACGGCTAGATGTGTACAAAGAAGTATTAAAGAAAAATGGAATACCAATTGATGAAAAATTGATTGTTAGAGGCGAGTTAAGTGAGAAGTGTAAAGAGTCTGCCGAAATACTTATTGCTAATAATCCTAATTTAGATGCTATTGTATGTGCGAATGATGCAATGGCATTGGCAGTTTATGATGTATTAGCTTTATCAGATCGTAAGATAGGTAAAGATATATGCATATTAGGATTTGATGATATTGAAGAAGCTGCTTACATGAAACCACCTTTGGCAACTGTAAGAGCAGATGCTTCTATACTAGGATATCGTGCGGTGATAGAGGCACACGCTATATTAGAAGATTGCAATTTTTCTGAAACTAGAAAAATAATTGTTGCAACTAAGTTTATATTGAGAGAGTCAACTAGTGGTATTTCAGAACAAAATATAGCCAGTGGACAAGAAAATGCTGAAGATTATAAGAAAAAACTGCAAGATATGATACACATGAATCACAGAATGAATATTGTTAATCGTGATATGTTGATGTTTGGGAATAGTAATGTCTACAATTATGCTAATTTTTTAGAGGCATTTACGATAGCGAATATTAATAGTTGTTATATGTATCTATTAAGTAAACCTAGCGAGCATCATGAGAATCATACGTGGACTTTACCAGAAGCTATTTATTTAAGATCATATCGTATTGGTGAGGAAGTTGTAGAAATACCAAGATCAAAACAGAGATTGTCAATTGATGAGATATTTAATAATTCGTATTTAGATAAAGAAAGACGAACCTATATTATTATTGATATTTACTCAAGAGAACTACAATATGGAATATTAATGTGTGAATTACCATATCAATACTTTCATTACCTGGAGATGGTTTGCTACCAAATTAGTATAGCTATAAAGATAATGGGTTTATTCGCTGTTCAAGAAAAATTATTGGTAGATAAAGAGGAAATGGTACATAAGTTAAAAGCAGAGAATCTATTATTGGATGATATCTCTAATAAGGATGAGCTGACAGGATTACTTAATCGGAGAGGTTTTATTAATAGTGTTGAAAAACTTCTTGCAAAAGAGAATAACTTAGGAGCGAAAGCCGTTATTATTTATGTAGATTTAAACTACTTAAAGCAGATAAATGATCGATATAACCATGAAGAAGGCGATTTTGCAATAAAAATATGTGCCTTGGCTCTAGAAGAAACACTTGGTGAGAGCGGTATGATAGGTCGAATCGGTGGAGACGAGTTCGTAGGGGCAAAACTTGTCTCGGATTATGGAGAGGGAGAGAATATAAAAAGGCAGGTTAAAATTAATCTTCAAAAGTTTAGTGATAGAATGAACAAACCATATGAGGTAACGGCATCAGTTGGTGTTTATGCATTTGAAGTGAAAGAGGGGTTATTATTAAACTCACTTATGGAACAAGCGGATGATTTATTGTATGAGGATAAGAAAAGAAAAGGCCCATTTGTGGAAACAGGAAGGAATGGTGAATAGTTTAAGTCATTCTGTTAATCCTTTAAGTAGGGATAAAAGAGTGGTTAGGTTGAAAAAATACTCGACCTACTTTGGAAAGGAGCATATTAGTTAAAATGCTTGAAAAGATTGATTTAGATAAAAAATTAAGTAAAAAAGAATCAAAAGCAGTTATTGAGGAACTATCAAAAAGACTGTCATATTTACAGAGAGCTTGCAAGACTGAACAGATTCCAATTACTATCGTATTCGAAGGTTTTGGCGCATCTGGAAAAGGAACGATGATTAACCAATTGATTCAGCCACTCGATCCAAGAGGATTCATGGTGTATTCCATTCAAAGACATACGGCAGAAGAAGTAAGGAGACCATATCTATGTCGTTTCTTTTCCAAACTTCCTGCGAAAGGACGAATTACCTTATTTGATCGAAGTTGGTATAGAAGAGTATTGAATGATCGAATTGATAAGATTACCACCAAAGAGGAATTAGAGTGCGCATTTGACGATATAAACAACTTTGAAAAACTATTAACAGACGATGGAATGGTTATTATCAAGTTTTTCTTATATATCACAAAGAAAGAGCAAAAGAAACGTTTCGAGAAGTTAATGAAATCCAAGGAAACGGCTTGGCGAGTGAAAGCACGTGATCTTAGGCAGAATAAGCATTATAAAGAGTACCTAGAGATGAACAACGAGATGCTTGAGAATACAGACACTATGTATGCTCCTTGGAGTATAATTGAAGCAATGGATTTTCAATATGCACAAGTGAAGATCATGAAGAACGTTGTAGCAAGATTAGAAGAAGAGTTGTTAAAGCGTAAAGAGATTGCCAAAGCACAGAATCAAGTTACCCGTATAGGGAATACCGAAGTAGTGAAGGCTACTTATCCTAATGAAGTAGAGTCGATTGAAGAGGTAAGAACCCATGTTTTAGAAGGAATTGATCTAAGTAAGGACATTAGGAAAAAAGATTATAAGAAAAAACTACAAAAACTTGAAGAAAAATTAGCTTTGTTGCATAGTGATATGCGTCGAAAGAAAGTTCCTGTTATCTTAGTTTTTGAAGGTTGGGATGCAGCAGGTAAGGGCGGTGCAATAAAAAGACTTACCAGAAATCTTGACCCAAGGGGGTATGAGGTTAATCCAATAAGCGCGCCAGGTGATATAGAGCGTGCACATCATTATCTTTGGCGTTTCTACAATACATTCCCAAGGGCCGGGCACTTAGCAATCTATGACCGTTCTTGGTATGGAAGAGTATTAGTAGAGAGAGTAGAAGGATTTTGTAGTGAAGAAGAGTGGAAGAGGGCGTATCATGAGATTAATGAGATGGAAGAACACTTAAGTAACTTCGGAGCCGTTATAATTAAATTCTGGTTGCATATAGATAAAGAGGAACAAGAGAGACGATTTAAAGCAAGACAGACAAATCCGGAAAAGTCATGGAAGATTACAAAGGAGGACTGGAGAAACCGTGAGAAATGGGATGAATATGTGAGGGCAGCTGATGAGATGTTCGTCAAGACTTCAACAACGTACGCTCCTTGGGTTGTGGTGGAAGGAAACTCAAAGGAGTATGCAAGAATTAAAGTTTTAGAGACTGTGGCTGAAGCTCTTGAGAAATATCTATCATAATACGATGTGTTGTGTATCATATATGGTAGCTAAGATGTCGCCAAAATAAAAGTTTGGCTTAGAGGGGGATATGGGGAATGGAAGTTATCTTGAAGTTAGAAGATTTGGCTATGAGATTCGGTGAACAATTGTTATTCTCTAATGCAAATCTAAAGTTTGAAAAGGGAAAAACAACTGCAGTAATCGGGCCTAATGGTACAGGTAAAAGTACGTTATTAAAGATTATAGCGGGAATAGTAAAACCAACGAAAGGGAAGGTAATATATAATCCTAATTTACGAATTAATTATGTGCCGGACCGTTTTCCAAGATTAAATCTAAACATGGAAGAACTGCTAACAAACATGGCAGTTCTTGATGGTTTAGATCAGAAGGAAAGTAAAGAAAGATTAGAGTATTATTATAACTTGTTTCAAGTGAATGACATGATACATACACCATTAAAATACCTTTCGAAAGGCTCATTGCAAAAAGTAGCTGTGATTCAAGCCTTTATGGGAAAATCAGATATTCTTTTATTAGATGAGCCTCTATCAGGGCAAGATATTGTTTCACAGATGCATTTTATTCAAGAGGTGAAGCACTTACAAAAACAAGAAGTAACTATTTTATTATCTTGTCATGAACCGTATCTGGTGGATCAATTAACAGATAAAGTTTATGAAATAGGAGGACAAGTTTGGCGTGAAAAGAAAAAAGGCCCACTTGAATTAATTGATAATGCCGTAATTACCGTTGAAGGATATTCAAACGAACGATTAAGAGAATGGGAGAATACAAAAGGTTTGATTTTGGGTACTAGATGGGAAGATAATACAATCTTATTCTGTAACTATGAAGATGCGCAGAACCTTCTGTTACAATTATTAAAAGAAGGCTTTAGGGTAAGTGACTATCATATGTTTGGAAGAGAGGAGGATTATCGATATGTTAAAAGCATTAATGAATCTAGGAAGTAAAAACTATCTGAAATCAAACAAGATTATTCTACCGTTAATCGGGTACTTCGCGTACTTTGGAATAGCCTATAGTGTAGGGCCACAAAAAGTCATCCCATCTTTGGTGGTACAAGCTATATTTATGTTTTTCCTTATGATAATTATAGCAGTTACGTATTGTGATGCAGAACATGAAGTGCTACAACAGATTTTGATTTTGAAAGCAGGACCTAATAATAAACCGTTTGTGTACATAAGTAAAATTCTTGTGTTAAGCAAAATATTAGCAATCTTATCAGTGATTAGCACCATATATCCTTTCGTGCGTTATTACTTTGGGTTTTCTGGTTTGTTTGATCGCAGTCCTAATGTTTCTGATGCATTCCTCGGTATTATTATTATCTTTGAATTCGGATTTCTTGGATTGTTAATTGGAGTATTGATTAACCAGTCATGGATTCCTTCGCGTAAAATACAACTGTGTATCATTGTGCTAGTAGCAATAGTCGCAGTTGTTCAGAATAGAATTGTAGAAGATATAAAGGTATTACGATACGTAACGTGGATATTACCTCCATTAAGTGTAATATCGAAGCAGGTTAATCTGAAAGAATATGCATCGATCAATGCTTTCTGGGCATTGGGGCAAGGTTTGATATATTGTGTAATCTATATTGTTCTTTATCTTTTAATCATGTTAAATACAGGGAAAGGCAGTAGTAGTATTAGAGCTAATAAAAAGGGTAAGAAACTTTAATAAGAGGATTTGAAATAGTACTTGAAAAAGCCAAAAGAATCTAGTACAATATATCGTTGAATAAAGAAATGTTCAATTATATTCTTTTGGAGGTGCACATGAAACATTTAATTAGTCCCCTTGACTTATCTGTGACAGAGCTTGATGAGATTTTAACTTTGGCTGAAGAAATTATTGAAGAGCCGAAGAAATATTCCAATGTTTGTAATGGTAAAAAAATTGCGACGTTATTTTATGAACCAAGTACACGAACACGACTTAGTTTCGAAGCTGCTATGCTGAATCTAGGTGGTAGTGTACTTGGTTTTTCTTCTGCCGATTCGAGCTCTGCTTCAAAAGGTGAAAGTGTAGCGGATACCATTCGAGTAATCTCAAGTTATGCCGATATCTGTGCAATGCGTCATCCGAAGGAAGGTGCTCCGCAAGTAGCGGCTAATTATTCGAGTATCCCTGTTATTAATGCAGGAGACGGCGGTCATAATCATCCTACGCAGACGTTAACAGATCTACTAACAATTAAGAACCTAAAAGGTCGTCTTGATACCTTAACAGTTGGATTTTGTGGAGATTTAAAATTCGGTAGAACAGTTCATTCCCTAATCAATGCATTAGTTCGTTATGAAAACATAAACTTTGTATTAATCTCGCCAGAAGAACTTAAGATTCCAGATTATCTTCGTAAAGAAGTAATTGAAGAGAATCATATTCCATACAAAGAAGTGAAGGTACTTGATCAAGTTATGCCAGAATTAGATATTCTCTATATGACTAGAGTACAAAAGGAACGTTTCTTCAACGAAGAAGATTACATTCGATTAAAAGATAGTTTTATCTTAGATGGTAAAAAGATGGAATTAGCAAAAGAGGACATGTTGGTAATGCATCCATTACCACGTGTAAATGAAATTGCAACTGAAGTTGATAAAGATAAAAGAGCTGTATATTTCAAGCAAGCAGAATATGGTGTATATGTTCGAATGGCATTGATTATGAAGTTATTGGAGGTAGCAGGATGCTGAATATAGGTGGATTAACAACTGGTATCGTAATTGATCATATCAAAGCAGGTGGGGCAATGGATATCTATTCCTACTTGAATCTAGAAAAACTAGATTGTAGTGTTGCTATAATTAAGAATGCTAAGAGCAATAAGATGGGAAAGAAAGATATAATTAAAATTGAGGGTAATCTTGATATAGATCTTGATATGCTTGGCGTACTTGACCATAACATTACGGTAAATGTTATCGATAATGGTTCTATTAAGGAAAAAAAGAATTTGCAATTACCTGAAAAAGTGGTTAATATAATTAAATGTAAGAACCCAAGATGTATTACATCAATTGAACAGGAAATACCACATACATTCAAACTAACCAACAAAGAAAAGGGTATTTATCGTTGTATCTACTGTGAACAATCCTTTAAAGAATAACAAACATAAAAATCTTATACATGAGTGACAAAGGAGTCCTCATTGTGATGGTTGAAGCATAGAATATACCATTTACAGGAGGACTTTTTGTTTTGATGTATCGGTACCGTTTTCTACCACACCATAGACGTGTTCTTACGAAGACAATACATAGTCTATACAAGTGAAAAGAGCAATAGGAGGCATAATTATGAAGAAATTAATACTAGTAACATCCCCACCAGCTTGTGGGAAAACATTTATCTCAAAGGAGTTAGCAAAGGCATTAAACCATATTGTGTATCTAGATAAGGATACGATAATACCTTTATCAAACAAGATTTTTGAAGTAGCAAATCAGGAAAATAATCGTAGTTCTGAGTTTTTTGAAACGTATGTAAGAGATGCTGAATATGTAGCGATTATTAACTTAGCGTTAGAAGCTTTGGATTACGAGGATAAAGTGCTAATTAATGCTCCATTTACTCGTGAAATTCATGATATTGAATACATGAAGAAATTAAAGGAGCAAGTAAATGAAAAAGGTGCAGACTTAATTGTAGTGTGGGTGGATACAGATGTAGAAGTTTGCCGTCAAAGAATGATTACTCGTGGATCGGAAAGAGATACATGGAAGTTAGAACATTGGGATGAATACGCTGCGACCAGAGAGTTCAATCTACCAGAGGAACTTACTGAAGATGGAGTAGTAGATTCACTAATTATATTCCATAACTCTAGCGAGGAAGAGTTTGATCAATCAATGAAAGAAATAATCCTTGATTTAGAGTAGTATATTTGGGTATTAAAAAGAGGCTGCTGCAAAATTATTTTATTTATCTTCACATTGAAAAATATGTGGGAGATATTCTAAGTATATTTTGCAAGAGCCTCATTCTTTATAAAAAGGGATTAATCATTTCTTGATGCCTCATTATTATTAGCATTGGCACCTTTCTTAGTATCTGTATCAGGTTTCTTATCTTTTACTTCATAGTTCTCTGTACCTGGTAATTCATAACAGATGACAGCAGTACCTTTACTGATGTTTTCGTAAATCTTCTTAGCTATCTTAGGTGGAAGATTGATACAGCCATGAGAACCACTCTTTAAGAAGATGTCTTTACCAAAATCCTTTCGCCAGTCCGCGTCATGCATACCTATATTGCCGTTAAAAGGCATCCAGTAGTCAACGGGTGTCTCATAATCTTCCCCAACGAGGGTGGCTTCGCGCTCTTTGTAGGTAAGACCATAGGTACCAACTGGAGTGGCATGGCCCCTGGCAACATTACCAGATACAAAGTCAGATTCAGCAATTAGAACCCCTTCTTTGTAATAGAATAAGTGTTGTGCTGTCAGATTAATCTCTACATAAGTATTACCAATATCATCACTACCATATTGTTGTGCTGTTTGATAATAATTAGGTTGTTTAACAGCTTGTGTACCTGACTTAATTGCCTCAATAATTTCTTGACGTTCAGCAACACGATTTAGCCACCAACCATAATCGCCGCCAGTGACAGTTATTGTTTTACCATAACTTGTTTTCAATGTTCGTTTTCTACCGAAAGAGTTATAGTTTCTACCAATGTAGTCTACATAAGCTTTTACTTTTTCTTCATCTAAAACAACTTGATCATCTTCGTTAATCGATAACCAAGTATGTATGATTGAACCATCTAATACTTCGGTTACATCACCAAAGTGATATGTTAGGACGGTACTTGTATATAGATTTAGAGTATCACGTAGCGTTTTTAAAGTTAAATCTTCACTAGTAACAGTTGGTTTTACATAGCAGTCAAGCTTCTCTAGAGAGATGTTATCTTCAAAACTAGATACGGCTTCGGTAATAGCATTGATAACCTTTTTCTCTTTAAGTTTTGTTCCTTGTGTTGCTTCTACAATTGTGTAGCCTTCTTCTGTATAGTCTGAGATATGAGCATTATCTGGTTCTATATATACGGCTGGGTCGAAGGCATCAAGTTCCTTAATCTTTTGTGCAAGTTTTTTTTCATCAAAGGAAATCATTGATGGGAATTCATATTCTGTTTTCTTACCAAAGGCTGTAAACCACGCATAGGGTGATTGCTCTTCCATTAAATTGTCTAAGCTATTACCAAATGATATGGTAAATTCAATATCAGAACCAAGAATCTGTTCTTCTATATCATTACGTTCTTTAATCGTAAGTACATATTGATCAGCTTCGTATTTTAATAACTTCATTGCTTCTTCGATTGTCATGTTTGAACAATCAATACCATTAATAACAGTATTCTTATGAAAATGATTGCTATAGTATTTTACAGCAAATAAGTATCCTGCTAATAGTATGACAATTAAGGTAAGAAAACTTCCGATGAGTAGTTTAGTTGATAAGGAACTACGTTTTTTCGTTGTTCTACTATTCATAAGTTTCCTCCATTATAAGATTTCATGTAGCACTATGATTTAACCTTAGAATAATTCAGTCTAATCTATAGTAACCTTCATACCAATATGATAACACACAAGCTTAAAAGTGCAAGTAAAGATAAAAAATTCTTGGTGGAAAATAGAGGAACAGTTATATTAAACTCGAATTATGTCACCTAACTTTTTGGTTTTATTATATCTTACGCGCTTGATTTATCTGATAGAATAGTGATTTGCTATAGATTATATTTTTTTTGTGTAAAATATCACCTTAAGAAAAACGTAAGATTTATAGTAGGGTGTTGTTAGTAATTTTCAACATGTTATGAAAAATTAATTGACAAATTATAAGTCCTAATGTATTATGAAAATAGAAATTGTGCACGAGCACATTTTTGAAAAATATAATTAAAGAAGTGTATGGTTGGAAGTATATTAAATAAAAAGAAAGGAGCCATGCGTGCCCTCTTTCAACCGATAAATATGGGCGGTATTGCGAACATGTTTGTAATATGCATGGGTGTATAAGATGAAGAATATTCCAGAAATTAAATTAGGTATTGTAGCAGTTAGTAGAGATTGTTTTCCGATGTCATTATCAGAAAGTAGAAGAGTAGAGGTAGTAAAAGCATATACAAAAAACTATGGCGATATCTATGAATGTCCAACTGTTATTGAGAATGAAGTTGACATGCTAAAAGCATTAAAAGAAGTAAATGATGCGGGATGTAATGCATTAGTAGTATATCTTGGAAACTTCGGACCAGAATCATCAGAAACTTTATTAGCTAAGAAGTTCGACGGCCCAGTTATGTTCGTAGCTGCTGCAGAAGAAAGAGCGGATAGTTTATTAGATGATCGTGGTGATGCATATTGCGGTATGTTAAATGCAAGCTATAACTTAAAACTTCGTAACATTAAAGTATACATACCAGAATACCCAGTTGGAACTCCTAGTGAAGTAGCTGAGATGATAGCTGAGTTCCTTCCAATTGCAAGAACAATCAATGGTCTTAACAACTTAAAAATAATTTCTTTCGGACCACGTCCACAAGATTTCCTAGCTTGTAATGCACCAATCAAACAATTATATAATGTTGGTGTTGAGATACAAGAGAATTCAGAATTAGATTTATTTGCAGCGTTTAATGAACATGCTAATGATCCAAGAATTCCTGATGTTATCAAAGATATGGAAGAAGAACTTGGAGAAGGAAACAAAATGCCAGGAATCCTTCCTAAACTTGCTCAATATGAAATTACCTTACTTGACTGGATGGAAGCAAATAAAGGTTCTAGAGAATTCGTTGTATTCGCAAACAAATGTTGGCCTTCATTCCAAACACAATTTGGATTTGTACCATGTTATGTTAATAGCCGTTTAACTTCTAGAGGTATTCCAGTAGCATGTGAAGTAGATATCTACGGAGCTTTAAGTGAATACATCGGTACTTGTATTAGTGAAGATGCGGTTACATTACTTGATATTAACAATTCCGTTCCAGCAGATATGTATGAACAAGAAATCAAAGGAAATCATAATTATACACACAAAGATACGTTTATGGGATTCCACTGTGGTAATACACCATCTTGTAAATTATCTTCTAGTTCTATGAAAAATCAAAAAATTATGGCTAGAAGTTTAGAACCAAATCAAGAACCAAACATTACTCGTGGTACATTAGAAGGAGATATCGCTCCAGGCAAGATTACATTCTTCCGTCTTCAAAGTACTTCAGATGCCCAACTTAAAGCATATGTAGCAGAAGGTGAAGTTCTTCCAGTAGCAACTCGTTCATTTGGTTCAATTGGTGTATTCGCAATTCCAGAGATGGGAAGATTCTATCGTCATGTATTAGTTGAAAAGAACTACCCACATCACGGTGCGGTAGCATTCGGCCACTTTGGAAAGACAATCTTCGAAGTATTCAAATACTTAGATGTAGAAGATATTGGTTTTAATCAACCAAAAGGAATGCTTTACAAAACTGAAAATCCATTTGCATAATACTATATGAGTTTAGCATTGTAAACCAATGTAATTTAGAGTTGAGAATTCCGTAGGGTTGCAATATAATAAGCTAATATGATATAGAAGAATGATTTTTAGAAATTAGGTGAAAAACAATTGTTTTTCACCTAATATTGGGAAGGAGCAGGTTTTAATATGGCAGTAACGATAAAGCAGATTGCGCAAGCATGTAATATATCAAGAGGTACCGTGGATCGAGTACTGAATAACCGTGGAAAAGTAAAACCTGAAACCGAACAACTTATTCGCGAAACTGCCAATCGATTAGGTTATGTACCCAACCCAGCTGGTAAAGCACTTGCTGCACAAAAGAAAAAGTATGTTATTGGTATACTTCTCATCTCAGAAGGAATCCGTTTCTATGATGAAGTAATTGCAGGAATTGAACGTGCTGAGCAGGAAATTCACTCCTATGGAGTGGGGATTTTACTTAAAACAATGAGAGGGTATCAGATCGAGAGACAACTTGAATTAATTGATGAAATGAAAGACCAGATACAGTTTCTCATTCTTAACCCGATGAATGATGAAAGAATTGCTAATAAGATAGAAGAGCTTACAGAAGAAGGAATTGAAGTACTAACGATTAATACGGATATAGAAGATTCAAAAAGAATTAGCCATATTGGCTGTAACTATTGTAAGAGTGGAGAGACCGCCGCAGGACTACTTGGACTAGTAACTAATGGTGTAGCTAAGATTGGTATCGCAACAGGTACACCGATGTTATCTGGACATAATCAAAGAATTAGTGGTTTCAATACAATCTGTAAGGATAAATATCCAGGTATGGAGATTGTAGATATTATAGAGACGAATGATGATGATATATGCGCGTATGAGAATACGAAGGAAATGTTGTGTAAACATACGGATATAACAGCACTCTATATCGTAGCAGCTGGTACAGTTGGTGTATGTAAGGCTGTAAAAGAAGCAGGCTTAGTAGATAAGATTACGATAATCGCATCGGACTTAATACCAGAAACCCGTGAGTTGATAGAAGAGGGAATTATTAAAGCAACGATATGTCAACAACCATTCACCCAGGGGTATAAGGCGGTCCATATGGCTTTTCAATACTTGATTAGTAATATTACGCCAACGAAAGAATTGAATATTATTAAGAACGAAATAAAGATTCTTGAAAATATGAATTAATGGAGGAAGATCAATGTTAAAGATCCAAAATGTAACGGACGCTGGTTTTAAAAAATATGGTCGCGTTCTAAAAGATTATGATACAACAAACATTGTTAAGATTCTTGAATCTACACCATTACCAGAAGATGTTGTATATGTACCATCGGTAAAAGAGTTAGAAACAGACGAGATTATGGATTATTTCACAAACAATGTATATGGAGGACTTCCAGTACAAGTGGGATACTGTAATGGTCATAATCGTACATTGAATGCCTTAGAGTATCACAGAAGTTCTGAAATTAATATTGCTGCCAAAGATTTAATTCTTCTTATTGGTATGCAACAAGATATGGAAGAGGATTATACATATGATACTTCTAAAGTAGAAGCCTTCCTTTTACCAGCAGGTACAGCAATTGAAGTATATGCAACAACACTTCATTATGCTCCTTGTGATGCGACAGAAGCAGGGTTTCAATGCGTAGTAGTTCTTCCAAAAGATACAAATCTTGACTTAGTGAAGAAGCCAAATGCAAAAGGCGAAGACGCTTTATTATTTGCTAGAAACAAATGGCTAGTTGCACATGAAGAATCCGGTCTAGATAAAGATGGTGCATTTATTGGACTAAAAGGGGATAATTTAACAGTTTAGATTGAATACTAAAATAGGATTCGAGAGTTACAAAAAATCGTTTATAAAAGGAGATAGTAAAATGAAATTTTTTATAGATACAGCAAATGTTGAAGATATTAAGAAAGCAAATGATATGGGTGTTATCTGTGGTGTTACTACAAATCCATCTTTAATCGCTAAAGAAGGAAGAGATTTCAATCAAGTTATCGCTGAAATTGCATCAATCGTTGATGGTCCAATCAGTGGGGAAGTAAAAGCTACAACGGTAGATGCTGAAGGAATGATTGCGGAAGGTAGAGAAATCGCAAAAATTCATCCTAATATGGTTGTAAAAATCCCTATGACAGTGGAAGGCTTAAAAGCTACAAAAGTACTTGCTAGTGAAGGAATCAAAGTAAATGTTACTTTAATCTTCTCAGCTAATCAAGCATTGTTAGCTGCAAGAGCGGGTGCTGCTTATGTATCTCCTTTCCTTGGACGTCTTGATGATATCTCATCACCTGGTATTGATTTAATTCGTACAATTGCTGATATCTTCGAAATACATGGTATTGAATCGGAGATTATCTCTGCAAGTGTACGTAACCCTATTCATGTTACGGATTGTGCTTTAGCAGGTGCTGATATTGCTACCGTTCCTTATTCAGTTATAGAACAAATGACAAAACACCCATTAACAGATCAAGGAATTGAAAAATTCCAAGCGGACTATAGAGCTGTATTTGGAGAATAGAAGAGAACAAAAAGCGAAACTCAAAGGAGTTTCGCTTTTTGTTCTTATTCACTAATACCCTGGTGATATAATTGGTTTACCATCACGATCCAAGAGAGGGGTTAACCCGCCTGAATAGCCATCGATATGGTAGAGATAATTTACACCAGTAACCTTATCTACCCAGATTTCTGTTATGGTCATTTTCCCTTGTTTATAGATCTTTTCAAATCTTTCGTCTGATTTTGCCATAATTTACACTCCCTTCAATAACGTAGTAACGTTAGTTAATTGCGAAATTCTTCGTCATGTAGAAAACATTTTATGTCTTAAGGCTTCCTACTATAATTACATAAATATATTTACAATAACATATAAAACTTATATTACATAATTATACCACATTTATAAACATTTTAGATGCTATTTGTCATATTATAATGGAAAAGGGTTAGAAAGTACGGTATAATATAACTTGTCGGAAGAAAAACAAGCACGAATATAGGAAGTATTCGTTTTAACCCGATACAATAATACGTATTTTGAGTAGAATGAATGGAAATAGATAGGAGTAAGAATGAAGATTTATTTAGTACGACATGGACTGACCGATTGGAATATAGAGAGACGTTTTCAAGGAATTGAAGATATTCCATTGAATGATACAGGAAGAAAACAAGCAAGAGACTGTGGGCAGGCGTTGACATCACTTTCATTTGCTGCAATATATGCAAGTCCATTACAGCGTGCATATGAAACAGCAACTATTATAACGGATAAACTGAACGGATATCATAAGGAACATGGTCGCAATGATTCTGTTCTTACCGTGAAAGCGGATTCACGTTTGATTGAACGAGACTTTGGTAAAGTATCGGGTTTATTACCAAAAGATCGAAAAGTTTTTCTTGAATCAGGAGAAGATGCAAATATGGAAGAGTTTGAACACCTCACGGAACGTCTTATGGCAGCTATGAAAGAATATCAAGAAGAAAATCAAGGGAAAAATGTACTAGTTATAACTCACGGGGGAGTAATTAATGCTATATTACATGTGCTTTCAAAGGGCGAGATCGGTACAGGTAAAACATTAGTAGCTAATACAAGTATTGCTATCCTTGACGATGATGGTGGAAACTTGAAAATAGAAACATATAATATGAAAATATCGGATTTATAAATATACAATCCATATAAATTTATATGCATAAAAATAAAAAGAATTGCTTTTCCTAAGTATTCCGATTATAATAAATTGAAGTATATTTTACTACGTTAATGTGAAAATATGCAAATATGCAATAGTAACTAATTAAACATTATGATTGTAATATTGCGCTATATTAGATTCAAAGAGATATATGGATCAATATAGCCCAATAATTCAACATACATAATTAATGGAAAAGGAGATGGACAGATGATTAAACTTTATGATAACGGTGTTTACCTGTTAAATGGTACGGAAATCATTGAAGATAATAACGAAGCGAAAGCAGTACTTGCTTCTAAACTAGGTGATGGAGCGATTACAAGAGAAGTAGCTGCAAAGAATACAATAGCGTATGGAATTCTTGAAGCACATAATACTTCAGGAAATATGGAAAAGTTAAAAATCAAATTTGACAAATTAGCTTCTCATGATATTACTTTCGTAGGTATTATTCAAACAGCGAGAGCTTCAGGGTTAGAAGAGTTCCCTATTCCTTATATATTAACTAACTGCCATAATAGTTTGTGTGCTGTTGGTGGAACGATCAATGAAGATGACCACATGTTTGGTTTATCTTGTGCAAAAAAATACGGCGGTATGTATGTACCACCTCATCAAGCAGTAATTCACCAATTTGCACGTGAAGTATTAGCAGAAGGCGGAAACATGATTCTTGGTTCTGATAGCCATACTCGTTATGGTGCGCTTGGTACTATGGCAATCGGTGAAGGTGGTCCAGAGCTTGTAAAGCAATTATTAAGTAAAACATATGATATTAATATGCCAGGAGTTGTTGGTGTTTATCTTACTGGAAAACCTAGAAAAGGTGTAGGCCCTCAAGATATCGCACTTGCAATAATTGGAGCAGTATTTGCCAATGGTTATGTTAATAATAAAGTAATGGAATTCGTTGGTGATGGTATAGATAACCTAAGTGTAGATTATCGTATTGGAATCGATGTAATGACTACGGAAACTACTTGTTTATCCTCAATTTGGAGAACAGATGATCAAGTAAAAGACTTCTACGCAATTCATGGTAGAGTTGGTGATCACAAAGAATTAGCGCCAAAATCAGTTGCTTATTATGACGGCATGATTTATGTTGATATGTCAGAAATTAAACCGATGATTGCTATGCCATTCCATCCAAGCAACGTATATACAATTGATGAATTAAACGCTAATCTCTATGATATCTTAGATGAAGTAGAGAAGAAAGCATTAGTAAGTCTTGATAATCCAAACATTAAGTTCACGCTAAAGGATAAAGTTAAGAATGGTAAATTATATGTTGAACAAGGTGTTATTGCAGGATGTGCAGGTGGCGGATATGAAAATATCTGTGATGCTACGGATATCTTAGCTGGTAAATACATTGGTTCCGATGAATTTAGTTTAAGTGTATATCCAGCCAGCCAACCAGTATACTTAGAACTTGTTAAGAACGGAAATATTGCTAAATTAATGGAAACAGGTGCTACTGTAAGATCGGCATTTTGTGGACCTTGTTTTGGTGCTGGTGATGTTCCTGCAAACAATGCTTTCAGTATCCGTCATACAACTCGTAACTTCCCTAACCGTGAAGGTGCTAAGATTACAAACGGTCAAGTTGCTTCTGTAGCACTTATGGATGCTCGTTCCATTGCAGCAACAGCAGCGAACAAAGGTTACTTAACTTCAGCTGAGGATATCGATGTAAACTTCACGAAACCAAAATATTTCTACGATAGTAAGATTTATGATAACCG
The DNA here is from genome assembly GCF_900142955.1 of Anaerosporobacter mobilis DSM 15930. Lineage (GTDB taxonomy): Bacteria > Bacillota > Clostridia > Lachnospirales > Lachnospiraceae > Anaerosporobacter > Anaerosporobacter mobilis. The sequence continues at coordinate 183,803 of NZ_FRCP01000005.1, read as the reverse complement.
TGTATATAATGGTATTGGAAAACCGGAGAAAGACGCAGAGATTAAGTTCGGTCCTGGAATTGTTGACTGGCCTTCCATGGTAGAGTTAACAGATGACATCTTATTAAAAGTTGTATCTGAAATCCATGATCCAGTTACAACAACAGATGAATTAATTCCATCAGGTGAAACTTCATCTTACCGTTCGAATCCTCTTGGATTAGCTGAGTTTACATTATCACGTAAAGATCCAGCCTATGTAGGGCGTGCGAAAGAAGTTCGTGCTGTTGAAGAAGTTAGACGTAGCAATTCATGTCCAATGAAGGAAAATGAAGAATTCAATAAGGCATTTAGCGTAATTAAAGCTGCTTATCCAGATTTAAAAGCTAGAGAAACGGAAATCGGAAGTGTTATCTATGCGGTTAAACCAGGTGATGGCTCTGCAAGAGAGCAAGCTGCAAGCTGTCAAAGAGTATTAGGTGGGTTGGCTAACATCGCAAGAGAATATGCAACGAAGAGATATCGTTCTAACTTAATTAACTGGGGTATGATTCCATTCATCTTCGAGGAAGAAATCCCATTCCACAAGGGTGATTTTATCTTTGTGAAAGATATTAAGAAAGCAATTGCTGAAAAGGCAACTGAAGTAAAAGCATACATCGTACGTGATGAATTAGTAGAATTCACATTGAAGATTGGTGAGATGACAGATGATGAAAGAGATATCATCATGAAAGGATGCTTGATTAATTATTATAGAGGTTAATTGAGAGAGTAATCCGAATATAGTATGGATGTAAATCCCCTAGACAATATAGGTCTTGATGTGACCCCAATAAAGTTTAACTTATTGGAGCCACGTCAATTGTCTAGGGGCTTTTTGCATCTATAGATATTTCCTCATACAAACAGATTCTTTCATATCTGCATATTGTCCATAATTCGGTATAACATGAAATCCAAGAGATTGATAGAGTCCCATTGCAGCAACTAAAGCGGCACCAGTTTCTAATATAAGTTCCTTATAACCTTGTTGTATTGCTTTTTGTTCAATTGCGAGCATTAATTGCTTGGATAATCCAAGACCTCGATAAGCATCATGAACAAAGACACGTTTTAATTCAGCGATTCCTGATTCATATTCTTTAAAACTTGCACACCCCACAGGTTTATCATCTGCATATAAAACAATTACATCATGAATATCAGCTAAACCATTATATTGTATATATTGTAAACGTTGCTTTTCACCACCTACGATTTCATTAAGATTGTCATCTAATTGGTTACATAAGTTTATGAAATCAATGTTGCAACCATCAGTATATACCAAGTGGTAATCATCAGATGATAAATCCTTAATTAAACTATTCTGTATATTCATTAAGAAATTCCCCCTTTTTACTAAGTTGGTTAAAGAAGAACATAGCGAAAGTTTTCATTATTACGTTGCATTACTTGTTGTTCATATGAATATTTTACTTATTACCCTTCAAATTGAGCCATATACATCTTCTCATAGACGCCATGTTGTTCTAATAATTCATCATGCGTTCCAGATTCCACAATCTTTCCCTCGTGAATAACCAGAATGCAATCTGCATTTTGAATGGTTGATAGACGATGTGCGATTACAAAACAAGTTTTGTTTGCCATGATTTTACGCATTGCAGATTGGATTTGTTGTTCGGTTCGTGTATCAACATTGGAAGTAGCTTCATCAAGAATCAACATGTTGGTATCAAGTAACATGGCACGAGCAATCGTAATAAGTTGCTTCTGACCCTTTGATATGTTCGTTCCATCATCACTTAATATGGTATCGTAACCTTTTGGTAAGCGCATAATGAAAGAATGTATTTTAGCTGCTTTAGAAGCTTCAATGACTTCATCAAGTGTAACATTTTCTTTGCCATATGCAATATTTTCGAATATGCTTCCATGGAATAACCAGGTATCTTGTAACACCATTGCGTAAGAACTCCTTAGACTTCTTCGCGTAACATGTTTGATATTGTAATTATCAACGGTAATACTACCTTTATCAACATCATAGAAGCGCATTAGAAGATTAATGAGTGTTGTTTTTCCTGATCCTGTACTGCCAACCACAGCTATCATTGTTCCCGGTTTGGCATGGAAGTTTATATCCTTAAGAATAGGTTTATCTGGTTGATAAGAAAAATAGGCATGTTGGGCTGTAACATCCCCTTCTATTATAACTGTTTGCTCTGAGAGAGTGGAAGGGGTAGAAGCCTGATTGGAATGGTTTGGTTCTGTATCATTGGATTTCTCATTTTTAAACCGTATTGCATCTGGTTCATCAATCAATTCTTCCTCTTCCTCTAATAATCTGAATATTCGATCTGCAGCAGCGAAAGTAGATTGAAAATCACTTATGATATTAGCGGCTTCATTTATTGGTCCTGAGAACTTCCGACTATAGAGAATGAAGGAAGATATATTACCAATAGTCATGGAGCCTGCTAGGTATAGTAAGGCACCAAAGATAGAGATAAAGGACAATGAGAGATTGTTTACCAGATTGACGCAAGGTCCTGTTATGTTTCCGTAGTATTCGGCAGTGTAATAGGAATCAACAGCTGCTTTATTCTTTTCCTTGAATTTGCAAATGGTATTTTCTTCCTGGTGATATGCGCGCAGTGTTTTTTGTCCACTTATCATCTCTTCAACAAAACCATTTAGTTCTCCTAATTTAGCTGAACGTATACGAAAGAGAGGACGTGTCTTGCCAGTAATATACTTGGTTAATAGAATTGATATCGGTATTGTAACTGCAAAAACCAGAACAAGTTTGGGTGAAAGATAGAGCATCATGGAAAATGCACCTATTACCGTTATTATGCTTGTACTAATTTGTACAAGATCAGTTGATAGAGAAGTATTAACAGTATCTATATCATAAGATATTCTACTGAGGATATCTCCAGTTTGATGCGTATTAAAATACCCGATGGGAAGTTCTGTTAGCTTGTTAAAAACGTCCTTACGCATGGAATATGCAATTTGCCTACTTATGTGTATCATCAATATAGAAAGTAGATAGGAAAATATAGAGGATGCAAAAAAGAAGAGTAACATATAGGCAGCATAGTAAAATACTTCTTGAAACCTAACATTACCCATACCTGGTTGGATTGCGTCAATAGCATAACCAGATAACATCGGTCCGAGTAAGGCGAAAGTGTTGCTTGCAAAGGTTAAAACTACAGCTAGTAGAAGAAGCCATTTATAACGAAATAAGTATGCACCGAGTCGAAGAAGAGTATGTTGTTTCTGTATACGTTCGTGTTTGGGTTTATTCATTAGGACTCCCTCCCTTCTAGGTTATTCGCTTTCTTTTTCTCACCCATTTGGGATTTACTTATATCTTGATAGATGGTACAACGTGAAAGAAGTTGATCATGTGTTCCAGAGTCAATTATCTTGCCATCATCCAGAACCAATATCTTTTCAGCATGCATGATTGAACTAATACGCTGTGCAACAATTATTTTGGTAGTATCACTAAAATGTTCCCGCAATTGCCCGCGTAATAGGGCATCTGTTTTATAATCTAGTGCACTTGAAGAATCATCAAGTAGTAAGATTTCAGGCTTGGCAGCTAAAGCTCTAGCAATTAGAAGACGTTGTTTTTGACCACCACTTAGATTTGCACCTTTGATGGTTAAGGAAGAATGAAGATCTGCTGCGAATTCATCTGCCATAGAATATGCCATTGCTTCCTCGATATCTTCTTGAGAAAGATCTCTACCAAGACGAATATTTTCTAGAATGGTGTCTTGAAAAAGAATGTCATTTTGGAACACAATGCCGTACATTTGTCGAAGGCTTTTTAAAGTCATATCCTTAATGTTATTACCGTTAATATAGATGGTTCCTTTTGTTGGAGAATAGAAGCGCAGTAATAATTGAAGAATTGTGGATTTTCCTGAACCCGTTGCACCGATAATACCTAAAGTATCTCCTTTTTTCATAGTGAAGTTGATATCTTGTAGGGAATATGAGTCGTCTACTGTTGTAGAAAAAGCGTATTCCTTGGCTTTTGATGTAGTAAGATTAGCAAATTGCTTTGCAAAATTCTGTCCACGACCTATATTAATTGGTTGTCCGTTGGAAGACGGATTGTGATCACTTGATGAGCCTGATTCTGCCTGTTCTGGTGTTTGATAGGAGAACCATACATGATCGAATACAATGAATTTATCGTTTTCTACATCAGTAGAATTGGAATGAGTATGCCAGTTTGTTATATCAATCGTACGTATATCAACTTGTGTAATAGAGGAAGTTTCAGTTTTTTCATCCATATCCATATCAAGATCTTCACAATCGATTACTTCCATAATTCGATCAGCAGAAGCGGCAGCTTTAGAAAACAATATGAACATACGTGATATATTAAGCATTGTATTCAAGATTATAGTGAAGTAAGTAAGGAAGGCAAGAATCTTGCCAACTTGTGTTAAGCCTTCATTCACTCGCCAAGCGCCAATGACAATAACTAAGATTAAGCCGATATTTAATAGAAGATTCATATAAGGGTTAACTAATGCCATAGTAGTACTTGCTTTTTTCTCATCATCAGTTACTTGTGAGTTGTAGATATTGAATTTATCTTTCTCGTAATTACCTTTTGATAAAGCTTTGATCACACGCATTCCATTAATAGCTTCTCTAACATCACGAATAAAAGAATCAGTAGACATCTGTAGTTTCGTATACAAGGGAATACTTTTCTTAGTAACCTGTATCATCAGTATTGTAATAAAAGGTAATATACAGATGAGAATAAAGGAAAGAACGGGATCTAGTGTTAAAGTTATACCGATACCACCTATAATGATGATGGGGCCTCTAATTCCTAACCTTTGCATACGACCTATCATATTGTGTACGTTATAAGTATCACTGGTGAGACGAGATATTAGTGATGGTTTCGTGAATCGATCCGTCTGTGTAGATGAAAGATAGCTTATTGCATGGAAAAGATCATAACGGATTACCTCAGTCGCTTCACTAGACACTTTAGAAGCCATTCGATTGGCTATAATATTAAACACGACAGCTAGGATAGAGCATGTAATCATACCGACCCCCCAGAGGTAGATGTTTGTGCGATTTCTGGACGGTATCACGGAGTCTATCATATAAGCGAGTATCCAAGGGAGGAATAAGTCCATTAGGGCACCTGTGAATTTGATTAGGAATCCATATACCATTCGAGTATAAAAAGGTTTTAGGTAATGTGTAAATATGGTTTTCATGTTTGAATAATCCTTTTCTAAGTTTAAAACAGTGTACTATAAGATACATCTTATAGTATAACGAATTGAGAAAAATATACCAGTATATTTTTTAGTGCATTACTAGATGAGTTATTGAAGTAGCTTTTCTATTTGTTTATGAAAATACCCCTAGGAATTCGTACAAAAATAGTATAAAATATAGGAAGTAACTTTTGTAACAATTTAGATACGCCTTTAAATACTACAATTGATACATATAAATTCCAAAAGACCAAATCAGAATCTACAATAAATTAAGTTATTAGTTTAACACAGGAGGTAATAATGATGGCACATTTAATTGATGGAAAAGAAATATCATTACAGATAAAAGAAGAGTTAAAACAAAAGGCTATAGAATATAAAGAAAGAGGAATCGAAGTTACGCTTGCAGTTATTCAAGTAGGTAACGATCCAGCTTCTAGTGTATACGTAGGCAACAAGAAGAAAGCCTGTGAATTTGTTGGAATTCGTTCGTTAGCATATGAACTACCGGAAGAAACTACTCAGGAGGAATTAATAGCACTGGTTAAGGAATTGAATGAAAGAGCAGATGTTAATGGGATTTTGGTACAACTACCATTACCTTCTCATATTAATGAGGATTTCGTTATCAAAACAATTGCGCCTGAAAAAGATGTTGATGGATTCCACCCACAGAGTGTAGGAGCTTTATCAATTGGCCAGAAGGGATTTGTTTCTTGTACACCCGCAGGAATCATCGAGTTATTAAAACGCTCAAATATTGAAATTGCAGGTAAGGAGTGTGTAGTTGTAGGAAGAAGCAATATTGTTGGTAAACCAATGGCACTACTTATGTTACGAGAGAATGCAACAGTAACCGTCTGTCATTCAAGAACTAAAGATTTAAAGGAAGTTACAAAACGTGCAGATATATTAATAGTAGCACTTGGAAAGCCTAGATTCATAACTAGTGAATATGTGAAAGATGGTGCAGTTGTTATTGATGTAGGAATTCACCGAGATGAAAACAATAAATTATGTGGAGATGTAGATTTTGCTGACGTAGAGGGTAAAGTTGAGGCAATTACACCGGTACCAGGTGGCGTTGGTCCGATGACAATTGCTATGTTAATGAACAATTGCATGGAGGCAATCGTGTGAAGATGAATCTTTCACATGATTGGGAAAGGGGCTGGTTATTAATATGAAATCGGAGATGATTTTTCATGATCAAGAGTATGAAGTAATTATGATAGAGAGTGAAAACATAATTATGGAGAAAGAGATCAATCAGGATATATTAGGGATGGAGCGTACTAATCTGAATTATCACTGTTGTTTTGAGGTGAAGGAGTATCGTCTATACCTTCGTTCCTGTGAGATTATATGTGCACATGGATACCGTGTAGTGTTACAAGAGTCAAGTCAAGGAAATATTGATTCAAATGATGGAACATTACAGGATAGCTCAGAGTTAATGATTTCTAATACATATACTGGTTCAATAGTGCTTGGTAGGGGATTGATATCTGCCGAATACCTATCACATGGTAATGCGTATCCGTGTTATGGTTATGACGAAGTGATAGAACTAATCTTTAGCCAAGGAATTCTAGTAACTACAATTAATCATAGTAGAGCGATGAAACGTGTTAGAATGAATTTGGATTGTGGTTACCGTACATTAGATAAGAAGAAAGATGTTCGTTGTATTCAAAAATTCTTACGAGATTCTTTTGTTGGAGACTATAAAAGACAATTAGTTTAATAACTATTAGTAAAGAGGTTGTAGCAAAATGTTTATCATCGCATATTTTGCCACAACCTCTTTATTATTGTACTTACTTATTGTGTTTTACCGATACTTATTACAGTATTACAATCGATTCCTTTTGTATAAGTGAATGTTACAAAGCTTCCGACATCATATTTCATCATATCAATTACATTGCCAATTGTAACATCGAATATGTCATTTGAGTTATTAAGCATTACATAGTAGTGAGAATTACCTTCAACTACAGCTTGAGCAATTTTGGTTATTTGCCCGGTAATGGCTTGACTTTCTGATTCCTGTGTATTAGTGATACCGGAGCTACGAAGAAGAGTAGTATAGGTTTTTTCGCATTCTAATGCAGAATCGCCTATGGCTACAATTTGATATTTTGCTATATTTACCATGGCGTACTTTTTAACTAAACCAGCTTCATCTTTTAACGCTATAAAATACGTTGGTTCATTATTAATATTAAGAAGTAGTGGGAAGGTTGCCTTGTACCCTAAGTGTTGGACTTGTCCTTCAGCGGATGACATTGCAGAATATTCTTCTGCACCAGACACAGTATAGTACCTTGTCTCTGCTGTTCTTTGATTCATAAGAACAAAACCAACATTAGATTGATCACCTCCAACACTAGTAACGCCAGTATACACCCATACATCATCATCAAGGGCAATATAGTTGTATCCTTCTGTTGTTTTAAGACAATCTTTTTGACTAAATAATGTGTTCCAATACCCATGTTTTAGTGTTCCGTAATAATCGTAGTAACGTATTAATAGGTCAGCAGAGTATACATGGTCTACCCAAGTTGGAACATCATTAATTGTATAATTGGTATGATCGCCAGTAATAGCATTAACAAGAACAACATTGGATATTGTTTCACCACCGAATAGTCCAATGGAATAATCTTTGACAGGGCATACCCAGTAAGGAACTCCTGATTCGTCAATTTCAAAACTTGGTTCATCAAAGATATAGGTTGGATATCTAAAGCGCAAGTATCTATATAAATTGCGTCCAAAATGATCCGATTTTGAGTATTTGATTCCTTTTTCTAATTTGATACATTCTACATCTTGTGTAGCCATATCAATACGGATATAAGCAGGAATACCTTCCGAGTGATTACTAATCCATTTGAATATGCTACCATATTCTAATGGAGTAACTCGAACGGGTGAGTTTTGGTAATTGATTTGTGTATAAGCATTACTAACTTCGAATTGTGAAACATATTCTACCATGCTACCCATCTTCCTTGATCCCAGTAACATTGCAGAATCTTTATCTAATAAAGGAATTTCATTGTAAGAAATCTCTTCAATATCAGTTAAGAAATCTCTAGTTTCAATATTAATAAGCTTTTGGTATTTTGATGCATTAACAATAGGGGAAGAGAGAATACTTCCAATTATGAAGATTACTATTGCACTAATTGTAATACCGAAAGAAATTAATACTCGTCTGCTCTTGAAATCTGAAGCATTAATAGCTAGGTCGTTAAAGCTTTGTTTACGTCCGTGTAATTTAACATTCTTGATTGCCGTAGTAATAAGGCATATTGCAGTAACAATTGCAAGTACACTGATGATAAAATACCAAAAGCCTTGCGCATGAATGTTAATAGGTGGGAGTGCTATATAATAATAGATGAATCCCACAAGTAGTACTAATAAAGCTACCAGCACTATGTTTTTTGATTTTTTCATAACGTCCTCCAATAAGTTTTCGTCATAGCATTAGTGAGAGTATGAATGAATTCATTTTGTTCATAGGCATGACTATATTTAATAGTAGCAAGATAAGCAAAAATGTCAATTAAAAAGGTATGAAAAATCTATTATTTTTATAAAGAATAAATTTAATGTTTCATTTTTTGAAGAAAACTGTTAAAATATACAGTAACTATTTAGTCACTACTGGTTGGCTTTCTTGTTTTGTGCAGGAATTATGACAAAATAGTAGTAATATACATGTTTCATTTAGATATATACAGAAGGAGATTTAGAATGAATATTTTATTTATATCGTTAGGTTGCGATAAAAACCTCGTAGATAGCGAAGTGATGTTAGGTTTAATTAACCAAAAAGGATACATCATAACAAACGATGAGAACGAGGCTGATATTATCGTTGTAAATACATGTTGTTTCATTAATGATGCCAAGGAAGAAAGTATTAATACTATCTTAGAAATGGCTGAACTTAAGAAAACAGCAAATCTGAAAGCATTAATAGTAACGGGATGTCTTGCACAAAGATACAAGAAAGAAATTCAAGATGAGATAAAAGAAGTGGACGCAGTAGTTGGAACTTCTAGTTATGAGAACATTGTTAGGGTTATCGAAGAAGCACTAGAAGGTAAAGTTAGCGAAAGTTTTGAGGATATCGACGTTTCACCAGAAGTAGAAAGCAAGCGTGTGTTAACTACAGGTGGATATTATTCTTATCTTAAGATTGCAGAGGGATGTGACAAACATTGTACGTATTGTATCATTCCTAAAATCCGTGGTAAGTTTAGAAGTGTACCAATGGAAAGATTACTAGCAGAAGCTAGAAGTCTTGCAGAACAAGGCGTGAAAGAATTGATGTTAGTAGCACAAGAGACGACATTATACGGTGTCGATTTATATGGTGAAAAGAGCCTCCACAAACTTCTTAAAGAATTATGTAAGATTGATGGTATCGAATGGATTCGTATTCTATATTGCTATCCTGAAGAAATTACAGATGATTTAATTCAGGTTATGAAGGAAGAAGACAAAATCTGTAATTATCTTGATATGCCAATTCAACATGCTTCTGATAACATCCTAAAAAGAATGGGACGTCGTACAAATCATCAGGAACTGATTGATATTGTAACAAAACTTAGAAGAGAAATTCCAGACATTTCTCTACGTACCACTCTAATTACAGGTTTCCCAGGTGAGACAAAAGAAGATCACGAACAATTGCTTGAATTTGTAGATCAGATGGAATTTGATCGTTTAGGCGTATTCACATACTCTCCAGAAGAAGACACACCTGCAGCAAGTATGGCAGAACAGATTGAAGAAGAAGTTAAAGAAGAAAGAAAAGATGAAATAATGTCATTGCAGCAAGAAATTGCTTTCGAACGTGCAGAAAAGATGGTTGGAAGAACTCTGAAAGTAATGATCGAAGGTAGATTACCAGAAGATAACGTATATATTGGTAGAACATATATGGATGCACCGAATATCGACGGTTATATCTTTGTGAATGCTGAGCATGAATTTATGTCAGGCGACTTTGTTACTGTTAAGGTTACTGGCGCAAAGGATTATGATTTGACAGCTGAGATTGCTGAATAATATAGTCAACTGAAAGGAGTGAGGTTTTGTGAACCTACCTAATAAATTAACGCTAGCAAGAATTTGTATGATACCAATATTCGTATTCTTTTTATTAACGGATATGGTACCAAATTCTAATTATATTGCAGTAGCAATATTCATCATTGCATGTTTAACAGATGCATTAGATGGACACATCGCAAGGAAATACAATCTAATCTCTAATTTTGGAAAATTCATGGATCCATTAGCAGATAAATTATTAGTATCCTCTGCGCTTATCTGTTTCGTACAATTACAATTAATTCCGGCATGGATTATTATTGTTATTATAAGTAGAGAATTTATAATAAGTGGATTCCGTTTAATTGCATCCGATAATGGAATTGTCATCGCAGCAAGTTGGTGGGGGAAATTCAAGACAACTGCGCAGATGATAATGTCAGTCTTGTTAATAGTAAATTTTGATGGAGTATTTTTTAATACTCTTGAACAAGTATTTATTTATATCGCTTTAGTATTAACGGTAATTTCACTTATTGATTATTTATTAAAGAACAAAAATGTACTAAAAGAAGGGAGCAGATAATTATGGTAGTTGAATTGATTAGCGTAGGTACAGAACTTTTACTCGGTAACATCGTGAATACAAATGCTGCATACCTATCTGAGAAATGTGCAGAACTTGGTATGTCATTATACTATGAAGTAACCGTAGGAGATAATGAAGAGCGATTATTAGATACAGTGACAACGGCGATTAATCGTTCTGATGTTATTATTCTTACAGGAGGGTTAGGTCCAACACAGGACGATTTAACGAAAGAAACCGTTGCGAAAGCACTAAATCTCCCTATCGTAGAAGATCGTCATACAAGAGAAAGAATTGAGAATCATTTCAAAAGAAGTAATTACAAAGTAGTAACAGAGAATAACTGGAAGCAAGCTAAAATTATTGAAGGCTGTAAAGTAGTTGATAATCAGAATGGTACAGCACCAGGATTAATCGTTGAAACACAAGAAGGAAAGCGTGTAATTTTACTTCCTGGACCACCAAACGAGATGATCCCAATGTTTGAAAATGACATCTACGAATACTTAAATCAGATTAATCCCAATGTAATATATTCTAAGATGGTCAAAATCTGTGGTATTGGTGAAAGTATGGTTGAGACGGAGATAACAGATTTGATAGAAGCACAATCAAATCCTACAATTGCACCATATGCAAAAAGTGGAGAAGTTCATCTGCGTGTTACGGCAAGTGCACCTACGGTAGAAGAAGCTAAGAAATTAGTAAAACCAATCGTAAAAGAATTAAAAGATCGTTTCAAAGAAAATGTATACACAACAGATGAAGCAGAAGCATTAGAAGATACCGTTGTTAAATTATTAAAGAAATACGATTTATCACTTGCAACGGCAGAATCATGTACCGGTGGTTTGTTTACAGGACGAATTGTTAATGTAGCAGGTGCATCTGATGTACTTAAAGAAGGTTTTATTACGTATTCGAATAAAGCGAAGAAGAAGAATCTAGATGTTAGTAAGAATACACTTAAAAAGCACGGTGCAGTAAGTGAGCAATGTGCCAAAGAGATGGCGAAAGGTGCTGCGATTAACACGGGTTCTGATGTAGCAGTAGCAATTACAGGTATTGCTGGACCAGATGGTGGAACAGATGAAAAACCTGTTGGTTTAGTGTATATTGCTTGCTTTGCTAATGAGAAAGTAACAGTTAAGGAATTTAACTTCAAGGGAAATCGTCAAAAGATACGTGAAGGTGCTGTTATTTATGCACTGGACCTACTTCGCCGTTGTATACTTAATAATTACAAATAATGTGTAACGATTCAGAGCCAAGCAAAAGACAACCAGCGCTCCTATATAAAAGTATTTTTTAGTGAAATACCATAAAAATGACATAGTTTTGTTTTATTGTTAGAATAGTTAATGAAATTACTAAACTAATCAGATTTTAGTAATTGGTCATTTGGTGGTGATTTGAAAGGAGCACATGCATGAAAAAGAAAAGAATTTTAACATTAGTAACGATAGCATCAATTTCTGTTCTTGCAGTAACTGGCTGTAAGAAAAAAGATGATGTTATCAATAATAATCAAGTAAATGAATCAGTTGATACAACCAATAAATTAACAGATGACGAGATAGATGGAGCTGACACGAATGTAGATGCTACAGAGGATGGAAAAACAGACTCATCGGATACGCAAGCTGGTGTTAATGGCGAAGAAACTACACCGGATGAATCGACAACGAATCAAGATTCATCTACAAATGGTACAGATAAAGACACTTCTTCAAAAGATAATGAAAAATCAGAAATTGAACTTCCAATCTATACGATTAATGATGAATCATTAGAGACTGAAGATGTAATTGCTTATGTTTCTGCAGATACTAAAATTACAGCTGAAGTTATTGTTGATGAAGTTGTGAAAGCGTTTAGTGCCAACTCATATGAAGTAAAGATTGAAAGCGTTTCACAAGAAGGAGATACCGTAGTTGTCAATTTCAAAAAAGATAGTGCACCAGTATCAGGTGTAGGAGCTTCGGTTGAGATAGCAACGCTTGATAGTATCTCTTATAGTCTACTTGATAATCTATCAACATGTAAGAAAGTAATCTTCCGTGTAGATGGTGAAGCTTATACAAGTGGTCATAATGAATATGGAATTAATGAGCCATACATTACAGGTAATACAAATTAAGGGCACCACCGACCTAATAGAGGGGTATGTATGAATACGCAAACAGATTTGGTTAAAAATATTAATAACAAATATAACTCACTTAGCAAGGGGCAAAAGCTCCTTGCTAACTATATTTTAAACAATTATGATAAAGCGGTGTATCTTACTGCAGCTAAGATGGGGAAAATTGTTGGCGTTAGCGAGTCGACGGTAGTGCGTTTTGCTACGATACTTGGATACGATGGTTATCCTAAATTACAACGTGCGTTAGAAGAGATGGCAAAGAACAAATTGAATTCTGTTCAACGTATGGAAGTTACTTTTGATCGTATCAATAAGGATAATATCTTAAAATATGTTCTACATTCTGATGCTGAGAAGATTCGTCTTACATCGGAAGAAATTGATGAAGAGGCATTCAAGAATGCGATCGAGATGTTATTGCATGCGAAGAAGATCTATATTATAGGGATTCGAAGTAGTGCACCTTTAGCGAGTTTCTTGAGTTATTATCTTGGATTGATTTTTGATCATGTAGTAATGATTCAATCAAATAGTACAAGTGAGTTATTCGAACAACTTTATCGAATTGGTGAAGAAGATGTTTTAGTTGGAATAAGTTTTCCGAGATATTCAAGAAGTACTTTGAAAGCGATGGAATTTGCAAGTAATCGTAAAGCTAAGCTTATATCAATAACAGATAGTTATGTCTCGCCAATGACTAAATATTGTGATTGCAATCTCTTAGCACGTTGCGATATGGCTTCCATAGCGGATTCTATTGTAGCACCTATGAGTATTATCAATGCAATCATAGTAGGTGTATGCCAACAAAAACAAGAAGAGGTAGTTTCAACGTTTGCTTCATTAGAAGAAATCTGGAATGAATACCAGGTGTATCGATACGATGAAGAAGGCAATCAAACTAATCCAGAGGACTAGGTAAGTTAAGGTTGAAAGAATAATCAAATTTATAGAAGGAGTCATGTGTTGCCCTTCTTTCAATCTACTAATTGGGCAGTATTGCAAGTTAACTTGTGATATGCATGGGTATACAATGAGTAAAGTGATTATAGTTGGTGGCGGTGCAGCTGGCATGCTTGCAGGCATATACGCTGCAAGAAACGGTCATCAAGTTACAATATATGAGAAAAATGAAAAGTTAGGTAAGAAATTATATATTACGGGTAAGGGTCGCTGCAATATAACGAATGCATGTGATATGGAGACACTATTTGATCATGTTATGACAAATAGTAAATTCCTCTATAGTAGTTTCTATGCCTACAACAATTTTGATTTGATTGATTTCTTCGAAGAAATCGGATTGAAGACAAAGATCGAACGTGGAAATCGAGTTTTTCCGGAATCAGATAAATCATCAGATGTAATAGGAGCACTACAAAGAGAATTACAACGACTTGATGTTACGATCTCTTTTCATAATGAAGTTAGTGAAGTTGTTGTTATAGATGGAGTATGTAAAGGTATTCGCCTAAAGGATGACAAGAAGCTGATACATGCGGATGCGGTGATTGTGGCTACAGGAGGTCTATCCTATACTACCACAGGTTCCACAGGCGATGGATACCGTTTTGCAAAGAGCATGGGACATAATGTTACCGAATGTAATCCATCTTTGGTGCCATTTAATATTAAAGAATCCTTTATAAAAGAGTTGCAAGGATTATCTCTAAAGAATATTAAAGTTACAGTAACAGCTAAGAATAAAGAAATCTATAGTGATTTTGGTGAAATGTTATTCACGCATTTTGGAATTAGTGGACCTGTTATTTTGAGTGCGAGTAGTTATGTTATCCCATATATGAAGAAGGGTGACATTGCTGTAAGTATAGATCTAAAGCCAGCATTAACGGAGGAGCAATTAGATGCAAGGATTACGCGTGATTTTGAAGAGTTTATTAATAAACAATTTAAAAATGCATTAGATAATCTATTGCCAAGAAAGATAATTCCTATTATAATTTCTCTTAGTGGAATTGATCCGTATAAAAAAGTTAATGTTATTACAAAAGATGAACGTATGAAACTTGTTCATACAATTAAGAATATGAAACTATCTGTAGCTAGTCTTCGCAGCTATAATGAAGCCGTAATTACCAAAGGAGGAATCTCTGTTAAAGAGATTAATCCGGCAACGATGGAATCTAAGCTTGCAACAGGAGTGTATTTTATAGGTGAAGTTTTAGACCTAGATGCATTAACTGGAGGATTTAACTTACAGATTGCGTGGTCAACTGCTTATGCAGCAGGAACTTCTATTTAACCCGTAACGGGTTTGTAGCGAAGTGGATTCGGAGTATAGTTTCTGCTTTGACTAAATTCAGACAGATTGGAGCTTTGTTTATGGTTTACAGTATTGCAATTGATGGACCAGCAGGAGCTGGTAAAAGTACAATCGCTAAGAAAATAGCAAAAGAATTGGGATTTATCTATGTGGATACCGGAGCAATGTATCGTGCGGTAGCTCTTTATCTAATGAGAAACCAAATCGCTGCCGATGAAAGTGCTAAGATATCACAGGCATGTAACGAGGTAAATGTATCAATCGAATACGTAGACGGAGAGCAACAAGTTATACTAAACGGTGAGAATGTTAATGGTTTTATTCGTACAGAAGAAGTTGGAATGATGACTTCTGCCAGTAGTAAGAACAAAGATGTTCGTATGAAGATGGTTGAGTTACAAAGACAGCTTGCAAGCAAAACAAGCGTTGTTATGGATGGAAGAGACATTGGAACTTATGTATTACCGAATGCAGATGTTAAAGTCTATCTAACAGCTTCTTCCGGTGAACGTGCAAGAAGAAGATATGTGGAATTAACAGCAAAAGGTGTAGGTTGTGATATTGCAGAAATCGAGACAGATATTATTGCAAGAGATCATCAGGATATGACAAGAGAGTTCGCCCCATTATGTCAAGCTGAAGATGCAACGTTAGTAGATAGTTCTGATATGACTATTGATGAAGTTGTTGATGAAATTATTAAGATATTTAATCAGAAATCTAATGCTTAGTTAAGGCATAGTTAGAGAGGCAAGTCGCTTTAGACTTGGAGGAAATAGTGAAAGATTATAATGTTAACATAGCTGAAAGCGCAGGCTTTTGCTTTGGAGTAAAACGAGCTGTTGATACCGTGTATCAACAAATTGATAAGCAAGATACGGTCTATACATTTGGACCGATTATTCATAATGAAGAAGTAGTGAATGATCTTGACAAAAAGGGTGTTAAAGTAATTAATAACCTGGAAGAATTAAATGATTCGACTAAGGGAACAATAATAATTAGATCGCACGGTGTATCAAAAGAGGTACAAGAGGAGATTGAAAAATCTAATCTTACAGTAGTGGACGCAACATGTCCTTTCGTTAAGAAGATTCATCGAGTTGTAGCGAAAGAGTCAGAGGCGGGAAGACATATTGTGATTATTGGAAACCCAAACCACCCAGAGGTGATTGGAATACTTGGTTGGTCCAAGGAGCCAGTTACAGTAGTAGAAAGTATAGAGGATGCGAACAATTTTAACCTTGAAATTGAAAAAAAGTTATGCATTGTTGCCCAAACGACATTTAGTTACAAGAAATTTAAAGATTTAGTTGAAATTATTTCGAAAAAGGGTTATGATATACTTGTTTTAAATACTATTTGCAACGCCACTGAAGAACGTCAGACAGAGGCACGTGAATTAGCTTCACAGTCCGATGCTATGATAGTTATTGGTGGAAAGAATAGTTCTAACACTCAGAAGTTATATGAAATATGTAAAGAAGAATGTGAAGATACTTACTATATACAGACACTCAGTGACCTGGATTTAAATCAATTTAAATCTTTTCGTAGCGTAGGTATTACCGCAGGGGCTTCAACCCCAAACAATATTATTAAGGAGGTTCATACGACTATGTCAGAAATGAGTTTTGAACAATTATTAGAGGAGTCATTAGTTACAATACACAACGGAGAGGTTGTAGAAGGATCAGTTATCGATGTTAAGGAAGATGAGATTATCTTAAATATAGGTTACAAAGCAGACGGTATCATTACTAGAAGCGAATACACGAATACTCCTAATGTAGATTTAACTACTGTAGTATCTGTAGGGGATACAATGCAAGCTAAAGTTCTTAAAGTAAACGATGGTGAGGGACAAGTTCTTTTAACATATAAGAGATTAGCAGCAGAAAAAGGTAATAAGAGATTAGAAGAAGCTTTCAATAACAAAGAAGTATTAACAGCTAAAGTTGCTGCTGTTTTAGATGGCGGTTTAAGCGTAGTTATTGATGAAGCAAGAATCTTTATCCCAGCTAGTTTAGTATCTGATTCATATGAAAAGAACTTAGAAAAATATGCTGGACAAGAAATTGAATTCGTAATTAGTGAATTCAACCCAAGAAGAAGAAGAATTATCGGTGATCGTAAACAACTTCTTGTTGCTAAGAAAAAAGAATTACAAAAAGAATTATTTGAAAAAATCAGTGTAGGTATGACTGTAGAAGGTACTGTAAAGAATGTTACAGACTTTGGTGCATTCATCGATTTAGGTGGTGCAGATGGTCTTCTTCATATCTCTGAAATGTCATGGGGACGTGTTGAAAATCCTAAGAAAGTATTCAAAGTTGGAGATACAGTAAAAGTATTAATCAAAGAAATCGATGGAGAAAAAATTGCACTTAGCTTAAAATTCGATAACACAAATCCATGGATTAGTGCTGCTGAAAAATATGCTGTAGGTGCTGAAGTAACTGGTAAAGTTGCTCGTATGACTGATTTCGGTGCGTTCGTAGAATTAGAAGCAGGAGTAGATGCATTACTTCATGTTTCTCAAATCTCTAAAGAACACGTTGAAAAACCAGCTGACGTATTAAAAGTTGGTCAAGAAATTAAAGCTAAAGTTGTTGATTTCAACAACGATGATAAAAAAATCAGTTTAAGCATGAAAGCTTTAGAAGCTGATACTGAACAAGAAGAAAGTATTGAAGAATAATTCAATATGAACTCTACTAAGTAGGTAGTTAGCTATAGCTAAGAAAAGCTTACTTCGTCAGTAGTGCAACGGATTTTCGTTTAACAGTATTCAAAATGATTGACTTTTTAATTTGTTAATTAAAGTACCGATTGGTAGTTTAGATTAAAGCATTACAGAATGGAAGCATTCTATTCTGTAATGTCTAAATACAAATTAATAAGTCTTTTTTTATACTGTGTTGTATGTGCAAGTCGCTTGGCTCTAGCCAAACTTTAATAGACAGCCTTAAAACACAGGAATGCTTTAGACATGGAGAAAAGTTACGTTGACTATCGCAGTAAGATTTTAATGAAAGGTGAGTGTAAAATTGGTAGATAGTTATGAAGTGTTTAAAGATCAGATATTAAAATTGACTACGATTGACTTGAACTCATATAAAGAACGACAGATGAAACGTAGAATTGATGCGTTAATAACGAAACATAATATAGATTCTTATAGTACATATGTTAATACAATTAAAACTGATAAAGTATTATATGATGAATTTGTAACATACTTAACGATTAATGTATCAGAATTCTATCGTAATCCGGAACAATGGCAAATCTTAGAGAAAGAAGTCTATCCATATCTTACGAATCAGTTCGGGAAGAAATTGAAGATTTGGAGTGCGGCTTGTTCGACCGGAGATGAACCATATTCACTTGTAATGTTATTATCAAAGTTCTTACCATTAAGTCAAATTAAGATAATAGCGACCGATATCGATAAACAAATACTTGAAAAGGCACAATGTGGTCTGTATAGTGATAAGAGTTTGAAAGGATTACCTCAGGAGTTTGTTACGAAATACTTTACTAAAATAAATGATAAATCATATAAAATAAATGATGAGATTAAGAAATGTGTTGAGTTTAGAAAACACGATTTATTAAAAGATTCCTATCCAGATTCATGTGACTTGATTGTATGCCGTAATGTGTTGATTTATTTTACAGAAGAGGCAAAGATAGAGATCTATAAGAAGTTTAATAACGCTTTGAAAAGAGAAGGTATTTTATTCGTAGGTAGCACGGAGCAGATAATCCAGCCACAAACGTTAGGCTTTACATCACATAAATCTTTCTTCTATAAAAAGATATAGTATTAATTATAGACAACGAGTAATAAGCGGATTACAAGTAATAAAGTATAACAAGTAATAAAGAGATAGCAAGTAGAGGCTATTGCAAAATACGAATATAAATTTTGCAACAGCTTCTTTATTTATGTATTTGGTGATTTAGTGGGGAGAAACCTATTATTATTGTTGACAAAATATATTGGATAAGGTAACATAAAAAAGCTGCGAAGAACTTCAAGAGTCATTTGTATAAGGGAGTTCTAAAGAGGTGTTTAAACGTATATAACAGAAAAATATACAGTAGATTTTGTCAGACTGGAGAACGAGAATGGGATGTTGTAAAGCGATTGAAAGAACCATTATTACGACATATCGAAAATCAATCTGGAGAAAGTTTATCGAGGCGATTGAAGAATATGACTTAATTCATGAAGGTGATCGGATTGCTGTTTGTATCACAGGTGATAGAGATTCTTTGTTACTTGCCAAATGTATGCAGGAATTTAAGCTACATGGTAGTACCGATATTGAGCTTGAATTTTTTGTACCTACTATAGGATATAATAAGCATAACTGTCTCGAAATAATGGAATATGCAAAAGCCATTGAAATTCCGGTTGTGATGACGGAGCATGTGAAAGAACTAGGTTGCAATAAGATTGCATTATGCCATCATTTTAATAATGTAATTGAAACCATATTAATGGGTATCCTATATAATGGGCAGGTTGGGACGATGATGCCAAAACTACACAACCAGAATTATGAAGGGTTAGAAGTAATAAGGCCATTGTATCTAGTAAAAGAAGAAGCTATACTAAGATGGTCTGAGCGGAATGAATTAAGATTCTTCCCATGTGAGTATGCATTTTCAAAGAGCTTTCAACGTGATGAAGATGATAATCTTTATATAAAGAGAGCAGATGTAAAAGATTTAATTAAGCGTCTTCTTCTAATTAATCCAAACATTGATATGAATATATTCAAAAGTATGTATAATGTTAATTTAGACACGATGATCTCTTATGAAAAAGAGGGATTTACCCATCATTTTCTTGATAACTACGAATCGAAATAAAATTTAGTTGTTTTGGCTGATAAGACTGCAAATTTAATAAAATTTTTTATTGATTTATAGAATCTTTTCTAGTATATTAGGTATAGATACTGACAGGGAGGAATTAATATGCAAAACATAATTAGAGTTGCAGTTGACGCAATGGGCGGTGATAATGCACCTGGTCAGATTGTTAAAGGCGCAGTTGAGGCAGTTAATGAGAGAAATGACATAAAAGTTTTTTTAGTTGGAAGAGAAGATATCGTAAATTCTGAACTACAACAATATACTTATAACAAAGATCAGATTGAAGTAGTTCATGCAAGTGATATTATTACAAACGATGAAGCACCAGTAATGGCTATTCGTCGAAAAAAAGATTCTTCTATCGTAGTAGCTATGAAATTAGTTAAAAATGGTGATGCAGACGCATTTATTTCAGCTGGAAGTACGGGAGCAATTCTTGTAGGCGGACAACTAATTGTAGGTAGAATTAAAGGCGTTGATCGCCCACCACTAGCACCATTAATACCAACAATTAAGGGAGTTTCTTTACTTGTTGATTGTGGGGCAAATGTTGACGCAAGGTCCTCTCATCTAGTACAATTTGCTAAGATGGGTTCTTTGTACATGGAACATATAGTGGGCATAAAGAATCCAAAAGTTGCCATTGTTAATATTGGTTCAGAAGAAGAGAAAGGTAATATGCTTGTAAAAGAGACATATCCCCTACTTAAAAACTGTGAAGATATTAACTTTGTTGGAAGCATTGAAGCGAGGGATATACCATACGGTGCAGCAGATGTCATTGTTTGTGAAGCCTTTGTGGGTAATGTAATACTTAAGCTATATGAAGGGTTAAGTTCGGCTTTAGTTGGAACAATCAAGAAAGGTTTGATGAGTACAACAAAAAGCAAGATAGGAGCGGCTCTTTGCAAAGGTGAACTTAAGAAGACGCTGAAAGGGTTTGATGCATCAGAATTCGGTGGTGCACCTATGTTAGGTCTTAATGGCCTTGTAGTAAAGACTCATGGTAGCTCAAAAAACACAGAAATCAAGAATGCAATCATTCAATGTGTATCTTTCAATGAGCAGAACATAAATGAGAAAATTAAAGAAAATATTATTTAGCACAAATTGTGTATATAAGCAAGTAAAAGAAAGGTGATAATTATGGAATTTGAAAAGTTACAAAAAATTATTAGTGAAGTATTAAATGTGGATGCAGATGAGATTACAATGGAAACTACTTTTGTAGATGATTTAGGAGCAGACTCTTTGGATATTTTCCAAATTATCATGGGAATTGAGGAAGAATTCGATATAGAAATCGCTAATGAAGCGGCAGAAGATATTGTTGCAGTAAGTGATGCTGTAGAACAAATCAAGAATGCACTTAACTAATATCGTGTAGGTCGACGGCGCCAACTTGAACGAGGTTTAATTTGGCGCCGTTTGTTTGATATATAAATTAAAACTAAGTAAACTTAAACTAAGCAAAGGTTATGGTAGAATATGAAAATTAATGAATTATTAAATGAATTTGAAGAAGTTATAAGTTATCAATATAATGATATTAAACTTCTTCGTCAAGCTCTTACACATAGTTCATTTGCTAATGAAAAGAGATTGGATAAATTAGCAAATAATGAGCGATTAGAGTTCCTTGGTGATGCAGTGCTTGAGCTTGTTACTAGTGAGTTTCTATATAAGAATAATGATAAGATGCATGAAGGGGATTTAACCAAGTTACGTGCTAGTATAGTTTGTGAGCAGACACTATCCTTATGCGCTAATGATATCAACCTTGGAAAGTATATTCAATTAGGTAAAGGGGAAGCTTCGACCGGAGGTAGAGACCGTGCATCTATTTTATCCGATGCAATGGAAGCAATAATTGGGTCAATATATCTAGATGGTGGTTTTACTAGTGCAAAAGAGTTTATTGATAAATTTATTTTATCAGATGTTGAGAATAAACAACTCTTTTTTGATAGCAAGACTATCTTACAAGAAATTGTACAGAGTGAATATAAAGATCCTTTAATTTATGAACTTATTGCCGAAGAAGGTCCTGACCATAATAAGAAGTTCACAGTGAAGGCATTTATAGGAGAAAAAGAGTTAGAAGTTGGAGTTGGAAGAACGAAAAAAGCAGCAGAACAACAAGCAGCATATCGTTCTATACTAGCGTTAAGAAGAAAAATCAAGAGAAACTAGAGACGTGGGTGGTGAAGCAATTTCATGTATTTAAAGAGTTTGGAGATACAGGGATTCAAATCCTTTGCTAATAAATTAGTGTTTGAATTCAAAGGTGGTATTACAGGTATTGTTGGCCCGAATGGAAGTGGTAAGAGCAACGTAGCAGATGCGGTTCGTTGGGTTCTTGGCGAGCAAAGTGCAAAGCAGCTTCGTGGGGCAAAGATGGAGGATATTATCTTCTCTGGTACACAGACTAGAAAACCGTTAGGTTTTGCTTATGTAGCAATTACGTTAGATAATTCAGATCATCAATTAGCAATCGATTATGATGAAGTTAAGGTTGCAAGACGTGTATATCGTTCTGGTGAAAGTGAATATTTAATTAATGGTACAAATTGTCGTCTGAAAGATGTGCAGGAGTTGTTTCTAGACACGGGTATCGGTAAAGAAGGATATTCTATTATCGGACAGGGTCAGATTGATAAGATATTAAGTGGAAAGCCAGAAGATCGAAGAGAGTTGTTCGATGAAGCGGCTGGTATAGTCAAATTTAAGAAGAGAAAAGCTACGGCAGAGAAGAATCTGGATGAAGAAAAACAGAATCTGTGCCGTATTAATGATATCTTGGCTGAAATTGAGAAACAAGTAGAACCTTTAGAGAAACAAGCTATTGTTGCAAAAGAATACCTTAAATATCGTGAAGAACTGAAAACATTAGATGTTAATATGTTCTTAATTGAATATGAGAGAATTCTAGAAGAACAAAAAAATGTTGACGAAAAATTACAAATTGCAGCTGGCGATTTAGATCGTTCGAAGAATTCCTTTGATCAAACGAAAGAGGAATATGAGAAGATAGAGGCCCAGATTGAAGAATTTGATACTGCTTTAGACGAAAAGAAGATGGATCTTAATAACTATCGTCTACATAAAGAAAAGTTAGAAGGCGACATAAAGGTATATAAGGAACAAATCACTGCTTCGGAGCAAAACAGAGAACATTATCAAGAACGTATTAATGCTGTTAATAAAGAATTAGAGGATAAAGAGGCTCAATTAAAAACTTACTATGAACAAAAAAGCTCTTTAGATGAAAAACTTGATTCCTTTGATGATGTTCAAGGTGAAACATATACAGAGTTAGAGAATATCCAAACAGAGATTACGTCTATTACGAATGCAATTGATGAGTGTAACTCGAAGATATATCATTACATGGAAGAGAATGCAAATCGTAAAGCCGAGATTCAAAAGTATGAAACAATACTTGAACAGAGTAGTATTGGAAAAGCTGCATTAAACCAACGAATATTAAAGAATAAGAGTAATGAATCCCTTCTAGAAATAGAGTGGAGTGAAAAGCAAGCATTGGCACAAGACATAGAGTCGCAGCTTCAAGAGATTCGAGATAAAAATACAGATGTTGAGAATAAACTTCGTGATTTACAGAATAATATTAAGGGAAAAGAAGAGGAATACCGTGATCTTCAACAGAAGTATCACCAAGAAAAATCCCGAATGGACTCCTTAAAGAATATGACGGAACGTTACGAAGGATATGGTAATAGTATCCGAAAGATTATGGAGTTAAAGCAGTCAAACCCAGGTATTGAGGGTGTCGTTGCGGATATAATCAAGGTTAAGAAAGAGTATGAGACAGCAGTTGAAATTGCACTTGGTGGTAGTATTCAGAATATCGTTACGGATAATGAAGTAACGGCTAAGAGTCTGATTGATCACCTTAAGAAAAATAAGTTTGGTAGGGCAACCTTCTTACCACTTACTTCTGTTAGTAGTAGAGGTGGCTTCAAAGATAACAATGTGCTTAAGGAACAAGGGGTTATCGGTTTAGCTAATTCTCTAGTTGAGCATGATAAGAAGTATGATGGATTAGTAGAATATCTGTTAGGAAGAATCGTTGTTGTTGATACAATTAATAACGCAATTGCCTTAGCAAAAAGATATAATTATTCCCTTCGAATTGTTACGGTAGAAGGTGAATTGCTTAGTCCTGGTGGTTCAATGTCTGGTGGTTCCTATAAGAACAATAGTAATCTATTAAGTAGACGTAGAGAAATTGATGAGATTGAATCAAAAGTAACAGCTATATCAAATCAGATGAAAGAAAATGCTACATTTGTTGAAACATGTAAGAAAGATAGAGAAAATTATCGTAATATATATGAATCAAATAAAACGAAATTACAAGAACTCTCTCTTTCACAAAATACGGTTAAGATGCAGATGCAACAAATCGAAAGTAAGAAGCAAGAAATCCATGCTCTTTATATTGAAATAAAGAAAGAAAGTACTGAAATTGATAATCAAGCACTAGAATTAAAGAGTGCAGTAAAACAGTTAAGAGAAATCCAAGAAGAAAATCAATCTAAGAGTAAAGAAGCAGAAGCTATGATGGCTGATTATGCAAAACAGTTAGAAGAGAAGAAACTGTTAGAAAAAGCATGTAATGACAAAGTTGCTTCCATAAAATTAGATTGTTCATCATTAGAACAACAAAATCAATACGTTGTAGAGAATATAAAGCGTGTAAAAGCCGAGATTGATAAGCTAAAGGATGAGTTACAAGAAATCCTATCTAAATTATCACAAGCTAAGCAACACATGGATTCAAGAGTTGAATTAACGAATAACACAAAGAGTCAACTTGAGAATGATGAAAAATTAATCAAATCATTAACAAAAGATTTAGAGGAAATGGTTGCAAAGAAAGAGAAGCTATCAAAAGACCATAAGGCGTTTCTTGCTAGACGAGAAGAATTATCTAATATGGTGAATGAATTAGATAAAGAAAGTTATCGTCTAACTGGACAAAGAGAAAAGTTAATGGAGCAGTTAGATACTCAAGTTAACTACATGTGGCAAGAATATGAATTGACATATAGTATAGCACTTGCTAAGAAGAATGAGGAATATGATGATATTACTCAGATGAAGAAGATGATTCAAAACTTGAAACAAAAAATCAAATCACTTGGTGATGTTAACGTTAATGCGATTGAAGATTATAAGAATCTATTAGAGCGTTATGAATTACTGAAGACACAACATGATGATTTGATTGAAGCAGAAGAAGTGCTGAAGAAAATTATCGAAGAATTAGATATTGAGATGAGAAAACAATTCAATGAAAAATTTGCTGAAATTCGAAGTCAGTTTGACCTTGTATTCAAAGAGTTATTCGGAGGAGGAAAAGGTACCCTTGAATTAATGGAGGGTGAGGATATCCTAGAAGCAGGTATTCGTATTATTGCACAACCTCCTGGTAAGAAGCTACAGAATATGATGCAACTTTCAGGTGGGGAGAAAGCACTTACAGCCATCTCGTTACTATTTGCAATACAGAATTTGAAGCCATCTCCATTTTGTTTACTAGATGAAATTGAAGCTGCTCTTGATGATGCCAACGTTAAGAGATATGCCAAGTATCTACACAAATTAACAACGCATACACAATTCATAGTAATTACTCATAGAAGAGGAACTATGGCAAGTGCAGATACCCTTTATGGTGTTACTATGCAGGAGAAAGGTGTTTCCACTCTTGTATCGGTAAATCTTATCGAAGGGGAATTGGAAGACAAAAAAGAACAAATATAATAGGAATAATAGAGGTGTAATATATGGGAGAAAAGAAGGGCTTTTTTAGCCGACTAGTATCTGGTCTTACTAAGACAAGAAACAATATCATATCGGGTATTGATAATATCTTCAAAGGTTTTTCAAGTATTGATGAAGACTTCTA
This sequence comes from Anaerosporobacter mobilis DSM 15930, assembly GCF_900142955.1. Classification (GTDB taxonomy): domain Bacteria; phylum Bacillota; class Clostridia; order Lachnospirales; family Lachnospiraceae; genus Anaerosporobacter; species Anaerosporobacter mobilis. The sequence goes on along the minus strand of NZ_FRCP01000005.1, from coordinate 157,595 downwards.
TGAAGAATTAGAAGAGATTTTAATTATGGCTGACTTAGGTATTAACACGACAACAGCAATTATTGAAAACCTTCAGGAGAAAGTAAAGGAACAAAAGATCAAAGAACCAAGCCAATGTAAGCAATTATTGATAGAAAGTATTAAGGAGCAAATGTCAGTTGATGAAACGGCTTATGATTTTGAAAATCAAAAATCAATTATCCTTTTAATTGGAGTAAACGGTGTTGGTAAAACAACGTCAGTTGGTAAATTAGCAGGTCAATTAAAGGATAGTGGTAAGAAAGTTATGGTAGCCGCAGCAGATACGTTCCGTGCGGCAGCAATTGAACAGCTTACGGAATGGGCAAACCGTGCTAATGTAGAGATTATTGCTCAAAGCGAAGGTTCAGATCCAGCGGCAGTAATCTATGATGCCGTTACCGCTGCGAAGGCTAGAAACACAGACGTATTACTTTGTGATACAGCAGGGCGTCTTCATAACAAGAAGAACCTAATGGAAGAACTTCGTAAGATTAGTCGTGTTATTGACCGCGAATACCCAGATGCGCATAAAGAAACTTTAGTAGTGCTAGATGGAACAACTGGCCAGAATGCACTTGCACAAGCCAAACAGTTTAGTGAAGTTGCGGATATTAATGGTATCATCTTAACAAAGTTAGATGGAACTGCAAAAGGTGGAATAGCGATAGCAATTCAATCGGAACTTGGAATTCCAGTCAAATACATTGGTATTGGTGAGAAGATAGACGATTTACAAAAATTCAACGCGGACGAATTTGTAAATGCTCTCTTTACAAACAATGAGGAACAAGCGTAAGTTATTATATTTATATAATAATTGTTCTGATAATAAAGAAGTTTCAAATTAGTAGAAATATTTGACTATACGAAATTGGAATATAAGTATTCTGATTTAGTTATACTAGTTTGAAACTTCTTTCGTGCATCCGTTGGTTTTTACCCGTTTTATGTGCTTTAAGGGGATTTTTAACTGTCTTTGGAATGGATACAAAGCAATCCGTAGGACGGACAAATAACTTGACAGATAATAAAATCGTGTTATCATAGTTTAAAGTGATGAATTTGAACAGAGCTATTTTGAATGTAAACAAAGGAGACAAAACTATGATGACATTGGAGAAATTTGAAGAAGCGACCGAAGCGGTCAAAAAAGTAATCCTTCGAACAAAACTTGTTTATAGTGACTATTTTTCAGACACAACTGGTAATAAAGTTTATTTAAAACCAGAAAACATGCAGTTTACTGGAGCATATAAAGTTAGAGGAGCGTATTACAAGATTAGTACTTTAACAAAGGAAGAAAGAGAGAAAGGGTTAATTACAGCATCTGCAGGTAATCATGCCCAAGGTGTTGCCTATGCAGCAAAACTGTATAATGCAAAAGCTACGATCGTAATGCCAACTACTACACCTCTAATTAAGGTAAATCGAACAAAGAGCTATGGTGCAGACGTTGTACTGCATGGTAATGTATATGATGATGCATATCAACATGCGTGTAAACTGGCGAAAGAAAAAGGATATACATTTATTCATCCATTTGATGATGAGGTAGTTGCAACAGGTCAAGGAACAATTGCAATGGAGATCTTCAAAGACTTACCAACAGTAGATATCATATTAGTACCAATTGGTGGTGGTGGTTTAGCAGCAGGGGTATCAACATTAGCAAAACTACTAAATCCGAATATCAAAGTGATTGGTGTTGAACCAGCAGGTGCTAATTGTATGCAGGAATCTGTAAAAGCAGGTCATGTAGTTACATTACCAGAAATTGATACAATTGCAGATGGTACTGCAGTTAAGACACCAGGAAGTAATATCTTTTCATACATACAAAATAATATAGATGAGATCATTACTATAGATGATCATGAACTAATTGTAGCATTCCTAGATATGATTGAAAATCATAAGATGGTAGTTGAGAATTCTGGATTACTAACCGTTGCAGCATTAAAGCACCTTGACTGCAAGAATAAGAAAGTAGTTTCCATCCTTAGTGGTGGTAACATGGACGTTATAACGGTGGCATCAATTGTACAACATGGTTTAATCGAACGTGAAAGAGTATTCACAGTAACGGTACAACTTCCAGATCGTCCAGGGGAACTTGTTAATGTTGCATCTGTAATTGCAAAGGAACAAGGCAATATCATTAAATTAGAGCATAATCAATTCGTAAGTATTAACCGTAATAGCGCGGTAGAATTAGAGATTACAATGGAAGCTTATGGACATGACCATAAAGAGAAGATAGTAAGTGCGTTGAAGAAGCATGGATATGATCCAAAGATTGTGAAACCAAAGAGTATGTACAGCTAGAAACTATGATAATAAAGAAATTTTAGTATTAATAAACCCCTAGAGTATAGTTTAACTATAACCTAGGGGTTTGTATTACTGATATCGAGTATCGATGGAAGTTCAATATACTTGTAAAAACATGGTTGAAAATATTAGAAAATAATAATCTAAAAACTAAGTATACTAAATTATAAACTGTAATTTATAAAAGGAATGGAAATATATGTTTACACATTAATAACTGTATGGTATAATTATTATATTCATAAATTCTAGAACTTATAGTCTGAAATCTTGCTAATAATCTGAGTTTAAATTCTTAATCAGGAATTACAATGAAAAATCCTATATTACCACACTAATTAGATACCCCACTATTTTAATGATATGTATTTAAAAACTTAAACCTTAAGGTAATTAAGTTCTATTGTTTTGTGTAGTACAAGTTTAAAGCGTAGTTTGGAGGTGTGTTTCGTAAAATATTATTATTAGCCAGTAAGAACTTACAAAAAACAGAAAAAGGAAGTGATATTACAGTTGACATAAGTTTGAAAATACGGTACTATATTGATAGTAAAAGAACATTAGTTCGCTACATAAAGGAGAGATAATAATGAGAGATGAAAATAAATTAAAAGCATTAGAGTCTGCATTGGCTCAAATTGAAAAACAATATGGTAAAGGATCTGTTATGAAACTTGGTGATACAAGTGCTCATATGAATATAGAAACAGTGCCTACGGGTGCATTAAGTCTTGACATTGCATTAGGTCTTGGTGGAATACCAAGAGGAAGAATCGTAGAGGTATATGGACCAGAATCAAGTGGTAAGACTACAGTAGCTTTACACATGGTTGCTGAAGTTCAAAACAGAGGTGGTATTGCTGGTTTCATCGATGCGGAACATGCTCTTGACCCAGCATATGCTAAGAATATCGGTGTTGATATTGATAATTTATATATCTCACAACCGGATAATGGGGAACAAGCATTAGAGATTACAGAGACAATGGTTCGTTCTGGTGCCGTTGATATCGTAATTGTCGATTCTGTTGCTGCGTTAGTACCTAAGGCTGAAATTGATGGTGATATGGGAGACAGTCACGTAGGTTTACAAGCAAGACTTATGTCACAAGCGTTACGTAAGTTAACAGCTGTAATCAGTAAATCTAATTGTATTGTTATCTTTATCAACCAGTTACGTGAAAAAGTGGGTGTAATGTTTGGTAGCCCTGAAACAACTACAGGTGGTAGAGCGTTAAAATTCTATTCATCAATCCGTCTGGACGTACGTAGAATTGAAGCGTTAAAACAAGGTGGAGAAATCGTAGGTAACCGTACAAGAATTAAAGTAGTTAAGAATAAGATTGCACCTCCATTCAAGGAAGCTGAATTTGATATTATGTTTGGACAGGGAATTTCAAGAGAAGGTGATGTACTTGACCTTGCTGCCAACGAAGGGATTGTTGTTAAGAGCGGTGCATGGTATGCTTACAATGATGCTAAGATTGGTCAAGGTAGAGAAAACTCCAAATTATATCTAAAAGAAAATCCAGATATATTTGAAGAAATTAAACAACAAGTTCGTGAAAAATTCAATCTGGATGGTGCAGCTACTGTTACAAGTAAAGTTGATGACGTTAATAAGGATATGGACGAAGAATAAGAATGATTCTTACAAAGATAGAACAGATCGACAAGAAGAGGTATCGGATATATATAGAGGAAGAATTCCAACTCCTACTATATGTTACGGATATTAGAAAACACAAGTTAGAAGAGCAGATGGAAATTACGCCAGAAGAGCTTGAAAAAATCTATAAAGATATCGTTCTAAGAAGAGCAAAGATGAAAGCAATGCTTTTACTTAAATCGATGGATTATTCAGAAAAGGGATTACGTGATAAACTTGCAAAACTATATTATCCGCAAAAGGCTATTAATGATGCACTTGAGTATGTAATTGGTTATGGATATATAGATGATGAACGTTATGCAAGGAATTATGTAAGATACAAGAAAGATACGCAAAGCCGTAAGCAGATTGAATTCACACTACAACAAAAAGGGGTATGCAAGGAATATATTACTATTGCTTTTGAGGAAGAATATAGTAATGAAAGCAATGCCCTTGTACGTGCAATAATTAAAAAGATTGGTTCATTAGAACGTATTGAGGAACTTACAGTTGATGAAAAACGTAAGGTAGGAGCTTATCTTTATCGAAAAGGCTTTTCTTCACAGGAAATACATGAATATATTTCGTTCTAATAGGGAAGTCTAGATTGTGGAATAAATTATTCCATAACTAGACTTTTCTTTATTTTTGGTTGTATTTTTCTTATGGAGATAGTAAATTACATAATTACAAATAAAATGAAAAAAAACATTTATTTACTCGAAATTTATACATTTTGCATAAAATTGTTAGAACGATACTTGACATCCAATCTAAAACAGTATAAAATTTAAGTGTTGTATTAACGTACAATGAAAATTGAATAAGGAGGTGCTCCTGTGCCAGAATTAGTAAAAATAATACTAGCTATTGTTATTACCTTGGTAATCGTCGCTCCTCTTGTATGGATTGCTGCTATTTCTTATAGAAAGAAAGTTTATGAAGAAAAGGTAGGCAATGCAGAAGATAAGGCAAGAGAAATCATAGATGAAGCTTTGAAAACAGCTGAAACTAAGAAACGAGAAGCCCTACTTGAAGCAAAGGAAGAGTCTTTAAGAACTAAGAATGAGCTTGAGAAGGAAACTAAGGAACGAAGAGCAGACTTACAACGTTACGAAAAGCGTGTTCTAACTAAAGAAGAGACTTTAGATAGAAAAACTGAAGCACTAGAAAAGAAAGAATCTAAACTTTCTGTAAAAGAAGCTGAACTTGATAAGTTGAGAGCAGAGGTTGAAGAACTTCATGACAGAAGATTACAGGAGTTAGAGAAGATTTCTGGACTGACCTCCGAACAAGCAAAAGATTATCTTTTAAAAACTGTTGAAGATGAAGTAAAACATGAAACAGCTATGTTAGTAAAAGAACTTGAAAGTAAGGCAAAAGAGGAAGCTGATAAAAAAGCAAAAGATTATGTTGTTACAGCTATCCAAAAATGTGCTGCAGACCATGTAGCAGAAAGCACTATTTCTGTAGTTCAACTTCCAAACGATGAAATGAAAGGTAGAATCATAGGGCGTGAAGGACGTAATATCCGTACTTTAGAAACTATGACAGGTGTTGATTTAATTATTGATGATACACCAGAAGCTGTAATTTTATCAGGATTTGATCCTATTAGAAGAGAAGTTGCTAGAATTGCTTTAGAGAAATTAATTGTAGATGGACGTATTCATCCAGCTAGAATTGAAGAAATGGTTGAAAAGGCACAAAAAGAAGTTGAAGTTATGATTCGTGAAGAAGGTGAAGCAGCAACTTTAGAAGTTGGTGTTCATGGAATTCACCCAGAACTAGTAAGACTTTTAGGTAAAATGAAGTTCAGAACGAGTTATGGACAGAATGCTTTGAAACATTCAATTGAAGTTGCACATTTATCTGGACTATTAGCTGGTGAAATCGGTGTAGATATTAAGATGGCTAAGAGAGCTGGATTATTACATGACATTGGTAAATCTGTCGACCATGAAATGGAAGGTTCACATATTCAAATAGGCGTTGATTTATGTAGGAAATACAAAGAATCCCCTATCGTAATCAATGCAGTAGAGTCACATCATGGTGATGTGGAAGCTGAAACATTGATCGCTTGTATAGTACAAGCTGCAGATACAATATCAGCTGCAAGACCTGGTGCAAGAAGAGAAACTTTAGAAACTTATACTAACAGATTAAAACAATTAGAAGATATTACGAATAGCTTTAAGGGTGTAGATAAGTCTTTTGCAATACAAGCCGGCAGGGAAGTACGTGTAATGGTAGTTCCTGAAGCAATCAGCGATGCTGATATGGTATTACTTGCTCGTGACTTATCAAAACAAATAGAGTCAGAATTAGAGTATCCAGGACAAATTAAGGTTAATGTAATTCGTGAATCAAGAGTAATTGATTACGCAAAATAGTGTAAAGTAATGATAATAAAGATATAGTGAAAGTTAATTTTCACTATATCTTTTTTTGCGTGTGGACACTTTTTAAAACATTAATAATCCGAATCAATAGTGTAATATTAGAATATAGCAACCGCATAAGAAACATTCATGAAAAAGTAGGAAACATTTCAAAGGAAATGCAATAAAATGGTAGTAAACTTGCAAAATATTAATAAGTAAAATAAGAGATTGCTATAAAACCACTGATATTTAAAGTGGTAGATCAAATAAGTCTGTTTAATAAGAATTACAACAAATAAAAACTTGCATTATTAGTCGTTCTATATTACAATAATGAAAGAAAGATAAATAGGAAAATACATAGATAAAATCATAAAAAATGGAATATTTCATTGCATTTAGTTAGAAAGGGTAGGTACACAATATGGCTTTAACATTATCAAGGAAGGCACAAGAAGTTAAACCTTCATCAACATTAGCAATAACTGCAAAGGCAAAGGAATTGAAGGCACAAGGTATCGATGTAGTAGGATTTGGAGCTGGAGAGCCAGATTTTAATACCCCTGAGAATATTAATAATGCTGCGATCAAAGCAATTCATGATGGATTTACTAAATATACACCAGCAGCTGGTATTGAAGAATTGAAGAAAGCAATCTGTACTAAGTTTGCTAATTTTAATAAATTACAATACCAACCAAATCAAATCGTTATCAGTAACGGTGGAAAACATTCTTTAACGAATATCTTTACTGCAATTTTAAACCCTGAAGATGAAGTAATTATACCTGCACCTTTCTGGTTAAGTTACCCAGAGATTATTAAGTTATCGGGTGGTGTTCCTGTTGTGGTAAGATGTGATAAAACACAGAATTACAAATTAACAGCTAAGCAATTGGAAGAAGCCTGTACGGAAAAAACGAAAGCTGTTATCTTGAATACTCCTAATAACCCTACAGGTATGGTATATTCAAAAGAAGAATTACAAGCCATTGCAGAGGTTGTTGTTAAGAAAGATATCTATGTTATTGCTGATGAGATGTACGAAAACTTAATCTATGGTGAAGATGTGCATGTAAGTATTGGTTCATTGGGAGAAGAGATCTATAAGAGAACAATTACATGTAGTGGTGTCGCTAAGAGTTATGCAATGACGGGCTGGAGAATTGGTTATACTGGGTCATCAGTTGAAATTGCCAAATTGATGGGAAGTATACAAAGCCATCAAACTTCAAACCCTAACTCAATAGCACAAAAAGCTACGGTTGAAGCTTTAACAGGGCCTCAGAAGACGGTTGAAGTAATGAAATATGAGTTCAACAAACGTAGAGAATATATGTATGATCGCTTAAGCAAGATGCCTTTAATTGACACGGTAGAGCCTACAGGAGCATTTTACTGTTTTATCGATATCAGTAATTTGTTGAATAAATCATACAAAGGAGAAAAAGTTGAAACAGTTAGTAAACTTGCAGCTATATTAATCGATGACTATAATGTTGCAGTTATTCCATGTGCAGACTTTGGATTTGATGATCATATTCGTTTATCCTATGCAATTTCATTGGAACAAATCCAAAAAGGATTGGATAGAATTGAAAAATTCATCAATGATTTAGCGTAAATATAAAACCTATGTAATAGTAAAGTTTATTATGATGGAATCTGTGATTCTATCATAAAGTAATACAAAGTCTATATAATATCATTCTGTTACTTTAATACGATGATATTGTATAGACTTTTCTACCTTTTAGGATTAAACTATTACTTATTGAGTAGAGTGTTATGTATTATAGCACGTTAGTCAATAGCTTTATAAGCACAAATTGACGTATCGTTTAAAAGCTGATATATTGTCGACGGTAAGAAGAGTTTTACATTTGACTAGGTTTAATAATTTTGAAAGGAGCATGATTATACTATGGAAGAATATAAGAGAGTAAAACGAGAATTAAAACATAAGGGAGCTATTGTAGAATTCTATTCGGATACAATGGAATTACCAAACAAAAAAATAGTAGAATGGGATCTCATTAATCATAAAGGAGCAGCAGCAATAATTCCTGTAGATGAGAATGGAAAGATTTTAATGGTACGCCAGTACCGAAATGCAATAGAAAAATATACATTAGAAATACCAGCTGGTGGTAAAGAGCCAGAAGAAGATATGATGACTTGTGCAATTCGAGAACTAGAAGAGGAAACTGGATACCGTACAGAGCACGTAGAACATCTTATCGACCTATATACAACGGTAGCCTTTTGTAATGAGAAGATAGGAATCTATTATTCAACGGAATTAATTCCATCAAAACAACATCTAGATGATGATGAGTTTGTAAGTGTTGAACGATATACTTTAGAGGAACTTGTAGAGATGATTTTCAATGGGACGATAGAAGATGCTAAGACGATTGCCGCAATCATGTCCTATAAAGCGAAAAGAAGTCTATAAGCAATCATTTTTTCTAGTCTTCCAACATATCATAGTATAACTAGTACATTTTTGTTAAGGGAGGAAACTGTATGAAGAGTACTATGAATATGTTGAAGAATCGAATAGGAATTTATCGCCTTGCAGCAATCCTTTTATTAATTGGTATTGTACTTGGGACTATAGCAGCAAATATATTACAAAGATTCTATCTGAATGATTTGGAGACGATTAACCGCTATTTTGGTACCAATGTAAATCTGATCAAAATCAATTATGGTAGTCTGATGAAATACATAATTACTAGTAGACTAAAGGAATTTATTTTTGTATGGATTAGTTGCTGTATGGTGTTTGGGATGCCTTTATTATCCTTGTTAATCACATATAAGGGTATATGTATAGGATTTGCATTATCTAGTTCGATATTGTGCTATGGATTCAAAGGAATCATTGTTTATTTTGCTTATATTTTTCCGCAATGTATAATATACATACCTGTATATATCCTGATGGTTAAGAAAGGCTATGACTTATGCGAGAATTTATATTTTAGTAGTAAAGTCTCGTTTAAAGGAAAGAAAAGTTTAACAAGGGAATACTTACCTATTATTCTGTTGTTATTGTTATTTCTGTGGATTGGTTGTATCGTTGAAACCTATATTAATAGTGCGTTAGTAAGGAATGTTGTTGAGTGGATTATGAAGCAGTAGCTTAGAAATTTATTTGACGGTATTTATCTACATATGAATTGATAATAAAAAGGCTGTTGCAATTGCAACAGCCTTTTATCTTATACTTGTTCAGCGATAGTATATAATAATGCTTCTGTTTCTTTCCAACCTAAACAAGGATCAGTAATTGATTTGCCGTAGATGTGGTCAGAAATCTTTTGACAACCTGGTTCGATGTAACTTTCAATCATTACACCTTTTACAAGAGTTGCAATATCATTAGATACTTTACGGCTGTGAAGAATTTCTTTAATGATACGAGGTTGTTGGTCGTATAATTTATTAGAATTTGCATGGTTTGCATCAACGATAGCAGCTGGATTTTGTAAGTCTCTTTCCCCATACATATCAACTAGACGAATTAAATCTTCATAGTGATAATTAGGAATTGATTGACCATGTTTGTTAACAGCTCCACGAAGGATTGTATGAGCGAGTGGGTTTCCTGAAGTTTCTACTTCGAATGCACGATATAGGAAAGTGTGACTACATTGTGCTGCGACAACAGAGTTTAACATTACAGAAAGGTCACCACTTGTAGGATTCTTCATACCGGCAGCAACATCCATACCACTGATAGTGAGTCTATGTTGCTGATCTTCAACAGAACGAGCACCAACAGCTACATAGGATAAGATATCGTCTACATAAGGCCAGTTTTCTGGGTATAGCATCTCATCAGCGGCAGCAAGACCAGTTTCGGCAATAGCGCGTAGATGCATTCTTCTCATAGCCATTAAACCTTCCTTAAGATCAGGTTCTTTCTCTGGGTTTGGTTGATGAACGATTCCTTTATAGCCTTCTCCAGTTGTTCTAGGCTTGTTTGTGTAGATACGAGGAATAATTATTAATTTGTCAGATACTTTATCTTGAACTTTTGCAAGACGATTTATGTAGTCACATACAGAATCTTCATTATCTGCAGAACAAGGACCAATAATAACTAGAAATTTATCTGATTCACCTGTAAGGGCTTTTTTGATCATTTCGTCGCGATTTGCCTTCCATTTAGCATGTTCAGCTGGAACTGGTAAGGCTTGTTTTAATTCTGATGGGGACATTACTTCTTTGATTATTTTGAAACTCATTCTAATTCTCCTTTACTATTTAAAATTCATAAGAATTATGGTAATATATTAGAAACTAACTAGTTTCTCTTAATTATATTGAGAGCTGAAAGTTATACCTACTAATAATCCATGAATAATATGAAACAATTGCGTATAATAATACGTTAATATGTCGAAGTCTATTGTATACGTTTTCAGATAATAAGTCAAATCTTAAGTGAAATATAATGAAACATTATTTATATAGAATATAGGGGGAAAGATGGTTAAGACAAAAAAGAAGATCCTTAGTTACTTCCTAATATGTAGTATACTAGTATTAACACTAAGTGCTTGTCAAAGTAATTCGAATAATAATAATGATAATAGAACGGAAAAGAGTACTGCGACATCAAATAATAAAGAGGATAGTGATACAATAAAAGGAGGTGCTGTGACTGAGGAATATAACCAACAAACAAGCAATGTTAGTAACAATAATGAAATGAGTAAATCCAGTAAAACGAATGAATCCAATGAATCTAATGAATCCAATGACTCAGAGAAGCCTAATAAACCGAATGAACCAAATAGTTCTAATGTTTCTAATGTGCCAAATGATACGAACAATCCGAATTCCTCAAATAATCCGAATAATGCGAATGAATCAAATACTACGAATGCTCCAAATGATACTAATAAAGGGAATACGTCTAATTCTCCTAATACATCAAACACTCCAGTGGAATCCAATAGTCCGAACAGTACGTATTCCTCGAATGAGATGAACACACCAAATTCTCCCAATCATTAGGTGAGATAGTAGTTGTAATTTTCAGCTATAACCTTATAGCCGGTTTTGTGATAAACTCTATTGGCTGCCTGGTTTTTCTTGTCTACAAACAAAGTACAGAATTGATTTCCTTGTTCAAGAATAGATTTGCTCAAATGATACATAATGGCAGTAGCATAGCCAAGGCCGCGGTAATTGTTTGCTGTATAGACATAGCTAATAGAAGAACCGTTTAGTAATTTCCTTGTAGTACAGGCCATAGATACTGGAATGTTATCGGTATTGAAAAATAAATAGTATAAATTATTATTGATTTGTTCCTTAACCATATCAATGATACGATCATATTCTAAACGTAAATCTAAAACATCATTTCCGAATAATACATTCCAGTGAGTGATGGTATCTAGATCAGATAGCTCAGCTTGGCGGAAAAATCCATTGGGGATATTGATTGTTTGTACATCACGCAACTCTAAGATATCGCTTCTTAAGTATTCTTTGAATATGGAAGAAGGTGATTTCTTAGTATAATAAGTTATGAAGTTATTACATATTACTGAGTTGCCACTTATTCCTTTAACAGGAATATTAATTTCTAGGAGGTACTTTATTAGCAATTTAATGGCAGCTTGCAGTAAAGGTTTCTCTTCTATAGGAGCAACGATCTGAAGATTATAAGGAGTTACGTTGGAAAAGAGTAGGATTACTTGATTGCATTCAGTTATTGTACCAAAGAAACAGGTGTTACATGAGGGGACAGTGAGTTTTTGCAAGGCATTATAGATGATTAATTGTGTTAAAGCTTCGTTATCAACTAATAAAGGTTGATTAGCCTTTAAGAAAGATTGTGCATTTTTATAAGTATGTAATCTCATATAAATCCTCCTAATTTGATTATGTCGCTTTGGATTGTTATTTTAGTTATTAGTAAGTCTTCACAATAGATTTTTAAATAATGATTCAGATAATTTTTAATTAAGAACTTTTGACATACGAATCTTTATATTATTATAATACATAATATTGGATAGGAAATAAATGATAAATTGGTATCAGTTTATGTAATATATTGGACAAGTTGTGAGGATTTAGGTTATCGTGTGGTAAATAGATAAAAAGAAAGACAGTTTTCTATGAATAGAAAACTGTCTTTCTTTAATATCTATAGTTATAGATTACGTTAGTAGTATTTATCTTAAAAATACAAGATAACCAAAATATGCAACATAACAAGTAATCATAATAATACCACCAGTTTTTCCAACCTTACGGTCACGGAATACACAGACAAGTAAAATTACAGCAGCAGCTATTGCTACAAGGGCATCAACGATGAAACTTCTTGCAAAGTTGATTGGTGTTATCAGAGAAGTTGTTGACAGTACGAATAAGATATTGAATAAGTTACTACCAACAATGTTACCAACTGCAATGTCGTCTTTTCCTTTCTTAGCAGCAGTAATAGAAGTAATTAGTTCTGGTAAGGATGTACCAAAAGCAACGATTGTCAAGCCGATAAAACGAGGGCTCATACCGAAGATTTCAGCAATTTTCGATGCACTGTCGACTGTTAAATCACTACCGATAATGATAGCTGCCATACCAAGAATTGTTATTAATATTAATAGGGGCATTTTATCCTTTTCATTAGCTTCCGGGACGTCATCCATTTGTGCCTTCCCAGATTTTGATAACCTGATTAAGTATAGGAAGAACACAATGAACATTATCCAAAGAATTACACCATCAATGAAACTAAGTTTACCATCTAATCCAAGTAAGAGTAGGACCGAAGTCGTAATAATTACATATGGTAACTCAAAGTATAGTGTTGATTTTTGAATGCTTAATGGAAGGATTATGCACGTAATACCTATAATGATTAGGATATTGAATATGTTACTACCCAAGACATTACTTATTGCGATGTCTGCATTTGCATTAAGCGCAGCATTGATACTTACTGCAGCTTCTGGAGCACTTGTACCGAAGGCAACAATGGTTAAACCGATGACAAGTTGTGGAATATGGAATTTGTCGGCAATTTTTGATGATCCTTCTACAAACTTGTCTGCACCTTTAATAAGAAGTACAAATCCTAAGGCTAGAAGGAGTAGTTGAATAATTATTTGCATAAATTCACCTTTTCTTTCGAGTAATTTTCTATAACTATATATAAATGATAAAATAGTCAAAAAATATTGTAGGATGATTGATAAATTATGTCAAGGATTTTCCATAAATTAAAAATAAAACATTTATTAGGATGTGATTATCATTGCGAAAAATTATGAAAATTGTAGTCATTGCAATTAGTATTTTGTTGGTTGGGAACTTTTTATACCAAAGGACATCAGTATATTTTTTGGATATGCCCGATTTGCCATTTTCCTTACACCTGAACAAAGAAAGTATCGTTTTGGAAAAAGGAGATACATTTCGGTTGTCTGTTTTTTCTATTAATAAAAGGGTACATTATAGTTCAAAAGATTTTAAAGTTGCATATGTGAACCTTAATGGTAAGATATTTGCTAAGAAGCCAGGGGTAACCTTTATTACTGCGAAAGTAGGTAAGAAAACGTTACGATGTAAAGTACGGGTTATAGCAATTAATAGAAAAACTTTAACACTTGAGGTGGGGGAGAAGTATCAATTTCATATCGAAGGGGATGGAATCATAAGTATTGTTGCTTGGAAATCAAGTGATTCTTCCATAGCTTACGTGAATGATTATGGATATGTGACCGCCAAAAGGAAAGGGACAGTAGTAATAACTGCTAAAACACATGGGAAAAAGCTTACATGTAAACTAAAAGTCGAATAGTAATTGTCATATTTTTAAGATAAGCTGATTAAAATATAGTAATACTTACGAATATTAGAAGAGGGAAAAATGATTAGGAAGAGGCTATATAAGTTAATCGCACTTCTTGTATTATTAGTAATGGTTGCATCTAGTGTTGTTAGTGCATCAACCATTAGCAGACAAGTGTCAAAAAGCAGTAAGTTGCTAAGCACACAGGATGATACGAACAAGGATAAAACCAATGATGGGGTGAATGAGCAAAAGAAAGAATCAAATGAAAAGAAAGAAGATTCACAGCAAGAAGAGAAGACGACAAACGAAGATTCACAACAAGAAGATAAAAAGGAAGATAAGCAAGAAGAAAAAGCAACGCAAATTGATACAAATGAACAAAAAGAAAATAGTGATACAAATGAATCAACAGAGAGCGATACACAAAATGTACAGGTTGTACAATCAGACATTGGTTTTACATTAGATTCCAATAGTGTCGTACTTATGGAAGCTTCAACTGGAGCAATACTGTATTCGAAGGATATGGATAAGCAAGTAGAACCAGCTAGTATAACTAAGATAATGACTATGTTACTTATCTTTGATGCGATTGATTCTGGAAAAATTAAATTAGAGGATTCTGTTAGTGTAAGTGAGCATGCTGCTTCCATGGGAGGATCGCAGGTTTATCTTGAACCTTATGAGACGCAAACGGTAAATGATATGATCAAATGTATTAGTATTGCAAGTGCGAATGATGCTTGTGTTGCTATGGCTGAATATGTAGCTGGATCAGAAGAGGAATTCGTTAATCGTATGAATCAGAAAGCACAAGAATTAGGAATGAAGAATACGCATTTTGTGAATAGCTGTGGATTAGATGTAGCAGATCATTATTCAAGTGCGCTAGATGTAGCGCTTATGTCTAGAGAACTTATTACAAAACATCCTGAAATTAGTAACTATTCAACAGTTTGGATGGATACGATTACACATACAACGAAGAAGGGAACTAGTGAGTTTGGGCTTACGAATACCAATAAACTTGTTCGTACATATAAGGGAATAACAGGTCTTAAGACTGGATCAACTGGAAAGGCGAAATATTGCCTATCTGCATCAGCAAACCGCAATGGTATGGATATGATTGCAGTAGTAATGGGGAATCCTAATCCATTACAAAGATTTGTCGAAGCAGCTAAACTATTAGATTACGGTTTTGCTAATTGTAGTCTATTCATTGATGACCATAAGGAGCTGACAATTGAACCAGTTAAGGTAAAGAAAGGCCTGGAAGAAACCGTTGAAGGTAAGCCTAATGGAGAATTTCATTATCTGTGTTTAACGAATACAAATCCAGATGAGATTAAAAAGGAAATTACTATGGTAGAGGAAATTACTGCCCCTATTGAAGAAGGTAGTAAACTTGGTGAAATCGTATATACATACAATGGAAAGAAAATAGGTTCCATAGATATTGTTGCGGTTAAGCAAGTAAAGGAAGCTAAATTCAAAGATTATCTAGGAAAAGTAATTCAAAAATTCTTCTTATCAGATAAGAAATAACATGCTATAATGAAGCATTAGGAGTCCATTTATTAAAATATAGGAGGTCGGGAATGATGGAAACAATTTTTGTTATAGGTATTATCATTATCCTATTTGTATTCCTAATGCATAAGGAGAATCATCATTTGACAGTTTCTAAGTATAAGATACATTCAGATAAATTACCTGCAGAGTTTGATAATGTAAAGATAGTATTATTAACGGATTTACATAATAATTCGTTTGGTAAAAACAATGAGCATCTACTTAGAAGAATAAGAAATGAACATCCTGATTATATCATGGTCGCAGGAGATATGCTAATTGGTCATAATAAGGCAGACTATTATGATACATTAAATCTTCTTGAAACCCTTAGTAAAGAATTCGGCATCTATTATGTGAATGGTAATCACGAACAGAAGCTAGCCGAAGGGGAAGAAACGAAAGATACCATATACAAAGAATACCATGATATCTTAGCAGCATATGGAATACATTTTGTGCATAATAAGACTATTAAAATAAAGAGAAAAGATGCTACCATTAATGTAACAGGTTTAGAAATCGCATCTGATTATTATCATAAGATTAATCGTCCAGAAATGACGAATGAATATATTAAAAAGTGCATTGGAAGATGTGATCCAAAAACATATACAATACTATTGGCACATAATCCAATGTACTTTAATTATTATGCTGATTGGGGAGCAGATTTGGTATTATCTGGTCATGTGCATGGAGGTATTATGCGTTTGCCACTCCTTGGGGGAGTAATATCACCGCAATATATTCTGTTTCCTCATTTTGATAGCGGTAGATTTGAACTGAATTCCTCTACTATGTTGCTCTCTAGGGGATTAGGTGTTCATACAATAAAAATCCGAATATTTAACCGCCCAGAGATCATGGTATTCACTTTGAATAAAGAATAATTAGTGGACAATAGGTTGGAATTAATGGAGAATTGTGCTTGCTTAATTTCGGATATCTTACTATAATGGGATATATCTGACTAAAAAACAACGTGGAGGTAGCGATGAAAGAGGCATTACTGAGTGTGAGTGCGGCATTGGTTGCTGCAATCGTAATCATGATATTACACGAGTTACCGAAATCAATTATATATTGTGTAAGAAGTCTGGCAGAGTGGAAAGAACAGCCCAATTATGAACTTAGAAGAAAGCGAACAGCAAGGGATATATGTAAGTTATGGAAGTATATAGATCCAATAGGTTTATTATTGTGTGTTACCTCCTATTCTGGTTTTTCTAAACCTTATATGTATAGGATGAAAGATAGAAAGACGAATAAGATAGCTGGGTTTACTGGTTTTTTAATGCTTTTGTTGATAGCTGTATTAAATATATTGATAATAAGAACACAATTCATAGCTACTGATGTTACTGATATTACAAAAGTGCATAGCAATATTACAATTCTACTATCATTTTATTTCTTTTATTTTATGGCATATATTAGTATGAATATGCTCTTGATTAATTTAATCCCGATTTCCACCTTTGATATGGGATTACTCATTGCTGGTTATTCACCAAGTAAGTATTTTTCTATAATAAAAAATGATCATTATATCAAGCTGATATTACTATTTACTGTATTATTAGGAATCATATCTACAATTAGTGGTTTGATATTGAATACTTTATTAGTAATATAATAAAGAAAGATAAGAAAGATAAGAAAGATGGTGTAAGCATGGGGATACCTGTTAAGTTGGAAGCATTCGAGGGCCCGCTTGATTTACTTCTTCATTTAATTGATAAGAATAAAGTAAACATTTATGATATACCGATAGTCGAGATAACGAAACAGTATATGGAATATATACAAGCGATGGAAAAGAAGGATCTTGATGTTATGAGTGAGTTCCTAGTGATGGCAGCTACACTTGTTAATATTAAGGCCAAGATGCTTCTACCGAAAGAAAAGAATGAAGAGGATGAAGAAATAGATCCACGTCAAGAATTGGTAGAACGATTACTTGAATATAAGATGTATAGATACATCTCAACAGAATTAAAGGATAAGCAAGTTGATGCAGAAAAAGTGATTTTTAAAGGGGCATCCATTCCGAAAGAAATCTCTTCTTATAGAGAAGAAATTAATATAGAGGATATCCTTGGTGATCTGACTTTAGCAAAACTACATGAGATTTTTGAATCTGTTCTTAAGCGTCAGGAAGATAAGATTGACCCAATAAGAAGTACTTTTGGTAAGATAGAAAAAGAAGAGATTACATTAAGTGATAAGATGATAGATATTGAGGATTATGCTAGGAGACATAAGAACTTTAGTTTCCGGAAGATGCTAGAATTTGCACAATCTAAGATGGAAGTTATTGTTACTTTCCTTGGTATTCTCGAGCTTATGAAAGTCGGAAAGATTGAGATATATCAAGAAGAAGTCTTTGAAGATATTCAGATACAATATAAGGGACAAGCAGAATAAAGGATAAGAGTTTTTTTTGTAGAGAGGAGCACTTTTGTTAAGATGGAGATTAGCAAGATAGAAGCTATAATAGAAGCAATATTGTTTACCATGGGAGAAGCAGTAGAGTTAGAACGGATTGCGGCTGCGGTTGGACATGACGAGGTGACAACTAAAAAAGTGATTCGAAACATGATGGACAAGTATGATACGAATGATCGTGGAATTCAGATTATTGAGCTTGGAAGGTCCTATCAGATGTGTACCAAAGCTTCTATGTATGAGTCGATTATTAAATTAACCCATATACCAAGGAAACATGTACTTACTGATGTTCTACTAGAAACATTATCTATTATTGCATATAAGCAACCTATAACCAAGTTAGAGATAGAGCAGATTCGTGGAGTTAAGACAGACCATGCAATTAATAAACTTATTGAGTATAACTTGGTTTGTGAAGTTGGCAGACTTGATGCACCAGGTAGACCAATATTAGTTGGTACGACTGAGGAGTTCTTAAGGAGTTTTGGAATTGCTTCCCTTGAGGACTTACCTGTAATTAATCCTGAAGTGGTTGAGGATTTTAAACAAGAAGCAGAAGAAGAAGTACAATTAAAATTAGAAGTATAGTTAAAAGCCATTACAAACAATGATAGTATTGTAATGGCTTTTTTTTTGTAGTGCGATAACGTGAAATTTCAATTGTGATAAAATAGTATTCTAGAAGGGCTATTTAATAAGGAAATGAAGGAATTGAATGAAAAGTATACAAAAGAGCATACAATTAATAGATATTAATAAAGTAATATGTAATATAAATATAAAATAAAGCGACAAAAATTGTGCATTAAAACAAATAAAATGTCTTGCTTAATGAAATGTATAGTGATAACATATAATTGATAAAAAAATATCAAAGACATGAGAAAGGGGCTTACCATGTTAACGCAAGACGAAATGAGAAGGATTGATGCAATCATGTTGTCACATGATTATAACCAAGCGGCAGTGATTGCAATATTACAGGAAGTACAAAAAGAATATCGTTACTTACCTGAAGATGCTTTATGTTACATAGCAAAGGGATTAAGCTTAAGTGAGGCTAAGGTTTATGGAGTGGCTACATTCTATGAGAATTTCTCTTTAGAGCCAAAAGGTAAGTATGTTATAAAATGTTGTGATGGAACAGCATGCCATGTACGTGGCTCGATTCCAATTCTAGAGGAGTTTCGAAAACAACTGGGAGTAACAGAGAAAAACCCAACAACAGAAGATATGCTATTCACAGTGGAGACAGTATCTTGTCTTGGAGCTTGTGGATTAGCTCCGGTTATTACCGTTAATGAAGCAGTACATGCAGCAATGACACCAAAGAAGGCAGCAGAATTAATTGCTATGTTAAAGGAGGAAGCTGCAGATGAGAATTAATACGAGAGAAGAATTAGAAGCAAAACGTAAGGTGCTCAAACAAGCTCTTTCTACGCAATACAAACAGATTCTAATCTGTGCTGGAACCGGTTGTGTAGCTGGTGGTTCTCTTGATATATATGCAAGACTACAAGAATTAATTGAAGCAAATGGATTAAATTGTTCCGTAACGTTAGAAGAGGAACCACATGATCCTTCTATTGGCCTTAAGAAGAGTGGATGTCATGGTTTTTGTGAGATGGGACCCCTTCTTCGTATTGAGCCAATGGGGTGGCTTTACATTAAGGTAACTGTAGAAGATTGCGAAGATATCATAGAGAAGAGCATTCTAGGTGATGAAGTTGTTGAACGCCTTGTCTATAGAGACCAAGATGGTAATATATATAAGGAACAAGAGGAGATTCCGTTCTATCGTCAACAAACGCGAGTTGCACTAGAGCATTGTGGACAAATTAATGCAGAATCTATAGCAGAATACATAGCAGAAGGTGGATACTCTGCGGTAGCGAAAGCATTGTATGATATGACTTCTGAGGATATTGTTAATGAAATCACAGAGTCTTGTTTACGTGGCCGTGGGGGCGGTGGTTTCCCAACGGGTAGAAAGTGGGCACAAGTATTACGCCAGGAAGAAGAAACAAAATACGTTGTATGTAACGGAGATGAAGGAGATCCAGGTGCATTTATGGATCGTAGTATGATGGAGGGCGATCCTCATCGTGTAATTGAAGGTATGATTATTGCAGGTATCGCAACGAAAGCGACACATGGTTATATCTATGTACGTGCAGAATATCCTTTAGCAGTTTCCCGTTTGCAAACAGCAATTGAACAAGCTGAGGCATATGGTCTCCTTGGTGAGAATATATTAAATTCAGGGTTTGGTTTTGATCTTAAAATTAGCCAAGGTGCCGGTGCCTTCGTATGTGGTGAAGGTAGTGCATTAACGGCCTCTATTGAGGGCAACCGTGGTATGCCAAGAGTTAAGCCTCCTCGTACTGTAGAGAAAGGTTTGTTTGAAAAACCGACGGTATTAAACAACGTTGAAACCTTCTGTAATGTGCCACCAATCATTAACAAAGGTGCAAAATGGTATCAAACAATGGGGCCTGAGAAGAATCATGGTACGAAAGCATTTGCATTGACAGGCAACGTTCAAAATACAGGCCTAATTGAAGTTCCAATGGGTACTACATTACGTGAAGTAATCTTCGACATTGGTGGTGGTGTTAAAGGTGGTGACTTCAAAGCTGTACAAATCGGTGGTCCGTCTGGTGGTTGTCTATGTATAAGCGCAACGGAAAATCACCTTGATTTAAAACTAGATTTTGACTCTCTAAAGAAAGTTGGAGCCATGATTGGTAGTGGTGGTCTTGTTGTAATGAACGACAAGAGCTGTATGGTTGAAGTAGCAAAATTCTTCATGAATTTCACGCAGAATGAATCTTGTGGTAAATGCGTACCTTGTAGAGAAGGTACAAAACGTATGTTAGAGTTACTAACTGATATTGTTGAAGGTAGAGGTACGCTAGAACATATTGATTTGTTAGAAGAATTGGCACAGACAATCTCTGCGACTGCACTTTGTGGACTTGGAAAGACAGCAGCATTCCCAGTTGTCAGTACTTTAAAATACTTTAGAGACGAGTATATTGCCCATGTAGTGGATAAGAAATGTCCTGCAGGACAATGTAAAGCATTAGTTTCTCTTCAAATTGATCCAGAGCTTTGTAAGGGTTGTAGTAAATGTTCTAGAATATGCCCAGTTGGTGCAATATCTGGCGAAATAAAGAGCCCATACAAGATTGACCAAAGCAAATGTATCAAATGTGGTGCTTGCAAGGATTGCTGTAATTTCCATGCGGTCATAGAAGTGTAGGGAGCGAAAGGAGAGAATACAATGTCAAAGTATATGATTATAGATGGCAACAGAGTGGAATTTGACGATGAGAAGAATATCTTAACATTAGTTCGAAAGGCTGGAATTGACTTACCTACCTTCTGTTACTATTCAGATTTATCCATTTATGGGGCATGTAGAATGTGCGTGGTGGAGGATGAATGGGGTGGGATCCTTGCCTCTTGTTCAACACCTCCAAGAGATAAGATGATTGTTAAAACAAACACACCAAAATTACATCAACATAGAAAGATGATTCTAGAGTTATTATTGGCTGCTCATTGTAGAGATTGTACTGTTTGTGAGAAAAATGGTAAATGTAGACTGCAAGAGTTAGCACACCGATTTGGACTGAAAGATATTCGCTTCAAGAACACGTCGGAAGAAGCACCACTTGATACTTCTTCAAAAGCAATCGTAAGAGAGCCAAGTAAGTGTATCTTATGTGGTGACTGTGTGAGAATGTGTAATGAGATTCAGAATGTTGGAGCAATTGATTTTGCTCACCGTGGTGCTAAGATGGTAGTAACGCCAGCATTCGGAAGAGATTTGGCAGATACAAATTGTGTGAATTGTGGTCAATGTGCCGCTGTCTGTCCAACGGGAGCTATTATTGTAAAGAGTAACCTTAAGGATGTATGGAAAGCATTATATGATGATTCAAAGCGAGTTGTAGTACAAGTAGCTCCAGCAGTTCGAGTTGCACTTGGCGAAGAATTCGGTCTATCAGCTGGTGAGAACGTAATGGGTAAGATTGTTGCTGCACTTCGTAGACTCGGCTTCGATGAGATTTACGATACATCTGTAAGTGCTGACTTAACCGTTATGGAAGAATCAAAAGAATTTGTTAAGAAATTAGAATCAGGTGATACTACATATCCGCTATTTACGTCGTGTTGTCCTGCTTGGGTTAGTTATGCACAGACGAAGCATCCTGAACTTACAAAGTATGTTTCATCTTGTAAGTCACCAATGGAGATGTTTGGTACTGTAATTAAAGAACATTTTAAGTCCCGTGATATAATGGACAATAAAACAACAATTTCTGTTGCGGTAATGCCATGTACAGCTAAGAAAGCAGAGGCTGCAAGAGAGGAATTTACTCGTAATGATATACCAGATGTAGATTATGTAATTACTACAACTGAACTTGTTAAGATGATTAAAGAAATCGGTATCCAATTCAACGAGTTAGAATCAGAAGCTACTGATATGCCATTCTCCTTATATTCAGGAGCAGGTGTTATCTTCGGCGTTACAGGTGGTGTTACAGAAGCAGTAATAAGGCGAGTAGTGGAAGATAAGAGCCAACAAGTTCTAAAGGAAATCGAATTCCTTGGAGTTCGTGGTTTAGAAGGAGTTAAAGTCTGTGAATTACCAATGGGTGAATTAACGCTAAAGATTGGTATTGTAAGCGGACTTGGTAATGCAGAAAAACTAATTAAGAAGATTGAAAGTGGAGAAGAATATTTCGATTTTGTTGAGGTAATGGCATGTCCAGGTGGCTGTATTAGCGGTGCAGGCCAACCATTCTCACATCAACCTGAAAAACTAGATCGTGCAAAGGGAATTTACAAGGCTGATAAAGTCTCACAAATCAAGAGAAGCGAAGAAAATCCACTTATGATGGCTTTATACGATGGTATGTTAAAACATCGTACGCATGAATTGTTACATGTGGAATATCGTAGTGATAACGTATAAGTTGGTTGCAAGTTATTAATTAGAGTGTCAAAAGCCAATTTAAGTTTTTAACTCGTCAATTTGCACAAATTTATGTGCGAATATGTTATGCCAAACGTAGTTCATTCGCAACACGCTCTCGCCCCGCTGAAGTTCGTAGTGGTACGTAAGGCTCTAAAATACAGAGCCTAAGTACCAACGACTTCATACAGTTGCTCATCGAACTACGTTCGGTATAACATTAGTCTGGTTTTGTATGTGCAAATTGACGAAGGCAAGTTTTTTGAGAGCTTTTGACACTATAACCAGTTATTAAATCGACGTTACCAAATTGAGAGGTAATCGTGATTGAGGAGGCTGTTGCTTATGTTAATTAGTGTTTGTATTGGGAGTGCATGTCATTTAAAAGGTTCGTATGATGTAATTGATAAGTTACAAGAGTTGGTGGAAGATAATGATCTTGGAGACCAAGTCGAACTGAAAGCTGTATTCTGTCTCGGGAATTGTCAGAATGGAGTGTCTGTAAAGATTGACGAAGAAGAGAACGTATACAGTGTAACCAAGAAAACAGTTAACACGTTCTTTGAAGATGTAATTAAAACAAAATTAACAGCTTAGTTAAGTCCTAAAAGAAAGGGAGGAAATCACATGTGGATTTTCTCTTTTTCATTTTCAAGTCAAACTGATAGTAATACCTCCTCTTTTTGTGTTTCGTAAGAATTTCTTTCTTGCTTTTTTAATAAGAATACTATATCTTAATACTGTATAACATTTTAATTAATCGATAAAATGTCCAACCAGAAATACGTATACATATGGAATTTCTGTTAATAATAACGTGCAGTAGTATGGAGGAAGGTAAACTATGGATAACGATAATAAGATAAATAATCTTGACGATACCCTTGATTGGGAATATATGCAAGACTTCTATGAGGAAGGTCCTAGAAAAGAAGTGAAATCCTTAGAGGAGTATGCTCTAGGTGATGATGAGCCGTTAAGTGAGAGTATTGAGGAAGTCAATAAAAGTAATGAAACGTTATTGAAGACGATTAAAGATGTGAAAGACGTAAGAGAACTATTAAGCACAGGAAAGTCAGTAGCTGAAATCGCAGAAGTTTTACATGCTGATGCAGATTATATTCATACAATTGCCATTACGCTTGGATATAATACAGAAGACAGTGGTGATATTGCAATTGCACATCTTGTAATGATGGAAAACGAATAAATAATCTAAAATTTACCTCTAAATTGATGTAGGATATCTACCATCAGTTTAGAGGTTTTTTCTTTAATTAATTATTGACAATCACTTTACGTACAAGCTTCAACAAACGACTGAAACAGCTCCCGCATCTCTTCAGTACGTGCAAACATCATTTCCGGATGCCACTGAACAGCGATACCATAGGGGTAATCTTTGATTTCCATTGCTTCAATTACCTTGTCAGAACTACGACCAACTACTTGAAGGTTCACACCAGGTACGCCGACTGCTTGATGATGATAGCTGTTAACGAAGATACTATCCCCAAACAATTCATATAATTTAGAATTAGGTTCTAGATCTACTTTGTGAATGCCACGATACCGTTCAGATTTTTGCATATGTAGGATCGTTTTGTTAGGTATATCGTCCATATCTTGATAAATCGTTCCACCCAGACATATATTAAGTAACTGTATACCCCGACATATGGCGAGTATTGGTTTCCTGCTACGGAGGATCTTCTTGGTTAATGCGATTTGGAATGCATCTAGTTTATTGTTTACTGTTCCAAGGTTCGTGGAAGGTTCTTCGTTAAAATAAATTGGATTAATATCTACGCCACCACTTAATATAAAACCATCACAGAGGTTTACATAGGTGTTAAGCATTTCGTATCTCATAATTGGAGGGATAATAATCGGTACTGCGTTGACTTTTTCAAGAGCTAGAACATATTCGTCGTTAACATACATGTGATCGGTTCCAAGGTAATCAGCGAATGTTATGTTAGCAAGAATGCCTATAATTGGAGGTGAAGACAAAAGAATTCCTTCTTTCCTATTCAATATAATTAAGTATATTGTGGTTATAGGAAATTCTATTCATTAAGTTTTTGGGTGTGAAAGAGATGGATATTTAGTTAGAATAATGATAGTGGAAAATTGACAATTATACTAAAAAGTAGTATATTTAATATAGTAGTACATTATAAACCACTAAGTGAATTTCTCGATCATTTTAACTGACTTAATAGGAGAATATTCAGTAATTACGTGAATAACTAAAAAATATGGAAGGGGTATTACAATATGGAAAAAATCAAAGATTTGGTATATGAATTATCACAGTTACCAGAAATAACAGCAATAACATTAGGAGGATCAAGAGCTTCTGGCTATAAGGATGAAGACTCGGATTATGATGTTTATGTATATTGTGATAATCCAGTGCCGGCTATAACGAGAGAAGCTATCTTGAAAAAATATTGCAAATACATAGAAATGACGAATACATATTGGGAAGAAGAGGATGATTGTATCTTGAATTCGGGTACTGTTATTGAACTTATTTATCGTGATCGTTGTTTGTTTGAAGAGCAATTAGAAGCTACTGTATTTAATGGAAATGCGAATAATGGATATACTACATGTATGTGGAGCAACCTAATGTCGAGTATTGTTTTGTATGAAAAAGAAGAAGTATATTCAAAATTAAAAGAAAGATTTAATATTGCTTATCCTAGTGTCCTAAAGAAAAATATCATTAATAAGAATTATCAACTACTAACGGGGCATATTCCATCATATGATGAGCAAATAAAAAAAGCATATAAGAGAAAAGACATGGTAAGTGTTAACCATAGAGTTACAGAATATATAGCAACGTATTTTGATTTGATATTTGCTGCGAATGAGATGTTACATCCAGGCGAAAAACGTATGATTACCATTGCGATTGACCACTGTACGTATCTACCAAGCAACATTGACGATATTTCAAATCTACTAGAGAATCTATCAAATGAAGATAAAGCAATGTATTATCTTAATCAATTAACGGAGAACATGTCCAAATTTATTGTAAAATATAATTTGCTACCTTGAGTTAATGAGGATTAATTGTTATAATATATGGTAGCTTGCACAAAGCCTTTAATACAAGGTTAAGGTTACCTTAGTTGTAACTTAATTTCTACTAAAAGATAGGAGTTTTCAATGCTAGAGAAATTTTATCCAGATGAATATGTGGACAGTGCATATTCAATTGACTTTAAAACATTATTTGATATGGGATATAGGGGAATCTTGTTCGACATCGATAACACACTTGTTGAGCATGGTGCGGATGCTACAGAACGTGCTAAAAATCTATTTGTTAAATTAAGAGAAATTGGCTTCTCTGTATGTTTAATTTCAAATAATCAAAAAGACCGAGTAGAAAGATTTAATAAAGATATTCAAGCTAATTATATTTACAATGCACATAAACCTAGTACTAAGAATTACTTCAAAGCAATGGAGTTAATGGGAACAACACCAAAGAATTCGATCTTTGTTGGAGATCAGTTGTTTACAGATGTATATGGTGCAAAACGGGCAGGAATGACTTCGTATTTGGCAAAACCAATTGACTCGAAAGAAGAAATACAAATTGTGCTTAAGAGATATCTTGAGCGTATTGTGTTACATTACTATAGAAAACACTTATCAAACAAACATAAGGATGGTAGTAATTATGAGAATTCTAATCATTAATGGGCCTAATATTAACTTTATTGGTATACGTGAAAAGGAAATCTATGGGCAAGAGGGATTTGCTAAACTATTAAAGATGTTAGAGCAAAAGGCTAAAGAAGAAGGAATTGAGATAGAAACCTTTCAAAGTAATGGAGAAGGCGAAATAATTGATCGTATTCAAAAAGCATATTTTGAAGAGATGGATGGTATAATTATCAATCCAGGAGCCTATACGCATTATAGTTATGCAATCTGTGATGCGTTAGCATCTGTTGAAATGCCTAAGATAGAAGTACATATCTCGAATGTACACAAAAGAGAAGAGTTTCGTCATGTATCAGTGACTGCACCTGCTTGTACAGGACAGATAGTAGGCTTGGGATTAAATGGTTACTTATATGCAGTGGAAGCAATTAAATCTATGATATCAAGTCAAAAGTAACTAACATAATTTTTTACGATGGAGGAAATACTAATGAATATTAAAGAAAGAGTTATCAATGTTTTAAATGAATTAAATCTAGATGCAGTTTTAGTATCAGATGGATATAATATGCGCTATATAAGCGGCTTTACTGGAGCTACAGGATATCTTTATGTATCAAGAAATCGATTTGTTATCTTAACAGATTTCCGTTATACAATCCAAGCAAATAGCGAAAGCAATGGGTTTGAAGTTATTGAAATTGGTAAAGGTGGTTACACAGCCGCAATCAATGACCTACTAGATACGGACAAAATTGAAAGACTTGGATTTGAAGATGACAATCTTTTATATGCAAGTTACAGTAGTTTGAATGAAAAACTTCACAAAAAAGAAATGGTTCCTGTTAAGGATGCATTAACTAAATTACGAATTGTCAAAACAGCAGAAGAGCTTGAGAACATTAAGATGGCAGAACACATTGGCGATATTGCATTTACTAAGATTCTAGAAGTTATCAAACCAGGTATGACAGAATTAGAAGTGGCTGCATACCTAGAATTCTTCATGAAAACCAATGGGGCTCAGGGGCTAAGCTTTGATTCAATCGTTGCTTCCGGTGTGAATTCTTCTATGTGTCATGCTACACCATCTGCTAAGAAGATTGAACTTGGTGACTTCTTAACAATGGATTTTGGCTGTATCTACAATGGTTATTGTTCCGATATGACAAGAACAATTGTTGTTGGTAAGGCATCTGAAGAGCAAAAAAATGTTTACAATACTGTATTAAAAGCGCAATTAGAAGCTCTTGATGCAATTCATGCAGGCGTAGTAGGAAAAGATATCGATAAAATTGCTAGAGATATTATTGATTCGACTAAATACAAAGGATGCTTTGGACATGGTCTTGGACATAGTGTTGGTTTATACATTCACGAAGACCCTAGATTCTCTGCTTCAGAAGAAAGTGTTATCTTAGCTAATGTAACAGAAACAGTTGAGCCTGGTATCTATATCGAAAACTTTGGTGGTGTACGTATCGAAGATTTAGTAGTTGTTACAGAAGATGGACATATTAACTTTACACATTCTGAGAAACAATTAATTGAATTATAGTTAAAATTTTGTAATACTGAAAAAAAACAGTTGAAAAATAGCGAATAATATTATAAACTTAATAAAGTTGATAATATGGGTTATCACGGGTTATCTGTTGCTTTACGCAACAGAACGTTAGATATGCAAAAGCATTAAGGAGGAATATCATAATGGTATCAGCAGGCGATTTTAGAAACGGCTTGACTATCGAATTAGATAATGGAATCTATCAAGTAATCGAATTCCAACATGTTAAACCTGGTAAAGGTGCTGCGTTTGTTAGAACAAAATTAAGAAATATTAAAAATGGTGGTGTAGTTGAAAAGACTTTCAGACCAACTGAAAAGTGTCCTCAAGCTCACATCGAAAGAAAAGATATGCAATATTTATATTCAGATGGTGATTTGTTCCACTTCATGGATGTAGAATCATATGATCAAATTGGTATGAGTGAAGATCAAGTAGGGGATTCATTAAAATTCGTTAAAGAAAACGATATGGTTAAAATGTGTTCTCATAATGGAGATGTGTACGCTATTGAACCACCTCTATTTGTTGAACTTGAAATCACTGAAACAGAACCAGGTGTTAAAGGTGATACAGCTACAGGTGCTACAAAGCCTGCAACAGTTGAAACAGGTGCTACAATTTATGTTCCATTATTCGTTAATCAAGGAGATAAAATCAGCATCGATACACGTACTGGAGAATATTTAAAGAGAGTGTAATTCACGATCGAAATAACAAAAGCGCAAAACTAAGAAAATCTAGTGTTTTCAAAGGGTTGCGCTTTTATTTGATGTTAGGAGGTTGGTATGAGTAAAAGAGTAAGAGTTAAACCAAGTAAAGGACAATCGATGGCGGGATTTTTTTGTGGGCTAATTTTTTGCTTTATAGGATTCTTTACCATTATTCCAATTTTCGGAGCCTTCGGATTAATATGGACGTTGATTGCGATTATTATGACTATTACACAAGGAATTAATGCTTTTACAGATAAGGGAATTGCTTCACATGAGATTACGATTGATGATGATATGCAGATGAATACAACAAGACAAAGAAAGAGTACTGAAGAAAGAATGAAAGAACTGCAAAGTTTATATGACGAAGGACTAGTGACTGGAGAAGAATATCAGCAGAAGCGTAAGGAAATACTAGAAGATATTTAATTGAATGTTTATAATAATGATAGACATATAATATACAACTTATGACAAATACAGAATAAATTGCCACAAAAAGTAATCAAAAATAATGATACCTTTTGTGGCAATTTTTAAGTTCTAGGGATAGTTTAGTTTACGAATCACTTTCTATCGGCTCGAAAGTTCTGCGATCATGTGTAGCAGGAGTATCATGAGCCTCTTTCATCGCTTGTTCACAGAAGAATTCTTGCGAGTTCAACCTAGCTTTTCCCCGCTTATCAACTTTTTCATAACTACCATCTGGTTTTAATATGTGCGCTTTAACGGTATCGTGAAGTTGTATATCTAAGATATTCTTAACTTCGGTTTGCAGATTCTCATCTTCAACTGGGAAGAGGATTTCTACACGTTTATCTAAGTTACGAGGCATCCAGTCAGCACTTCCCATATATACCTCTTCATATCCACTATTATAGAAGTAGAAGATTCTAGCATGTTCAAGGAAATTACCTACAATCGAACGAACGGTAATATTCTCAGAGACGCTTTCTACACCTACTTTCAAACAACAGATGCCACGTATGATTAATTCGATTTTTACCCCCGCGTTACTTGCTTCGTAAAGAGCAGCAATAATATCAGCATCACAAAGGGAATTCATCTTAGCAATAATATGGGCTTTCTCTCCGTTTTTGGCATGGAGTGTTTCACGTTTTATTAATTCAAGGAATTTATCACGTAGCCATAGTGGTGCCAAGGTTAATTTATTCCAACTTAGTGGTTCCGAATAACCAGATAACATGTTGAATACTGCAGTAGCATCTTCGCCAATTGGAGCGGAGCAGGTTAATAATCCCATGTCAGTATACAATTTAGCTGTAGAATCGTTGTAGTTACCCGTACCAAGATGAACATAACGACGAATCCCGTCTTCTTCTTTTCTTACAACTAGAGTAATTTTGCTATGTGTTTTAAGCCCTACAAGACCATAGATTACGTGGCAACCGGCCTTTTCAAGTTTCTTTGCCCAGATGATATTATTTTCTTCATCAAATCGTGCCTTTAATTCTACAAGTACGGACACTTGCTTTCCGTTTTCAGCAGCTTCTGCTAACGAAGCGATGATAGGGGAATGACTACTTACACGATATAAGGTTTGTTTAATTGCTAAAACATTAGGGTCTTTTGCAGCTTGGCGTACAAACTCTACAACCGGATCGAAGGTCTGATAGGGATGAAAGAGTAAGATATCATTTCTTCTAATTTGAGTAAATAGACCTTCTTCGTGATTAAGTGACTTTACTGGCTGAGGAATATATTTTGGTTTTTTGAGATGGTCAAATCCATCTAGTCCATAGATTTTCATTAAAAATGTTAAATCTAGTGGACCATTCACAGAATAGATATCTTCTTCTTTGATTCGAAGTTCCTTACGAAGAATCTTTAGAAGGCGTTTATCCATTTTATCTTCAACTTCTAATTTGATTGCCTCCCCCCATTGACGTTTCTTAAGCTGCTTCTGGATTTCAATTAGAAGGTCAGCAGCCTCATCTTCATCAATTGTTAAGTCAGCATTACGCATAACACGATAAGGGTAAGCGCAGACAACATCATAATTTAAGAATAATTTATTAATATTCTTTTCGATTATTTGCTCAAGAAGAATTAACGTTGTTACTTCAGGGTTAGATGAAGGAATCTGTACGACACGAGGAAGCACAGCTGGGACTTGAACAGTTGCAAAGTCATAAGCAACTGATGATTTCTTGTCACAAATTAAAGCACCAATATTCAACGATTTATTACGGATTAGAGGAAATGGTCTGGAAGAATCCACAGCCATCGGAGTCAATACAGGATACACATCAGTTTGGAAATATTGATCTACGTAATTGCTTTGCGAGCTGTCCAAATCTTCATATTGCGTAATAATTTGAATGTTGTTTTGCTTAAGTTGAGGAATAAATGAACGATTAAAGGTATTGTATTGGATAGTTACCAATTCGTGAGTTTTTATTGTAATCTGATCAAGCTGTTCCTTGGGTGATAAGCCAGCAATGTCAGGTTTTGTATAATTAGCATTTACCATATCCTTAAGGGAAGCCACACGAATCATAAAGAATTCATCTAAGTTTGAAGCGGTAATACTAAGGAATTTTAAGCGCTCTAATAATGGGAGGGTTTTATCCCTTGCTTCGCTAAGAACACGATAATTAAATTCAATCCAGCTTAATTCTCGGTTGGAATAGTAAGCCGGTTTATGATAATTGATTTTCGTAGTGCTCATATTCATCCGTCCTTTCTTTGTAGTTAACGTTTCTATTCAGTGTATCTTAGTTAACTTCTACGTTGTTTTAATTGTGGTCGAATACCATATACTTCTTCAAAGAATTCTGCTTTTTTTTCGAACAATCCACGCTCTAGTGTGGTATCTTCTAAAGTAGTACCAATTATCGTTAGTTGTCCATCTCTATAATTAACAGAGATGTTGGAAAATTTCTGTTTATGGCTCTTATCCATTGAGTTAGCAATTCTAAAGATTGCTGATAACTTGGATATCTTAATATACGTATCCTTATCAAAATTATTATTTATGTCTTCGTATTTTGGATAGCTACCGATATTGAAACGAACTAGATATGCAATTAATTCCCTTTCTGTATGGGATAATCCTATGATCTCAGTTGATAGAATAATATGGTAAGAATTCATAGCACCAGCATTTAAGTTAATATATTCTCCACAATTATGAAGAATAACTGCAATTTGTAATAGTAGACGGTCTCGACTGTTAAGACCGTGTAGTTTGGTTAGACTATCAAACAGTGTTAATGCAATGTATTCAACATTTTTTATATGTGATTGATTACAATGGTATCTCCTAGCTATATTTCTAGCGGCATTTAGAATATCTAATGTAAAGTCATGAGTAGGATTTACTTTTTGCTTCTTTTGGGCATAGTCGACTACTAAGCCATCTGTGAGAGTTACACCGGGAATCCACATAGTAGTAGCTTTGGTTTCTTCAAACATCTTGTAGTAAATCATAGCAGTCGGAACAAGTAAGTAAGCTTGTTCTTTCGACATCTGAAGGCAATTACTTATCTGACCTGAATTCCTAGATAATAATTTCGCATACAGAGAATAGAAACCACTACGATCTAGAGATTCTTTTGATTCTGAATGAAATTTTTGATCTTCTGTTTTTTCCAAATGTTTTTTAAATCGGAGCAAATCATTAAGATTATCTCCAACCGCAATAATATTACGCAAGTTAATATCTGATAAGAAAAAATCTTTGAATGTCTGCAGGTCATTGGTAATATATTCTTCTAAAAGGTTATTAAAGTTTGTTGTCTGGTTCTCCATAGTAGATAGAATTTCACGAATGCGAAGAGAACCAAGCTTAATATTCTGTGTGGTTATTAAAGAGCCTTTGTTGAATAGTGAAATCTGGATACTTCCTGCTCCCACATCGACAATAGCAGTGCCATGTTCAATTATTTGATTAAAACGTTGCTCTTTTAAGGCAACTGCCTTGTAAAGAAGGAATCTTTGTTCCGAGTTACTTAATATAGAAACTTTTAACTTTGAGGTAAGTTTAATCTGATCAATAATATGCAGATTATTAACTGCTTCTCGGAGTGCACTTGTTGCGCACGCCGTATAATCCTCTACTTGGTATTCCCTCATTTTCTTTGTGAAGCTCTGTAAAACTTGGCAGAGTTCATTTACCAGCGCATGGCTTATCTTGCCGTTTGTATAGGTATCTGAACCAAGTTCGATTGTATGACGTACATGATCAAGTTCTTTAATTCCATATTTTTTAGATACTTCGAATATTTTCATAGATACTTCATTTGATCCAACATCTATAGCTGCAAAGGTGTTTGGCATACGAACCCTCCTCTATATATTTTAATAATACACCCATTTTACTATTAATATAAAAAAAATGCTAGGTATAATGTGTAAATTCTTGTTGACATTTCCGTGTGATTGGTGTACTATGTAGCTATGACACTAGTATGCTGTTACACGAAAGAAGCAGTAAAGATTTAATCCTCGAAAGGAGGAGAGGTTATGGATTTCGATAATACAGTACCCATTTATCTGCAAGTAATTCGTCAGATAAAAAGTGATTTGATACAAGGGAACTTACAGTTAGGAGAGAAGATGCTCTCAACAAGAGAACTTGCAATTATGTATCAAATAAATCCGAATACGGCAAGTCGCATCTATAAGGAGTTGGAGCTAGAGGGAATATGTTTTACAAAGAGAGGATTGGGAACGTACGTGACTGAGGATCAGAATGTATTAATAACGATTAAAGAAGAGATGGCTGATACTGCCATTACTCAATTTGTAGAGAGCATGAAAAGTATTGGCTTTACAAAAGAAGATGTAGTTCGACTAGTAGAGCAACATTATTAAGGTTTGAAAAATGAAAGGAGTAGGATTGAATTATGTTAATTGATTGTAAGAATGTTCAGAAAAAATATTTGTCTAAAACAGCAGTTGAAGACATTAGTATTGAAATTGAAAAAGGTAAGATATATGCATTATTAGGTCCAAATGGTAGTGGAAAAACCACATGGATGAAGATGGTAGCTGGATTAAGTAAACCAACGAGTGGATATATTCTATTCAAGGGAGAGCCAATAGGAGTAAAGTCTAAGTCAAAAGTTGCATATATGCCAACAGAACCTTTCTATTATAATTATATGACTGTTCAAGATGTAGGAAAATATTATCAAGATTTTTTCGCGGATTTTGATATACAACGATATAATAGCCTAATTGAGCGTATGGAATTGAATCAGAAAGATAAGGCAAGAAACTTATCATCTGGTTTGGCAGCAAAACTAAAAATTGCCGCAACATTAGCAAGAAAAGCAGAGCTATACATGTTAGATGAACCTTTGAATGGAATAGATATTATAGCTAGAGAAAAAATTATAACAACAATTCTTGAAGGTGCCAGTGAAGATGCAAGTATCATCATATCCAGTCACTTGGTGGATGAGTTAGAGAAAGTAATCGATTTTGCGATCTTTATTAAGAATGGAAAAGTTGCTTTGCAAGGGGAAGCAGAACGACTACGTGAAGAAAAGAATGCTTCCATTGTTGAATTGTATAAGAGCATATATGCATAGGGGAGGAAGAATGATAATATGTGGAAATTAGTTAAGTATGAATTAAGAAAACAGATGCAATCAAAAGCAATTATATTCGGTATCGTGGCTTTATTAGAACTTGTTTGGTTTTTTGGACTTTTCGTGAAGAATAGTATGCTGCCTGGTACGTCAGGCCTCTTGTTCTTGGTAGCAAATATATCAATGATATATCTTTATTTTGAAAGCATAGTAACATTTTCTAATGATCTAAAGACGAAGAATAGTTATATGTTATTCATGACTCCGAATAGCAGTTACAAGATAGTAGGGGCTAAGATAGTAGCAAGTGGTATTCAGATCATTCTATACGGACTTTGTTTCTTTGGAATTGGTGCACTTGATATTGGAATCATGGCAATACGTTTTAGCGGTGTTTCGGAAGTCATAGAGATGATTAAGAAGTTCTTGAATCAATCTGTTCAGATTGATGTTGATATAACTTATGTATTTTTAAGTGTATTAAGTATTATAATAATGGGAATTTTTATATTATCACTGGCATATGTATCAATTACTTTAAGTGCAACATTCCTAGCTAATAAACCGTACAAAGGTTTTGTTAGTTTTGTGATTTTCGTATTAATCGTATTTGTACAAGAGAAAATTGTGTCAGCTGTACTAGGTAACGTACTATTAAGTGATCAAACGACGATAATCTTATCGTTAGTGTGGTATGCTGTGATGTCGGTATTGGCATATGTAGTTACTGCATGGATGTTAGATAAGAGAGTAAGCTTATAAGAACTTTAACAAAATATCACGATTAATTAATTCTAAAGTTATTTAATAGATACTGGATTTTTTTAGATAGAACGCTTATAATGTAAAGCAAACTAGAAAAGTATGTTTGCTTTACATTTTGTTATGCTTTTGTAAATATACGTAAGCATATGAGCTGTAAGGGTTAATAAGAATGGAGATAGTAGTATGAAAACAAAAGATTTTGATTTTTATTTACCAGAAGAATTGATAGCACAAGATCCGTTAGAAGATCGTTCAAGTTCAAGGCTTCTAGTATTGAATAAAGAAACCGGTGATATCGAACATCAAATATTTCATAACATCACTCAGTATCTAAGAAAAGGTGATTGCTTAGTAATTAATAATACGAAAGTAATACCAGCTCGTTTAATTGGTGAGAAAGAAGGTACTGGTGCTAAGATAGAGTTATTATTACTAAAACGTAAAGAAAACGATATTTGGGAAACACTTGTTAAACCTGGGAAAAAAGCCAGAGTAGGTACTAGAGTTGTCTTTGGTGATGGACTATTAATTGGTGAAATCGTAGATGTATTAGACGAAGGAAATCGTCTGGTTCAATTTCATTATCAAGGAATCTTTGAGGAAATTCTTGATCAGTTAGGTCAAATGCCATTACCTCCATATATTACTCATCAATTAGAAGATAAGAATCGTTATCAGACAGTATATGCCAAATATGAGGGCTCAGCAGCAGCGCCTACAGCAGGCTTACATTTTACGAAAGAATTATTAAAGCAAATAGAGGATATGGGAGTTGTTATTGCTAATGTAACACTACATGTTGGCTTAGGTACATTCCGTCCTGTAAAAGTGGATGATGTTCAAAGTCATCATATGCATTCTGAATTCTATCTTGTTGAAGAAGAAGAGGCAAAGAAGATTAATGATGCGAAAAAACACGGAAATCGTGTTATTTGCGTTGGTACAACAAGTTGCCGTACTGTTGAATCCGCTTCAGATGAGAATGGAATGGTGAAAGCCGGTAGCGGGGATACAGAGATCTTTATCTATCCAGGGTATAAGTTCAAAGTATTAGATGCTTTGATTACCAATTTTCATTTACCAGAATCTACATTACTAATGCTTGTTAGTGCATTAGCAGGAAAAGAACATATTATGCATGCATACGATATTGCTGTGAAAGAAAAATATCGTTTCTTTAGTTTTGGAGATGCAATGTTTATTAATACGAATGATTAATTGAATGTATGTAAAAGGGAAAGGGGAGAGCAAGTTTGAAAAAAATGTTATTTATCTACAATCCACAGGCTGGGAAGGGAAAAATTAAAAGTTCATTATCAGATATCATCGAGACTTTTGTTCAAGCTGATTATGAAGTGACAATCTATTCCACCAAGGAACGAGATGATGCGAGAAGAATAGCATTTGAAAAAGGTCAAGAATATGATTTAGTTGTTTGTTCAGGAGGAGATGGAACTTTAAATGAGGTGACTTCTGGATTGATGAAATGTCCACATGCACCTGTAATCGGATATCTACCTGCTGGAACGACGAATGATTTTGCATCTAGCATGGGAATACCGAAGAATATGGTGAAAGCGGCGGAAGCAGTTGTGAAAGGGGAACCATTTGCATATGATATTGGTTCTTTAAATGAACGATATTTTACGTATGTTGCAGGTTTTGGAGTGTTTACGAACGTATCTTATGAAACACCACAAACAACAAAGAATCTATTCGGTAGAGCAGCTTATATATTAGGGGGAATTATGAGCTTGGCTACTGTTAAATCCTATCGTGTAAGAGTTGAATATGATGATACAGTTATTGAAGATGAATTGATCTATGGTATGGTAACGAATGCGAATTCTGTAGGAGGATTTAAAGGAATTACCGGTAAAGATGTTGGATTAGATGATGGCGAATTTGAAGTTACATTAATTAAACGCCCTAAGAACATAGTAGAATTGCAACACATCGTCAATGCGCTGTTGGTAAGAGATCTCGGTGATAAATTCATATACTCTTTCCATGCTTCTAACTTAGATATTACATGTGAGGAGGAAGTTTCATGGACAATTGATGGCGAGTTTGGTGGTGCATATACACATATGCATCTTCAGAATCATCAACAAGCATTGTCTTACCTAACTACTACTATTACCGATAAGCAGGTAATTATTGAAGAGCAATAGGAAGAAAAGAAAAGCTTTTGCAAAAAGGTAGGAGGAATAATCCTAAAGTTTGCAAAAGCTTTTTGTTGTTACTTAATGTTTATTTACGTGCATATACTGTATAACGATATTTTTCCAGCAAAGTAACTGCTTTCATGGAAGATTCTTCATCATATAACTCAATGCGTAATACACCTTCCTCAAACTCACGATTGTGAATAATACCGATGTTTTTAATGCTAATATTATTACTAGCTAAGATGGTTGCGATAGTGGCGATAGCACCTGTTTCATCAAAGATATCAAGATATACTTCATATACCTGTTTTAACATACCAACTTTCTTGGTAGGAATGTTATCGCGGTATTCTCTAGCAGATTCAAAGAAATCATAGAGATAAGTTTCATCGCAATCAGAAAGTGCCCTGTTAATACGAGTAAGAGTTGATATGTAGCATTCAAGAAACTTGCGAATACTTTCTGTATTAGTTAAGCAGATATTTTGCCACATAATAGGAGAGGATGACGCGATTCTTGTAATATCTTTGAATCCTCCTGCCGCAAGCAGCCGCATCTTTTCATCTGGATCGTCACTTTCCTTGACCATGGTAACTAAACTAGAAGCTATTAGATGCGGTACATGACTAATTGCGGCGACTACATCATCGTGCTCGTTCGCATCGATAATTAGCGGGATAGAACCAATTCTCTTTACTAGATTGTAAAGGAAATCAATCTTATGTTGTTCTATCTGATCGGAAGGTGTTAGGATGTAATAGGCATTCTCAAGTATTATAGCATTTGAGTTAGCATATCCTGTTTTTTCAGATCCTGCCATAGGATGTCCGCCGATAAAGTAAGGGTTCATATTAAGCTCCTGGACAGCTTTGTGTATATTACCTTTCACACTACCTACATCTGTTATGATGCAGGTAGGTTTAATAATATTTTTTAATTCTTGTAAGTATTGTATATTAGTTAATACGGGGCAACATAGAAAGATTATATCGCATTGGCGGAAATCTTTAGCTAAGTCGGTTGAGATGAGATCAATTGTCCCATCCTCAAGCGCCATATCAAGGTTCGTATTTGCTCGATCTTTATAATAATTAAAGGCTATGATATTTGTATTTTCAAAGCGAAGCTTCATAGCCCTGGCAATTGATCCACCAATTAAACCAAAACCTATAAAGCCAGCAGTAACGTCTTCCATACGTAATCCTCCGATGATTTATAATGATTTACCCATAAGTGCTGCAAAAGGTCTTAACTCTTCACATAATTCCTCGAATTGAGGGAAAGTTAATGACTGAGGGCCGTCTGATAAAGCAGTAGCTGGGTTTGGATGTGTCTCGATCATTAGACCGTCAGCACCAACAGCAACAGCAGATTTTGCAAGTGGTTTTACATAGTTACGTACCCCTGTTGCATGGCTTGGGTCAACGATAATAGGAAGGTGACTCTTTTCTTTGATGACTGGAACTGCACTAATATCTAATGTGTTACGAGTTGCAGTTTCGAATGTACGAATACCACGTTCACATAGTACTACGTTTCTATTACCTTCCGCCATAATGTATTCAGAGGCATTCAACCATTCTTCAATTGTAGCAGATAGACCACGTTTTAGTAAGACTGGAAGACCAGTTTTTCCAACTTCCTTTAACAAATAGAAGTTTTGCATGTTTCTAGCACCAATTTGGAGCATATCTACATACTTAACAGCGCTTTCTATTGCCTCAAGACTTGTTACTTCGCAGATAACAGGAAGACCAGTTGCTTCACGTGCTTCTTTCATATAACGAAGACCTTCTTCTTCAAGTCCTTGGAAAGAGTAAGGGGAGGTTCTTGGTTTGTACGCACCACCACGAAGAATCTTAGCACCAGCTTTTTTGATAGCAATAGCAGTTTCTAAGACTTGATCATGACTCTCAACGGCACATGGACCTGACATGATAACAAGATCTTTACCACCAATCTCAACATTACCTACAGTAACGATAGATGGTTCTGGGTGGAATTTCTTGTTTGCTAATTTATATGTTTCTGTAACGGGAACAATTTTCTCTACGCCTGGTGCTATTTCTAGATTCTGTTCCACGATTTTGGACTTATCACCTACAACGCCAATAATAGTGACCTCTTTTCCAGCGGATAGATGTGCTTCTAATCCTTTTGCTGTAATCATATCCACGATGTTTTTAATAGATGCTTCAGAAGCATTTGGTTTCATAACGATAATCATAATATATTCTCCATTCTCTAACAGTATTACCAATACTGGTATTAGTATAACTTGGTATTCGTCATTCTACAACATAAAGTTATAGATGTCAATACTTTAAAGCGTTAAACTTCAACGCGTTGAATAAGAAGTGAGATATATAAAATTATATTTATTTGTGTAATAATTCCTAAAACATGTCCATATCATATAGAAATGTCTCATTGAGATAAAAAACTTAGAATTTCTAAGGAAGTTGTTTGGTAAATATGGATAAAATGGTTGTAATACACAGAAATATTTAGTACAATATTTACATAGGACAAAGAACCTTTAATCATCAAATTTTGTTACTCTAAACAGGAATATTCGTGTATAGGAGGTATCATGTATGGACATTTATACTTCAGACAAGATTAGAAATGTTGTAATATTAGGGCATGGTGGTTGTGGTAAGACTACTTTAATTGAAGCGATAGCGTATACTATGAAAGTTACGAATCGCCAAGGGAAAGTAGAAGACGGTAATACGATTAGCGATTATGATAAAGAAGAGATAAAGCGACGTTTTTCTATTAGTACCGCAGTCGTACCGATTATTTGGGAAGATACCAAAATCAATTTCCTTGATACACCAGGATATTTTGATTTTGTTGGTGAAACACAGGAAGCAATGGCAGCAGCTGATGCAGCGGTTATTGTTATATCTGCAAAGGCCGGTGTTGAAGTTGGAACAGTACGCGCCTGGGAACTGTGTGAACGATATAAACTTCCTCGTATGTTTTTTGTTACGGATATGGATGATGACAATGCAAGTTATCGTCAAGTGGTAGAAAAGTTAACAGACCTATATGGTAAGAAGATTGCACCTTTCCATCTTCCAATTCGACAAGATGAGAAGTTTATTGGCTTTGTTAACATTGTTAAGATGCAAGGCAGAAAATTCACTACTTTAAGTGATTATGAAGAATGTGAAATCCCAGAGTATTCTATGGCGAATCTTACTTCTTGCCGTGAAGCTTTATTAGAAGCAGTAGCAGAAACTAGTGAAGATAGGATGGAGAGAT
This sequence comes from Anaerosporobacter mobilis DSM 15930, assembly GCF_900142955.1. Taxonomy (GTDB): domain Bacteria; phylum Bacillota; class Clostridia; order Lachnospirales; family Lachnospiraceae; genus Anaerosporobacter; species Anaerosporobacter mobilis. The sequence goes on along the minus strand of NZ_FRCP01000005.1, from coordinate 116,603 downwards.
ATTTTGCAGGAGAGGAGTTTTCACAGGAAGAGATTTCGATTGCTCTTAGAGAGAATGTAATGGACGGTACCGTAGTTCCTGTTTTGATCGGATCTGGACTTAATTGTCAAGGAACGACTATGTTACTACAGGCAATCGAAAAATATTTCCCATCACCAGATAAGACGACTACCCTTGGGGTTAACAAGATAACAAATGAAGAAGTAGAAGTAAAATTTGAAGAAAATAAACCTATGACAGCTAATGTGTTTAAAACAATTGTTGACCCGTTCGTAGGCAGATTCTCGGTAGTTAAAGTACATAGTGGTATCTTAAAGGCTGATACTCTTGTATGGAATCCGTTGAAAGAAAGCGAAGAAAAGGTTGCTAAACTATATATTCTAAGAGGTAAGGAACAATTTGAAGTAAGAGAACTTCATGCAGGTGATATTGGAGCAATCAGTAAATTGACTATTACAGCAACGGGAGATACCTTAACGACTAAAGAGGCACCTATTGTCTATAAGAAACCAGAGGTACCAAAACCTTATACATTTATGCGTTATTCCACCAAGAATAAAGGAGATGAAGATAAAGTATCGCAGTCTCTTGCTAAGATGTTAGAAGAGGATTTAACTCTTTTGGTAAAGAACGATACTAAGAATAGACAGACTCTACTCTTTGGGATCGGGGAGCAGCAATTAGAGATTTTGGTAAGTAAGTTATTAAGTAGATACAAGGTGGAAATCGAGTTATCGAAACCAAAAGTTTCTTATCAAGAGACAATACGTAAAGCTGCTAAGGTACAAGGAAAATATAAGAAACAATCTGGTGGTCATGGTCAATATGGTGATGTTCACATTGAATTCGAGCCGTCTGGTGATCTTGGCACTCCTTATATATTTGAAGAAAAAGTTTTTGGAGGTGCAGTACCTAAGAATTTCTTCCCAGCAGTCGAAAAGGGAATCGCAGAAAGTGTAGTGAAAGGACCTTTGGCGGGGTATCCTGTCGTTGGGGTCAAAGCAACTTTGGTAGATGGTTCTTATCACCCTGTAGATTCTTCTGAGATGGCATTTAAGATGGCGGCTATTCAAGCTTTTAAGAAAGCCTTTGAACTAACCAACCCCGTTTTACTTGAGCCAATTGTTTCTTTAAGAGTTGTAGTACCTGATCGATTTACTGGTGATATTATGGGAGACTTGAATAAGAGGCGTGGAAGGGTTATGGGGATGAATCCATGCGAATACGGAAAACAAGAAATCGTAGCAGACATTCCTATGGCGGAATTGGTAGGTTATTCTACTGATTTACGTTCTATGACAGGTGGAATAGGAGAGTATAGTTATGAATTCGCTCGTTATGAACAGGCACCATCGGAGGTACAGGCGACAATCGTGAATGAGAATAAAAAAGAAGAAGCGGTATAAAGTATATAGTATCAATAATGCCTGCTAGGATTTATGTCCTTATTGGTAAAATAGGATTCATAATGATAGAATTTAATCGATGCTGAGAAAAAGCAAGAAAACACAAGTATAAATCAATTGACAGATGGATATACTTATGATAGACTAGACAAGTATGATTTCAGCCGATACCAGGATATAGGACACTCCGACCTATGGCTTAGTATTTGGCGATTTATTAATAGGAGGAATTTAAGATGATTAACAAAGAAAAGAAGCAAGAAGTTATCGCAGCTTACGGAAGAAATCCACAAGATACTGGATCACCTGAAGTGCAAATCGCTTTATTAACAGTTAGAATTAACGAGTTAACTGAGCATTTAAAAGCTAACAAGAAAGATCACCACTCAAGAAGAGGTCTATTAAAAATGGTAGGTCAAAGAAGAGGTCTTCTTGAATACCTAAAGAAAAACGATATCGAAGCTTACCGTAAGCTTATCGAACGTTTAGGTTTAAGAAAGTAATAACAACGTAAATATTTTTTAATTATACACGACAAACAAACAAACAGTAAAAAGCCATATTGTGATTGCAGATTATGTAGTCATAGTATGGCTTTTTACTTGCTTTATATACATGATTTTTTACTTACTATTTGCTATTTTCTTGCAGGGTTTGGCAGCAAAAGAACTATTATTACAGTAATTTATACGTAGGATTATTATAAATAAAAATAAGTAGCATAAATCTTCCATAGGTGATATAATAGAAATGAATATGGAGATGTATCCCGAGACTTCTGAAAAGTACATTATCATAGTTTTAGTGTATTTTTCAGTTGTTTCGGCATCTCCAGTAAAATTAAATCAGAAATCAGATTACCATTAGAAAGAATCTGAAAATAAAAGGAGATAAAATATGTTCAAAAGTTATTCTATGGAACTAGCTGGCAGAACTTTAACAGTTGATGTTGGCAGAGTAGCAGCACAAGCGAATGGAGCTGCATTAATGCATTATGGGGATACAGTTGTATTATCTACAGCTACTGCATCAGACAAGCCTAGAGAAGGAATTGATTTCTTCCCACTTAGTGTAGAATATGAAGAAAAATTATATGCCGTTGGGAAAATCCCAGGTGGTTTTAATAAAAGAGAAGGAAAAGCATCTGAAAATGCAATCTTAACATCTCGTGTTATCGATAGACCAATGCGTCCGCTATTCCCTAAAGACTATAGAAATGATGTAACTCTTAATAATCTAGTTATGTCAGTGGACCCTGATTGTAGTCCAGAACTTACAGCTATGATAGGTTCAGCAATTGCTGTAGCGATTTCTGATATTCCTTTTGATGGTCCTTGTTCTACAACGCAAGTTGGATTAGTAGATGGTGAATTCGTATTCAATCCAAATGCAGATCAAAAAGCAAATTCTGATCTTCAATTAACTGTAGCATCAACAAAAGAGAAAGTTATCATGATTGAAGCTGGTGCTAACGAAGTTTCAGAAGACAAGATGATTGAAGCTATCTTTGCTGCACATGAAGTTAACCAAAAAGTAATCGAATTTATCGATACAATCGTTGCTGAATGTGGAAAAGCGAAACATGGTTACGAGAGTTGTGCAGTGCCTGCAGAATTATTCGAAGCAATCAAAGAAGTAGTTCCTCCAGTAGAGATGGAAGAAGCAGTATTCACAGATGTTAAACAAGACAGAGAAGAAAATATCAAAAAGATTACTGCAAAATTAGAGGAAGCATTTGCAGATAATGAAGAATGGTTAGCTGTGCTTGGCGAAGCTATCTATCAATATCAAAAGAAAACAGTACGTAAGATGATCTTAAAAGATCATAAACGTCCAGATGGTAGAGATATTACACAGATTCGTAGATTAGCAGCAGAAGTTGATATTATACCTAGAGTTCATGGTTCTGCTATGTTCACAAGAGGACAAACTCAAATCTGTACAATTACAACATTAGCACCTCTTTCAGAGGCTCAAAGAATTGATGGTTTAGATGAAGCAGAAACTTCTAAGAGATATATGCATCACTACAACTTCCCATCATACTCTGTTGGTGAAACAAGACCTTCAAGAGGACCTGGTCGTCGTGAAATAGGACATGGTGCATTAGCAGAACGTGCATTAATTCCAGTATTACCAAGTGCGTCAGAATTCCCATATGCAATTAGAACAGTATCTGAGACATTTGAATCAAATGGTTCTACTTCACAAGCTTCTATTTGTGCATCTACAATGTCATTGATGGCTGCAGGTGTTCCAATCACTAAACCAGTTGCAGGTATTTCTTGTGGTTTAGTAACTGGCGATTCAGACGATGATTATATCGTATTAACAGATATCCAAGGACTTGAAGACTTCTTTGGAGATATGGACTTTAAAGTAGCTGGTACACCTGATGGTATCACAGCAATTCAAATGGATATTAAGATTCACGGACTTACAAGAGCAATTATTGAAGAAGCTATTAAGACAACAAAAGAAGCAAGAATGCACATCTTAAACGATGTTATGATTCCATGTATTGCAAAACCAAGAACAGAAGTTGGGGAATTCGCTCCTAAAATTGTTCAAATTCAAATTGACCCAGCAAAGATTGGTGACGTAGTTGGTCAAAGAGGTAAAACAATCAATGCAATCATTGAACAAACTGGTGTTAAAATTGACATTACTGATGACGGTGCAGTTTCTGTATGTGGTACAGATGCAGATAAGATGAACGAAGCAATTCGTATAATTCAAACAATCGTTACGGACTTTGAAGAAGGACAAATCTTTGAAGGCAAAGTAATTAGCATTAAGGAATTTGGTGCATTCCTAGAATTTGCTCCAGGTAAAGAAGGTATGGTTCACATCTCTAAGATTTCCAAAGATAGAATCAACCATGTTGAAGATGTACTCTCACTTGGTGATGTTGTTAAAGTTGTTTGTCTTGGAAAAGATAAGATGGGAAGAATCAGCTTTAGTATCAAGGATGTTCAATAAGAGTATTATCTATAGATGATGGAATAGATATCACAGTGCGTGAGAGCGTGCCGAATGGCATGTATAGAGTATCTCGTAAGTGTTGGCTTATGAGATACTCTTTTACGTGATACTCTAACCAGAGTTTCGTAAGTGCCTATAATAACTTATAAAAGAAAGGGGAAGGTTCATGACAATCACAACTAGGCTGTCCAATGGCTTACCCGTTGTGTTAGAGAGAATGCCATATCTTAAAAGTGTATCCTTTGGGGTATGGGTGAAAGTGGGTTCTGCTTATGAGAATTCACGTAATAATGGAATTGCTCATATGTTAGAGCATATGTTCTTCAAAGGGACGACAACTAGAACTGCAAGAGATTTAGCAGACATTACATCTATGATTGGTGGGAATGTGAATGCGTATACAAGTAAGGAGTGTACAAACTTCTATGCTACAACGATAGATGAATATCTACCAATAGCAATCGATATGATTAGTGATATGATTCAAAATTCTGTTTTTAATGCAGAAGAACTTGAGAAAGAAAAGGGAGTTGTACTAGAAGAAATCGATATGTACGATGATTCTGCAGAAGACATGTGCCATGAGATGTTACAGAAGGAAGTGTGGAATCAACATCCTCTAGGGTATCTAATATCGGGAGAAAAAGAAGTTGTTCGAACATTTACCAGAGAACAGTTGATGGAATTTAGAAATCAGTATTATACTGCTGATAATATGATTATCTCCATTGCGGGTAATTATAATGAAGAAACCATATTAAAGCAATTAGAGTTGTGCTTTGGAACGATTCCGGTTACGGCAACTCGTCCGATATTAACGATTCCAACATATAAGAAATGCATATATAAAGACGAGAAAGATATTGAACAGATGCATATTAATATTGCGTTTCCTTCGATTGCGAACATAGATGAAAGAAGATATGAGTTAACGGTTATGAATGACATACTTGGAGAAAGCGCAAATTGTATGCTATTCCAAAGAATACGAGAGGATATGGGGTTAACCTACTCCATCTATTCCTATGAAAGTAGTTTTGTAACAACAGGTTTATTTCATATCTATGCGGCGACGAATCCAGAACCTGCTCTTACTATATATGATGAGATTTTCCATATCATTAGTGAAGTGAAGGAAGAAGGTTTCTCTGAGAAAGATATAGAAGAGACAAAGAAGCAGATTTGTGTTAATCTTACGATTGCTAGCGAAAGTACGAGAAACCGTATGGATAGTAATGCAAAGCACATAATGAAATATGGAAAGATAATTCCGCTTAATGATGTGATAGAGCGTGTTAACACAATTACGAGAGAGAATGTAAATGCATTGGCTAAGGATATACTTGATGAAACTTCATGCAGTATTGCCTTAGTTGGTAATCTGGATAAGAAGATTGTGAAAGGAATAGAACAAAGATGGAAACTATAAAGATACAATATTTAGACGACTCAATTCATAGACTGGAATACATTGATGGGAAATCAGATTGGATTGACCTTCGTGCAGCAGAGGATGTAGAGTTAAAAGAAGGAGAATTTCGCTTAATTCCGTTAGGTGTAGCAATGCAACTGCCAGAAGGATATGAAGCCCATATTATACCAAGAAGCAGTACGTATAAGAATTTCGGAATCATACAATCAAACCATATGGGATTAGTAGATGAATCATATTGCGGACCAAATGATTGGTGGTATATGCCAGCAATTGCTTTACGCGACACTAAAATCTGTAAGAATGATCGTATCTGTCAGTTCAGAATAGAAAAACATCAACCAACCTTAATTTTTAATGAGGTAAGTGCATTAACGGGCAAAGACCGTGGAGGCATTGGTTCGACTGGTAAGAACTAATAAGATTCTCGCCCCGTTGAAGTTTTTGTTGTGGAACATAAGGCTCAAAATACAGAGCCTAAGTTCCGACGACTTTATACCGTGATCCGCATTTGTATAAATAAATATTGCGGATGAAGAAGATGGACAAACGTCGATTCGTGTCTTTTATCATTGACAAAACAGTTGTATTAGTTATAAAATGAATTCAGTGAATTTATCAATGCATTACGTTAAAAGGTAAAGCCGTTCACTTAATTTATGACATGAAAGGTGATAAGATGAACGATTATAGTATTAGTACAAATTGTATTCAATCTGGATATGAACCAAAGAATGGAGAACCGAGAGTTCTACCAATCTATCAGTCTACTACATACAAATACGATACCAGTGACCAAGTAGGTAAATTATTTGACCTTGAAGCGGAAGGTTTCTTCTATTCAAGACTTAGCAATCCAACAGTTGACGCTGTTGAAAGAAAAATTGCAACACTAGAAGGTGGTGTTGGAGCTTTATGTACTTCGACAGGGCAAGCAGCAACTACATTTGCTATATTAAATATCTGTGGAGCAGGTGATCATGTTGTAGCATCTATTGCTATCTACGGTGGTTCAACTAATTTACTTGGTGTTACATTCAAAAAACTAGGAATTGATGTTACTTTCGTCGATCCGGACGCACCAATCGAGGAATTACAAAAAGCGGTTCAAGAGAATACAAAATGTATCTTTACTGAAACAATCTCCAATCCTACACTAGTTGTATGTGATATTGAGAAGATGGCAAAACTTGCCCATCAGAATGGTATTCCTTTAATTATAGATAATACATTTGCTACACCTATTAATTGTAGACCGTTTGAATACGGAGCTGATATCGTTATTCATTCAACTTCAAAATATATGGACGGTCATGCTATTGCCCTTGGTGGTGTTATTGTGGATAGTGGTAATTTTGATTGGAATTCAGACAAATTCCCTGGATTATCTACACCAGATGAGTCCTACCATGGTATGATATATGCAAGAGATTGCGGAAAAGCCGCTTACATAACCAAAGCAAGAGTTCAACTTATGAGAGATATGGGAGCAACTCCAGCACCATTGAATGCCTTCTTACTTAATGTTGGTTTAGAAACACTACATCTACGTGTAGAACGCCATTGTGAAAATGCATTGGCGGTTGCGAAATGGTTAGAATCAAATGATAAAGTATCTTGGGTTAACTATCCAGGTCTAGAGAGCAATAAGTATCATGAATTAGCTAAGAAATATCTACCAAAGGGAAATTGTGGTGTTGTATCCTTTGGCGTTAAGGGTGGAAGAGAAGTCGCTGCAAATCTTATGGAAAAACTAAAACTTGCAGCTATCGTAGTACATGTAGCTGATGCGCGTACAAGTGTACTTCATCCTGCAAGTACAACACATCGTCAACTTACAGATGAACAATTAGTACAATCAGGAGTTGAACCAGAGTTAATTCGAATGTCAGTGGGCATAGAAGATATCGTAGATATTATAAAGGATTTAGAGCAAGCTTTTGCACAAATTTAATTAGTAGAAAGCACGTTTTTCTACTTTCAACTGCTATGAATAATAAAGAAGACAATTTATCAAGGTATAGTATACAATTTGATGAATTGTCTTTCCTGATTTCTAGAAAGTAATAGGGTAATCTGGAATCTGGGGTGTGACGCTTCGCTTAGGATTGCTTATCATTGACGTTTTTTGGCATCTAGGATTTGAAGAATATGTAAAATGAGAAGTGTAAACCCAATCATGATTGAGTAGAAGATAAAAACAATTAATAGTATAAAAGTTGTACGTAAAACGGTAGCTATTAACCACATCATATTACTACCTCATATTTTCTTATAATATAGGGTATTCTATGTAATCGGTTTTAGTACCTAAGATTTGATTATTGATAAATGTATTTACAATATTAAACATATAAGATAGAATGAATATTATTAGTCGTACATAATTAAGCATTCTATTAATAAAAGTGAAGGAGAAAATAAGATGTTTGAGATGAAAGAGGAGTATAAGATTGGTATTAAAGAGATTGATGAACAGCATGAGAGATTGTTTCAAATAGCAGAAAAAGCATATACACTTTTAACAAATGAATTTATTGTAGACAAATATGATGGGATTGTTGAGATTCTCAAGGAATTAACAGAATATACAAAGCAACATTTTACGTATGAAGAAGAGTATATGCAAAAAATAGGGCATAAGATGATGTTTTCACAGAAAATGGATCATCATGAGTTTGTAGCGATGTTAGAAGAAATTAACCTTGATGAGATAGATAATAATCAAGAAGATGCTATTATGAATCTCCTTACCTATCTAGGCGATTGGTTAGTAAAACATATCGTTGAGAAGGATATGTTAATTGGTAAGGAAATAGAGTAAGGTTTAGATTAAGTTTGAATAGGGATGGTCAAAAACTCACATACTATTTGAAAAATAAGTGAGGTAAAGTTACTATGCAAACAAAGAATCTATGCGATATTGATGCTGTAAATTACATGGAAAATAGCGATGAAATTAATAAATCAGGAAACAATGAGAATAGTAGTCAAGGTAATATAATAGTTGATGATAAAACAGCAAAAGAAGCGGAGAAACTTCAGAATGATAAGGTTCGGGAATATGGTCAAGTCACACTCGATAAGAACAAAAGGGATCATAAATTACATCTCTTAACAATTATCGGTGAAATTGAGGGGCATGAATGTTTATCACAACAAACGAAGACTACAAAATATGAACATATTCTTCCTCAATTAGCAGTCCTAGAAGATAGTGATGACATTGAAGGAGTTTTAGTCCTAGTCAATACGATCGGTGGAGCTGTTGAATCTGGACTTGCTATAGCTGAGATGATTGCTTCCTTAAGCAAACCAACAGTTTCCTTAATTATTGGAGATAGTCACTCTATTGGAGTGCCGCTAGCAGTAGCAACGGATTATTCCTTCATAGTACCTACGGGTACGGTTATAATTCATCCTGTCCGAATGAGCGGAACAGTAATTGGATCTAGACAGACATATGATTATTTTAAAATTATGCAAGATCGTATTGTCGGTTTTATATCTAATCATAGCAATGCGAGTAAAGAGAGAATTGAAACCATGATGTTTAATACTACCATGTTATCAAGGGATCTTGGTACAATCTTAGTGGGTTCCCAAGCAGTTGACGAAGGAATTGTGGATGCTGTAGGTGGAATTCATGAAGCAATTGAGAAGTTATATGATATGATAGAAGAAAGAGCAAAACAAAATAAGTAGAAATACAAGTAGCAAAACAAAACAAGTAGTTGGTAACTTTGAAAAATAATGATTACCTCTTGCTTATCACAAATAGAAAAGGTATAATTAAATTGGTTCTAATGTAAGTTAAGAAAGCGTATAATCTTATCATACATAGAATCAATTTTTTATGTAATGGCGTGTAACGCCGCTGAAACGAGTGGCAAGTCCGTTCAGTGTTATGATTACGGATTTTGGGACAAGTAAACGTGGGAGGAGAAACCATGACAATATTACAGGCAATCATAATGGGAATTGTTCAAGGAATTGCAGAGTTTTTACCAATTAGTAGTTCTGGACATTTATCTATTATGAAACATATCTTGCATATAAATACAGATACAGGTTTGTTATTTGATGTAATGTTACACTTTGGTACGCTAGTTGCAGTATTAGTATCTTTCTGGAAAGATATTAAACAGTTAATTATAGAGGGGTTTGGTATTCTAGGAGATTTCATTGTTAATATAGGTCGCCTGGTACATAATTTACATTCAAAAGATAAAAAAGAGTATAATAAGGTGATAAGTTCTGCTTATCGCAAATTTGTTATGCTTATTGTTGTATCAACAATACCAACAGGAATAGTTGCACTCTTATTAAAAGAGGTTGTAGAAGTTACAAGTGAAACATTAATTGTACCAGGTTTATGTTTATTATTAACTGGTGTATTATTATTAATTGCAGACCGAACAGTTTCTGGTAAGAAACGGGCCAATGATGTTACCTATGCGAATGCAGGAATTATTGGTTTGACGCAAGGAATTGCAACACTTCCGGGGTTGTCGCGTTCGGGAACAACAATTACAGCTTGTTTGTCATGTGGATTAGATACTAATTTTGCTGTTAAGTATTCGTTCATTATGTCGATACCAGCAATATTTGGTGCGGTCATTTTACAAATTAAAGATTTTGGTACACTTGCAGTTGAATCTACTGAAGTAGTGGCATATGTAATTGGTACAATAATTGCAGCTATCGTAGGATATATATGCATTAAGACTATGTTAGTTGTTGTACGTGGGAAAAAATATAAAGGATTTGCTTACTATTGTTTTGTAGTAGGTACTATAGCAGTTATATGGAATTTTGTAGCTTAAGGAGGAATTATTAATGGCGGCAACTCAAAGAAAGCCTGCTTCGTCAACGAAGAAAGCACCTAGTAAAAAACCATCTACTAGTAGAAGTGGAGCTTCTGGACGTAAAAAGGGGAATACAAGAAAGAATAGCGGCCATCAAAATAACCAGTATGGGATGAGTCGTTATAAGGACGAGATAACAATAGTAATTACTCTTGTTGTTGCTGTTATTTTAGTACTTAGTAATTTTAATTTAAGTGGTAGTGTAGGTGCATTTATTAATCGATTCACATTCGGAATGTTTGGCTTATTAGCATATTTTCTACCGTATATTTTGTTTTTTGGTGTTGCTTTTCATATATCGAATAAGGGAAATTATACAGCAACAATTAAACTTATTAGTAGTATCTGTTTCGTCTGTATGGTAGCAGCTTTTGTTCAATTAGTTACAATAGACTATAATTCGGAATGGTCGATATTTGGTTATTATACTGCCTCGGCATCTAACAAGAATGGTGGAGGCTTCATAGGTGGCGTAATTTATTCGATTATGTACCCATTGTTCGGTTTTGCTGGTACACTGGTAATCTTGCTTGCTATTATGACCTTATTAATCATGTTTATAACAGAACGTCTCTTGTTTGCAAGTCTTGGTAAGAAAAGTGCTGTTAAATTAAAAGAGATGAAAGCAAGAAGAGTAGAGGTCAAGAAAGCACGCGATGAATCATATTACTCAGAAGAATATGATGGATATGATGATGAGGTTTATGGAGAACCTGAACCTAAACATGTTAGTCAAAGTAAAGGCGGGCAAGAAGAGGATGCAATACCGTTTGATACAAGAAAGAGTGCAAAAGGCGAACGTAGGAAAAAGGCGAAGACATTTACATTCCATGGAGCTTCTCAGAATACGAAATCTTCTGCACAGACTAAGGAAGCTATCTCTAACGATACGGTTGTACCAGTACATGAGGCATCAGAAGCATCTGTAACTACATCATCAGCTCCTTTAGATGAAGTAAAGCCATTTGATTTTGATTCGATACCAATCTATAGAGGAGATCAAACCTCTAATTATGATTATGACGAAACACCAATCTATAAAGAAGAGATGAAACGCAAATTTAGTCAAGCTAAGGATTATGATATTAAAAAGCTTGCTGAACAAATAATGAATGAGAGTTTTGATGGTGATTCTACAAAAGTAGACAAAGTTACAGTGCGTAATTCTACAGCAATAGAACGAAAAAAAACATCTCCTAAAGACGTTGATGTTTTCGGTGATACTATGCAATCCGATTCGATGAATACATTGTATAGTAGTACCCCTAATTTGAATCAAGTACAAGGGCATACGGAAGGTGCTACGAGTGGAGAAGAACCAAAAAGTAATGATTTCGTTTGTAACGATGTTTACACACAAGAACATCAAACTTCTAGTAATGATGATTTAGAATCTACTACATTTAAAGATCAGATAGAAGAAGATAATTTTGATGATTTCCGTGTCGATTTGAAGGCCCTTGAAAATGAAGAAGTAGAAGAGGCATTCCTTAATGCAACGGATCAAGAAGGAATCCAAACGTTAAGGACAGATAATGAGCATAACGTTAGTAGTAATGTGAATCACAAAGAAACTGCCAGAAATAAAGATGTCGAACAGAAAGACAACGTGGGTTCTACACAGGTAGAACCTGTAATTGAGGAAGTAGAAGAACCGTTTGTATATGAATTCCCACCATTAGATTTGCTTACTAGACCAAAGAAATCTTCAAAAGGTGTTTCTGATGGAGAGTTGAAAGAGACTGCCATGAAATTACAACAGACCTTACAAAGTTTTGGTGTAGGAGTAACCATTACCAATGTAAGTTGTGGACCAGCGGTAACCCGTTATGAACTACAACCTGAACAAGGTGTAAAGGTAAGTAAGATAACTAATCTAGCGGATGATATTAAACTAAATCTAGCTGCAGCTGATATACGTATAGAGGCACCAATTCCTGGTAAAGCCGCTGTTGGTATTGAAGTACCTAATAAAGAGAATTCCTCAGTTATGTTTCGAGAACTTATTGAAGGGAAAGACTTCAAAGAACATGGAAGTAACCTTGCATTTGCAGTTGGTAAGGATATTGGTGGACAAGTCGTTGTTACTGACATTGCCAAGATGCCTCACCTTCTTATCGCTGGAGCAACTGGTTCAGGTAAGTCCGTATGTATTAATACATTAATTATGAGTATTCTATATAAAGCACATCCTGATGATGTTAAATTAATTATGGTTGATCCAAAGGTTGTAGAATTAAGTGTATATAATGGAATCCCTCATCTATTAATCCCAGTTGTAACAGACCCTAAGAAAGCTTCTGCTGCTCTAAACTGGGCTGTTATGGAGATGACAGATCGATACAATCGTTTTGCTGAACTTGGTGTAAGAGATATCAAAGGATATAACACTAAGATAGAGAAAGTAAAAGAATTTAATGATGAGAAGTTTAAAAAGATGCCTCAGATTGTTATTATTGTAGACGAGCTTGCAGATCTTATGATGGTAGCTCCTGGTGAGGTAGAAGATGCGATTTGTCGTTTAGCACAGATGGCCCGTGCTGCTGGAATTCATCTTATTATTGCTACGCAAAGACCATCAGTTAACGTTATTACTGGTCTTATTAAGGCAAATGTACCTTCTCGTATTGCTTTCTCAGTATCTTCAGCCATCGACTCAAGAACAATTATTGATAGTTCTGGTGCGGAAAAATTACTTGGTAAAGGGGATATGTTATTCTTCCCTTCGGGATATCCAAAACCGGTTCGTATTCAAGGTGCTTTTGTTTCTGATAAAGAAGTTAGTGGAGTGGTAGAATTCTTGTCATCGCAGCGAAGTAAGCCTTCATATAATGAAGAGATAACGAACAAGATAACAAGTGCACCTTCATCAGAAGGAGCAACTGCTCCAGCAAATGATCGGGATGATTATTTTGTAGAAGCTGGTAAGTTTATTATTGAGAAAGATAAAGCTTCCATTGGTATGTTACAACGTGTATATAAGATTGGTTTTAATCGTGCTGCACGTATTATGGATCAGTTATATGAAGCTGGTGTTGTAGGGCCTGAAGAGGGAACTAAACCAAGAAAGGTTCTGATGTCAGAAGTGGAATTCGAACAATATGTGGATGAATATGTATAGATGAAAGTCTAGAGTAACTATGGTGGTATTACACAAACAAAAGATTATGGAAATGTTTGTGTTGGTACCACCATAGGTGTTAGTGTGACAAAACTAGTTAAGAACGTCGGTCTAGAATGGAGGACTGTTATGAAGAGAGCATGGTTAGTAACAAATGAGTTCTTGAATACACAAAAATATTCAGAATTAAATATGTGGTTAGTGAAAGTTGCAGAAAAAAATAATATTGATTTGCTTGTTAAGACAAATGCGGAGCTATTAGTAGATCTAGGTAGTAATCATACAATTCAAAATATGATAGAAGTAGAGAAACCAGAGTTTGTATTGTTCTGGGATAAAGATATTCGTCTGGCAAGTTTTCTTGAGAGTTTATCCATGAAAGTATTTAACTCCTCTAAAGCAATAGAAATATGTGATAATAAAGCAATGACACACATAGCATTAAAGCAAAAGAATATTAAGATGCCAAAGACAATACTTGCCCCAATGACTTATGAAAATATCGGATTTACAAACTATGATTTTGTTGAGAGGATGAAAAAACAGTTATCCTATCCGATTGTAGTGAAGGAATGTTTTGGATCTTTCGGTCAACAAGTATATCTAGTTCATGATGATGTGGAACTGATGCGTTGTATTGAGAAGATAGGAGCAAAACCATTTCTTTTTCAAGAATATATTAAATCAAGTTTTGCACGTGATATTCGATTAAACGTTGTTGGGGATCAGGTAGTCGCTACGATGTATCGATATTCGGATACGGGAGATTTTAGAGCCAACATATCAAATGGTGGAAAGATGAAACCGTTCAAGCCAACAAAACAACAAGTACAATTGGCTGTAGACTGTGTGAAAGCGTTAGGGCTTGATTTCGCTGGAGTTGATCTATTATTTGATGTGAATGAGGAACCAATTGTGTGTGAAGTCAATTCTAATGCACATTTTAAAAATATATATGATTGTACAGGTGTTGATGTGGCAGAACATATTCTTGGTTACATCTGTAATAAGCTGAAATTGGTGAATGAGAGTGTGTAGTTTTTTTAGTAAACCAGTGCTGAATTGAACTGCGTGTTCAATTTGTGTGCAAACAGCTAAAAAGAGTTGATAACTAGACGGTTATTGAAATAATAAAGAAGGAGAAGCACAATGATTGGTTGGATTTTGTATGGTCGAAAAGAAGCAGAGTACAATAAGCACTACATTACAATGTATCAAGAGGAAGGAAAGAAATTTGATATTACATTTGAATTGATTATCGTAGAAGAATTGGAATATGGTGTTCGTAACAATACTTGGTATGTAGAATATCAAGGTGAGATTATGAAATTACCTACATTTGCAATTAGTAGAGTAATATACCCGCTTCTCACTAGACAACTAGAATGTATGAAAGTTCCTGTATTCAACGGTTCAGAGGTTGCTAGAATATGCAACGATAAAGCGAGTACGTACCAAGTAGTTGCTTCGTTAGGTATAGACATTGTTGATACTACATTTTGCAAGCGTGGTAGTTTGAGAGAGTATTTGAGTAGAAGGACTACGAAAACAGTTGTTAAAACCGTTGATGGTCATGGAGGGCAGCAAGTGTTTTTGGTGGATCCTAACGAATCACAACAAGTAGAGGAAGTGATTATGGATACCGAACATCATGATACAGTAATACAACCACTTGTTGGGAAGGAACATAAGGACCTTCGAGTATATGTGATTGGTGATACCATTATTGCTGCAATTCTTAGAAGAGCTAAGGAGGGATTCAAATCAAACTTTTCTTTGGGTGGTGACGTTTCTATCTATGAATTGAATAAAGAAGAAAGAGAGAAGGTTCAGTTGATTATCGAGCTGATAAAACCTAACATGGTAGGAATTGACTTTATCATTGATGACGATGGTGAACTGATTTTTAATGAAATTGAAGACGTTGTAGGTGCCAGAATGTTATATCAATGTACCGATATTAATTTAGTTAAGTTATATATTGAACACATTCTTGATCATCTTTAGGAGGCATATGTCTGCATGAGTAAATTGTTCTACTTCCATAAGCAAAAGAGGAAGCTTATGATAGCTATGACTATTATTTTGATAGGTAGCTCTTACTTATGTTATTCCACCAAAGATGATTCTTTTTTTAATAATCAAGAGAAATCTACTATACAATCAAATACAGAATATGATGCAGATATAGATGGTAAAAAGCTGGTTTCTGTACATTTCCTGGATATAGGTAAAGCGGATAGTATCTTAATCAAGATTGATGATAAGGCAGTTTTAATTGATTCGGGAACAAGCCAAAAGGCTAAGGTAATTATAGAGTATCTTAAGAGACAAGATGTTACAAAATTTGAATATGCGATTGCTACCCATTGCGATAAAGATCATGTAGGGGGAATGAGTGATATATTAAAAGAATTTCCAACTGATGTTTTGCTAATGTCCTCAAGGGGAAAGAATACGAAGCCTTACATAGCAATGATGAATACTGCAACTAAGTTGAAAGTAACACAACTCATACCAAAGGTTAGGACTATATTCTATGTTGAAGGAGTAAAGTTTACGGTACTTGCTCCGGGTGATAAAGCGATGGCCGCAGGAACAGCTAATGAGAGTTCCATTGTTCTCATGATGCAATATGGAAAAAAGAAATTCTTATTCATGGGAGATGCGATGGAGGTATCGGAAAAGGAGATGTTAGCGGGAGGATACGATCTACAAGCAGATGTTATTAAAGTTGGACATCATGGAGATACGAGGTCATCCGGTGAGAAATTTCTAGACGCGGTCGATCCTGCTGTGGCAGTTATTACTTGTGATGAGGGAGACGGAACGTCATTACCAGAGAAGGAGACACTAGAAGTTATTAGTAAGCAACGTATTCTGTTGTATCGAACAGACAAAGACGGTACCATTGTGATGACCACCAATGGTGTTGATATTAAGATAGAAAAGTCTAATAGGGGTTGATGCTACACTGGACAATTCCATAGAAATAAGGTATAGTATACGATGGACTGGATAAACGTTATCTTGGAAACATCAAAATTCTCAAGATAAATATATAATATGGATAAGGATAGAAAGAGAGAACGTTATGAATTTAGAAAATACAAAGAACCAAGAAGTAGAAGAGTTTTCTTCTGAAACAAAGCGTCAGTATCAATATATTGAAAATCTAAGAAAATGGCATGATCAAAAGAAAGAAGAATTAGGAAGACCATTAACTGCTTGTGTGCAATGTTTTGGCTGCCAGATGAATGCAAGAGATGCGGAAAAGATTACAGGTATCTTAGAAAAAATCGGTTACCAAATGGTAGAAACAGAAGAAGCAGATTTTGTAATATATAATACATGTACTGTGCGTGAGAATGCGAATCTTAAAGTATATGGACGTTTAGGTTACCTAAGTAAATTAAAGAAAAAAAATCCAGATATGATGATTGCTCTTTGTGGTTGTATGATGCAAGAACAGACAGTAGTTGATAAGATAAAGAAAAGTTACCGTTATGTTGATATTATTTTCGGTACTCATAATATATTCAAATTAGCAGAATTAATGCAAGCAAGACTTGACTCAGATGGAATGATTATTGATATCTGGAAGGACACAACTGAAATAGTGGAAGACCTACCAAGTGAAAGAAAATACCGTTTTAAAGCAGGGGTTAATATTATGTTTGGCTGTAACAACTTCTGCAGTTATTGTATTGTTCCTTATGTTCGCGGTCGTGAGAGAAGTCGTAATCCAGAAGATATCATTAAGGAAATCAAAGAACTTGTTGCAGATGGTGTTGTAGAGATAATGTTACTTGGACAAAATGTTAATTCTTATGGAAAAAACCTAGAGAGTCCAATGACATTTGCAGAGTTATTACAAGAAATTGTAAAGATTGACGGTCTTGAGAGGGTACGTTTCATGACCTCTCATCCAAAAGATTTATCAGATGATTTAATAGAAGTTATGAAGAACTCTAAAAAAATCTGCAATCATCTTCATCTACCAGTACAATCAGGAAGCTCAAGAATTCTTAAAATAATGAATCGCCACTATACAAAGGAACAATATCTTGATCTAGTTGATCGTATTAAAACTGCTATTCCTGGAATCTCATTAACAACAGATATTATTGTTGGATTCCCAGGTGAGACAGAAGAAGACTTTGAAGAAACTCTAGATGTTGTTCGTAAAGTACGATACGATAGTGCTTACACGTTCATCTATTCAAAGAGAACAGGAACACCTGCAGCTAACATGGAAGAGCAAATAGATGATGCAGTTGTAAAAGAACGTTTTAATCGTTTACTAAAAGAAGTACAAACAATTGCTTCTGGATTAACTAAGAAACATGAGGGTACAGTGCAAAGTGTTCTTGTAGAACAAGTCAATGAACAAGATGCAAGTCTTATGACAGGACGTTTAAGTAATAGTTTGTTAGTGCATTTTAAAGGTGAAGAAGAGTTAATAGGTAAAATCGTTGATGTTCGACTTAATGAATGTAAGGGATTTTACTATATTGGTGAATTAGTATAGATGAGAAGTTACTCTCTTAGAACCAATTAATAAATAAAGCACCCTAATCCGATTGATGCAATGATATTGTATCTTTCGGTATGGGTGCTTTTTAGTATAAAAATCGTTACGTTAAGGGCTGTCACAACACATGGTTGATAATTATTATTTTTAGAGCAGAGCTAATTGTGCTCTGCTCAATGGCTGTATATTTAGTTCGATTATGTGAAATATTGTAAATATGTTTTGATGTAGATTATGCTTATACTGTGGTGTTAATCCTAATATAGTAATCATCGTATAGAAACTCTTTATTTGTGTCGGGATAAAATTGGTTCAAGATAAGTGCATTTACTCTTTCCGGTTGATTTGATGGAGCTTTCATAATAATTTTTGTAACTTCAAAATCATACGCTAATTCTGTCGCCATCATATATATAATTTCCGAAAAAAACACCTGTTTTTCAAACGAAGATAGTAAATCCAATCTTAATATTCCGACAGGCGTTTCTGTACCAAAGAACCATTTTCCCCATGGCAAAGGCGCAATTTCAATTGTTCCGATAACACTACTTGTATCTTTACTTATTATGCTCCACCTAACAAATTGTCTGTTCTTGTATTCAGTTTGCCAAGCATTTTTTAATTCATCAGAAGATTTTAACTTCCATTCGCCTGAAAAACCATCACGATTCTCATGTTTTAATGTTATAGGGTCAGTGTATACTGTAAACAAATCTTCCGCGTCTTTCTCATTTACGAGCCTAAAGATAAAACTTTGGGTTTCATAAACTGGACACTCATCAAACGGATTAATCTTTTTCATCTTATAACCTCCGATAATATAAATAATCTGTAGTTCACCTTTGTAAACAATTGTGAATTTATTTGCAATATAAATCAATCCAATCTAGTGCCTTCAGCAAGTTGATAGAGGGCATCAAGAAGTTTATGTCTCCATGCAAACCTGTATTTCGATGGATGCCGCAAATGTTTGCAGATTTACGTACAGAAAAACCATTCAACATACATTTAGCGAATGTTTCCCAAATACTTTAACTTTTACGAGTTCCAGATGCAATTGACCTGACTATTTATATGCAGTAGCAATTAATTATGCGTCACCAACAATATTCTTTGCTTGGTTTAGCGCTAAATCAATATTAGAACATATGTTCCCACTCCCTATTGTGCTAATAAAATCGGCTTTTTTCATGACAGATAATGGTTGATCTAGCACATGGGAAAGGATTAATGTAATACCATTCTTTTCAAAAGAAGCTTGTAATCTTTTCATAGTATTCAGTGCGGTTACATCGACGGCTGGAACACTACGCATCCTTAAAATAACTACTTTGGTATCCTTCTTTACTTCATTTGGTATATAGAGAAGTTTGTCAGCGGCACCAAAGAAAAGTGGTCCATTCAATTCGAATACTAAGGTATGAGAAGGTACTTCCTTAAGTTTAAGGCTATCTGCACTACAATCTTCATCAGAATCATCGAAGTCTTCAAGATACTTCCAATTCTTGACCCTTGTTACATCTGCCATTCGTTTCATGAATAATCCACATGCTAATACCATACCCACTTCAATTGCAAGTACTAAATCGAAGGCAAATGTAAGTACGCAGGAAGCAATTAATACGGCAACATCACTTTTAGGGGCTTTCGTATAGGATAAGAAAGCCTTAACATTGAACATATTATAAGAGACTATAATCAGTATTGCAGATAATACACATAACGGTACATGTTTGATTAATGGCATACCAACCATCAAGAATAAGAATAATGTAAGACCGTGAAAGATCGCAGCGATAGGGGTACGCCCGCCATTCTTTGCATTCGCTATGGATCTTGCTACACCACCTGTAGCAGGGATACAGGCAAAGAGACCTAGAACAATATTAGAAATACCTTGTGCAACTAGTTCCATGCTTGATCGGTGCCTACTATGTATTAAGCCATCGGTTACAACTGCAGATAATAATGCTTGCATAGCTATTAGGACAGCAACCGTGAATGCTGGTTGCATTAAATCAAAAACATCATCAAGGGATAGATGCGGTAATGTTGGAACTGAGAGTAACTTAGGAATCTCACCAATCGTCTTAACATCAAGATTACCAAAGTAAGCGATGCAAGTACCTACTATAATAGCGATTAGTGAATTAGGAACCACTTTATTAACTTTTGGCCATAACACTAATATAAGTATGCAAAGGATTCCAAGAAGAATACTTTGATAATTCACATCCGATAGATTTGTAATATACGCATACCACTTACCAAAGAAGTTGGTTGGCATCTTGTCAATCGATAGTCCTAGGAAATCTTTGATTTCTAGTGTGAATATTGTTACTGCAATACCACCAGTAAAACCGATTGTAATTGGAGCTGGAATGAATTTGATTAACTTTCCTAACCGAAACACACCCATAAGTATGAGCATAATTCCTGCAAGAATTGTTGAGATCATTAGACCAGCTAATCCGTATTTACTAATAATCGTTTGTGTGATGATGATGAAAGCACCTGTAGGTCCAGTAATCTGCACACGACTGCCACCTAATAGTGCAACAATGATACTTGAGATGATTGCTGAGTAGATACCCTTTTCTGCAGAAACACCACAACCCAATGCAAAAGCGATAGAAAGTGGTAGTGCAATAATTGCTACAATGATACCGGCGTTCATATCTTTTACAAATTGTTGTTTGCTATAGTGTTTCGTCACAGAAAGAAGTTTGGGTTTAAACTTGTCCATTTTAATTTCTCCTGTGTATTTTATTGAAGTTACCAATCCAAAGTTGGTAGATAACGACAGTTAAAATACTATACCTCATAATTATCAAATTCAAGGGTGAAAAGAAAAGTATATAATATTTATTAAATATTTATAAAATATTAATAAGTTTGGTAAATAATTTGGTAGATTTTTTCGATAGAAAAATAATGTTTGAAAGAACAGAAAGGTTAAATATGTGGTATAATAATAAGATAGCGCGTGGACATCCACGCTTGTAGTGATTTTGGAAAGGAGTAACGGTATGTTAAATATAACGAAAGCCGCAATACGTAATATTGCAGCTGACGAACAGACCTATGCCAGAGGTATTCGTTATTATCAGAATAATGCTGTTAAGAATATTACCTGGTCACAAGCCAATAAGCAGTATCGAGCATTTGTGAAAGGACAGTCCGATTATATCGTTACGGTAACGCAAGATAAAGAAGATTCTTTTACTTATTCCTGTAATTGTCCAGCAAGTTTTAAGTATGATGGGCCTTGTAAGCATGTTATAGCAACTTTACTTTTCATAGCAGATTATGAAAATCGAACCAAAGCGAAAGCTGATATTTCGCCTGATGAGAAGAAAGTGTTTAATATCATTGATTATTTTAGCCGTCAAGATGAGATTAATTTACCTGGCGAGTCGTTTCATATAAAGGTTTGTGTGTATGTTCCTGCTATAATGAAAGCAGAAACTGGTAAGGCGTACCTATCTATACAAGTAGGCAATAATCGATTTTATAAAGTACAAAGTTTGAAGAAATTTATTATAGATTACTATAATAAAGAGGATATTGTACTTGGTAAGGAATTTCGTTTTGTACAAGGAGAAAGTAAATTCCATGAGTCTTCTCAAAGAGTTATGGATTTCCTGGTAGAAGTATATGAGGTGCAGGAATTATTAGGACGTGCTAATAATTCAAATGTTTTTTCAAAATCTCAGATGTTATTAACGAAAAATTTATTAATGAAGTTATTGTCCCTACTAGGAAAAGATACGTTCCATCTGAACCTATATGGAAACGAATATCGTGACGTGCGATTCTATTCTAAGAATCCGAGAATTGAATATCAAATAGATTTAGAAGAAGATTCTCTAATTATGAGTCAAATCTCTGATGATGGTATCATTCCAGTAACGCAAAGTGGTGAGTTATTATTTTATCATCATGGAATGTACCAACCAAATCAGAAGTTTATTAAGAATTTTGTACCGTTCTTTAGTAGTATCAGTAAAGAAAAAGGTTCTTTGCATTTTACGGGGATGAATAAACATAAGTTTTTAGAACACGTTTTACCACAGATTCATGAGACGATGGAGATTCAAGTACCTAATGAAATCAAGAATCGATATATTGATGAACCTTTACGTACGGAGATTTACTTAGATAAATATAAATCGAATATTCGAGCGGATGTAAAGTTTTTCTATGGTGAATATAAGATTAATCCCCTTCATGAGGCATCACATCCAGAAGTTATTATCGTACGTAAACCAATTGATGAAGATGTTGTCATTGACTATCTAGGCAGTATTGGTTTTGAAGCAAATCGCGATTATTTTACTATTAAGGATGAAGAAGAAGCATACGAATTCCTAACGAATACTGTAGAAGATTTAGTTTCTAAGTATGAAGTGTTCTATTCGGAATCGTTTCGAACAATTAATATAAGGAATGTGGGAACTCTGAATACAAATCTGAAAGTAAAATCAGATTCCGATTTGTTAGAGATGCAATTTGAGTTTGAAGATATTCCAACGAATGAACTCAAAGAATTATTCCATTCATACCGTCTTAAGAAGAAATATTATCGACTTAAAAATGGAGATTTTATTAATCTTCAGACAATGGATATGGAGCGAGCAGCTAATTTGCTTGAGCACATGAATGTATCTTATAAAGATTTAAAAGATAGTAATGCTGTTTTACTACCAAAGAATACAGCCCTATATCTGAATCAAGTGATTGAGAATGAAGAGGATATTCATGCTGAGACAAATGCTGAATTTCGTGAATTAGTTAATCAGATTATGAATCCAAAAGAAAATCATTATGAAGTCCCTTCGGAAGTAAATGCGGACCTTCGCAGTTACCAAATAACTGGTTACAAATGGCTGTGTACATTGGCGGATAATAATTTGGGTGGTATATTGGCAGATGATATGGGTCTAGGTAAAACGTTGCAATCTATCGTATATATGGCAGCGAACAAAGAAAGACCATATCTAATTGTGTGCCCATCTTCTTTAGTTTACAATTGGCAAGAAGAAATTGAGAAGTTTGCGCCTTTCTTAAAAACTGTGATTGTAGTAGGTGCTCCAGAAGAACGTGTAGCTACAATCAATAGTGCGAAGAAAGATTTAAGTATTGATGTTGTTATTACTTCGTATCCACTCATTAGAAGGGATATAGAAGCTTATGCAGATATACAATTCCACACTATGTTTATTGATGAAGCACAATTTATTAAGAATGCCAACTCACGTAATGCTAAGTCAGTAAAAGCAATACAAGCAAAGCACAAATTTGCCTTAACAGGTACACCTATTGAGAATAGTTTAGCAGAGTTGTGGTCAATTTTTGATTTTATAATGCCATTCTATCTATTTACTAGCTCGAAGTTCCAATCAATCTATGAGAAACCGATTATTAAAGATGGGAATGAAGAAGCTTTATCCGATTTAAATCGTCATATTCGACCATTTATTTTACGAAGGATGAAGAAGGAAGTTCTGTCGGAATTACCAGATAAAGTTGAGACGAAATACATGACTGAGATGACGGATAATCAAAAGAAAGTTTACGCCGCTTATCTTGCTAATATTAGAAATGATTTGTTCAAAGATGGTGCAGAGGGTGGATTTGAAAAGAAAAAGATAGAGATTCTTGCTGCACTTACAAGACTTCGTCAAATATGCTGTCATCCCTCTACTTTTATTGAGAACTATAAAGGTGGCAGTGGTAAGATGGAATTACTTATGGAAATCTTACCGGATATTATTGGAGCAGGGCATCGAGTATTAATCTTCTCGCAGTTTACCTCTATGCTGCATCTGATTGAAGAGGAACTGAAAAAGACAGAGTTTACGTATTTCATATTAGAGGGATCTACGAATATTGAAACGCGTAAAGAATATGTCAAAAGCTTTAATGATGGCGAACGTGATATCTTCTTGATTTCATTAAAAGCAGGGGGGACTGGCTTGAATTTGGTTGGAGCAGATACGGTAATCCATTTTGATCCATGGTGGAATCCTGCAGTAGAAGAACAGGCAACGGATCGTGTCTACAGAATTGGACAGAAAAATTCTGTTCAGGTAATTAAGTTAATTACGAGGGATACGATAGAAGAGAAGATCTATAAATTACAGAAAAAGAAAAAAGAATTATCTGATTCCGTAATTCAGTCAAAAGAGGTCTTTATCAATCATTTATCAAGAGAAGAATTAGAAGAAATATTCAAGTTATAGTATATTAAAATAATGTATTTTGTTTTAGAGTTGTAAAAATTACTTTAATAATCCATTTGATAAATAGCTAAAATACTGGTACAATATCTGTAATGACATCATTATCAGTCAATCATGTCAGCCGGTTTATGTGAGAGATTAGCAAGAATATTATACTGATGATGTTTTAGAAGAATCTATACTAATAAGAGAATAGTGGATTAATTGTAACGAAATGTTTATAAAGACTAAGGGTATCGTTACATTGAATGAGATGAATATACAGTTTTAGGAGAATAAGAATGAACGACATTACGATTATAGGTATTGCAGGAGGATCTGCATCTGGTAAAACAACGGTGGCAAGCCGAATCAAAGAGGAATTCAAAGAAAATGTTGAATTAATCTGCCATGATTATTATTATCTAGCACATAATGATATTCCATTTGAAGAGAGAGTAAAGCTAAATTATGATCATCCAAATGCGTTTGATACAGAAAGATTAATAAGTGATATTAAACAATTAAAGCAAGGTATTGCTATTGAACGCCCAGTATATTCTTATACGGAACATACAAGACTTGCTGAAACTGTACGTGTTGAGCCAAAGGAAGTTATTATTGTAGAAGGCTTTTTGATTTTTGATAATCCAGAATTATTGAATTTAATGGATATTAAGATTTTTGTAGATACAGATGCAGATGAGAGATTGATCCGACGTATTCTTCGAGATGTTCAAGAACGAGGAAGAAGTTTAGAGTCTGTAATTACACAATATTCTACAACTGTTAAACCAATGCATGAACAGTTCGTAGAACCTTCAAAGCGTCATGCAGATTTGATTATTCCATATGGCGGACAAAATGAGATTGCGTTATCAATGTTGTTGGAGAAGATTCGAAATATGGTAGGATAATATAAATAAAAGAGGTTCAAAAAATTGAAGGCCAGTGGCGAATATTACATTCGTCACTGGCCTTCGATTTCTGGGGATTGATTTTAAGTAAAAAGCTTCATAGAAATCTCGCTTAATGCAAGAATCTGTGTATGCTTACATTAATTTGAAAAATGTGAATTATAGAATTCTTCCACTAGAAGATCAACATAGGAATCATTTAAATCCTTATCGAATTCTTCAAGAATTCTTTTCTTAATGTACTCTGTTTGTTTGAAGTAGTTAATCTCATCTACTTCCTGAGGATCTACAACGGAGTCTAGTACTTCTTGTGTTATCGTTTTCTCTAACCACTCATTAATGGCATCAGTGAGGGTGTTTTCTTCAGAAATTTGTCCCTCTACTTGTTTCGAATGTTTTAATGTACCAAGACCAATAAGAAGGAAGATTGTGAATAATACGCCCATAATAATCCATGAAAAGTAACCTTGATAGAAACTTAATACTCCTAATATATTAAGGAGTAGCACCACTAATCCGACGATTCCTACTGCAATAAAGAGATGCCCCGTAGAACGAAGATCCTTAAACTGATCCGCTTTTTTTACATATACAGAAGAAGACTTAGAAGTAGTTTTCATATCCTTTATTGAGTTGTCGTCCTTATTGGTCTCATATGAATACTCATCCTCTTCATAATCCTTATCAGAAGTATCTGTTGGAGTTGATACGGAAGCCGCATCTTGATTAGACTTCGGATTCTCTTTAGCTGCTTCTTCTTCTGCTTCCGTCTCAGCAGTATAGAATGCTTGAAATAATTTCTTTGCTTCCGTCACATCCTTTTCATTAACGGTAACTACATAAGCATTGTCTTTTTCATCATAAGAATAAGAAGTTTGATCAATCTTAGAATAGCGAAGGAATTCGATTAATTTCTGTGCATTTTCTTCAGTTTCTAGACGAACTACTTCTGAATTATGAGATTGATTTTCTGTAATCGCATCGACTAATTCTGTACCGCAATCTGCACATTCTTTAATCCCTTCTCGAAATTCCATATTACATTTTGGACACCATGGCATATTTGAAACCCCCTTTGCGTTAATAAGGGCTTCTGCAAAACTTGAAGTCATATTGCAAAAGCCCTTTTTCTTGTTATTATTTACTCAGCAATTTTAATTAGGTGATATGCTTTCTTGCCTTTTTTAACAAGTAAAGCACCATCTGTATTAAAATCGTTTGGTGTGAAAACACGGTCAAATTCAGTTACTTTAACATCGTTAACGGACACACCGCCTTGTGTAATGTTTCTTCTTGCATCGGAACGAGATGCTGCTAATTTAGCATCTACTAAAAGAGTAATTAAGTCGATTCCTTCATTAAATTGCTCAGCAGAATAAGTAGTAGTAGGCATGTCATCTGTTTTCATGTTACCACCGAATAGAGCACGTGCAGCTTCCTGGGCTTTCATTGCTTCTTCTTCACCATGAACAATCTTAGTGATTTCGTATGCAAGAACTTCTTTTGCATGATTGATTTCTGAACCTTCTAATGCACCAAGTCTACGTACTTCATCCATTGGTAGGAATGTAAGAAGACCAAGACATTCTTCAACCTTAACATCTTCGATGTTTCTCCAGTATTGATAGAATTCATATGGAGAAGTCTTTTCTGGATCTAGCCATACAGCACCCTTCATAGTTTTACCCATCTTGATACCTTCGCTAGTTGTTAATAGTTTGAAAGTTAAACCGAATGCTGGTTTGCCTTCTTTACGACGGATTAAGTCTACACCACCTAAGATGTTAGACCATTGGTCGTTACCACCAAGTTCTAGTGAACAACCATACATTTGGTTAAGTTTTAAGAAATCATATGATTGCATTAACATGTAGTTGAATTCGAAGAAAGTAAGTCCTTTTTCCATACGTTGTTTGTAACAATCAGCAGTAAGCATCTTGTTTACGGAGAAGTGAACACCAACTTCACGAAGGAATTCAACATAGTTAAGTTCAAGTAACCAATCCGCATTGTTTGCAATGATTGCGTTATCGTTATCGAAATTAATAAAACGTGATAATTGTTGATAGAAACAGTCAGCGTTGTGTTGGATTGTTTCTCTTGTCATAATCGTACGCATGTCTGATTTACCAGATGGATCACCAATCATAGTAGTACCGCCCCCAAGTAAAGCGATTGGTCTGTGACCTGCACGTTGCATGTGCATCATGGCCATAACTGTTAGGAAGTGACCAGCTGTTAAACTGTCGGCAGTAGCATCAAAACCTATATAAAAGGTAACTTTCTCCTTACCTAATAATTCTCTAATTTCTTGTTCATGAGTAGTTTGCTCGATAAACCCTCTTTCGAGTAAAATATCATATACGTTTGTAGACATTTTTGTTCCTCCTTAAGGTATTTGGTAACGAATTAGTTACCTTTAATCATTTTATTATCGTAACACAAACCCCCGTCATATTCAAGACGAATGTATGCATATATTTAATGAGGTTATAATTATTATGTAGTGGAAGCGTATGAAGAAAATTACTCGCATCCCAGTATAAATACCGCAAGCGTACTTGTGGTATGCAGGAGCAAGGTTGAAAGAAATATTAAGAAAGGGGCCATGCGTTGCTGTCTTTCAGCCTATTAATTACAGCAGTATTACAAGCAAGTTTAGGATGAACTTGTGATATGCATGGGTATAATAATGGAAAAGGATACAACCTATACTGTGAATAGACAAGAATTAATTCGTATAGCAAGAGAGAGTTGCGAAGGTAACCTTAAATCTTCTGGGAATGGTAGGTTTTCTCAAGGTTTTTCAATGAAGGGAGCTACCAAAACGAAAACAGCTATAGCAAAGGCACCAAAAGTTACTACAGCTAAGGCTTCGAGAGCTGTTACAATATCAGCGCAGGAGAAGAAACAAACGGCAATTAAGTTTATGTTAATCCGCACTATCTGTGCATCTGCGATTTTTCTGACGATTGTGGTCATTGATAAATTTAACTTTACATACGAAACATTCAACAGTGATCGGATCATAGAATCCGTACAGAGTAACCATATGTACGAAAAGGCTGAGAAATTCTTTGCCACATTGCAAGACGAAAAAATTGTTGATGTTTTTAATGGACTTGATTAAGGAAGTTGTGTTATACTCATAAACGTATGTAAATGTGTAGATGAAAGAAAATGGTTCTTATAGACATTTGATATAACAACTTTTATAAATGTAGCTATTACAATGTGATGTGCTTTCACAAGTGATAGCCAATATAGAATGGAGATACAAGATACATGAGAAAATTAGCGTTATCCGATGAAATACTGTTAACGGTTGAAAAACCAGCCAGATATATTGGTAATGAAGTAAATATGGTTGTAAAAGACTTAGATAAAATTGATATTCGTTTCTGTATGTGTTTTCCAGATGTGTATGAAATCGGTATGTCACATCTAGGAATTCAGATTCTATACGATATGTTCAATAGAAGAAGCGATACGTATTGTGAAAGAGTGTATTCACCGTGGGTAGACCTTGATGCGATTATGAGAGAGAAGAACATTCCATTATTTGCGCTTGAATCACAAGATCCAATCAAAGATTTTGATTTCTTAGGAATTACTCTTCAATATGAGATGTGTTATACAAACATCCTTCAGGTATTGGAATTGTCAAAGATTCCAATCTATGCGAAAGATAGAACAGAAGAAGATCCAATCGTAGTTGGTGGAGGACCTTGTGCGTATAATACTGAACCGCTGGCTGATTTCTTCGATTTCTTCTATATAGGAGAAGGGGAAACTGCGTATGATGAGATTCTTGACCTCTATAAAGAAAACAAAAAGAATGGTGGTTCAAGAACAGATTTCCTTCGTAAAGTTGCCAATGTGCAAGGTATGTATGTACCTAAGTTTTATGATGTTACGTATAACGAAGATAATACAATTGCATCATTTACAAAGAATGATCCTGAAGTACCAGATATGGTTAAGAAACAAGTTGAGATGGCTTTAAGTGAAACTGTATATCCAGAAAAACCACTTGTCCCATATATAAAGGCAATTCAAGACCGTGTTGTACTTGAGATTCAACGTGGCTGTATTCGTGGCTGTCGTTTTTGTCAAGCGGGCATGATTTATCGACCAATTCGTGAAAGAGATTTGGAATTCCTAAAAGAACGTGCTTATGAGATGTTAAAAGCAACAGGACATGAGGAAATCTCACTAAGTTCATTAAGTTCAAGTGATTATTCAAAGTTACAAGAATTAGTTTACTTCCTGATTGATGAATTCCGTTCTAAAGGTGTAAATATTTCACTACCTTCCTTACGTATCGATGCTTTTGCACTTGATGTAATGAGTAAAGTACAAGACGTAAAGAAGAGTAGTTTAACATTTGCACCAGAAGCTGGTTCTCAGAGACTTCGTGATGTTATTAATAAAGGTCTTACAGAAGAAGTAATCCTTAAGGGTGCCATGGATGCTTTCACAAGTGGTTGGAACCGTGTTAAATTATATTTCATGTTAGGGCTTCCAACTGAAGATTATGAGGATATTGAAGGAATCGCTACATTATCTGACAAGATTGCAAGAGAATATTATACAATACCTAAGGAGGAGAGAAATGGTCGTGTAAGTATCGTATCAAGTACTTCCTTCTTTGTTCCAAAGCCATTCACTCCATTCCAATGGGTACGTATGAATACGAGCGAAGAATTCTTAGAGAAACAACGATTCTTGAATGGTAAGATGAGGGAACAATTGAATGCAAAGAGTATCAAATACAATTGGCATGAAGCAGAGCTTACGATGTTAGAAGGTGTTCTTGCTCGAGGAGACCGAAGAGTAAGTAAGATTGTATATGATGCGTATAAAGCAGGATGTATCTATGATTCTTGGTCTGAACATTTCAAATATGATTTATGGATGAAAGCATTCGAAGATAACAATATGGATCCTCTATTCTATACAAGTAGAGAAAGAGATTTTGAAGAAATCCTACCTTGGGATTTCATAGATGTTGGAGTAACAAAGAAATTCCTTAAAAGAGAATATGAACGCGCGGTATCCGAAAAGATAACTCCAAACTGTAGACAAGCATGTTCAGGTTGTGGTGCTATGAGTTTTGGTGGCGGTGTATGCTTTGAAGGAGGAGTTCAGTAGATGAAAGCAAGAGTAAAATTTTCTAAGACAGGTAACTTAAAGTTTATTGGTCACCTTGATGTGATGCGATATTTTCAAAAGGCATTCCGCCGTGCAGAGATTGATATTGAGTATTCAAAGGGGTATAGTCCTCATATGTTATTATCCTTTGCAGCACCTCTTGGAGTGGGATTAACAAGTGATGGAGAATATCTTGACATGCAGTTGTTATCTACCCTTACAGAAGAAGAGATGGTTGCTAAGATGAATGAAGCTATGGTAAGTGATATTAGGGTAGTAGATTTCAAGCTTCTACCTGATACTAGCAAGAATTCTATGTCAATCGTAGCAGGAGCAGATTACAAAATCTCACTAAAAGACGGTTATGCATTCGAAGCTGTTACAGATGAAGACGGACATGTTCTTGAAACTTCATTAACGATAGAAAACTTCAAAGAACATTTTGAAGCATTTATAGCAAAAGAACAAATCGTAATTCTTAAGAAATCTAAGAAGAGCGAGAATGAAGTGGACATCAAACCATTTATCTATCAGGTGGCTTTTGATGCAAAGACATTTGCTGAACTTGGTGGTGCTTTCTGTGAAAACAGTGTTGCGGAAAGGTATGATAATGATTGTGTCTGCTACATGCAATTAGCAACTGGTAGTGTAAATAATTTAAAACCTGAGTTAGTTATGCAAGCTTTTTGCCAAGCAGAGAATGTAGTTTTCAATCCATTTGCTTATCAAGTTCATCGAATGGAAGTATACGCAGATCTTGGAACAGAAGAGGAAAGAAAACTTGTTCCACTTAATGACGTGAAATAAATGTAACGAAATAGTTGCATATTAAGAAAAATATAGGATACGGTTATAGAGACATTCCATTTGAATTTCTTTATAACCGTATTTGTGCACACTTGATTAGGTAGACTATGTTTTAATAACTCAAACTTCGAACTAACAGCAAGTGCAGATAGGAGCAGGTATGAACAATAAGCTAGTCTTAACGACGAAAGAGAATAGAATAATATCTTCCTTAATTGAAGACAATGAATTCGTACAGTTGCGCGTTGACTCTATGGATTCAGACAGTTTATTAGGGAATATATATGTTGGCAAAGTTAAGAATATTGTCAAAAATATCAACGCTGCATTCATAGAAATTGCAGATGGTGTAATGTGTTATTATTCTTTGGAAGAGAATAAGTATCCTATATATGTGAAAGATAAAAAGTCGGATAGGCTAGTTATGGGAGATGAAATCTTAGTGCAGATTGAGAAAGAGAATATTAAGACGAAAGCTCCAGTAGCTACATGCCATTTGAACTTCACTGGAAAATATGTTGTCTTAACACACGGGAAGACTAAGGTTGGTGTTTCATCTAAGATTACTTCGGATAAGGAGAAGAAGCGCTTAAGGGAGATTCTATCTTCTTATAAGAATAGTGAGTATGGATTTATTATTCGAACGAATGCGGAAGGTGCATCAGAAGAGATACTACGAGGAGAAATTGAAACATTAATTAAGAGATATGAGGAGATTACCGTGTTCGGTGTGCATCGAAGTGCATTTTCATTGGTGTATAAAACACCATCAGCGTATCTATGTGATATTCGAGATGGCTATGCGAATGCCCTTACGGAAATTGTTACGGATGATCAGCTTATTTTTACCCAGATTAAGGAATATCTTGAAACGTATCAAGAAGAAGACTTGGATAAGTTACGCCTATACCAAGATGATCAAATCAAATTAAGTGCAGTTTATAATATCGATAAGAGACTAGATGAGGCAACGAGGGAACATGTCTGGCTTAAATCGGGTGCTTATCTTGTTATTCAGCATACAGAAGCCTTTAACGTTATAGATGTGAATACAGGAAAGGCCATAGCCGGTAAGAAGAAGGCGCAAGAGACATTTCTTAAGATTAATCTTGAAGCAGCAAGAGAAGCGGCAAGACAAATTCGCTTGCGTAATCTATCGGGAATTATTATAATTGACTTTATAGATTTATTAGATAAAAAGGATCAAGAAATTCTTATGAGAGAGTTAACAGATTTGTTTCGAAAAGATCCTGTTAAGACAACAGTAGTTGATATTACTGCTTTAAACTTAGTTGAGATAACACGTAAGAAGGTTCGAAAACCATTGCACGAACAGATGAAGTAGGTGTTTAGAGTTGCGAAAATCCTGTCGTGGTTCAGGCTAGCTCGGCGTCCATGCCTCGCCTTCCTATTTGCTTATGCTCACACTAAGAAGTTCTACAGTTATTGCGCTATCGTTTCTTACAGAGTATATGGGTGGTTCTAGCATCTAACTACTTTACTAGGAGTTTCTCTGTTACACACTACACAAGTACTTTGACATCTGATGAATAAATATCCCTTAGACTTTATTAAAAAGCATAAATTACTGGATTCCTAATTATTCTAGAAGGAACAAGGAGGTTAATATGAATAAGACAAATGTTATGCGACTATTAGAACAAGCAAAGATACCTTATACACCACATGAATATGAAGTTGATGAGAACAATCTTGCTGGTGAACATGTGGCGAAACAAATAGGGCTACCATTTGAGAGGGTATTTAAGACATTAGTAGCATTTGGCGAAAAACATGGTGTAGCGGTGTTTTGTATTCCTGTTGGAACGGAGCTGGATCTTAAAAAGGCAGCGAAGGCAGCAGGAGAGAAGAAGATTGATCTGCTACCAGTAAAAGACCTTTTGAAACATACTGGGTATATACGTGGTGGTTGTTCCCCTATAGGTATGAAGAAGAAATATCCTACCTATATTGACGAAACTGCAACCTTATATGATACGATTACAGTAAGTGCAGGTGTTCGAGGTTGTCAAATAGAGTTAGAACCAAATGCAATTATCTCATATGTAGAGGCCAAGGAAATGGATTTGGTTGTATAAGTTTGCGTTATTATCTATAACTATTTAGAGTTTTGAATTAATATGAAAGAAGGAGAATACATGAAAATAACTGTAATAGGTTGCGGACGTTGGGGTTCTTTAATTACTTGGTATTTAGATAGTATTGGACATGATGTTACTCTGTATGGTCGTGAGAATTCAAAGAATATGCAACGTTTTATTATGGAACGAAAGAATGATTTATTAGTATTTCCGGAATCGATAAAGTTAGTGACTAACTTGGCATGTGTAAAAGAAGCGGACGTTATAGTGATATCGGTTAATTCACAAGGTTTGCAAGCTCTAATGGATGAACTTAAGCAATATGAGCTTACAGACAAAATTTTTGTCCTTTGTATGAAAGGAATCGAAATTTCTACCGGTAGAAGATTATCACAAATAGCGAATGATAATCTTGATTTCTCGAATAATGTTGCAGTATGGATAGGGCCTGGTCATGTACAAGAATTCTATCATGGCATTCCAAACTGTATGGTAATTGACAGTAACGATAGCAAAACAAAAGAGTTGTTAGTGAATGAATTCTCTAGTGATTTGATTCGTTTTTATTATGGACAAGATTTAATTGGAAATGAGATTGGTGCCGCTGCAAAGAACGTAATTGGTATTGCAGCAGGTATGCTTGACGGACTTGATTTATCCACATTAAAAGGAGCACTCATGTCAAGAGGAACAAGAGAAGTTGCTAGGTTGATTAAGGCAATGGGTGGTAATGAATTATCAGCATATGGTCTATGTCATCTAGGAGATTATGAGGCTACTGTGTTCTCGCAGTTCAGTCATAATAGAAGATTTGGAGAAGCATACATTAAAAAAGAGCCTTTTGATAAGTTAGCAGAGGGTTACTATACGGTAAAAGCTATGTTGAATCTGGGTAAGAACTATGGTGTGGATTTACCGATTTGTACTGCAGTATATGAGATTCTTTATCGTGAAAAAGATGCCAAAGATGTTTTAAATGGATTATTTACAAGATCCTTAAAGAATGAATTTTAATAAGATTAGTATATAAGAAGAGACAGTAGAACTTTTACTGTTTCTTCTTGTTTTTGTCTTAATGAGTTTTTGTTTGCCTATTAGAGGAAAAAATACTATAATTAACATGTAAAAAATACATATAAAGGATGCTTAGATGCAAAAAACTCATTATTACATAAAAATGAAAAAAGTATTGATTTATCTCTCTATTTGTTTACTTTTAGTCTTCTTTTTTTATTCACTGTACAATAATTTTGAGATACTACAAGGAAACGCGAATAAGGGTAGGATGATAGCAACGACAGAGATGACAGAGACATCGGCTATTACCTTAGATGGGGAGTGGGAATTCTACCCAATGCAGCTAAAAACCAATGATTTTGAAAATCCATTTTATATTCAAGTACCTGGAAGTTGGACACATTCCTTTGATACTAAAAAGGCAGAAAACAGATATGGTTATGGCACTTATCGGCTAATTCTCCGCCTGAAGGAGCATACGAATTACTGCTTAAAAACACGATTCTTATCTAGTGCTTATCGTATATATATTAATGGAGAATTTATGGCTGCTAATGGCAGTTTGTCAACAACTAAAGAGGGTGAAGTAGCAAGCTGGGAACCTAAAATTATTCAATTTCAAACGGAACAGGCTGACACAGAGATTGTAATACAAATCTCTAATTACTCTTGCTATGAAGGCGGAATTATTACGAGCATTGTTCTTGGAAGTACAACGGGAATCTATAAGTATGGTTATTTGATTATTCTACGAAATGCAGTGTTTATGGGAATGATAATTGGGATTGGATTTTTTCTTATTATTTTTAATATGGCGGTGCGAAAAAACCGACTATCTGGTTGGCTTGGATTGTTTTGCATTGCTTCTTTTTTATTGGAGTTGATATTTGATGGTGAAATTTTGTTTTCATTAATTCCAAATGCCCCAGTATCCCTGTTTATTAAAATCGAGTATCTTGCATTTATAGGACAAGTTGTTGCAATGATTCAATTTGTTCGAACAATGTTTCCAGAGTATACGATTAAGAAATCTTTTTACATAATCAGAAGTATCGACGGATTGTATTTTGCTTCAATATTAGTTGCATCAACACTTACAGTTATCTATACAGATAGTATCTTGATGGTTGTGTTGTTCTTGAATTGGTTCTATTGTGTATATGTCACAATCCTATCGAGAAAGACCTACAAAAAGAGTAATCTCATTTTGCTTCTTGGAATTGGATTTTTATTGGTAGGAGGAATATTACAGTTTCTTGATATGCGGTGGCTTCTTCATCGCAACTTGAACTTGTCAGAAGATTACTATATTCTTGGAGTTTTACTTTTTATCTTATGTCAATCTTATATCATCTTTTATGATATTGAGGAAAATGTTAGAAGGGCGAATCTTGCTAAGCGAATGGAAATTGCATTCTTGCAGGCACAGATAGCTCCACACTTTTTCTTTAATGTAATAAATAATATCTATTATTTAATGGATAAGGATGCTTCAACAGCAAAGCGGTTATTGTTATGCTTTAGTAATTTCCTCCATGTTAAACACAAATTTGATTATAGGAGCAATATTTTCTATACACTGAAGGAAGAGTTGGATTTGGTGCATTCATTTGTTGAAATAGAAAACATACGGTTGGATAATAAAATAACTCTTACACTTGAAGTGAATGAAACTTTATTGGAAACTAAGATTTTACCGTTAACACTTCAACCCTTGGTGGAAAACTCCATTAAACATGGATTTCAAGGAAAGCCTTTATCCATCTTTATTATAATTGAACAACAACAAGAAGGAATAGGATACTGTATCAAAGACAATGGAAAAGGAATTAGCAGAAATCAATTAGTGGATATTGTGCAAAATAAAACAGAATCAAAAGGAGTTGGTATTACCAACATTAACTATCGTCTACTGGA
This sequence comes from Anaerosporobacter mobilis DSM 15930, assembly GCF_900142955.1. Lineage (GTDB taxonomy): Bacteria > Bacillota > Clostridia > Lachnospirales > Lachnospiraceae > Anaerosporobacter > Anaerosporobacter mobilis. The sequence goes on along the minus strand of NZ_FRCP01000005.1, from coordinate 80,119 downwards.
TTGTTATGGAACAATGTTACATATAGATAGCATGCTTGAGGAAGGTACCACCATAACATTTCTAATACAAGATAATAAATTATATAAAGGAGAGAGGTAAGATTGAGAGCTGTAATAATAGATGATGAAAAAAATGCTGCAATGCAGTTGTATTCATTGATAGAAGATTATGCTGCAATAACTGTTGTTAACATATTCACCGATCCTTGTGAGGGGCTTAGATGGTTAATAAAAGAATCCATAGATTTACTATTCCTTGATATAGACATGCCTAATATTAGTGGAATCTACATAGCAGAATTGCTTGCCGAATTACAACCAGAAATTAAAATTTGTTTTGTCACCGCTTTTGATGATTTTGCAATAAAGGCATTTGAAATTAATGCCCTTGATTATATACTAAAACCCTGTACGAAAGAACGTTTAAATAGTTGTATTGGTAAATTAGCGGGTATTGCAAACAAAAAGAAAGAGCTTGAAGTCGTAAGTGATAGTAGTACTTATGATTTGGATATTATTTGTGGATACGATAACGAGAATATTGTATTGTTGAATTATAGTGATATTTTCTATATCGAAACGGTACAGGGAGGAACCGAGATTCATTGTAAAGATAAAACTTATAAGGGGAATAAAGCTTTGAATTTCTACGAGGATAAATTAAAGAAGAAAGCTTTTTTTAGAACCCATAAATGCTATCTAGTTAATTTATCTAAGGTGGATAAGTTTCGACCAAGAATTAATTATACGTATGATATGTTCTTTCGTGAGAGCAAAGAGATTGTTCCAGTTAGTAGAAACAAAGTGAGGGAGTTAAAAGCAGTTTTTAATACTTTCTAAAGAAAACTGTAAATAAAAATAGAAGGAGGATTTTTGTGGTGAAATTGAATACAGTGAAGGTATCCGATTTAAAGAAAGGAGATATTGTATTATTAGAATGTGAAGAAGGTGATATTATATCACGTGCCATCGCATTACTTACAAAATCAAAGGTGACACATGCAACCGTTAGTCGAGGAATCATGGAGGGACTTGATTTTAATGGTGTGGGGTATATTGCAGAGGAAACACCAAAGTATGCGACTTATAGTACTTTACTTGATCGAACTGAGCGTGTTGCTTATGTAATGCGACTGATTCCGGAAGAAAAGGATATGCAGCCCGTTATGGATATTGTTGACCGATATGTTGAAGCAAAATGGCCTTATGCCTCTTTAGCACAACCATTTCTAGCTATGTATTTTCTCGTTAAAGATATATCTGACACATTTCATCTGTGTCAAATAGGAACGAAACTAATGAAATTAGCAATGGGTACAATGATTGAACTGTTTAATCAGCTTCTTCATGATGGGAAGAATCCGATGATGTGCTCCCAGTTTGCATACCATTGTTATAAAGAGGCTGGTACGCAGTATGAGATACACATGAAAGGCGAACGAAATCCTTCTTTACTAACACAGGTAGTGAAGGAGATTCATGAACGTTATCAGGAGTTTGAGGAAGATTTGAAGGCAGATTCTTTGCAATTTTCATCTGATAACATGAAAGGTAATGTTGCTGATACGGAGGAAATTCTTGAAGAATTGTGTAAGGAACTTCAAAAGAGTGAGGATTTACAGACAGATCATATAACACAAGAGAACGAAGTATATGAACTATCACATGATTTTATTGTTCAAGTTATTCATTTTTGTAAATTATTCAATAAGGTATTTGTTCCGAAAGAAGAGCAAATTGCAACTTCGAAAGCAGACGACAGTTGGTTAGAACAGTTTTCATTGATGCAGGAATATTTTATAGCACCAGAAGATTTGTTGCATAATACCAAAAATCTTACTTGTTTGGGAACGTTGGATTATGAAGGGTATCATATATAGTACATAATGAAATAAAAATAGATATACAAAAATTCCAAGAAATTGTGTAATGGCGAAATGAAAGGCACGTCATAGAACACATTCTCTTGGAATTTTTTTAGTTTTTCTTCACTTGCTAGTATGATAGTAACCGTTTAGCCGAAATATTTGCCTGTTAGCCAGAATTGATAACAATTAAGGAGAAGTACGCTACAATACATAACAACGGAAGAAATATTTACATTTTGTGATAAGGAAGGGAGCGTACGACATTGGAAGAACAGAATGAATTTTTTGAAGTAGCTGGTTTGCTAGGACATGATACGAATCGCCTTATGTTAGGAGAAGAAATCATTACATATATGAGAATTCCCACAATTACACAAGCAGCAAACATATTATCAAGGGCAGATTTGGAACAAAGAGCGAAACGGGCAAATACCTTCTTTGATGCGATTAAGGGACGTGAGCGAATGGGACAGGGTATTCACGACAGAGGAGAAGCAGTTGTTTTTGCATATGGTCAGCCACTAGTGAGTGATACGCATGGACTGAATAGGCATTTTCCCCTTCGAGTGAAAGCAATCTCGGTAAAGGTTAAGCGTATTAAAGCAGGAGAATGCTTGGAGGTTAGCACACGGGGCATGGACTGGGATATTGATCATATGGAAGAATTGTATTGTATTGTAAATATAGATACGTTGATATTAGAACCTGGAGCTTCCCTTATTGTAAGAGGCAATGTTTTCTCTTTGGTATGTCAGCATATTGTAAAACTGGGGACTGATAAAGAGGGAAAATATGATATTGGAATTTTACCAACGCCATATGCCTTCCATTCCGATGGCTCTTCAAATATGGTGGGTGCCGATGGAAAGATTGGAAAGAATGGAAAAGATGCTGACTTTGTTAAAGATGTTGAAACAAAAGCGACTTTCTTTGGACCTTTGTATTATGGAGAGCAGACGAAAGCCCTCTCGGGAGAAAGAGGCGAAGATGGAGAATATGGTCAAAAGGGTGAGGATGGGAAAGCTGGCGGTGCTACAAAACTGGCGGAGATAACAATACGTGATATTGATGCAAAGAAGGGGAATTTATGTATTTTTGCCAAGACTGGAGATGGAGGAAGCGGTGGAAACGGTGGTCATGGCGGGGATGGAGGCAATGGAAGCAATGGACAAAGCGGTTATCAAACTTTGTCGAAATGGATTATGCAAGGGCAGGGAGGAGATGGTGGAAACGGAGGAAATGGAGGAAATGGTGGTCATGGAGGAAACGGTGGAATTGCATCGAACATATATATATCCGTGAATCAGGATCAAATAGACTGTGTTAAGGTCATAGCCGAACAGGGATTTGGCGGACTTTCGGGCAAAGGTGGAATGGGTGGACGCGGTGGTACACCGGGAGAAGGAATCCCAACTGGTAAAAAGGGGCATGATGGTCTAGAAGGAAACTCTGGACGAAGAGGACATAACCGAATGGCACCACCGGTATTTCTAAACGAAGTTAAACTGTCAAGTACAGATTAACCAATATAATTTAAGGAGGATGTATAATGAGTACATTTAAAAAAATTGCGCAGGAGTTCGGGCAGAGTGTGGAAGTTTTACAAAAGAATCAGGAATTGCATTCCTATCAAGAGATTAATGGTATTGATGATTTAAAACGATGGTTTACGAAAAATGGTATGCAGAATACTTCATCGAATGAGGTTTTAATGGACACGATGAGGGTTGAAAAGAACGATGGGAACAAACTTCCAGAAAATGATTTAGTTCAAAAGGGAATGAATTATTTATTTAACAATGGGACTTTGTTAGAGGGGGAGAAAGAAACTTTAAATAATGTAATTCCAAAAAGAATTGAACAAATTTCTATTGCGGACAAAACAATAGAAGAAGGACAAATCTGGGAGCTTGGAACTTCTTCTACACCTGTAGATATTAATATTGGTACATTAACAATGAAAAGTGGTTCTGCAATTCGTGCATATAACACAGCCGTTAATTTAAGAATTGAAAAGCTCATTAAAGAAAATGGTTCTTCAAAGGGGAAGGTTAATTATGACTTTGGTTTCTTTGGCGTTAATGGAACGAAAGGCTCTGTAGGAGCTGCTGGAGGTACCGGTGGAGCGGGTGCACCAGGAAGCAAAGGAGAAGCCTCTTCGCCTGGAATTGCCGGTAAAGGTGGTGGACCTGGTTCAAAGGGCGATAATGGCGGTAAAGGTCATAAAGGTGGAACGGGTCAAGATGGACTGCCTTGTATGCCAGCTACTATTACAATCAAGGATTTGACGAGGGTATCCTCACTTGTTGTCTCTACATGCTCCGGAGCCGGTGGTGATGGTGGTGAAGGTGGAAAAGGTGGCACTGGTGGAGCCGGAGGAAAAGGTGGAGATGGAATAACGACAGGCTGCGAAGGAAATAATGGTGGTCCAGGAGGAATGGGCGGTATTGGCGGTCAAGGAGGAGAAGGAGGAGATGGTGGTAATGCTGTGAATGGTTATGATATTAATATCAATATTCCAGTAACTGAAACATCTTCTAAGATTATTAAGGTTATGGATACGGCACAACCTGGTGCAGGTGGAGTCGGAGGAGCTGGTGGAGCTGGTGGGGCTGGTGGAGCTGGTGGCGATGCAGGCAAGCATTCTGATAGCGGACAATCTGCAGGCAACGGTGCTTCTGGTGACCCAGGAGAAATGGGTAAATCAGGTACCATCAGTGGTTATCCGGGAAATATTTGTGTATCGTTAATCACATTTTAAGTGCTTTTTATCCACCAACATGAGTATGAATAATAAGGTATTTCTTACATAAGTGATTAAGAGAGGGCATTACTGAGAAGGTTTTATATTGAGAGTCTTCATGCCCTCTCGTCTTTTATGTTATAGAGTGGGATATTAAATTATTAGTTTCAGAAAAATAAAATTCGAACTATCCTAGGAGATTATTTCATCAGCAGAGGGAATTTCTCAGGAAAGAGGTTAATTTATTATAGGCAATTGCGAAACAGTTCGTAGTGCGTAAAGGCATATCAATGTGTTTTATGTCTGTCGTTACAGTTTGACGAATTGTGTGTACGTCACATACAATGTCCTTTATTGTATGTGTAAGTTATACAATTCTAGGAAAACTGTAGTAGACAGCCTTAAAACACAGATATGCTTTATGCACGGAGAAGAGTTTCGCAATTACCTAGGTTAATTTATTACACAGAAAGGAATTAAATCTTATGGGAAATAAAGAACAGAATATAGTTCCACGAATATCGCCGTTTCAATATGGCAGCAATTGTGATGGTATGATTAAAGAGAATGTGAATCTTTTTCGAAGTGCTGTTAGTTTTCAACTGCCAATTCTATCATTGTCAGAGAATAATGGTGTAGGGATTTCTATATCAGCAATGTATCAAAGTGATATTAATCGAACCATCACACATAATAATCTAACAAAGCCTACAGGAATTCTTGGACTTGGCTGGCACATGGGTTATGAACGAATTATATGTGAAGAGCAGGGAGAAGATATCTCAACGTTAAAGAAATATGTACTTACAGATGGAATCAATCACTCTGTGTTAAAGCGAACGGATCGTATGTGGAAGCGTGGTATCTTGTCAAAAGAGGTATATGATAAATTATGTGTGTTATCTGATCAATCAGACGAAGAGTTTGTTATGAGAGAAGTATCTGTAGAGATGGGGAAGCAGGAAACCTTATTGGATGAAGAAGCTAAGATACAGGTATTGTGCTCCAATCAATGGTTTGTAAGAGATGATAGGAATCAATGCTCACTATTGCTTTCTTATGTAGAGGGATCTTTGTGTGTGTACGACGGTGGAATTGCTTATGAAAATAGTAATTACGATTTTTCGAGAATATCGTATTACAAAGAATTTGAAAAATGGGTCATTGTAAACTCGGAAGGGATACAAAAGGAGTATGGTGTCAATGCTTTACAATATGGAGTGAGTTATAGAGGCTGGACAGGTAATTCAGCATTGGTTGCTGATTCTAATGGGAATTCTGTTCAACAAGCATATGTAAAAGCTTGGAATCTAGTAAGAGCGATATCTCCTTGGCGTGATGAAACTACGTATTCATATGATATGGTTATGCAGCCTGTTGGCAAAAAAGGATTATCCTATACGAAAGCTTGTTATCTGAAACAGATTAACGATCAAAACGGATACAAGGTAGTTTATGAATATGGGGAGAAAGAGTACAACGAGAATGCAAAAGACGCACCAAGGGAATATGCAGATCCTCACAAACAGGTTCCGGATAATAACGCCGATGCATATCAAACTTGTTATGAAACTCGATATCTTTTAGCAATATCTTGTTACGTGGATGAAGATAATTTACTAAAAAGGATCTCCTTTTCTTACGAATTGAATAATTATCAAAAGAATGCGTATCTAGATGAACCATCCCTTGCGTTTGGAGACTATTATAAAAGACAGTTAACAAAAGTTGAAGTTACGTATTCGGATTTGAATAAACAGGATACCAAAATAACAGAGTTTTATTATAGTAGTAATAAAGATTGTAACCCTGGGGCTTTAAAACAAATTGTATATCCAGAAGGTGCAACTGTATCTTATGACTATGCAAAAACAGAATTGCCTAATTGTAGTAAAAGAGTAATGAATATGAATAGGCCAGTACCAGAGGCTAAACCGAAGGTATGGTTTGGTATGGACTATGTTGTGTGTGCCTGGCTAACGAATAAGGAGTGTCGTATTTCGGTATATACCTGGCTTGGAAGATGGCAAAAATGGAATCTGAAAGAGGAGTTTCGAGATATAGATGGAGAATCTTTAGAGGTTTATGTACAGCAATCATATTTTATTCTGAAGGCTTTGACGAAGAATCAACGGTCTACGGTATATAAAGTATTACATATGAATAGTCACGTGATTGGAGGGTGGATAGAAGAAGATTTGCAAACAATTGCATCTGATAAAGTAGCAATTACTTGTAGCAATAATTTATATGTAATTAATGATAGTCTCTCTCGGTGGTATCAGATGATTAGCTGGAAAGAACGTTCTTTACAGTGGGGAGAGGGAGCAGTAATTTCATACTCTGTAAACAGAAGACAGTATTTTACTTCTAATCAAAACCGTGTTATACATCTGGACTATGATTATGATAGTTCGGCAGACTATAAGAGCAATATGCTATCCCTTTATGGATATGAAGAAATAGGAGGTATAGTTACTCTGGCGAGTACACATGTAGATGATTTGTATTTTCGTGGAGATCAGAAAGAAACCTTGTTTGAATGGAATCTATCGGGCGATCATCTTGCATTCGCTGGTGTAAGCGAACTATTTGACCGAGGATTTCGCTATTGTCTATATCTTTATACCATTACTTTTGACAATAATATATGTAAGATTAGCAAATCTAAAAAAGAAGTACAGACTTGTAGAAAGGGTAGCGTATTTAACGTGGCGCGCAGCGTATGGTCACCGACTATTATAGATAACTCCATGGTGATAATCAATGGCTATCTATATCGCTACAATGGCTGTTCCTGGCTTTTGAATACAAATCTCAGGGAACAGCTAAATCAGGAAGAAACAAGCCAGTCAATCTATGCTTGCGGGAGTGATTGCGTAATAAAAACCGAGCTTACTGATAATCAGGTGCTAGGACAGGTGTTATTCTATATGCCCAATACGAATATTGAAGTTTGGAATGAAGATGCCATTACTATTCAAAAGAAGCAGGGAACTCTAGAAAAAAATCGGTATCAGCCAAGTGCCAATGGGACACTGCTTACCTGGGATAGAATGGTTTTTTCAATTAAAGAAGATGGTACACAGGCACAAAGTATGAAGGCACCCGTCTTTACTCTTCCAGAGCAAACGATTACTACAAGTGTACTGAATGGAAATCCCTGTTTTATGGCGGTTATGCAGAAGAATGGCACACAAAGCGGATATACAACAACTTATGTTTTGGAAGATTCTCATTTTAAATATAAAGAGAATTTACAAGAAGCTTTTCAATATATTGAAAACGAAAATTATGAAGAACTTCAAAGAATGGGAGTTGCAGGTTATGGTTCCTTCTATACCTATTGTTTGGATTCGAATAATGATATTGAGAAAATAAAACTCTATCATTTTAGCGGTGATCGCGTACAAAAGCCTGTAGAAAGCTTTCAGGTTATACGAAGTAAAATCCATGATGGAGTACAAGAAATTGTTTATGAATATGAATATAATAATGAGCAAGCGGTATGCGATCCCTCTGGACAATTTATTAGATACTATCAAAGTCGTGTATACCCTGTTTTAGATGGAAAGCGAAGTAATGGTTATACGCAATATGAGTATTGTAATAGCTTTGCAATGGTTACAGCGGGGGAGAATCCGTCACGTTCCTCGGATATAGACGGCCAGTTAATCTGTACAAAAGTCTACGACAGTAAAGATAATTTGGTTTCTTCACTTTCTTGTACGTATACTTTATCGAATCAAGTATGGAATGTGATATCTAAAAAAATGGAGCAGATATATGGAAGGTATCTTCTTAGGAGTACTACTACACGTGTAATGGATGAAGTGTCAACTACATTGGAATACAGTTTTAACAATTCAAACGGTGGACTTGCCGTAACCAAAAGACCAAATTGCAATGGAGAAGGAAAAGAGGAGTTACATATAGAAAGTCATTCCTATGTCCATGAAGAAGAACCAATATTATATTATAGCAACCGTTTAAAAGAAAAGTGTCGCTTAGCAAAAGAAGTTACCACAGATGATAATAGGGTTGTTATTGAAGAAACTTTGGTGTCTTATCATTCCTATGAGAGAGTGTGTGAAAAAGAAAAATATCAGGTCATAGCAGCAAAGCTTACGAAGGGCCTGGCCGGTGGAACAGATGAAGAGGGAAATGCAGTTTACCGAGTGAAATCGGATATCATTTCAAGAAATAAGTTTGGCGGTATAACCATGCAGGAATCACCTAAAGATAGGTACATATGCAAACTATATGACCGATATGAACAAAATGTTGTGGCAGAATTTGAGATGGCTTCCATAAGGTCTGGGGAAGCTTTCTACTATGGATTTGAAGACTATGAAAAAGAGATTTGTGGCTGGCAGCCAAAGAGTTCTCTACCAATTACTAATGAAATTTCCCATACAGGAACTTGCTGCTTGCAATGGGGAATGGGAAACTCAGTACCATCGATCACACTACGAATTACACCAAAACAAAGGGAGTATTTCTTTGGATTCTGGTGCTATACAAGTAAAAAGCATGGTGATACTCCAAAGATAATACTTACCATCAAAGAGCAAAAAGGGAGCAGGCAGGAAACAATTACTCTTCCTGATGCACTAGAATGGCAATTTTGTGGAAAACAATTTACTTTGGAAGAAGAAGCAGTTGTAACGATTGAGTTTCAGGAATATACAGATGGGGTAATCTATCTTGACAATCTATACTTAAGCATTGCAGCACTGTCTCCAAAATTCTATGTATATGATAAAAGCCGAAGCATGCTGTTACACACCATTACCTCCTACCATCAATGCAGTGACCGGATATATGATGATCAGAAGCAGTTGAGGGCACAAGTAGATAATGAAAGAACTACCATTCAATTGCAGTTACTTAATCAGGTTAATAGTAATCCAAAGAAGATGAACAGTGTTCTATATGCGAAAGCAAGAAAAACGGCTTATTACGAACGTTTCTTTCAGGCTAATGATCTTTCGGCAAGGTGGAGCTATGGAAAGGACTGTGGCTTTTATAGCGAATCAGGTTCACTATATCATACGAAGAACTCGAAAGATTGTCTTTCGTATCGTGGCTTGTCTGAACGGGAAAATTATTTTGCCTATGTAACGGTAAAGGAAGTATCCAGACTAGCAGGAGTACAGATTAGTAAAACTATTTCAATTGAATGGGATGCTAAGAAGTTGCAATGGATTTTATCGGATACAAATACAAATACAGTACTTACGAATTCCAAAATTGGTTTTGCAAAGGAATGGTTTATCTTATGCGGAGAAAGAATACTACTATTGGCTAATCAGGAAATCCTATTTGATTATACAGTATCTTCAAAGGAAGATTGGTGTTTTGGTTTGCTTGCACAGGGAAATGCTTGTTTTACTAATGTGTTCCTAGGAAGTGAACCACAGATAGGACTACAGTATTATGACTTATGTGGTAAGTTCAGACAAGGTATTTGCTTTGAGAATGGACAAATAACAGTAACTGAAATTCTATATGATGGTATGGGACGTGTGATGCTTCATACCAAACCAGCTTCGTTTGAAGATAAAAAGGACGGTACCTGTTTTCAATACAGGGATACTTTTATAACAAGCTTTAATGAGAATAGCGGCATCCTTACTGGTGAGATAGCAACGTATTATGAAGATGATGAGGGATATCCTTATATTCGCCAAAGATATGAGGAGAATCCCACAGGGAGAATTTGTGAAAAAGGTGTGGCAGGAAAAGCATTTTCTATGGTAAACCTCAGTGAAACCACAGAAAATGAACGGAACACAACTAAAATACATTATTCAAATATATCGTCTTATTCCGTGGAAAACGTCATAACTCTTCCGAAAGATAAGTATCGTATGCAGCTAACAATTGATGCGGATAACAAAAAGCAGATAGAAATAACAGATCAGCTTAATAATAAACTAGCAACGATTGCATCGGGAAACAAAAATGAAGAAGATATTGTTACACGATATTTGATTCAGTATGCTACTGATAGTGTGACATACAAACAAATATGTCCAAGTGGTTCTGAGAGGGTGCAGATAAAGAATCTATTAGGTGAGACAATTAGCACGACGGAGATTAATTCAGGAACAACAAGGTTTCTCTATGACAGTAAAGGTAATCTACGCTTTATGCAAGACCAGCAGATGCGTGCAACAGGTGCTTGCAGATATGAGAAATGGGACTGTTTCGGACGTTCAAAGGAAAATGGACTGGTGATGTACTCAGAGGAGTTTGCAAAGTTACAGCAATATGTAGATTTAGCAGACTGGCCTTCAAAAGAGGATGGAGCAATTGTGTTGCAGAAAAAAGATTATGGTTCCTTTGGAAAAGCTCTTGAACAACTTGGAAACCTAACAGGGATACAACAATATAAGGAATCAGGTGAATATGGAAATGGTTGTTCCATAGTATATGACAATCGTAACAGAATAAAATCCTATGAGACTAATATATCGAGTGAAGTGTCAAAACAGGCTTACAGCCAGTCTTACGAATATGATAATCTTGATAATTTAATAAAAAGCAGGTATGCTTCCGGTTATGCCGTTACCTATGATTATGATAGTGTTGGAAGACTGATAGAAATTGCAGATGATAGCAATATAATCTGTCGATATACTTACAATGAAAGAGATTTACTTACTTCCTGTTCTTATGGAACAAAAAGTAAGTTTACGACAAGGTATCAGTATAACAGCGTAGGCTGGATGACTCAGATTAGTAACCCGTATTTTGATGAAAAGTTAGTGTATAACCAATCAGATGCGGTTGGTCCTTTTGATGGCAAGATTAGTTATGTTAGCTATCATCTGAAAGGGATTGAATCGGATGCTGGTACACCAGTTTTTGTTACCTATACATTAACTTATGATTCCTTTGGAAGAATAAAGAAGGCAATCTGTATGAATGAAGAAACAAAAGAAGTAGTAGAGCCTTGGTCAATACATGAAATTCAATATGATAAGAACGGAAATATACAATCGGTAGCAATATCAGAGGAAACTCTTACTTATGAATATGAGGAGTGCAATGACAGAGTAAAGAAAATTAAGGGAGTGGAGGCATTTACTTATAATGAAAACGGTTCTGTAACCTCATCAGAATTTCATCAAATTAAAGAAATACAATATGAAACTGCAACGGGTATGGCACATACGGTTCGTGTGAATCAGGATACAATACGATATCAGTATAATACAAACGGAAAACGTCTGATAAAGCAAACAAATGAGATGGAGAGGTTGTATCTTCGTAATGCAAAGCACAAAACATTAGAGGAAATAGAGAAAAATGAAGCTGGTATATATCATACTGAATATATCTACGGGCCTAATGGATTAGCAGCTTTGAGAAAAGATAACAAACTTCATTATTTGTGTCTGGATCATCTTGGTTCTTCACGTATTTGTGTTGATACAGAAGGAATCATTGAGAATGCTTTTCAATATTCCGTGTTTGGTGACAGAAATGATTTAAAAACGTCTGATGGACAGAAAGATTTACGTTATAGTTATACTGGATATGAGTGGGAAGAGGAATTGGGATTGTATTATGCAGTAAGCCGTTATTATGATCCCGTTCTTAAAAGATTTTTAAGTGTCGATCCGAAACTGGAGTCGTCTTCTCCATATGTTTATTGTAAAAACAATCCATTGCTGTTAAGTGACCCAAACGGTGAAAGCTCTTGGTGGGCCATACTGATTGGAAGTATATTAAGTATAGCTATAGGCATCGTTACCTGCGGTGTGGGTGTCGCTGTCGGAGCAGCAGTGGAAGGTGCCACTGTAGCAGCTTCTACTGCTGCCACAATAGCAGGTATTGCGGCCGGTGCAGCTGTTGGTGCTGTTGGAGGAGCAGTAGCCGAAGTAGTAGGCTCAACCGTAACCGCTGCAATTGATGCGGAGCCAATTACTGCAACCATGCTTTTATCCTCTTTTGCAAGTGGAGTCATTGGTGGAGGAATTACAGGAGGTTTCGGAGGGGCATTTGATGCAGCAAACGGGTTTGCGAAAGAAATAACGAAATCGGTGGTTGGAGCAGCGACAGGAAGTATCGCTGCAGGAACAACTGCCGGAGCTATCAACGGTGAGCTTAATGATCCGGGTACATGGCTTGATATTGGGGTAGGAGCGTTGTTAGACATGGGGGCAAATGCCATATCCACAAGTATCGACGTAAAGCTTAATAATGCGAATCAAAATCCATCAATGGCGGATAAGTTCAAGATAGAAGGTATCAAAACACCTGTGGCTGTTGCAGCTAGTGGAGTAAAAACAACCGAAAGTTTAATCCGAGATACCGAAAGTAATGGTTCAGATTCTACCAATCAAGAATTAATAAATCACAATTCAGTAAATAATACAAATGGAATGCACCTAGCTGTGCCTGTTAAGATGCTAACTTGTTTTCAAGGTGTGTATAATCAAGATGCACTTTCTGGTAAGTATTTTGCTAACACGATAAAGGAGAGTTTGTTTACCTTTTCTAAAGAATAAAGAATAAAAAGACAAAGATATGATTGACAAAATAAAAATCTGATGTTAAACTAATCTAGTGTGCCGCACAGCGAGGTACAAGTTCTGTCTGTACAGACACCAAAGCTGGCGAGTAATGATAATAGGAGGTGCCATATGTACGCAATTATAGCAACAGGTGGTAAACAGTACAAGGTAGCAGAAGGCGATATCATTAACGTAGAAAAGCTTGGAGTAGAAGCTGGATCAACTGTTACATTTGATCAAGTTCTTGTTGTAAGCAACAACGGTTTAACAGTTGGAAACCCTACAGTAGCTAACGCTAGTGTAACAGCAACAGTTGTTAAAGACGGTAAAGCTAAAAAAGTAATCGTTTACAGATATAAGAGAAAATCTGGATATCACAAGAAAAACGGTCATAGACAACAATTTACTCAAGTTAAGATCGAAAAGATCAACGCATAATCGAATAGGAATAAGATATGATAACAGTATCTTTTACTCGTAATGCGAACGGTATTTATAATGGATTCAAAACAAAAGGACATGCAGAGTTTGCAGATAGTGGCTATGACATTATATGTTCAGCTGTTTCGGTTTTAGTTGTAAATACTATTAATTCTATTGAACAATTTACTTCTGATCAGTTTGAGATGAGAGGCGAAGAAGATTCAGATAAAATAGAATTTATCATCTTGTCTGAGGTTAGTAAGGATTCTACCTTATTGCTCAATTCTTTAATTCTTGGATTACAAGGTATTATAGAGAATTATGGACAAGAATATATAGATCTGAAAGTATAAATTACTTCAGTGATGCTATTTCATGAAATAGAGATAATATTTTTGATTTTATACACGATTCAAGGAGGTGTAAGACTATGTTAAAGATGAACCTTCAGTTATTCGCTCATAAAAAGGGTGTTGGTTCTACTAAGAACGGTAGAGATTCAGAATCTAAAAGATTAGGTGCTAAAAGAGCTGACGGACAGTTCGTATTAGCTGGAAATATTCTATATAGACAACGTGGTACTAAAATCCATCCAGGTACAAATGTAGGCCGTGGTGGAGACGATACTTTATTTGCTTTAGTAGACGGTGTTCTTAGATTCGAAAGAAAGGGTAGAGACAAGAAACAAGCTAGTGTATACCCTGTAGAAGCTAAATAATGTAATATATGTAGATGAAGCCCCATTTCTTGATTACATCATAGAATGGGGCTTTATTAAACTGTTTATAAATAGTGTCATATAATAGCATTTCATGAAAAACATGTTTACGATTGAATGAAATGTGTTAAAATATAAATAATAAATAGCAACGCTATTATTTAACAAGTAGTTAAGAAGTCTTTTAGATAAAGAATTTATTTAATTATAGAAAGGATAAGGTAATCAAATGTTTGCAGATAGCGCAGAAATATTTATCCGCTCTGGTAAGGGTGGCGACGGACATGTTAGCTTCCGTAGAGAACTGTATGTTCCAGCCGGTGGACCAGATGGCGGGGATGGCGGTCGCGGCGGAGATTTAATCTTTGAAGTAGATGACGGAATCAATACACTTAATGAGTTTCGTCATATTCGTAAATACTGTGCGGAGGATGGCGAAGCAGGTGGTAAGAGACGTTGTCACGGTGCAGATGGAGAAGATTTAATTGTTAAAGTACCAGAAGGTACGATCGTTAAAGATGCAGAAACAGGTAAAGTTATTACCGATATGTCACATGAGAATCGTCGTGAGGTAATTCTTAAAGGTGGTTCTGGCGGTAAAGGAAATCAACATTATGCAACACCAACTATGCAAGTACCTAAGTATGCACAACCAGGACGTTCTGGTAAGGAGATGCGTGTTACATTAGAGCTTAAGGTAATTGCTGATGTAGGTTTAGTAGGTTTCCCGAATGTTGGTAAATCAACATTCTTATCAAGGGTTACGAATGCAAAACCAAAGATTGCAAACTATCATTTCACTACATTGAATCCAAACCTTGGTGTAGTTGACCTAGAAGGTACAGATGGTTTTGTTATAGCAGATATTCCTGGATTAATTGAGGGAGCATCAGAAGGTATCGGACTTGGACATGAGTTCTTAAAACATATTGAGCGTACGAAAGTGATTATTCACATGGTTGATGCGGCAAGTGTTGAAGGTCGTGATCCACTAGATGATATTAAGAAAATTAATGCGGAATTAGAAGCGTATAATCCAGAATTACTTAAGAAACCACAAGTAATAGCAGCAAATAAAATAGATGTGTTCTATGGTGATGATGAAGAAACAACACTTACTTTATTACGTGAAGAATTTGAACCACAAGGAATTAAAGTATTTCCTATTTCTGCTGTAGCAGGTAAAGGTGTTAAAGAACTTCTTTATTATGTAAAAGGGCAATTAAACAATTTAGCTGCAGAGCCAATTACTTTTGAAAGAGAATACTTCCCAGAGACGATCGATTACTCACAAGAGCCATATACAGTTGATAAAGTTGATGAACATGAATTTCGTGTTGAAGGACCTAGAATTGAAAGAATGCTTGGTTATACTAACCTTGATTCTGAAAAGGGCTTCGAATTCTTCCAGAATTTCTTGAAGACAAATGGTATTCTAGAGCAACTAGAAGAACTAGGAATTGAAGAAGGGGATACTGTGCATATGTATGGATTATCCTTCGATTATTATAAATAAAAAGAACCGTAAGGGCATGTTTACTCTACGTTATGTATGTAAAGTAAGGATAGTGCAAAGAAAGGATACTTTCTTTGTGCGCGGAACCCTTGCATAGAAACTATGATTGTTAAAGAAAGGTATAGAGTATGACAAGCAAAGAAAGAGCGTATTTAAAAGGATTAGCAATGACGATAGACCCTATATATCAAGTAGGTAAAGCAAGTATTACTCCTGAGTTCACTTCGGGTATTAATGAGGCGTTAGAAGCTAGAGAATTAATTAAAATTAGTGTATTAAAAAACTGTATGGACGACCCAAAAGAAATTGCACAAATTCTTTCGGAGAGAACAAAATCAGAGGTGGTTCAAGTTATTGGTAAGAAGATCGTTCTTTACCGTGAATCAAAAGAAAAGAAAAAAATCGAATTACCAAAAGCTAAGAAGCAAAAGTAAGTATCTCGGTGTAGATAGGAGTAAGTATGAAGAAAAAAAAAATTGGTATTATGGGTGGAACTTTCAATCCGATTCATATAGGGCATCTTATATTGGGACAGACCGCCCTAGAACAATTCCAATTGGATAAAGTATTATTCATGCCTACAAAGAATCCACCGCATAAGAGCTGTAATCATATTCTTGATGATGCAGTGCGTGCAGAGATGGTTGGTATAGCAATAAAAGATAATCCCAATTTTGAATTATCTACTTTTGAGATGGATAGAGAGGGGATAACTTACACAGCCGATACTTTGTTCCAATTGACGAAACAAAATCCAGATGAAGAATATTACTTTATTGTTGGAGCAGATTCGTTATTCTATATAGATAGATGGAAAGATCCGGGTACGATTTTCAAGTTATCCAAACTTTTGGCTGCGGTTCGGGGTCAGAAATCGAATAAAGAGATGCTTCAAAAAATCGCAGAACTTAATGAAACATTTCATGCTTCCGTTGATCTGTTGAACTCGCCGAATATTGATATCTCATCTACGGAGATAAGAGAACGTGCTAAGAATGGTATGGATATTCAATACTATGTAACGCCTAATGTGGCGAAGTATATTCAAAAAAACAATCTGTATAGATAAATCTTAGTTGGAATGAGGAATGTGTAATGGAATATGACTTATTAGAATTACAAGATGCGATACGAAAAGTTTTAATGCCGAAAAGATATCTACATTCGTTAGGTGTTCAGTATACCTGCGCCGCGCTTTCGATGCGCTATGAATGTGATATTATGAAGGCTCAAGTAGCAGGAATTCTACATGATGTAGCGAAATGTTATGATAACAGTGAACAAATACGTCGTTGTGAAAAGTACAATATTCCAATCTCTGATGTAGAGAGGGAACAATCGTATCTGCTACATGCAAAACTTGGTGCATATTATGCAAAGTCCAAATATGGCGTAGAGGATGAAGAAATACTACAAGCAATTGCCTTCCATACAACTGGGAAACCAGAAATGACTACTCTTGAGAAAATTGTTTTTCTTTCTGACTATATGGAGCCATCAAGGAGAATGATTCCTGGACTTACACAAATCAGAAAACTTGCATTTGAAGATCTAGATTTAGCAGTATATACAACGCTTCATAATACACTTAATTACTTAAAATCAAATGGTCAAATCATTGACAATACCACGAATGAAGCATATGAATATTATAGGGGTATTGTTGGTAATAAATAACTAGAAAGGCGGAATTTATAATGGATTCAGCAAAGAAAATGGCTCAAATTGCATATAATGCAATGGATGATAAAAAGGCAGAAGATATAAGAATTATTGAAATTGGAGAAATCTCAACAATTGCAGATTATTTTATCATTGCTAATGGTACGAATAGTTCACAGGTACAAGCTATTGTTGATGGCGTTGATGAAGCGTTATCAAAAGAAGGCTATGAACCACAACGAATTGAAGGAAATCGTTCTTCCAATTGGATATTAATGGATTATGGCGATATCGTTATTCATGTATTCTCTAAAGAAGATCGTTTATTCTACGATTTAGAAAGAATCTGGAGAGATGGTAAAACATTATCAGTTGAAGATCTTCAATAAATGTTACAATTAATCATACAATAAAAAAGACTGCACCATTTTCTATATTGGTGCGGTCTTTTTTGTATTTAAAAGCCGTTTCACTATTTGTTTCTAGATTTCAAACTATTAATGTAACATACGGAATAAACCAATAACTTTTCCTAAAATACTTAATTCTTCAACAATGATAGGATCCATAGTATCATTCTCTGGTTGTAATCTAAAGTGCCCCTTCTCTTTATAAAAGGTCTTTACTGTTACAGAATCATCAATTAATGCTACAACAATATCTCCGTTAACTGCGGTTGATGTTTTTTCTACTAAAATCTTATCGCCGTCAAAGATACCGGCATTAATCATACTTTCTCCTTTGACACGTAACATGAACGTCTCAGCATTAGGTATATCCTCTGCTGGCATAGGGAAATAACCTTCTATGTTTTCAACTGCAAGTATAGGCTGTCCAGCTGTTACAACACCTACAATTGGTACATTCACAAGTTCTCTCCTTGATACATTGAATCCGTCATCTACAATTTCGATAGCACGAGGCTTTGTTGGATCTCTACGAATATACCCGTTCTTTTCTAATGTTTCTAGATGAGAATGTACACTTGAAGTCGATTTGAGCTTCACAGCTTCGCAGATTTCACGAACAGCAGGTGGATACCCTTTATTAATAATTTGTGCCTTTATGTATTCTAAAATTTCTTTTTGTTTTGTACTAATTTTACCATATCCCATGGATTGCTCCCTCCAATAATAATTTCTTCATAATCTTTCGTTCAATTAAAATTCCTTTGATTTAGGTACATTATATCATGCTCTAAAAGAAATTGCAAAACAAATGTTCGTAAATGAAAAAATCTATTGACAAAAGAACAAATGTTCGCTATGATATAAAAAAGATATGCAGTACATATGTTCGGTACTGATAAAAGAGGGAACTAGTAAGTAAGATTATGGTTAACTTAAGAATACATATATACTTTTGAAGGAGGAAATTGTATGAATGTTAAAAGAATTAATCAAGAAGTGATAGTAGCAAGCATTATTTCGATTATTGTGTTGTGTGTTATTTTTATTGGAGTAATAACAGAAAAGACGGTTGCTAGCGCATCAACAACGAAAGATGAGAAGTACGTTATGAGTATAAGAATTGAAAAAGGTGACACATTATGGGGCATTGCTAAGGAGAACATTACAAGTCACTATGAAAGTATAGATGAGTACATAGAAGAGATTATGGAATGTAATTCCCTAACATCTGATACCATACATGAAGGGCAGTTTTTAATCATACCTTACTACAGTACCCCAATAAATTAAACGCATAGATTGAGGAAAGCAGGAAGTCCCCCAAACGGCTTCCTGCTTTATTAACATTTTAATATTAAGTAATAACCATTTTTAACAATTGATAAGTGAGCTTTTTTACTGCACGCAAGGTAATATAGAGAGAATTCATAACCCTCAATATTATTATTAAATAACATAATTAAAATCAATATTTGACACAATTCTAACACTTTTAAAACCTAGTATTATGATATAAATATTGGTTTGAGTGGTTAATTGTAAATAAAATGTCATATATTTGCAATTGATAATTAAGGGTAAAAACCCTTTAATTTATAAGAATTTGCTTGATGCGATATGTTATTTATAGCAGTAAGAAAGGTGAGAAAATGAAACAACGAGAAACAAAAGTAATTAGCCGAGTTTTGAATGCTCAACGAACTCAATGGAAAAAACACAAATCTATTTATATGCTGCTATTCGCGTTACTACTAATCATAACTCCTGTTCTTTCAGTAAAGGCAGCGTCATCATTAAAGTTGTATTATGATAAGAAAAATGTAACGTATACCGGAAAGCAAATTGTGTATAAGATTGATGGAAAACAAGTTAGTGAAAAGAATTATCCAGGAATTATAATTGGATCTACATCATTAGTATCCTATAAAGATGTTTTCGTAGATTCCAATATTGGGGTTACCTCCTCGTATTCTTCAAGTAAAGGAACACTCACTTTAAAGAAGGATTATACCACTATTAAATTTACACTAGGCAGTAAAACTGTTTATGTGGATGGGGAAAAACAAACGGTATCCCAAGCACCAAGAAAGGTAACGTATCATGCTACGGGAGTTACAAAGATTCTTGTTCCGGCAAGATTTGTTGCAGAAGCTTTTGGTTATACGTACAGCTATAATAGTAGTAATGCATTAGCAACTATTACAAGTCCAAAGACAGCAGCACTTAATCTTTATGATTTTAATGAGAGTAAGTGGTTTACGTATCGCGGTGCACAAGGTAAGGTGAAAGTGGAAGGTAAGAATGTTAGCATCACTACGTTGCCAAGTATCTTACATGAATCTACAACAATGATTCAAGCTAAGAAAGTGTTCTCATCATCACCAATAGGTGCAGAGTATACGTATAATAAAGATGAGAAAACTGTAACCTTAGTAAAAGATGATACAACTCTTGTAATGACGTTATACAGTAAAGATGCAACATTAAATGGTAAGGATATATCATTACCACATGCACCTATGAAAATTAAGAATAAAGTGAATGGAAAAACTTATATTATGGTACCGGCTAGTGCTGTAGCAGGATATTTAGGTTACGATTTTGTTTGGGATAGTGCTTCTAGTACTTCTATCATAACTAAGAAAGCGGAAGAGGAACCAGAAAATCCAACACCATCTGAAGATGAAAAACAATATGTTAGTTTCGGTGTTACAGATGCATATAAGAATATATATGATGAGTTAAAGAACGGTACTTATAAAACAGAACTCAACTCGAACTACACAGCAACAGCAGTACTGGGAGATTTCAATAAGGACACGCAAGTATATGCTGACAGAGAAGTCTTTGAGTTAAAGGCATATTCGACATTTAGCAAAGTACATTCATATTATACAACGGATAACTCCCTTGTTATAGATGTGGAACAATCAACAGCAACCAATAAGACTTACACATATAGCAATAGTATTATTGATAGTGCAACAGTTACTTATAATGAGGCTTCTCAGTCAAGTAAATTAGTTCTGACTACGAATGTGAAGCAACCTAAGTATGAGATTAAATTGTCTGATGATGCAATGACTTTAACTGTAGTGGTGTACTATAATTATATCGAAAAATTGGATGTGAATTACGATTATTACACAGATTTAGCATCTATAGATATGTTATATCCTGCTACTATGAATGTAACTTCTGATAATACGAATATCTATATTGATTTACCTTATACAGTGAATAGTATTGGAAGTCTTAACTATAACATTGATGATGGATATTGTGTGAAGGCAGTATCAGCAGTTAATACAGATAACAAAACAACAAGAATTACTTTGAATAAATCAAAAGATAGTACTTACTATACCTCACAATCAGGAAACAACCTATCATTTGTGTTAGTTTATCCAGATGGTGGTTCTGATATTGATTTAAGAATCGACTTACCTAGTGCAGTATCTTACTCAGAAGTTACCACTGAAGATTTATATATGAAAAATCAATTTAAAATTATAATTCCAGGTAATTATGTAAGCTACTATAATGAAAATCCTGTTAAGAATTACTCAAGTATGATTAGTAATACCGCAGTATCTCTAAACAGTAGTGGGAACACTGAAATTCTCGTTTCTACATTAAGTCTGCAAGGATTCCGCTTATCGCAAGGGGATAAATTTGTGGGAGTGGAAGTCGGAAATCCTAAGGATATCTATAATAAGATTGTAGTTTTAGATCCAGGACATGGTGGTTCGGATCCAGGAACAATCCATAATGGCGTACAAGAAAAATCTATTACGTATAATATTCTTTATAAATATGCTAAAGATTATTTTAATAGTAGTGATAGTACTGTTAAGGCTTATTGGACAAGAACAAACGATTCTTTTATTACACTAAATGACCGTGCTGCTTTTGCTAAAAAGGTAGGTGCTGACTTATTCATTAGTCTTCATATGAACTCGGCTTCTGCTAGTGCAAATGGTACAGAGACGTACTACTCAACAGTTAATAACAAGACACAATCCAATGGTTTAAGCAGTGCTAAGTTAGCATCTGTTTTCCAAAATGGAATTGTAGATACTTTTGATTTCTATAATAGAAAGGTTAAAACAGCCAATTTTGCAGTTATTAAAAATAATACAGTACCTGCAATTTTAATAGAACTTGGCTTTATGTCTAATAGTTCTGATTTTGCTAAGTTAAATAATTCTAAAAATCAAAAAGAATATGCAGCTAGGTTATATGAATTAACAGAAGATGTATTTAGCCAGTATCCTACTGGTAGATAATCTTAAACATGTAAATTGGGAGGGCAAGAATGAGACAGAAAAAACAACAACGTTTCCACCTAATACTGTTAGCATTTACATTCGTACTCTGCATGTTTCCATCCCGTGCAAACGTTGTTAGTGCAGCAAAAGATACAAAGAAACCAACAATTACTTTAGCAGTTAAGAATACAGCACCCACTAATTCCACAGTTAAAGTTACTTTCAAAGCTACAGACGCTTCGGATATTAAGACTGTAAAGTGGGCGAAAGGTGATCAAAAAACTTCCTATTTTTCTAAAAAAGGAACTACGGTTAAACTAAGTAAAAATATAAGTACAGTTTCAATCAAAGAGAATGGAATTTATACATTTTATGCGATTGATAAAGCTGGTAACACAAAAATCAAGAAATTAGAGATTAAGAATATTGATAAAACAGCGCCAACTGTATCATTAGATTCATCTGTAATGAATCAAGTAGCTACAATTAATGTGTCAGCAGAAGATGATTCGGGTATTGAAAGCGTGCAGTATATTAAAGGTAAAGTTACTGAGGTAGCTTCTGATAAGTGGAGTTCCAAAGCTAAAAACGTTTCGGATCTACAATCCTTTACTGTTAAATCAGATGGAACGTATAGTGTTAAAGTTACTGATAAGGCTGGAAATGCGGATATAAAAACAATTACTGTTACATTAGAAATGAGAGCCATGTGGATTTCTTATCTTGAATTCAAAACTACTGGATATACAGAAGCAGAATTTAAGGCTAAGATTGATAAGATGTTTGATGATAGTGTAGATTTAAACATGAATACTGTAATTGTACAAGTTAGACCTTTCAGTGATGCTCTATATCCATCAAAATATTTCCCTTGGTCCAAGTATGTATCAGGTACTCAAGGAAAAGATCCTGGATATGATCCACTAGAATACATGGTGGAAGCAGCACACGAACGTGGATTAGAATTCCATGCATGGATTAATCCATATCGTGTAACTCTTCAATCAGGAGATTATTCGGCATTATCTAAAGATAATCCTGCTAGAAAGTGGTATGAAGACAAAGATACGACAAAGAATCGCAATGTCTTAACGTTTGATACAGATGGAGATAAAAAACCGAATATCTATTTTAACCCAGCTTCAACTACTGCGCAAAATTTAATTGTTAACGGTGTAAAAGAAATTGTAGAAAATTATGATGTAGATGGAATCCATTTTGATGATTATTTTTATCCAAACTTAGGATCCAAATACAAAACTGCATTCGATAATATCGAATACAATGCATATGTATCAAAAACTATTGATAGTGGTAAAAAACCAAACACGATTGATGTATGGAGACGAAATAACGTTAACACTTTAGTTAAGAAAGTATATGCTGCGATTAAAGATATTGATTCTAGCGTTCAATTTGGTATCAGTCCAGCAGGTAATCCGGTCAACTTATACCTTACTCAGGGAAATTATGTTGACGTAAAAACATGGATGGCATCAGACAAGTATATTGACTATATTTGTCCTCAATTATACTGGTCATTTGAGAATACGTATACAGACAAGAATACTGGTTTCTCAGCAGCGTATGATAAAGCGTTAGATTATTGGTTATCCCTTCGTACAAGTTCAACTGTTAACATGTATGTAGGTATACCAACTTATCGAGCCGGTTCAAGTGTTGAACCAGAATGGAAAGAGAATGATGATGTATTACAACGTATGGTGGAATACGGACGTAGTACTGGTGAAGTTGATGGATATTTCTTCTTCCGTTATGATTTCTTCTTTAAAGACGCTACACAAGCAGAAGTAGGAAATCTACTTGATATCTTAAACTAAGAGCTTCGTTAATAGAATAAAGTTAATTAAACCGGCAGCTATGGGCTGCCGGTTTTGATTACGTTACAATAACAAACCTTCGCTCTAAGGTGTGTCCCCAGATAAGGAGAAGTGCTGATTGCGAATTCATCAGATAACCCTGGTGTAAGTATGAAAATTCTAAAACGAACATAAAAAACCTCACAATTTCAACTATGAAAATGTGAGGTTTTTTTATGTTTATATCAATCAATTTAATCTTAGTAAAGTCCTAATGGAGTGATCTTACAGTAATCTTCAACTGTACCATTATTTCTGAAACATTGAATAATTTCTTTTCCTAATGGTTGTAAGTCTGGTGTATCGAATTTTTCAATTTCACGAGCGAAGAAGTCTGTAAGGATAGCAGCTCCCTTATCGTAACCTTCAGTACCAAGTAAAGCTTGTTTTTCAGTACGTAGGAATTTAGGTCGAATGTATTGACCGTCTACTTTCATTTCTTTTAATGAGTATCCAAGTAATGAACAACGAGATTCTACTAAGTGATCCATCTTGAAGTTAACACCACCACGACGTGCGAGATATTCAACAACAATATTCTCTGGAGCAAATCCAACTTCATATACACCAATATGTTGATTTGGAACTAAGATATATTTTGTATTTGGTGAAGACATAATTTGATCTAATAAAAGGTTTGCTTGTTTAACACGTTCTCCAGTAGCGAATGGCCAATATGAACCAACACCTTCACTAATCATACCCTTAGAATCAACGATACTTGGGTTATTATGTCCACGTGGTGATACAAGTCTCCATAACCAAGCAAGTGCAGGTGGGATTATGTGTAACATACCTAAAATTCCATAGTTTGGATTTTCTGCTGTTGAAGGTGGCATACGAACACCAAAGCTTCTTACAGAAACCTCAACAGGTTCATCAACGATGTTTTCAATATATTTTCTAGGAATGATTACACGTGGGTTAGGACAAGGTTTACCGTCTGAATCAAGTGTATGTTCCCAAAGTAAGCAAGTTGAACCAGGTATTCCTTGAAGGTTAAAGAAGATTAGCGGTTCATCTGAGTGAATCGATATTTTCTCATGTTCAGGGCTACTACCGTATTGCGTAATACCATCAACACGTAAGAACCAACCATCTTCACCATCTGTTAAGCAAAGTTTTCCACTTTGATTTTGGAAAGCTGGGTGACAGATAGCCATATCATCAGTTACAGGTTTGATTGTACAAGTATCACCCATATTGATGTAATTCTTTTCTCCTGAGATTGTATGAGTACCTAAAAGGACACGTCCATCGGATAATTTCTTAATTTCTTCAAGTAATTCACTCTTACCACCACCAGATGCGCCTTCATGCATAATAACTACTTCGTTTTCATATGGAGTAACTACTTTAGCACAAGATGCATGTGCTGTAACCCAACCTTCACTTTCTCCAATGTCAAGTAAAACACTATAAACACCTTTTTTGGCTGATGGACCTGGATATAAGTTATAGGAGAAGATTTCGTGACAATCATCTAATCGGTTATGAACACAAACTTGTTTTCCGTTAAAATGTGTATGACGGAAAGGTGGAGCAACATAGATAACCGCACGTGGACGAAAACCTTCTGATTCCTCTGCGTTGATAAAACCTTGTAATAATGCAACGCCATAAGCGAAGAAAGCAGCATTTAAAGGACAAACTAGTAAAGAACCATAACCATGAACATTACCACCTGCATTGAATGGAATAACGATAAGTTCTTGCGTCTTTAACCATTCAAATGTTTCATTACGAACAGAATCGAATTCCATACCATAAACATCTTTATATTTAGGTTTATCCGTTGGCTTGTGATCTGCAATAACCATACAGTTTGGATCACGACGACGCATATAATCTTCAACGTAGTTAACAGCCGCACCGTTTTTACAGCGAACAACATTTGCTTCTTTAATATCACCTTTTCCTGGTATTGTATAGACAACATCATGAATCATTGTTTCTTCTGATCCATAAACCAGTTTATAAAGCTCAGCCTTAGTAGTAGGTGTATGTACACCAGCACAGTTAGATAATAAATCTTGTAACTCATTAGAAAAATCGAATTTCTGTAATAATTGGTTCATGCGAATCCTCCTTGTATTACCTTTAGTAATTGTTTGATGCTATTTTCTATTGCACGCTTAGAACGAGCAAATACGTCCTCGATTTTATTCGATGTGCAAGAAAATGTGTTGATAACGATTCTTTTCATTTTATTATTAATTCGTTGTTGTTGCTATGAACTAATTTTCCATTCATCCTTCATAATCAAAAATAAATGCAAGAATAATAAGAAAAATACGGAACCGCCAAATATATGATAGTATATATATAAGCTTAGTTGTTACAAAATGAAATAAGATAATTCAAAAGTTTCATTTTGCTTTGGGGTAAATACTATTCTCTATCAAATATACATGGTAAATACAAGAAAGTCAAGCGGAATTAAATACCTTGTAAATAAAATGCTGCAAGATTAGACATTATATCTTGCATAAATGTGATAGAAAATCTTAATATAGAAGATTATTTTCTATATTATTGCTATTGAGATTGCAAAGAGGTATTATTATATATGAAAGGACAAAAAGTCTATGCACTCTAGTGAAACGACTAAAACAAAATACAAGTTACTTAATAATGAAATATAATTTGTACTATTTATATTATAAATGGTTTCATATATATTATATAATCATTTTTAAGGAGAGTAAAGACTTTGTTGTTGAAAGATTGGAAGAATAAAGAAAAAATTATAGATAAGGCAGGGTGAGCGAGGTTGAATACTATTTTGTGTATGTGTGAAAGAATTGGATTACAACAGGAGGTTATAGAAAAGGTACTAGCTTTTGATAAAGCTTTTTCGTATGATAGCGTAAAAGATGAGATGGATCAGTTATTAAACTTCCAAGCAGCAAATGAAGCAAGAATAAGACTGAAAGGGAAGTTAGGGGAAGATCAAAATGGAATCAAAATACTAACGTGCATGGTAAAGTGTTTAGAACGTACATATGATCAATATAGTAAATTAGGAATATCAGAACAGATATTCATAGATACTATGAATTGTTTCCCACGATTTATAGCAGAACATAAAGCAAGTTATGGAACCTATGGATTTGATAGGGATTGGTGGACAATAAGGCAGATTGGGATGAAATTATTTCGAATCGGAGAATTGGAGTATGAATTAACTTATGAGGACGAAGAAAAAGTGACTAGTATACATATTCCATCCAATGCAAGATTAACAAGTGAAAATTGTAAAATTTCCTATGTTAATAGCCAGAAATTTATAGAGACATATTACCCAGAGTATAAGGAAAGTAGATATATCTGTCAATCTTGGTTACTTTCGCCTGCACTTAAAGAATTATTGCCGTCTACTTCTAATATCATTGGTTTCCAAGAAGCTTTTGAAGTTTCAGAATGGAATAAAGAAGAGGATGATTTTGTTGAATGGGTATTTAAAAAGAAGTATGATGATTATAAGGAATTACCAGAAGATTCAAGCTTACAAAGGAATATGAAGAAACATCTTTTAAACGGTGGATTTGTAGGGGCTGCATTTGGCCAGTTACAAAAAAATCCATGGTGTTAAGGAATAACAACGAGGTAAATACATGAATATTGACTGTGGATTTACAAGAGATAACGGATGGTTTCGCTATCGAGCTTGTGCTATAATAATTGAAGGAGATAGTATATTATTTGCTAAGAATGAAATAGATGATTATTACTATTCAATCGGTGGTGGCGTTCAGATTGGTGAAACTGCAGAAGATGCGGTTAAGCGCGAGGTGTATGAAGAAACGGGAGTTCATTATGAGGTCGAACGGTTGGCATATGTTCATGAGAATTTCTTTAATGGAACCGGTACACTTGACGGTCTAAACTGTCATGAAATTGCATTATATTTTCTTATGAAACCAAGAGGAACTAAAGAATTACATAGTAATAGTTACACAAACGGTGTGAAAGAATATATGCATTGGTTACCAATTGCAGATTTGGATTCATATAAAGCGTATCCTAAATTCTTTAATGGTAATTTAAAGAATATCAGCGACACGATAGAACATGTCGTTACACAGTATGGGGATAAGTTTTGAATAACCTTAATAAATAACTAAGTTAAAAGGAGATATACAGATGAGTTTATCACAAATGAATGATATTTTAATAAAGGCTGTAGAAGATGGAGAAATTGTAGGAGGGAATTTTCTGTGTTTAAAAGACGGAATTGAACAATGTTACTTTGAATACGGATATGCAGATAGGGAGACTAAAGCTCCGATTAGAAAAGATACGATATTTCGTTTATATTCGATGTCTAAACCTGTTACCAGTGCGGCTGTTATGCTTTTGGTAGAGAGAGGTCTTATTGATTTATTAGATCCAGTTGAACTATATCTAGAAGGATTTAAGGATCAAAAGTACTATGAGGGATCGACTCTAAAAGATGTGAAACGTAAAATGACCATAAAGGATTTACTATTCATGACAGCTGGTCTTACTTATCCAGGGGAGAATAGTTTAACAGAGAGAGAAACTGGTAAACTTTTCGATAAATTAGTAGATGGCTTAAAGGAAAGCAGTCCATATGATACATTCGGTACAGTAGAAGCGATGAATGAATTAGGTAAAATACCGCTTATGTTTTCTCCTGGGGATGAATTTTTGTACAGCTCTTGTGCAGATGTGTTAGGCGCAATTGTAGAAGTAGTGACTAAAATGCCATTCTCAGAATTTTTACAGAATAATATATTCACACCATTAGATATGAATGATACTGGATTTTATGTGCCAGAAGAGAAACAAGCAAGGTTGGCATCGACCTATGAGGTAGCAGAAGATGGCCTTAAGAAATACGTAGGTGATAACTTAGGTATACAAAATAGGATGTTACGTAAACCTGTATTCGAATCAGGTGGTGCTGGTTTAGCCTCAACGATTGAGGATTATAGTAAATTTGCAACGATGTTATTGAACAAAGGTGTTTATAATGGTAGAAGAATATTAGCAGAGAAGACTGTTGAATATATGGTTACCAATCATCTTAACCCAAAACAAGAACATTTCCTTGAAACATGGGAAGGGCTAGCAGGGTATAGTTATGGCAATCTCATGCGGATCCTTACGAAACCAGAGCTGTGCAATCATCTTGGTACGAAAGGTGAATATGGTTGGGACGGTTGGCTAGGAGTATTCTTTATGAATTCACCTAAAGATAATCTAACCTTCTTATTAATGTATCAGAAGACAAATTCCGGAACGACCCCATTAACAAGAAAGTTATTGAATGCATTGCGAGCTTCATTTTAATATCTAATATTAGGGAGTGATGGTGTATGACTAAGTATGAATTTGATCATATTAAAATTCACACAGTTATTACTGATCGTTTTAACTCGCAAGATATGTTTGAAATATACGATTTGGACGTATTCGGTGGAGACTCAAGAGTTCTTGCAGGTAGACAATTAAACGTTGACAATCCTAGATATATGAGAATTGATGCGGGGAATTGTCAGTTTTGGAATATTGTAGGTAAAATGGTTTAGACATTCACAATTCCATATATACCTGAAAGGTTTTGGGCTCAAGCTGTATCTGAAATATTATGGAAAGCCTCCGATGTCACTAGAAACGGAAGTATTCATATTAAATGATTGAAATTAATCGAAAAAGATGGTATTCTAAATTATAAACTTAGAATAATATTTTAACTAAAAAATTAATTGTAACATTACGATTGGTAATAATATATTAGAGCTTATTTTTATAAGCTCTTTTTTATTGAAAAGAAAGGTAATACTATGATAAACGTTGATAATTTATCCTATTCCTTCCCACAAAAGGAGCTTTATAAAAATATTTCATTTACACTAGAAGAGGGTCAACATTGTGCATTTATAGGAGCTAGTGGAAGCGGTAAAAGTACATTGATAGATATGATTATGGAACCAGAGAGATATATATTCGATGGTAAGATAGAGATAGAGCCTAATTGTAGAATTGGATATGTAAGTCAGTTCTCTGGACTTGACAAAACAAAAGATACAACAGTTTTCGAATATATTGGCGAGGAATTTATTAAACTACAAAACGAAATAACATCAATTTGTGCGGAGATGGAAACATCTGCGGATATTGATACTTTACTGGAAAAGTATCAACAAACATTAGATGCATTTCAGGCAATTGATGGAGATAATTTCGAAAGCAACATTGAAAAGAAATTAAATTTAGCGAACCTTAGTAAGCAGGCAGATCTTAAGGTATCTAATCTTAGTGGAGGAGAATTCAAACTAATTCAAGTAATTAAAGTTATGCTAACAAGTCCAGACTTAATGATAATGGATGAACCCGATGTGTTTTTAGATTTTGAAAACCTTAATTCACTTAAAAATCTAATTAATTCGCATAAAGGAATCCTACTAATTATTACGCATAACAGATATCTATTAAATCATTGCTTTAATAAGGTCATTCACCTTGAAAACACCGAACTTCAAGAATTTAATGGAAGATATATTGATTATAATTTCTCTTTACTTCAAAGTAAAATTGAGTTACAAGAACTAGCGATTGCGGATGCGGAAGAAATCGAAAGAAATGAACTAATAGTCGAACAATTAAGATCAGCTGCAACGATTCATACGAATGCTGCAAGAGGAAGAGCAGTACATGCTAGAGTGAAATTCCTAGAAAGATTAGAAGCCCGTAGAATTAAAGCTCCATTTGTAGATATTAAACAACCAGAAATCAAGTTAGTTACAGATAATGAAATCGAAGAAACGATTGCTTTAAGAGTTAATAATTACAGTGTTGCCTTTGATGAGCTACTTATAGAAAATGTTAACTTTGAGATTAAATCCAATGAGAAAGTTGCTCTTATCGGTCCAAATGGTACCGGGAAAACAACTTTACTTCGAGAAATCTATAATAATAAGAATGATTCAATTGAGATAAATGAAAAGATTGAAGTAGCCTTTCTATCTCAACTACAGGGTGAGATGTTAAATGAGTCGAATACGATCCTTGAAGAGTTATTTGAGGCTGGATTTGAAACAAAACAAGAGATTCGATCATATGTTCTTGGCTATGGTTTCGAGGAAGAATTGCTTAATCAAAAGATAGAATCGTTATCTGGTGGAGAAAAGAATATACTTCAATTAGCTAAAATTTCAGCGACTAAAGCAAACATGTTACTTCTTGATGAACCGACGAGTCATCTAGACACCTATTCTCAAATAGCCCTAGAAGAAGCTATTAAAAACTATAATGGGGCAATTCTCATGGTCTCCCATGATTTTTATACCATAGCAAATTGTGTGGATTATGTATTAATCATTGAAGATAAGACGATCAGAAAGATGAGTATACGCAAATTTAGAAAGATGATATATTCAAATCATTTTGATAAAGATTACTTAGAAATTGAACAAAAGAAAAAAGAGGTTGAAACCAAAATAGAAATAGCATTAAAGAATACTGATTTTGCACAAGCAAAGATTTTATCTGAAAAGTTAGAAGAGTTGATTAAGTTACTATAATCGTTCATTCTGACTATAATAATAGAAAGAAATTTGAATGTTGTGTAAATATTAAATATTTAATGTAAGATTGGTAAGTCGTTATGTAAGGCGGAGTTGCTACATTTAGTGTAACAACTCCGCTTTAAGTATCTATTTTGATGTGAAGAGCTCAAATTTCATTTGATGTTTATATTGCTTTATTTATAGGAGCTATTTATAATGGGATGTAGAATTATGTAAGAACATCCAATTGGTGGACATGTGAACTACATATTATGTTTAGAAGCATAAGTGAAAACTTATACAACTTAGAATTTATGGAGGGCAGCTATGCCTAGATTAATTATTATAAGAGGAAATTCAGGTAGTGGTAAAACTACAGTAGCAAAAGCATTACAACAAAAATTTGGACATAATTGCATGCTTATTTCACAGGATGTTATACGACGAGATATGCTACGTGTAAAAGATGGTGTTAATACAAAAGCATTACCACTTATGAAAGAACTTCTTTTATATGGTAGAAATAATTGTGAGATTGTTATACTAGAAGGAATTCTAAAGGCTAGTTGGTATCAGTCATTGTTTGAACTAGCAATGTACGAATTTGGAGATAAGATATTCGCTTATTACTATGATATTCCTTTTGATGAAACAGTGAAACGACATCAGACGAAGCCAAATAAAAATGATTTTACTGAAATTGATATGAGCGCTTGGTGGAATGAGAAAGATTTCATAAATCTTATACCTGAAAAAGAAATATCAAAAGATATGGAATTAAATGATACAGTAGAATACATATATCAAGATGTGATGAGTAGTTGAATCTAATGTACAGTTGTAGAGAAATTATTAATGCATTTGTTGCTATTATTAAATAAAGTATGATTATAGAGATTAAATGAGGGATGGAAATGAATGCAGAATGGTCTGAATTAAATAAATCAATGCAAAATCTAATAAAAAAAGAAGGTACCTATCAAGATGGAATAAATACACTTTTGGTATTACGGGAAAAGCTAATTGAGGAGATATACTCATTTAAAGAGAATTTGAACAGAGACGAATTTAATGCAATACCTTTTATAAATGTCTCTGGTTATCACAGTAAAACAATAGCGTATTCATTGTGGCACATTTTTCGTATTGAAGATATAGTGGCACACACTTTAATTATGGGTGATGAACAGATTTTATTGAAAGGAAATTATCAACTGAGAATGAAGTCACCCATTATAACGACAGGAAATGAGCTGATAAAGGAACAAATATCAGATTTCTCTAAAGTGTTAGATCTAAATGAATTATATCTATACATATCAAAAGTCATGCGCAGTACAGATAATTTATTAAGGAATTTATCTTACCAAGATTTAAAACGTAAGATAACGAATGAAAGTAAGAATTATCTAAAATCGCTGGAAGTGGTTAGTAGAGATGAAAATGCTTATTGGCTAATTGATTATTGGTGTGGAAAGGATATAAAAGGATTAATACAAATGCCATTTTCAAGACATTTGATTATGCATATTGAAGCTTGTTTACGTATAATAAATAAAATTCATCCTAATTGATATTTCTATAAAATTAAACAATTGCTAAGACAAATCAGAAAGATGGGGGTATTATGATGTTCAAAGATAAACGACAGAAAATATTAACCATAGGACTTTTTATTGTGTATGCTTTTTTACTAGTTTGGTTGATATTGTTTAAATTTCAAACCAACATTTCAGACTTAGGCCATATAAGGAATATTAATTTAATCCCATTTGCCGCATCAATGGTAGTGAATGGTAAGATTGAATTAAGAGAGATTATATATAATGTTTTGGTTTTTATACCTATGGGAATCTATATAAATATATTTAAATCTAAGTGGTCATTTATTCAAAAGATATTGCCATGTTTAGGTGTTAGTTTACTATTCGAGGTTATACAATATACATTTGCAATTGGCGCGAGTGATATTACTGATATTATTGGTAATACATTCGGTGGAATCATTGGAATCGGTATGTATGGTTTGATTAAGAGAATTTTTAAAGATAGGGCAATCACCGTGGTTAATGTAATGGCACTAATTTCTTCTGTATTAGTTATGGTAATTATGATACTAGTATTTTCCGCTAATTCTAAAAACGTTACCCAGACGAATAGTTCCTCACCAACATCCACTGGGCAAATATACTTATACGGGGAAGCACATGGGGTCGAAAACATCTTAGATCAAGAATTTGAGTTATGGAATGAATACTATCAAAATCAGGGTATGAGACATCTATTTATTGAGTTTCCATACTATACCGCAGAGTTTTTAAATCTATGGATGCAATCTGATAGCAATGAGATATTAGATGAGATATTTAGCGATTTGAAGGGTACTGCTGCAAACACCACCGCTAATAAGGAATTTTATGAGAAGATAAAAAGTCAATGTCCTGAAACCATATTTCATGGAACAGATGTTGGACACCAATATGACACTACCGGAAGACGATTTTTGAAATATATGCAAAGTAACAAGTTAGTGGACTCAGAGCAATATGTTTTAACGCAAGAGGCGATAGATCAAGGTAGATATTATTACGAACGTTCAGACGATGTATATCGTGAAAACAAGATGGTGCAGAACTTTATCCGAGAGTTTGACAAGTTAAGCAACGAAAGTATCATGGGTATTTATGGTTCGGCACATACCGGGCTTGAATCGATGAACTATACGAATGATATACCATGTATGGCAAATCAGCTAAAGAAGTATTATGGCGATGCCATACGTTCTGAAAGTCTAGATATTATAGTTGAGGATATTGAACCATCTAGAGTAGATACCATCAAGGTTAATGGAAAAGAGTATGAGGCTTCCTATTTCGGAAAACAGAATCTAAAGGGAATATTTGAAGGCTATTCCTACCGGGAATATTGGCGTCTCGAAAATGCATATGAAGACTTAAAGGATAGACCTCTAACACAAGATGAACTGCCATACAATAATTATCCTATGAAAATAGATACAGGACAGATCTTTGTGATCGACTATACAATGACAGATGGATCAGTTATCAGAAAGTACTACCGATCTGATGGACATGAATGGAATGGTACGCTATCAACGCAGGAATTTACAGTAGATTGAATTGTTAGAAAATTACAGGAATCTAATAAAATAAATAAAAGTTCAATTTTAATTTTCTTGAGGGAAACTTTGAAAACTATGAAAAGAGGTAGATTATAATATGATGAGTGGAAATATATAATTTCAAAGAATTACGATAATTAATGTTGAAATATATTGTATTTTAGCTTATAGTAATGGAAATGCGGTATTTTACTTTATATTATAATATTAGGTTAAATAAATGTTAATTATATTTTTTACATAAGGAGAAATTAAAATGGAATATTTTCATGTTGATGTTTTTAGTAATGAAATTTTGTCTGGTAATGGATTAACTGTTGTTTTTTGCAACGAGGAATTAGAAGATGATCTTATGTTAAAATTAACACAGGAGTTTAAGCAATTTGAAACTATTTTTGTGAGAAGAATAGTTGATTGTATCTTTAGTGCAAGAATTTTTACAGTAAATGAAGAATTGGATTTTGCGGGGCATCCTATTTTGGGAGCAGCTGCTACTATACATAGTCATATTTTTGGAAATGAAGAAGATATAGCAATTACCTTTCAATTAAATCAAAAAACAATTATAGTTAATTCCAAAAAGTCAGCGGAGTATTACGAGGTACAAATGAATCAAGGAAAAGCAGAATTCCTCTGTGAAGTTTCAAAAGAGAAGAGAAATGAATATGTTCATGCATTGAATTTGTCAGAAGAGAATTTAAGCGAAGAATTTCCTATGGAAGTTGTATCAACGGGATTACCATACCTATTAGTACCAATAACTTCAGGAATAGAGAACACCAAAATACTTATTTCAAATTTTGAAGAAATGTTAAGAGAAGTAGGTGCTAAATTTGCTTATATATTTGATGTAAATACTATAGAAGGACGGACCTGGGATAATCAAGGAAACGTTGAGGATGTTGCAACAGGAAGTGCAGCTGGACCATTAGGTGCATATTTATATAAGCATAATATGTTTAATGTAGGACATGAGATTATAATTAATCAAGGAAGCTTTGTCGGCAGACCTAGTAAAATTAGGGTTTCTATGAGCAATTCTGAAAAAGATATATTAGTGTCTGGAGCGGTAGCTATTTTGGCAAAGGGAGCTATTGTTGCAAAGTTATAGCACTAATTTTAAAAAACAAACACTGCTCAATATGATATTTATTTTTGGATGAATTAGATTATATTCCCACAAAAGTATATTATGATAGTTTAAATCTATTATTAAGATTCTAGTTAGAAAAATTCTTAATAATAGATTTTTTTTTATTGCAGTTATGTCCATAAGAAGCATTAATTAACAATCTGTTACAAGGAATTATAAAAAATGTATACCCTTATGTAACTTTAGAAACTTATAACTAGTAAGTTTTACCATTATAATTAATATTAGTGGGAGATATGAAACGACTTCTTTGTGAAAATTGACGTAAGCAAGGGGAAATCATATATCTAAAGGAGGGCGCTTATGGAAAAGCGAATGTTACAACTTAACAAAAAGAAACTACATAATGTATTAAGCATTGTACTGACAATCACATTGCTAATTGGTACATTAACTGGGTATTCAAGCTACACTGGAAAGGTTGCAAAAGCAGCATCAGAGGCAATCACATCCATGCAGTATTATTCAGCCTCTGATGGTCCGATACTTACAGGTTCAGGAGTTGATGGAGCCAGTTATGGATTTGTAATGCCAATCTTTAATGGTGGTTCTGCATCATGGGGAGATGTTGCAAGCGACTTACAAGTAAATGTAAAGGTGAATGGAGCATGGGTTAGCATCGATACAGTTTCAAGTTTCGTGTATAATTCAAATTGGGGAAACTGGAGTGACAGTGGATTTAACGGTTATTGGTTTAACGTAAATAAAACAACAAATCTACAATTACAGTCAAAAACCAATAAAGAAGTAACACTGGAGTATACCTTGCAGTTTACACAGCTATCAACTGCAACAATTACTTCTATGACGGCAACACAGGGGCCTCAATTAACTGCTGGAGTTACTGGTGGTTGTGGATTTACTTATCCGACCTTTAATGGAGACGCATCTATTAAATATGAACAGATAGCAAAAGATCTAAAGGTATATGTTCGAACAGAAGATGATAAGGACTGGATAGATATTAACAACAATGCTGCCAGTGGTTGGATTTATGATAAGAATTTCGGACAGTTCTTTGATGGGCCGGGAGGATATTGGTTTAATGTAGAAAAGACAACCTATGTTCGTCTTGTTTCTGTTTCTTCACCAGGGGTATTTCTGGATTATACTATTACATACACAAAACCAGTAAGAGATAAGCATGTACTGACTGCGGATACAACAACTTTTACAGCAGGAACAACAGGTGCAATCGGTATACCACTTCCATTTATTGATGGTGGTTATCCAGTATCAACTGAACTCGACAATTTCATCTATGAAGTAAAGGTAAATGGAGCATGGGTTGAATTAAGCAACACAGCTTTAAGTAGTTTTAGTTATCAAGGTAACGGTTATAATAAATTATCAGATAAAAACCAATGGGGATATTGGGTAGATGGAATTTACGGATTATGGTTCCAGCCGATTCAACAGGATATGGAGCTTCGTATCGGATATCCATTGAATGGGGAAAAAGGCGGCAATGTTGGTAATAACTATATTGTGTATTCCTTTATTGGAAATCCAAATGCACCAAGGCCTGATGTTTCAGATTTGGGAGAATTAGAATTAGGAACAAGTGACAGTTCTAAGTTGAACGGCTGGAATATGGTATGGAATGATGAGTTTGCTGGAGATAAATTAAATACCTCCAAGTGGAACTATAATACAGGATACTTTATTGATGGAGATCCGGATAAATGGGGCTGGGGAAATAATGAGCTAGAATATTATACGGATTCAGAAAAAAACACCTTTGTCAAAGATGGAAGCTTAAATCTTGCCACCTATTATGAACCAACAACGTTTCCTGAGATTGATCCTAATCGAGTAGCACCATACTCATCAGGAAAAATAACAACAAAAGACAAATTCACATTTAAATATGGAAGAATTGATTTTAGAGCAAAACTTCCAGCTGGTAACGGTTTATGGCCAGCACTTTGGTTGTTACCAAACGAAGACAAATATGGAACATGGGCTTCTTCTGGTGAAATTGATGTAATGGAAGCAAGAGGACGTATCCCGAATGCAAGTAGCGGTGCTATCCACTATGGTGGAACATGGCCAACTAATACATACTTAGGTAGTGATTATGTATTTCCAGAAGGAGAATCCATTAATTCGGATTATCATGTATATAGTCTTGTATGGGAAGAAGATAACATCAAATGGTATGTAGACGGAAAGTGCTTCTTTAAGGCAACCAATGATCAATGGTATTCTGCAGGAAATCCGAACAATCCAAACGCACCATTTGATCAAGAATTTTATATTATTATGAATCTAGCTGTAGGTGGCTGGTTCGATGGCGGAGTTACACCAGGAGAAGGTGATATACCAGCATCTATGCAAGTGGATTATGTTCGAGTATATCAAGCAGAAGGCAGTACAGACGGTTCATATACAGATAATACGACAGAGGTAACACCAGTTTTAGAAGATAAAGCTTTCGGTAAAACAGTACAATCATCAGGCACTGAAAATGAAGTATTTTCTGCTAATAATTTGGTAGATAATAATACAGCAACAAGATATGCTTCTAACTTTGCTGATGATGCTTGGTTTATTGTGGATCTTAACAATACCTATACAATTAATCAGGTAATTCTAAATTGGGAAGCGGCTTATGGTAAGCAGTACGAGATTTTAGTTTCAACAGATGGAGTTAATTATACTTCTGTTATTAAACAAAACAATGGAGCAGGCGGAGTGGAAACCTTGAATTTAGACAAAGTAAAAGCAAGATATGTCAAATTCCAGGGAGTAGAAAGAGCATTACCGTATGGGTATTCTTTATGGGATATTAAGGTGATGGGAAATTAAGTTTAAGTTATGAAGATGAAAGAATTGATTGCCTTTAAATAATTTTAAGTTAAATAATAATAATTAGCCTCTCTAGCCCTTGATATTATCTGGGGTAGAGAGGTTTTTCATTATCCTTAATGTTGGAACGGTTGATTGTGCAGGAAGAATGCTGTTTTCAGGGAATTGTAAATAATATTTTATAAAAAGAATATCAAAGTTTTACAGGGATTACATGGAATGTAGTCCTTGTTTTTTATGTATAAATTTGTTAATAAATTGACAATTCTATTTACTAAAATGTAATAATATGGTAATATAAAGCGGAATATATATTTTAAAATGGAGATAACTGCATGTTGAATGTATTATTATGTGATGATTCAGATAAACAAGTTCAAGTAATGAAAAAGGTATTGCTTGATTATCAATATCAAAAAGAGCAAATATTTTTTCATATTTTTTCGACTATTTCCACAAAAGATGCCTTAAAATGTGTCGTTTCAAATACTATCGATATTGCTATATTAGATATTGAAATAGATGATAAGACAGGAATAGATATCGCAAAAGCAATTAAAAGTAATAATACGGAATGTAAAATTATTTTTTTAACAAATTATGATTCTTTTGGTTATTTAGCATATGAAGTAGAAGCGAGTGCATATATCTTGAAACCACTTGAAAAGACTAAACTTTATAATAAATTAGATAAAATTATTAGAGAGTATCATAATGAAACTATAATAAAAAGGTATGGTTCCTCTAGATTTGAAATGAAAATTAAAGGAAAGATAACTTATGTATATCAATATGATATCCTGTACATTGAAAAAAAAGGAAAAAATGTATTGGTTGTAACCAATGATTTCATCTACGAGTATATAGCTAACTTAAAAGATATAGAAAAAGAATTGGGACAAGAATGTTTTCTGCGATGTCACAATGGTTTTATCGTTAATATCAATCAGATTGTATCCCATAAAAGAACGGAATTGTATGTAGGAAAACAACATATAAGCATACCAGTTAGCAAGGCAAACATACATAAAGTAGCGGCTGTTATGGAAATGAAGATCTGGGAGAATATAATATGAAGAATATAGCTTATATATTAATTAATTATTTCTTTGCCAATATAGCAGATATGGTATTATTCTATATTTTGCTTAGGCCAATTTGTTTTTCAAAACAATCACTAAAGAATGGAATAGTAACAATCCTACTCTTGTCTCAATTTGTGATACTGGTTGATTATTTTTGTGAACCTGGTTCAATTATATTAATGATAACAGTAAATATGGTATGGTTTTTTATGGGAAGTATTACAGAAAAACATGTGTCTAAAAAGAAAACAGTATTTCAACTGATTTTATCTTCGGTTATTCTAGTGATTAGTAATATTATGTTTATCTGCATTCCTATATTGGTTTTTAAGTTAGATGTTGTAGATTTATTGTCAAATGGACACATAC
Source organism: Anaerosporobacter mobilis DSM 15930 (assembly GCF_900142955.1). GTDB lineage: Bacteria > Bacillota > Clostridia > Lachnospirales > Lachnospiraceae > Anaerosporobacter > Anaerosporobacter mobilis. The sequence goes on along the minus strand of NZ_FRCP01000005.1, from coordinate 40,002 downwards.
GTTGGATATTGATTATTTTTTCGAAAGTATTAGAAATCATTTTAGCTTTTTATAGCTTATATCTAATTAGATATTATAAAATCCTTCAACATACCTATTTTTTTAAGCCAATCTGTTGTTTATTTAGTTTGTTTATACTAAGTTCATTATTTCTATTTAAAGAAATATTGAATTTACAGAAACTAAAAAAGCCAATGCATACAAATACAATTATGGTATTGTTAATTACTGAATTTACGATATTAGCAGTGATAGTCTTTATAATACAAGTATATAAAAAACTTCAGTATATGAATAAAACAGAAGTCGAAAATCATATACAAAAACTAGTACTTGATTGTCAGAAAGATGCTATTAAAACCATAAGAACAAAGCAACATGAATATAAGAATCATATTGAAAGTATCAATGCTTTACTTTTAGAACATGATATCAATAAAGCAGAATATTATATACGCAAGTTGTTAAAACAAAGCATTGATACCGATCAAACAATTAGAAAGAATGCGTCATTTATGGAGATTCTTATCGATTATAAGCTAAAAGAAGCGAAGACCAACGAAATACAAATAATAAAAAAACTAACGGTATGTCATGATATACCGATAGAAGAGTATGATCTAGCAATTGTCATTAATAATGCTATGAATAATGCAATAGAAGCATGTATAAAACTTCCTGTTATTAAAAGATATATAAAATGTATTATTATCATTAAGCTAAATTATCTAAATTTTTATTTTGAGAATTCGTGTAAAGAGGATATAGAATGGGTTAATGATGAACTAGTAACAACCAAAAATGATAAAGCAGTACATGGCTTTGGATTACAAAACATAAAGCATGTTGTAAATAAGTATAATGGAATATTTATGATTGGGGCAAATAAAGGCATATTTAACTTAAAATGTAGTTTGCTGATACCTGAATATAGCACGAAACAATCATATAATACAATACAAGAATGATGATAATAAAAAAGAATGACTTCTAAATATTCTAAGAAGTCATTCTTTTGCTAAATTGGAACTTGTTTTTGTAACGTTATCTTAGATCAATTGAAACGGTTTCTTCGCCGGCATTCACATAATTGACCTGTACTTTAGTTTTATTTGGGTAACAGATTGATCCGCTACTTAGCGTATCATTAGCAAGCCATTGGTGTTTGCTACTTGTAGTCCCAATATAGGAGCTAGCCCACTTTACACCTAAAATGTAGGAACCACTACTTAGGTTTTCAGGACTTTGTCCAATCGATGTTACTCGTTTCATAGTATTACCTATACCATTTGCTTTCCAACCAGTGGCTGTATTACAGTATGTTGTGATTGTCTTATATTGTCCTTTATCTGTTGTTCCGCTTACTTGAAGTACAACCTTATTGTCTGCACTAACATAGAATACCATCTTTACAGTTTGACCACCTTTAAATCTGTCAGTATCAGATGGATGGCTATATACTGAATTACAGTTGATAATTGGTGCCCAGTTATCATAAGTTGGGCTATGTTGTAATCCTGCATCAATTTCTGTTCCATTACCAGAACCACCTATGTATACATAAGCGGTATCCTTACCATTTTCTTTAATATTACTTTTAGATGGTAGAGTAACGGTTGTTTCCATATAGGTATATGGTTGTGATTTCGTTCCTGCATTGGAACTTACTCTTCTGTATGGTCCTGTTCCACCAGCTGCAAAAGCAGTTGCACCTAATTCAACTGCTAGAAACAAACATATGGAACAGATACTAATAATTCGTTTACTAAATTTCTTCATGGGATTATCCTCCTTTAGATTATTATTATGAAAGTATTTGTGATCTTTCATAATTGCAATCATATACATAAATTTATTAGATTACAATGTGTAAGGAATGATTGGACATTTTATAGGAATACTTGGGCACTAATATATTTTCTTATCTAGTAGAATCCTTAGAAGGGATAGAAACTGATAAAGCATTCACTGGTGAAGAAATCGTACAGACAAAGACTGAGAATAATTTTTTACATATGTAACTTACTCCCTCAACCGAACAGCATCCTTCACACTACGTCTGCGTTCTTCCTCAATCGCTGCGTAGTGTTTCTTTGTTGTATTAACATCTTTGTGTCCCAAAACATCTGCTACTAGATAGATATCACCTGTTTCACGGTATAGTGAGGTACCATAGGTACTACGAAGTTTATGAGGTGTAATTTTCTTCATCGTAGTAACAGTACTGGAATACTTCTTAACTAGAAGCTCGATACTACGAACTCCCATACGTTTTTTTTGAATGGATAGAAAGAGTGCATCTTCATGTCCTGTGGCAGCAGGAATCTTATTACGTAGTACAAGATAGTCTTGAAGTGCAGCAGTAACTTCTTCTCCAAAGTATACATACGCTTCGTAACCACCTTTTCTTGTGATTTTAATACGCGTGTTGTTAAAATCAACATCCTTACGATCTAAACCAACACATTCCGATACACGGATACCTGTACCTAGTAGAAGAGTCATGATTGCAAGATCACGTTCTTTTGTTTTGGAATGGAAGGCTTGTTGCTTGTCTGTTAGTTTGCTACCGGATTCTACTGTATCTAATAATGTTGCAACCTCATCTACATCGAGTCGAACGATTGCTTTATCATGAAGTTTTGGCATCGACACTTGTAGAATAGGATTTTCATTAATCATCTTATTCTTGTGGAAGTACCCATAGAAGGAACGTAGAGCGGCTAATTTGCGCTTAATGCCACGTTCATCATTGGTATATTCCTTACCATCTTTGGTATATAACTTAAGATAATCAAGATATTCTTCAATATCTGTGGATTCTAGTTTGGTTAATAGATCAAATTCAAAGTTTCGAATCTCTTTTTCCTGATATAGTGGGTTCGTCTGGTGAATAAATTCAAAGAAAGTACGCAAGTCAATCGCATATGCAATACGAGTTCTTGGTGCTGTCGTATGTTCTATTCCACGAAAATATGTAGCTACATAGGGGGGAAGTTCCTTAATTAATTCACGTAGCTTCTTTGTATTATCTATATTAAGTTGTTCATGATAATTTCTTTCTTTCATCATCTTATCCATGCATAGCGTTTTCGAGCATGGCTCCTTCCTGTTTATAATATACTAGAATATCAATTAAATTGAGTATTAATTTTATTTTGTCAATAAAAGGCTCTCTAGTTTGCTTTCTATTGTTTAATTATACCACAATATCGAAATTTTGCGAATTTCTTTTAAGTGATTACTTAAACTGAAATTTAAGTAATCATATGAAAATATATTGTAATAGCAAGGCTTTTGACGGTAATTGAATTACTTAAATAATTTTTTTAAGTATTTTCAATAGGTAAATATGCATAAAATTATTAAATTATTGTACAGTTTTTCGTGCAATTATACTTGACTGAGGACATATGATGAAGTAGTATATAGTCAAAGATGGTAATTAATGGGCCGGTAAGGAGAAAGGATGAAAGACTTTGAATAAGAATAAACGGATAGTAAGTACAATATGCTCCATACTCATATGGGGATCTGGCCAGTTTTTTGTGTGTAAGCAGAGGTTGAAGGGTATGATACTATTTCTGTTACAGTTGATTTTTGTTGGAACAGAAATATTCAGTGGCTACCTATTAGAAGCATTATCTGGGCAGATAACACATTTTTCATTTCGCCTACATGGAGGGTTCTTTACCAAAGGAATCTGGGGACTAATCACATTAGGTGAAAAAGAAGGTGGAAAAAACGGTGACCACTCAACCATGTTATTAATAACAGGTATTATAGCAGTAATGGTACTCCTTGTAGTGATGGGCATCTATCTCTTCAATATACGAGATGCGTACAAGACAGGTAAGTTATTAGATGAAACAGGACATTGTCCAACTACAAAAGAATATTTCAAAAATACATATTCCAAATTCTTTGCTTACGTAATCTTAATTCCCATTGTTATATATATCATGTTTATCGTAATCATGCCTATTATATTTGCAATATTAACTGCATTTACAAACTATAACACCAATCATTTACCGCCTGGAAACCTAATTAGTTGGGTAGGCTTTAGTAACTTTAAGAAATTGTTCCAGATTCCAATCTGGTCAAGTACGTTCTTCTCCGTACTAAGATGGACTGTTGTTTGGGCTGTTCTGGCAACGTTTACAACTTACTTTTTTGGTATGTTTCAAGCAATCTTATTAAATAGTAAATATACCAAATGTAAGACTCTTTACCGAGGAATTATGATTTTACCATGGGCGATACCACAATTAATTTCGTTATTAGTATTTCGTAATTTCTTAAATGGACAATTTGGTCCAGTAAGTAAGTTTTTAATGGACATTGGATTAACCGATCATAGAATTGCATTTTTAGCAGACCCGTTCATTGCAAAGATTACCATCTTAGTTGTGAACCTATGGCTTGGATTCCCGATGTTCATGATTATGATTCAAGGTATCTTATCGAATATAGATAAGAGCTTATATGAAGCCGCTGAAATCGATGGTGGTGGTGGATTTAAGATATTTAGGTTCATTACGTTACCACTTGTTTTACGAGCAACGGCACCACTGATTGTTATGAATCTTGCAGGTAACTTTAATGGATTTGGAATTATCTACTTCTTAACTAATGGAGGACCTGTTAACTCAAGTTATCAATTTGCAGGAGATACCGATATCTTGATTTCATGGATCTATAAGCTAACCTTAGAACAGAAACTATATGATATGGCAGCTGTTATGAATATTATGATTTTCATACTAATAGCAGTCGTTTCTATATGGAACTTCAGAAGAACACAAGCATTCAAGGAGGTGTAAGAACATGTGGAAGAGACGAGCGAAAGCGATTTTAATTAATGCAGAACTAATCCTAGTATCAATCATAGTTCTTATACCTGTTATCTGGATCGTAATGTCTTCCTTTAACAAAGGACAAAACTTATCGACAGCAAGTTTTATACCAAAAGAGTTGACATTATCAAACTATACGCAATTATTTAAGGAGACTGAATTTGGGAGTTGGTTCTTTAATAGTTTATCCGTTGCTACATTGAATGCGTTAATCTCAGTTATCTTGATATTGTTAACTGCGTGGATCGTATCAAGATTTAAGTTTAAGGGAAAGAAGACCGGATTACTTACTTTACTAGTATTATCTATGTTCCCTAGTTTCTTATCCATGACAGCAGTTTATACATTATTCATTGTATTTGAACTTGTGAATAAGCCTATTGCCTTAGTAATACTCTATGCAGCAGGGGCTATCCCATATAATGTATGGCTGGTAAAGGGATATATAGATGGTATACCAAGTTCTCTTGATGAGGCAGCATATATAGACGGTAGTAGTAAATTGAATACATTCGTACGTATTATTGTTCCAATGTCAACGCCGATTATTGTATATTGTGCAGTATCTCAGTTTATGATGCCATGGATGGATTATATCATTCCTAATTTGTTATTAACAGGAAACAAGAACAAGACTGTAGCTGTGGGACTATATTCCATGATCTCAAACGATCAGAATGCAAACTTTACATTGTTTGCTGCCGGAGCAGTTTTGGTTGCAGTACCAATCACTATTATGTATCTATTATTCCAGAAATTCTTAGTACAAGGAATTGTAGCAGGTGCATCTAAGGAGTAAAGATGCATAGGGGATGTTCATTGTCAGCAAAGATATACCTTTATCAGGTAAATATATAGAAAAGAGGATGAGTTATGAAGAAGAATATAAGCAAGAAAATTCTTGCAGCGATCTTGTCTGTAGTAATGATTAGTAGTTTAACTGGTTGTAAGAAAGCACTACCAGAAGATGAAGAAGTGTTTACAGGTAGTGGTGCTGCCACTGTAGATGAAATGACTCCAGAAAAGGGTGCCAAACTGGTATTTTGGACTAGTAACAAAGAATATGGAGAAGCAGTTGCCAAAGCATTTGAAGCAAAATATAGTGTTCCTGTAACTGTTGCACAAGAGGGAATGGGAACGGTTGATAAGATTGCACTAAGTGGTCCTTCAGGGGAAGGTGCAGATGTGTTTATAACAGGTCATGATAATTTCCAAAAAGGGTTATCTTCGGGTGTATTCATGGAACTAGAAGAAGCAATCGTTGATAACGTTAATAGTAAAGTATCGGAATCAGGTACTAAAACTGTTATGAAGGATGGAAAGATGTATGGTATACCAATATCAATCGAAGTTAACTGCTTATTCTATAACAAAGATTTAGTTCAAACTCCAGCCACAACATTAGAAGAAATCATGGATGGAGCAAAGACATTTAATGACCCTGCTAACAACAAATTCAACTTCTTATGTACCATTGGAGATGCTTATTATGAATTCCCATTCCTAGCTGCACAAGGTTTTGAATTGTTTGGTCCAAACGGTGATGATGGAGATAACCCAGGGTTTGATACAGACGAATTTGAAAAGGGTCTGGAGTTAATCGCTGCACTGCATGATACTATGCCAATCTCATCTACTGACCTTAATAATAAGAGCTCCCTAAAGGCTAACTTTATTGATGGTAATGTTGCATATTATATAACTGGACCTTGGGATGTAACACAAATCAAAGAAAGTGGAGTAAACTTTGGTATCACAACATTACCTACGTATCAAGGAAATCAATTAAAACCATTTGCAGGTGTACAATGTGCATTTGTTTCAACATTTACGAAATATCCAATAGCTGCAGAATTACTAGCAAACTTCTTAATTAGTGATGAAGGTGCAAGTATCTTATATAATGAATCAAATGGAATTACAACCCTTAGCAACATTGATAACGTAGAAGGATTGTCTGAAGATCCATATCTTCCAGCCTTCGTAAAACAATTCGAGTATTCTGTACCAATGCCAAGTGTTTCTAGAATCTCATACTTTTGGTCAATTGCAGCAGACATTGACCGTGCCGTGTTTGATGGTCAATTAACACCAGCTGATGCACGTAAGAAAGCAATTGAGAACTGGAAGGCGTTACTAGCAACAGAATAAGACAGAGTATTGTACTGAAAGGAGCATGCATGAACAGAGAAGCACTATATCATTGCTCAAAAAGCAATTACGCATATCCATACAATCTAACAGATATCAGAATTCGTTTCCGAACAGCGAAGGATGATGTGGATGAAGTTAGACTCTATTATGGAGTGAAATTTGATTGGGCGAACAAAACATATCGTATTATGACTAAAATTGGTTCGGATGAGTATTTTGATTATTATCAATATAATATTGAACAAGAGGATATAAGGTTAGGTTATTATTTTGAAGTTATAGCAGGTAAGGAGGATATCTACTATACAGAAGCTGGAATCCTAGATGCTTTTGATGATAACCGTGCACATTGCCTATTCTTCCAATATCCTAGTGCACATTATGTAGATATACCGCACAAACCAAGCTGGTTTAGTGACGCGGTATTCTATCAGATCTTTGTGGAAAGGTTTGATAATGGAAAGCCTGAGAATTCACCAGATGGAATTGTACCTTGGGATTCAGATCCAACACCAAAATCCTTTTATGGAGGTGATTTAGAAGGAATTCGTAAGCACTTATCCTATTTACAAGACTTAGGAATTAATGCCATCTATCTTACACCAATATTCGAATCCATATCAAATCATAAGTATGACACCATTGATTATATGGAGATTGATACACATTTCGGTGATAAAGAGACTTTTCGTAGATTAGTGAAGGAAGCACATGACAAGGGAATTCGTATTATACTTGATGCCGTGTTTAATCATTGTAGTGATCGATTTGCTCCATTTAGGGATGTTATGGAACATGGGGAAAGTTCCAAATACAAGGATTGGTTCCGTATTAAAGATTTCCCAGTTAGTCAAACAGAACTAAATTATGAGGTGTTTGCAAATGTACCATATATGCCAAGATTCAACACAGCAAACAAAGAAGTAAAAGAGTATCTCTTTGATGTGGTTCGTTACTGGACAACAGAGTTTCATATTGATGGTTGGAGACTTGATGTAGCAGATGAACCGGACCACTGTTTTTGGAGAGAGTTTAGAAACGTGGTAAAAGAAATGGATAATGACCTTATCATTATAGGTGAAGTATGGCATGATTCTATGCCTTGGTTACTAGGTGATCAATTTGATACCGTTATGAATTATCCGATTATGCATCAAGCTATTAACTTTTTTGCAAAAGGAGATATTGATGCAAGGACATTCTCAGAAGTTATTACCATGCAACTTATGAAATATCCAGATGTAATTAACGAAATGATGTTTAATCTACTGGATAGTCATGATACAGAACGATTCCTTTTTATGTGTAAGGAAAACAAGCAAAATCTGATGAACGCGGCAGCATTCATATTCGGTTATCTTGGATCTCCATGTATCTATTATGGAACAGAGATTGGATTAACCGGAGGGTATGATCCAGGTTGTAGAAAAGGATTTAATTGGAATACGAAAGAATGGGATCATGAGTTACATAATTTTTATAAGAAGTTGATATATATTAGAAAGAGTGAGAAACCTCTTCGCTATGGAATGATAACATTTGAGAGTACGAAAGAATTGTTTGTAATGAAGCGTAGTTATGAGGAAATCGATATCTACGTTGTAATTAACCAAACAGATAAAGTTCAGTTATTACCATCTGATATCATACAATCTTCATGTATTGATTTATTAGCAAATCAGTCTTTGGATTGTAATGAAATATCGCCTTATACGGCACATTATTTTAAGATTTGTAAAGGAGAATGAGTATGAAAAAGAAATTGGAGAAGGTTTTAAGTTTCGTATTGGTTTTTGCTTTTGTAATTATTGGTCTGGTGTCACAAGCTAAACTATCTAAGGCAGCAGATACTACAAGTACAACAACGGATGCAGCTAATGTAGTTAAGGTTTATTATTTTAATGAAAATGAATGGGAAGGTGCTAATGTATGGGCTTGGACTATTGAGACTCAAATTGATTTAGCAAAGAATGCCTGGCCTGGAGACGCTATGACAGATGAAGGAAATGGTTGGTTTTCTGCTGAAATAACTGCAGATGAAAATATCGGAGTTTTATTCACCGATAATGCAGGTGGTCAGACATCGGATTGTAAAGATCTTGAGCCTGGTAAGACATATTGGATCACAAATGGTAGTGAAGATTTACTGAATGACTCTGGTATGGGTGGAGGAGTAAGTTTGGTAGCTTCATCAGAACCAAAAGCTGGTTGGCCTGAAGGACCTGAAGCCGATACAGCAACTACAGCACCAGCAACTACAAGTGAAGATAAGGATAGTAATAATGTAGTTCTATATGTAGTAATTGCTGCTGTAGTAGTTGTTGCTATTATTACAGGTGTTGTAATCACTAAGAAGAAAAAGGGAGAGAAATAATCCGTTAGCATCAGATATTAACAATATGTAATGAAGGGGGGGATCTCTCTAATCCGCATCAGGATTAATCAAAAACTTGTTGCAAGGAGTACCCACATACACAAGACGAAGGAGCTGTTCTAAAATTTTCACAGCAGTAATTGCCTTCGTCTTGTTTTTTATTGAAATTGTCATCGTATCAGGTAAAAGAAGTTTTGAATTATCGAGCGAAGTTACAACTACAATATGATCATTGCGGATATATCGTTCTACTTCAAGGCCGAGAATTTCACCTAGGACAATCCCTTTTTCGTTCTGATGTTTAAGAAGAAATTCTCGCAAATCATTTTTCATATCATTAATAAATAACTTTTCCGCACCAATTGTATTGGTTATGATATCTTTTAGCTCTTCATTCAGTATATCTTCCATTATTAAGAAGATATCTTCTTCTTGTAACATGCGTTTTGCCCTAGAAATAATCGCTTCATAATTGGGATATATCTTGCAAAAAAGAGGATCGTTAATTTCACAATCAAGAAAAATAATAGGAACATAGTATTTTCTTGTAACTCTGCGAACTTCCTCTGAACGTATATCTATTATGAAAGCAGCATCAAGAGAACGTTTGGATATAATATCAGCTTCCTCCTCGAATGCTTTTGTAGTTGCTATGATGGTGTCATAACCTAACAATGACAACTGCATCTGTAGCTCAATGGCCAAATCGTAATAAAGCATCTTTTTACTAGGAGCGTTACGCTTATTCCAATTGATTATTATACCAACTAAATTACTCTTCGGATGCGTTGTACAACGATTTATATTAGGGGCATAATTAAGTTTTTTTGCCGCCTCTAAAACCTTAATGCGGGTATCGTGTTTAATATGCTCTTTATCTGAATTATTAATTACATAAGAAACGGTGGCAACTGATACACCACATAAATCTGCTATATCTTGCATAGTTGCTTTGTTTTTTCCCATGATGCACCTCCATATGGTAGTATTACCGTTAATTGTATCATGAGAAAATTGTAAAAGCAACTATACGATAGTCACTTGATAAAACGAATTATATGTCCCTATATAAGGGCTGAAAGGAGTAAGTATGATGAATTTGCAATTGAATAGAAGGAACCATTCTTTGGTACAAAAATTAACTAGTTTACTGTTCGTACTTATCTTTGCATTTGGAGTTATATTCAATAATATACCAGTGCAAGCTGCCACAACATCAACAGATGCAGAAGTTACGAATACAGCAAGTTTTTCAACAGATGTTATCTATCAGATAGTTACAGACCGTTTCTTTGACGGGAATACCAGTAATAATCCCACAGGAAGTATATTTGATAAGTCAAATTTGCAGAAATACCATGGCGGTGACTGGGCTGGTATTACACAAAAATTAAACGAAGGGTATTTTACAGGTATGGGTGTTACAGCTCTTTGGATTTCATCTCCAGTTGAGAATATCACCACGATTGATCCTTCTAATAATTGTGCTTCCTATCATGGATATTGGGCAAAGGATTTCTTTAAGACGAATTCATACTTTGGTTCCGTAAGCGATTTCCAAACAATGATTAGCACAGCTCATGCATTAGGAATTAAAATTGTAATTGATTTTGCACCAAACCATACATCTACAGCAGAATATGGAACTATGACTTTCCCAGAAGATGGTGCATTATACAAAAATGGAACATATCTAGGTGGATTTAAAAACGACTCACAAGGATTATTCAATCATGAAAGTTGGACTGACTTTAGTACATTAGAAAATAGTATCTATCACAGCATGTATGGTTTAGCAGATTTAAACCACCAGAATGCAACAGTAGATACGTATATGAAGGAAGCAATACAAAAATGGCTCGATTACGGTGTTGATGGTATTCGTGTGGATGCTGTTAAGCACATGTCAGCTGGATGGCAAAAAAACTGGTTAAGTTCTATCTATTCCTATAAACCTGTATTTGTTTTTGGCGAATGGTTTAATGGTGGAGTGGCAGCAGATGCAGATATGACCAAATTTGCCAATGACAGTGGTATGAGTTTATTAGATTTTAGATTTGCCAATGCGGTTCGTAATGCACTTGGTTCAGGTACTGCAACAATGAAGGATTTATATAATGTAGTTACAGCAACAGGTTCTGATTATGAGGAAGTGAATGATCAAGTTACATTCATTGATAATCATGATATGAGTCGTTTTATGACTCTAGCAAGCAATAATCAAAGGGCAGTAGATAACGCTTATGTAATTCTACTTACTTCACGTGGGGTTCCAACCATCTATTATGGTTCAGAACAATATGCTACTGGATCAACGGATCCTAATAATCGTGGGGACATGCCTTCCTTTAATACAAATTCAACAGCTTATAAAGTAATTGGTAAGCTTGCACCACTACGTAAAACTAATCCAGCTTTGGCTTATGGAACTACGACAGAACGTTGGATAAACAATGATGTAATGATCTATGAACGTCAATTTGGTAGCAATGTTGTTGTAACAGCTGTCAATCGTAATCAAAGTAGCAGTTATAGCATCTCAGGATTATATACAAACCTTCCACAAGGTACATACACGGATGTAATGCAAGGAACTCTCGGTGGTGGCAATATCACAGTAACAAGTGGTGGAGCAGTTAATACATTTACTTTAGGTGCTGGCCAGTCAGCAGTATGGCAATATACAGCAAGTAGTTCGACAACACCATTAATTGGTAATGTTGATCCAATGATGGGAGTAGCCGGTAACACAGTAACGATTACAGGTAGAGGCTTTGGTAATACACAAGGTAGCGTAAGTTTTGGAACTAATGCTGCACAAGTAGTTTCATGGACAGATTCGACCATTAAAGTAATTATTCCTAGTGTATCTGCTGGAAAATATGCAATTAAAGTAACTACATCAACAGGGTCTGCAAGTAATTCTTATAGCGGATTTGAAGTATTATCTGGAAAACAGATATCAGTTAGATTTAAGGTCAATAATGCTACAACTAACTATGGAACTAACATATATTTAGTTGGTAATATATTTGAACTTGGCAACTGGGATGCTTCTAAGGCTATTGGACCATTATTCAATAATACTAGTACAATTGGTGTGTATCCTACATGGTTCTTTGATGTTAGCGTACCAGCGGGTACAGCAATTCAGTATAAATTTATTAAAAAAGATGCTAGTGGTAATGTAGTATGGGAAAGTGGTAGTAATCATACGGTAACGACTCCGAATACTGGAACAGCAGAAGCTACAGCCAATTGGCAGAATTAATTATAGGATTTTCTTACTAATTAGTTAGTATAATATAAGCCCTTTATATCTAATAGTTCTCTAATAGATGTAGAGGGCTTGTTACTTCACTTGAAAGTATATAAATGTATTAATATAGTAATTTATAACATTGTGTTGAAATATGAAAATAAATAATGTAAAATGGAAATACATGGAAACAAAGTTTGTAGGATTACTAGGGATTTATAGAAGAGAAAGGATCGGTTACATAAGTAAGAGTTTCACAAAAACTAATCATAGTTAATACATGAAAGGAGTGACTTTATGCTTAGAGAAGCAATTTACCATGTATGTGATGAGCCATATGCTTTTCCTATAGGTAATCACCAGTTAAAAATCAGACTACAAGCAAAGAAACTTGATATATGTGATTGTTATTTGTTTCATGGAGATCGATATGAATCCAATAAAGACAAAGAAGAAAAAATTCAGTTGCAAAGAGTAGCTTGGGATGAAAACTTCGACTATTTTGAAGGGGTTATTTATTCAGTTACAAAACGAATTAAATATAGATTTAATTTAGTTGGTAATGATAAAAGTGAACTTTGGTATGGAGAGAATGGTGTATCAGAAACGTTAGATAAAGCAGGCGTGTTTCAATTTCCATATATTTCGGAACAAGATATGTTTGCTATACCAGATTGGGCTAGTAAAGCAGTCGTATATCAGATATTGCCTGATCGCTTCTGTAATGGGGACAGAAGTAATGATCCAGAAGATATCGTGTCCTGGGAGGAAAAACCAACAACGGATTCCTTCTATGGCGGAGATTTAAAGGGAATAGTAGATAAACTTGATTATCTGGAAGAGTTAGGTATCAATTTGATTTACCTCACTCCAATTTTTACATCTCCTAGCAACCATAAATATGATACGATAGACTATTTTAATGTTGATCCTCACTTTGGGGACTTAGATGTAGCTAAAGAGTTAGTAATGAAGGCGCATCAAAGGGGAATCCACGTTATACTTGATGCTACTTTTCATCACTGCAGTGAGCAATTCTTTGCCTTCAAAGATGTAATGACCAATGGGGAGGCTTCTCGTTACAAGGACTGGTTTTATATCAACAGTTTTCCTATTGTTCAGTCTCCATGCCCCAATTATGCTACGTTTGGATTTTTAGGTGGCATGCCTAAGTTAAAAACTCATAATAAAGAGGTAAGAGATTATTTAATTCATATTGGTCGTTATTGGATAGAGGAAATCGGAATTGATGGTTGGAGAATTGATGTGGCAAATGAAATCGATCACGAGTTTTGGAGATTATTTAGAAAAGAGATTAAATCCATAAAGCCAGAGTCATTGATTATAGGGGAGATATGGCATAATGCGGGAGCATGGCTTAGAGGTGAGCAGTTTGACGGAATTACAAATTATAAATTTAGAGAAGCCGTACACAGTTTCTTTGCTAAAGGCAACATATGTGTTAGTGAATTTAATAGTTTACTTACCAAAAACAGAATGACATATAGCGATCAGGCAAGTAGAACGATGTTTAATCTTCTGGATAGTCATGATACGGAACGATTTTTAACCGATTGTGCTCAGTTTCGTGAAGTAGAAAACGAGGAGTATTCTATTCAGGTGATGAAGCTCGCAGTACTTTTTCAAATGACTTACAATGGTATTCCTATCATTTATTATGGGGATGAAATAGGAATGAAGGGAACAATGGATCCAGATTGTAGAAAACCGATGATTTGGGATAGTCAACGTCAAAATCATAGTATATTAGAATTCTATAAAACCCTGATAGCTATTAGAAAAAGATCTAAAGCACTTACGGATGGTGAGTTTCGTACCTGGATTGAAGATGATAAACAAGGTGTTTATGGCTTTATTCGATTTACAGATACGGAACATGTAGGTGTAGTGCTTAATAATTCGAATGAAGCTTCTGTAGTAAATGCCAGAGTAGATTGGTGTGACGGCAACAATATAATTACAGATCTTATATCGGGGAGAGAATATCTTATCGATAAAGACGTGTTATTTGAGCTGCCTCCATATAGTTTCTTGCTATTGGTTTAGAACTCTTAAATAAGTATTGGAGGAATTATAGATGAAAAATGTAGCAGTATATCCATTTGATAAAATTACAAGAGGACTTGTTAAATTCAGAGATCAATTAGATTTTCAGATTAATATTATAATAGATTTTGTGTTCAATGTAGGAGAAGATGCAGGGGAGAATATTGATGGAAAGTATGTGGGTATACCAATAAGAGATGACACTACGTATGCTTTAGAAGGTATTGATACCCTAATTATTAACAGTATGACTGGTCCTTTCTATAACGAAACGTACATGAAGATATACAGAGAAAAGGAAGTTGAGAAGAAGTGCAAAGAGATGATACTAAGCGCTAGTAAAAAAGGTATTGAGATAATATGTACGCATGATATCCATGATGAAGCGCTAAACAAATGGATTCAGGATAATAAAATCAAATTAATGACATACACAAAGTCAGATGATGAGATTGAAGAATTTATCAGTGAAGGAAGAAAGATGGAGGTTGTAGATCATGCACATAGAGTAGCTATATATGCGACAGGACCTTGTGTTGGAAAATATACAACCCAAATGTATTTAATGAAAGCAATGAAGCAAAAAGACTTAAAGGTTGCAGCATTCATAACCGAACCTGTAGGATTGTTATATGGACAATATGATGCAGATCCATTAAGACATAGACTACTAAAAAATCCTATGAGGTATGTTTATTATGTGACAACACTTATCAAACATGCAGAAATGGCGGGTAACGATTATATCGTAATGGCAGATCAGCAAAGCATAACTAGTCAGTACTTCCTTGAGGAGGTCGCTTCCAACACATCATTGCTAAAAGCATACAACCCAGATTCTATCATTCTAGTTGCTGGATATGACGATGATGCAAACATACAAGATTGTTTGGATATCTTTCGAATCTTTTGTGACGGTAAAAAGCCAGTATCAATATTAATACCAGATCGATTAGAGGTTACTTATGGCAAATATGAGATAAAAACAAAAGAAGAAATTGAACAAAGAAAGAAAGAACTCAAAGATAAATTCAAGATAGAGAATGTCGAGCTGGTTCGTGATGTTGAAAAAATACTTCCTGTGATTACAGGTTAAAGTAAAGGTGGTGAAATGTTACAATGTCAAACGCTAAAAATTTGTGTGAAGTCTTAGAATCTGCAAGTAAGAATAAAGCAGGAATTGTTTTTATTCAGGATAAGGATTCTGAAAAGCTACTTACTTATAAAGAGTTATACGATACTGCCAAAGGAATATTATATAATTTGAGGCAACAAGGAATAACAAGAGGACATGAAGTGATCATGCAAATTGAATATAATGAGAACTTTATTCGAGTATTTTGGGCATGTATTCTTGGTGGAATTATTCCTATACCACTGCATGTAGCCGTTAATAAGGAACAACAAAATCAAGTAATTAATATTTTCAAAGTATTGAAAAATCCCAAGATAATAACGGATTGTAACAGTGAGTCAATAATGTGTAGTGAGAAAGTGTTTGCAGATAAAGAAGATGTAGATAAAGAACATGTAGAAAAAGAGCGTGCAGGTATTGGTACGGATAAAGATACAATTGAGAGTTTTAAACAACGAATACTTGAACATACCATCTATTGTAAGGATATTATCACAATAACGAATTATGATGATGGAATCGTGCCTCTACCACAAGATGTAGCCTACATCCAGTTTTCTTCTGGCTCAACTGGAAACCCAAAAGGTATTATGATTTCCCATGAGAACGTTATCTCCAATGCGTATGCTATCTTCAATCGGGCAAACTGCAAGAAAGAGGATTCGATTTTGAATTGGCTTCCTATTTCTCATAGTTTTTCTTTAGTAGTAGGGCATATAGCATCTATGTATGCTGATATAAACCAATATTTAATGCCTACCTTGTTGTTTTTAAAGAATCCTACCTTGTGGATGCAAAAAGTTGATCAGCATAGAAATTCTATGTTATTAGCACCTAATTTTGGATTCAACCATTTTCTCGCTTATACGAATCAAGAAGTTACTTACGATTGGGATTTATCATGTATTAAGATTATAGCATCAGGTGGTGAACCTATTGATGTTACTATTTGCAATACTTTCATAGACTATCTAAGTAGATATGGGCTAAATAAGAACACAATATGGCCAAGTTATGGAATGACAGAAGCCACAGTTGGTATTACAGCTCCGAAGATAGGTGACGGATTTCGATTTTTTAGTTTGGATAGAAACTCTATAGGATATGGAAACAAAATTAAAGAAATAAGCGATACTAACCCAGAAAATGTTAAAAATATAATAAATGTAGTCTCAGTAGGCTATCCATATGAAGAATGTCTCGTTAGAATCTGTAATCAGGATAATGATATTCTTGAAGAAAAGTATATTGGTAGTATCCAGATCAAAGGAAAGAATGTAACGAAAGGATATTATAGTAACGACGTTGCAAACAGAGAAGCATTTACAAACGATGGGTGGCTAAAGACTGGCGATATAGGGTTTCTGTATGAGAATCAACTCGTAGTAACGGGAAGAGAGAAGGATATTATATTCATCAATGGTCAAAATTACTATCCTATTGATATTGAACGAATTGTAAAGGAAACGAATGGACTTGCTTTTAATGAAGTTGCAGTATGCGGAATATTCAATAAGGAAAAGCAAAAGGAAGAGGTCGCTATATTTGTTCTAACAAAAGAAAATGTTGAATCTTTTGCAGTAAAAGCAAGTTCAATTAAAAACCATGTGAATAATTGTACTGGTATAGAAGTAAGCAATATAATACCTGTTGATTCTTTACCTAAGGCAAGTAGTGGTAAGATTCAAAGATTCAAATTAATGGAGCAGTTTTTAAATGGAAGTTTTGATACTGTAATTCAAGCCTTAAGCATAGTATCAGTATGTAATGTATCTAGAAAGCTAAAGAAACCAAAAAACGATACAGAAGAAAAGTTAGTGCAGATCTGGAGCCAAATCTTAAAGAGTAGCAATATTAGTGTCGACCAGAGTTTTTTTGAATTAGGTGGGGATTCATTAAAAGCTGCCTTGGTGTTACATAGTATGAATAAGATGTTTGATATTGATATATCTCTAAGGGACATATTTAATCACATCACAATAGAAAGTTTGGCTGAATTCATCTCTAGTGTAGAGTCAAATTCGTTTGAGGACATACAACCAGTAGAGAAGAAGGAATATTATCCCTTGTCTTCAGCACAAAAAAGACTATATGCCTTAAACGAACTGCATAAGGAGGGGATTGCCTACAACATAACACAAGTGGTTATGGTAGAAGATAATCTAGAGGTAGAACGAGTGAAAGAGACGTTTGATCTACTCATAAAGCGGCATGAAGCTCTTAGAACTTCCTTCGAATTGCAAGATGGATTAATCGTACAACGTATACATAATATTGTACAGAACAACTTTACTTATCGAGAAGCTAGAGAAGCGGATATAGATGAGATAATCGACCAAGCTATCGTTCCATATGAATTAGATAAAGCACCTCTTTTTCGAACTTTTGTAATAAAGACAGAGCAACAAAATTATTATATTATCCTAGATATTCATCATATTATATCTGATGGAACCTCTATTGGAATCCTTATGAAAGAATTTTTACAGATTTATAATAATGAAAAACTGTCAGAGCATAGATTAAACTATAAGGATTATGCGGTATGGCAAGAGACGAAAAAAAATTCTGAGAAAATCATGAAGCAAAAAGGATACTGGCTAAAGGAGTTTGGAAGTCATATACCTTTACTAAATATGCCTACGGACTATATGCGGCCATCTAAGCAAGTATTTGAAGGCAACTCTATTTCCTTTAGCATTAACGAAGAGGTTACCAGTCGTCTTAAAAACTTATCAAAGGCGACGAATACAACGCTATATATGGTTTTATTCAGTGCTTTTAATTTATTCATTCATAAGTATGCGAATCAGGAAGAAATAGTCATAGGAACCGTTACATCCGGAAGAAATCTTGATTCCTTACAAGATGTTGTGGGTATGTTTGTCAATACCCTTGCTATTAAAAGCAAACTGTATGAAGAGGAAACGTTTACTGATTATCTACTACGAATAAAGGATACATCTTTAGAGGCTTTTGATAATAGTGAGTATCAATTTGACCAACTGATTGAAGATTTACATAAGAATAGAGATCTTAGCAGGAATCCGATCTTTGATATCATGTTTGTTATGGAAAACATGGAGTTACCAGTTAATGATGATGAACATATGAGATTCCAAATCTATGATTATAAACCCAAAGGAACAAAACTTGATCTAACGCTCAAGGTTCAAGAAAGAGATGGAGCGATTATCGGTTGGTTTCAGTATAGTACATCTTTGTTCAAAAAGGAGACGATTCATAGGTTCAAACAGTATTATCTGGAGGTACTGAATGGCATAATTGATTACTCTAATCAGAAGGTATCCTCTATTGGAATAGTTCCCATCAAAGAAAAGGAAAGAATAGTAAGTACATTTAACAATACCGATGTTATGTATAATAATAGTCTTACTATATGCGAAATGTTTGAGCGTCAGGTTGAGAAAACTCCTAATAACATTGCTGTAGTATGCGGTAAGGAAAAACTGACTTATGATGAATTGAATCAAATGGCAAATTCCTTAGCAAGGACTTTACGACAGGCTGGAGTTAAAACAGATACAATTGTTGGGTTATTGATAGAACGATCCGTCTATATGGCAATTGGGATACTTGCGGTGATGAAGGCCGGTGGAGCTTACCTGCCGATTGATTCTGAATATCCACCTGATCGTATCACGTATATGCTTGAAGATAGTGATGCAAGTGCCTTAATTACACAAACCATGTTAAAAAATCGTGTTGATTTTTCAGGTACTAAGATAATAATAGATGATACTTGCAGCTATTCCAAAGATTCAAGCAATATACAACCAATTAGTACCGTCAATGATATTGCTTATGTCATCTATACCTCGGGAAGTACGGGAAAGCCTAAGGGGGTTAAAGTTGAACACCGTAGCTTGGTAAATTACGTTGCATGGTTTACTAGGAAGTCTAACCTACAGGAAAGGGATAAAACTATTTTATTGTCTTCTTATGCTTTTGATTTAAGTTATACGAGTTTGTATACGTCTTTATTATGCGGTGGAGAACTTCATATTGTATCAAAAGATGAATATACAGATCCCGAGAAATTGTTGCATTATATAAGTACCCATGAAATTACATATATTAAAGCAACTCCATCATTATTCAGTATGCTTGTGAATACCTATAGCTTTCATAAATCAGATATATGTAAATCACTACGATTGATTGTTCTTGGAGGCGAGTCAATTAATGTATCCTTGGTAGAGAAATATAATAAGATTTACCCGGATACCCAAATTATGAATCATTATGGCCCGACAGAGTGTACAATTGGCTGTATTGCAACCTTGATTGATCGGAATCATCTTAAGGAATATAAAAGGTGTCCTGTAATTGGTATGCCGATCGATAACGTTAAAGTATATATAGTAGATAATAAGATGGAACCCGTAGCAATTGGACAAACAGGTGAATTATATATAGGCGGTTCGTGCTTAGCAAGAGGTTACATGAACCTTGCAGAATTAGATAAAGAGAAGTTTGTTAAGAATCCGTTTACTAAAAATGATAATAATCGACTCTACAAAACGGGAGATTTGGGAAGGTATCTAGAAGACGGTAGCATTGAATTCTTAGGTAGAATAGATAATCAAGTCAAAATTAGAGGATATCGAATAGAACTTGGAGAGATAGAGAATAGTATTCTTACTTATCCTGGTATTGATAAAGTTTGTGTTATTGATATCGATGATTCCAATGGTAATAAGGAAGTATGCGCGTATATTGTTACTAGGAAAGCGCGAATAATTAAGGATCTACGAAAATACTTACTCAATAATTTACCAACGTATATGGTACCAACGTATCTTGTAACAGTTGAAGAGATACCTATAACTTCTAATGGAAAGGTTAATAAAGCAGCTTTACCAAAACCAAATAACGATCCTGTCGATACAATTGAATATGTTGCTCCGAAAACAGATACAGAGAAAAGACTTGTAACTATATGGGGAGAAGTGCTTGGTGTAGAGCAAATTGGAATTGATAATAACTTTTTTGAAATCGGTGGTCATTCACTAAAAGCAACTGCCTTGATGTCAAAGATTCAAAAAGAATTCAATATCTTAATTGATATGAAAGATGTGTTCGACTATCCGACAATCAGAGAGCTTAGTATCTGTATGAATAACAAGGGACCATCTGAATTTAGTAGAATTCAAAGAGTTGAGAAACGCCCATATTATCCAGTATCCTCTTCTCAGAAGAGAATATATACATTGGCGCAGATTGATCCGCAAAGTATAAGTTACAATATGCCTGCTGCCTACATAATAAAAGGTGATTTAGATATTGATCGATTAAAAAATTCATTAACTATACTGATTAACCGACACGAAGTTTTCAGAACAAGCTTTCCTATTGTTAATGGAGAAATCGTGCAACAGGTACAGGACCAAGTTAAAGTACAGGTTTGCGTTGATGAAAGCAAAGATACTACAGAATATATCATGAAGGAGTTTATAAAACCGTTTTCATTGGGAACGTTACCATTAGTCCGATTTAAACTCTTGAAAGTGAAACAAGAAGAACATGTTTTACTTATGGACATGCATCACATTATATTTGATGGGGTATCCATTGGAATATTTGTAAAAGAGTTTAATGAGTTATACAAAGGGAACACGTTACCAGAATTGAAGATCCAGTACAAAGAGTTTGCAGTATGGCAAAAGGATTTCTTACGTTCTGATACCCTCAAACGTCAGGAACAGTATTGGCTCAACGCATATAATGATGAATGGTTACCCCTTTCGTTACCTCTTGATTTTGAAAGACCTACCATTCAGAGCTTTGAAGGCAGTAGTATCATATTTGAAATTGATAATACCATGACACAATTGTTACGAGATTTGAATAGAAAGACAGGAACAACTTTGTTTATGGTACTGTTTGGAGCGTATAGTATACTGTTATCCAAGTATTCCTCACAAGAGGATATCATTGTTGGTACCGCAGAAGCCGGCAGACATCATGCTGATTTAGAAAACCTGATCGGTATGTTTATCAATACCTTGCCCTTAAGAACCTATCCTAGTGGGGATAAAACCTTACAACAATATATGGAAGAAGTGAAGGATACCTGCTTTGAAGTATTCAATAATTCGGACTATCAATTTGATATGCTTCTTGATAAATTGCATGTAAAACGAGAAATGGGAAGAAACCCATTATTCGATACCATGTTCATCTTAGAAAATGTGGAATATTCATCGATTGATATGAATGGACCAACGTTAGAGCCTTTTGAATTAAATAATAGGATTTCAAAGTTTGATTGCATGCTTGTAGGTGAAGAAATCGAAGATACTATAAAATTTGAATTCAAGTATTGTACCAAACTATTTGATATCAAAACTATCAAACGACTAAGAGACAGCTATATCAAGATTTTAAGTGCCTTAATTCATAATCAAGAGCAAAGGATTTGCGATATTGATTATATTGATGAGAAAGAAGAAAAGAAAATAATAGTAAGTTTTAATGATACGAATGCCTATTATCCAAAGGAGCAAACAATAGCACAACTATTTGAGAAGCAAGTCTTATTATATCCAGAAAAAACGGCGGTTGAGTTCAAAGGAAATCGTTTATCTTATCTTGAACTGGATCGGAGAGCAAATTGTGTAGCTCATATGTTAATGAATAAGGGAATAGACAGGGACTTCATCGTAGGAGTCTTGGTAAAACGATCGGTCAATATGATTATTGGGATAATGGGAATATTGAAAGCAGGTGCTGCCTATATGCCGATTTCTGAAGAGTATCCAGTGAACAGAATTCAATATATGCTGGAGGATAGCAAAGCTACAATCGTATTAACAGAGAAGAGTTTAATAGAACAAGTTAGGTGCGTACAGCAAGTAAGTTACGTGAACCATGTTATATGTATCGATAACGAAGAGTTATATAAGAATTACAGTAATGAACGACTTAATATTACAAGGGATAGTAGAGACTTAGCATATGTTATCTATACATCTGGTACGACTGGAAAGCCAAAAGGGGTAATGCTTGAGAATCGATCTGTT
Organism: Anaerosporobacter mobilis DSM 15930; assembly: GCF_900142955.1. Lineage (GTDB taxonomy): Bacteria > Bacillota > Clostridia > Lachnospirales > Lachnospiraceae > Anaerosporobacter > Anaerosporobacter mobilis. The sequence goes on along the minus strand of NZ_FRCP01000005.1, from coordinate 17,108 downwards.
GTCAATCTGATTTATTCTCTATATGACAAGGTGTACCAAAGATATGAAGGAGATTTAAAGATTGCTTTAATCGCTCCTTATATCTTTGATGCATCGGTGAAACAGATCTTTGCATCCCTTCTTTTAGGACATACTCTGCACGTAATTCCAGAGGAAGCTAGAGTAGATGGAGAGCTGTTACTTGATTACTATATTGCAAACAGAATAGACATATCAGATGGAACGCCAATACATCTTAGTATACTGACAAATTGCAGCAGTCAACAACTAAAACAAATCCCGATACGATGTTTCTTGATTGGAGGAGAGGCATTACACAATGGCATTGTAAAAAGCCTTTTAGACAAGTGTAATCATGGTGATAAAAAGCTTGATGTTGTCAATGTATATGGGCCAACGGAATGTTGTGTGGATGCTACATCATATTTAATAAACCAAGATAACTGTAACGAAGACATTGTAATTGGCAAACCACTGAATAACGTTAGATTGTATGTGTTAGATAAGTACCAAAAGATAGTTCCTATTGGTATACCAGGTGAGCTCTACATATCAGGTGATGGTGTAGCGAGGGGATATATGAACAGTCAGGAACTGACTAGTTCAGCTTTCATGGAGGATTGTTATCAGGATGGAATGCGAATGTATCGAACGGGTGATTTGGTTAAGTGGACAGAAGAAGGGACTATCAAATACTTAGGTCGAATCGACCATCAAGTCAAGATACGAGGGTTTAGAATTGAACTTGGAGAAATTGAGAAGCAGTTACTAAGTCATAAGGAGATTAAGGAAGCAGCTGTGTTAGCTAGAGATGACGGTTCTGATCGTAAGTATTTATGTGCCTATCTTACAGCAGATTCCAAAATTAGTATTGATGCAATTAGAAGATATCTTTCGGAGGAATTACCGGAATATATGATCCCTTCTTATTTTGTACAGCTGGATCAATTGCCGGTAACAATCAATGGAAAAGTCAATCGGAAATTACTTCCTGAACCAGAGATAATTGGAACAGAACTGGAAGTACCAATTGAGTTACCAGAGGATGAAACGCAAGAGATACTAGTAAAGGTTTGGTGTGAGGTCTTAGGATTACAACAAGTGGGTATACATAATAATTATTATTCACTTGGCGGAGATTCCATTAAGGCGATTCAGATAAGCTCAAAACTTAGAGACTATAATCTCAAGGTAGCAATCAGAGATTTGTTACAACATCAAACCATCGAAGAACTTAGTAAGTATGTTACCAGAACAGATTTAAAGACAAGTCAAGAGATGGTTACAGGCCAGGTCAAACTAACACCAATACAGAAAGATTTTTTTGAACGTCATTATAAGGTTGAAAATCATTATAATCAATCCATTATGCTATATAGCAAACTGGGTTTTAATGAAAAGTTTGTTGAAAAAGCGTTTGAGAAGATCGTGAGTCATCATGATGCATTACGTATGACATTTAAGAAAGATGGTCATGAAGTTATACAAATGAATGAACGTGACGATTCACAGTCATTTGAATTCCTGATATATTATTTAGCGGTTGAGGACTATGAAAGTTATATAGAAGAAAAGGTAAGTGAAATCCAAAGTGGTATAGATTTAGAAGTTGGGCCACTTGTAAAGCTTGGATTGTTTAAAACCAATGAAGGAGATCATTTATTAGTTGTAATTCATCACCTAGTGATGGATGGGGTATCATGGCGAATATTATTGCAAGACTTTGAACTGGCATATAAACAATTAACACAAAAACAAGAAATAGCATTGGCTAGTAAAACAGATTCTTATAAAGAATGGGCAAATCAGATGTATGGATATGCAAAATCTTCTGAGATTAAAGAGCAATTCACCTACTGGAGTAACATAGAAAAACAAAACATTATTCCTATGGAGAAAGACATTAAGCTATCTAGCACTAGGAAACTCATTGATTACGAGACCATTCGTATTGTTTTAGACGAACCATATACGGATAAACTCTTACGAGAAACGAATAGTGCCTATAACACGGAAATAAACGATATTCTTTTAACAGCCTTGGTAAAAGCTATTAAAAACTGGACAAAGAATGGGCAAGTATTAATTAATCTTGAAGGACACGGACGGGAAGACATAGCAGATAATCTAGATATCGCTAGAACAATTGGTTGGTTTACATCTAAATATCCGGTATTGTTTCAGCTTGAAGATGGTTATGGATTAAGTAATGACATCAAGACTGTGAAGGAAACACTAAGACACGTTCCACAAAAAGGAATTGGATATTCAATTTTAAGGTATATCACACTACCAATGTGGAATAATGAGGAGTGCTTTTGTCTAGAGCCAGAAATATGTTTTAATTATCTTGGGCAATTCGATAACGATATAACAAGTGATATATTCACTACTTCAAAAATCAGTTCTGGATACAATAGTAATAAGGAGAATATGAATACATATGCCGTATCAGTGGGAGGTATGATTGTTAATAATCAACTTATTATTAAATTCACCTATAACACAAAGGAATTTTATAAAGAAACAATGGAAACTCTATCAAGAAGTTATATTAAGATTCTACAAGAAGTAATTGAACACTGTTCGGACAAAGAAGAACAAGAGTATACACCGAGTGATTTTGACGATGATAGTCTCTCTTTTACGGAACTGGATACTTTGAATGAAATGCTTCAAGAGATAGAAATATGATTATGATGTTTTAGGAGGAAATCATTATGGCCAAAGGAGCAAAAATACAAAATGTGTATTCATTAACGCCAATGCAGCAAGGGATGCTTTTTAACTATTTATATAACAGAGATTCGCAAGCATATTTTCAGCAACTTTGTTTTGCAATAGAAGCTGATTTGGATATTGACATATTTAACATAAGTGTAAACGCAGTTATTGCAAGATATGAAGTATTTCGTTCTATATTCATATATGAGAAGGTTGAAGAACCTAAGCAAGTTGTGTTGGCCGAGAGAATCGCCAACATACACTATGAAGATATTTCCCAGATGGACTATCAAGAGCAGAAGCGCTGTCTAGAAGAACTCAAGGAAAGGGATCGGGAGAAAGGTTTTGATTTATCAAAGGATTTATTAATGCGAATTGCTATCATTAAAGTAGGAACAAACGATTATGAGATTGTTTGGAGTCATCATCATATTATAATGGATGGCTGGTGCTTAGGACTAGTAATTAGCGATTTTATCAATATCTATAAGTCCCTTAGATACGGTGAAGAACATAAACTAGATAAAGCATATCAATATGTTGACTACATCAATTGGCTAGTAAAGCAAGATAACAATAAGGCTAATGGTTATTGGAAGGATTACTTAGCGGATTATGAGAATGAGATTGTGTTACCTCAAAAAACAAATAGAAAAGTAGACGAATATAACAAGAAAGAGATACCTTTTACTATTGATAAAGAAATGACGTTGAAAATTGTAGATATGTGTAGAAAGGCAAATGTAACAGTAAACAATGCTTTTCAAGCAATCTGGTCAATTGTACTACAACGATACAATAATCTAGAAGATGTTGTTTTCGGAGCAGTAGTATCTGGAAGAAATGCACCAATTGAAGGTATTGAAAAAATGGTAGGATTATTCATTAATACCATTCCTATTAGAGTCAATTGTGATGGGAATCTTACGTTTGCAGACTTGCTTATGAATATTAGAGATGATTACAATCAATCAACAAGATATGATTTTGTATCCCTAGCACAAATACAAAACTCTTGTAATGTTAAACAAAATCTAATTAATAACCTTTTCATATTCGAGAACTATCCTGCTAGAGATATGAATACTAGCGATACATATAAGATTAAAGATGCTAGGTCTTTTGAACAAACAAATTACGATTTCAATATCGTTATCATACCATCAGAGGAAATACATATTAAACTAAAATACAATGCAGTAATCTATGAGGATCAGGTGGTAGAGACAATAAAAGACCATATCATTGAAATCATTAATTGTGTTAGCAATAATCCAGAAATCCTTTTAAAAGATATAAGAATGCTAACAGATAATGAGTATGAGCAAGTAGTGTATCGGTTTAATCAAAGTAGGAGGATACTTCCCTATGATATGGTACAGGAAGAACCGTCAAGACTTGAGGAGATTTTAATGTATGAAGATACTTCAATACATGACGATTTATTAATGTATGAAGATACATTAATTCTTGATAATGTGTCAAAGCAAGAACTTACATCAATACTAAGTGAGTTATCAACAGATGTATATGAGACAACATATGTCAATATGACCATACAGGATTTGTTTAAAGTGCAAGCAGAAAAAACACCAGATGCGTATGCAGTAGTATATAAAGAGCTAACAATAACCTATAAAGAGCTAAATGAGAAGACAAACAGCGTGGCTAGAATTTTGAGATCTATGGGAGTTAATCGAGATACCATAGTAGCACTAATTACTGAAAGATCAATTGAGATGATAATAGGGATTCTGTCTATTCTTAAGGCGGGAGGAGCTTATTTACCAATTGATCCTACATACCCGGTGGATAGAGTAAACTATATGCTTGGGGACAGTAAGGCTACTATTTTGGTAACGAATACAGAGTGTAAGGAGTTGATGTTTCAAGGGAATGTCATAGATTTGAGAGAGAATGCTTTATATGTGAAGGTACAAGCAAATCTAGAGAATATCAACAAGGACAAAGATTTAGCCTATGTTATCTATACGTCAGGTACAACGGGTAACCCCAAAGGTGTAATGATTGAGCATAAGAGTGTTATCAACTTATCTAGGAATCTGCATGCGAACATCTATCAGGAGTATCATAATAAACTGAATGTTGCGTTGTTGTCACCATATGTTTTTGATGCATCTGTTAAGCAAATCTTTCCCGCAATCTTATATGGACAGACCTTAGTTATCGTCCCAGAAGAGGAACGATTAAACGGTGAAAAGCTTATCAACTATTATATCGAACATAACATCCATTTGTCCGATGGGACACCGGCACATTTAAGTATAATTATGGATATGCTTATGGATCAGAAGATTGCGTTACCAACAAAGCACTTTGTAATTGGAGGAGAAGAATTATCCATAGACTTAGTACGTAATTTCTTTGAGTTAAATCATAAAAAAGAGTTAAAGGTAACGAATGTATATGGTCCAACAGAGTGTTGTGATGTATCAACCATGTATGTGATTGATCGTGAAAAATTAGATCAAATGGTAACGATACCGATTGGATGTAATCTAGATCATGTTCAAATCTATATATTGGATAGATATCTACGACCTGTACCAATGGGCACTCCTGGAGAAATCTATATTGCTGGAGAAGGCTTAAGTCGTGGATATATTAATCAGATAGAACTTACCAATGAGCGATTCGTCACAAATCCTTTTATAGAAAGAAGTAGGATGTATCGAACCGGTGATCTTGGAAAGCGTCTTAATAATGGAGAAATTGAGTATCTAGGTCGAATCGATCAACAGATAAAAATCAGAGGATTTCGAATCGAATTAGAAGAGATTGAAAAGCAAATACGCAAGTTTTCGGAGGTAAAAGAGGCAGTAGTTATATGTGGTGAATCTACGCAAGGTAGTAAGTATATAGCTGCATTTGTGGTTTCAAGAGCTCCCATAGATCTTACGGATTTGAGAATGCATCTCTCTAAATATCTGCCAAATTATATGATACCTACCTATATAATGAATATAGACGAAATACCAGTTACACATAATGGAAAGATTGATAAGAAACAATTAATTAGCCTGGTAGAGGGAGATAGGGTGCAATATGTTCCTCCAAGAAATACACTTGAAGAAATCGTAGCAGATGTATGGAGAGAAATCCTAAATGTAGATAAGGTAGGTATATACGATAATTTCTTTGATCTTGGAGGAGATGAGACATCTGATATAAGAATGGCAATGGAGTTACAAAAACTCAATATAGCATTAAAGGTATCTGATTTAAGATTATATTCTACTATAGAGAAGCTAAGTGAACATATAAAGTATAACGAGGGAACTACTTGTCAGCAAATCGTAACTGGTGAAGTAGAACTTACACCTATACAGAAGGATTTCTTTGAAAGAAGACTGTCTCACAAAGATTGGTGGAATCAAGCTTTTTGCTTATATAAGGAAGGCGGATTCAATGAAGAAACAGTAAAACAAGTATTTGAAAAAATTGTAGAACATCACGATGCATTAAGAATGCGATTTTCCAATAAGAAGGGAAAGGTCCTTCAATATAATACGGGACTGAATGAGAATACCTTAACGTTTGATATATATGACTTAACCAATTGCATTAATCTATATAAGAATATAGAAGATGTAGCGAATTGTCTTCAGGCAGGAATTAGCCTTGAAAACGGTCCATTAGTAAAGCTAGGATTATGTAAAACGAAAGAAGGGGATCATTTACTTATCATCATACATCATTTAGTTGTTGATGGAGTATCGTGGAGAATACTACTTGAGGATTTTGCAACTGGATATAAGCAACTAATTAGTGGCGCAAACATATGTTTGCCAAGTAAAACAGATTCCTTTAAACAATGGGCTGACGAATTAAAGTTATATTCAAAGAGTGAAGAACTATTGAACGAGTTAGCATATTGGAAAGGTATTAATGAAGCGAGTGCCAATCAATTGCCGAAGGATCAATGGGTATCAGTTAGACGATTTAGAGATGTACGGTTAGAAGAATTAATTCTTTCTACGGAAGAAACAACAGATTTACTTAAGAATGTACACAGAGCTTACGGTACACAAGCGAATGAGATCCTGTTATCCATACTTGGATTAGCTATACAAGAATGGAGTGGTCTTGATAACGTATGGATTAACTTAGAAGGTCATGGTCGTGAGGAAATCATAAGTAATATGAATATGAAAAGAACTGTTGGTTGGTTTACCTCTTTTTATCCTGTAGTTCTTACTATGAGTTCTGGAGAGTCCTTAGGTCAATATGTGAATACTATCAAAGATACCTTACGGAATGTGCCGAATAAGGGAATTGGCTATGGAATACTCAAATACATGTCTGAACTAGAGAAATATGATAGAAAGAGTTTTCGGTATAAACCAGAGATCAATTTTAATTATCTTGGACAATTCGGCGAAGATTCCTATAACGATGTATTTTCCTTATCAGATGCACCTATTGGAGATTGTGTGGATAGTAATGATGAGACACAATATGCCTTAAATATTATATGCAAGGTTATTGATAAGAAGTTATCCATAACGTTTCGATATGATTGTAATGAGTTTAAAAAAGAAAATATTGTTAAATTAAAGAAAACATTCTATGAAAAGCAAAAGGAGGTAATCACGCACTGCATAAATATAACTAGTAGGCTAATGAACCAACAGATTAGTTATTGTCCACCAAGAAACAGTGGAGAAAAAGAATTGGTACACATATGGGAAACGGTTCTTTCGGTTAGTAGGATTGGGATTTATGATGACTTCTTTGAACTTGGAGGTGATTCCATTAAAGCAATCAAGATTCTTTCTAAGGCAAATACTCTTAAAATACCTGTATCTGTTAAGGCTATTCTAGAATATAGAACCATAGCTAATATTATGGAGCATTGCAAGGTAGAAGGTAGTGTAGATATATGTGAAGAAGCGGCTGTATCATTAGATAATGACTCTGAAGAATTAGTAAAAGGAAGGGTATATAATAAAAGCTTTCAGGTGACAACGGAATACCCAAGTTATTATGGTTGTATGACCGGTGTAATCCTTGAGAAGTTAAAGCATGAGAGAAAGGTAAATCTAGAAAGAAGTTTTCTTGCTGTTGGTGGTGGTAAGTTTTTCGTAACCTACGGTCATGTGAATGGTAAAGGCCTTCAAAACACACTTCAATATAGAGAATTACCAACAGAAAAGATACCTGGAGTAGTGAATATATTTGATGAATTAGGTGTAACAGAAGAGGTGAAATCTTTTGAAGACTTAGAGGCAGGCTTGGCATATTGTAGAGAGCACTTAAGTGATAATGAGCTGGTTATGATTTCTGGTACTACCTATTATCTAAACTATACACCAGATTATTGTATTGGTGAGGAGGAGTGGAGACGAAGACTTGATATACGCCCAGAAAATAATATTGCAGTAACAGATCAAAGTAGTGGTAGGGCACATACGTTCTTACTAATTGATATTCTAGAAGACGGATATCTAGTGTACGATACTACCTTTAAGTATTATGGAGTGATTCCAACGGATGACTTTAATCATTCCTTTGCTGGATTAAGAGGTATGAGATTTTTAGATGGACTGTATGCACAGACAACGAATTTACCTTATGCAGTTACAGAGCTTGATTTAAGCAAAATTAATCAAGTGAATAATCTACAAGTTGCCCTTGAAGTATTAGAGAACAATATTGACATTAATCTGTCCAATAAACGATTAGATTTTGAAGTAAATGATAACAATTTCACCTTTTATATAGGCGTAAGAGCATATCTAGAAATTGCTACAATGCTTAGAGAAAATAAAACTCATGTAGAGGAGATTAAGAAATTATTATCGTCTTGCTTTGGGTCGTGGCAGTATAAATTTATGTTCTTTAAGGAGTTTTTAGAAGATCTATCAAAATATATAGAACTTCCTAAAGAATACATAGATTACTGCGACCGTTTTATAACAGAGTGCACGAAAATATGTTCTGAGGTTGAATTGATACATAATGATAACAATGCTATTAATAACATGGATAAATTCGTTGAAGATATGTGTAGGAAACTTAAAACAATCTATGTACAACAAACTACTTATTTTGAAGAACTCAAAACTATCATAGAGGTTGAGAAAGAAAATGATAAAAATTGCAAGGGAGAAAAGATTTATGTCGGAAAATAATCAATCAATACTAAGTGAGAGAATAATAAACTATAAGTTGAATTTTTTCTTATTAATCTTTGGACGCTTTGTATCAGAACTAGGATCCTCTGTATTCGGATTTGCATTAAGTCTCTATGTACTTGACTTTACAAATTCCGCAGCAGCATTTTCCCTGGTTTTAAGCTTTTCTATAATCCCCAATATGCTTGTTAATTTAATTGCTGGCTCCTTTGTAGATAAGCACGATAAGAAGAAAACAATTGTCATTACGGATATCTTAAGCGGGATAATAGTATTAACATTTATGTGTATGTTTCACTTAAATCCGCAAAGTATACTTATGCTAATTGTTTTTAAAGTTATACTAGCTGTTACACAATCTTTTTTCGGGTTAGCAATTAGTACATCGATTCCTAATATTGTAGGAGAAAAGAATACTGCAAGAGCAAATTCGCTTTTTACGACAGTTGGTTCATTGATTAATATCCTAGGACCCGTTGTAGGTGCAGTTGCCTATAAAACAATAGGTTTGCAATACATATTATTAATTGATGGGATATCATTTATTCTCTCTGGTATTTCTGAAACCTTTATCATCATGGAAACCAAAAGAGGTATTAGTATAGACACTCCTAAAAAGGAAGGATATCTTAGTGGAATTAAACTTGGATTCCAATACATCTTGAAGGAAAAAACAACAACTTTTTTTATTACAATTACGTTATTAGTTAATTTGGTCTTTTCTCCTTTATCAGCATTAGTAATACCGTATATTAATTATAACGTGTTAAAAGTATCAGGAGTTCAGTTGTCCGTTATACAAGGATCTTGGGCAGCAGGCGCAATCATTGGTGGCTTTTTATTGTCGGTTAAGAAAGACACCTTTAGGTTAATCAAACATGTTTTTGTATTAATATCAGCACAAGCATTCATTATGATTATGTTTTGTTTTCCGAATCTTAAGGTACCTTTGTTTGATTCTAGATGGGTCATCACGATTACCTTTAGTTTATTATTAATCATTCTTGGAATTCTTAATGTGATGCAGAACGTTCCACTCTATACATACTTTCAAGTAAGAGTAGCAGAAAACCTTAGGGGGCGTGTATTTGCCGTTTTTAATGTTACTATAATGCTCTCAAGCACAATTGGTATATGGATATTTGGTGGAATATTAGAATTTGCAAAGTGGGACCAGATTCTTGTGGTGTCAGGTATTATTATGTTAATAGTAAGTGTATTGCTAAGCAAGAATACATACTTTAAGAAATTTAACGAATCCGTAGAATAAACTTGACACAATCTAAGTGAGAATGGTTTTTTCATTGAATATAGCAATAAGCTATTCCTAGAAATCTTCAAGTGCGAAGTTTGAGTTTAATTAGCCACTTTAGAACTACTATTGTGAAAGAGTAGTTCTGAAACATTAATATTTAATACAGGAGGAAACTTATATGAAGAATGTAGCATTGTATCCATTTAATAAAATATCACAGGGGTTAATAAGGTTTAGAGACTTATTGGCATTTAATATTACATCCGTAATAGATTTTTCCATTCATATCGGTGAAGATGTGGGAGAGGTGATATACGGTGAGCCAATAGGAGTAACCGTAGAAGATGATATTGACAAAGCATTTAATGAGGTTGACACTTTAATACTGAATGATGGCGGAGCACCGATTCATCATTTTGCAGATATCTATAGCAAATACAATCTACAAGAACGGTGGAAAGAGGTACTAAAAAAGGCGAATGATCTTGGAATTAAGATAGTCAGTACCCATGAGATAACGAATCCAGAGTTATCCAGATGGATTAAGGATAATAATATTGTGTTACATACCTTTACTAAGACGAGGGAACAGGTATTAGAATATATTGAAAATACGAAAAGCAAAGAAAGTACGACTGAATCAACAAAGATAGGGATCTATGGAACCAGATCCTGTATTGGAAAATTTACTGCACAAATGTATTTATTAAGAGCATTAAAAGAAAGAGGACGAAAAGCAAGTGCCCTGATTACAGAACCTACGGCAGATTTGTTTCAACAATATGATGTTGACCCAATTAGATTCTTGGAGATCTTACCAGATCCTATAAAGTATAATCAATATACAAAGGCTCTAGCTACCAATTGCATAAATAATGGCGATGAGTATATTATAAAGGCTTCTCAACAAGGATTAGCCTATAACGGAAAGGATAATATCTATGGTAATCTAATAAGGTTATCTAATATGATTGAATATGATCCAGATGTAATTTTGCTTATTGTAGGTTTTGACGATGATGATGCGATAAAAGACTGTTTAGAACTTATAAGGATTTATTGTGAGGGAAAGAAACCATTAGCATTCTTATTACCGGACAAGATTGAGGTGGGCTATGGGCAATATGAAGAAAAAACGATAGAAGATATTCAGGAAAGAAAAATGCAGCTAATAAAAAAATTCAATGTTCCTATGGTAGAACCAATTGCTTGCATTGAGAAGGTTTTAGATGTAATAAGTTAATTAAATATTATATTTAATATTATAGTCTAAAGTTCAAGTAATATGAGTTAACGAAAAACAATGCAAGTACGAATAGTTACATAAAATTTGTATTTGCATTTTTTTTAATTCCTCAGGAAGTTCATTGTAGCAATATATTAAAATCTTTACCAATTTTAATAGTGGTATTTTGGTTGTGTGAATGGTATAATTTTACTGTTGAGTATAGTATTAATTAAAACACTAACTCAGTAAGTTAATATTTACATTAAGTATAAAAATTCCGTATTCTACACGGTTTTTGGTGCTTTATTAATGAAAAATATATATAATTTAAGGGAGAACGTATGCAACGAATATTTTTTAGGAAAATTGCTTATTACAAGTAAATTGTATGCTTAGTGATAACAGTCAGGGAAAAATGTCCAAATTATAATGTTTTAATGAATTTGATAAAATATAATTTATAATGAATAGGCTTTATTCAAAGACTTGGTTGTCATTGTTTCAATTTTGATTTATAGTAAATAATAGAAAATACTATAAATGAAATAGGAGAAAGTTTAATGAGTACTAAACTACCGTCTTATATGCTTGTTTATAAACAATTAAAGCAAGAAATATTAAATGGAAAGTATCAAATCGGTGATATGCTTCCTATCGAAAGTGATCTTGAGCAATTATTTAGTGTTAGTAGAATAACCATAAGAAAAGCTGTAAAGATGCTGGTGGAAGATCATCTAGTTGATGTAAAACAAGGGCGTGGAACACTTGTATTAGATTTTAAACCAAAACAAAGTTTGAATCATGTCGTATCTGTTACCGAGACGTTACGCCAAAAGGGCTATGAAGTTAAAACACAAAGCATGTATATTGACATAATGCAGGCTACCTATGAGATCGCAGAGGCACTGCAACTTAATGTAGGGGATTATGTTGCCAGATTTCAACGTATTCAATTAGCAGATGATAACCCTATCGTTATTATGAAAAACTACGTAAAAGCTAGTATGGTCCCTGACGTAGTCAAATACTCCAATAAATTTACTGCATTATACCAGTTTCTTGAAGATACTTATCAGATTAAAATTGATGAAGCTTCTGATACTATTTATGCTAAAAATGCAGAATTTGAGGAAGCTCAAATGCTAAATATAGCTGTGGGCGAAGCCTTACTTTGCATTAAACGAGTTTGTTACTATGAGAATAAACCAATTTGTTTTGATAAAGTTAAAATTATCGGAAGTAAATATGAGTTAAATACTAGTATGATGGGGAGATATCGTGGTGATGAGAAGAATAAGTAATACGTTTCTAAAACAGTTAAATAGACATATAGACGTAAGCTGTGTAAAAAGTACAGATACGAAGACAGATATTGATTCAATGATTACATATGCGAAAAAATATCGATTTATTACTGTGTTTACATTGCCATGCTATACACCTTATGTAATAAATGAATTACGTGATGAAGAAGATATTCAAGTGGGTGGTGTTGTTGGATTTCCATCCGGATGTGATAGTACAGAATCCAAAGTGTTTCAAACAAAAGAACTTATAGCTCTTGGTTGTAAAGAGATAGATATGGTAATGGCTTATAGTATGTTGCAGTCAATGAACTACGACTATGTCTTACAAGATATAAGGAAAGTTGTGGAGGAAGCAAATGGAATACCTGTTAAGGTTATCATTGAAGCGACTTATTTAACAGAATCTGAGTTACGTAAAGCTTGTGATATTGCAGTTCAAGCTGGTGCTACATTCGTAAAAAGTGGAACTGGTTGGTCAGGAAAACCAACTACTCCAGAAATAATTAAATCCATGAAAGAAGTAGTAGGAGATCGTGCTCTTATAAAAGCAGCTGGAGGAATTCGTACACTAGATACTGTGATAGAGATGGCCGATTTAGGTTGTGAACGTTTCGGTGTTAGTGTTGCATCGGCAATATCTATAATAAAAGAAGCAAGTGAATATAAATAATTCGCTTGCTTCTTTTTTCAATCTCCTAAACTCAATCGCTTAATATAGTCTAATGATAATTCATCGGCTCTACTAATAGTATTATAAAATTACAACAGGTTTAATTAAATCTTTCGGTTTATCTTTCATTAGAAAGAGGGCTTCTTCAACCTTATCAAAACTATTGAATGTATGTGTAATTAATTTGCTTGTGTCTAGTTTCTTAGTCTCTAAAAGAGAAGCTAATTTCTCCATTCTTAGTCTACCACCTGGCATTAATCCTCCAGCAATCGTTTTATGCGACATACCACATCCCCATTCAACTCTAGGAATATCTATATAATCACCTTCACCTAAGTAGTTAACGTTACCAATTTTACCGCCTGGTTTCAACATCTGAATTGCTTGATTTATAGTATGAACATCACCACCTGCAATTACGATTCGGTCCAGCCCCTTACCATGTGTTTTTTCCATGATTTGTTCAACGATATCACCTTCGCGGTAATTAATAATATCCGTTGCGCCATATTCTTTAGCGATTTGAATACAATTTGGTCGTGATCCTACAGCATAAATATGAGAAGCCCCTCGTAAAGCAGAACCAGCAACAGACATAAGCCCAACAGGTCCAATACCGATAACTGCAACTGTATCACCAAATTGAACATCTGCCAATTCAACACCATGAAATCCCGTAGGAACCATATCACAAAGCATGGTAGCTGAAGCTAAATCAACACCATCTGGTAGAAGAGCAAGATTAGCATCTGCTTCATTAACATGGAATAATTCACCAAAAACACCGTCCTTAAAATTGGAGAATTTCCAGCCTGCTAACATTCCGCCAGAATGCATAGAATAACCTGCTTGTGCTTCAAGTGATCCCCAATCAGGAGTAATAGCAGGGACAATAACTCTGTCACCAACTTTGAACTCTTTTACTAAGGAGCCAATTTCAACAACTTCAGCTACCGCTTCATGTCCTAAAATCATATTATGTCGATCGCCTATGGCGCCTGCCCAGACTGTATGTACATCTGAAGTACATGGAGAAATAGCTAATGGTTTACATATAGCGTCTAATGGGCCACAAGTAGGGGCTTCTTTTTCGATCCAACCAACTTTACCAATTTCTAGCATTGCAAAACCTTTCATAAGTAAAAATCCTCCTTAAATGTTGTAAACTTTGTTAAATGATTATCACATCGTTATAATAACATATAATGTTTACATAATCAATATGTAAAAGTGGCAATATGTACAATTAATAAATTTTTAATAACTGATAGAATACATTATTAACAATATTATATATGTTATAAAGAAAAATACATGTTATTATGCTAAATAACATATTGTAAATATGTAAATCAATGCATCAATTAATCGTTTATATAGTTACAAAATCTATATTTTTAACTTGATATTTAACCATCTTTATCGAATGATGTGTTATTAATGTATAATGTATATAATATGAATTTGCAATAAAAAATTTCAATATTGTGATTTGGCTATATAAATATATGTTTTCTATATGCCTTATAGATAACATTAGTTATATGGGTGTTATTAATAAATCTTAGTAAAAATGTCAATGAAATAGTTAATCTATATACAAAGTATGTTAAAATTAAAATGAAATTGAAGATTTTATAGAATAAACCCTGTATAATTCATTTTAATGATATTTTATATGGGGTAATAGATTTGAAGTTAATAATGTTAAAAAGCATACAAATTATTTCGTTAAACCTGAGTTATCCCATATTGTTCTAGGCTAACATTTCATATGTATTTTGTAATGCAAGTTGGTGTTTCTGTAGCTTTAAGTCTTGTAAAGCACGCTCATATATTTCTAGTGATACGTTACAGTGTACGTCTGAATATACTAAGCGAATATCTGCGTCCTTTCTCTTTTGTTCTCTAAGGTCCTTAATAGCAGTAATTTTTTTCTGTAGTTTATGTATTTCTAAATCAATAGACGAAATATCGATAATTGTCACCCCCTAAGTTTTAGCTTAATATTCCTATTTTATATGAACGAA
Source organism: Anaerosporobacter mobilis DSM 15930 (assembly GCF_900142955.1). GTDB lineage: Bacteria > Bacillota > Clostridia > Lachnospirales > Lachnospiraceae > Anaerosporobacter > Anaerosporobacter mobilis. The sequence goes on along the minus strand of NZ_FRCP01000005.1, from coordinate 1,736 downwards.
CAACTTCATGAACCCACATATTATAATAATTGCAATAACGAAGCTTTTCATGTGATACACTACCATGAGTAATTTTATATTTCATAGTACAAAAACCACATAATACACAATTCATGGAACACATAAATTCAACCCACTTTCTAAATTTACTAAATCCTAATTTACATTTTAGTCTGATGAAAGATAATACGGTATAATCTTTTATATTCATCATGTTCTATTAAACCAATTTTCAAAGCTATGTAAATCATGTTATCTGCGCTACATTGCGCACGATACTCAACTTCATATAAGTTGTTCTTATTCGTCAATTCGATTCTGCCCAAATAGTAGTTAAGCATAAATTCGAAATTACTTCTTATGTTCTTTTTCTTGATATCTTTAGTGAAATTGATTTCTATTTTATCCATAATCTCACCACTTAAGGGAGAGGGGGAACGGAACACATTTTTGCACTTAGCAGTAGTGTTTTTATTGCGTAAACCAAGTTCTCTATCCCAAAATTGCTAATATTTCATTTTCGTTTAATCCACGAAATATAGTTACATCATTTACCGATTTCATTGAAATTACACCGTTTTTACATGCAAGCATAATATCATTATTAATACGTTCAGTAGCACTTTTACGAATTTCAAAACTAACAAATTTTCTTGATTCAATCTCACTCATTCTCTTAATACACTTTGCAAGATGAAACTTTTTCAATTCTTTATCCACTCAATTCCCCCTTAAAAGGTGTGCCACCTTGACACACTTGTTAAAATATGTTATGTTTTTAATGACTACATTTCGATTTTTTTAGATAGCAATCCGAGAACTATCGAGTAATATTACGGTAGGTGTAAAGTAACACCACTTTTGTATATTGTTATTATACTAAAGTAGCGTTACCGTGTCAACACTAATTTGTAATTATATTGAAATATTTTAAAGGAGATATTATGCCAAGCGACAAGCCAAGATTAATAGCCTATACAACTCAAGATACAATTGATAAATTAAAGATAATAGCAGAAGAAGAGAACAGAACATTAAGTAAGGAATTAGAATATATTGTTCTTAAGTTTATAAAGGAATATGAGAATAATAATGGAACGATTCATCTACAACAGATTAATAACGAGGGTACTATACACAACATAGGAAATGTGAATACACAAAACATAAATACAAAGTAGCTTAATAATGTACAAGCTGATAAAGGGGAGTAAACTACATATGTTTATAAAGTGTGATAAGCATACTAAAGATAAGTTGCAGCGCATTGCTAAAAGAAATCACAGAAGCATAAATAAAGAAGTAGAGTATATGATCAGTATGTATGTAGAAGAACCAAGGACATTACCTAATTGTTTTATAAATAACGGTACTATATACAATATTGGTACTATTAAAAATCAATTCGTACTATATAAGAGTAGAGAATATTGTCTCTATTCTTATTTTTTTGTTATGATGAGGTTGATTGGCTGACGTAATCTATCAATTGGGACACCACGCCCGTAGCTAAACTTGTCAGCCAGCTCTCATTATCTTACATTCGCTTCAGCAAGTTGGGACGTTGCTCCCGTGTCACTAACGAACATGAGTTGATTATGAGATGTTGGAACCAATCATAATAATACATAAAGGAGGACTATCATGATTGCTGTCGGTGTTGATGTTTCTAAATCTAAAAGTATGGTTGCTATTCTTAGCTCAGATGGCGAAATTGTTGCCGAACCATTTGAGGT